>NZ_BAAAXV010000009.1:1200000-2400000 GCF_039535785.1 Nonomuraea helvata
AGGTTGCCCGCCCGCTGCAGCCGGTGCGGCACCCCCGCCGCCGAGAGCGCCTCGGAGGCGGCGTCGCCGACCGCGAGTGCGGCGGCGTCCACGCGCTCATAGGCCTCCGCGTCAAGAGCACGCAGCGTGGCCAGCCCGGCGGCGCAGGCCAGCGGGTTACCGGAGAGCGTCCCCGCCTGGTAGACCGGCCCTTCGGGCGCGAGCTGCGCCATGACGTCGGCCCGTCCGCCGAAGGCCGCGGCAGGCAGGCCGCCGCCCATGACCTTCCCGAACGTCATCAGGTCGGCCTCCACCGGGTCCAGGCCGTACCAGCCCGCGGACGAGACGCGGAAGCCCGTCAGCACCTCGTCGACGATGAGCAGCGCGCCGTTGGCCGTGCACAGCTCGCGCAGCCGCGCGTTGAACCCGTCCCGCGGCGGGACGATCCCCATGTTCGCGGGGCAGGCCTCGGTGATCACGCACGCGACCTCGGCCTCCGCGAAGGCCGCCTCGACGGCCTCGATGGAGTTGTACGGCAGCACGATCGTGTCCGCCGCCGACGCCCCCGTCACCCCCGGCGTGTCGGGCAGCCCGAACGTCGCCACCCCGGACCCGGCCGAGGCCAGCAGCGCGTCCACGTGCCCGTGGTAGCACCCCGCGAACTTGATCACCTTGGACCGCCCGGTGAACCCCCTGGCCAGGCGCACGGCGCTCATCGTCGCCTCGGTGCCCGAGCTGACCAGCCGCACCTTCTCGACCGGCGCCACCCTGGCGACGATCTCCTCGGCCAGCTCCACCTCGCCCGGCGTGGCGGTGCCGTAGGAGAACCCGTCGGCGAGCGCCCCCGACACGGCCTCGACGACCGCGGGGTGACGGTGCCCGAGGATCATGGGCCCCCATGAGCACACCAGGTCGACGTACCGGTTGCCGTCCGCGTCGGTGATGTAGGGCCCCTGGCCGGAGACCATGAAGCGCGGCGTCCCGCCGACCGCGCCGAACGCGCGCACCGGAGAGTTGACGCCTCCGGGCACGATCTGGCGGGCGCGGGCGAACAGGTCCTCGGAGTTCTGTGTACGGCTCACCCGACCCAGGTTAGCCGGATCAACCATCGGCCCTCAGAGCGGGCACATCGAGAGCTATAGTGGTGATGTATGCAACCTTTAGTGATTACCAACATCAGGAGGAAAAGTGGCAGTCACTCAGATCGACATTGACGACGACGCCCTGAAAGAGGCCATGCGCATGATGGGGACGACAACGAAGAAGGAGACAGTCAACCTCGCCCTTCGGGAGTACGTTGCGCGAGTCAAGCGGATCGAGGCGCTGGAGAAGCTGGCCGCCCGGGCCCGGCGGGGCGAGTTCGACGAAGCCTCTGCCGCACGCCAGGCAGCGAGAGCCGCTTGGAAACAGGCCATCTCCTGATGACCTACCTCATCGACGCCTCCGCACTGTGGCACCTCCTGCGGAATACCGATGTGCTCGAGACGTGGAGTGAGCGGATCACCGCGCAACCACTGCGGATTTGCGAGCCGACAAGGACGGAGTTCCTCTATTCGGCCACGGGTCCTGCTCACAGGGACGAACTAGAGGACGAACTCAACACTCTTTGCGAACTCTCACCCGTCCCCAAATCCGCCTGGCGATGGGTGGAGAATGCACAGTACAAGCTGACGCAGAGGGGACAGCACCGTTCTGCCGGAGTGGTCGATCTGCTGCTGTGCGCCACGGCTGTCCATCACGGACTCACGGTGCTGCACGTTGATGACGACTTCGCCACAGTAGCGAAGATCATGACAGAGGTGGACCAGCGCGACATCCGCCGGCTCTGACCTCAGTCGGCCAGCCACTCCAGGATGCGCAGCGGATCGGGCAGAGGCCGGCCGTTCGGGGGCCGGAGCCAGGAGACGGGCTGCCCGGTGGGCAGGTTCGAGGGCGGTGCCAGGACGTAGCTGTCGCGGCAGTGCCACCGCAGCCCTGGCGTGTCCTCGATCGTTCCCGGGTCGCAGTCGAGGTGGCACGACCACCACTCGTCCTCGTCCTCGGGATTGCCGCGCGTGGCCACGTAAAACAAGACCCGGTCGCCGTTGGCGGCGACCGGGCCGGGGTCCGCTCCGGCGTTGTCGATCCGGGTGAGGGCCGACAGGCCGAGGGCGAGCGGTACGTCGAAGACGTCGAACACACGTCCGGTGGGCAGAATCACGTTGGCCTCGGGCTCGGCCCGCCACCAGCGCGTCAGCTGGGCGGTGTCCGTCGTGGCCTGCATGTGCCAGGCGGGTGAGAGCGGATGGGCGCCAGGGTCGGGACAGCCGAGGCGGTCACAGGAGCAGGCGCGCGGCCCGTGCCGCAGCGGGTAGGCGCCCGGCACGACAGGCCAGCCCATGGCGGCGTATTCGAGCACCGCGCCGATGCGTGTCGGCCGCGCCCGTTTTCTGGTACGCCGAGCCAGTGGTACCCCCACCATGGTGTCTCCCGTCGAGTCCAGCGCCTGAGGAGTTCCCGGCTCCAGGGCAGCAGTACGCACCACGCGGGACACACCAGCACTTGTTATCGCACTCTAACGCACACGCCTCACGAGGCGACGGGAAACCCCGAGGTTAGCCGCGATGAATCCGCAGCGTAGCGAGGACATTCATCGCGGCACACGAGCGGAAGCTCGTCATTCAGATGCGTCGTGCCACTTCCGTTGCCCAGTACGTGAGGATCAGATCGGCCCCGGCGCGCTTGATCGCGACCAGCGATTCCATGATCATTCGATCCCGGTCGACCCAGCCGTTGGCCGCGGCCGCCTCGATCATGGCGTACTCGCCGCTCACCTGGTACGCCGCCACCGGCACGTCCACTTCGTCACGGACGCGGGTGATGACGTCGAGGTAGGCCAGCGCGGGCTTGACCATGACGGCGTCGGCGCCCTCGGCGAGGTCGAGCCGGACCTCGCGCAGCGCCTCGTTCAGCGGCCCGGCCGGGTCCTGCTGGTGGGTGCTGCGGTCGCCGAACTGCGGCGCGCACTCGGCGGCTTCGCGGAAGGGCCCGAAGAAGGCGGACGCGTACTTCACCGAGTAGGACAGAATCGGGACATTTCCATAGCCGGCCCCGTCCAGAGCCGCCCGGATCGCCCCGACCTGGCCGTCCATCATCCCGCTCGGCGCCACCATCTGCGACCCGGCAGCCGCCTGGGCCACCGCGATCGAGGCGTACCGCTCCAGCGTGGCGTCGTTGTCCACATCGCCGGACGGCGTGAGGATCCCGCAGTGCCCGTGGTCGGTGAACTCGTCGAGGCACGTGTCGGCCATGACCACGATCGCGTCGCCGACCTCGGCGTTCACGTCACGGAGCGCCACCTGCAGGATCCCGTCGGGATCGTCGGCGGCCGAGCCCCTGGCGTCCTTCACCGCGGGGATGCCGAACAGGATGAGGCCGCCCACGCCCGCCTCGGCCGCCTCGCGGGCGGCCTTGCGCAGCGAGTCGCGGGTGTGCTGGACCACGCCCGGCATCGAGGCCACGGGCTGCGGCTCGGTGATGCCTTCCTTGATGAACATGGGCATGATCAGGTCGGCGGCGTGCAGCCTGGTGCCTGCAACCATCCGCCGCAGAACGGGGCTGCGCCGCAGCCGCCGCGGTCGCGCGATGGGGTATTCGGCGCTCATTTGCCTCTCCTTCTGGCACCTCTGCGGTTCTGCGAGGGCTTGCGCGGGGTGTCGCCCGCGGCCAGGGCCGCCTGCCGCTGCTTGGCACCGTACTCGGCCACCGCGGCCGCCAGCGCGGACGCCGACGGCTTGTCGGCCATCACGTCCACGCGGAGCCCGAACTCCTCGGCCGTCTTGGCCGTCTGCGGCCCGATGACCGCGATCACCGTGACGTTGTGCGGCTTGCCGGCGATGCCCACCAGGTTGCGGACGGTGGACGAGGACGTGAAGAGCACGGCGTCGAAGCCGCCGCCCTTGATCGCCTCGCGGATGGGCGCGGGCGGCGGCGCGGCCCGCACGGTGCGGTACGCGGTGACGTCGTCGCACTCCCAGCCCAGCTCGGTGAGCCCGGCCACCAGCGTGTCCGTGGAGATGTCGGCCCGCGGCAGCAGCACGCGGTTGATCGGGTCGAGCATCGAGTCGTACGGCGGCCACTCGGCCACCAGCCCCTCGGAGGACTGCTCCCCCGACGGCAGCAGGTCGGGCTTGACCCCGAACTCGACCAGGGCCTGCGCGGTCGCGTCACCCACGGCCGCCACCTTGAGCCCGGCGAAGGCCCGCGCGTCGAGCCCGTACTCCTCGAACTTCTCGCGCACGGCCTTGACCGCGTTGGCGCTGGTGAAGGCCACCCACTCGTAGCGGCCGGTGACGAGCCCCTTGATGGCGCGGTCCATCTGCTGCGGCGTGCGGGGCGGCTCGACCGAGATGGTCGGCACCTCCTCCGGCACGGCGCCGTACGCGACGAGCTGCTCGGACAGGCTGCGCGACTGCTCCTTGGTACGGGGCACCAGCACCCGCCACCCGAACAGCGGCTTGGTCTCGAACCACGACAGCTTGTCACGCAGGCCCACGGCCTCGCCGACGACGATGAGCGCCGGCTCGGTGAACCCGGCGTGCTTGAGGTCGGCCTGCAGCCTGCCGAGCGAGGACACCACGGTGTACTGCTCGGTGGTGGTGCCGCCGCTGCTGACCGCGACGGGCGTGGTGTCGGGCTTGCCGCCCGCGATGAGGGCCTTGCCGATGGCCACCGCGTCGGACAGGCCGTTGTAGATCACCAGCGTGCCGCGGCAGGCGGCGTGGACGGACCAGTCCTGCTCCTGCGCGGCGTCCACGACGCGGAACTCGGGCACGGAGGTCGCCGGAGGGATGCCCGCGTACGTGAGCACGGCGGTCGCGGGCGGCACGCCGGGCACGATCTCGAAGTCCACCTCCGCCGCGGCGCAGGCCGCGACCTCCTCGGTGATCGAGGAGAACAGCATGGGGTCGCCCTCGCACAGGCGCACCACGAGTTGCCCCCGCTTGGCGCGTTTCACCAGGTCGTCCTTGAAGTCGTCGTCCTCGATGACCTCGACGCCTGCACGGCAGTGGCGCAGCAGTGGGCGGTGCGTTTCGTCGCCGAGCACCACGGCGTCGGCCTTGGAGAGCAGCTCGGCGGCACGAAGGGTGAGCAGGTTGGGATCGCCGGGTCCCGCGCCCACGAACGCGACGAAACCGGAGGTTGGACTATCGGAGCTCAATGGGATTGCTCCCCCATCAATCTGTCGGCCCCTTCGGCGATCATCTCGGCCGCGAGGCGGCGGCCCAGGTTCACAGCCTCCGAAGGAGAGCCGGCGGCGGACTTGCGGACCGCCTCGCGGCCGTCGATGGAGACGACCACGGCGGTCAGGTTCAGAGTGTGCCCGTCATCGACCGCGAAAGCACCCACCGGAGCGGAGCAACCGGCCTCGAGAGCCGACAGCACGGCTCGCTCGGCGGTCACCGCGGAGCGCGTCCGCGGGTCGTCGAGCACACTCAGGAACTCGATGAGGTCGGTCCGGTCGGACCTGCACTCCACGGCCAGTGCCCCCTGACCGGGAGCAGGCAGCAGCTCCTCCACCTCGAAGATCTGTGCGATGTCGGCCTCGCGGCCGATCCTGGTCAGGCCGGCCGAGGCCAGCACGACCGCGTCGAGCTCACCTGAGGTTACCTTGCCGATACGGGTGTCGGCGTTGCCCCTGATCGGGACGTACTCCAGGTCGGGGCGGAGCGCGCTGAGCATGGCGATCCGGCGCGGCGAGCCGGTGCCGACCCTGGCGCCCGGTGCCAGGTCGGCGAACTTGTGCGGGCCGACCAGCGCGTCGCGGTGGTCGTGACGGGCGGGGATGGCGGCCAGCGTGAACCGGGGGTCCTGCGTGGTCGGCAGGTCCTTCAGCGAGTGGACGGCGAAGTCGACCTCGCCCTCGGCGAGCTTGTCGCGCAGGGCGGTGACGAACACGCCCGTGCCGCCGAGCTGCGCGAGGTGGGTCTTGGTGACGTCGCCGAACGTCGTGACCCCGACCAGCTCGACCGCGCGTCCGGTGAGCCGGGTGTAGGCGTCGGCCACCATCTGCGACTGCGTGGTCGCCATCAGGCTGCGGCGGGTCCCCAGCCGCAGAGCTCCCGACGTCACAGCTCCACCTCCCTCACGGCCTCGGGCATCTTGGGATCGAGATCGAACAGCTCACGCAGCGCTTCCGCATAATGATCGCCTCCTGGGGAGGCGGCCAGCTGCTTGACACGCACGGTGGGCTCGTGGAGCAGTTTGTCGACGATCCGCTGCACGGTCATGGCGACCTCGTCTTTGGCCCGCTCGTCGAGGCTCGGCACGCGCATGAGGAGGCGCCCGAGCTCGGACTCGACCACGCTCGCCGCCTTGCTGCGCAGCGCCACCACGGTCGGGGTGACCTTGGCGGCCCGCTCGGCGTTGAGGTAGGCGCGCAGCTCCTCGGCGACGAGCCCGCGTACGGAGGCCACCGAGTCGCCCTCGCGGGAGCCGATGCCGGACTCCTTGATCGTCTCCAGGTCCACCAGCGTGACGCCCGGCACGGCGCGCACCGCCGGGTCGATGTCGTGGGGCAGCGCCAGGTCCAGGAGGAACGTCGGCCCGTTCAGCATGTCAGGGGTGACGATGTGGCGGCCCGCGCCGGTGCAGGTGATGACGATGTCGGCGCCGGGGAGCTCGTCGGCCATCGCGGAGAAGGGCACGGCCCTGCCGCCGACCGACTCGGCGAGCCGGGCGCCGCGCTCGAACGTACGGTTGGCCACCACGATGTCGGTGACCCCGGCGCGTGCCAGCGTGACGGCGGCCAGCGAGCTCATGGAGCCCGCCCCGACCACCAGCGCCCGCCGGCCGGTCAGGTCGCCCGCCAGGGCCAGCCCGGCGGAGACGAGGGAGGGGCCGGCCTTGTCGATGCCGGTCTCGTGGTGCGCCCGCTTGCCGATCCGCAGCGCCTGCTGGACCAGCTCGTTGAGGGTGGTGCCGACGGTGCCGTGGCGCTGCGCCAGCTTGAGCGCCTGGCGGACCTGGCCGAGGATCTGGCCCTCGCCCACGACCATGGCGTCGAGCCCGCACACCATGGAGAACAGGTGCTCGACGGCCCGCTCCTCGTAGTGCACGTAGAGGTGCCGCGTCAGCTCCTCGACCGGGACGCCCGAGTGGACGCCCAGCAGGCCGCTGACGGCGGTGACCGCGGCGTGGAAGCGGTCGACCGTGACGTAGACCTCGACCCTGTTGCAGGTCGAGACCACCATGGCCTCCGCGACAGAGGGATCCTGCTGCACGTCGTGCAGCAGCTTGACGAGCGCGTCGCCCGACACCGAGACGCGCTCCAGCAGGGCCACCGGAGCGGTCCGGTGGCTGAGTCCGACAGCCAGAACACTCATTGACTGTCCATCGCCATGAGTGGCCCCCCAGCCTTGCGTTGCTCGTGGAACGCGAGAATCTGCAGTTCTATAGATAGATCGACTTTACGGACATCGACGCTTTCCGGCACAGAAAGTACAACCGGGGCGAAGTTCAGGATGCTGGTCACGCCCACGGAGATCACGCGATCGCATACTTCCTGCGCCGCTGCCGCCGGTGTCGCCAGAACCACGATCGAGACTCCGCGCCGCTTGATGACGGCCTCAAGTTCGTCGATGTGTTCAACATTCAACCCCGCGATGGTGTCGCCCACGACTTCGGGGTCGGCGTCCACAAGCGCTGCCACCCGGAAGCCTCGGGAGACGAAACCGCCGTAGTTGGCCAGCGCTCGGCCGAGGTTACCGACTCCGACGATCGCCACCGCCCAGTCTTGTGTCAGGCCCAGCTCACGGGAGATCTGGTACACGAGGTACTCGACGTCATAGCCTACGCCCCGGGTGCCGTATGAGCCCAGGTGTGAGAGGTCTTTGCGCAATTTGGCGGAATTGACCCCCGCCGCCAGGGCGAGGTCCTCGGAGCTGACGGTCGCGATGCCCCGCTCGGCCATCCCGTGCAGCGCCCGGAGGTACAACGGAAGCCTGGCGACCGTCGCCTCGGGGATACCGCGGTCACGGGATTGGGACGGGCTCTTCACGGGCCGGAGCTCCAGGGGACGGGCGGCGTGGGGGCCGCGTGAACGGAATCGAACCGTCTTTCAGGTTAATCCCTTTGTGAACCGATGCACAAAGTCGTAGGGGTCCCGTGCGCCCATGCAGGGGTAGCTTGTGCGGTATGCATCGCATCACCTTGCTCGGCAAGCCCGGCTGTCACCTGTGTGAGGACGCGCGTGAGGTCATCGCCAGGGTGGCGGGCGAGCTCGGCGTGCCCTGGGAGGAGATCAGCATCGAGTCCTCCGAGGAGCTCCAGGAGAAGTACTGGGAGATGATCCCGGTCACGCTGATCGACGGCGTGCAGCACGACTTCTGGCGGGTGGACGAGGCCCGGCTGAGGGAGGCCCTCAGTACATAGCCGTGGGCAGCGGCACCACCTTGGCGGCGTTGACGTTCAGCTCGATGACGTTGGTGGCCAGCACCATCGACTGCCGCTCGTTGACGAACCTCTCGACGTGCGGCTGGCGCTGGTG
This sequence comes from Nonomuraea helvata, assembly GCF_039535785.1. Taxonomy (NCBI): domain Bacteria; kingdom Bacillati; phylum Actinomycetota; class Actinomycetes; order Streptosporangiales; family Streptosporangiaceae; genus Nonomuraea; species Nonomuraea helvata. The sequence goes on from NZ_BAAAXV010000009.1 coordinate 1,208,507, forward strand.
GTCGCGGTAGGCGACCTCGTCGCGGTAGAGCTCGTAGACGATGCGCTGCAGGGGGGCCGACTTGACGGCGTGGCAGGCGTACACGAGGGTGTCGGGCTCGCCGCGCCGCACGGCCTCGACGGTCGCCTCGGCCAGCCGGTCGAACGCGTCCCCTGCGCCGTCCATGATCGTGAAGACGGTGAGCAGGCCGTAGATGTTCGGCGAGGGCTTGCCGGAGCCCGGCTGCTGCTGCTGCGCGGGCGAGAACATCTCGGCGCCCGGATAGACCGCCCCCGTCGCCGGCATGGCGTAGTCGGGGCGCTGGGGGGCCGGCGCCTGTCCGGCGGGCGCGCCGCCGTTCATGATGTAGCCGGTCGCGGGTCCCGCGTCGGGCGGCGGCGTCATGCGCGCGGCGTAGTCGACCTCCTGGTCGCCCGCGCGATATTCGGCCACCAGGTCGCCCAGCCCCGTCGCCCTGCGCGGCGGCGAGGGAGGCAGCCCGGGACCGCCGGAACCGCCAGGGCCCCCGGGACCGCCCGGCACGGGCTCGGACATGCCCATGTGGCTTGCCTGGGGCTGCGCGGGCCGCTCCTGGCGGGGCTGCGCACGCTCCTCGCGGCGCTGAGAGCGATCGTCCCGGCGTGCGGACCTCGGGTCGCGGTCGGAGTCGAAGTCGTCCTCGTCGTCGTCCTCGTACGGCGCCAGGGGCCGCAGCACGGTGTACCAGACAGCCGCCCCGGCGACGACGAGCAGCACGGTGGTGAACAGCGGGGCCACCGTGAACCTCATCGCGCCCACGAGCGCCAGCCCCGAGGGGACGATGACCGCGACCGCGTGCATGTTGTCGGTGTCGTACTCGTCGCCCTGGCGCCACTTGAGCCCGGCCACCACGAGCATGGCCAGCATGATCAGTGCGGCGATGGCGTGCACGCCGATCAGCAGGTAGCCAGGGAAGATCCCCCAGAAGTTCGAGCCCGCGGGCAGCACCTTGCCCGCCACCTCGGCCTTGAGCGGGTCGAAGATCATGATCGTGCCGGAGACGACGGTCAGCGCGATGCCGAACAGCCACGACAGGAACCTCGGCGGCACCTGCTCCACCAGCAGCTGGATCAGCCCGACCGCCAGCCAGAGCGGCACCAGCATCGACCCGGTCACCTGGTAGAGGCGGAACGTCACCTCTCCGAACCCGAAGATGTAGCCGACGCCGATCACGCCCAGTGAGACACACAGCGACGCGACTGCAACGGTCCAGGCGATCAACCACCCCTCGGACTCGTCGCGAAGCCGTTGGATCAGGGCGCCGGCGGCGACGGCGGCCATGAGCGCACCGGCGAAAGCTATGACAGCAACGAGGATCTCCATGGTGACTCCAATGCTGCCGGACTATGCCTCCAAGCCGGTAGCCGAAGAGGGAAGGGGCCGGATGACACCGTATCCGGCGATTACGCCTAGTCATGCCAGCAAGCTGTGGATTGTGGAATTTCCGGTTGATTTCTAGAGTGTTCGAGCACGCCGCACCCCTTACCCGTAGGGATACCGGATGCCTGACTCGTCACCGTTCGCCGGGCTGCTTGCGCCAGCGGTCGCTGCGCCTGCCCGGACGGGCGAGCCCGCCGTGCGCGAAGAAGTGCCCGACGACATCCGTACGCTGGTGCTGGATGCCAAGAGCGGATGCACGGATTCCTTTGGCACGCTCTACGACCGGTACGTGGACCTCGTCTATCGCTACATCTACTTCCGGGTGGGGTCGCACCAATTAGCCGAGGACCTCACCAGTGAGACCTTTCTGCGCGCGCTGCGCAGGATCGGCGACTTCACGTGGCAGGGGCGCGATTTCGGCGCCTGGCTCGTGACCATCGCGAGAAATCTGGTCACCGACCACTTCAAGTCGGGGCGCTACCGGCTGGAGATCCCGACAGGCGAGATCATCGACGTCCCGCTCGACGGCTCGCACATTCCGGAGAACGCCGTGGTCAACGCCATCATCAACGACCGAGTGCTGCGTGCCGTACGAGATCTCAATCCCGAACAGCAGGAATGCGTGGTCCTGCGCTTCCTGCACGGCCTCTCGCTCGCGGAAACCGCGCTGATCATGGGGAAGAAGAGTGGAGCGATCAAAGCGCTGCAGTTCCGCGCCATCCGGGCACTGGCCAGGGCACTCAAGCACGACCTGGCGTAACCTCCTCCATTCGCACCTCGTTAGGCAGATGTCACTACCGGATCCGTCAGGGAGCTGTCATGGGTAGGGCGCGCATTCGGCGGGAGCGCGTGCTCGAGCACCTCACGGAGCTGCGCGGCCTGCCTCTCGGCGGCGCCCCCGAGCCCGCCTTCCGCGAGCGCCTGCGGGAGCAGCTCCTCACCGGCGAGCTCCCGTCGGAGGAGCCGGAGGCGGCCGAGCGCCCGCGTCGCCGTGCGGCCCGCCGCCGGCCGCTGCTGCCGCAGCTGGCCACGGTGGGGCTGGCGGCGGCCATGATGGTCTCCTCGTTCGCCACGTACCAGTCGGTGCCGGGAGACTCCCTCTACCCGCTCAAGCGCGCCGCGGAGACCACGCTCGTACGCCTCAGCAGCGACGACGCCGAACGCGGCGAGCGCGAGCTCGACTCAGCCAAGACCCGGGCCAGGGAGGTCGCCACCCTGCTCGGCTCGTCCGAGGACGGCCCGCTGGTCAGCAAGACGCTGAAGGACATGGAGGCGTCCACGCGCTCGGGCATCAGCCGCCTCGAGCGGGCGGAGCCACGCTCGGGCAAGATCAAGAAGTTCGCGCGGGACCAGAAGAAGGTGGTCGGGCCCATACTCAAGCAGCTCGACGACTCTCAGCTGGCCCAAGCAGAGGGATACCTTGACTACATCGACGGTCTGGCCGCGCCTCACTAGGTAAGTAAGCTTTAGGCCCATGAGGCGGCTATTTCGACGACACCAGGTGGAGCCAGAGGCCGCCGGCGAGGCCGCGGCTCGGGCGGCGGTCACGGTCGCCCCGGTCGAGCGCGACCTCCAGGCGGCGGCCTTCTTCGACGTCGACAACACGATGATGCGCGGGGCCTCGATCTACCACTTCGCCCGCGGGCTGGCCACCCGTGGCATGTTCACGACGTCCGACCTGCTGAAGTTCGCCGTCGGGCAGGCCGTGTTCCGGCTGCGCGGCAACGAGAACCCCGAGCACATCGCGGTGGCCAGGGAGACGGCGCTGGCGTTCGTCGCGGGGGCCAAGGTCGACGACGTCGTACGCCTCGGCGAGGAGATCTACGACGAGGTCATGGCCGACCGCATCTGGGGCGGCACCAGGGCGCTCGCCCAGAGCCACCTGGACACCGGCCAGCGCGTCTGGCTCGTCACCGCCACGCCCGTGGAGCTGGCCCGGGTCATCGCGCAACGGCTCGGCCTGACGGGCGCGCTCGGGACGGTCGCGGAGACCAGCGACGGGGTCTACACGGGGCGCCTGGTGGGCGACCTGCTGCACGGGCCGGCCAAGGCCGAGGCGGTGCGCGCGCTGGCCCGCCGCGAGGGCCTCGACCTGACCCGCTGCACGGCCTACAGCGACTCGGCCAACGACCTGCCCATGCTCTCGCTGGTGGGCCAGGCCGTGGCCATCAATCCCGACAGCGAGCTGCGGGAGCACGCCAGGAAGCACGACTGGCCGATCAAGGACTTCCGCACCGGCCGCAAGGCCACCCTCACGGCCCTGCCCATCGCCGCCGGCGTGGGCGCGGTCGCGGGGGGCGTCGCGGCCGGCATCGCCCTGCGCCGCCACTATCGCGGCCAGTCGTGACCCATCAGCGAAGTTGCTTGAACAGCTGCTCGGCCTCCGGTTGCTTCCACTGCACCCGGTTCTTGTCCTCCGGGTGCGGCTCCCACGGCACCGTCACCAAGGACAGCTTGGTCCGGGACAGCTCGGTGGCCAGCTCGTACATGGACTCCACGCTCAAGTCGGTCTTGACCGACTTGCGCACCGCCCCCAGGAAGGACTTGAGCTGGTCAGGCGACTTCAACCCCGACCGGGCCTTCTTGAACATCGCCATCACAAGCCCCTGCTGCCGCTTGATCCGCTGGATGTCGGATCCGTCGTTGTAGTACCGCAGCCGCACATACCCGAGCGCGGCCTCCCCGTTCAGCATGCTCTTCCCCGCGGGCAGCTTGAGCTTGGACTTCTTGTCATCCACGGCCGTGGGCAGCGTGACCTGCACGCCCCCGAGCGCGTCCACCATGCCCTTGAAGCCGGTGAAGTCCACCTCCACCGAGTGCTGGATCCGCAGCCCGGTCAGGGACTCCAGGGTCCGCTTGAGACAGTCGGCCCCGCCGGTGTCGTACGCCGAGTTGACCATGTCGGTCCTGGCGGGCGACGAGCCGCAGCGCGGGATCGTGACCATGGAGTCGCGCGGGACGCTGACCGCCGTGGCCTGCCCGCGGTCGGCGGGGACGTGGACGATCATGATGGTGTCGGAGCGCTTCCCCAGTCCCTGCCTGGCCAGCATGGGCCCGTACTTGGCGTTCCCCTCGCCTTCCCTGGTGTCGGAGCCGATCACCAGGATGTTCCGCGCGCCGCTCATGTCCACGGCCTGCGACCCGGCGGGCGGCGCGGCCGTGTGGCGGTCGGCGATCAGGACGGTGGGCACGGCGACGGCGGTGGCCGTGGCGACGGCCACGAGCCCGGCCGCCCACCAGCCCGCCCAGCGGCGCCGTGGACGGGCGTGCAGCAGGCGCTCGCGCTGGCGGACGAGCGTCGCGGGCGGCTCGTGCCCCAGCTCCCCTCCGAGGTCCCGGAGCAGCTTCAGGTCGTCCATCGTCACTCCTCCTCCATGGGATTGGTGTCGCCGAGCGCGGCCCGCACCTTCCGCCTGCCCCTGTTGAGGCGGGAGCGCACGGTACCGACGGGGATGCCGAGCGCCCGCCCGACCTCCTCGTACGTGAGATCGCCCCAGGCGATCAGCAGCAGCACGTCGCGGTCCTTGGCGGGCAGCGCCGCGAGGGCCCCGGCCAGCTCTGCGCGGACGGCCTGCGCGGTGACCCCGGCCGCCACCCGGTCGGCGGGCGACTCGACGTCGGAGTCCACAGGGGCACGCAGGAAGGCGCGGTAGCGCGCGGCCTCCTTGCGGTGGTGCCGGGAGATGAGCTTGGTGAGAATGCCGAAGAGCCACGGCCGGGCGTCCGGGTAGGCCAGGTCGTAGCTCTTCCTGCGCGAGAAGGCGATCAGGAACGTCTCTCCGACGAGGTCCTCGGCGGGCTCGGGGCCGAGGCGTTTGGAGACGTACCTGTAGAGCATGGCGGAGTAGCGGTCGAAGAGCTCGGCGAACGCCTCGGGTTCTGTCCACGAGGCGCTCACGAGCTCCGAGTCCGCACCCCTGGTGGCGGGTTGCGTGATCATCTCCGCCCTTCTGTGGGGGATCGGTCACGGATGTCTCGCCACAACCCGCCGGGAGGGTTCACGCGGGAGACGTCAGAGCTCCTTGAGCTGACCTCCGTCGATCACGAACTCGGCGCCGGTCGTGCTGCCCGAGCGGGGCGACACGAGCAGCGCGACCGCGTCGGCGATCTCCTGCGGGTAGATGAGCCGCCCGGTGGCGAGCTTCATCATGGCAGGGGCGACCTCGGAGATCACGCTCTCCTTGTCGGAGCCGGCCAGGCCCGCGAAGACTTCGGCCGCGCCACCCTCCTTGGTCCACCAGTCGGTGAGCACCGCGCCGGGCGTGACCGTGTTGACCCTGACGCCCTGGGGGCCGTACTCCTCGGAGACGGCCTTGCCGACGTGGCTCAGTGCCGCCTTCGCGGCTCCGTAGTCGACGTTCGTGGCGCCGGGCTGCTTGCTCAGGGTGGAGGAGACGTTGACGATCGAGCCGCCGCCCCGCTCGACCATGACAGGCACGGCGGCGCGGATCATGCGTACGGCCGAGAACAGGTTGAACTCGAACATCGCGCGCCAGTCGTCGTCGTCGGGGGTCATGAACCCCATCCGCGGCAGCGTCACCCCGGGCGGCGGGCCGCCGGCGTTGTTGACCAGGATGTCGACCCCGCCGAACTCCTCCACGGCCCGCGCCACGACCCGTGCGGGCGCCTCGGGGTCCATCAGGTCGGCGGCCACGTGCACGACCTTGTCGGGCCATTCGTCCGAACGGGTCCGCGAGACGGCCACGACGTGCGCGCCCTCTTCGGCCAGGGTGCGCGTGATGGCCAGGCCGATGCCCTTGGACGCGCCGGTGACGACGGCGACACGGCCGGAAAGCTGAAGATCCATGAGGGTTCCTTTCGGTGGTCAGTAGAGCGGATCGTCCCCTTTGAACACCGAAAGGCCCTCGCCGGTTTCACAGCAGAGGCGGAAAAGCGTGACCTCTTCGCAGCCGCAGCTCGTTCAGCATCTGCTGGATGACCTCGCGTACGTGGTCGGTGAGGTTGAACACCAGCATGGGGTCGTCGGCCGCCGACGGCTCGTACTCGTCGGTGCGGATCGGCTCACCGAACTCGATCATCCACTTGGACGGCAGCGGCACCAGCCCGAGCGGCCCCAGCAGCGGGAAGAACGGCGTGATCGGCAGGTAGGGCAGCCCGAGCAGCCTGGCCAGGGACTTCAGATCGCCGATCTTGGGATAGATCTCCTCGGCCCCCACGATCGCGGTGGGCACGATCGGCACCCCGGCGCGGATCGCCGAGGCCACGAAGCCGCCACGACCGAACCGCTGCAGCTTGTAGCGCTCGGAGAACGGCTTGCCCACGCCCTTGAACCCCTCGGGGAACACCCCGACCAGCTCGCCCTTGCGCATCAGCCGGTCGGCGTCCTCGGGGCAGGCCAGCGTGTGGCCGGTCTTGCGGGCCAGGTGGCTGAGCACCGGAAGCTGGTAGACCAGGTCCGCGCCGAGCAGCCGCAGCGGCCTGCCGGCCTCGTCGTGCATGGCCACCTGCAGCATCAGCGCGTCGAGCGGCAGCGTGCCCGAGTGGTTGGCGACGACCAGCGCCCCGCTCTCCTCGGGCACGTTCTTCAGCTCGACCGTCTCGACCCTGAACCATTCGTTGTAGAGCGGCCTGATCAGCTCGAGGATCACCTTGTCGGTCAGCTCGGCGTCGTAGCCGAACTCGTCGACCTCGTAGTCGCCCTCGACCCGCCGGCGCAGGAAGGCGAGCATGCTGGCCACGCGATCGGGCTTCTCGAACGACGGCGCCGCGCTGATCGGGATCACGCGGGCACCCTCATGCGCAACACTCAACTGCGCACACCTCCGAACGGATGGAGGCCGCGCGAGCGCAGGAAGTCGTCGAACGCCGCCCCGGTCGTGAACTTGGGCTTCCAGCCGAGCTCCGCCTCCAGCGCGGAGGTGTCGACCGCGCGGCCATGGCACAGCAGCCTGACCTGCTCGGGCGAGTATTCGACCAGCCCGATCCTGCGTGCGGTGTCGCCCAGCGCCTTGAAAGCGGGCGAGAACAGCGGCATGGAGAACCGCCCCGCCCGCCTGGCGCACTGCGACAGCAGCAACACGCCTGCCCCGGCCACGTTGAACGTGCCGGGGTGGTCTTCGGTCGCCATCCGGCGCAGCACCTCGACCGCGTCGTCCTCGTGGACGAACTGCAGCCGCGGATCGAAGCCGAACACGGTCGGCAGCACCGGCTGGACGAAGTAACGCGTCAACGGCGAGTCGACGCCGGGTCCCATGAAGTTGGCGAAGCGCAGCATCGACACCGTCACGTCGGGCCGGCGGCGCGCGAAGCCCCGGACGTAGCCCTCCACCTCGGCCGCGTCCTTGGCGTAGCCGTGGGTGGGGCCGTCCGGCGGCTCCAGGTCCTCGGTGAACACCGCGGGGTCGCGCGGCGACGAGCCGTAGACGGCGGTGGTGGAGCGCACCACCACGCGCCGCACGGTCGCCGACCGCTGGCAGGCACCGAGCAACTGCATGGTGCCGATGACGTTGTGCTCCTTCATCGCGGCCCTGCCACTGCTCCTCGACGGAGCGCTGACCAGGCTCATGTGCACAACGGTGTCGATGTCCGCAGCCGCGATCACCTGAGCGATGTCAGGGCTGCGCAGATCCACCCGGACGAACTCAGTCCGGCCGAGAGAGATGCCGCCGTCCCGCGTGAGCGAGGGGGGCGGCACGGTGTCAACTCCTATGACGCGGCTGATGTCCGGGTCGGAAGCCAGAACGCTCGCCACCCGGGCGCCTATGTGGCGCGAGACCCCGGTGACAAGCACGGTGTGGGTCATCAGCGCCTCGCAGCTGCGTAAGTTACTTCTTGTTACGCCGCTGGATGCGCGTCTTCTTCAACAGCTTGCGGTGCTTCTTCTTAGCCATCCGCTTGCGGCGCTTCTTGATCACAGAGCCCACGGGACCCCCAGGTGCTGGTAGCAAGTCTTCACGGAGTGCGAGCGCACACCGGCTCACAGACTACCGGCGATGGGCGGTAGATCGCCCCACCGGGGGGTGAGAGCCCGGTCGCGTCTTACGACGGCCGGGCCTCGCCCGCGACAGCATTCACGACGTGACGGGTCACGTCGCTACTTCAACCTGCCTCGATGTAGGCCTCCCGCAGATAGTCGTGTACCGCCTGCTCAGGCACTCTGAACGACCGGCCGACACGGATGGCCGGCAACTCGCCAGAGTGGACGAGCCGGTACACCGTCATCTTGGACACCCTCATGACCGTCGCGACTTCCGCCACAGTCAGGAACTTCACCTCACTGAGAGGTCTTTCGCCTGCACCCATCGGACGCCTCTTCCGCACGTGGTTTCCGGGTTATCCCCACTGGTGCCATTGCTCACGCACGTGTACTGCCGTCAGCGTAAGTCGGGACTCCGGGTGCGCAAACCCCCTAGTTTCTCAGTCGCCGGAGCCACTCGTCAGCGGAACCAGCGAAATCGCTGGCCAGCAGCCGGGCCGAGCACCTCACTTGGACGTTGGAACTGTCCAAGTTGCCACACATAAGAGTCGCCGGAGCGCCATCAAAAGTTGGCAAAGGGACAGCGAGCCTCTTGGAATGCGGGCGCGAAAAGACCGTATCGGGAGGACCGATTTCGACTCAAAGGGCTCCTGAGACCTGAGTGACGAGCCGCTCTGTCAGCGGAGCGTAAAAACGTGGTAGCACATTGTCATCAAGCGGCACGACCACGTCGATCTTTCCCTCGGCCTCGCCGAGGAACAGACCCGGGTCGTTGCAGTCGGCGAACGCCACCGTGTGCGCACCCGCCTCTCCCGCCGCTCCCGCCCAGCCGTGGTCGGCGATCACGAGGTCGGGAAGCTCCCCGCCGAGCTCCTCGATCATGTGGCGCATGGGAGCGGCGTCGTGGGTGTGCACGAACGCGCCCCTGTCGTCGAGCATGGCGATGTCCTGCAGATAACGGATCTTGCGCCGGCGTCCGAAATTGGATCCGGAGTAGGTCCACCCCTCGGCAGGAGTGAGCAGCTCGGCCCCGCGCTCGGCGCACAGGCGCGCCAGCGGCAGGTGCACGGCGAGCAGCCCGGTCGGGTGGCCGGTGGCGAACAGGACGCGCGGGCGCTCCCGCGACAGCACGGCGGCGATGGCCTCGGCCATGTCGTCGAGCGCATCGATCGTCAGGTCAGGGTCGATGGTGTCCTGGCCCCAGCGGTGGTCGGGATCGGAGACCACGCCCGCGGACTTGGCCATGAGCGCCAGGACGTCGCGGTACGACCACGGCTGGTCGAAGGTCAGGCCCAGCTTGTAGTACGGGTCGCCGTTGGCGAGCGAGCTGTAGTGGTCGAGGTTGTTCTCGCGGGGAGTCGCGACGTCGCCGGCTATCCGCGTGTGGACAAGATGCTCTCTAAGTTGGTCGCGGCTCAGCACAGCTTCTTCCTCGTCAGGGCATTGGATCGAGGCCGTGCAGGGGGAAGACCGCAAGTCGGGTCGCCATGATCGCACGGTCAATGGGGTCCGCTGGGTCATAACCACCGGACAGGTCGCGAAATTCCGGATTGCGACCGTCCGTCATCGTCAGCGGCGGTGTCTCGCCCGTACGCTCCCTGACGAACTGGCGCCAGCTCTGACTCGTGGGGGTGTCCGGGTCGATCGGGTGGCCCGCCAGCTCGGCGATGAGATGGGTCCACGCCCGCGGCACCACCTGCACCAGCTCGTAACCGCCGCCGCCGGTGGCGATCCACCGGCCGCCGGCCGTCTCGTGGGCCAGGCGGTGCAGGGCGGCGTACGCGGCCCGCTGGCCGTCGACGCTGAGCATCAGGTTGGCCAGGGGGTCGAGCGCGTGGCTGTCACAGCCGTGCTGGGTGACCAGGATCTCCGGGCTGAACTCGTGCAGCAGCGGCGGCACGACCGCGTGGAAGGCCCGCAGCCACCCCGCGTCGCCCGTCCCCGCCGGGAGCGCGACGTTGACGGCCGTGCCCTCCGCGCCGGTCTCCTCGGGGAACCCGGTGCCGGGGAACAGCGTGCGCGGGCTCTCGTGCAGGCTGATCGTCAGGACCCTCGGGTCGTCGAAGAAGGCGGCCTGCACGCCGTCGCCGTGGTGGACGTCCACGTCCACGTACGCGATGCGGCCCGCCCCCTGCCTCAGCAGCCACGCGATGGCCAGCGCGGGATCGTTGTAGACGCAGAAGCCGCTGGCCGTGGCGGACATCGCGTGGTGCAGCCCGCCCGCCACGTTGACCGCGTGCTCGGCCGTCCCCTCCCAGACGGAGCGGGCGGCGGCCAGCGACGCGCCGGCGATCAGCGCGGAGGCCTCGTGCACGCCCTTGAACGCGGGGTTGTCCGCGGTGCCCAGCCCGGCGCCGAGGTCGGGCTGCCCCGAGGCGGACACGCGTTTGACGGCCTCGATGTAGGCGGGGCGGTGGACCATGGACAGCTCGGCGTCGGTCGCGGGCGCGCAGCCGGCCACCTCGACCTTGTCGAGCACGCCGAGCGCGCGGGCGAGCGCCATGGTCAGCTCCACCCGCACGGGGGCGAGCGGATGGCTCGGGCCGAAGTTGTAGGAGGTGAGAGCGTCGTCCCAGATCACCCGTGCCGACCTGCTCATCCCGTCTCCTCCGTGTGCCCTCGCCTTGGGGCCGACGTTACCGCAGCGCAGGCGCCGCGCTGTAGGCGGTGATCCGCAAATTTCGTGACTTAGTGTCTTGGGCGTGCGGCGAACCTTCCTCAAGATCGTGCGCTTCTTCAGACGCCCTCGGGTCTTCGACACGACGCTCGTGGTCGTGTTCTCCTCTCCCGCTCTGGTACTGCTCCCCTTCATGATCGACCGGGGCGAGGCGAACCCGATCCTGGGCGCGGTGTCCTACCTGGCGGGCATGGCGGCCCTGCTCATGCGCCGCCGCCGGCCGATCGTGGCTGCCGCGCTGGTGGCCGCGATCGACGTCGTCGGCATCGCGACGGGGATCGTGCAGTCCGTCAACCCGCCCATGGCCATCGCTCTCTACAGCGTGGGCCGCTACACCACGGGCCGCACGACCGCGATCACGGCGGCCGGGGTGTTCGCCGCGTACGCGACGACGCTGGAGGCGGTCAGACCGGTCACGGGCGGCTGGGTGACTGCCCTGTTCTTCGTCGGCGTGCCCGTGGGGATCGGGCTGATCGTCCGGCTGAGGGCCGAGCTCGCCGAGCGCGGCAGGCGGGAGGCCGCCGACGAAGCCGTGCGTGCCGAGCGGCGGCGCATCGCCAGGGAGCTGCACGATGTGGTCGCCCACCACATCACCGTCATCAACGCCCTGGTCGGCGGCGCGCGCGCCACGCTGCCTCCCGGGCAGGAGGTCACCAGGGACGCGCTGGAGAGCGCCGAGCAGACCGCCCGCCAGGCCATGTCGGAGATGCGGCACCTGCTCGACGTGCTCAGGGCCGACGGCGGCGAGGGGCCCGACGCCGCGACAGGAGTGGGCGCCGACCGGCTGCCCTCGCTGATCAAGGAGGCGAGGAAGGCGGGGCAGCCGGCCGGCCTGACCGTGACGGGAGAGCCCGTCGAGCTGCCTGCGGCCGTGGACCACGCCGTCTACCGGATCGTTCAGGAGGCACTCACGAACACCCGCAAGCACGCGGTCAGCGCGAGGGCGAGCGTGCGGCTGACGTACGGGCCCTCGGCCGTGGAGGTCGAGGTGGTGGACGACGGACTGGCGGCGGGGGGCGGCGGCGCGCCGGGGTTCGGGCTGGGAGGCATGGCCGAGCGGGTGGCATTATGCGGCGGCCGGCTCTCGACCGGGCCGCGCCCAGAAGGCGGTTTCCGCGTGCACGCCCGCATCCCCCTGGAGACCAGATGATCAGAATTGTGTTGGTGGACGACCATGGGCTGGTCCGCAAGGGATTCAAGCTGATGCTCGACGCGCAGCCTGACCTCGGGGTGGTCGGCGAGGCCGCGGACGGCGCGGAGGCGGTGGAGCTGAGCAGGCGGCTGCGGCCCGATGTGGTGCTGATGGACCTGCACATGCCGGGCCTCGACGGGGTGCGGGCGACCGAGCTGATCACCGCGGAGCTGCCGGAGGTGCGGGTGCTGGCGCTGAGCACGTTCGACCTGGACGAGAACGTGGTCGCGGCGCTCAGGGCGGGCGCGGGCGGGTTCCTGCCCAAGGACGTCTCCCCCGAGGAGCTGATCGAGGGCGTACGAGTCGTGCATCGGGGTGAGTCCGCCGTCGCGCCGCGCCTGCTGAGCCGGCTGATCGGCACGTTCGTACGGGCATCACCTGCGAGACCCGTGCCCGCCGAGCTGGGCGGGCTGACCGAGCGCGAGCGGGAGATCCTCGTGCTCATCGCCCGCGGCCGCTCGAACACCGAGATCGCCGTGGAGCTGTCCGTCTCCCCCTCGACCGTCAAGAACCACGTGACCAGCCTGTTCGCCAAGATAGACGCCAGGGACCGGGCGCAGGCGGTGATCGCGGCCTACGAGGCCGGGCTGATCCGCCCAGGAGAGTAGGACCAGGCTCCTAGATCACCTCGCGGAAAACGGTCCCCGCGCAGGAAGAAACCGGGCACGGCCGACGGCACGCTCAGATCATGACCGCGATCCGCGCAACGAACCTGAGCAAACGCTACGGCGCCGCCGCCGCCGTGTCGGACCTGTCGTTCGACGTCGAAGCCGGTCAGGTGACCGGCTTCCTGGGCCCGAACGGAGCCGGCAAGTCCACGACCATGCGCATGATCCTCGGCCTCGACCGGCCGTCCGGCGGCTCCGTGCTCGTGGACGGGCGGCCGTACGCGGAGCTGCCGCATCCCCTGCGCAAGGTCGGCGCGCTGCTGGACGCCAAGGCCGTGCACGGCGGGCGCAGCGCGTACAACCACCTGCTGGCCATCGCGCAGAGCAACGGAATCCCCGCGAGCCGCGTGGACGAGGTGCTGGAGACCGTGGGCCTGAGCGAGGTGCGCAAGCGGCGGGTCGGCGGCTTCTCGCTGGGCATGTCGCAGCGGCTGGGCATCGCCGCCGCGCTGCTGGGTGACCCCGAGATCCTGATCTTCGACGAGCCCGTCAACGGGCTCGACCCCGACGGCATCCTGTGGATCCGCACGTTCATGCGCGAGCTGGCCGCCGAGGGCCGGACGGTGTTCGTCTCCAGCCACCTGATGAGCGAGATGGCGCAGACCGCCGACCACCTGATCGTGATCGGCAAGGGGCGGCTCATCGCCGACACGAGCGTGCAGGAGTTCATCGGGCGCAGCTCGCAGGGGTACGTACGGGTGCGCTCGCCCCGGCTGGCCGAGGTGGCGGAGCTGGTCAAGGTGGGCGAGCTCCACCCCGACCACCTGCGCGTGACCGCGATGAGCACGCTCGAGATCGGCACGCTCACCGCTCGCGCCGGGATCCCGCTGGAGGAGCTGACGTTCGTGCAGCCGTCGCTCGAAGCGGCCTACATGGAGCTGACCAAGGACAGCCTGGAGTTCTCGTCATGATCGACATCCTCAGGTCCGAATGGACCAAGATCCGCTCCGTCCGCTCCACGGTGTGGACACTGGCCGCCACGGTCGTGATGATGATCGGCTTCGGCGTGCTCATCAGCGCCTCCGCCAGAGGCATGGCCGACGGGCCGATCCCCGCTGACCAGGCGATCAGGATGGGCCTCAGCGGAGCGCTGTTCGCGCAGCTGGCCATGGCCACGCTCGGCGTGCTGGTGATCTCCAGCGAGTACCGCACCGGCGGCATCCGCACGTCGCTCATGGCCGTGCCCAGGCGCATGAGCCTGTTGACGGGCAAGATCGTGGTGTTCACGGCGACCTCACTGATCGTCTGCGCGGTCGCGTCGGCCGCCACGATCGGCCTCGCACTGGCCATCTGCGGGTCGCCTTCGGTCGAGATGGGCCATGTGGCGCGGTCCGTGCTCGGAGCCACCCTCTACCTGACCGCGTGCGGCGTGTTCGGGCTCGGCCTCGGCACACTCGTCAGGCACACGCCGGGCGCGATCGTGTCGGCCATCGCGCTGATACTGGTGCTGCCCACGGTGGCGGGCCAACTGCCGGGGCAGTGGGGCAAGACGGTGGCCGAGTACTTCACCACCAACGCGGGCATGCTGGTGGTCTCCGGCAGAAGCAACGGCTCCCTGGGCCCGTGGAGCGGGTTCGCGGTCTACCTCGCCTGGGTCGCGGTCGCCATGATCGCGGGGGCCGTCCTGATGCAGAAGCGGGACGCCTGAGGTCACTCGGCGCGGAGGGCGATGACGGGGTCCAGTCTGCCCGCCCTCCGCGCCGGGGCCACGCCGAAGAACACCCCGACGGCCGCCGACACCCCGAACGCCAGCGCGATCGACCACCACGTGATCGACGCGGGCACCTCCGTGAACGCCGCGATGGCCACCGACCCGCCCACCCCGAGCGCGATCCCGACGAACCCGCCGATCGTGGTCAGCAGCACCGCCTCGATGAGGAACTGGGCGAGGATGTCGCGCTGCCTGGCACCCAGCGCCTTGCGCAGCCCGATCTCGCGGGTGCGCTCGCGCACGCTGACCAGCATGATGTTCGACACCCCGACGCCGCCCACCAGCAGCGAGATGCCCGCGATGGCGGCCAGCACGCCGGTGAGCATGCCGAGCACGCTGCCGATCGTGCCGAGCAGCGCGGTCTGCGTGACCGCCGAGAACTGCTCGCCCGGATACCGCGCCCGCAGCGCCGCCGTCACCTTGTCCGAGAGCGGGTCGATCTCGTCGGGCCCGGACGCGCCGACCGCGAGCCCGTTGATCCGCTCGATCCCGAGCAGCCGCTGAGCCGTCGTCACCGGGATGTGGATCTCCTGGTCGCGCGAGAGCCCGAACGTCTGCCCGACCTCGGCGTACACGCCCACCACCCGGAACCTGGCCCCGGCCACCGTCACCTGCCGCCCGATCGGGTCCAGGTCGCCGAACAGCCGGTCGGCCACCTGCGACCCCAGCACCGCCACCCGGCGCCGGGTGTCCACGTCGGTCTCGCTCAGCGGGCGCCCCTTGTCCAGGGGGCGGTCGAAGATGTTGACGAGGTTCTGGTCGGTGCCGATCACCGTGACGAACGCCTCCACCCTGCCCACGCGTACGGTCTCGCCCGACTGCAGCGAGACCGTCACCTTCGACGGGTCGCCCACCACCCGCCGGACGTAGGCGACGTCGGCCAGGCCGAGCTTGCTCTGCGTGGGGGCCGCGCCCAGGCTGATGCGGCCGGGTACGACGAGGATGATGTTCGTGCCGAGGCCCGAGATCTGCTTCTCGATCTCGTCCTTCGCGCCCGTGCCGATGGCCACCAGGATCACCACGGCGAGCACGCCGATGATCACACCGAGCATGGTCAGCGCACTGCGCAGCCGGTTCACGCGCAGCGCTTCCAGCGCCATCGTCAGCGCCTCGGCTGTGTTCATGGCCTCACTCCGTTCGGCGCGCTCGGTCGCTGGGGAGCCGCCGCCTTCCCTCGCGGTCTCACGAGATGTCCTTCTCGATCAGCCCGTCCCGTACGTGGATCTGGCGCCGCGCGTGGGCGGCGATCTCGGGCTCGTGCGTCACGAGCACCACGGCCACCCCGCCCTCGCCGTTGAGCCGGTCGAGTATGGCCATGACCTCGGTCCCGTTGGCGGTGTCGAGGTTGCCCGTGGGCTCGTCGGCCAGCAGCATCTTGGGCTCGCCGACCAGGGCCCTGGCGATGGCCACGCGCTGCTGCTCCCCGCCGGACATCTGGGACGGCCGGTGCTCCATGCGATGGCCCAGCCCGACCGCCTCCAGCGCCGCGCGGGCCCTGGAGCGCCGCTCGGCCCGGCCGATGCCCCGGTAGACCAGCGGCAGCGCCACGTTGTCCAGCGCCGAGGTCCTGGCCAGCAGGTGGAACGACTGGAAGACGAAGCCGATCGTCTTGTTGCGCAGCTCGGCCAGCTCGGTGTCGGACAATCCGGATATCTCCACGCCGTTGACCCTGAGCACGCCCGAGCTGGGCCGGTCGAGGCAGCCGAGCAGGTGCATGAGCGTCGATTTCCCGGACCCCGACGGGCCGACGATGGCGGCGAACTCGCCCTGGTCGATCCGGAGCGACACGCCACGCAGCGCCTCCACGGCGACGCCGTCGAGCTGGTAGCGCCGGGTGAGGCCCACGGCCTCGATCGCGGGCGTCATGGCAGCCGCTGCCCTTGCCGTACGGAGTCCGCCCCCTTGACCACGATCCGGTCACCCACGGACAGCCCGCTCAGCACCTCCACCACGGCGTCGCCCTGGGCCCCCAGCTTGACCACGCGCCGCTCGGCCACGCCGTTCCTGATCGCCCAGACGACGCTCTCGCGCCCGCTGGAGACGATGGCCGACGCGGGCGCCGAGACGGCGGACGGCGACTCGCGCACGGTCAGCCGTGTGACGGCGCTCATGCCCGGCTTGGGCGTGGGCGCCTTGGAGCCGTCGTCGAAGGCGCCGGGGCCGAGCGTGAGCCGCACCGGGTAGCTGACCCCGCCCGTGGTGCCCTCCATGGGGGTGACGCCGATGCCGGTCACCACGGCCGTGTACGTGGCGCCGGGCACCGCGTCCAGCTCCACGGCGGCCCGCACCCCCTTCTTGACCAGCAGGACGTCCGTCTCGTCCACGTCGGCGTCCAGGGTGAGCCTGGAGACGTCGGTGACGGTGACGAGCGAGTCGCCCGCCGAGACGGGGACGCCCGTCGCGACCGGGCTGCCGGACGCCGAGCCCGTCGAGGGCAGGGACGGCAGCTGCTGACCGCCGCCGGGGAGCTGGCTGAGCAGCCCTTCCACGCCGCTCGGCATCCCGCCACCGCCCGAGGCGCGACCGAGCGTGACGACGCCGGCGAACGGCGCCTTGATCGTGAGCGACTTGACCGTGCTCTCCGCCGCCTTGAGCGCGGCCTTGGCCTGCGACTTCGACGCGGCCTGCAGCGAGGCCATCGAGCCGGCCAGGCCGCTGGTCACGCCGGACAGCATCCCGCTGATCGAGCGGTTGAGCTGCGCGGTGATCGAGGCCAGTGCCCTGGTCTGCGCCTTGTGCTGGGCCTGCGCCAGGTCGATGGCGTTCAGGAGCTGCCTGCGCACCCCGGCGTCCGCGACCTTCCTGGCCTCCTTGCGGGCCTTGGCGAAGTGGGCGGTCACCTTGCGGTCGAACGAGCCGGTGTCGAACGCCGGCAGCCGCACGGCGGGGGTGGCGAAGCCCACGGGCGTGGCCGCCTTGGAGGCCTGGCGGGCCTGCTTGAGCCGGCTCTGGGCCTCGGGCGAACTGATCCTGGCCAGGATCTCGCCCTTGCGCACGTGGTCGCCCTCGCGGACGTACAGCTTGGCGATCGTGCCCTGGGCGGGCGAGCGCAGGGTCGCGGAGGCACGCGCGCCGATCGTGGCGGGGGCCTCGACGACCTCGGTGACCGGGCCCCGCCTGACCTCGCCGACCTGGACGTTCGGCGGTTGCTCCGAGGTGCAGCCGGTCAGTGCGAAAAAGACGAGCAGCGGCGCGATGCCGCGACGTAACGTCACCCGACCCATCGTAGGAGCGGGGCCGTCCGGCCTCTCAGCCGGAGGCGAGCTGGCGCCCCCGGTCTCGGGCGGCCTCGATGGCGGCCAGGAACGCGGCCCGCACGCTGTGCCGTTCGAGCTCGGCGATGGCGGCGATCGTCGTGCCGCCCGGCGAGGTGACGGCCTCGCGCAGGATCACCGGGTGCTCACCCGAGTCGCGCAGCATCACGGCGGCCCCGACGATGGACTGGATGACCATGTCGAGCGCGGCGGCCCGCGGCATGCCGAGCAGGATGCCCGCGTCGACCATGGCCTCGACCAGGTAGAAGAAGTAGGCGGGGCCGCTGCCGGAGAGCGCGGTGGCGGCGTCCTGCTGGGACTCGGGGATGCGCAGCACCTTGCCGACCGGGCTGAGCAGGCCCTCGGTGAGCTCGAGGTGCTCCTCGCCCGCGTGGGCGCCCGCCGAGATCACGCTCATCGCCTCGTCGAACCTGATCGGCGTGTTGGACATCACCCGCACCACGGGCACGTCCACGCCGAGCCGCTGCTCCACGAACGACGTCGTGATGCCGGCCGCGGCCGTGATCACCAGGCGGTCGGCGGGCACGTACGGAGCGATCTCGGCCAGCAGTGTGGCCATGTCCTGCGGCTTGACGGCCAGGACGAGCGTGTCCGCGACCTTGGCGGCCTCGGAGTTGGAGACGGTGCGCACGCCGTACGTCTCGCGCAGCGCCTGCGCCCGCTCGGCCCTGCGGGTGGTCGCCATGATGTCGTCCGGCTTGAACCCGGCGCGCAGCAGCCCGGACAGCAGGGCCTCGCCCATCTTTCCCGTGCCCAGAATCGCAATCACGTCAGCAGCCTATCGTCGCGACAGCAGTGACCTGAGGAAGAAGGCCAGGTTGCGGGGGCGCTCGGCCAGGCGGCGCATGAGGTAGGCGTACCAGTCGGAGCCGTAGGGGACGTAGACGCGCATCCTCGCGCCTTGCCCCGCGAGGCGTAGCTGCTCGTCGGGGCGCACGCCGTACAGCATCTGGTGCTCGTAGCCGGTCACGTCGCGGCCCTCGAGCACGGCCAGCGTGGAGGCGATGCGGACCATCCTGGGGTCGTGGGTGGCGACCATGGGGTAGGCGGTGCCCGCCATCAGGATCCGCAGGCACCGTACGAACGAGCGGTCGATGTCGGCGGGCCTGGTGTAGGCCCCCGGAGCGGTGTACGCGCCCTTGCACAGGCGCACGCGGGCCCCGGCGAGGCTCTCGCAGCGCTCCAGCGCCTCCGGCAGGTACGCCTGGACCACCACCCCCACGTCGGGATGGTCACCGCGCAGGGCGGTGTGCACGGAGTGGAGGCCGCTGATCGTGTCGTGCTCCTCGGCGTCGAGCGTCACCGTGACGTCCCTGGCCGCGGCGGCCCGGCAGATCGCGGCGGCGTGGTCGAGCGCGAGCCCCTCCGACAGCCGCAGGCCGAGCGCGGTGAGCTTGACCGACACGTCGGCGCCCGCGGGCAGCAGGCCGAGCAGCCGCAGGTATTCGGCGACCGCCGCCTCGGCCTGCGCCTGTTCCGTCACCTCCTCGCCGAGATGGTCCACGGTGACGAGCAGCCCCTTGCGGGTCAGCTCGCCGATCACGGCGCCTACGTCGTCCGCGACATAGCGCCTGACCACGTCGGCGGTCAGCCGGGAGGTGGAGATGACGCGCTCGGCGCGTTCGCTCTTGGAGACTGCGAGGAGAGCCTGACGGAGCACGCGAACCACACTAATCTCCGCCGGATGAACCGGGGACCCGCCCTATCCGTCGAATAGGTATGCGTGCAATGACAGCGACTGCACTGGCCGGATGTCTCGTGCTCGCGGCGGGCTGCGGCGCGGCCCCGCCCGCCCGGCAAGGCGCCTCCACCGTCCCGCAGCAGCCACCCGTCGTGACGAACCCGGTCACCACCACCCCCACGAAGGGACCGGAGGTCACCAAACCGACCGGCAACGCGATCAACGTCCACAAGGTCCGATGGACCAAGGCCAAGCCGGTGGCCAAGGGCAGGCAGATCCAGCTCACCTGGTGGTCCGGCGTCGCCCCGTGCACGGTACTCGACCGGGTCAAGGTGAAGGAGACGGCCAAGCGCGTCACGATCACCCTGTACGAGGGCACCTCGCCCAAGGCCAGGAACGTGTCCTGCATCATGATCGCGATCCAGAAGACCACGACGGTCAAGCTCAAGCAGCCGATCGGCAAACGCAAGATTGTGGACGGCGCAAAATAGCGTGTCCAAAACTGAACATCCCCGGTGACAAATGATCGATTTGGAGCGATACATCGATCAAGCACCAAGGGCGCGGGGGCCTCGAGGGTGACGCTGCGCACCGCTGGGGGGGTCCGCATTGTGGGCCAACGCCGACGACAACCACCCCTACACCGAGATCGTCACCGGCACCGACCAAGGACTCCTCGGCACCGCGAGCCTGCCGCTCAACCCCCTCCGCATCGGCGGCAGCAGCCTGTGGGGCGAATACTGCAACGGCCTCATCGACGACGTCCGCATCTACAACCGCGCACTCACCCCGCCGAGATCCAGAGCGACATGAACGCGCCCGTCAGCTGAGAGCCCGCCCGCCCGCGTGGACCCCGGCGCGCGCCCACCGCGCCGGGGTCCACTCCTGTGCCAGGAACCTTCCCGGAAGTCGCCGCCGTTGGAGGGAATGCCGGCGCGCTCACGAGGGTTGAGTCGAGTAGGCTCAAGTCGTTTGACAAAGCCGCCTGGCATTCGTAGCTTGAGTCCAGCAGACTCAACTTTGACTACAAGGACGTACTCATGGCACGTGCGGTAGGTATCGACCTGGGGACGACCAACTCCGTCGTCTCGATCCTCGAGGGCGGTGAGCCCACCGTCATCGCCAACGCGCAGGGCTCGCGGACCACGCCGTCCGTGGTCGCCTTCGCGAAGAACGGCGAGGTCCTCGTCGGTGAGGTCGCCAAGCGGCAGGCCGTCACCAATGTGGACCGGACGATCCGATCGGTCAAGCGAGAGATGGGCACCAACTGGTCCCAGGAGATCGACGGCAAGAAGTTCTCGCCCCAGCAGATCAGCGCCTTCGTCCTGCAGAAGCTCAAGCAGGACGCGGAGGCCTACC
Organism: Nonomuraea helvata; assembly: GCF_039535785.1. Classification (NCBI taxonomy): domain Bacteria; kingdom Bacillati; phylum Actinomycetota; class Actinomycetes; order Streptosporangiales; family Streptosporangiaceae; genus Nonomuraea; species Nonomuraea helvata. The sequence goes on from NZ_BAAAXV010000009.1 coordinate 1,229,405, forward strand.
TCGGCGAGAAGATCACCGACGCGGTGGTCACCGTTCCCGCCTACTTCAACGACGCCCAGCGGCAGGCCACCAAGGAGGCCGGCACGGTGGCGGGCCTCAACGTGCTCCGCATCATCAACGAGCCGACCGCGGCGGCCCTCGCCTACGGGCTCGACAAGGAGCAGGACCAGACCATCCTGGTCTTCGACCTCGGTGGCGGCACCTTCGACGTGTCGCTGCTCGACGTCGGCCAGGAGGACGGCCACGGCTTCGTCGAGGTCAAGGCGACCTCCGGCGACAACCACCTCGGTGGTGACGACTGGGACCAGCGCATCGTCGACGAGCTCGTCAAGCGCTTCCAGAACGCGCACGGCGTCGACCTGTCCAAGGACAAGATGGCGCTCCAGCGTCTGCGCGAGGCGGCCGAGAAGGCCAAGATCGAGCTGTCCAGCCAGTCCGAGACCAACATCAACCTGCCCTACATCACGGCCTCGTCCGAGGGCCCGCTGCACCTCGACGAGAAGCTGACCCGCTCCGAGTTCCAGCGGCTGACGGCCGACCTGCTCGAGCGGACCAAGGGCCCGTTCCACCAGGTCATCAAGGACGCCGGCATCAAGGTCTCCGACATCGCCCACGTGGTGCTCGTCGGCGGCTCGACCCGTATGCCCGCCGTGACCGAGCTGGTCAGGGAGCTGACCGGCGGCAAGGAGCCCAACAAGGGCGTCAACCCGGACGAGGTCGTCGCCATCGGCGCCGCCCTGCAGGCCGGTGTGCTCAAGGGCGAGGTCAAGGACGTCCTGCTGCTCGACGTGACCCCGCTGTCGCTGGGCATCGAGACCAAGGGCGGCATCTTCACCAAGATCATCGAGCGCAACACGACGATCCCGACCAAGCGCTCCGAGGTCTTCACCACGGCCGAGGACAACCAGCCGTCGGTGCAGATCCAGGTCTTCCAGGGTGAGCGCGAGATCGCCTCGTACAACAAGAAGCTGGCGACCTTCGAGCTGACCGGCATCGCGCCGGCCCCGCGCGGCATCCCGCAGATCGAGGTCACCTTCGACATCGACGCCAACGGCATCGTCAACGTCTCCGCCAAGGACCTGGGCACGGGCAAGGAGCAGTCGATGACGATCACCGGCGGCTCCGCGCTGCCGAAGGACGACATCGAGCGCATGATGCGCGAGGCCGAGTCGTACGCCGAGGAGGACAAGAAGCGCCGCGAGGAGGCCGAGGTCCGCAACAACGCGGACGGGCTCGCCTACCAGACGGAGAAGTTCCTCCGCGAGAACGACGACAAGGTCCCCGGCGACATCAAGACCGAGGTCAACGACGCCCTGTCCGAGCTGAAGAAGGCTCTGGAGGGCACCGACACCGACGTCATCCGCACCTCGGCGGAGAAGCTCGCCACCGTCAGCCAGAAGATGGGTTCGGCGATCTACGCCGCGAGCCAGGGCCAGCAGGCCGGCGGCGAGGGCGCCCCGCAGGACGCCGCGGCCGGTCAGGGCCAGAAGGCCGATGACGACGTGGTCGAGGCCGAGATCGTCGACGAAGACCAGCCGAAGAAGGACCAGTGATGCCGCCGCGTGAAAACGGGCAAGAGCAGCCGGTGATCCGCGACAGCCGCAAGATCGACCCGGAGACGGGGCAGGTCAGGGACGCCTCCGCCGCCGAGCAGGCGGCAGAGCAGCCGCCCGCGCCGGCCGCCGCCAACGGCGAGCTGGAGGCCCAGCTCGCCGAGCGGACCGCCGACCTGCAGCGACTCCAGGCCGAATATGTGAACTACCGCAGGCGGGTCGAGCGCGACCGTGCCGCGGTCAGGGAGCAGGCGGTCGCGGGCGCGCTGGCGGATCTGCTGCCCGTACTCGACGACATCGGCAGGGCCCGCGACCACGGCGAGCTGACCGGTGGCTTCGCGAAGGTGGCGGAGTCGCTGGAGTCGGCGCTCACCAAGCTGGGCCTCAGCTCCTTCGGGCAGAAGGGCGAGCCGTTCGACCCGACCGTCCACGAGGCGCTGATGCACAGCTACTCGTCCGACGTGACGGAGCCGACCGCGGTCGAGGTGCTGCAGCCCGGATACCGCTTGGGTGACAGGGTGCTGCGTCCGGCGCGGGTGGCGGTCGCGGAGCCCGGGGACGCCACTCCCGCGTCCAATGACGACGACGAAAACTGACACGAGGACGAAGGGCCGTAGATGAGCACCAAGGACTACCTGGAGAAGGACTACTACGCCGTCCTTGGTGTGCCCAAGACCGCCACCGCCGATGAGATCAAGAAGGCTTATCGGAAGCTGGCCAGGCAGTACCACCCCGACAGCAACCAGGGCGACCCGACCAAAGAGGCCAAGTTCAAGGAGGTCTCCGAGGCGTACGACGTCCTGTCCGACACCAAGCGCCGCAAGGAGTACGACGAGGCGCGGACGTTGTTCGGGTCCGGGGTGGGCGGCCAGCGTCCCGGTGCCGGCGGTTTCTCGTTCGACTTCGGCGACCTGTTCGGCGGCACCGGGCAGGGCACCGGCGGCGGCGGTGCGGGCGAGCGGCTCGGCGACCTGTTCGGCGGGCTGTTCAACCGGGGCGGCGGCGCCGGCCGCACCACCACCACGACCAGGCCGAGGCGCGGCCAGGACGTCGAGTCCGAGGTCACGCTGACGTTCACCGAAGCGGCCGAGGGCAGCACGGTGTCGCTCAGGCTGACCAGCTCGGCCGCCTGCGCCGCGTGCACCGGCACCGGCGCCAGGGCGGGCACGACCCCCAGGGTCTGCCCCACCTGTGACGGCACCGGCGCGGCCAGCCGCAACCTGGGCAACTTCGCCTTCTCCGAGCCCTGCCGCGACTGCAAGGGCCGCGGGCTGATCGTGGACGACCCCTGCCCCGTGTGCGAGGGCAGCGGCCGGGCCAAGAGCACCCGCACCATCCAGGCCCGCATCCCCGCCGGCGTCGCCGACGGTCAGCGGGTCAAGCTCAAGGCCAAGGGGGCGCCGGGCGAGAACGGCGGCCCCGCGGGCGACCTCTACATCCTGACGCACGTCAAGCCGCACGCCGTCTTCGGCAGGTCGGGCGAGAACCTGACGATCACGGTGCCGGTGACGTTCACCGAGGCCGCGCTCGGCGCGGAGATCAAGGTGCCGATCCTCAAGGGCATGCCTGTCACGCTGCGCATCCCCGCGGGCACGCCCAACGGGCGCACGTTCCGCGTGCGCGGCAGGGGCGTCACCCGTAAAGACGGCACCAAGGGCGACCTGCTCGCCACCGTCGAGGTCGTGGTACCGAAGACGCTCGACGACAAGTCACGCGAGCTCCTCAGCGAGTTCAACACCGCGACCGCGGGTGAGGACCCGCGCGCTGAGCTGATTCAGCGAGCCAGAAGCGAGTAGCCGATGGACGCCAACTACTTCGACCTGTCAGACGACACACCCGTCTATGTGATCTCGGTGGCCGCGCAGCTGTCGGGGCTGCACCCGCAGACCCTGCGCCAGTACGACCGGCTCGGCCTGGTCAGCCCAGGCCGCACGGCGGGGCGCGGCCGCCTCTACTCCACAAGAGACATCATCCAGCTCCGCGAGGTGCAGCGGCTCTCCCAGGAGGAGGGCATCAACCTCGCGGGCATCAAGCGGATACTCGAGCTCGAGAACGAAGCTCTGCGGCTGCGTGAGGAGGTTCACCGCCTGCGCGCCGAGATGCGCATGGTCAGAGCGCTGATCCGCTACGAGCTGCCACCGGGGGCCTAGAAAGAATGGACTACAAGCTCACCCAGAAGAGCCAGGAAGCGCTCTCGGGTGCCATGCGGCGTGCCGCCGCGGAGGGCAACCCCGAGATCGCCCCGGCTCACCTGCTGACCACCCTGCTCTCCCAGACGGGCGGCACCGCCGTGCCGCTGCTCGAGGCCGTCGGCGCCGACTGGCGCACGCTGCGGGCCCGCGCTGAGGAGCTCCTCGCGGCGCTCCCCAAGGCGCAGGGCGCGACGGTGGGGGCGCCGTCGAGCTCGCGCCAGCTGCTCACGGTGCTCAACACCGCCGCCCAGCGCGCCAACCAGCTCGAGGACCTCTACGTCTCGACCGAGCACCTGCTGGTCGGTCTGGCCGCCGACGGCGGCCAGGCAGCCGAGCTGCTCAAGTCGCAGGGCGCGACGCCGCAGGCGCTGCTCGACGCGTTCGAGAAGGTACGCGGGCACGCGCGCGTCACCAGCGAGACCCCCGAGGACACCTACCAGGCGCTGGAGAAGTACGGCGTCGACCTGACCGAGCAGGCCCGCTCCGGCAGGCTCGACCCGGTCATCGGCCGCGACTCCGAGATCCGCCGCGTCGTCCAGGTGCTCAGCCGGCGCACCAAGAACAACCCCGTGCTCATCGGCGAGCCCGGCGTCGGCAAGACCGCGGTGGTCGAGGGCCTGGCCCAGCGCATCGTGGCCGGCGACGTGCCCGAGTCGCTGCGCAACAAGCGGCTGATCTCGCTCGACCTGGGCGCGATGGTGGCCGGCGCGAAATACCGCGGCGAGTTCGAGGAGCGGCTCAAGGCCGTGCTCTCCGAGATCAAGGAGAGCGACGGGCAGATCGTGACGTTCATCGACGAGCTGCACACCGTGGTCGGCGCGGGCGCCGCCGAGGGCGCGATGGACGCGGGCAACATGCTCAAGCCGATGCTGGCCCGCGGCGAGCTGCGCATGATCGGCGCGACCACGCTCGACGAGTACCGCGAGCGCATCGAGAAGGACCCGGCGCTCGAGCGGCGCTTCCAGCAGGTCTACGTGGGCGAGCCCACGGTCGAGGACACCATCGCGATCCTGCGTGGGCTGAAGGGCCGCTACGAGGCCCATCACCAGGTGCAGATCGCCGACAGCGCGCTGGTGGCCGCCGCCGCGCTGTCCGACCGCTACATCACCAGCCGCTTCCTCCCCGACAAGGCCATCGACCTGGTCGACGAGGCCGCCTCACGGCTGCGCATGGAGATCGACTCCCGTCCCGTGGAGATCGACCAGCTCCAGCGCGGCGTCGACCGGCTGAAGATGGAGGAGCTGGCCCTGTCCAAGGAGACCGACGACGCCTCCGTGCAGCGGCTCGAACGCCTCCGCCAGGAGCTGGCCGACCGCCAGGAGGAGCTCAACGCCCTCGTCGGCCGCTGGGAGCACGAGAAGTCCGGACTCAACAAGGTCGGCGAGCTGAAGAAGCAGCTCGACGAGGCGCGCGGCGCCGCCGAGCGGGCACAGCGCGACGGCGACTTCGAGACCGCGTCCAGGCTCATGTACGCCGAGGTGCCCCGGCTGGAGCAGGCGCTGAAGGCCGCCTCCGACGCCGCGCCGCCGGACAACGCCATGGTCAAGGAGGAGGTCGGCGCCGACGACATCGCCGAGGTGATCTCGTCGTGGACCGGCATCCCCGCCGGGCGCCTCCTGGAGGCTGAGACGGCCAAGCTGCTGCGCATGGAGGACGAGCTGGGCAAGCGGCTGATCGGGCAGCAGCAGGCCGTACAGGCCGTTTCCGACGCCGTACGCCGGAGCCGGGCCGGCATCGCCGACATCGACCGGCCGACTGGCTCGTTCCTCTTCCTCGGCCCCACCGGCGTGGGCAAGACCGAGCTGGCCAAGGCGCTGGCGGAGTTCCTGTTCGACGACGAGCGGGCGATGACCCGGATCGACATGAGCGAATACTCCGAGAAGCACAGCGTGGCCAGGCTGGTCGGCGCGCCTCCCGGCTACGTCGGCTACGAGGAGGGCGGCCAGCTCACCGAGGCCGTCAGGCGGCGCCCGTACACCGTCGTGCTGCTGGACGAGGTGGAGAAGGCCCACCCCGAGGTCTTCGACATCCTCCTCCAGGTGCTCGACGACGGGCGGCTGACCGACGGGCAGGGGCGCACGGTCGACTTCCGCAACACGATCCTGATCCTCACCTCCAACATCGGGTCGCAGTTCCTCATCGACCCCAAGCTGGAGAACGGCGCCAAGCGTGACGCTGTCATGACGGCGGTGCGGAGCTCGTTCAAGCCGGAGTTCCTCAACCGGCTCGACGACGTGATCCTCTTCGACGCGCTGGGCACGGAGGAGCTGGCACAGATCGTCGACCTGCAGGTCGAGCGGCTGGCGCGACGCCTGGCCGAGCGCCGGCTGACGCTGGAGGTCACGCCCGCGGCCCGCGAGTGGCTGGCGTTGACGGGCTACGACCCGCTGTACGGCGCCCGCCCGCTGCGGCGCCTGGTCCAGTCGGCCATCGGCGACAAGCTGGCCAAGGCGGTGCTGTCGGGAGAGGTCATGGACGGCGACAAGGTCAAGGTCGAGCTGGGGGACGACGAGCTCCTCATCCAGCGCGCCTGACCACCTTGCGGGAGCCCGGGACCCTCGCGGTCTACGGGCTCCTCGCGTGTCATGGCTCGGTCATCCCCTCTTACCTTCGGTAAGGTCCGGTCCACTCTTCGGACAAGCCGCACTCCCGCGGCCGGATGTGTGACTACGTTCAGCGTTCGTCAGATCACCGAACTCGATCAGGGGACCTGAAGTGTCATCTCAGAAGATCCGGAGCATCATCGCGGTGGCCACGCTGACCGCGGGCGTCACCTGGCTGGCTGCGGCCCCCTCGACGGCGGACACCTGCAAGGGCACCCGGGTGACGGCCCGGACGACCGCCTCGTACTGCGGCACGCACATCGCGGCCGACGACACCCTCGGCGGCGGCAGCACGGCCGCCGACGAGAGCGAGAAGCTGGCCATGGCGGCCGGGGCGATGGCCGCGCAGCTCGGCCTGACCGGGCTCGCGACCGCGCGCGAGGCGCTGGGCGCGGCCGACATGGGCGGGCTGGCGGCGACCTGGGGCATGCCCTCCCCCGCGCTGCTCCCCGAGGTGCCCGAATCGCTGGAGATGCGGGATCTGGCCACCATGGCGCGGGTCCCCGCGCTGCCCGCCCTGCCCGAGGTGCCGTCGAAGCCGCTGGAGGTCAAGCTGCCCGAGCTGTCGCTCGGCAACGGCCCCTCCCACAACCGTTTCGCGGGCTCCGGCACCAAGCCGCCGACGAACCTGGCCAGGCCCGTGCAGGAGGTCAGGGCCGAGGTGGTCGACGGCCTGCTGCCCGAGACGGTGGAGAACCTCCAAGAGGCCTCGGTGCTGGCGGGCGGCCAGACCGCGGTGGCGGGCTTCTCCGGGCTGGCGCCGCAGCTGGGGCTGCGCTGAGCCACCTTGTCCGGGCGCTGATCGTGCCTGCCGCGCCCGGCATCCCCTAACCGAAGAGGCCGCGGCCACCCGCGGCCGCGGCCTCTTCGCCCCTGCTGCCTCGCGGTGGCGGGCCACGGCAGTCAGCGGTCGAGCCGCCCCGAGGCAGGCTTGTCCCGGGACCTGGCCCCGCCGTGCGACGTAGCCCTCAGGTCAGAAGGCAGTGCCGTCGGCGACGGCGCCGAGTCCCGGCGTCGGCCGGGCTCAGTGGACGAGCTCGTCCAGTTCGTCCTCAGGCAGCCCGAGATCGACCCGGATGCGGTAGCGGGTACGGAGGACCGCCACCTGCTCAGGGTCGTTCTCGTCGCATCCCAGGGCCGCCTGGGTGGCCCATTCGAGCCCTCCCTGGAGGTCCCCGTAGGCGACCAGCGTCTCGGCGATCGTGTGAGCGGTCGCCGTGGAGACGCCGCCCTCCGCGCGTATCGTCTCGATGACCTCCCTGGCCTCATCGGGCTGGTCGAGCTCGAAGAGCGTGTCTGCGATGCCGGCACGCGGGTCGAAGCCCGCCTCGCCGCCGTCCTCGACCGCGAGCTGGAAACACTCCATAGCCCGCGCCGGCTGGCCGGCCGCTCGCCATTCCTCGGCGGCGAGGACCAGGATGGACGCCCGGGAGACGTCGCCGGACGAATAGCCCAGCGCGACGTCGTATAGCCGACTGGCCAGGGAACTGTGGTCGTCGGCCAGTAGGGCCTGCTCAAGCAGACGATCAAGGTGCTCACGGGTCACATGCGCCACACCGCGAGACTACCGAGCCGCTCGGCCCTTTGCCCGGTCAATGCGCATCGCCGGTCAGACACAAATTCGGTAACCCCCCGTCCATCAGTGTTCACATTGAGCGTGTCTATGCAGGTGGCAGGGCATATACGAGTCGCTTTGCTGCTACGCGAGCAAGGGGGCTGTGATGGGCATGTCCAAGCAGACGACCTTCACCCTGGCCTGTGTCGTGGTGTTGTCGGCCCTTCTTCCCGGCGTGGCGGGCTATCTGTCGGCCCGCCTCGAGGCCCTCGAAGCAGCCGAGCGGAACCTCCAGGCCCTGGAGGCCAGACTCCATGTGCGCGAGGCGAGAGACACCCGCCCGGTCTCGTTCCCCGGCGGGCCATGCCTGCGAACGCCGGCCACCCCGCGCTTCCAGCAGGTGCCCGCGATCGCCCTCGGCGGGTACGGGAAGCGCCTGCCGGACTGGCTGGCCGGGCTGCTCAGGGAAGTCGGACGCTCCGCGCGGGACTAGCGGCGGACCAGGACTCCAGCTGCCGGGCCAGGAAGCCGCAGATCAGCTGCTTGGCCGCCGCGATGATCTCCGGCGAGCCGTCGGGGTCGCGGCGGAAGGCCAGCTTCAGTACGGCGTCGCCCGCCTCGACCGCCACCAGCACGGCCAGGTCGAGCTCGGGGCTGTCGGCCAGCCCGAACTCCTTGAGCAGCAGCCCGCGCAGCCGTCCCGCGATCACCGTGTTGTTGTCGGAGTCGGAGTCGAGCAGGTTGAGGTCCACGACGTCGCCGAAGTGGAGGCTCTTGAAGCCTGGAACGGTCCTGTGCATGTCGACGTACTCGTCGATGATCGCGTCGATGGCCTCCCACCAGCCGCGATATTCCTCCGCCAGGAACCTGCGGTCCACCCTGCGGACGAACTCCTCGACGTTGCGCCGGGTGAGCTCCTGGGTGACGGCCCGCTTGTCGGGGAAGAACTGGTAGATCGACCCGATCGCCACGCCGGCCCGCTCGGCTATGCGGGTGGTGGACAGCGCGTCGTATCCGGTCTCGTCGAGCAGCTGCGCGCACGCGTCGAGCATCCGCTCCACGCGCCGTGCGCTGCGGCGCTGCGCCGGCTGCCGCCTGAGTGCCTTGGGCTGGGCGCAATCATCATCCATTTGCGGCGAGGACACGGATTCATCTTCTCCCTTGGGAACGATCCTTACCGCCGATTTCCTCGATTTCTCATGATCCCGCTCCATCGCGCGAGTCCACGCATCGCGGCCGGCGAAACCCTGGACAGGGCATATCCGATTTGCCCTTCCAGGTTGACCGGCACAACGGCCTGATTTCTGTGTACGGCCCGCAGAACGTGGGCGGCCACCCGCTCGGCCGGATACCCGCGCCGCGCCAGGTCCCGCACGGCCTGTTCGCGCACGTCAGGCCCCACGTACGTGGCGTTGCGCGCGATCGGCGTGGAGACGAACCCCGGGCAGACGGCGGTGACCCCGATCCCGTGCCCGGCCAGCTCGGCCCTGAGGCAGTCGCTGAGCATCTTCACGGCCGCCTTGGAGGTCGAGTACGCGGGCAGCAGCCGCGACGGCGCGAACGCGGCCAGGGAGGCGATGTTGACGATGTGACCGCCCTCGCCGCGCTCGACCATGGCGGCGCCGAACAGCCGGCACCCGTGGATGACGCCCCACAGATTGACGTCGATGGTCCTGCGCCAGTCGTCCACCGTATGATCAAGAAAAGGCCCGGCGACGGCGATCCCGGCATTGTTCACCACAATGTCCGGCACGCCATATTGAGAGATGATATTTCGCGAAAAATCTTCCATTTGAGCGGCGTCGGAGACGTCAACCTGCGCCGCGTGCCCCGTACCCCCGAGGTCCTTGGCAAGGGCGTCGGCGGCCCGCGACGCGGCGGCGGCGTCGATGTCCGCGCACACCACCTCGGCCCCATGGGCGGCGAACGCCCGCGCGGTCGCCAGCCCTATCCCGGACCCCGCCCCCGTGACGACCACCCGCCGCCCCTCGAAGACCGCACCTGGTTCCACGCGCCGCATCTCGACCTCCTATTGGACGCCTCGTCCAGGAGCATAGATCGATCAGGGCCGCGCGGCCAGCCCGGCGCAGGTACGCAGCGCCTTCCAGTCCGTGATGGCCTGGGTGCGCGCGGGCCCCGTCATCGGAATGGGGATGCCTCCCTGGATGGTGGCCGGGGTCCAGCTGTCCTTCAGCACCTTCCGCCCGTTGATGGTCAGCGTCAGCACGCCGGTCCTGCCGGTGGTGCCGGGGGTGGAGTTGTAGAAGACGAAGTTGCCCATGCCGTAGTTGACGTACGCGTTGTCGAGATATCCGGACCCGAGCAGGATGTGCGCGTGTCCGCCGACCACCACGTCGGCGCCCGCCTGGACCAGCTTGGGAGCCAGCGAGAGCTGTGCCTGGTTCGGGCACTTCTGCATCTCGGTGCCCCAGTGCAGGTGGACGATCACGGTGTCGGAGTTCTTGCGCGCCTGCCGTACGGCCCGCAGCAGGCCGGCCTCGTCCTTGGCGGAGGCGAGCCCGCCCTTGTCCGGGGTGGCCGTCCACGCCTGGATGAACTCCGCGTCGAGCACCTGAGTGGCCCCGATGATCGACACCCTGTTGCCGTTCACGACCTTGCGGAACGGCTTGTACGCCTGCGCCGCGTCCTTCCCGATCCCCACCACGGGGAACTTGCTCGACCTGATGGCCGCCAGCGAGTCGGCCAGCCCGGTCTCCATGTAGTCCATGCCGTGGTTGTTCGCCATGGAGGCGACGTCGACCCCGGCCGCCTTCAGCGCGCCGAACGCGGTCGGCGGCGCCCTGAACGTGAACTGCTTCCCCGGCGCGGGCGTCCCCCCTGTGGTGATCGCCGTCTCGAGGTTCACCATGGCTAAGTCGGCCCTGCGCAGCACGCTCGCGATCGGCCCGAGCGCCGTGGCCGGGCTGGCGAGGCGCGTCCGCAGCCCTCCCTCGAAGTGCACGTCCCCACCGAAGGAGATCGTGTACGGCCGCCGCTTCGGCTTCGGCTTCGGCGTCGGGGACACGGCCGCCTGCTCGTCCACCTGCTTGCTCTGCGGCTCCTTCTCGGGTGCCGAGGAGCAGGCCATCAGAGACACGGCGACAGCGAACAACGGGAGGGCACGGGGGAATCTCATCTGCCGCCACTTCCGCTCGAATCCTGTCATTCAGGTCTCGAGCATCCCATGAAGGGGCGAACTACCGCTCAGGCGGTTACTTCTCCATCAATCTACGCATTGCATCCCGTGTGTGGTCGTCCATCGGCGTGTAGACGATGAGCCGGATCTCGAGGACGGCCGTGAGACTGGTCGTCCTGAAGCGCAGCTCCCCCATCTCCACGTGCTTGAACGCCTTCTCCCTCGGCCCCGGCTCGGCCACGTCCTGCCTGGCCCACATCCGCGCGAACTCGGGGCTCTCGGAGGCGAGCCGGCGGACGAAGTCCTGCCAGCACGGGTCGTCCGCGTGACGGCTGTAGGCGCCCCTGAAGACCGCGACGGCCCGCGAGAGCTCCTGGTCGCGGTTGAGCAGCCGGGTCGTGGGCTCGAGGTTCAGGCAGGTGTGCCAGAGCGAGTTCCGCTCGCCCTCGGGCGCGTTGACCAGCTCGGGCCAGAGCGTGGCGTACGCGGCGTTCCAGGCCAGGGCGTCGCACCGGCTGTTGGCCACGCACGCGGGCATGTCACCGAGCCGGTCGAGGATCTCCTGCATCTCGGGCGTCACGTGGCCCGGGGCCTGGCCGATCGGCTCCGCGTGCCCGGCCAGCCGGTAGAGGTGCAGGCGCTCGGCGCTGTCGAGCCGGAGCGTGCGGGAGATGGCGTCCAGCACCTGGGTGCTCGCGTTGATCGGGCGGCCCTGCTCCAGCCACGTGTACCAGGTCACGCCCACGCCGGCGAGCTGGGCGACCTCCTCGCGCCGCAGGCCGGGAGTGCGCCTGCGCGGGCCCGGGGCGAAGTCGACCATCTCCGGCGTGATCCGCTCGCGACGGGTCCGCAGGAAAGCCGACAGATCGGTACGCCTTGCTTCTGTCACGCTCATACCTCCACTATGGAGCGAAGCGGCAGCGCTTAACCAGTTACTGCCAATACCAGTATAAAGGGGCTCTCGTTACTGGTACTGGCTGCCCGGCAAACTGAACTACATGACCCAAACTGCCGCTATCACCCCTCCTGTGGAGACCAAGCCGCAGCGAGAGGCACGAGCCAGCGGCCTGCTCCTTGCGATCATCCTCGTGGGGCAGTTCCTGGCCATCCTGAACGTCAACATCGTCAACGTGGCCACCCCGACCATCGAGGCCGACCTGCACTCCTCAGGCGCGGGGCTGCAGATGATCGTCGCCGGATACACCATTGTCTATGCCGTCTTACTGATCACCGGAGCCAGGGTCGGCGACCTGTTCGGCTACCGCAACGCGTTCCTGGGCGGGCTCACGCTGTTCACCCTCACCACGCTGGGCGCGGGCCTGGCGCCCTCCACCGGCTGGCTGGTCGCCTTCCGCCTGCTCCAGGGCTCCGGGGCGGCGTTGATGATGCCGCAGGTGCTGACCTTGATCCAGCGTAACTACCAGGGCGCGGCCAGGGGCCGGGCGATCGGCCTGTGGTCCCTGACGGTCAGCGGCGGCATCGTGATCGGCCAGGCGCTCGGCGGGATCCTGCTGGGCATGGGCGCGGGCTGGCGCATCGTGTTCCTGGTGCTGGTCCCCGTCGGCGCGCTGCTGCTCGCGGCCGGCCTGAAGGTGCTGCCGGCCGACCGCGGCGGCGGCAAGACCGGCCTCGACCCGTGGGGCCTGGTGTCCCTGTCGGCCGCCGTGCTCCTGCTCGTGGTGCCGATGGTGCTGGGCCGCGAACTCGGGTGGCCGCTGTGGGGCTGGATCTCCATGGGGCTGAGCGTGGTGATGTTCGCGGCGTTCGTCCGCATCGAACGGTGGGTGACCGCGAGCGGCGGCCGTCCGCTGGTGAACGCCCAGGTGCTGCGCGCGCCCGGCATGCGGCCGGGGCTGGCGGTCCTGCTGTTCGGCCCGGCGACCTGGGGCGCGTTCCTGTTCACCTCGGCCCTGCACCTGCAGGGAGAGCTGCACCTGACGCCGCTGGCCTCGGGCATGATGCTGGTGCCGTGCGCGCTGGCCTTCGGCCTCGTCGGGCTGGGCTGGCCGAAGCTGCCCGTACGCCTGCAGCGCCCGCTGGTGCCCTTCGGCTACGTGGTGGCCGCCCCCGCCTACCTGGGCCTCGGGCTCGCCGCCGGCGGCGGTGTCCCGTACGCGATCATGAGCGCCCTCGTCGGCGCCGGCCTCGGCGTGCAGGTCGCGGTGACCAACATGGCGACCGAGCAGGTGGACGGCCAGTACGCGGCGGACGCGAGCGGCGCGCTGCTCACCGTGATGCAGCTCGGGCAGGTCATCGGCGTCTCCACGGTGGGAACGCTGTTCATCACGCTGAGCCAGGGCCACGGGACCGTCTCCGCCGCCCTGATGTCCGCCATCGCCATGGCCGGCCTGGCCGTGGTGGCGGGGTTGAGCTCGATCTTCCTCGTACGGCGCCGCGTACCGGCAGCCGCCCAGGACCTGGACATCTCCTGAACCAGGGTGGCGCGTCCTCCCTCCAAAGAGCGACGCGCCACAACCTGATCATCAGCCCTTCCAGCCCATCCACACCATCAGCCCGGCTGCTACCACGATGACCATGACCGGGAGCACGAACTTGGTCCACACGTGGGAGTGGATCCAGTTGCCTAAGCGCCGGAGCCGCCGGAATCGTTTCTTGAGCGTCGTGCAGTAGGGGTGGATCACCTGCGCCACCCCGTTTCGCAAGTCCTGCGGCACCTGGTGGTACGCGCAGACCTCGACCTCCACCGTCCGCGTGTCACGAACTCCGCAGATCTGGAGTTGCCAGTCCCCAACTGGCCGGCCATTGTTCGTCGGCCCTAAGATCAGCACGACGTTTCGCGCCTGATGGTCGGCGAGAGCGTCGGTCAGATTCGCGCACGGAATAACCCGTGGGCCATCGATCTCGATTTCCACGTCATACGACGTGTCTGGCACCGTGTTCAAAAACCGCGCGATCTGGAGCAGGCAGCGATTTTGCGATCCACGGTCGGGGAGAGTCCATTTTTCCATGCCATCTCCCTGGCAGAAACCGGAGAGTAAAAAGGGAAATGTGACGGCATGGGGACGCGCGTTCATGACAAGCTGTGGGTGACCCGCACTCCTCGGAAAAGCGGATCCGGTGCGGCCTTGATCAAAGGCGGACCGAGCTTGCACATCCTGGCTCGGCTTGCCATGATGTGCAGGTTTCTGCGCCTGCCACGGTAGGCGATGTGAGTGATGGGGCGCGTCCACTGCCTCTTCGGTAACGGCCCTGGCCGACTTGCTGGCACAAGGACACCAGGGCCGTTCATCACGCGTTGACAGCCAGTGTGTCCGGATCGAATTCGCCCTCGCGCACCCCGGCTGTGAAGGCGGCCCACTCGGCCTGGGTGAAGACCAGGACAGGTCCGTCCTGGACCTTGCTATCCCTTAGCGCGACATTGCCGTCGGCCAGGGGGGCAACCTCAACGCACGTCGATGCGCCGTTGCAGAAGGTGCTCTTCCGCCAGGCCGCCGTCGTAGTGTGGTCGTACATTTTCTCCCCAAATGCGCAAAGAGGCCCCATTGCCTCTTTTGAGGTTTCGTCGTCAACGTCGCCATAGCATGGCTTTACGCTGTATAAGGACTCGTGATTCGTCCTCATCCAAGGCCTCCGACCGGATGTTGTCGAAAGCCGTCTCGTAGCCGGCTACTCGTTCGAGATCTTCGACGAAGTTGGCACTATACAGCTGTTCCAGGTACACAACATCATCAAATGCGGAAAACTTCAGGTGAATAAATGCACCGGTGTTGACCGGATGAAGTGCGTCCAGGGTGAGGACTTGGACGCTGACGTGCGGCAGAAGTGAGATCTCCAGAAGATGCTCCATCTGCTCACGCATCACCGCGGGTTCGCCGAACCTGCGCATCAGCGCCGACTCGTCGAGCACCACATTGAGAACGCACGCGTGAGCCCTGTGGAGCACACGTTGCTGCCTGTCGAGCCGGGCCTCGACCCGGCTCCTGACGCCGCTGTGCGTGATGCGCGAGATGCCGCGAGTCGCCAGGATCACTTCTCTGGCATAGTCCTCCGTCTGCAGAAGGCCCGGCACGACCTGGGGTTCCCAGTTGCGCTGATGAGTGGCCTCTGCCTCCAGCCCGAGGAATCTTGTGTACTCCCCAGGCAGGGCGTCTTCGTAATCTTCCCACCACCCCCGCTGCTCCGCATCTCGCAACAGGCCGAAGAGTTCGTCAAGTTTCGGCCCGTCGAGGTGATAGAGCTCCGCCATGGCCTTGATGTCGTCGGCGCTCGGCATCGTCTTGGCCGCCTCGATCCGGCTGACCTTGCTCGCTGACCAGCCGAGCTCCCTGGCCGCTCTGGCCCCCGTGAGCGATCTCCGCTCCCGGAGAAGCCGCAGCTCCTGACCCAGCCGGAGCCTGCGCACTGTCGGACTGCCCTGCTGCGATGGCACCGTCCACTCTCCTTGTCGGGAATGAAGGTGTGGCGGGAAGGGGTCGTTTAGGGCCCGGCTTTCTGGGCCGTTCGCGCTCAATCTTACACTGCAAGTTGCACGTGGCGTGTCGCACAGCCTTGCCAGAAGGCTTTCATGAGGGGAGCCTAGGGGCAAGACAAACTCCATGTAGGGGTGGGTCAAGGGCGGAACTTCTCCCGCCGAAGGCTCGGGGCGACACTTGTCGTGCAAGTTGCACGGCAAGTGTGAAGAAACTTAAATCTTCCCTTGCTCCACGTATTGCAGCATTGCTCACCCAGGGGGACGATCGGTTACAGGAAGGCTCTTGGATGTGAGGAGGCCGCGCATGACGACACGGCCGTACGCGTCGGGCCTTCCCTCGATGATCGCGCGGCCCCGTGCGGGCCGCCTCGCCGGCAACGTCGCCGTCCCGGAAACGAAACTCTGTGCCAGGGAGGCCACTTGCCGGAAGGATCTCGGAATCGCCTGAAGAACTCAGCGACACTCCGCTCGTTCGAGCATGAAAAAAGCCGGACCGCGACTGATCACCAGCGCGCCGCATTTGGGCTGCCACCCTGCGGCGAGACCGGTCGTCAGCCGTCGGCCCGGCAAAGAAGCCACCTCTGAAAATGCCGCGAAAGGGGTCTTCTCATGTACTCACAAGGTACCAAGGGACTCGCTCGAATCAAGTCCCGGATCCAGGAACTCATGGCATGGGCCGATCGCGAAATCTGCATGGAGCCGGACGAATTCGCGCACCACATCGGCTGGACCGTGAGCAGGACGGGGTTCGGTTCGCGTCGCTACCGCGACCCACGTTTCGACCAGCTCAGCGTGCCGCACCGCGTGACGGAGGAGGTGTCCTGACGTGCCGAGGAACCCGCGTAACCAGATCTACCCGGCCAACGAGGACCTTCCAGCCCCCGGGCGCGGCGGGCTGCCGGCCAGGCTCTGGCGCATCCGTACCGAGCTGATACTGCTCTCCGCGCTGGCGCTGCTCACGCTGACCCTGCACGGCGCCACGCAGGAGGGCAGGTGGTGGCCGTACGTCCTGTTGACCAGCGCCGTCTCCGTGCCGGTCGCCACCAGGACGGGACGCAACTGGGTGGTGGCCCACTTCTGGTGCGTGGTCTCCAGGCACCGCCTGCAGCGGGTGTGCCTGGAGACGACGATGCACACCAGGGCGGGGCGGATCCCGCTAGTGCTCTGGATCACGCCGACGACCACGGGCGAGAAGGCGCTGATCATGACCAGGGCCGGCATCTGCGCCGAGGAGTTCGAGGCGTACAGCGAGGAGATCGCGGCGGCCTGCTGGGCCAGGAGCGTGAACGTCTACCGGCACCGCCGGCGGGCCCAGTTCGTGATCGTGGAGATCGTCAGGCGCGACGAGGTCCCCGGAGCGGCCTCTCCCGGCCTGGACCGGCTGTACGGCAGACGAGCCTGGGTCTCGGTCAGACCCGATCTCGAGGAGCCGCCTGATCTGCCGAGAAAGGTCGCGCTGGCGCAGGCGGGCTAGGGAGCTAGGGGAATCCGGGACATTCCCCTGGGCGGGAAGCCCCGGAGACCGCGGGGGCTCCGGGGCTTCCCCATGCGCCGGGGACGGGCCAAGATGAGTTCATCGGGCGAACTCAGGAGTCGTGATGACGTCGACCGTCCACCGGACCTGTCCCCTCTGCGAGGCCGTCTGCGGCCTGACGCTCACCCTTGACGAGGGCGGGCACGTGACCAGCGTCCGCGGCGACAAGGACGATCCGTTCAGCAAGGGGTTCATCTGCCCGAAGGGCGCCAGCCTCGGCCGGCTCGACGAGGACCCCGACCGGCTGCGCAAGCCGCTGATCAGGGAGGGCGACCTCTGGCGCGAGGCCGGCTGGGAGGAGGCGTTCGCCGCCGTGAAAGCGGCCCTCGACCGGGTCGCCGACCGCCGTTCGGTCGCGGTCTACCTCGGCAACCCGAACGCGCACACCATGGCGGGCGCCCTGTACAGCGCGCCGCTGATCAAGTCGCTCGGCACCCGCAACGTCTACACCGCCAGCACCGCCGACCAGATGCCCAAGCATGTGGCGAGCGGGCTCATGTTCGGGCATCCGCTGGCCATCGCGGTCCCCGACCTGGACAGGACCGACTACCTGCTGATGCTGGGGGCCAACCCGGTGGAGTCCAACGGCTCGGTGTGCACCGCGCCCGACTTCCCCGGACGGCTGAAGGCACTGCGCCGGCGCGGTGGGCGGCTCGTGGTGGTGGACCCGCGCCGCACCCGGACGGCCGCCCTGGCCGACGAGCATGTCTTCGTGCGCCCGGGGACGGACGCGTACCTGCTGTTCGGCATCGTCCACGTGCTGTTCGCCGAGGACCTGGTCACGCTGTCCGCTGTGATAGATCCGCAGCGAAGCGAGGACATCCGTCACAGCACTCCGAGCGGAGCTCGGCCAGACTACGCAGTCAACGGGCTGGACGAGGTCCGCGAGGCGGCCAAGCACTTCCCGCCCGAGTCGGTCTCCCGGCGCACCGGAGTGCCCGCCGAGATGATCGTGCGGCTGGCCAGGGAGCTGGCGGGAGCGCGTACGGCCGCCGTCTACGCCAGGATCGGCACCTGCACGGCCGAGTTCGGCACGCTGGCCCAGTGGCTCGTGGACGTGCTGAACGTGCTCACCGGCAACCTCGACCGACCGGGCGGCGCCATGTTCCCCAAGCCCGCCACCGAGTTCGGGGCCCGGCGAGGGAGCGCCGTCGCCTGGAGGAGCGGCGGGAGCGAAGCGACCAGAGTGGGGGAAGGCGACGGCATCCGGGCGACCGAGCCCGCCTCACGGAGTGAGGCCATGAACACGCGCAGGCCGTACACGGTCGGAAGGTGGAAGAGCCGCGTCAGGGGGCTGCCCGAGACCAACGGCGAGCTGCCCGTTGCCACGCTGGCCGACGAGATCGAGACGCCCGGCGAAGGGCAGGTCACGTTCCTGGTCACGGTGGCGGGCAACCCCGTGCTGTCGGCGCCCCACGGGGACAGGCTGGACTCGGCCTTCGCCCGGCTCGACTTCATGGTGAGCGTGGACCCGTACCTCAACGAGACCACCAGGCACGCGAACGTCATCCTGCCGCCCCCGCGCATGCTGCAGTCGGGCCACTACGACTTCGCGCTGCTCGGGCTCGCGGTACGGAACTACGCGCGGTACTCACCGCCCCTGCTGCCACTGGACGGGCAGCCGTCCGAGGCCGAGATCCTGGCCAGGCTGGCCATGATCGCCTCTGGGCTGGAAGGGGACCTGGACGAGTTCGTCATCGGCGAGACGCTGCGCAAGGCCACCGAGACACCCGGTTCGGGCGTCGAGGGGCGGGACGTGGCGGAGCTGCGTGCCGAGCTGCACGGCGAGACGGGCAGCGAGCGCCGGCTCGACCTCATGCTCAGGCTCGGCCCCTACGGCGAGTGGGCCGGCAAGGGCGACCTGTCGCTGCGCAAGCTGCTCGACAACCCGCACGGCCTGGACCTCGGGCCGCTGGAGCCGAGGCTGGACGAGGTGCTGAAGACCCACTCGGGGTTGGTCGAGCTGGCACCGCCGCAGATCGTCGAGGACGTGGAGCGGCTGCGCGGCAGGCTGGACGAGGAGCCGCCGGAGATCGTCCTGATCGGGCGGCGCCACCTGCGCTCCAACAACAGCTGGCTGCACAACGTCGGCCCGCTGGTCGGCGGCAGCAACACCTGCACGCTGCAGATCAACCCGGCCGACGTGGCCAGGCTCGGGCTGGACGGCGAGGCGGTGGTCCGCTCCGCGACCGGAGAGGTCACGGTGCCGATCGAACCCACCGACACGATCATGCCGGGCGTGGTCAGCCTGCCGCACGGATGGGGGCATCGGGGCAGTGCACAGAGCGTGGCCGCCGAGCACGCCGGGGTCAGCGTCAACACGCTCACGGACGAATCCGCCATTGACGTTCTGAGTGGTAACGCGGTGTTCAACGGAGTTCCGGTCACGATTTCACCAACTGGGGTGATCATCGCACATTAAGGTGTCGCGCGTGACTATCGCGCCAGAAGAGGACCGGCTGAACACCCAGATCGCCTTCGCCATCGAGATCGACAAGCTGAAGCGGATCATCCGCCGCAACCACCTGATAGACGGCTCGCGGCGGGAGAACACCGCAGAGCACTCCTGGTACGTGGGCACGCTGGCGATGGTCCTCGGCGAGCATGCCCCGCCGGGGACCGACCTCCAGCGGGTTGTCGCCATGCTGCTGGTGCACGACCTGGTCGAGATCGACGCCGGTGACACGTTCATCTACGACCCGGTGGAGGTGGCAGCGCAGCCGGACGCCGAGCGCGTCGCCGCGGACCGCATTTTCGGCCTGCTCCCTCCCGACCAGGGCAGCTGGATGCGTGAGCTCTGGGACGAGTTCGAGGCCAGGAAGACGCCGGAGGCCAGATTCGCCAAGGCGCTCGACCGTTTCGCCCCGATCCTGGCCAACCACCACACCGAGGGCGGCACGTGGCCGCTGTTCAAGGTCAAGGCCGCCCAGGTCAGGGAGAAGGTGCGGATCATCGAGGAGGGCTCACCGTCGCTCGGCGCGTATGCTCTGGAGCTGGTCGAACTCTCCGTGGCCAGGGGCCACCTGTCCGAGTGATCCCCACATGGGTGGGGTAGGGGACTTGTCGTGAAAGAGGAAGTGCGAGCTAAACGTCGGCAGTTGCGGGCTCTCGCCGGGCCGGTCGCTCTCGCCGATCGGCTCGAGAAATCCAAGGTCTTCGACACGCCGGTCAGGGTGCTGGCCAAGGCGGTACGCCAGCGCATCCGTCCGGGCCTGCTCCGCGACGTGCTGCATGGCGTCCCCACGGGCAAACCGCTGCACCCGCCGCTGGCCACGATCAGCCTGGGCTGCTGGCTGTCCGCGGGCCTGCTCGACCTGACCGAGGGCGACCCCAAGGCCACTCGCATGCTGCTGGCCACCGGCATCGCCAACGCGCTGCCGACGGCCGCGGCCGGGCTGACGGACTGGTCCTCTCTTCACCGTGAGCAGCAGCGGGTGGGCTTCGTCCACATGGTGTCCAACGTGACCGCGCTCGGCCTGTTCACCGCCTCCCTGCTGGCCCGGCTGCGGGGACGCGAGCGGGTGGGCCGCACACTGACCATGGCCGGGCTCGGGATGGCCGGGCTCGGCGGCTATCTCGGCGGCCACATGGCCTACCGGCAGGCGGCCGGGGCCAACCACGCCCCGCAGATCGCCCACCTCGTGCCGCTGGGCTGGCACGACCTGTGCCTGCTCAGGGACCTGCCGGACGGCCGACCCGTGGCGCGGCGCCTCGGCTACATCCAGCTCTTCGTGCTGCGCCAGGGCGAGGCCGTGACCGTGCTCGCCGACCGGTGCCCGCACCTGGCCGGCCCGCTGCACCAGGGCAGGCTGGTCATCGAGAACGGGGAGGCCTGCGTGGTCTGCCCGTGGCACGGCAGCACGTTCAGGCTGGACGACGGCTCCGTGCGGCACGGGCCCGCGACCGCGCCCGCGCCCATGTTCGAGACGCGGATCCGGCGTGACGGCACGATCCAGGTACGGCCCGGCTTGACCTGAAGTTCGCTTGAGGTCTTACCGTCGGCCCCATGAGCACGATTCTTGTGACCGGCGCGACCGGCAATGTCGGCAGGCATGTGACGTCCCAGCTCGCGGAGGCCGGATTGGAGGTGCGGGCGCTCGTCAGGGACCCCGAGCGCGCGCGGTTGCCGGAACGGGTCGAGGTGGTACGCGGCGACCTGACCGATCCCGGGACGCTCGAGCCCGCGCTGAAAGACGTGGAGAGCATGTTCCTGCTCTGGCCCGCGTTCACGGCCGACCATGCGGCGCAGGTGGTCACGGCCGTCGCGGAGCACGCGCGGCGCGTGGTGTACCTGTCGGCGAACGTGCCGGACGAGCCGCCGACGCACTACCACGAGATCGAACGGCTGATCCGGCACTCGGGACTGGGCTGGACGTTCCTGCGGCCCGGCGGCTTCGCGGCCAACACGCTGGGCTGGGCGGACCAGGTCAGGCAGGGCGTGGTGCGCTGGCCGTACGGGCAGGCCGTGAGGGCCTTGATCCACGAGAGGGACATCGCGGCGGTGGCCGTGCACGTGCTCACCTCGGCGGGCCACAACGGCGCCACGTACGTGCTCAGCGGCCCGGAGCAGCTGACCCAGGCCGAGCAGGCACGCGTGATCGGCGAGGCGGTCGGTCGCGAGGTGCGCTGGGAGGAGCTGCCGGCGGACGTGGCCCGCGAGCAGCTCATGGCGGCCTGGGGCGACCCCGGCTTCGTCGACGGCGCGCTGAAGGCGTGGGCGAGCCTCGTGACGGCCCCGGAGCCGGTCACCGACACGGTGGAGCGGCTGCTCGGCAGGCCGGCGCTGACGCTCGGCGAGTGGGCCCGCGACCACGCCTCGGACTTCAGTTGACCTCGCCGGCCGGATGCTCCACGAGGGCGAGGATGCGGTTGGACATGAACCGCGCCGTGCGCACCGCCGTGCCGCCGCGGGTGACCTCGCTCACCTCGACGAGCCCCCGCCGGGTGGTCACCTCGACCCTCCGGCCGGCGCGGGTGGCCCTGATCTCGTAAGTACGCGGCGTTCCCCCGGCATCGATGACGATCTCCACCCGATCACCCTTCATGTACGTATTCATACCCATATGGGTTGAGAATTATCCGTACACCAGTACGAAAATGGCCGCAATTCCCACACACACGATCACCCCCCGCAGCACGGGCGCCGGGATGCGCCGGCCCAGCCTGGCGCCCAGGAACCCGCCCGCCACCGCCCCCAGCGCGACCCCTGCCACGGCGAGCCAGTCCACGTGCGCGACCAGCACGAACAGCACCGCGGCCACGGCGTTCACGATGAGCGCGAGCACGTTCTTGGCGGCGTTCACCCGCTGCAGGTCCTCGTCGAGGAAGCTGCCGAGCAGCCCGATCAGCAGCACGCCCTGGGCCGCCCCGAAGTACCCGCCGTAGACGCCCGCGGCCAGCACCCAGAGCCAGAGCGCCACGCCGCCGTGCGGGTGCGCGTGCCCACGCCGCCCGGCCAGCCACCGGTTGAGCATGGGCTGCACCAGGACCAGCACGCAGGCCAGCGCGATCAGCGCGACGACGACCACATGGAACACGCCGGGGTCCAGGAACAGCAGCAGGATCCCGCCGATCAGCGCCCCCAGCGCCGAGGCCAGACCCAGCCGCAGCAGGCGCTCGCGCTGCCCCTGGAGCTCGGGACGGTAGCCGTGCGCGGCCGTGAACGAGCCGGGCACGAGGCCGATGGTGTTGGAGACGTTGGCGGTGACGGGATCGACGCCCACGGCGATCAGCGTGGGGAACGTGATCAGCGAGCCGGACCCGACGACGGCGTTGACCGCACCCGCCAGCACACCGGCCGCGCAGACCGCGACCAGCTCCCACCCCGTCACGAACCCTCCCTCTGCTACTCCGAGCTCTTGGGGGGTGTGAAGAGGCCGCCGAGGTTCTCCAGGACCTTGCCCATCTCCGACGGGACGATCCAGATCTTATTGGCGTCGCCCTTGGCGATCTCGGGCAGGGTCTGCAGGTACTGGTAGGCGAGGAGGTGCTGGTCCGGCCTGCCCTCGTGGATGGCCCTGAACACCATGCCGATCGCGTCCGCCTGCCCCTTGGCGCGCATGGCCTGCGCCTCGGCCTCCGCCTGCGCGCGGAGCACGGCCGCCTCCGCCTCGCCGCGGGCCCGCAGCACCGACGCCTGCTTCTCGCCCTCCGCCTGCAGGATGGCCGCCTGGCGCTGCCCCTCGGCGGTCAGCACGGCGGCGCGCTTGTCGCGGTCGGCGCGCATCTGCTTCTCCATCGAGTCCTGGATGGAGGCGGGCGGGTCGATGGCCTTGAGCTCGACCCGGTTGACGCGGATGCCCCACTTGCCGGTCGCCTCGTCGAGCACGCCGCGCAGCGCGGTGTTGATGTCCTCGCGCGAGGTCAGCGTGCGTTCCAGGTCCATGCCGCCGACCACGTTGCGCAGCGTGGTGACCGTGAGCTGCTCGACGCCGATCAAGAAGTTCGCGATCTCGTACGTGGCCGCCTTCGGATTGGTCACCTGGAAGTAGATGACGGTGTCGATGGACACGACGAGGTTGTCGGAGGTGATGACCGGCTGCGGCGGGAACGACACCACCTGCTCCCGCAGGTCGATCATGTCCTTGATGCGGTCGATGAACGGCACCACGAGGTTGAGCCCCGGGGTCAGCGTCCTGTGATAGCGGCCGAGGCGCTCGATGATGGCGGCCGTGGCCTGCGGGATGATGCGGACCGTGCGGGCCACCCCGAAGCCCACCACCGCGACCACGACCAGGGCGACGATGAGCTGCTCGACGGACATGGCGACGCTCCGAAGCCGAGGGGACCGACTCCGTGGATCCTATTTCCTTTCAGCCCGGGGCGGCTTTTATATGCATAAATGGTGATCTAGTAGGCGCGGGCGTACCAACGTCCTTCGGCGCTGCGCTCCAGCGAGAGCGGCACCCCGAACGTCTGCGACAGGTTCTCGGGCGTCATCACGTGCTCGAGCGGCCCCTGGGCCACCACCGAGCCGTGCCGCAGCAGCAGCCCGTGCGTGAACCCGCTCGGCACCTCCTCGACATGGTGCGTCACCAGCACGAGCGTCGGCGAGCGGTAGTCGCCCGCCAGCACCGACAGCCGGCGCACCAGGTCTTCGCGACCGCCCAGGTCGAGCCCCGCCGCGGGCTCGTCGAGCAGGAGCATCTCGGGGTCCGGCATGAGAGCGCGGGCGATCTGCACCCGCTTGCGCTCCCCCTCCGACAGCGTCCCGAACCGCCGCCTGATCAGGTGGGCCGCGCCCATCATGTCGATCAGCTCGACTGCCCTGGTCACGTCGTTGGAGTCGTACTCCTCCGTCCAGCGGCCCATGATGCCGTACGAGGCCGTCAGCACCAGGTCGATGACCTTCTCCTCGGGCGGGATGCGCTCGGCCAGCGCGGCGCTCGCCAGCCCGATCCGCGGCCGCAGGTCGAACACGTCCGCCTGCCCCAGCCGCTCCCCGAGAACCTCGACCACGCCCTCGCTCGGATAGAGCAACGTGCTGGCGACCTGCAGCAACGTGGTCTTACCCGCGCCGTTGGGCCCGACGACGACCCATCGTTCGTCCGCGTTGACCGTCCAGTCGATGCCGCGCAGCAGGGCGGCTCCGTCGCGCCTGACGGCGACGTCCTGTAGCCGCAGCACCTGACCACCCATCCCCGATACCTCCTTAGGAGTCACGCTCGGGACAAACCTATTGCAGGGCGAGCGCTTATCGTGGATCGGTGCGCCCTGAATCGACTGTCTGTCCCTCCCTGGTCGCCTGGGGCAACGCGTGGCTCGCCGGTCACGTCGGCCTCGACGAGGCGGCTGACCACGTGGAAGCCGCCGGCGGCCCCGCCGTCGCGGGCGACCTCCCGTTGCGTAAATACCTCGCAAACCTGCGTGCCGACGGCCTCCGGGAGCTCCGGCTCGCCCTGCCCGCCCCCGGCGATCCGCTGGGGCTGTCCGGGCCGGCGCCGCTCAACTCGGCCGCGGTGGACGCCGGCCAGGCCGCCATCGCGGTGCTCGGGGACCGCAACCTAGGCCTGGTGCCCACGCCTGATCTTCGCGGGTCCTCCTATGTCGGGGTACGCCTGGAGGTGTATGACTCCGGGCCCGTACGCCATGACCTGCCGACGCTCTCGGAGGCCGAGCGGGAGCTGTCGGAGGCCATGCGCTCGGCCACCGACGCGCTGTCCTCCGTCGAAGGGCCCATGCAGGCCCGGCCCTCGGCCGTGGAGCGTCAGGGCGGGGAGCTGGCGCCCGGCTATCCCGCGCGGGCGCACCGCGTCGCCACCCTGGCCGCCCGGCTGACCACGGCGCTGCGGCTCGCGGACGAACGCGGTCTCACGTCGGGGCAGATCGCCGCCCGCGCCGTGGCCCTGCGCGAGCTCGACCGTGCGGTACGCCGTGCGCTCGTGGCCGCCCATCACGCGATCTTCGAACCGCTCAGGAACTGAGCTTCCACAACCTGACCACCTTGTCCTTGCCCGCGGACACGATGGCCGCGCCCTCGTCGAGTGGGACGATGCCCACGGCGTACACGCCCTTCTTGTGCGCCTTGACCGGCCTGCCGAGCGTCTTGCGGGTCTCGGGGTCCCAGAGCCTGATCGTGCCGTCGGTGCCGCCGGACAGCAGCACCGTACGGCCGTCCAGGGCGCCGAAGGAGAGCGAGTAAACGATCTTCTTGTGGCCGGACAGGGTGGCGATGGTCTCGCGGCTCCCCGGATCCCAGATCCTGATTTTTCCGTCTTTACCGCCCGACGCTATGACCGTCTTCCCGCCCACGTTGCCGACGGCGACCGAGTAGACACCCTTGGAATGGCCCTTGTACGCCTTCCCGTACGCCTTGCGCTTGGCCATGTCCCACACCCGGACCGTCTTGTCCTCGCTGGCCGAGATGGCGACGGCGCGGCCGCCGAGGTGGGTGGCGCTGAGCCAGTTCACCGGCTCGCGGTGAGCCCTGATGATCTTCCCCGTGGCCTTGCGCTTCTTCAGGTCCCAGAACCTCAGGTAGCCGTCGGCGTCGCCGGTGACCGCGACGTACTTGCCCTTCACCTTGGTCACCGCGACCGCGTAGACGGCGTCGCCGTGCCGGCCGAGGACCGTGCCCTTGTGGGTCTTGAGGTTCCACAGGCGCACGCTGCCGTCGTAGCCGCCGGACACGGCCATGGGGGTGCTGCCCACCATCACGCACGCGACCGCGTACACCTCCTCGCTGTGGCCCCTCATCGTGGCCAGCGACCTGTGCCTGGCGAGGTCCCACAGGCGCACCCGGCCGTCCTGGCCACCGGTGACCAGCCACGTCCTGCCGCCCGCCGACAGGGCGGAGAGCGTCTGCACGCCCTTGGTGTGACCTTTGAACGCCTTCCCGTCCTGCTTGCCGAGCACGGGCACGACCGCCTGCGTGGGAACGACGGTCGGGGTGGGTGTCGGTGTCGCGCTCCGGGTGTGGGTCGGAGTCGGTACGGGGCTCATGCTGACGGAGGTGGTCGCCTGCGCCCCGATCCCGCCGGTCTGCCGGCCGGGGCCGAACATCTTCGGCCCGAAGTACAGCACCCCTCCGGCCAGGGCGAGCGCCACGACGAGCGAGCCCGACACCATGGCCGCCCGCCTGCGCCTGGCCTTGGCCTCGTCCGGCCGCTCCTGGACCGGCGCGTGCTTGAAGAACGCGTCGTTGTCCACCCGCGGCGCCGCCGCAGAGGGCGCGGCGTTCATCGGGTACGGCGGCGGTGTCTGCCACTGCCCCGGTCGAGGAGACGCGGACACCCTCCCGGACGGATCGGCCCACCCACCAGCGCCGACGGCGGGCGTCCGGCCATCGGGACTCGCCCAGCCGTTCCCTGTGGAAGGGCCGGCGGGGGCCGGCCCGTGAGCGTGCGGGGTGCGTTCGGCGGCGAGCTGGGACCCCGTGTTGAGCGCGATCTCGTCGTCGACCCCCGGGGACTCGCCCCGGTTCGCCAGCAGCGCGAACAGCGCGTCGGCCGCCGTGGGCCGCTCGTCGGCCCGCTTGCGGAGGCACGCCTGCACGATCGGCCGCAGCTCGTCGGGGAGCGTGGAGAGGTCGGGGTCTTCGTGCATGACCCGGTAGGCGACCGCGGGCAGGCTGTCCTCGCCGAACGCGGGCCGTCCCGTGGCCGCGAACACCATGGTCAGGGCCCAGCCGAACATGTCGGCGGCCGGGCCCACCCGCTCGCCGGAGATCTGCTCGGGCGACATGTACGCGGGCGTCCCCACGATCCCGCTGCTGACCGTCATGGCCGAGTCCGGCGCCCGCGCGATGCCGAAGTCGATCACCCGCGGGCCGTCGGCCCCGAGCAGCACGTTGCTGGGCTTGAAGTCCCTGTGCACGACGCCGGCGCGGTGGATGGCGGCCAGGGCGGTGACCGTGCCGACGGCCAGACGGTAGAGCGCGCCGCCCGTACGCGGCCCCGTCCGCCGCACCACCGCCTGCAGCGAGATCCCGTCCACCAGCTCGCTGACGATGTACGGATGCTCGCCGTCCATGTGAGCCCCGAGAACCTGCGCCGTGCAGAACTGGGCGACCCGGCGCGCGGCCGCCACCTCGCGCATGAACCGCTCAGAATCGAGGCCGGGCCTGTCCAGCCGGGTGTGCAGCAATTTGACCGCCACCCGCCGCCCGTCAGGGGACTCGGCTTCGTAAACGGTCCCCTGCGCCCCCTTGCCCAAGCGGCCGATCAGCCGGTATTCGCCCAGTGTCCGAGGATCGGTCGGCTGTAAGGGGTGCGTTTCCGGCACCTGGCCCTCCCCGTTGTGCTAGACCCCCGATCACAAGCGTGATAGACCCCGGCGAACCCCCGCAAGCAATCCCAGGTCACGAAAGATCATCGCTCTTTGCGAAAAATTGCCCCTTCGCAATAATCATGGAGTTGATCGGGGATTTCCAGCACCACACGGGGAGCCATCCCATGCGCAGAAGCGTCAGTCTGTTCTTAGCCGGCGGTCTGGCCGTCGCGCCACTGGCCGTGCCCGCCCAGGCGAGCGCCGCCGCGACCACCGTGCGCACCACTGTGCCCACCACCGCGGTCGCGCAGTTGAAGCCGTACTCGAAATTCAAGATCTCCGTCAGGCACACCACACGGACCAAGCGCGGCGGAAAGATCACATACTACGTCCGGGCCAAGAACCTGGGCCCCTACTACGCCGACTACTACTGGATGGGCGGCCAGCTGCCCAAGGGCGTCCGGACCACCCTGCGCTGGGGCGGCCCGAAGGGCACCAAATGCACCTGGAAGGGCCAGTGGTTCTGGTGCTGGGGCCCGTTGCGGCTCGAGAAGGGCAAGACCGACTGGCTCAACTTCCAGCTGACCCTGAAGCCGGGCACCAGGGGCTCGGTCGCGGCGCGCGTCGGCGTCATGTCGTTCGACGTGCAGCAGGGCATGGAGAACATGAACGAGGAAGAGCTCAAGCGCCTCGGCATCAAGAGCTACCTGTGGCTCAAGAAGGTCAGGACCCAGATCGTCACCCCGCCGCGGCGGCCGGGCCGGACGTGGACGCCGCCTCCCCCGGTCAAGACGTACAACCCGCCCGCCAGCCACGAGGAGACGAACAAGAAGAAGGACACGTGACCTGAATCACCCCAGGCCGTGCCGTACCGCATAGAGCGCGGCCTGGGTCCGGTCCTGTACGCCCAGCTTCATCAGCACGTTGGAGACGTGGGTCTTGACCGTCTTCTCGGCGACCGCGAGGCTCCTGGCGATCTCCCTGTTGGACCGGCCGGCCGCGATGAGCGCGAGCACCTCACGCTCGCGCTCGGTCAGCGGCACGGGCCCCGGCGGGTCGTTCTGCGGCGACAGCATCGCCTCGGCCGCCTCGGGGGCCAGCAGCACCTGCCCCCCGTGTACGGCGCGCACAGCCTGGACCAGCGCGGGCGGATCGACGTCCTTGTAGAGGAACCCCGACGCCCCCGCCCGCATCGCCGGCCCCACGTCGGACCGGTCACTCACCGAGGTCAGCACGATCACCCTGGTCGCCGACCCGGCCAGCCGCTCGAGCGCGCCGAGCCCGTCGAGCACCGGCATCTTCAGATCCAGCAGCAGCACGTCGGGCGCCAGCTCCGCGACCAGCTCGACGGCCTGCGCCCCGTCGCCCGCCTCCCCGACGACCGTGAGGTCGTCCTGGAGGTCGAGGAACGTCCGCAGCCCCTGCCGCACCACCGGATGATCATCGGCGATCAGCACCCGGATCAAACGCCCACCTCCATGCGTACCGTGGTCCCGCTGCCGCGGGCCGACTCGACGGTCATGAGCCCGCCCACGGACTCCGCCCTGTCGCGCATCGACACCAGGCCCAGGCCGCGCGACTCCACCTGTTCGAAGCCCGTCCCGTCGTCGCGTACGGTCAATGCCAGCTTGCCGTCCTCGTACGCCAGCCGCACGGACACGCTCACGGCCTCCGAGTGCCTCAGCGCGTTGTGCAGCGCCTCCTGGGCCACCCTCAGCACCGCCACCTCGACCGCGGAGTCGACCCCCGGCAGCTCCTCGCACTCGAACGTGACCAGCGACGGATGGAGCCGGTCGAGCATGCGCACGTGCTTGCGGAGCGTCTCCGCCAGGCCGTGCCGGTCGAGCTCGGCCGGCCGCAGCTCGACGATCACGGCCCGCAGCTCGGACAGGGCCTCCCCTGCCAGGCGCTGGACGCGTTCGAGCTCCTGAGCCGCCCTCTGGGGGGCCCGGTCGAGCATCGCGGAGGCGGCCTGCGCGGTGAGCCTGAGCGAGAACAGCTTCTGCGTCACCGCGTCGTGCAGCTCGCGGGCCATCCGGTTGCGCTCCTCCAGCATGGCCAGCTCGCGACCGCGCTCGTACAGCCTGGCGTTGGTGAGCGCGATGGCGGCGTGCGCGGCGAAGAGCGTGAGCAGGTCCTGGTCGGCCTGCGTGAAGCCGCCGGCCGTGCGCTTGTTGGCCAGGAAGATGATGCCGAGCACCTGCTCGCCGTCGCGGATCGGCACCCCGAGGAAGTCCTTCATGACCGGATGCGCCTTCGGCCACCACTCGAACCTCGGGTCCTTGCGCAGGTCGGGCAGCCTGACGGGGGCGCCGTCGCGGAGCATCGCGCCGAGCATGCCGTGCTGTCTGGGCAGCGGGCCGATCGCGTCCCACTGCTTGTCGGTGATGCCCTCTGCGACGAACTCGGCGAACGTCCCCTCGTCGTCGGGCACGCCGAGCGCGGCGTACCGGGCGTCCAGGAGCCGCTGCGCCGAGCGTACGATGACCTGCAGCACCTCGCGGACCGACAGGTGGCGGGTGACGGCGAGCACCGCGGAGCTCACCGCCTGCAGTATCTCGTCTCGGTCGGGGGACACGGTCCCCAGCTTATGGTCCTAGGACGATGTGCCCATGCGGCGGCGGGCCCTCAGCCCGATGTGCGCCGCCCGCCGCGTTCCTAGCGTCGGCACCATGACGAACACCGCACTCATCACCGGCGCTTCCCGCGGCCTCGGCCTCGCCCTGGCAAGGTCGCTGGCAGGCGCGGGCTGGAACCTCGTACTCACCGCCCGCGGCGCGGACGACCTCGAGCGGGCCGCGGCCGAGCTGGGCGCCACCGCGATCCCCGGCGACGTGACCGAGCCCGAGCACGTTCGGCGGCTGGCTCAGGCGGTGCCCGAGCTGGACCTGCTGGTGAACAACGCCGGCGATCTCGGCGTCACCCCGCTGCCGCCGCTGGCGGGCTACCCGCTGGAGGCGTTCAGGGTGCTGCTGGAGACCAACGTGACCGCTCCGCTCGCCCTCATCCAGGCCACACTGCCCGCTCTGCGCGCGGCGCGCGGGGCCGTCGTCAACATCACCTCGGACGCCGCCACGGGCGCGTACGAGGGCTGGGGCGGCTACGGCGCCACCAAGGCCGCCCTGGAGCAGCTCTCCAACGTGCTGTCGGCGGAGGAGCCCGAGGTGCGGGTCTGGTGGGTCGATCCGGGTGAGATGAACACCCGCATGCTCGCCGACGCCGTGGGCGCCGAGGAGGCGGCCGCCGCCACCGACCCGGCCAAGGTGGCCGAGGCGCTGCACGACCTGGTCAAGGCCCGTCCGGCCGGCGGGAAAGTGAGCCTGCAATGACGCTCGCGCTCGACTTCGCGCTGCCGCCCGGCCTGTCGGCGGGCGAGCCTCCCGAGGCGAGGGGGATGTCCAGGGACGCGGTACGCCTGATGGTCTCGCGCGGCGACCGCGACCCCTCGCACCACCACTTCAGCGACCTGCCGGGGCTGCTCGACCCCGGAGACCTGATCGTGGTGAACAACTCGGCGACCCTGCCCGCGGCCGTCCGGCTCGACCGGCTGGCCGTGCACTTCTCCACCTCCAGGGAGGACGGCACCTGGCTGGTCGAACTGCGCCGACGTACCGCCACGGCCTCGGAGCCCTACGGCGGGGGCGAGCCGGGCGAGTGGCTGCCGCTTCCGGGGCGGGCGACGCTGCGGCTGATCGAGCGGGAGACGCCGCGGCTGTGGCGGGCCTCGCTCGACCGGGACGTCGAGTC
Source organism: Nonomuraea helvata (assembly GCF_039535785.1). Lineage (NCBI taxonomy): Bacteria > Bacillati > Actinomycetota > Actinomycetes > Streptosporangiales > Streptosporangiaceae > Nonomuraea > Nonomuraea helvata. The sequence continues at coordinate 1,260,864 of NZ_BAAAXV010000009.1, forward strand.
GTACCTGCGGGCGCACGGGGCGCCGATCCGCTACTCGTACGTGAGCGGGGACTGGCCGATCGAGGCGTATCAGACCGTGTTCGCGACCGTGCCGGGGAGCGCGGAGATGCCGAGCGCGGCGCGGCCGTTCACCACGGAGCTGGTGACGGCGCTCGTGTCGCGCGGGGTCGGGATCGCGCCGATCACCCTGCACACGGGGGTGGCCTCGCCGGAGAAGGACGAGCCACCCTACGCCGAGCGGTACGAGGTGCCCGCGGCCACGGCGCGGCTGGTCAACCTGGCGCTCGAGAGCGGCAACCGGGTGGTGGCCGCGGGGACGACCGCCGTACGGGCTCTGGAGACGGCCGCGGGCGAGGACGGGCGGGTGGCTCCCGCGGCCGGGTGGACCCGGCACGTCGTCACGCCGCAAAGCGGCGTACGGGTCGTCACGGGACTTATCACCGGGCTGCACGAGCCGCGATCCAGCCACCTGCTCATGCTGACCGCGATAGCGGGCGAGAAACCACTGGCACGGGCATACGAGGAGGCACTACGGAACGGATATCTGTGGCATGAGTTCGGCGACACTCACCTGATTCTGCAGAAATAGTCTTTACACAGATTTTGCCGTTATGATAGGAACAGCGGGCATTTAACGGGGGCTTTGTCTGTGTGCGTCCCCGTGCCCACTTCCTCAACGGAGACGTTTAATGCGTAACCTGACCAAGGCGGTGTCGCTGGCATTGCTGGCCGGCGCCCTGCTCGCCCCGGCTGTGCCTGCTTCCGCCACGACTGTCGCCAGCCAGCCGTTCTCGGTCTTCGACGTCAAGGTGAAGGCGTCGAAGACGGTCAAGGCCGGCGGCAAGATCAAGTACTCGATCGTCGCCACCAACAAGGGGCCCTACGAGGCTGACGCCTGGTTCGTCGGCGGCCAGTTCCCCAAGGGTGTCGATCTCAAGCGGATCTCGTACACCACGAGCGTCAAGAAGACCGAGTGCGGCCTCGAAGGCCGTGCGTTCTGGTGCTTCCTGCCGGTGGTCCTGGAGAAGGGCGACTCCATCGAGATGACCTTCGAGGCCAAGGTGAAGAAGGGCACCACGGCCACGCAGGAGGCCACGCTCGGTGTGGTCTCCTACGACGTCCAGACCGGCATGGACAACATGAGCAAGGAAGAGCTGGAGCGGCTCGGCATCCCCGAGCACGGCTACGGGAAGACGGTCAAGACCAAGGTCGTCCGCTAGCTCTGGAACGTTTCGGGCCGCGTCCGCAGGGACGCGGTCCACTGCGTTCATCAGGCGTTCATCTGGGACGTCGCGGCTTCGGCCGTTAACGGAATGTTCACCGCCACATCTGCGCCCGAATGCCCGACCTGCTTCACGAGCATCGGGCCGGGCGCAGTACCGTGGCTCGATGTGGACCAGCGCACCCTCCTCATCACCCTGAACGGCCCCGACCGGCCAGGTGTGACTTCGCGACTTTTCTCCGTTCTGTCCGCTTTTCCGGTGACCGTGGCGGATATCGAGCAGGTCGTCATCCGTGGCCGGCTCACGCTCGGCGTGCTCGTCGCGTACGCGGGCGGCCCCTCGACGGGCACCGGCACCACCCTCGGCGCCATGTGGACCGCCGTCGAGCGGGTGGCCGAGGACCTCGGCATGGAGGTGGAGCTCTCCACCGGCTCCCAGGCCAAGGAGCAGCGCCGCCGCGGCCGTCTGTCGGTCAGCGTGCTGGGCGCCACGCTCCAGCCCGCCGCCATCGCGGGCATCGCCGGACGCATCGCCGCCGCCGGCGCGAACATCGACCGCATCGAACGCCTCGCCCAGTGGCCCGTCACCTGCATCGAGCTCTCCGTCTCCGGCGCCGACCCCGCCTCCTTGCGGGTCGAGCTGGCGGCCGAGGCGGCGATCCAGGAGGTGGACGTGGCCGTGCAGCGCACCGGCCTGTCGCGGCGGGCCAAGCGGCTGATCGTCATGGACGTCGACTCGACGCTCATCCAGGGCGAGGTCATCGAGCTGCTGGCCGCCCACGCCGGGTGCCTGGACGAGGTGGCCAGGGTCACGGAGCAGGCCATGCGCGGCGAGCTGGACTTCGCCGAGTCGCTGCGGCGCCGGGTGGCGCTGCTCGAAGGGCTGCCCGCCGAGGTGTTCGAGCACGTGCGCAAGGAGGTCGTCCTCACGCCCGGCGCCCGTACGCTGGTGCGCACGCTGAAGCGGCTCGACTACCGCTTCGCCATCGTCAGCGGGGGGTTCACGCAGATCACCGACGGGCTGGTGGAGGAGCTCGGGATCGACTACTCCGCGGCCAACGTCCTCGAGGTCATCGACGGGCGGCTGACCGGCAAGGTCGTGGGCGAGATCGTGGACCGGCCCGGGAAGGCGCGGGCGCTGGAGAGGTTCGCGCGCGAGGCCGGCCTGCCGATCTCTCAGACGGTGGCCATCGGAGACGGGGCCAACGACCTGGACATGATCGCGGCCGCCGGGCTGGGCGTGGCCTTCAACGCCAAGCCCGTCGTGCGTCAGGCGGCCGACACGGCGGTCAACACGCCGTACCTGGACTCGATCCTCTACCTGCTGGGGATCTCGCGGGACGAGGTCGAGGCGGCGGACGCGGAGGACGGCGTACTGACGAGGTGACCCTCTCTCAGCTCTCCTTGGGGTCCCAGTGCGTGACCAGGCGTCCCTGGCCCGGCCAGAGGTCCTCCCAGGCGGGCTCCAGCTCGATCACCGCGAACGCCCCCGGCCGGAAGACGTAGTCGCCGCCGGCCAGCGCCAGGGCCAGCTCGTGCACGCCCGGGTTGTGCCCGCACAGCACCACGGTGCCCAACTCGGGATCGGCCCGCCGGACCACCTCGAACAGGTCCTCCGGGTACGCCTCGTAGATGTCCCGCTCGTAGCTGATCTCCACCTCGGGGAAGGCGATCTCGGCGGTGCGCCTGGTCCTGACCGCCGGCGAGCAGAGCACGACGTCCGGGGCGAGTCCGGCCGCCCTGATCTCGTCGCCCGCCCGCTTGGCGTCCCGCTCGCCCCGCCCGGTCAGCGGCCGCTCCCGATCGGCCAGGCCCAGGATGTGGTCGGCTTTCGCGTGCCGCAGCACAATCAAGGTCCGCACCGGATCACCCCGTCCTCGAGGCCCAGACGGCCAGCGCGACTATCACGGCCAGGATGACGAGCATCGCCAGCAGAATGAGGCCCAGGGTCTTCCCGCCGCTGGGCTGCTTGTCACCGTTCACGCGCCCAGTTTCCCATCCAGGGGTCTCGCTTCCACTCCCGCCTTCGACTGCGGGGTTCTGCAGCCTGGAACGCGAGACGCCCGCCCCTACGCAGCGGGGCGGGCGTCCCGAGGGTGTCATCGGGTCATGAGGCGACCGGGGCGTGCTCCCGGTTGTCGTTGTTGGCCGGCTCGGTGGTCACCGAGCGCCGCTTCGACACCACGATGGCCCCGACCACCACGCCCACCGCCACCACCGTGACGACGATGCGGATGACCGGGTTGCCCGCGTACAGCACCACGGCCGGCGCGACCAGGAGCGCCACCAGGTTCATCACCTTGATCAGCGGGTTGATGGCCGGACCTGCCGTGTCCTTGAACGGGTCGCCGACCGTGTCGCCGATGACCGTGGCGGCGTGCGCCTCCGAGCCCTTGCCGCCGTGGTGGCCGTCCTCCACCAGCTTCTTGGCGTTGTCCCAGGCGCCGCCCGAGTTCGCCAGGAAGACGGCCATGAGCGTGCCGCACGCGATGGCGCCCGCGAGGTAGGCGCCCAGCGGCGCGTACCCGAGCGCGAACCCGACCGCGATCGGCGTCATGACCGCCAGCAGGCCGGGCGTGGCCAGCTCGCGGAGCGAGTCGCGGGTGCAGATGTCCACGACGCGGCCGTACTCCGGCGTCTCCGAGCCGTCCATGATGCCCGGCTTGTTGCGGAACTGGTCGCGTACCTCGAACACCACGCGCATCGCGGCGCGTCCGACCGCCATGATCGCGAGCCCCGCGAAGAGGAACACGACCGCCGCACCGACGATCAGACCCACCAGGACGTTCGGCTGGTCCACGCCGAGCGTGAAGGTGGAGAAGCCGCCGAGCGCGGACTTGATGTCCGCGGTCGCCTTGGCCAGCTCGCCCTCCACCGCGGTGCGGAACGCGCCGAACAGCGCGGTCGCCGCCAGCACGGCCGTGGCGATGGCGATGCCCTTGGTGATGGCCTTGGTGGTGTTGCCGACGGCGTCCAGGCTGGTGAGCACGCGGGCGCCGTCGCCCTCGACGTCGCCCGACATCTCCGCGATGCCCTGGGCGTTGTCGGAGACCGGGCCGAACGTGTCCATGGACACGATGACGCCGACCGTGGTCAGCAGGCCGGTGCCGGCCAGGGCCACCGCGAACAGCGCGATCGTCACGTTCCCGAACCCGAGCAGGAACGCGCCGTAGACCGCGCCGCCGATGACCAGGGCCGAGTAGACGGCCGACTCCAGTCCGACGCTGATGCCGGCCAGGATGACGGTGGCCGGGCCGGTGGCCGAGCTCTCGCCGATCTCGCGTACGGGACGGCGGTTGGTCTCGGTGAAGTAGCCGGTCAGCAGCTGGATGGCGCTGGCCAGCACCAGGCCGATGAGCACCGCGCCGATGGCGATGAGCCGCGGGTCGGCGTCGGACCTCACGGTGCCGCCGGTCAGGCCGCCGAAGCTGCTGGGCAGGTACAGGTACGCGGCGCCCGCGACGAGGATCGCGGAGATCGCGGCCGAGATGAAGAAGCTGCGGTTGATCGCCGCCATGCCGCTGCGGTCGCTGTCGCGCACCCTGGTGACGAAGATGCCGATGATCGCCGTGATCACCCCGATCATCGGGACGATCAGGGGGAAGACCAGCCCCTGCTCACCGAAGGCCACCTTGCCCAGGATGAGGCTGGCGACCAGCATGACCGCGTACGACTCGAACAGGTCGGCCGCCATGCCCGCGCAGTCACCGACGTTGTCGCCCACGTTGTCGGCGATGGTCGCGGCGTTACGCGGGTCGTCCTCCGGGATGCCCTGCTCGACCTTGCCGACCAGGTCGCCGCCGACGTCGGCGGCCTTGGTGAAGATGCCGCCCCCGACTCGCATGAACATCGCCAGCAGCGCCGCCCCGAACCCGAAGCCTTCGAGCACGCCCGGCGCGTTCCCCTGGTAGATGAACACGACCACGGCCGCGCCGAGCAGGCCGAGGCCCACGGTGAACATCCCGGCCACACCGCCGGTACGGAACGCGATGCGCATGGCGCGCTTCTCGCCCGCTTCGTTGGCCGCGGCGGCGACGCGGACGTTCCCGCGCACGGCCAGCCACATGCCCATGAACCCGGTCAGCGCGGAGAACACCGCCCCGACCACGAAGAAGATCGAACGTCCTATGCGAAGTTCCGTCGTTTCCGCAGGTAGAAGGAGCAACAGGAAAGGAATCACGACGACGAAGATCGCCAACGTGCGGAACTGACGGGTGAGGTAGGCGGCGGCGCCTTCTTGTACGGCGCGCGCGATGTTCTGCATGCGCTCAGTGCCCTGGCCGGCGGACAGCACTTCGCGCACCAGGCCGCCTGCGACGGCTAGTGCGATCAGTGCGACCGCGGCGACCACGATCACGATGGTGAGATTGTTTCCACTCAGGGCCAGATTGGACGCTGGCTCCGCTGCCAGCATGTGCCTGCTCATCGTTCTCCTCGGCAAGACCGGTCGTCCTGCCCGGGCGGTGCTGCAGTTTTCCTCGGCGGGTGTTGCGGCACCATCCGGGTTGTGGGTGCCGCTTCCGGTTGAATCCGCGTTCCGCCGGATCACCTTGGCCGGTGCCGGGAGTCTACGCAGGCACCCAACGGATATGAAGGCTCTCGAGGCGGCTAATTGTGCTCGCGTCTAGTAATCCCCTGACGGCGACCCGGTTTGCGGCCTGACAGGGGAAATTTCCCCGGGTTTAAGGTTATGAAAACCTATCGATATGGCCAGACCGAAACTCCGGCCGTCGGGGGCCGCACCAGAGGACCCCAGGAGGCCGGCCTGCCATCGACTGCTGGGAGACGCCATCGGCACCTGAGGCCACGCCATCTGCGTCTCATCCGCGCAGGCAACGCTCGTTCACGCCCCGGCACACGGGTTCGCCCTCACCGCATGGTGGCGTCCATCAGCCCCTTGCCGACGCCGCCCCTGGATCGCCAAGCAACCGGAAGCGTTTCCGGGCAGCTGAAACGGGAGCCACGGCAGCTGACCACTTGTACAGGTCAGCGGCGACGCCCTGCCGGCCTCAGCCCCACATATCGCGGACAGCGCCGAGCCCGCCCCCCGTACCAGCAGCTCGAAGGCGTGCGTGGTGAAGGGCTGGGCGCCGGTGAGCAGCGGCGGCGCCCAGCGCGGCGAGCGAGGCGGGATATGAGCTCAGGTCCCCTTGGCGGCGGGCCAGCTCATACGGATGTTCGTGCCCTTCGGACTGGGGACGACCTCGACGTCGTCGGCCAAGCCCGCGATGACCGCGATGCCGAAGCCTGACATGAACGAGTCAGAGAGCATGCCCAGATCGAGGGGCTGCTCCTGCTTGATCTCATCGCTGGGGGCCTGATCGCTGACCGTGACTTCGAAACGCCCGGAATCGTCACGCAGCTCGATGCGGATGGGCTCGCCCGGACAGTGGACGCGGTGCGCCTCGACTGCCCGGGAACACGCCTCACCCACGGCGAGCCTGACCTCGTCCAGCAGCGACTCCTGCACGCCGGTGCGGCGGGCTATCGCCGTCGCCACCAGCCGTGCGGTCCGCACGTGCGCGGGGAGAGCGCTGAACGTCAGCTCGACGGTAGCCATGCTACTTGTCTTTGCCGTGAGCTTCCTTGGCCTCGTCGACCGAAGCGTAGATCCCGAAGACCTTGGTCAGTCCGGTGATCCGGAAGATCTTCAGGATGCGCTCCTGCGTGCACACCAGCTCGAGCGAGCCGTCGTGTGCACGAACCCGCTTGAGCCCCCCGACCAGGACACCGAGGCCCGTGGAGTCGAGGAAGTCCACCTTCTCCATGTTGACGAGAAGGTGGAAGTTGCCCTTGTTGACCAGGTCAATGAGGAGCTCACGCAATCTCGGCGCCGTGTAGACATCGATCTCACCCTCGACCTCCACGATGGTGAGTCGGTCTTCGGTGCGGTGATCCAACTTCAGATCCACAGATCCTCCAGCGCCTCGCCTGCGAAACTACTCTCTTGGGCCTGGCAATCTGGAGCGTGGCCCCAGATTGTCCGACCCTGACGCGCGGCATTCAACCACGCGTCTGGCTTGTGTCTATACGAAATCACGATTCCCGGCGACTTTGCCCACAGATGCAAGACTGGAAACAGTGACTTCCACCGCATCCTCCCCACAACAGGCGGGTCCACTCCTCCGGCACCTGCTTGGTGTTCCCGCACGTCATGAGCGTGTCACCCATGTGGAGCATGTTCCAGCACGTCAGGCCGGTCAAGCCCAATGGCCCAAATGGACGCCAGAAGTGCTTGTTACGCGCTTGGCGAACCGAGGGATCACCGGACTCTGGCACCACCAGTACGAGGCCGCCGACCTGGCATTCCGTGGCCGAAACGTGATCATCTCGACCGGCACGGCCTCGGGGAAGTCCCTGGCGTACCTGACCCCGGCGGTCGCCGCCTGCCTCGACGGCGGCACGATCCTGTACCTGACGCCGACCAAGGCCCTGGCCGCCGACCAGCTGCGCAGCCTGCGCGAACTGCGCATCACCCAGCTGCGCGCCGCCTCTTTCGACGGCGACACGCCGTTCGAGGAACGTACGTGGGTGCGCCAGCACGCCAACTACGTCCTGACGAACCCGGACATGCTCCACCGGAGCATCCTCCCTCGTCACTCCCAATGGTCGTCGTTCTTCCGCCGGTTGCGCATGATCGTCGTGGACGAGTGCCACGGTTACCGCGGCGTCTTCGGCTCCCACGTCGCCCAGATCCTGCGCCGCCTGCGCCGCGTCTGCGCCCGGTACGGCTCGCGCCCCACGTTCCTCCTGGCGTCGGCGACGGCCAGCGAGCCGGGGGCGTTCGCGATGAGGCTGACGGGGCTTGAGATGGACGAGGTGACCGTGGACGCCTCACCCAAGGGTGCGACCACCATCGCGCTGTGGGAGCCGCCTCTGACGGAGCTACGGGGCGAGGGAGGGGCTCCTGTGCGGCGTACGGCCACGGCGGAGGCCGCGGATCTGCTCGCGGACCTCGTCCTGGCGGACGTCCGCACGCTCGCCTTCGTCCGCTCCCGGCGAGGCGCCGAGACGGTCGCGCTGACGGCCCGCGCCAAACTCGCCGACGTAGCCTTCTCCCTCTCAGGCCACTTCCCGAGCCCTCCGGCCCCCCCCGACTCCTGCCGCCCACCAAGACGGGCTCACAACCGGCCAGAGCAGTCCCGTCATCCACCGAGCGGGCACCCCAACCAGCCAGGACAGCCCCGCAACGGGGCAGGACGGGGCCGCCACCGGCCCGGGCAGGCCTGCCACCGGCCAGGGCGGCGGAGCAAGCGGGCAGGTCCCGGAGAGCTCTCTCAACTGGGCTCTCCCGGACTCCTCCCCCAACCCTGACTGGTCCGAGCTCCCCAACAAGATCGCCGCCTACCGGGCCGGCTACCTGGCGGAGGACCGCAGGCTCCTGGAGAAGGCCCTCCGCGCGGGCACGCTGATGGGCCTGGCCACCACGAACGCCCTCGAGCTCGGTGTGGACGTCTCGGGCCTGGACGCCGTGCTGATCGCAGGCTGGCCGGGCACCCGCGCCTCGCTCTGGCAGCAGGCGGGCCGGGCGGGTCGCGACGGCCAAGACGCGCTCGCCGTGCTGATCGCCAGGGACGACCCCTTGGACACCTACCTCGTGCACCACCCCCAGGCCCTGTTCGGCCAGCCCGTGGAGGCGATCGTCCTCGATCCCGACAACCCGTACGTGCTGGGCCCCCACCTCTGCGCCGCGGCCGCCGAGATCCCGCTGACCGAGGACGATCTGCCCATCTTCGGCGACACCACCTCAACCGTCCTCGATGACCTGGTCGCCCAGGCGCTGCTCAGAAGGCGCCCCGCGGGCTGGTTCTGGACCAGGCGGGAGCGTGCCACTGACCTCGCCGACATCCGAGGCGGCGGAGGCGCCCCCATCCAGGTCGTGGAGTCGTCCACCGGCCGCCTCCTGGGCAGCGTGGACGAGCCGTCCGCCCACACCACGGTGCACACAGGCGCGGTCTACCTCCACCAGGGCGAGACCTTCCTGGTGGAGCTCCTCGACCTGGAGGCCGGAGTGGCCCTGGTCTCCGGCGCCAACCCGGACTTCACCACGTTCGCTCGCGACATAACCGACATCTCCATCCTCGCCACCCAGCGCTCACAGCCGCTGGGCTCCGGCACCCTGCACTTCGGCGAGGTGGAGGTGACCCGGCAAGTGGTCTCGTACCTCAAGAGGCGCCTCCAATCAGGCGAAATGCTCGGCGACGAGCCCCTCGACCTGCCGCCGCGCACCCTCCGCACCCGCGCCGTCTGGTGGACGCTCCCCGCCTCGGCCCTGGCACCGCTCGCGGAGTCCGGCATCGACCTCGGCGGAGCCGCCCACGCGGCCGAGCACGCCTCCATCGGCCTGCTCCCCCTCTTCGCCACCTGCGACCGCTGGGACATCGGCGGCGTCTCCACCGAGCTCCACGCCGACACGGGCCTGCTCACGGTCTTCGTGTACGACGGCCACGAGGGCGGGGCGGGGTTCGCCGAACGCGGCTTCGCCCGCGCGGCCGACTGGCTGACCGCGACACGTGAAGCCATAACGTCCTGCGAATGCGAACGAGGCTGCCCGTCCTGCATCCAGTCCCCGAAATGCGGTAACGGCAACGAACCCCTGCACAAACGAGGCGCCGTCCGCCTCCTCAACACGCTACTGAGCCCTCGATGAGAGCCGCCGCGATACGTCTGCCATCCGCGCCATGAACCGCTGAATTCTTTTCTCTTCATCCAGGAACGCCACCCCGCACCACGGCCGACCAACGCCCCAAGAGCTGCTCTACCTGCGACGTCACAAGATCATCCGAGGCTACGCACCCCGCTCGCCACAGACTCAGGACGACACGCAACGGCCACGGTCCACGCCTGTGCCAGAACCCTGGAGACAAGGACTCCGCGAACATCCACAGCCATTCATCGGAATGAATCTTCTAGCTCTCGTCGTCCGTGTGTCGGCGGCCGGCGTAAGCGCGTTCCTCGTCCGATTCCTTGTTGTCCTCGTCGGCCGCCCAGAAATCGGCGGACCCAGGCTGCGGGCGCTCCCAGAACCCACTGTCCTCCATGGACCTGGGCGACGGCGGCAGGTAGTCGTCCCAGCGATCCTCGATCCGTACGGCGGGCCGGACGGGGGAGGCATCCGAGTCGCGAACGTCCGTGACCGCGGAGCTGGGCAAGGCGATACGAACCGGCTCCTTACGGGTCTCCGCAACGCCTCGCGCCTCCTCCCCCTCAGCCGAGAGCGGCAGCACGGCGGGCACTTCCTTGCGCCTCTGGTCGAGCACGGGCGACGGCGTGCGCGTCTGGTCGAGCACGGGCGATGAGGTGCGCTTCTGGTCGAGCGCGGGCGACGACGTGGGCGACTGATCGAGGACAGGCGATGAGGTGCGCTTCTGGTCGAGCACGGGCGACGACGTGGGCGACTGATCGAGCGTGGGCGACGACGTGCGGGCGGGATCCGCCGCGTCAGGACGCTGCGCCGATGACGGCTGCTGGGCCTGTGACCGATCGGGCGCGGGCACTCGAGTCTTGGCGACCGCCAGGATCACAGCAGGCCGTCGCCGCGGCGGCGTGACGGCGGCGGGAACGCTGTCGCTCCCCGGCTTGGCCTGCGTCCCACCGGCCGACGGCATGGCCGCTGCTGCGGCGGTCGTGCCGGACGCGGGGACGCCCGCCGCGACCGCGGCGAGGGCGCGCCGACGGGCCCAGGCGCCGGCGTGGGCGCCGACCAGCAACAGGAGGATGCCTGCGGCGACGTAGACGCCGTACTGGCCGATGTTCCCGATGGGCGACTCGCCCGACTGCGCCTTCGCGTCGACGGACTGCGCGGGAGCCGACTGCGAGCCGTTCTTCGTGTCGGTCGGGGTGAGGCCGCCCGTCTCATCGGCGGTCGGGATCGGGAGATTGCCCTTGGGGTCGGTGTCAGGTATGGCCGGCAGCTTGGCGGCCGGCCGCTTGTGAGTCGTCGGCCTGCTCGTCGGCAGCGTCTGCTTCTTGGCCGGGAGAGTGGGCAGCGGATCGACGTTCTTGGTGTCCTTGGTCTTGGGCGTCCGGGCGTCGGCGGTCTTCTTGGGCTTGGACGCCGCGGGGAAGGCGACGTACGCGGCGGCCGAACTGCCCGAGCCGATCGAGCCGCCGTCACCGTCGCCCCTGAACGCCTTGACCGTGAACCCCACCTTCTCCCCCTCGGCCTTGGTCGGCACGGCCAGTGCCGCCCGGCACGAGGATCCGGAGCACACGCTGTCGACGGGCAGCCTTCCCACGATGCCGGACTGGCTGTTGGAGACCTCGTACGACTGCAGGTCGGGCTCCGCGCCCTTGCTCCAGGTCACGAGGACCTTTGATGTGCCCTGCCTGGCCGCGTTCACGTTGCCCGGCGCCTCGGGCGGCCGCTGGAGCTTGAACGTGCTCGTCGCGTACGCGGTGCCGGTGATCTCTCCTTTGAGGGTCACCGTGAAAGTGCCGTTGGGGGCGCCCCCGGCGTCGAACGTGCCGGAGATCGACTGGTTCGCTCCGCCTCCGGTGACCTTCTGGCTGGGCGTGGAGGGACCTTGGACGTACAGGCCCACGTTCAGCTGCATCACGCCCGTACGGGCGGAGACTGTCACAGACGAGTTGGAGATCACCTGACCGTCGGAGGGCGAGGTGATCTGCCCGTCGGCCCGCACCGTCGCCGCGGAGGCCTGGGCGGATCCGCCGAGCGCGATGGATCCCGCCACGATCACTCCTGCGGCCACCACTCTGCCGACTACCGTCACGACGCTTCCCTCCATCGAGAGCCTCGCGCCGCCTGACCGCCTGGGGGCGTTCACGCGACGACCGGAAGTGCAGTCCGCCCGGCCGATACGGTCACCGACCGCCCCCGGACCCGCACCTTAGCGACTTCGTCCCGGCTCTCCCAGACGTCCTGTCGCATACGGCATGGACCGAGGGTAAGCGGAACCTTACGGGACATACACAACTCTTGGACACCACGTCTAAGTAGTCGTGACTTGATTGCGACCTAACCCCGTTGACCTCAAGCGCAACTTGGCATTTCGCGAGTCATTCGGGTCGAGTAATGTCGCGAGTCAGACGTTGTCCCGATTTACAAAGCAAGAGCTTTTTGCCCATTTGTCCATCTATGCTCCTGGCCGTGACTGTAAGTGGACGCGGTGGTTCCTTCTATGACGTGCCTCATGTCTTCGAGCGGTATCTCGATCATCGGCACAGCGGCGTGTCGAGCCCGAACCAGGTGATGGAGGAACCGGCTCTCCTGGAGGAGCTGGGCACGGTCGGGGGACTCCGGGTGCTGGATCTCGGCTGCGGGGACGCGGCCATCGGACAAACTCTGCTGAACGCCGGTTGCCATAGCTACCTGGGGCTGGACGGCTCAGCGGCGATGGTCGAGGCGGGCAACGCGGCCCTGCGAGGAACTCCCGGCCGGGTGGAGCTGGCCGACATCGAGGACTTCTCCGCTCCACCGTCGTCTTTCGATCTGATCGTTTCACGGTTGGCCTTTCACTATGTCGATGACCTCCAGCCCGTGCTGGACGCCTGCCATGCGTGCCTCTCACCAGGGGGACGCATCGTTTTCACCGTCGCTCATCCCGTGCTGAGTTCGCACGACTCCGGGACGCAGGGGAAGCGCACCTCGTGGGTTGTCGACGACTACTTCGTCAAGGGGCCGCGGGAGAGGAGTTGGATGGGTGGCACCGTCACGTGGTTTCACCGGACCGTTGAGGATTATGTGGTCGCCCTGATGAAGGCCGGTTTTTCCCTTTCGTCTCTACGGGAGTGCGCCCCCAGCGAGGATCTCTTCAACGGCGATGTCGCCGAGCTGGAGCGTCGGCGTCGTGTTCCGCTCTTCCTGCTGCTTGCCGGCACGCGTATCGGATGAGTCCACGCCTTCTGCCCGGCCTCGGAAATGCCCGCTTTGCCTCGGAGGCCGCGACACCGCAACCATGATCGCTCTTTCCGTAAGAAGCCCGTGGCTGCTCTTCGCTTCGGAGGCCGTCACGCCACACCGCGATTGCTCTTCCTTCGAGGCCGCCACTCCACACCCGTGATTGCTCTTGGCCTAGGAGGCGGCGACGCCCTACTCGGCCGCTCGATCATGGCGGTGTGACTGCTGGGCCAGCGCGGGCTCTGCCGGTCAGCGTGCGCGTGCCTAATAACGGGAGCGAGACCGGCAATGAGGTCCAGACGTCGGCGATCTCTTGGGTGATCTCGCAGCGGGTGAGCTCGACGCCGTTCTGTACGGCGAGGGCGGCGGCTCGCGCGCAGGCGGCTTCCGGGTTGGTTATCGCCAGTTTGGCCGCTGCCAGGGCGCTGAGGTCGGCGGCGCTGTTCACGCGGTGGAGTGCCACGCGTGCCGAGCCCACCGTGGTGAACGCGGTGGCCACTGTCATCAGGAGGCCCATGAGGGCCACCCCCCAGAGTGTGGCTGAGCCTCTTTCTTTGGTGTTGATCGGTGCCTCCCTCTCCGCAGGGTCTGGTTTCTGTTTTGGCGTGCTCATCTGCCGGCTCCCGCTTGCTCGCCGGGTCAGGGGATGCTGCCGGGCTCTGTGTCGGCCGTGGCTGTGGCGGATATATGGACCGCCGGCAGGGACTGGGCCCAGGGCGGGCGTACCTCTACCGTGATCTCGACCCTTGTGGTCTCCTTTTCGCGGGATACCGTCACCTGCGCGTCCGCCCGGCTGGCTGACCGGGCTCGGGCGCTGACCTGCTCCAACGGCTCGCCTCTGGCCGCTGCTCGCGCTGCCGCGCGGGCCGCGTCCACGCATTCGAACTGAGCACCGACGGCTTGGACGGCCCACAGTGCGGCCGCCAGGACGACCATGAGCGCGGGCAGCATCGCGGCGGTCTCGGCCGTGACCGACCCCCGCGATGCCGACCGCGTCCCGCTCATGGAGGTCCGCGCTTGGCGGAGGGTCATCCGTTGGCGGTGTTGAGAGCTCGGTCGATGAGTGAGCTCAGCATTTCCTGGACCTCTGGGCTGCTCACCACCTTGAACAGCAGGGCGGCGAAAGCACACGCCGCGATGGTGCCCACCGCGTATTCGGCCGTGGACATGCCTCGCTGCCGGTTGACGGCCGCGTAGTGGAGCCATCGGTTTCCGCGTGGTTGGTCGGGAAGGTCCGCGCGCTGGGCCTGCCCGGATGGGTCGGCCAGCGGTGACCCGGCGCGTGCGGTCGGTGGTGTGGGGGTGTCCCCTGGCGGCTCGGCGATTGCGCTTGCGGGCCTGTCGGTTCCGGCGGTTTCGGCGGTTCCGGCGGTTTCGGGTGGCGCTATCGGATTGGTTCGGGACGCGTGGCTGCGGCTATGAGGGAGATTGCCCGGCGTGGTGTGAGGGCTCTGCTTCGTGGCGGTCCTGATGTGGTCTGGCGTGGTGTGGGCGCTCTGCTTCGTGGCGACCCTGGTGTCGTCTGGTGTGGTGTGGGCGCTCTGTCTCGTGGCGGCGCTGATGTCGTCTGGCGTGGTGGCGGGACTGTGCATCGTGCCTCCAGGTGGTGCTCGGAGCCGGGGTCTTGTCCGGCGGGATCCCTAGGTTGGCCGACGCGGGGTGGCGTCCGAGGGACCGAGCGGCGTTCTGTGGATAAGCGGTGGGCGGCGGTCCACCCCTGTGGATGAGCTGCGAGGGCCGGGGCGGCTGCGGCGCTACGGGAGGACGATCGTGGCGGCCAGGCCGGCTATCACCGGGACGATGCCCAGCAGGACGAATGCCGGGAGGAAGCACAGACCCAAGGGGGCCACCGCCTTCACGCCGACGCTCCTGGCGGCGGCCACGGAGGCGGCTCTGGCGGCTTCGCGGGCGTCGTCGGCCAGGCGGGTCAGGACATCCGCCACCGGGGCGCCGCTTTGAGCCGCTCGGCTCATGGCTCGGGCGAGCTGGGCCGTGGCCGGGTCCTTCGCGAGGGTGCCCCAGGTGGGTTCGGGGTCGGCGCCGAGACGTAGCTGGGTGCTGACCCATTTCAACCGCCGGCCGAGTGGGCCGCCGATCGCGTCTGCGGCTATGTCGGTGGCGGCGCTCACCGGGCGGCCGGCGAGGAGGCATGCCGTCATCAGGTCGGCGGCGAACGGAAGGTCGGCCGCGATTCGTTGGCGCTCGTGGTGTGACTGCTGGGGTTGCTTCCTGTGGAGGAATATCGCGACTGGTGGAGCGATCAGGATGCCCGTGAGGATTCCGGCGATGCCACCGATCAGGAGGGCGAGGATCAGTCCGGTGCCCGTGGCTGTGATGATCGTCTTTCGGGTGATGCGGGACGGAGGGGAATCCAGCCAGGCCGGGTGAGGCGGCGGCTCCTCGTTCCTGGTCTGCGCTCGCTGATGCTCGGGTTGAGGTCTCCTCGGCGGGCGTAGTCGGGACAGGCGTTCGGCCGGGGTTCTTGGTGCGTACCACAGCCAGGCGGCCATGCCGGCGAACAACGCGGACAACAGCTGGAACATCGGCCAGGTCCTGTCAAGATCGGTGTACGGCTCGGCTGTGGGTTCAGGCTTGTGCCCGAGCTGCCATGCGGTTGGTCCACCACAGGCCGCAGACGTCCAGTGCGATGCCTGCTGTCAGGCACATGAGGCCGGGCAGGCTGCCGAACAGGAAGTCCAGGGGGCGCATGTTCAGGGCGGCGGCCATCAGGAGGCCGAGGGCCGGGAGCACGGCCAGGAGTCTGGCCGTGGTGCGGGGGCCGGCCAGCTGGGCCGCGACGTCCTGGCGGTGGGCCTGGGCTGTGCGTAACGTGCTGCCGACCCGCTCGACCAGCGCGGCCAGGCCCGCGCCCACCGTGACGCCCACCTCCCAGCAGGCCGCCAGTTGGCGTAGACCCTCGCCGCCTTGGGGTGGGGCCGACGAGAGCAGGGCCGCGGAGACGTCGCCGCCGTCCCTTGCCGCCGCGATGACAGGGCGCAGGGTCTCCGGGCCCGGGACGTCCACTGCTGCCATTGCCCTGGTCAAGGCCTCTCCAGGGGTACGGCCGGCCGAGAGCTCAGCGGACAGTGCCTGACACAGCTCTGTTGACGCCCGACGCCAGGACTCTGCGCAGCGTGCGGGAGTCGGGCGGGTGAGGAGCCTGCTCAAGGACTTCCATCGGGGCTTCTGCCCGCCCGCGGTCAGCCTGGCCAGGCGCGTTGTGGGGGTATCAGGGGCTGTCCACAGCCACACGGCGCAGGCTGTGGACAACGCGGCGATCAGGGCGCCGGTCATCGCACTGCCTTTGGTGTGGACGTGGCGGCATCCGGTTCAGCCGAGCCGCCTCGCCGCGGCTCGCATGCGTGCACCTTCATGCGTGTGGCCTTTGTGGCTGTGCTCTCTGTGCCAGGGCTTCGTAGGCCGGGCCGGGTCGGGAGTTGCCGTGTGTGTCGAAGGTGAGGGCGGTGATCGACTCGACGAGACCGGTCGAGGTTCGGGAGAGCAGGCAGATCTCGGCTACACGTCTTCGGCCGTCCGGGCGGCCGCGGGTCAGGTGGATGACCGCGTCGAGCGCCGCGGCCAGCTGGCTGTGCACGGCCTCCCTGGTCAAGCCCGCCGCGCAGCCCAGCGCCTCCAGGCGGGGTGGCACGTCGGCGGCGGTGTTGGCATGAAGGGTGCCGCAGCCGCCCTCGTGGCCCGTGTTGAGCGCGGCCAGCAGGTCGACCACCTCGCTGCCTCTCACCTCTCCCACCACCAGGCGGTCAGGGCGCATGCGGAGTGCCTGGCGCACCAGGTCGCGCAGTCCTACCCCGCCCGCGCCCTCCAGGTTCGCCGGGCGGGTTTCCAGGCGGACCACGTGGGGGTGGACAGGGCGCAGCTCGGCGGAGTCCTCCACCAGGAGGAGGCGCTCCGCCGGATCTGCCAGCGACAGCAACGCCGACAGGAGCGTGGTCTTGCCTGTGCCGGTGCCGCCTGTCACCAGGAACGCCAGCCTGGCCGTCACCATGGCGGTCAGCACCGGAACCGCGGAGGGCGTGACGGTCCCCGCCGACACCAGGTCTTCCAGAGTGAACGTGCGGCGCGGCGGCAGGCGCAGCGACACGCAGGTGCCGCCCAACGCCACCGGCGGCAGCACGGCGTGCAGGCGGACGCCCCCCGCGAGCCGGGCATCCACGTACGGGGAGGCGTCGTCCAGTCTCCTGCCGGCAGCGGCCGCGAGACGCTGGGCCAGTCTGCGGACGGCTCCGTCGTCCGTGAAGGTGACCTGGGTGCGGCGTAGGCCGCCACCGTCGTCGATCCACACCTCGCGTGGGCCGTTGACCAGGACGTCTGTCACGTCGGGCCGGGCCAGCAGCGGCTCCAGCGGGCCCGCGCCGATCAGATCGGCGCAGAGGGCTCTGGCCACCGCGAGGATCTCCGCGTCGCCGTACACGGACTTCTCGGCTCGCAAGGCCACGGCCACCTGGGCGGCGCTGGGCTCCACGCCCGCCCGGGCCAGGCGTACGCGAACCGCTTCCACGAGCTCCGGGGAGACGGCTCCCTGGGATGAGGAGGGGGTGGTCATGGCGAGAGGAGGTCTCGTAGGAGGGTGGTGCAGAGGGCGCCCAGCACGGTGCGGGGGCCGAGCTTGGGCAGCTCGCCGCGGTTGAGAGTGGCGGTGAGCCGTGGCTGGTCCGGCAGTGCGCCGGCGGACGGGATGCCCAGCGAGCTCGCGGCGGTGTCCTCGTCCACGATCCCCGGCCTGAGCACCGCGCGGATGTCAGAGGTGTGCTTGCGGGTTTCGCCCAGCACCTGAACGGTCGACAGGATGCCGCGTACGTCCGCCGTGGCCACCACCAACGTGGTCTTCGCTCTGGTCAGAGCCTCGATCGCGGCGGGGTCCAGGTGGCGTGGGAGGTCGACGACCATCAGATCGAAGCCTCGTTGGCCTGCTTCCAGGACCGAGCGCATGGCCTGGGCCGGGATCGCCGCCACCTCGCCCCTGTGGAACGAGAGGACCGCCAGGTCACCGAACGACGGCAGGGCCGCATGAAGGGCGCCGGCGTTGATCCGGCCCTCGCGGGCCACCAGGTCTCCCCAGCGGGCGCCCGACGCCTCCTCCTGGCCCAGCAGCGCGTCGATGCCTCCGCCCAGCGGGTCGGCGTCCACCAGAAGGGTGCGGAGGTGGTCGCCCGAGGCGCGCAGGGCCAGGCAGGCCGACAGGACGCTCGCGCCCGCCCCGCCGCGGCCGCCGATCACGCAGATCACGGAGCCCGAGCGGGGATCGGGCTCCATGGCGTCCGCGAACCGCTCCACCAGGTGGCGCTCGTCCTCGGGGAGCGCCACGACGGCCTGGGCGCCTACGGCCACGCATTTTCGCCAGGTGTCCGGGTCTTCGGCGGCGCGGGTGACGAGGAGGACCTGGTCTCGGGTGGGCGGTGAGGTCGCGGCCACGGCGTCCGCCTGGTCGGCGCCCACCGCGATCAGCGGCGCCAGGTTCCAGAACGGCCGGGCGTGGGCGGGAGCGTGCGCCACGTCGAGCTGGGTGCCCGCCGCGGCCGCTATGCGAACGAGGTCGTCGAGCAGGGCGTGGTCTTCGGTGATGACGAGCGGACGGTGCATTGCCGGCTCCCGGGTGGGCGGGGTTGGGAGGCCAACGTTGCTGGGGATGGCGGGGGCGGCGAGGGACAGAACGGGGTTCTGGGGATTGTGGGTGCCCGCTGGGAAGCCGCTGTGGATAACCGGGCGCTCGCCGGTCAGAGTCACCGAGCCATGCTCGAAGGTGGCGGAAAAGGGGCGACCCCCGCCGGGGGGGAGAGCGGGGGTCGCCTGAGCGGTCCGGCTCCGGGGGGGTAGAGCCGGTCCCGTTTCAGAAGAAAGCTTTCATCACTTCACCAGAGCCTGGCAAGGGACTGGCAAAGCTACCCCGTGCACGGTCGCTCCAGTTTCGGGCGATACCAACGTATGCTGCCCGATCGACTCGAGTTTCGTCGAGGAGCAATCTCGCATTTTCGCCAAGTTTTTTGTCAGCGACATAACGATCACATAAAGGAGATCACTCTCCGTGACCGTCGCGCGTCGGCAACCGGGTGACTCGAGGCGCCCGTGAAGGCGTATGCCCGGCCCGACCCCATTGGCGGGTAAAGGTCTTGCTCCAAGGGGTTCCCATCAGGGCGGATCCGACGTAGAAAGAAGTCACGGACCCCTTGTCCGGGTGCATCAGCCGGGCACCCACGCGCGACCAGCCGCGGGAGGCGCGTCGTGACGGGCTTGACCCGTTCCGACGAATACAGGTGCACGCTTGGTAACCCGGCGTGATGCGCCGGCAGACGGCGTCTCTTGACTGAGACGCCGTCAGCTATGTCAGCACCCCCACCTGCCGCGCGCTCAGCCCCTCTGCATGGCCTCGCAGATGGCGGTCGTCTCGCGGACCCCGAGGGTTACCGCAGAGGCACACTGTTCTACCCACTGCGCGACGCCCTCCGGCGTCCCGCTCAGGTACGCCCGCAACCCGTCGGCATAGGCCCCCTCCAGGTGCCCCACCTCCACGGCCACCAGGGACTTCGGGTCCAGCCCGTACTCGACCAGGGTGAGCCGCTCGGCCGAACGCGCCACGATCCCGTCGGCCGTGCCGAAGGGCCGCAGCACCGCGAGCTCGGCGTGCACCACGGCGGCCAGCACGATCGCGGGCGCCTTGGCGGCCCCCTCCAGCAGGCCGAACAGCCCTTCCATGCGCGCCGCCGCCTCAGCGGCCCCTGGCGCGGGGCCCAGGCCCAGCGGATCCGGCGCGTCCGAGGACGCCGACCGCGGACGGCCCAGGGCGGACTGCGGCGCGAGGCCGGCGGCGGCCACCGCGTGCAGGCGCGCGAGCACCTGCCGGGGCGCCGTACGCCAGGTCGAGCCCATCCGGCCCATCTCCGCCGAAGCACGCAGGGCGCCCTGCACCAGCGGGTCGTGGACCTCGTCCCGGCGCAGGGCGTCGAGGGACACGTCCACGCCTTCCAGACTGGCCGACGCCCGCGCGCCGCGCAGGGACGACTCCGCGGACACCGCCGGGCTGGCCCGGCGCAGGACGCGGTGG
Organism: Nonomuraea helvata; assembly: GCF_039535785.1. NCBI lineage: Bacteria > Bacillati > Actinomycetota > Actinomycetes > Streptosporangiales > Streptosporangiaceae > Nonomuraea > Nonomuraea helvata. Next base: position 1,281,006 of record NZ_BAAAXV010000009.1, read on the forward strand.
CGGTACAGCCTGTCGACGGCCTGCCGCGCCGAGTCCACGGCCTCGGCCACGCCGGGGAACTCCGCGATGACAGCCAATGGGTCACTCACGGGAACCGACCCTACCGGCGGGTACGGCCCGACCGTACCAGCCTCCCCGAGAGCCGCGGCAAGGCGGGAAAACCCGGCGATCGAATATCCACGACCCTTTATGGGTCCCCTCCCGATTTCAGGATGACAACATTTCAATAGCGTTTGTCAGTCGTCCTGATAAGCGCGGAGTCCTCGGTACGTACCTGTCTAGACCTCTTGTGTGTGGAGCCCGTGAGCTGGTGAAGTGGGACACGACGTATTCAATCTGGCCATAGAAGGAGCACGAAGTGGCCCCGGAGACCCCTGGCAACGAGACCCAGGCGCTGTCCAACCTGCTGCAGGAGAACCGCCGGTTCGCACCGCCGGCTGACCTGGCGGCGGCCGCGAACGTGACCGCCGCCGCATATAGCGAGGCCGCCGCCGACCGTCTCGCTTTCTGGGAGCACGCGGCCGAGCGGCTGACCTGGGCCAAGCGGTGGGACAAGACGCTCGAGTGGAATCCCCCCTTCGCCAAGTGGTTCATCGGCGGCGAGCTCAACGTGGCCTACAACTGCGTCGACCGCCACGTCGATGAGGGCCGCGGCGACAAGATCGCCTACTACTGGGAGGGCGAGCCAGAGGGGGACACCCGCACCCTCACCTACAACGACCTCAAGCGCGAGGTCAGCAAGGCCGCGAACGCCCTTCAGGAGCTCGGCGTCGCCAAGGGCGACCGCGTGGCCATCTACATGCCGATGATCCCCGAGCTGCCGGTCGCGATGCTGGCCTGCGCCCGCATCGGAGCGATCCACTCGGTGGTGTTCGGCGGCTTCTCGGCCTCGGCGCTGAAGAGCCGGATCGACGACGCCGACGCCAAGCTGGTCATCACCGCCGACGGCGGCTACCGCAGGGGCAACCCGTCGGCGCTCAAGCCCACGGTGGACGAGGCCGTCGCCGAGTGCCCCCAGGTCGAGAACGTCCTCGTCGTACGGCGCACCGGCCAGGACGTCGCGTTCGGCGACAAGGACGTGTGGTGGCACGACCTGGTCGAGCGCCAGAGCGACCAGCACACCGCCGAGCCCCACGACGCCGAGGACCCGCTGTACATCCTCTACACCAGCGGCACCACCGGTAAGCCGAAGGGCATCCTGCACACCACGGGCGGCTACCTGACCCAGACCGCCTGGACCCACCACGCCGTCTTCGACCTCAAGCCCGACACCGACATCTACTGGTGCACGGCCGACATCGGCTGGGTGACGGGCCACTCCTACATCGTGTACGGCCCCCTGGCCAACGGCGCCACCAGCGTCATCTACGAGGGCACCCCCGACACCCCGCACCGCGGCAGGTTCTGGGAGATCGTGCAGAAGTACAAGATCACGATCCTCTACACCGCCCCCACGGCGATCAGGACGTTCATGAAGTGGGGCGACGACATCCCCGCGAAGTACGACATGTCCAGCCTGCGCATCCTCGGCTCCGTCGGCGAGCCGATCAACCCGGAGGCGTACGTCTGGTACCGCGAGAACATCGGTCACGAGCGCTGCCCCGTCGTCGACACCTGGTGGCAGACCGAGACGGGCGCCATCATGATCAGCCCTCTCCCGGGCATCACCGCGGGCAAGCCGGGCGCCGCGATGCGCCCGCTGCCGGGCATCTCCGCAGACGTGGTGGACGACCAGGGCAACAGCGTCCCCAACGGAGGCGGCGGCTTCCTCGTGGTCCGCGAGCCGTGGCCGTCGATGCTCCGTACGATCTGGGGCGACGACCAGCGCTACATCGACACGTACTGGAGCAGGTTCGAGGGGATGTACTTCCCCGGTGACGGCGCCAAGAAGGACGAGGACGGCGACCTGTGGCTGCTCGGCCGCGTGGACGACGTCATGCTCGTCTCCGGCCACAACATCTCCACCACGGAGGTGGAGAGCGCCCTGGTCAGCCACCCGAAGGTCGCGGAGGCGGCCGTGGTCGGCGCGACCGACCCGGTGACGGGCCAGGCGATCGTGTCGTTCGTGATCCTGCGCGGCACGGCGGAGGAGAGCGACGACATCGCCGCCGAGCTGCGCAACCACGTGGCCAAGACGCTCGGCCCGATCGCCAAGCCGCGCCAGATCCTGGTCGTGCCCGAGCTGCCCAAGACCCGCTCCGGCAAGATCATGCGCCGCCTCCTGCGTGACGTGGCGGAGAACCGGAGCATCGGCGACGTCACCACCCTGGCCGACAGCACCGTGATGAACCTGATCTCGGAGAAGCTCCCGTCGGCGAAGTCCGAGGACTGAGGCGCTGCATAGAGGGCGTATGTCCCTGTATAGGGATATGCGCCCTCTATCGATACGCTAGTACGCAGGTGCGCCGGGAAGTCTGGTCGGCATGAGCAGAGCAATTCCGACCAGAGGAGCCCCTTGCGTACCCAGACTCGTGCCATCGCCGAGGCCCTCCGCACCGAGACCATCGGCGGAGTCATCATGCTCACCGCCACGGTCGCCGCCCTGGCCTGGGCGAACATCTCCCTCGACAGCTACGAGGCGCTCCGCGGGACCCGGCTCGGCCCCATGGAGCTGGACAAGTGGGCACAGAACGGCCTGCTGACGATCTTCTTCTTCGTGGCGGGCCTCGAGGTCAAGGCGGAACTGGTCCACGGCGAGCTGGCGCACGTGCGCAAGGCCGCACTTCCGATCATCGCGTCTTTGGCCGGAATGGTGGTACCGGCCGTCGTCTACCTGCTGGTCAGCTGGGGCGAGCGCGACGCCGCCCGCGGCTGGGCGATCCCGACGGCCACCGACATCGCCTTCGCGCTCGCCGTGCTCGCCGTGACGGCCAGCGCGATGCCGGCCGCGCTCCGCGCGTTCCTGCTGACCTGCGCGGTCGTGGACGACCTCGGCGCGATCACGATCATCGCCGTCTTCTACACGAGCCACGTCGACGTTCTCATGCTGCTCCTGGGAGCCGCCCTGCTGGCCGCGTACGCCCTGCTGCCGCACCAGAAGTACACGCTGGTGCCGCTGGGCCTGGCCGCCTGGTACGCCTTCGAGGTCAGCGGCGTGCACGCGACCGTGGCGGGAGTGGCGCTGGGCCTGCTGACCCGTACGACCGCGAACCAGGGCCGCTCGCCGGCCGAGGCGGCCGACCACTACTTCCGCCCGATCTCGGCCGGTCTGGCGGTGCCCGTGTTCGCGTTCCTGTCGGCGGGGGTGAAGCTGGACGGATCCAGCCTGGGCGCTATCTTGTCCGATCGGGTAGTTCTGGGAGTGATAGCGGGACTCGTACTCGGGAAGTTCCTCGGCGTGTTCGGTGGCGCCTGGCTGTCGGTGCGGCTAGGCCTGGCGAAACTGTCGGAAGAGCTGCAGTGGCGGGACATGGCGGCGGTGTCGTTGCTGGCCGGGATCGGGTTCACGGTTTCACTGCTGATCGGCGACCTGGCGTACGGTGACGACCGGCAGCGGGCCGAAGCTGTCACCACCGGGATCCTCGCGGCCAGCGTCGTCGCGTCGATCCTGGCGGCGGTGCTGCTTCACGTGAGGGTGCGCAAGCACCGCATTGCGCTGGATGATGTTTGACACGGCCGCCAGGCCTCGATAGGAGACGTTCATGCCGCAGACTCCCGAGGAAGAATCCCTGGGCTCGCTGGTCGCCCAGGCGACCAGTCAGATCTCGGACCTCGTCCGCTCGGAGATCGAGCTGGCCAAGGCCGAGTTCAGGTTCGACGCCAAGCGGGTCGGCATGGCCGGCGGGCTGTTCGCCGCCGCCGCCTTCACGGCGCACCTGTGCCTGATCCTCGCCTCGTTCACCATCGCGTACGTGCTGGCGCAGTGGCTGCCCAACTGGCTGGCCTTCCTCATCGTGACCGTGTTCTACCTGCTGGTCGCGGGCCTGCTGGTGTTCATCGGGATCAGGCGGCTCAAGGGACTGGCCGGGATGAAGCGGACCGCCAGGTCGATCAAGGGGCTCAAGGAGATCGCCACGCCCGAGGACGAGGCGCTTCCCGCGCTCCGTCCCGATCGGGAGCCGGTGACCCGAGATGGCACCTGACGAGTCGGTCGTACAGATCGAGGGTCCCTGGACGCATCGCGCGGTCCACGCGGGCGGCACCCGCTTCCACGTCGTCGAGGCGGGCGAAGGGCCGCTGGTGCTGCTGCTGCACGGGTTCCCGCAGTTCTGGTGGACGTGGCGCAACCAGCTCGTCTCACTGCCGAAGGCCGGCTACCGGGCGGTCGCGGCCGATCTGCGCGGCTACGGCGGCAGCGACAAGCCGCCGCGCGGCTACGACCTGCCCACGCTGGCCGCCGACGCGACCGGGCTGATCAGGGCGCTGGGCGAGACCGGGGCGATCGTGGTCGGGCATGACTGGGGCGGGCTGCTGGCCTGGACGATGGCCGTGCACGAGCCCAAGTGCGTGCGCCGGCTGGTCGCCGTGTCCGCCGCGCATCCGCTGAGGCTGCGCAGCGCGCTGCTCACCGACCCGTTCGGCCAGCTCAAGGCCAGCGTGCAGACGTTCGGCCACCAGCTGCCCCTGCTGCCGGAACACCGCCTCAGGCGCCGCGAGGGCGCCCTGGTGGGCCGGCTGCTGGACGAGTGGTCGCGCCCGGGGTGGCCCGATCCCGAGACCGCGCGGATCTACCGCGAGGCGTTCCGCATCCCCGCCGTGGCACACTCGGCGCTGGAGTACCACCGGTGGTTCGGCCGCTCCCAGCTGCGCCCCGACGGCCGTCGCTACGCCAGGGCCATGCGCACCGAGATCGAGGCCCCCACGCTGCACCTGCACGGGGCGCTCGACCCGCGCCTCCTGCCGCGTACGGCACAGGGTTCGAGCCGCTACGTGGCGGCTCCGTACCGGTGGCGGCTGTTCGAAGGAGCCGGCCACTTCCCCCACGAGGAGATCCCCGACGTGTTCGACACCGAGCTGCTCGGCTGGCTGGCCGATCCGGAGCCCGACCGATGAGAGACCGCGATCCCGAGGGCAGGCCGCGCAGCGCCAGGCCGCGCGACGCGTACGGCCGGCCGCTCCCCTACGGCGAGCCCGGCATGCCCCGGGTCCCCGACGACTACGCGCCCACCACGGAGCAGGCTCTGGCCGACGGCCGCCGCTTCCTGAGCGAGGGCCTGCCGTTCAACGCGCACGAGGTGTTCGAGGGCCGCTGGAAATGCGCGCCCGAGGAGGAGCGCGAGCTGTGGCAGGGTCTCGCGCAGATCTGCGTCGGGCTGACGCACCTCCAGCGCGGCAACGGCCGCGGCGCGGTGACCCTCTTCAGCCGGGGCGCCGCCAGGGCCCAAGGGTACGGCGGCGCGTACGACGAGGTCGGCAAAGCGGCCTCGGGCCTGAGCCAGGACAGCGACCCCGACGAGGCCATCGCCCTGATCCTGGCCAAGCTCCCCGGCTAGCCGGCGCGGTGCTGCGGCCCGCCCCCGAAGGTGGTCAGTCGCACTGCTGGGTGCTGGCCTGCGTGGTGTCGTTCCTGCCCTGGGCCGCGTCCGGGGCGACCTCCTCGGCGGTCAGGACGTAGCCCGTGTCCGCCTCGTTGGTGGCGGCGGCGAAGATCACGCCGTAGACGCGCCCGTCCACCGTGAGCAGCGGCCCGCCCGAGTTGCCCGGGAGCACCCGGCCGCGGATCGCGTAGACCTTGCGCCTGACCGTGGTGTCGCGGTAGATGTCGGGCCCCTCGGCGTCGAGCTGACGGCCGATCCTGGCCGGCTCGGCGGTGAAGCCCTTGCTCTTGGGGAATCCGGCGATGATCGCGTTGTCGCCCCGCCCGCCGTCGCCGTCGAAGGTGAGCTGCGGCAGGCCCAGCCCGGGCACGTACAGGACGGCGATGTCGCGCCGCGGGTTGTAACGCACGACGGTGGCCGCGTGCGGCGTGTTGGTGGAGTCGATGACCTGCAGGTCACGGGTGACGCCCGCCACCACGTGGGCGTTGGTCATGATCCGGTCGGGCGCGTAGACGAACCCGGTGCCCTCGATGTGCTTGTTGCAGCTCTCGGCGTTGCCCTGGACCTTGACGATGCCCTTCCTCGCCCGCTCCAGCTTGGAGCCCTGCAGCACGCTCTGGTCCGGCGGCGGCACGTCGATGAGCTGGTCCGCGCCGATCGCGTCGAAGACGGGCGGGAACTCCGAACGGTCGATGAACTTCTTGAACGGCTGCTGCCAGTCGCGCGCGCCCTGCGGGATCGCCTCGTCGACCGTGGTCAGCAGCGCGGAGTTCTTCACCTGGTCGACGAGCGGGGTGAAAGCCGTGGAGACGATCAGCGAGCCGATCAGCCAGGCGATGACCAGCACGGACAGCGCGCTGGAGAACGTGCCCCCGACCGCGTCGGCCACCCTGGCGGGCTCCCAGGTCACATGGCTGCGCACGACGGCGCCGAGGGTCGAGGAGGCGAACTGGCCGATGGTGGCGGCGAGGAAGACGATCACGATGGCCAGCAGCGCCTGAGGCGTGTCGCCGCTGACCACGGCCTTGGAGATCGGCGGCGCGATGAAGACGCCGAGCACGGCACCGCCCACGAACCCCACGAAACTCATGACCCCGATGATGAAGCCCTGACGGTAACCCGAAATACCGAAGGCGACCACGAGGCCGATCAAGATGAGGTCAAGCAGATCACCGCGCACGTTTCAAAGGTAACCAGGGATACGGTCAAGTGTGCACGTCTTCGGCCAGGACGGCGCTACCGCATGTCTACCTTGGGCGGTATGCCGCCGGCCGAGGGAACAGTGCGCGATCTCATCGAGGCAGCTCTTGGCGACACGGACCCCGACGGCCCGCTGCGCTGGCATGTGATCTCTGTGCTGCGCCGGCGCGGCGATCTGGAGTCGTTCATCGAGGCGCGCCGGCTGTGTGCGGCGGACACCGTGGCCGAACGCCTGCTCGGCGTGGACATCATGGGGATGCTGCGGCCGTTCGTGGACCGTACGCTGCCGGTGCTGCGCTACCTGGCCGCCAGCGAGAACGACGCCATGGTCCTCTACTCGGTGCTGATCGCGTTCGGCCACCTGGCCGACCCGCGGTCGCTGCCGTCGGTGATCGAGCTGGCCGCCCACGACGACGCCAGAGTGCGGTACGGCGCCGCGTACGCGCTGCAGCACGTGCTCGGCGACCCCCCTGACCGGGCCGGCCTGGAGACGCTGCGCGCGCTGGCGGTCGACAGCGACAAGGACGTGGCGGACTGGGCCTCGCTCGGCGTGGCGCTGAGAGAGATCCGTTAACCCCTCGAGGCCAGGTCGATCACGTGCTGCGGGAGGTCCTCCACCCGCGTGGGATCCCACGGGCGTTCGAGACCGCCCTCGCGCAGCACGGTGTCCAGGACCATGGCCGTGAACCCCCACACGAGCATCCCCCGCACCTGGAACGCCGGCCCCGCGAACCCGCTCGGATGCCGCAGCGTGACCCGGTTGCCGGGATCGACCAGCTCGGCGATCGGCACCCGTTCCACGGAGTCGACCTCGTGCGGCGAGGCCGCGTGCACGGCGGACGGCTCGCGCCACCAGGCGATCACGGGCGTGACCCGGTTGTCGCTGCGGTCGAGGTACAGCTCGGGCATCGTGCCCAGCACGTGGACGCCTGAGGGATCGACACCCGTCTCCTCCTCGGCCTCGCGCAGGGCCGCCGCGACGGGTCCTCCGTCGTCGGGGTCCACGCCGCCGCCGGGGAACGCGGGCTGGCCGGCGTGCCTGCGCCCGCGCGTGCTGCGCTGGATGAGCAGGACGTCAGGGCCCAGCGGCCCCTCGCCGAACAGCATCAGCACCGCGGCGGCCCGCCCGGCTCCGTCCGGGGGACGCAGGTATCGGGGCACTCTGATCCGCTGAGCCTGCGTCGCCAGTCGGTCGAGCCAGTCGGGCACTTCGGTCACGCATTCCTCCAACACGCCGGGGCTCCGATGACTTCCCTTGATCAGAACCTTGATCAGGTTCTGATCAGGAGAAGGGGCCGGACCTGACGAGCTTCGCGGCCTCGGCCGTCGCCGTGGGGCCGGTGCCGTACGAGGGGCAGAGCGCGGCCAGCGGGCACACGCCGCACGCGGGCCGGCGGGCGTGGCACATGCGGCGGCCGTGCCAGATCACCCGGTGCGAGAAGATCGTCCACTCCCGCTTGGGCAGCAGCTCCGCCACGATGTGCTCGATCTTGACCGGATCGGTCTCCTCGGTCCAGCCGAAGCGGCGCACCAGCCGCTGGAAGTGGGTGTCGACGGTGAGCCCCGGCACGTCGAACGCGTTGCCCAGCACCACGTTGGCGGTCTTGCGGCCCACGCCCGGCAGGGTGACCAGATCCTTCAGCTTGCCGGGCACCTCTCCGCCGTAACGCTCGCACACCGCCGTGGCCATGCCGATGATGCTGTTGGTCTTCGCGCGGAAGAACCCGGTCGAGCGGATGATCTCCTCCATCTCGGACGGGTCCGCGGCGGCATAGTCGGTCACCGTCGGATATTTCGCGAAGAGGATGGGGGTGACCATGTTGACTCGCTTGTCCGTGCACTGGGCGGAGAGGATGGTCGCGACCAGAAGTTCTAACGGGTTGCTGAAGTCGAGCTCGCAATGGGCCTCTGGGTAGGTCTCCGCGAGGATGCGGTTCATCTTGCGCGCCCGCCGTACCAGTGCGAGCTGGGTCTCCGGCTTGCGCCCCGCCGCGTTCGTGGCCATGCCGCAAGACTAGAAGCTCTCGCGAACTGTTGAACCCAGGACGGCCCCGCTGCGTACAACCTGGCGACTTGGGAGGCGATGGCCATGAGCGGTCAGGGTGCGGTGCTGTCGGACTTCGTACGTACATCGGGGCCGCTCTACGGGCAGGCGCTGCATCACCTGGCCCTGGCCTGCGCCTCCGCCGTGGCCAAGCTGCACGCGCGGGGGAACGTGGGGCTCGGCCTCAGCCACGAGAGCGTCGCGCTCGGCCTCAACGGGCAGGTGCTGATCGGCTGGCAGCCCGGCATCACCCCGGGCTCCGCCGCCGACGACATGCGGGCCTGGGCCGACCTCGTGGTCTTCGCGGGCACCGGCCGCACGGACGGCGACACCGCCGCCCTCCCTCCCGCCCTGCGCCTCGCGGTACGGCAGTGCCGCCGGCCCGACCCCACCACCCGCCCCCGGGCGGCGGACGTGCTCCGCGTGCTGCTCGGCCAGTCCGTGGCGGCGGCCGTGGCCTCGGTCGACGACCTGCTGGCTTCCTGAGGGGACCTGGCGGCCTCCCGAGGGGGGCCGAAACCCCCTGAAACAGGGGCATCCGGTAACTTTCCCCTGGATGCGACTCGTCCTAAAAGCGCAGAACACTCCAGCATTCCCATAACCTGTGAGTGCCACGCAGAGTGGGGTGAGTCACAATGGCAGCAGAGGAGGCAGAGTGAACACCGAAGACGTGCTGGGCAAGGCCCCCCTGTTCGCCGCGCTGGACCGCGAGAGCGCCGCGGCGCTGCGTACGAGCATCACAGAGGTCCAGCTCTCCAAGGGACAGACGCTCTTCCACGAGAACGAGACCGGCGACCGGCTCTACGTCGTGCTGGAAGGCAAGATCAAGCTGTCCCGCACCTCACCCGACGGACGGGAAAACCTGCTGAGCGTGCTCGGGCCGAGCGAGATGTTCGGTGAGCTGTCGCTGTTCGACCCGAGGCCGCGTACGGCCTCCGCGACGGCGCTGACCGACGTGCGGCTGGCCGGGCTCGGCCACGACGACCTGCGGCCCTGGCTGACCGGCCGCCCCGAGGTGGCGCTCCACCTCCTGCGCGCGCTGGCCCAGCGGCTGCGCCGCACCAACGACGTGCTGGCCGACCTGGTCTTCACCGACGTCCCCGGCCGGGTGGCCAAGCAGCTGCTCGACCTCGCCGAGCGGTTCGGCACCAAGACCGACGACGGTCTGCGGGTCCATCACGACCTGACCCAGGAGGAGCTGGCCCAGCTCGTCGGCGCCTCGCGCGAGACGGTCAACAAGGCGCTGGCCGACTTCGCCCAGCGCGGCTGGCTGCGGATCGAGGCCAAGGCCGTGGTCATCCTCGACATGGACCGGCTCTACAACCGGTCGAGGTAGTCGAGCTGCGCCACGACGGACATCTCGGCGGCGGGCCAGAGTGAGCGGTCGACGTCCGCGTACACGACCTTGACGATCTCGCGCGGCGTGCGCGCGCCCTGCTCGCGCGCCGCCCTGATCTGGTCGAGCCGTTCGCGCCTGTGGGCGATGTAGCCGTCGAGCGCGCCGATCGGGTCGGGCAGCACCGGGCCGTGGCCGGGCAGCAGGGCCCGCGCCTCCAGGCTCTCCGCGGCCGCCCTCAGCCGGTCGAGGCTGCGGAGGTAGTCGGCCAGGCCACCGTCGCGGGCGATGATCGTGGTGCCCCTGCCGAGCACGGTGTCGCCGGTCAGCATCGCGCGGTCCTGCGGCAGCCAGAAGCAGAGCGAGTCGAACGAGTGGCCCGGCGTGCCGTACACGTGGATCTCCAGGCCGTCCACCGTGACCACGTCGCCGTCGGCGAGCCCCTCGTCGCCGAGCCGGTGCCGGGGGTCGAGCGCCCGCACGGGGGCGCCCACCATCTCGGCGAAGCGCCGGGCGCCGCCGCTGTGGTCGAAGTGCCCGTGGGTGAGCAGGATCTCGGTGACGCGGCGCTCCCCCAGATGGTCGCGTACGCGGCGCAGGTGCGACTCGTCCTCGGGCCCCGGATCGACGACGACCACCTCGTGCCCGCCGATGACCCAGGTGTTGGTGCCGTCGAGCGTCATGGCGGAGGGGTTGGGGGCGAGGAGGTTCTCGGCGTGTTCCGTACGGGAGCCGTCGGGCGTGCCGATCGGGATGTGCACTCCGCTCACGTGGTCACCAGCCGCATCTCGCCCTCGATCTCCACGGCCCGCGGCATGATCGGCACGATCTCCCGGCGCTCGGCCAGGACCCCCGCCACGCTTTCGTGGGCCGACAGCTCGGTCAGCGTTCGGTACGTGGGCGGCATCAAGAAGATCTCGCCCTGGTGCGCCAGCTCGATCGCCTCCGCCGGCCGCTTCCATGCCACGTGGTCGGCCTCGCCGCCGACATCGCGGGTGCGCTGGCCCTCCGGCAGCACGGCGACGAAGAACCGCGTGTCGAAGCGCCTGGGCTCGATCTCCGGCGTGATCCAGTGGGCCCACGGCTTGAGCAGGTCGGACCGGAGCACCAGGCCGCGCCTGGCGAGGAAGTCGGCGAAGGACAGGCTCCTGTCGATCAGCGCCAGCCGGTCCGACTCCCAGTCGTCCCCCGTCGTGTCGGCGACCACGGAGTCGGGGCCCGGACCGGCCAGCAGCACGCCCGACTCCTCGAACGTCTCGCGCACGGCCGCGCACACCAGCCCGCGCGCGACCTCCTCGGCGGCGTTGAAGACCGCGCCCCACTCGGCCGGTGACGGGCCGGCCCAGGCCACCGCCTGGTCGGTGTCGCGGGCGTCCACCGAGCCGCCGGGAAAGACGTACGCGCCCGCCGCGAAGGCCATGGTCGCCTTCCTGCGCAGCAGATAGACCTCAGGCCCTGTGTTGATGGCCTCCACTGCGTGGAGGCGGGCTCGGTCGCTGGGGAGCCGTCGCAGAATCACCACCGTGGCGGCGTCCCGGGTGGGGACCGGCTCGACCCGCCCCGCGATGATCTCCCGTGCCCGCGCGGCGAGCTCGGCTGGCAGCGTCAATCCGGTCACATCGGTCATAGTGCCTCAGGCTACTTCGGCGATCAGCTCCACTTCCACGGGCGCGTCCAGCGGGAGGGCGGCCACGCCCACCGCGCTCCGGGCGTGCCTGCCTGGCTCGCCCAGCACCTCGGCGAGCAGCTCGCTGGCGCCGTTGCCGACCTTGGGGTGCTCGGTGAAGGCAGGATCGCTGGCCACGAACACCACGACCTTGACGACGCGCACGACCTTCCGCAGATCGCCCACCTCGGCCTTCAGCACGGCCAGCGCGTTGAGCGCGCAGATGCGGGCCTGCTCCGCGCCCTCCTCGGTGGTCAGGTCGGCCCCGACCTTGCCGGTCCGCTGCAGCTTGCCGTCCACGAACGGCACCTGGCCCGAGGTGTAGACGAGATTGCCCGTGCGCACGGCCGGCACATAGGCGCCGGCCGGCGCCGGCACCTCGGGCAGGGTCAGGCCGAGCTCCGCGATCTTCTGCTCCGGGGTCACTGCTTCTCCCTCTTGAAGTAGGCCACCAGCTGCTCGGGCGAGGAACCCTGGACGATCTGGACCAGCTCCCAGCCGTCGGAGCCGAAGTTGTCGAGGATCATCTTGGTGTTGTGGATCAACACCGGGGCCGTCAGGTACTCCCATTTCTTCATGGGGCCAGATTAGTGTGAGCAATCTCAAAGGGTGGTCGTCGGCTTTCCGCAAGTGACCCTTCGGTAGCCTCGAGTGGTGGAGTCTCCGGACACGGATTGGGCCGGCGTGCGGTTGCACGTGGTCACCGGCAAGGGCGGCACCGGCAAAACGACCGTGGCCGCCGCGCTCGCGCTCGCCCTGGCCGCCGGCGGCCGCAAGGTGCTGCTCGTCGAGGTCGAGGGCAGGCAGGGCATCGCGCAGATCTTCGACCTGCCGCCACTGCCCTACGAGGAACGCAAGATCGCCGTCGCGCCGTCAGGCGGCGACGTGTACGCGCTGGCCATCGATCCAGAAGAGGCCATGCTCGACTACATGGAGATGTTCTACGGGATGCGCAGGGCGGGCAAGGCGCTGACCAAGATGGGCATCGTCGACTTCGCCACCACCGTGGCCCCCGGCTTCCGCGACGTGCTCGTCACCGGCAAGACGACCGAGGCCGTGCGCAGGCGGGGCAAGAACGGCCGCAGGATCTACGACGCGGTCGTGCTCGACGCGCCGCCGACCGGCCGCATCACGCGCTTCCTGAACGTCACCCAGGAGGTGGCCGGCCTGGCCAAGGTCGGGCCGATCAAGAACCACTCCGACCTGGTCAACGGAGTCGTGAAATCTCCCGAGACGGCCGTGCACTTCGTGACGTTGCTGGAGGAGATGCCCGTCCAGGAGACGCTCGACGGCATCTCCGAATTGCGATCGGCGGGGCTCCCCGCCGGTGGAATTTTCGTCAATATGGTCCGGGAATCCCAGCTCCCGCAGGCCGCTCTTGACACTGCTGTCAAGGGCCGATTCGACATCGGGGAGCTCGTGCTCGGGCTCAAGGCGGCCGGGGTCGCCGACGGCGCGGAGGCCACGAGGTTCGCCGAGGCACTCGCGGACGAGGTCGTCGAGCACGCCCGCCGTACGGAGCTGGAGCGCGCCGAGCGCGACTCGCTGGCCGAGGCGGGGCTGAAGAGCTACGAGCTGCCGCTGCTGGCCGACGGCGTGGACCTGGCGGGCCTGTACGAGTTGGCAGAGAGCATGCGCACCCAAGGAGCAGCGTGAAGAAGCGGGCAGTGCTCGACATCGACGCGATTCTCGACGACCAGGACACCAGGATCATCGTCTGCTGCGGCGCCGGCGGCGTGGGCAAGACCACGACCGCGGCGGCGCTCGGGCTGCGGGCGGCCGAGCGCGGCAGGTGCGCGGTCGTGCTCACCGTGGACCCGGCGCGGCGCCTGGCCCAGTCGATGGGGCTGACCGAGCTGGACAACACCCCGCGCCTGGTCACCTCGCCCAAGGGCGGCGGCCAGCTCTTCGCCATGATGCTCGACATGAAGCGTACGTTCGACGAGATCATCGAGGCGCACGCCGATCCGGAGCGGGCCCGCCAGATCCTGTCGAACCCCTTCTACCAGTCGCTTTCGTCCAGCTTCTCCGGCACGCAGGAGTACATGGCCATGGAGAAGCTGGGCCAGCTCCGCCGCTCGGACGAGTGGGACCTGATCATCGTGGACACGCCGCCGTCGCGCTCCGCGCTCGACTTCCTCGACGCTCCCGAGCGGCTCGGACGCTTCCTCGACGGACGGTTCATCCGGCTGCTCACCGCGCCCGCCAAGGTCGGAGGGCGCAGCGCGTTCAGGCTGCTCAACGCCGGGTTCGGGCTGATGGCAGGCGCGCTGACGAAGCTGCTCGGCGCACAGGTGATCAAGGATCTGCAGACATTCGTGTCCGCCCTGGACGCCGTCTTCGGCGGGTTCAGGCAGCGGGCCGAGATGACGTACAAGCTGCTGCAGGCCCCCGGCACGGCCTTCCTCGTGGTGGCCGCACCCGAGCGGGACGCCATGCGGGAGGCGTCCTACTTCGTCGAGCGACTCGCCGAGGAGCGCATGCCACTGGCCGGCCTGGTGGTCAACCGTGTGCACGTGTCGCCTACCTCGGTCCTCTCAGCCGCCCGTAGCGCCGCGGCCGCGGAAGATCTCGAGTCGAAGGGCGAGCACGAGCTGACCGCCGCCGTGCTGCGGCTGCACGCCGGTCGAATGCAGCTCGCGGCCCGCGAAGGCCGTGAGCAGGAACATTTCATCTCGGCCCACCCCACGGTGCCCGTGGTGCAGGTTCGCGCCATGTCCGAGGACGTCCACGATCTCATGGGTCTGCGGCAGATCGGGGACTTGCTGGCGAGCGCATGAAAGTACGGCCGGCGAACGGCGCCGGCCGTACTCGGCTCGCCGGGCCCTGACTCAGCCCGCGATCAGCTCGTTGGTTCGTTCGTACTCTTCCTTGGCCGACTCGAGCAGGTCGCGCCACGAGTCCACGTCGGGCCGCCGTCGAAGCAGCGCACGCCGTTCGCGCTCGGTCATACCGCCCCACACCCCGAACTCGATGCGATTGTCCAGCGCATCGGCGAGGCATTCAGTACGGACCGGGCAGCCACGGCAGATGAGCTTGGCTCTGTTCTGCGCGGCGCCCTGCACGAACAGGGCATCCGGATCCGCACCCTTACAGGCGGCACGGGAGGTCCAATCCGTGATCCACATTGTTCGACCCCACTCCCCTTAGGTGGTCAGTCGTCATTTGGGGCCGACGGGCGCGGGCGCCGAGCCTCCGTATTCAGTTGCCGCAGAGGAGAACGTACGCAACTTCACGTTCGGGCCGACAGACCCCAGAGGACCAATTTCTCGCGGCAGTCTTGACCGGGAATGACTAGTCACCCCCGTCAGTCAAGGCGAAATGGCGTCCTGCTACCGGAAAGGTCAGTCTTTCGACGTACCCTTGGTAGCGTGCAAGCGCAGCGCAAAGATCGTCCCAACCCCGTCCTCGGCATCCTGCGTCTGATCATCGCAGCATCCGCCGCCGGACTGCTGGCCGCGGCCGTGGCCCTCCCTGCGGTCGGCGGGGCCGGGATCTCCACCAAGAGCGCTGTGGAAAGCCTCAACCTCAAGCCCGAAAACCTCGACGAACCCCCTCTGCCCGAACGCACCATCCTGAAGGATGCGAACGGCAAGCAGTTCGCGCAGTTCTACTACGAGAACCGCCAGATCGTGCCGCTCGACAAGGTCGCCCCGATCATGCAGACGGCCCTGATAGCGATCGAGGACTTCCGTTTCTACCAGCACGGGCCGATCGATGTTGAGGGAACGGCGAGAGCGCTCGTCAAGAATTTGTCGGGCGGCGGCGTGATGCAGGGCGGCTCGTCCATCACGCAGCAGTACGTCAAGCAGGTGCTGCTCAACAAGGCCGAGACGCCCGAGGAGCAGCAGGCGGCCATCGCGCCGACGGTCTCGCGCAAGCTGTCCGAGCTGCGCTACGCGATGGCGATCGAGCGCAAGTACAGCAAGAACCAGATCCTCGAGAAGTACCTGAACATCGCCTACTTCGGCGCCGGCGCCCATGGCATCCAGGCCGCGGCCAGGCGCTTCTTCGACAAGCCCGCCTCCGAGCTCAACCTCGCCGAGGCCGCCACGCTGGCCGGCTCCGTACAGAACCCCGCCAGGACCGACCCGAGCGTCGGGCCCGAGTCGCGGGAGCGGCTGCTGCAGCGGCGCAACACCGTGCTCGACCGGATGTACCAGATCGGCAAGATCTCACTGCAGGACGCCAACGCGGCCAAGGCGAAGAAGCTCGGCTGGAAGAACATCAAGGCGCCCGGCGGCTGCGAGGCCAGCAAGTTCCCGTACTTCTGCCTCTACGTCCAGTACGAGATCCTCAACAACGAGGACTTCGGCAAGACCATGGACGAGCGCAGGAAGCTGCTCCAGCGCGGCGGCCTGGAGATCAGGACCACGATCGACCCGAAGATGCAGGCCGCCGCCGACAAGGCGATCAAGAAGTACGTCTCGAAGAAGGACAAGCCCGTGGCCTCGCAGGCCATGGTCGTTCCCGGCACCGGCGAGATCAAGGCGATGGCCGCCTCGCGGAAGTTCGGCGGGAGCAAGAAGAAGAACGAGATGAGCTACAACATCGTGGCCGACGGGGCGCACGGCGGCGGGCGCGGGTTCCAGCAGGGCTCGACGGCCAAGGTCTACACGCTCGCCACGGCGTTGGAAGAGGGCCTGAAGTACGGCGACGGCTTCCCCGCCCCCGCGGGCTACGAGGCCGGCGCCTACAGCACGTTCAAGAACTGCAAGGGCGAGAACGTCGGCGACCCGTCCCACACCGTGCGCAACTCCAGCGAGGGCGGCGGCGGCTTCAAGACGCTCGAGACCGGCACCTGGGGCTCGGTGAACACGTTCTTCCTCAAGCTGGAGCAGAAGGTCGGGCTCTGCAGCGTGGTCAAGATGGCCAAGAAGCTCGGGGTCAAGCGGGCCGACGGCGACAAGCTGTACGAGGTGGAGACGTTCACGCTGGGGGTCAACGAGGTCGACCCGGTGACGATCGCCAGCTCGTACGCCGTCTTCGCCTCGCGCGGCCAGTACTGCAAGCCGCTGGCGATCACGGAGATCAAGGACCGGGACGGCAAGGCCAAGCAGTACAAGCCGAAGTGCTCGCAGGTGCTGGAGGAGGAGGTCGCCGACGCGGTCAGCGGCATCCTGTCCGGGGTGTTCACCAAGGGCACGATGCAAGAGGTGGGCGGCATCGGGCGGGACGCGGCCGGCAAGACGGGCACGACCGACAACTACATGTCGGCCTGGTTCGCCGGCTACACCCCCAACCTGGCCTCGGCCGTCAGCCTGGGCGACCCGCGAGGCACCTCGTCCCACAAGCTGATCGGGATCACGATCGGGGGGCAGTACTACCCGTACGTGTACGGGGCCTCCATCTCGGGGCGGATCTGGAAGGACTCGATGCTCTCCGCGCTCAAGGGGGTCGAGCCGACGGAGTTCACGCCGGTGGACAAGTCGCGGTTCGGTGGCTGCACGGAGCACTGTGCGCCCAAGCCGCCCAAGAAGAAGGACAACAAGGACGGGCAGGATCAGACCGGGGACTTCGGCGACCCGTTCAACATCTTCGAACCGCCGAACGGGGACCAGCCGGGGAACGGGCGCGGCAACGGACGCGGCCGCTAGGTCACCGGCCCCGTCGTCACGACCGGCCGCCGACCCTGCCCACCCGCCTGCGCCGGCCGACCCATCGCCTGTGCCACTACCGGCCGCCCTGGATGCCCTCCCAGCGGCCCTCAGGACGCCCGGAACGCCCGCCTCAGCGGCCTCCAGCCCTCATGTGAGGGGGGGTATGAGGGTAAGCCCTCCCCCGGCGCGAGAGGCCGCCGGGGGACGTGCTCGCTACTTGCCCGCCAGCCGGGCGCGGACGGCGGCGGCGACGCGGCCGCCCTCGGCCCGCCCCGCGACCTTCGGGTTGACGACCTTCATGACCTGCCCCATGGCCTGCGGCCCGGCAGCGCCGGTCTCCGCGAGGGCGGCGTCGACGATGGCCGCCAGCTCCTCGTCGGAGAGCTGCGCCGGCAGGTACTCCTCCAGCACCGCCTGCTCGTCCAGCTCGGCCTGCGCCTGCTCGGCCCGCCCCGCGTTCCCGAACGCCTCGGCCGCCTCCCGGCGCTTCTTGGCCTCCTTGGTCAGCACCTTGATGACCTCGTCGTCGGTCAGCTCCCTGGCCTCCTTGCCGGCGACCTCCTCGACGTTCACCGCGGCCAGTGCCATCCGGATCGTCCGGAGACGTACCTCGTCGCGGCTCTTCATGGAGGCCGTCAGGTCGGCCTTCAGCTTGTCCTTCAATGCGCTCATGCGGTCCATCTTGCCGCCTGCGCGGACCGGCGCGGACTCCTCCCACCGGATGTCGGGCATCATGAGTAGGTGAGAAAAGCCGTCGCAGTGCCACTGTCCATGCTTGGTCTCGGCCTCGCCGGGCTGGGTTACGCCTCCGTGGTGGAGCGCAACTGGTTCCGCCTGCGTCGCTTCGACGTGCCCGTGCTGGAGCGCGGCCAGCGTCCCGTACGCATTCTCCACCTCTCCGACCTGCATCTGACGCCCCGCCGTACGATGCTCATCAACTGGGTCCGCTCCCTGGGCCCGCTGAAGCCGGACCTGGTGGTCAACACCGGAGACTCGATCGCCCACCCGGACGCTGTCCCCTCGCTCCTGCACGCCCTGGAGCCCCTGCTGTCCCGCCCGGGCCTGTTCGTCTACGGCTCCAACGACCTGTACGCCCCGAAGCCGAAAAACCCGGCCCGCTACCTCTGGCGCACCTCCAAGAACGAGCGCCGCCAGCACATCCCCTCCCTGCCCTGGGAGGAGCTGGGAGCGGGCATGGCGGCCGAGGGCTGGCTCGACATGAACAACACCACGGCCCGCATCAAGGTGGGCGACCTGGACGTGGCGGTGGCGGGCATCCACGACTCCCACATCTCCCGCGACCGCTACGACCTCGTGGCCGGCCCCGCTCCGGCGGACGCCGACCTCCGCCTGGGCGTCATGCACTCGCCCGAGCCCCGCAACATGACCCGTTTCGCCGAGGACGGCTACCAGCTCCTGCTCGCCGGCCACACGCACGGCGGCCAGCTCTGCATCCCGTTCTACGGCGCCCTGGTCACCAACTGCGGCATCGACCGGGCCAGGGTCAAGGGCCTGAGCCGCCACGACAGCTCCTGGCTCCACGTCTCCGCGGGCCTCGGCACCTCCCCGTACGCCCCGGCCCGTTTCGCCTGTTTCCCGGAGGCATCGCTACTCACCCTCGTTCCGCGCCGTTGACGCGGTCACAAGTACCTTGGGAGTCCGCTAGACTTTTCCAAGCACGCGCAAGACCGGCGTGCACCGGGGTGTAGCGCAGCTTGGCAGCGCGCTTCGTTCGGGACGAAGAGGTCGTGGGTTCAAATCCCGCCACCCCGACACAGTTCAAAGGCCACTTCCGAGAGATCGGGAGTGGCCTTTTGATCTTTGTGCAGCAGAAAAGTGCAGCAGTCTCACTGCCCTAGGCTCTCGCCGAGCCGCTTCAAGGCTTGCCTGGTCTGCTCGGACGGAATGTGCGTGTAGATCTCCATCGTGACCTTGATGTCACTGTGACGAAGGATCTGCATGGCCACCCGCGGGTGAACGTCCAGGGCCGCCAGCAGCGAGGCGCAGGTGTGCCGCGTGTCATGGATTGTGATCTTGCGGACGTTGGCGCGCTTGCACCGCGTGTCGAACCGGCGGTTGAAGTTGCGGGGCTCGAAGGGAGCACCATGTGCACTCGTGAAGACGAACCCGGTTTCGACCCACGCTTCGCCGGCATCGCGTCGAGCGTCTTCCTGGCTCTTTTGGCGTAGCCGCAGGGCAGCCGTACAGATCTCCGGCAGCGGCAAAACCGCCTCCGAGGCTTCTGTCTTGGTCTGGCGATGATGGAGCTGCCTCTTGACGCGCTGGAGTTGGAGCGACACGTCCAACTCGGCAGCGTCGATGTTGATGCGATCCCAGGTCAGGCCCAGCAGCTCGCCCTTGCGCAGCCCAAGCACGAGGATGAGCACGTAAGCGGCGTAGAGCGGGTCATTGTCCCTGCGCGCAGACTCCAGGAACTGTCGAGCCTCCTCCACCGACCAAGGCCTGATCTTTCGGGTACGCCGTGCCGTCAGACGCACGCCTGTCGCGGGGTTCTTTCCCACGAGATCTTCAGCAATCGCCGTGTTGAAGGCACTCCGCAGCACGCCGCGAGCATCTTTGATCGTTCGAGCAGAGGCGAGTTGCTGGCAGCAGCGACCCGCGGCACAGCACCGTGGCGCCCCGCGTCGAGCATCCTTGCCCTGGGCGCAGCACTGGCATGTGACGCGTAGCTTGTTGATCCAGAGCCGTACGTCCCGGACCTGGATCTTGTCGAGACGCTTGGCTCCCAGGTAGGGCTTGATGTAGAGCCGCACCAGCGTCTCGTACGTGCTGACTGTCAGCGGGGCAAGCTCGGGCCCCACGACCTCGCGCAGCCAGTAGAGCAGGAACTCACCCAGCGTCGGCGCATTGACCGCAACCGGCCCCTTGTCCACCTTCGCCTTGAGCTCCTGCCACGCTTTGCGGGTCTCCTCGTAGGTCTTGCGCTTGACGTACTTGCGCTTTCGGATGCCGTCCGGTGTAGTGACCCAGACGAAGGCCCGGTAGCCACCCGCCACGGGGTAGATCGATCCTTCTCCGTTTCCTCTTCGGCTCACTATCACTCCCCTTCTGCGATCTTGGCTACGTAGTCATCCACCCACTGGGGCAGGATGCGGCGATGCCGACCGTCCTTGACGCTGCGGATCTGGCCAGACAGCACGAGGAACTTGGTCTTGGTCAGCCCGTAGCCGAGCATCTCGGCGACCTCCTTCGTGCTGTGCCAGCGCTTAACGATCAAGCTCATGGATCCACCTCCCTTCGAGCGGTCTTGCTTGACAAGTCGTTGAGAACCGACCCAGCCAGCAGCGATTCACCAGGGGTGTAGCCCTGGCCGGCGAAGCTCCAGTGCGCGAGCACCAGGGTGCTTTCCTCGTGGTGCTGGACGCCTTGTTGAGTGCGGCGGTGTTCGGCGCGTTCTTCGCGGATGGCGCCGAGGGTGGTGGAGTAGGCGCGGGAACGGGTGGAGAAGTGGCCGCGGAAGCCGAGCATGTGGGCCCACTTGCGGAGCTTCAGTCCGGTCAGCTCGGGATGAGTTTCAGGGTTGCCGAGCGTCCAGGCGGTACGGATGAGCCGTGCCGCGTGTGCGGTAGCGCCGTGCTCGTGCAGCCGTGGCAGGTCGTGGGCGTGGATGCGGCGGTCGAGGGTGCCGGAGGTTTCGGCGGCTTTGGTGGCGTACTTGGCGATGTAGGCGGCCACAGCCTGTTCTGACAGCTCCCCATCGAGTTCCCCGGTGCGGATGGCTTTGACATCGATTTGGCGGCCCCAGACCAGCTCTCGCGTGTCCTGACCGAGATCGGGAGCCTTGACCGCGACGGCAGCGGCGGCCGAGCGGATCGCGCCGTCAAGTAGATCGAGGGTTGCCCAGGATGGTGGCTCGACCACGTTGGCGGGATCATCGGTGCGGCCATCCAGGCGGATCACTGCGTGGAAGTGGACGATCCCGCGGGCTTGGTATTCGGCGACCTTGGCGAAGGAGACCCGGACGGCCTTGTTGAACGCGGTTTGGGTCTGGCCTGCGGCGGCGGCCAGGTGGCGGCGCAGGTAGATGGTGAAGCGGCGCCACAGATCGCCCGCATGGGCGTTCCACAGCACGTGTCCGATGTAGTCGTAGGACTTCGGGTCGAGCGGTTGGCCGAGCCGTGTGTCGTCGGCCTTGTGCCGCTCGAAACACGCCGGACCGGAGCGGCGAGGATGGCAGACGCGCCGCACGCCGTTCTTGTCCGGTCCGCGGTGCACCGGTCCGAACGAGGGGGCGGTCAGCGTGGCGAACACCCGCGGGTGGGCGCGCACGCTGGCCGGCACGCCCTTCTCCTGTCCGAGTAGTCCGGCACGGATCAGGTGGAAGGTGTCACGCCGGTACAGCTCAGCGCACGAGGGGCAGCGTGAGGCACGCCGGTTGCCGCAGCGGATCAGCAGGTGGCCGTGCGGTTCGCCGGTTGTGCTGTAGCTCGACAGGACGTAGCCGGTTGCGGCGTCAAGGGTCATGGTTTCGCCGACCAGGCGCACCGGCTCGGCGCAGCCGCCCACGCGCTGTACTTGCTCGAACCAACGCGAGAGGTCTTTGCCGGAGCGTCGGGCCAGATCGCGGACGACTGGCCCGACCAGCTCGGCGAGCGGTGCGGGGACGCTCACCCGCCGCTCCCTTCGTATGCGCGGCGGGACGTGGAAGCAGCGTTCACCGTTGGTCCCTCCTTACCTCGACGATCTCGATGTGAGTCCGACATGCCGGACATTGCCGGTCGGCGGGAAGGCGCTCCCCGCAGGCGATCAGGCGACGGCGGCCGTTGGCCTTGACCTCGACTGGCCTCTCACAGGGCCCGCTGTCGGCGGCCGTGACGCGGCGATCCACACTCCAGGGGTTGTCCGTAACGCCATCGGCGTAGGTTTCGGTCACGACGACCCGGTAGCGGGTCACCGTTGCGCCTCCAGCTGGCCGGTTCCGCCGCAGTCATCGCAGGGCCGGTAGCCCCTGATGGCTCGCCGGTCGAAGACCGAGGAGACGAGCCATCCCTGGCCCCAGCAGCGTCCGCATTCGCGTGTGGTCTTCGTCGAGTTCACCGTCCCGCTACCTCTCCCGGGCGTAGATCGTCCAGGCAGAGGCGGCCAGTGCCCTTGCAGCGCGGGCACTGGCGGACCTCGACCTTGCCGCGAGATCGGCCCGAGCCTCCGCAGCGGGTACAGCACATGCTGGTGGGCTGGTTGTGCTGCATACTGGAAACCTCCTTTGCTTGATTGCCAGGTGAAGGAAGCGCGCCCTACGGGATGGCACGAGGCCGGTCAAGCTGAGCCGTTCCGTGGGCGCGCACCGACAAGGTGAATCGTTCGGTAGCCGCCGCTAAGACTCGCGAATGGCGGCGGTGACCTCTTCGTTGGACGAATTCCGGTACGCCGCGCTCAGCACCGCGTGACAGCGCGCTTGCTCTTTCCGTGTGCCGGTCCTCAGGGCTTTATCCAGCTCACGTGTAGCGGCCTTAAGTTTCTCTACCTGAGATCTCCGAATCATGTTCCTCCCCTTGCTCTTCCGGTTGCGAGAGATCAGTCGAAGCTGACCCAGAACGAGTAACGGCAGTTAGGGCAGCCGACTTGCAAGCCGCCCTCGCCCAACAGCAGCGAGTCGAAGCGTGCGAGTCGAGTTTCGTAGCGGCAGTCAGGGCAGCTCACGCGCCTGTTGTTTACCTCTGCAATGCGTGACATCTGATGGACCTCAACACGCCCAACATTGAGAGGCGTGCCGGTTTGCATATTTGCTGAGGCTAAAACCTTTGCCGCCGCACCCGTCGCATCCCCACGGGCCGTAGGGTGCGGATTTGCTGTCGAGTTTCCACACCACGGTGCTTCCGCCAGCGGTGCGGTATGTAATCAGCTCCTTCATCATGCCTCCCTTCACTTTCTTAGTGATCGCACTTTGGACATGTTCTTGTGCGCACGTACAGGTAGCCCTTGCATATCGAGCACCGTGGCGCAGGTTGACGCGGGGGCAGCCTTCTTCTGCTCATGTGGCCCCCCGTCCTCAGTTGTGGTTGTCGATTCCGGTGCCGTTGCAATCCCGGCACGAGCGGCTTTCCGAATCGATGCCGGTACCGTTACACGTGCAGCACGCATACGACGACAGCGGAATGAAACGCCTTCTTCTCATGACTGTCACAGGTCTTCCCGGACGATGAACCCGCAGTTGTCGCACACCTCGACGGTGCCGTTTTCGTAGAACGTGGTGTCTTCGTGCCTGCACATGAAATTCCTCCGTTTCCCTTGGGGGCTGTGGCTTTCCGTGAGCCGCCCTCCGTTTCGGTGGGCGGCCGGACGCAAAGTCACTCACTTAGTTGGAAGAACTCCGGCGCCGTTGCAGGTTCTGCACGTTCGACCTTCATGAACGTAGCCCTTGCCCATCTTCCATACCTTGTGCTCCAGGCGGCCAAGTCCTGCACACTTGCTGCATTCCAGCGGTGGAGTAATACGTTTGCCGAGTATTCCCATGACTTCCTCCTCTCTTCTGTATTGAAGTCAGCGGCCGTCATCAGTGGTGCAGTTCTTGGCCGTCAGCCCTTTCCCATGCATCGGCCGCACCGGATATACGCGCCGTTTGCATAGGAGAATCCGCCCTTGCCCTTGCACCAGCGACACTCCTTCTTCTTTGTCGCAGCGTCCTTGCGGTGCTTGCCTGACATGTTCACCTCCTCGTTGCCCGAAGGCGCCTTGTGGTTTGTGTGGACTGTGCCGGTTCCAGCGCAGGCCCGGCACAGCGAGAAACGCTGCACTTTCCACCGCAGAAACCCGCGGCTTTTCACCACTGTGCGCTGGAGAAGTCTGCGGCCCTCGCACGTCCGGCATGTATCCGTCGAGAGCGTTGAACCGGGGTCGAGCGGCGCCATTAAAGGCGGCCCTTCCCTTGGCAGGTGAAGCAGGTACGGCGCACCTCGATAATGAGGATCTTGCCGTTCTGAAGCTTGGACCTCATTTCGCCGATCTTGCCGAAGCCTCGGCAGGTGCGGCATTGTCCACCTCGTGCCATGATGATCTCCCTTCGCGTGTTGGAATCGGTGTGCGAAATCTGCCGGCATGTGCTCAGCGAGATGTGTCAGGTCAAAACCGAGCCGAAGAACACCGCGAGCTGGTTAGCGCCCGACAGGACGTGTTCAAAGACGCCATTGACCGCGGCGGCGGCCTGGGCCGGACGGCTGAACAGGTAGAAGATGGCGAACGCGATGACCGCGTAGCCGAGCCAGCGTCGGAGTCGGAACATCGGCCTGCCTCAGGCCGTGACGGCGCCGTAGTAGCTGGCGGCGGCTTCGTGGTCGCGCATGTGCTGCTCGCTGATGGCGAGCACCTCGTAGGTGAGCGGTCCGAAGTCGCGGCTGGTCTTGTAGTGCGTGCCGCCGCTCGCCTGGGAGCCGATCAGGTCGGCCACCCGGTCGACCTGGGCACGCTGCTCCTCGTCGGTGCCGACAGCGTGCAGCAGGATGGTTTCGCCGTAGCTCGGGACCGGCACCTTGGGGTTGTCGGCCAGGAAGCGCGCCAGGCTGCGCAGACCGGCGATGAACTCGGCTCGGGCGGTGGAATCAGTCGTCATCATGATCCGTTGTCCTTTCGTCTTGATATGAAGGACTGGCTTTCCATGAGCCGCCCACCGGGGAAGAGGTGGGCGGCCGGATGCAAGGTCAGTCGTCCAAGTGGGCGATCAGGCTCGCGGCCAGCTCTGGCGCGATCTGCATGCGCGCCCGCAGCACATCCGCCGTGACCGGCCGGTCATGCTTGGCGCGATGCTCGGCAGCCACACGCCGGGCATAGGCCAGCAGCGCTGGCGGCGGTCCCGGCTGGGGCGCGGGTTCGCCGGCAGGCTCACTGTGAGCTGCTTCGATCTCTGGCAAGCCGGTTGCTTCGTGATCCGCCAGCCCGGCATCCTCGACGCGCTCCAGGTGGGCCTGCTGAGCCGACTCCCGCTCGGTACGTGGCTGGACCGGCATCGGGTCCTCCCGCACCAGGCCCGTCTCATCAGTGGAGTCAGGCTCATGACCTGCGCGGCGTTCCAGCATCGACATGGCGATCAGGAAGGCACCCGCTGGCGTGGCCGCCAAAATCCATCCCCACGGCGAACGGGGAGCCTCGGCCAGGTTCGCCGCCAGTGTCAGCACAATCCCGCCCGCCAGCACCAACGACGGCCACGACATCAGCCCGCGGCGGCGCCGGTTGGTGCGCTTGTCGCGCTGGATCTCCCGTGCGGCCATCACGCACACCAGGTCGATACACACCGCCACGGCCCACGAGCGCCAGCCGTGTTGTCCGTACTTCGCGGCCAGATGGCTGATGTGGTCGAATGAGCCGACCGCCGCGATCACCGCCAGGATCGTTATCGGTCCTGAGTCGGCGAGCAGGGCGCGTAGCCGTCGCAGCATGTGCTCACACCTCCTCCCTGAGTCAGGTCCTTGCTTCGCAGGAACAGCTCGGCTGCTTGCACCAGCCGCTTGCATTCGCCCAGGTCGGCTCATAGATCGCCCAGCCACCCGGACGAGCACCACCGGTGTGCACCGCCCACTGATGACCGCAGCCCTTGCACGACTGCTCCAGCTCGTGCATCTGCGTCACGTCCACGCATCGCGACATCGCCCACCTCCCTCGCGCCGTTTTCGGCATGGCTCGGGTAGGGACCTGGCGTGATCAGGGCTCACGCCTGGCCCGTAGGGTGTCGAGCCGGTTAGACCGGCAGGTCCTCAAGGTCAGGTTCGGTGAATTCCTCGACCTCCGACTCGTCCAACTCGCCGACGTCGATCGCAGGGCCGCCAGTCAGCAGCGACCAGGAGGGAGCCAGGTCCGCGTACCGCCCTGCGGCGGCTTCGGCCTCCTCCTCCAGCACGTGGACCGAACGGGCCAGATGCCAGCGGCTATCTGATCCCATCACCACTGCCGTGCCCGGCCGGTTGGGCTCGATCTGCCGGGCAGCCGCGACCGCGCGGCGATCCATGTCGCCCAGGCACATCTTGGCCGTCTCGTCATCGTTGACCATGTGGCAGACCCGGCCGGTCAACTGCGCACGAAGCGCCGTCACGCCCGGTCCCAGGTCCGAGCCCACCCGCTGACCGCACACGAAGAGGTAGATGCCGAACGCCCGCCCCAGCTGCGCGATCCGCAGCAAGCGAGTGGCGACCGCCGCCACCTCCTCCTTCTCTGCTTTCGGGTCGGCCATCAGGAACAGCTCGGCCATCTCATCGACCAGCACCACGATGGGGATCGGGCGGATGGCGTCCGGCAGCCGCGGATGCCAGATGTTCTTGACCCGATGCTGCCGGCACAGCTCCATCCGGGATCGGATGATGCTGACCAGATCGGCCAGCAGCATCGCACACTCGGCACGTTCCGTGGCCAGTGCCGACAGTCGCGCCTGGTATGGGGTGAACTCCACCCCGCCCTTCAGATCGAAGCCGACCAGCGCCACCGGTTGCGGCGCCAACCCCTTGATCAGCGCGTTGGCCAGGTTCGACTTGCCCGACTGGGTAGCTCCCACGTTCAGCCAATGCGGCACGGTCCGAAAGTCGATGACGTACGGGTTGCCGTTGTCCAGCAGGCCCACCCGCACCCGCAGCAGACCATCCGCCGTCACCTCGAGCCCGGCCACCGTCTCCAGCGGGTCCACCAACGTCGCCGCCAACGTGACCTTGCCCGGCTGCCATGACACCAGCCGCACGCTGTGTACCCGCCACGCATGCGCCAGCTTGTCGAGCGCGTCTTCGTAATCGTCGGGCGTCTGCCCATCGTGCAGCCGTGCCGTGACCGTGAACCCGAGCGGAGTCGGCCGGATCAGGCCCAACCGGGGCGCCTTTTCGACCTGCACCCGCCGCAGTTGACGGCGCTGCTTAGTCATCATCGTCCCTCTCACCGCGCACCACCGCCCATCCGCTTGGCCACCTCGGCGAACGCTTCAGCGTCATAGCCAGCCAGGAAGGCCAGCGCGTTGTGGATACGGTGACGAGACAGCGAGTTGAGCACGTCATCCAACTCTTGATCCGTGAGCTTGCGGGCTTTGCTCATCGCGCGCCCCCGTATCGTTTGACGGCGAGGTGGAAACCCTCCTCAGACCAGCCTTTGAAGTAGGCGAGCATGTCGCGCATCTGATCCGGCGACAGCGAATCCAGGATCAGGGACATCTCCCGATCGGTGAGCTTGCGAGTAGCCATCACTCGCCACCCCCGAACCCGAACATGTCCGGCAGAGTCCAGCGCCAACGCCGACGCCGCCTCGACAAACCGCAGCCCGAGGCCACCGACCGCCACGTCCCGTAGACCGCGATGGCCTTGACCGGAAAGCCGAGCACGTACCAGAACGACACCGGCGCGAACCGACGCCACGCCCTCAAGGCCACGCCCGACGCCAGCACGGCCAGGCCAGCCCACAGCAGGAAATCCCGCATACTGGAACCGTCTCCTTTCGTCTTGTTGGTGGTTGGAGACCCCGGAGCGGCCCATGCCGCCAAGCTCGTGACCGCTCCGGGACCTGATGACCCTCACGACCTCCCCGACGCTGCCTGGTAGTGGCAGTACGCGCACAACCACACGATCCGGTTGCGGCGAGCGTCGAACTCCTCTGCTAGATCTCGCTGCGAGCCGCACTCGACGCACTTCGGACCCGCCATCAGGCAGCCTTCTCCACGGCGGGACGAACCTCCTCGCAGCGAAAGCCCATGCCCGCGCGGCCGTTCATCTGCCAGAAGAAGCAGACCAGCCCCACCAGGCGGACCTTGCTGCCGAGCTGGATCTGCGGGAATGCAGCAGACGGGAACGTCACCGTGATCACCGGGTTTCGCCGGTCATCGTTGGGCATCGGCAGCAGCGGCAGCGTGTACAAGTCACGCCCCTCCGCGTCCTTCTTCACCTCACCCGTCGCCCGATCCACGATCTTCGGCTCGGGCTCGCCTGCGACCGTGAACGACATGGCCGACGTGTCCACCGGAATGTTGCGCATACGCTGCGCTCCTTTCGCTCCAACTCTCCCCTAGTCGTACACTCGTCTAGAGGAGATACTTCATGTATAGAGGAGTAGAGGAAGGGTGTCAACATCTAATGAGCAGGCAGTTCGTACGAGAGCTGGTAGGCGTCGCCCGACATGATCGTGTCGCAGACCTCCACCGGGCGTCCTTCCAGGTCGTATGCGGTCCTGATCAAGCGAAACACTGGCGTTCCCGGTCCGAGGTTAAGCAGCTGCGCCTCCTCCCGTGTCGGCATCCTGGTAGACACGTCCTCGACAAAGCGATCAAGAGTGCGCCCTTGCTCCTCTATGCGGGCATAGATGCCGCCAGGCCCCGGATTGTCCTCCATGATCCGCGTGCCTCGAGCAAGCTCTACAGGGATGTACGAAGTAGCCGTTTCAACCGGGTGTCCATCAAGCGAGTACCGACGCGCCCGCGCCACCACAATCTCGCCCGACTGAACCTTCAGGCGTTCGGCGACGTCACTGGGCGCCGGCACTTCTGTGATCTTGATCCTGTCAACAGTGGCCTTTGCTCCAACCGTCTCGGACTCCGCGAGAAATGCCGCCTTGCCGCCCTTCCGGTGACGACGCGCAAACCGATCCGAAGCCAGCCTCTTCACCGGCGGCCGGGAGCGCACGAACACGCCCCGCCCGTGCTCGGCCACAGCAAGACCCTCAGACTTCAACTCCGCAACTGCCTGGCGAACGGTCATCCGAGCAACTCCGTAGTGCTCCATCATCTCTGCTTCCGACGGGAGCTTCTGCCCTGCCTCCAACCGCCCCGTGCGGATGGCCATGCGGAGGTGGTCAGCAATCTGACGGAACACCGCGCGATCACTGGTCGGATCAACGTGATGGTCAAGGACATCGCCAGCACCCATGCGCAACTCCTCAAGTCGTCCGTACATCTACTAGCTTTAACCCTATCCACTGGAGGTGGCAGATGACCGTGGAAGACCGACGTCACTCGGTGAGCGTCGCAGGCGTAGTCGTTGACACTCATGGCCGTGTCTTGCTGACGAAGCGCGCCGACAACGGAGAGTGGCAAGCTCCAGGCGGAGTGCTTGAGATCAACGAAGGCATCCACGAAGGCCTTCGCCGTGAAGTTCTTGAAGAGACAGGCCTTGAGGTTGAGCCAGAAGCATTGACTGGCGTCTACAAGAACATGCTCAGAGGGATTGTCGCCCTCGTGTTCCGATGTAAAGCCGTCGGCGGCGAACTGCAGGAGACCGACGAGGTAACCGCCTTTCACTGGGCCACGCCAGGCGAAGTATCGAAGATGGTTACTGAAGCATTTGCTGTTCGGATTCTGGATGCGCTACACGAGGGCAAACCCGTCATTCGGCAACATGACGGCGTACATCTGATGTGATGCCCAGCTACCCTGTTACAACTTTCCTTGCGATTTCAAGCCCGCCGCGCTGCGGCGGGCACTGCATGATCAGCAGGGTAGGGGTTGAGAGACGTACTCTCTACTTCCCTGGAGCGGTGAAGATCCATGACAGCAAGCCGCTCGGCCAATAGGGCGCCCGGAGAAACTGAGGGAAGACGTCCATGGCGTGCAGCAGTGCAGCTCGATAACCACTCTCGGCCCCAGCCAGTTCAGATGATCGAGAACCTTCACGAAGTCAGCATCAGCCTCACCAAGCCCATCCCTCCGGCTGTTTCTCCTTTGCCGACAGCACACCGCCGCGCGTGACCATTTGACAAGCCAAGCCCTTGCACCTGCGCGCTCGCTCGCGGCGGGCTGCGGCTCTTCGGCCGGTCCCGCCGCGGCGGCGCGCGTGCCGGCAAGCGGCACCACCGAGAGGGGATAGGGCCAGGTACGGGTTGGAAGCGTTGCGCCCCTCCATGTTCCTCGATCTCCCACCACACGGCAGAAGCCGACAAGCGGCCAGCTCGCGGCCCATGTGTCCGCGGACAACCAGTCGGGCGAGAACTCGCAGGCTTGCACGAGAAAGGATCTCCACCAGGGAGGCGAGGGAGGAGAAGAGCATATGGGGCTCCGCCCCAAACCCCGGCCCTCCTCGGAGATGGCCCAAGATTGTAGCCATGTGCGGGGAGGTGAACCGGCGCGGTCATCTCCTCGCCGGTCACCACAAGGGACACCAGACCAGCCGCGCCAGGGCAAGCCACCGACTGATAGGCAGGACAACCAGCGCACGTTGAAGGTCACCGGGACACATGTACACGCGAACGGCGGCTTGCCCTGGCGCGTCCGGCCCGGTATGGCTACGCCTGCCCGACGAGGAGATGACCACCGCGTCTTTCTGTCAAGCTGGCCTGACCGATGTTTCACGAGCGCTGATGATATGCAGAATCCGTTGAACGATCTTGCCCGATACAAGACTGCTCCAGCGATCTCAACAAATTAGGGTCAGGCATAAGGGTCGCGCCAGGCGTCTTAGGCAGGCTCATAGCAGTTCCATGGCCATAGTGAATCGCAATATTTTCTGGCGCTAAGACGGAACTAAGCAAGTGCCCCATCAGTCGTGCCATGAATTCGTAAAGCGGGGAATCATCTACATCGGTTCGCCCGTATAGAGGTATTAGCTCAGAAAATCTATCCTCCCTCATAAAGGTTGCCGAGGCAAGGTTCTCGAATCCTTCCTGATCGCCAGACGGGTCTGGCCTGTATGCCCAGGTGATCACCCCTTGACCTAGTATGCACAGCGAATGCACGACATCCGTGCGAGGCAGCAGTTGATTTATCCTAATGAAGCTCGCGACAGCCTCGTCCCGGGTCCATCCTGCAAGATCCGTGGCTACGACGGCTGAGAACAGCGGATTAGATACATAATGAGTGCATGCGGATCGCTGGTGATTTTCGACCAGTCGATCGCAGGACGATGGAGGCCGAAACAGCCTATGGCAGGTGACCAGCTTTTGCATTGCGCTCTTGAGACTGCTCGGCGTAAGGGTCTGCTTAATTTCTAGAACCGCATATACTCCCTCAATTGGCAGATATACTTTGCGGGAATCGGCAGTGGGGCCAGACTTGACGACCGGGAACCAGAAGTCATTGAATATTGCGACGTCACAGTCTCCGGCCGAGTACCCTTTACTGTCGCTTATCGATGCGGCTTGTACGGCATATCTCCTGGGCAGCAGTTCTCGTAGCACCTGTCGCATAATTTCTTCGACTGCCCACCCTGAATCGAAATTTTGCTCATTGAACTCCTTTTCGTAGGCAACGCGACTGATTATTTCTCGCTCAATTTGGTGGCAACGCCGAAAGAAAGCTCTGTCGAGAGTCTCCGACGGATGCAGCCGAGGCTTCCAGTTGGAAGTGCTGAGCGGCAGAGCTTGTGTACGTCGGCTAGTACGCTTCCGAGACTTCTTGCTCACTCTTAGGAGGCTACGACAAGAACTGTCGGCACACCCCATGAAGTGGCCAGGTGATCTAGTAGCAGCTGTGTTGCTACGTGCAGTATCAGAATGCGGCAACCCGCCCGAACGTTAGCGACCCCACACCACCAGGGGAGCCTGCGTGCGTTCTCATGGCAGAGCCAGTGACAACGGCCGCTTGTTGAGCTATGCATGGATCAGAGTGCTCTTGTAACGGTCCAGACTGCGCCGGACCGGCCGGCGCGCGAGGGAGTCACGCCCGTGACACAGCAATCTCTCTTCGCACCAGACCCTAACGCCGCAACCCACAAACCAGGAGGAAATCGCCCAGAACGGTTAAAGCTATTGATTGTGGTCAAGGCGGCACCAAACCCGTCACAGACGTACGGCGAAACAGTCTGTGTCGCAGCACTGCGGATGGATCTCGAGAAGAGCCAATGGGTGCGGCTGTATCCCATCAACTTCCGCGCTCTTGATGATCCGAACGCCTTTCGAAAATACGACATAGTGAGTGTCGACGCCAAACCGGCGCCCGCAGATCCTCGGCACGAGAGTTGGCGGCCGATCGTCTCAACACTTCAAAAGGTGGGCCACCTTGACGGTTGGACAAAGCGCCTTCCTTGGGTCGCTGACCACGTAGAAGAGTCCATGTGTAGCCTTCTCGCCGCGGTCCGGGCCAGCCCGCCGGCACGTTCACTAGCTGCCATACGCCCCCGTCAGATAGACGGCCTAGACATCGAGCCGCATCCCGGGTGGACACCGGACGAGCAGGCGAAGATCGACGCCTACATTCAGCAGGAGGCTCTCTTCGAGAGCGGTCCCCGCACAGCCCTCGAAGCCCCCCGTTTCAAGGCGTGGTATCGCTACCGATGTCACACACGAGCCTGTAAAGGACATCGCCAAGGCGTGCTGGACTGGGAGTTCGTTGCCCACCAGCGCCACCTCAGAGCGCATGACGACACTGCTGCCCAGCAAGAGCTACGAAAGCGCTGGCTAGAGGAGATTTGCGCTATAGACCGCGACACCGTTTTCTTTGTCGGCAATCAAGCAAAACGGCAGCATGTGTTCAGCGTTCTGGGAGCCTTCTATCCCCGCCGCTAGAGCGAGGCTGACAGAGCGCCTAGCCGGGCATTCACCTGGTCGAGCACTACCTGCCGATGACATCTGCCTTCGCTGGCCTCGAAGCACAGCACACCCGTCAGGCCTTTCTGCGCCATCGTCACGATGTCGTCGATAGCCTCGTCTGCCTCTGGTGAGTTAATTTCCTCGGCGTACGCAGCCACCGCCTGAGCAAGCTCTGCTCCTCCTACGCCGAATCCTGCTCGATTCCACTTCGGATTGCCGAGCTGTGGCATGTGGACATAGCTGATGTCGTACTCGGACAGCGCCTCAGACAAGCGTCTCCTACTGAAGCCCGGTTTGCGCGAGATCGGATTGAGGCGAACGTCAACCAAATTCGCCAAGCCCATCTCGACTACATCGCGAACAAAGCCATCGAGATCACGCCCCTCGTACCCGAGGCCGATGACTCCGCTCCGTTCATCCATGCTCACAGTCCATAGCCTTTCATACAGACGGTTCGGTCCGCTCGCAGACCCCAACACACCTACCCGATCATCTGTCCCAGGCACGAGATGTCCAGCCATGGTGCGCCGAAGCTGCTTAATGGATAGGCGAACGGTTCAAGTCCCCCTCGGACACATGCGGCTCGCAGGTCGGCGCGGTGCAGCAGCAAAGTGCAGCAGCCTCACCGGCCGGTGGCGACCGTTCATGATTCCCACCGCTCTCTTGAACACTGCACCGACCCTCAGCGACCGTCGTGCCAGGAGTTCGGGACGAAGAGGTCGTGGGTTCAAATCCCGCCACCCCGACAGAGTTGCCGCAGGTTAGGGGCCTGGTTCTCAAGATTGAGAGCCGGGCCCTTGATCATTTGACCGTCCGTCTGAACGCCTCCAGGAGGCACTGACGGGTTCAAATGAGTTTCCGAGGGCACCTTGATCCGCCCCTTGGCAGGGGGAAGCACCTGGAAGTCTGTTCAACGGAGACGGGCGGACGAGCTGTTCCGTACCGCCCAGGGGCAGGCGCCGACCACCCCAGGCACCAGCACCTGCTGTTTCGCCACCCGGATCGAGACCGTCATGTTTGGCGCCATCGCCAAGGCCCTGTGAGCGCTGGCTTCGGCTTCACTTACCAGCCGGCGAAGGGATGACCGGTCAGCGTTCGATCATCCGCATCTGCTCCTCGTTGTGGTGACCACCAACGGCTGGCGGCAGGCTGTCGAGCTTGGCGAGCTGCTCGACGGTCAGTTCGACGTCGTCGGCGGCGGCGTTCTCCTCCAGGCGCGAGACCCGCTTGGTGCCCGGGATGGGGGCGATGTCGTCGCCCTTGCTCAGCAGCCAGGCGAGCTCGACCTACGCGGGAGTGGCGCCAGCCTCGTCGGCGATGGCCTGCACCTCATCGGCGAGCGCGAGGTTGCGCTGGAAGTTCTCGCCGGTGAAGCGGGGGTTGGTCGCCCGGAAGTCGTCGGGGCCGAAGTCGCTTTCGCTGCGGACCACCCGAGGAGTACGCGGCGGCCTGCCCCGGCGGCACCGTCGGGGACGGGCTCGCCGTGCGCGGCAAAGAGGTCCGCCAGGCGGGCGCCGCCGTCCTGCCCTGGCTGCGGCGAGTCGGCCTGCGCTGACCACACGACCGTCCGATGATCCCGCCACCGGCCACGCACCTCGCGCAGCTCGCCGCCTAGGCTACGCCACCATAAGAAGCAGCCGTTTCGATGCGTCGATGGAGGGCCGCTCATCGCCGGCCTCCTTGGGGACCCCTGGCCGTGGTCAGGACTGCCCGTCTTCTGGGCTCCGTACCCTCTCAACGCGGGTGGGGACGGCGAGGAGATGTCCTCGCGAGGCGACGTGCGCCCGGATGGTCCGGGGTAGTGCGGGTGCCGCCGACGCATCCACCAAACCGCATGCATGATCGAGCGCACCGACGCCTAGGGGGTGCCGCCTGGCGGCACCCCATAGGCGATGACAAGTCACGCCCCCATCGGTCGGCCATAGGCTTCAGAACAGGCCTATCTGGCGAATAGAACCGTAGATGGATCGGCCGCGCCCACGAGTTGTGGAATGCCGCTCCCAGCTAGCCCGTATAGGGCGACCTGATTGCAGCCGAAGTGAAAGGCCCGTTGCACCGTTTCTCCTGCGCCAAGCGCACCGTAGAAGGCACCCGCGAACAAGATGGCGGCCTCATCGGTCACCTCGTCACTCATGCCCACCACACAGTCAACAGACGCCGCTATGCCGGCCGCCTGCCGTTCGCTATAGCAAGCATTCAGCACCACACAGCGAACGTTCTTGCTCAGGAGGGAGAACAGGCCGCTCAGTGCATCGGGAGCGATTGGAAAGGATCGGCCCTGATCATCCTGAAGGAGGATCTCGCTGTATGAGCTTCCATGACCACTGAAGTGCACAATGTCAGGACGATATCTGAGCAGCAGTCTCTGCAGGTCGCCGATCCTGACCGCCCAGTGACTCCGCAGATCGAACCTGTCACGGTGTTCCGACTGCCGAAGGGCCTCGTCGATCGCCCGTGCTTCCTCATCGAGACGCAACTGATCGGTGTCCTCCGGGTTTGCGCTCAAGAAGAGTATTTTGATGATCTCT
Source organism: Nonomuraea helvata (assembly GCF_039535785.1). NCBI lineage: Bacteria > Bacillati > Actinomycetota > Actinomycetes > Streptosporangiales > Streptosporangiaceae > Nonomuraea > Nonomuraea helvata. The sequence goes on from NZ_BAAAXV010000009.1 coordinate 1,316,286, forward strand.
GGCGCAGCCGAATCATCGCCGGCGTTGGCTACAAGCCGACTAGCCAAAACAGCCTTACCTCGCTGTTCATATTCACTCACGTCTCCCCCGTGCTGCTCGGCGCAGTAGTCGCCCTCCTTGGTGGTTTCGGCACGAACAGGACCACGCGCCTGGGCGACGGAGACACCCGTGATCAACCCGGCCTCATGGAGGTACTCAGCTGCACGATCTATTTCTTCAGGGCGAAACCGATCGCCTTCGAAGGCGGCTTGCGGCGTCTGTGCGAAGTCCGACACGACGGGCATGTGCATGCCGTTCTGCTTGCAGAGCCAGAGCCAATTTAGAAGCCCGGTTCGAGCAGCCATGACACGCAGCTTCGGATCCGTCCGCCGCTTCCGCCGCGCCTCGGTGCGATCGATGCCCTCCGCTGTGAGATTCGCCGTCGGCGCCGCAAGAGATCGATAATCGTCGGCAAGCAGAGATCTGGACATACAGTACGACAAGAGCCCGAACGTTGCCTCCAGGTCCATGCCATGCTCATCGCAGAATGGCAGGATATTCACACCTTTGAGCGGGCTGCCCCCAGATCGTTCGTAGACCCACTCAACCAAGTCGTCAGCGATGTCCTCGAACTTCACGATCATCACGTCCCTCCCGAAAGTTGATGGGGAGGGTACACGGAGGTTGTCCCGTAGCTCGTAGAACTTGAAGGTGGCGGTCCCCGTCTCGAGGCCTACCTGGTGGTAGGTCTCGAGCAATCGCCAAATCACTCCGAGTAAGGAGACGGGGACCGTGAGCAAGACCTACCAGAACAAGCGCCGCCGCGCCCGGCAAGTCGCCGAAGAGGTGACCGTGCCGACGAGTGTGAGTGTGGCGATGGAGCAGATCGCTGCCTCGATGAAGGACGGCCTGCTCGCGCTGGCTGTTCAGTCCGGCCTGGCGGTGATGTTCGCGATACTCGAAGAAGACGTCACCTCCCTGTGCGGCCCCTGCTGGGACGATCTCCATGGAGAGGGCCCAACGAACCTGCCCGGCCAGGTTGGCATCAAGTACAGAGCAGGCTGCACCTGGAGGGGCGATTGCGACACTGATACGTATCGCTCGCATAGCGGCCTTTACTCCCTATAAGAGACGAATTAAGCGCACGCAACATCATCAATCGGCGGCCTTGCATCGACGTTGACTACTTGACGTATTTGATCAAATACTTAAAGTAATCATCCTGGGCTCGCAAAGAGACGGAGGATGCGATGGCGTCACGAGCAAGCAAGGCGATGCGCTACTGGTCAGCGGACTAGCACTGGGCACCGCTGCACCAGCATCGGCGCAGACATCGGGCTGGCAAGACAACTACGCCGACGGCAGCGTGACAGTTCCCGACGACCGGTCGTCGATCAGGGTGTGCGACAGCAAGAAGGACAACCGCGCCTACAAGGCGGCCTGGCACAACGACAATCCCATTGACGCCAGGAAACCGTTCGAAGTGCGAGCACCCCAGGGCGGCTGCGCTACGGACGACTCCCTCTGGGGATCGATCAAGGTCTTCAAGATCTGTTACGGGCACCTCGACGCCCACAACCTGGTCGCATGGGACGACTGCAAGGCATCAGTATGGCCAGGCGGTCACTAAGCGACACTCCTGATTGACATGCCGCGGCTCTTGAGCTCGCACAGTATGAGCTCAAGAGCCGCGACCACCGCCCCGTGATCCTTCAACAGCCGCCACTGCCAAGACGAGGCTTGGCGGCCCCACCACGATGCCATAGCTCAATGTAACGATTGAATCGCTTAGAGTATCAGCCGGCCTCCGCGGACCTACGGTTGCAGCCATGACGCCGTGGATCCATCTCCATGCCTATCTGGATGCACGCATCCAGCGTGCCCGCACCGCCCCAAGTCGAGGCGCGTCAGCGGTTGAATGGGTGATTATCACTGCCGTCATCGCCGGAGTGGCGATGGGCCTGGCCCTGTTGATCAAGAACCTGGTCGGACAGGAGATGGGCAATCTGGAGAAGGCATTCAGCACCCGACAATGAGCCAGAAGGCCGGCTTCCTCGCGCCGCTGCCGGCTGCGGAGCGGAAAATGGTAGACCGCCCAGGACACGTTGCGCGCCCGGCTGGTCGTGCTGAACACCAGGGCGTTTGTCCAGGTCGATGCCGCCGAGCAACGTGCCGTGGTAGGCGTTGACCTGATACCCGATACCACTACATCGTGGTCGAAGCCGAGCAAGTGTCCGGCCGCCGCATCTCCAGTTGACCAGTACCCCTTTCAGGGCGATCTTGCTAGTCGGTTCCCGTTTTGACGAAGACGCGCAGCTCAGCCTCGCGGCGACTGTGGCCTGGAGCCGAAGATGCGGCGCGCGCGGTCGATGTCGGCTCTCTCCATCTCGTCCAGCGACAGTTCGACGGCGGCCAGCGTTTCCTCCAACAGGGGTAGAACCCGATCTTGTAGGGCGCGGATCCTGCGGTTCGTCAAGCCTGCTTCGGCCGCCACGATCCGTGCGGCCTCCGCGGCGATCGCGTGTTCCAGCCCGGCACGCAGAGCAACGCGGTAGGCATACCTGGCGGGAACGAGAGCAGTGGTGATCGGCAGGGAAACCGCTGTGTCCAGTTCGGGGAGCAGGCAGGTGAGGCGGGCGGGATAGCTTGTCCCTACGGCGTCGGCCCAGTGCACGTGCACTTCGGTGCGGTGCTCGCCGGCCCCAAGGCGTACGGCGCGCTGGCCGCCGAGCCGGGTCACGCGGAGGAGCCATTCGTCGGCGGTCCGGCATGCGGAGATCCAGTCCGCTTCCGTGCGTGCCGAAATCTGGGAAAGTCGATCCTGTTCCCGCCGCAGTATCCGCAGCTTCCTGTCGAGCACGTCGAGTCCGTGCCGGACCGCGGTCAGGCGGCGCCGGAGCCACATCCGCCCCGCCCTGCCAGGCGGGATCCGCAGTCTCATGATGTCCCCCGGTATCGGGCTTCCAGCGCTTCCTCGCTGAGCATCGACAGTTCGCGTCGGGGCAATGTGGAGACCACTTGCCAGGCCCGTTCGAAGGTCTCCCGCAGGGTGCGGGCCTCGTCGGGCCTCTGGGCCAGCAGGCGCGTACCGAAGGCCTGCGCCATGGCCAGATAGCTGCGATCGGCTGCGCTCAGCGCGCTCTCCCCCACCAGGTCGGCGAGTTCGCCGGCCTGCCGGGCACGGGACAGGCCTGCCTGGATCTGCGCGGCCAGGTCCAGATGTTCGGGCTGGGTCCGTCCCGCGCCGACTCCCGCGCGCATCATGCGGGAGAGGGAGGAGAGCGGGTCGATGTGTGGGTACGTGGCGACCTCGCGGGTCAGCAGGATCTGGCCTTCGGTGATGTATCCGGTGAGGTCAGGCACAGGATGGGTGATATCGCCCGCGGGCATGCTCAGCACGGGCAGCACGGTGATGGAGCCCGGCCGTCCCCGGATGCGGCCGCACCGCTCGTAGATGGAGGCCAGGTCGCTGTAGAGATAGCCGGGGTAGGCCCGGCGGGCGGGAATCTCGCCACGGGCGGCGGAGACCTCGCGCAGTGCCTCGCAGTAGCTCGTCATGTCGGCCAGCACGACGAGAACATGCCGCCGCAGGTCGAACGCCAGGTGCTCGGCGACGGTCAGAGCTATCCGCGGCGTGAGCAGCCGCTCGATCACGGGGTCGTCGGCGAGGTTGAGCAGCAGTGTCAGCTCCGCGGCCGACGAACGCCTCTCCAGAGTGTCGCGCACCATAGCCGCGTCGGCGTGGGTCAGTCCCATGGCGGCGAAGATGACGTTGAACGGCGCACCGCCGGTGTGGGCCTGGGCGGCCACCTGGGCGGCGAGTTCCAGGTGAGGCAGGCCGCTTTCGGCGAAGATGGCGATCTTCTGGCCGCGGACCAGGGTGGTCAGCGCGTCGATGGCGGAGACTCCGGTGATCACGGGTTCGGCGGGAGGCTCTCGCATGGTGGGATTCATGGGGAAACCGGTCACCGGAGCGCTGTCGTCGCCGAAGATCGGAGGGCCGCTGTCGAGAGGTCGGCCGCGCCCGTTGCAGACGCGGCCCTGCCATCCTGCCCCCACCGGGATGCGCAGCGGGCTTCCGGTGAAGGCGACCCGTGTCGACTCCGCCTTGAGCCCTCCCGTGCCTTCGAGGACCTGGACGACGGCGAGGTCCCGGTCGACGTCCAGGACGAGGCCATGCCTGCGCTCGCCGGACTCCGGCACGATCGTGGCGTACTCGTCCCAGCCGACGTTCCGGACTCCCTGGACGACGATGAGCGGTCCGCGCAGCTCGCCCACGCTGGTGTGTTCAACGGGAGCCCAAGCCGTCACCGCAGTGTCTCCAGTTCGTTCAGCACGATGTCGCACCGTGCCACGACCTCCTCCCCCGGCGCCTCCTTCGCGCGCAGGATGGGAGAGAAGTCGCGATCTTCGACGGAGGCGGCGGACACTCCGTGCTCGACCAGGTCCTGGCAGCGGGCCACGATCGCCAAGAGCGCGTCGGCGATGAGGGCGGTCCGTTCGGGCCGGCAATAGGCGTCCTGCTTGCTCAGTGCGCTCTGCTGCAGGAAGCCCTCCCGCAGCAGGCGACCTGCCAGCAGGCCGATGCGCTCACGGGCAGGCAGCGCTCCTGCCCCGACCAGCTCGGCCAGCGCGGTCAACCGATCAGCCTCGGCCAGCAGGCCGCCCACACGCGCGCGCCGGGCGGCGTCTTCGGGAGCGCCTTGCGTCAGGGCTTCGGTGTCACGCGAGAACGACTCGCGCCAGGAGACCGCCGGGTAGTGCCTCGCGTAGGCGAGGTCGCGGTCCAGTGCCCACAGCGTTCGCACGAACCGCTCTGTGTGGGCCGTGACGGGTTCGGTCAGATCTCCCCCGGGTGGCGAGACGGCTCCGATGATCGTCACCGATCCGGTGGCGCCGCCCAGCGTGGTCACCCGTCCGGCTCGCTCGTAGAACGCGGCGAGCGCGGAGGCGAGATCCGCAGGATAGCCCTCCTCCGCCGGCAGAGCTCCGCTGCGGGAGGCGAATTCCCGGCGTGCCTCGGCCCATCGGGAGGTCGAGTCGGCGATGACCACCGCGGCGTAGCCCATGTCGCGGAAGTGCTCGGCGACCGTCACTCCCGTGTAGATGCTGGCCTCGCGGGCCATCATCGGCATGTTGGAGGTGTTGGCGATCACGACGGTGCGGTCGGAGAGCCGTCCGCCGGTGCGTGGGTCCGTCAGCTCGGCCAGTTCGGCGACGACATCCGCCATCTCGTTGCCGCGCTCCCCGCATCCGATGTAGACGACCACGTCGGCGTCGCACCATTTGGCGATCTGCTGGAGGAGTACGGTCTTGCCCGTGCCGAACCCGCCGGGCACGGCGGCAGTGCCTCCGAGGCACACGGGCAGGAGCAGGTCAACGACTCGCTGTCCTGTGGTGAGCGGCACCGTCTCCTCCAGCCGCGACGCGTACGGCAACGCGCGGCGTACCGGCTGACGGCGGGTCAGCCGGACCTCGGTTCCGCCGACGACCGCGACCGCGACCTCGTGAGGGTAGCGGCCTGCCTGCCGGATGGCGGAGACCTCGCCTCCGGGCGACAGGATCAGGTAGGGCAACGAGCCTGCGTCGTCGACTCGTCCGATCACCGTGCCCCGTGCCGCCTTGCGTCCCTGCTCGACCAGCGGTGTGAAGCCCCATGCGCGGGCGGCGGGTGTGGGCGGTGGTGCGGCGGGATCCAGCCAGGGACCCGCGCCGGTGAGGGGCCGGAGCAGACCGTCGTACACCCCGCCCAGCAGATGCGGCCCCAGCAGGGCCGACATGGGGGCTCCGCCGCGGTCGGCGGGATCGCCTGGGGCCAGCCCTCCGGTGTACTCGTATGCCTGGACCGTGGCACGGCTGCCGCTCAGCGTGACGATCTCGCCCGGCAGTTTGTGGGGTCCGAGCAGGACCAGTTCGAACATGGCCGCGCCGGCGAGATCCTCGACTTCGACCAAAGGGCCGTTGACCCGGGTCACGGCGCCCACAGCCGCTCCACCTCCGCCCCGAGCGCATCCACGGCTCGTGCGGCCAGCGCGTCGAGGGTGCAGTCGACGCGCCGCCCTGGCCCCTCCGCCAGCACGCCACCGTCCGGATGCTCCTTTACGACCATGTCCGCTCCCCCGGCTTCGCGGGCCAGGGCGCTCAGCCGGTCCAGCAGCCGGGGGTAGCAGGGATCGTCGCGCAGCGTCCTGACCTCGGCCATTGCTCGTACGCACAGTTCGTCCAGCGCCTCGCGTTGAGCCGCGAGTTTCATGGCACGGGCTCGGCGCTCGGCGTGGACCCGTTCTGTGACCGCATGCACCTCGGCCTGGGCGGCTCCGTCGGCGCGGGCGTCGGCGAGGATGGTCCGAGCCTCCTGCCGGGCGGCCGCGACCAGCTCGGCGGCCTCTTCCTCGGCTCTGGCCGTGATCGCCCGGGCGTCGATCCCGGCCTGCCTGAACAGGGCTTCGATCAGCGGTGCCAGAGCGTCCCGCATCGTAGTCACGGCGGCATCACCACCGTCAGCCTCTCGCCGGCCCTCTCGCTGACGGCCTCGGCCGCTTCCGGGGTGAGGATCACCACGGCCACGTCGTCGCCGAGGGCCTCCCACGCGGCACGAGCGGCATCGGGGGTGTCGGCCGGATGGACGACCGCTCCGGCAAGCCGGAAGCCCGTCACTCGGACGGTCTCACCGATGACGGCGACGGTCGCCATGGCCGGTCAGGCCCGTCCGATGAGGACGATGCCGATGACGAGCCCGTAGATGGCGATCCCCTCCGCCAAGCCGACGATGACGATGGCACGCCCGAACAGCTCGGGCCGCTCGCTCATCGCGGCGAGCGCCGCGGCTCCGGTGTAGGCGACGGCGATGCCCGCGCCGATCGCCGAGCTGGCTACCGCGATGGCCGCACCGAGCAGGGCCGCCCAGTTGTCGCCGGCCGGGCCGGCCGTCGCCGTTCCTTGAGCGGAGCCCGCCGTCACGGCACAGACGAGGAGGACGACCGCGGCGAGCGCGATGACCAGGTTGAGCGCGTGCAGTCCTCGTTTCACCCAGACGAGCATGGGGCGGTCTCCTTGGACGTCGATGGCAGATGCCAGGGGCGGAAGGGCCGTCCCTCGGCTTGGAAGACCCTGGAGAAGAGCTCGTAGTACTCCAGCCGCAGCGCCTGGACACCGGCCACGAGCCCCTCGATGGTCAGTGCCAGCGCGTTGCCGAGCAGGAACACCGCCGCCGCGGCGACGGGGGTGGCGGCCCACAGGCCGGTGGTGGCACTCCAGACGATCGACCCGATGGCGGCGTGCGTGAGGCCGAAGGCGGCGAGCCTGGCGAAGGAGGCGACGTTGGCGCCCAGTCGGACGATCGTGTCGAAGAGCCGAATGGCCGCCTGAGCGGTTCCGCTCGCGCCGCCCCCTGCATCGGCGAAGAATCCGATGAACGAGAGCATCAGGCCCACGACCGCGATCACACCGCCGGTGACGGCCGGCCAGCCCAGCCGTGAGTACCAGCCGAGCAGGATGAGCCACAGTCCGAAGAACAGCGCCGAACCGGCGACCCCCGCCGGGGAGTAGAGAGCGACCGGCCAGCCACCTTCACGCCACCGGTTCACGACACCCAGCAGGTAGGCGGCCGCGAGCAGCAGCGCGCCCCCGGCGAGAGCTGCGGCGAGGAGGGTGATCGGGTCGGCCAGCGGCTGGACCCAGAGCACGGGGACGACGCCCGTGGGCCCGAAGAACTCGCCGTAGAGCAGGCCGAAGAGCATGCTCGCCAGTCCCGCGCCGACGGCGAACGGCCAAGCGCGGTGGAAACGGGAAAGCCACCTCGGACGCTTGCGATAGAGCCCAGCCGCCGCGACGAGCAGCAACAGCCCGTGCCCGACATCGCCGAACATCATGCCGAACATCAGTACGTACGCACCGACTGCCAGCGGGGTGGGGTCGATGTCGGCGTACGGCGTCGTTCCATAGGTGTTGACGAGCGAGGCCAGGTTGCCACGCAGCCCTTCGGACCGCAGCAGAGACGGAGCCTCCTTGCCTCGAGGGCGAGCGAGCGGCACCACGGCCCCGCCCGCGGGCGCTACCTGGCCCGACAGCTCGGGGACGACTCTGGCGGGCATCCAGCCGGCGAGCGCCGCCACCTCACTGCGGACGACGGCCGTCTTCGAGACCGCCTGCAGCGGTGCGTCAGGCGGCGTGGACAACTCCACGATCCCCGCATCCGCCACGATCCTCAGCACCTCGTCCAGCGAGCGGGCAGGGGCGACGATCGCCACCCGCTCCATGCGGACAGGCCAGAGCGCCTCTCGCCAGGTCATGATGCCGCTCCGGAGCCGGCCAGGTCGTGTGAGCACATGTCTGTCACGACCGCGCGGCCAGTTCCAGTGCGGCGCGCACCCGCTGGGCATCCGCCGCCAGGACGACGACAGCACCGAGGACCGGGCCCGCAGAAAAGCCCGCCCCGGTCAGGAGATCGCGCCCATCGTCCTCCACGCGCTGCCACCAGCGCTCCTCGGCTCGCCACAGCTCGCCCGGATCCTCAATCTCGTGCAGCACCCAGCGCGCCGCCGCAGGAAGCCGCTCGACCATCTCGCCCGGAGAGGAAGCGTCGAGCGCGCCGCCCCCGAGGAGCACGCGGCAGCGAGCCCTCGCCTTGTCGGCCAGTCCGTCGCCCTCTCCCAAGCGTGCCCGGGCGAGAAGCAGAGCCGTCGCCCCGAGAGCCCACGACCTCGCCTGAGGGATGGCCGCGACCACCCGTTCGGCCCATGCCAGGCGCATGCCCAACTGGATCTCGCGGCGGCCGGCACCACCCGGATCTCCCCACGGTGACGCGGCCAGCGCCGCCCGCAGTTCGGGGAGTGAGCCGCAGAGCCGCAGCCGTGGCCACGCGGTGCCGAGGGAGCCCAAGGTGAATTCGGGTTCTGCCTCGCCTCCCGCGAACCGGTACATCAGCTCATCCGCGTTGGCCAGTTCGAACCAGCGGGCCAGCACACGCACCATCTGGCCCCCCTCCCGAGGCAGCCAGCCCGCCAGAACGCGCAGATGCCACAGCAACGTGGCCAGGACCGCCCACTGGGCCTCGGCCAGACTCTGTCCACGCCGCACATCGTGCCCGTAGGGCGTGTCCTTCAGCAGCGCCACCGCCTCGCCGACAGACCCGCATTCCGCGATGCGCCGCGCATACACCATCCCGGCCCTCCGTCGGACGAGAGCCCTCGCACGTGTCGCCCCCGCGACCCAGGAAACGGTCATGACCGGTCGTCGGCCAAGGACCTGACCAGCTCGGTCACCCGGGCCACCATCTCCGGCATCCGAGCAGCGGAGCGACTGCGGATGCCATCAGCAGCGGTGGCAGCCTCCCGCAGGAGCGTCGCCGTAGCCTGATCATTACGCTGGCGAGCCATGGCCGATGATCGTGCGCGCTCCGCCTCAGCCTCCGCACGGGCCGCCGAGACGATGGCCACTGCCTGATCGTGGGCGCGCTTTCGGATCTGGTCTGTCATACGGTGGGTGCGCTGTCGCTCGCTCGCGCAGCCCGCCTGGACGTCGGCGAGAGCCGAGAAGATCGGCGCCAGTTCGTCAGCCTGGTCGGCCACGTAGTCGACAGGGACGCCCGAAGGGGCGGCCGCGCCAGGCACACCGGAAGGGCGGAACCGCGCCAGGAAATCGCTCAACCGGGCCATCACTCACCTCCCCGCCAACAAACCGTCACCTTGGGTGATGCCCCCTAACAGGCCAAAACTCGGTCAATGCACAGGCGAATATCCACCAGGGTGTACGTCAACATCCGCTTCGAACCCACGATCTGGGGCGACGACTGGATCAGCCCGGCGGTGGTGTCACGGCGACAGGGCACGCGGCCTCCAACAGCGCCGTCTGAGTGACCGGTCCAACAAGCATCGTGGGCGTCGAGCCGACGCCATGGCTGCCGAGCACCAGCAGCGTCGCGTCCCGAGCCGCGTCGATCACAGCACGTTCGGGGCGCCCGACGATGAACTCGGTCGTAACCGGCACAGCCGGGTGCCGTCGGATCAGCGACGAAACGGCCTCCCTGAAGCCGGCCTCCGCGTTGACCCGCATCTGCCTGCGATCCACGAAGGGCAGACCGTCCTGGCCGGTCAGGTCACCGGCGTCCTGCCAGCAGCACACGGCTCTCACCGCCCCGCCACGCAGCTCGGCCTCTTCGAAGGCGAAGTCCAGCGCCGCCTGTCCGGCGGGCGACCCGTCCGCGCCGACCACGATCTGTGCGACGCCCTCCGGCACCGGCACGCCATCGGGCCCGACGATGACGACGGGCCGGACACTGTGCGCCGGAACCTGTACGGCCGCCGATCCCACCCGAAGTTCCTCGAACCCGCCCTGCCCCCGGGATCCGAGCACCGCCAACTCGGCATCGCGCACGGCCTGCAGGAGAACCGCCGAGGCCACGCCTCTCCCCAGCAGCGGCCGGACGTCGACCAGCGGAGCAAGCTCTCGCGCATGGCGCACGCCTTCTTCCACCACAGCGGTGGCAATGCCCTCCACCTGGGCCAGAACCTCCCTGACCACGGGGCGCCGGGGATAGGGCCAATGCCAGACATGGCACACCACAAGAGGCAACTGACGCAGTCGCGCCTCCTCCACGGCCCAGCGCAGCGCTTGCTCGCTGCCGGGCGACTCGTCGTAGCCGACGACAATGGAGCGCCGCCCGGCGCTGGCCACGGCAGCCGCCGCCTCTGATTCCGCCGACATGGTGAACGCATTTCCCGCCGTCGCCGAACGAGACCCGGCAGACGACCAAACCTTGGGCAAGGAGCATTGACGTGCTCTCTGCCCACCTCTGCACAGGCCGCCTTGCTCTCCTGGCACGTAGGGCCATTGGTCCGGCGTGCTTGCGGACCTTCGCCCCTGCCAGGCGTGGCGAACCTCCGGTGGAATGGAGGCCTGAGCCGTGAAGGAGGTCGCGGTCATGCAAGCCAAGCAGTGGACAGTGCAGATCTACATCAACGAGGACGGCAACGACACCTGCGCGCGAGCCGTGCTCACCACCCGGGACGGTACAGGGCTGGCCGGCACCGGCCGGGCTCGCCGCAACCCGGCGGATCCCTCGGTACCGGAGATCGGGGACGAGCTGGCGGTTTCACGTGCCCTGACCGATCTGGCGGAGAAGCTTGCTGTGGTCGCGCAACGCGACATCACCGAGTTCGCCCGTTCCCCGGTCCCGAGCCGTTCATGGTGAGCCTCGACTGCGGACTCGCCGGTCAGTCGGGTTCGATCTGAGATCTCTGGAAACGCCACGACACGTTCCGCTCAGGCGGGTGGACGGCGGCCAGCGCACGTGCCAGCGTCTCTTGTGGGGAAGCGCTGGTGTCGATCTCGATCGCGCCCGGCCACGGCGGCATGGCCGCGGTCATGGTGGCGCCGATGGTTTCGTCCGCGTCGGAGAGCTCCGGCGGGCGGGTGGCGAGCCGGGCAGAGGCGATCTGCGGCATGACGGTGCACAGGAGCGCGACCAGGTCGCTGGAGGTCCGGACGGCCACGTCCGCGGCCATCGTGCGATGCCGCTCTTCGCTCCAGGAGGCGTCCAGGACGACCGGCTCGCCCTGTGCGAGCAGGAGTTCGGCGCGCGACAGCAGTTCGGCGTAGGTGCCGGCGGTGTGGCCGGGGTCGTAGATGCCCTGCCGGTACGGCGCGCTCGCGGACTGCGCCGGATCGAGACCGGCCAGTTCCTTGCGGATGCGGTCACTGCGCAGCAACGTGTACCCGAGCCGGTCGGCCAGCGCGCCGCCCAGCGTCGATTTCCCGCTCGCGGGTGGGCCGCCGACCAGGACCAGCGTGACCGCTCCCGCATGCAGATGGCGTAGCGCGAGCTCGGCCAGCCGCCGCGCCTCCCACTCGGCGTCCATGTCGCCTTGCCAGTGGCGCAGGCAGGCGACCTTGGCGCGGACGAACGCCCGGTAGGCGACGTAGTGGTGCCACAGCGCCGTCGGCGCCGGATCGCCGCTGAACTCGACGTACCAGCGCAGGAACAGCTCGGCCAGCCGCGGCGCTCCCAGCCATTCGAGGTCCATGGCGAGGAAGGCGGCGTCGTCCAGGCCGTCCACGAAGCGCAGGCGCTCGTCGAACTCCAGGCAGTCGAGAATCCGCGGCCCGTCGTCCAGGCAGAAGATGTCGTCGGCCAGCAGATCGCCGTGGCCGTCGACGATGCGGCCCTCGGCGATGCGCCTCTCGAACAGGGACGCTCTGCCGGACAGGAAGCGCAGCGCGAGGTGCTCGATCTCGTCCAGCACGCCGGGCTCGATCGTGGCGCCGGGCAGGGCGCGTACCTGCCCGAAACTGTCCGTCCAGCGCCCGCGCAGCATCTCACGACTGCCTTCCCGGTCGATCTGCGGGCCGTGCCGGGCCATGGCGTGCAGCCCGGCGAGCTGCCGTGCCACGAAGCGCAAACAGTCGTCCACGGGCCTGCCCACCCGCACGAGCGTGGCCAGGCGGCGCTCGTCGGGCATGCGGCGCATCACGACGAGATGCTCGCAGACCGTGCCGTCCGGGCCGAGCACGTCGGCCACGCCCTCGTAGACGTCGGGGGCCAGCCTGCGATTCAGCTCCACCTCACGGTGGCAGGCAGCCTGCCTCGCGCGCACGGTGCTGAAGTCGAGGAAGCCAAGGCTGACGGGCTTCTTCAGCTTGTACGCATGCTCGCCGAGCAAAAACACCACCGCGGCATGCGTCTCCTTGACGTGGGTGAACACGAGCCCACCTCCACCTCTAGTACAGATCTTGAAGGTATCCGCCACCAGGGCCGAAAGACCCGAGTCGGGAACCACCGCAACCACGGTCAGGCACCGCCCCACATGGTGAGGTTGGCGACGACGTCGTCGTGTTTCCAGCCGAGCTTGTCGTGTACGGCCACGACGCCGTCGATGCTCTCGGCCAGGCGGACGGCGGCGATGGCCTGGCTGTGCTCAGGAACCGTTCCGGACAGGGTCACCGTGCCGTCGGCCACTGTGACCTCCAGCTTGAGGACATCGTTGTGGATGGCCTCTCGGACCTGGTTGTCGATGTCGGTGTCCGGTCGGAGGAATACCTTGATCAGGTCGCGGCGGCTGACGATGCCGACGAGCCTTCCGTCGGAGTCGACCACGGGCAGGCGCTTGACGCCGTACTTGTCCATCTGCCGTGCGGCCAGCACGACGGGAGTGTCGGGGGTGGTGGTGCGGGCGGGGGAGGTCATCAGCTCGCCGGCGGTCTCGCCGAGCGCCTTGTAGAAGCCGCTGCCCTCGCTGCCGACGGTGTGGCGGATGCGGGCACGCAGCGGCGGGAGGTAACTGTCGCCGTAGTAGCTCTGCTTGAACTCCTGTTTGGCCAGCAGGTCGGCCTCGGACACCACGCCTACGACGCGGTTGTCGTCGTCCAGCACGGGAACGCCGCTGACGCCTCTGTTGATGAGCTGCTCGGCTACGGTGTGGAAGGAGGCGCCGGCGTTGACGGCGGACACGTCGGTGGTCATCACGTCCTGAACAGTGGTTCTCATGAGGATCTCCTGATGTGCTTGACCCGGACGATGCCGGGTACGGTGCGGGCGAGCAGGTCAGCGATACGGTCGGCGTGCTCGTGGGGTGCCCCGGACAGCTCGGCCACGCCCTCGTGCACGGTGACGTTCCAGCCCGGGCCGGAGGGGTAGTGCTCGCGCAGCGCGCACGGCCGCCTCACGCAGGTCCTCGTCCGATCGGGCCAGCATCGCCATCAGGTCGCGGCGGCTCACCATGCCGACGATCTGTTTGCCGCGGAGCACGGGCAGGCTCTTGACGTGCTTGCGCACCATGAGGTCGATGGCGGTGTTGACGTCGATCGTCGGTGACGGTGATGACCTGGGGCGTCATCACTTCCATCACCCGGCACGGCGGCTCGTGCGCCGGGGGCATGGGACGTACTGTGGCGCGGGGATCGGGCTCGAACTCCCCGCGCAGCAGGTCCAGCTCGCTGACCACGCCAACCAGGCGGTCACTGCCGTCGAGGACGGGAGCCGCGGCGATGTTGTGGCTGTAGAGAATCCGGATGGCCCGGCGCACCGGGTCGGTACTGCGGACCGTGACGGCCGGGCTGCTCATGACTTCGCGCACGAGCATGGCTACCGGGCTCCCCCCGCGGAGTCGTCGGTCTTCCAGGTGATCTTGTTGATGACGTCGACCACGCCGTTGACCCTGGCGGTCATGCGGGCCGCGATGGCGCCCTCGGTGCGGCGCTCCATCCAGCCGGACAGGGTGACGACGCCCTGGTGGACCTCCACCCGCACACCGTCGGTGTCGACCCACAGTGCCTGGTCGAGGATGTCGTCGCGGATCTCAGCGGCGATCTCCTCATCCCCGCGCACGAACAGCTTGACCAGGTCACGGCGGCTGACGATGCCCTGCAGGCGGCCGTTGTAGTCGACGACCGCCAGCCTCTTGACGTCATGGGCGTCCATGAGGCGCGCGGCCGCGACCGCCGACGCATCCGGGAAGATGGTGATCGCAGGGCTGGTCATCAGCTCGGCCGCGGTATCTCCGGCGGCCTTCCGGCGGCCCTTGAGGTGATGCAGCCGGGCGCGCAGCGGCGGCCGGGAGCCCTCACGGCAGAACTCCTCGCGGAACTCCTCCTTGCGCAGCAGGTCCACCTCGGACACCATGCCGATCACATGGTCGTCGTCGTCCAGCACCGGGACGGCGCTGATGCCGCCGGCGATGAGCGCTTCGGCGATCTCCTTGAACGAGGTGGCAGCGGTGACGGCGACGGCCTTGCTGGTCATCACATCCGCTACGGTCATGCGCATGGCCGACCAGCTCCTTTCCAACTTCTGCACGGCGTGGTCCTCACGCTCCTCTTTCTCAGTTGCTTTCATCACAGCTCCAGGCGGAGGCAGGGCATAGGGCCGGAAGTCCCGAGTGGTGGCGGTCGTTGGTCCGCGCGGTTGCCGCGCCGCCAATGGCCGGGACCCGAACGACCGCCATCGCGGGCTTCTCGGCCACCAGCAACGTCGAGGCGGCTCGTAAGTACGGTCTGCAGGCCGTGGGCACCATGGCACACTCCTACATCGAGGCGTTCCTCGATGAGTGGGCCGCGTCAGCGGCGGCCTCGACGAGTACGCCATCGCCGTCCTGATCGCGCAGAACGCCCCCATCGATGCGTATGCCGTGGGCACCAAGGTAGGCGCGTCCGCCGATGCCCCGTACCTGGACTCCGAGAAGGCACCCCCGGGGCATGTGCCACTGCTCGCTCGTTGCCGTGATGCGGGGAGGGCATCGGCTCTCGCCTGCCGAGCCGCTGGCCGAAGCGTCGAAGCGATGCGCCACCGACCTTGCCCAGCTTCCCGAGGGCGCCCGCGCGCTGCACGAACCTGTACCAATCCCGGTGCACCACAGTCCGCCGCTTATCCGGCTCCGCACCCGGGTTCAGGCAGCGCTCGCCGGAGGAAGCGGGTCCCATAACGGTACGAAAGACCGCACCACAAAGGACCAAATCCCCTAATTGGACAAACGCCCCAAAACAAGACTGAGAGGAGGCACCATCAGGAGGCGATCAAGATGGTCACTCTCAGTATCATCAAGGCCGACACCGGGGGATTCGTCGGCCACACGGCCGTGCATCCGGACATGATGGCCGAGGCACGCCGCGAGATGACCCGCGGCATCGAATCAGGCCTGCTCATCGACGGGCACGTGGCCAGCTGCGGCGACGACGTCTCGCTCATCATGACCCACACCTACGGCCCGGACGCGGACCTCATCCACTCCTTCGCCTGGGACACCTTCCAGGCCACGACGCACATCGCCAAGGAACTCGGCCTGTACGGCGCCGGCCAGGACCTGCTGTCCGACGCCTTCTCCGGCAACCTGCGCGGCATGGGCCCCGGCTACGCCGAGCTTGAGTTCGAGGAACGCCCCTC
This sequence comes from Nonomuraea helvata, assembly GCF_039535785.1. Taxonomy (NCBI): domain Bacteria; kingdom Bacillati; phylum Actinomycetota; class Actinomycetes; order Streptosporangiales; family Streptosporangiaceae; genus Nonomuraea; species Nonomuraea helvata. Next base: position 1,332,139 of record NZ_BAAAXV010000009.1, read on the forward strand.
CGACCCGGTGATCTGCTTCCTGGCCGACAAGACCGAGCCCGGAGCATGGAACCTGCCGCTGTACAAGATGTTCGCGGACCCGTTCAACACTGCCGGCCTGGTCATCGACCAGAAGATGCACGCCGGCTTCACCTTCGAGGTCTACGACCTCTACGAGGAGAAGCGCATCTTCTTCGACTGCCCCGCCGAGCTGTACGAGATGCTCATGTACATCGGCGCACCCGCCCGCTACGTCATCCACAGCGTCCGTTCCAAGACGCTCGACGAGACCGCGGCCGCGACCAGCACCCAGCGGCTGTCGCTCATCGCCGGCAAGTACGTCGGCAAGGACGATCCCGTGATGATCGTCCGCTGCCAGTCAGGACTGCCCGCCGTGGGTGAGGTGCTGGAGCCCTTCACCTTCGCCTACGGGGTCGCCGGCTGCATGCGCGGCTCGCACCACGCACCGCTCATGCCCGTCTCCAGCGGTGACGCGCACCCGTCGCGTTTCGACGGTCCACCGCGTGTGGTGGCGTTGGGCTTCCAGCTCCACGACGGCAAGCTGATCGGCCCGCGCGATCTGTTCGCCGACCCCGCCTTCGACCGGGCACGCGAGCAGGCGAACGAGGCCATGGACTACTTCCGCCGCCACGGCCCGTTCGAACCGCACCGGCTGCCGCTGGAGGACCTGGAGTACACCACCATGACCATCCTCACCAAGCGGCTTGCCAGCCGCTGGACCCCGATGACGACCGAACTCGCCACGGCCGGAACGAGCCGGAGCTGACAGAGACGGAGGAGCCATGAAGGCAGCAGTAGGAGACCGGCTGGTGGTCGAAGGCGCCCATCAGGGCGAACCACGCCGCATCGGCGTCATCGTCGCCCTGCACCACGACGACGGCACACCGCCCTACGTGGTCCGTTGGTTCGATGAAGAGCACGAGACCCTGGTCTATCCGGGGCCGGACGCCCACGTCGAACACCATGACACCCGCCTCGGACGGTGACCGATCAAGGTCATGGCGCGGTCGCCGCGTTGGCGTCCGAGACTTTGCTGGTACGTCCGGCAACAGCTCGGACGGTCAGAAATGGACCACGATCACGGGTGCGCGCGAATGGTGGAGCACGGCATGAGCGGTGCCTCCGAGGCCGAGCAGGGCTCGTGCTCCGCGGTGGGCCCCGATGACGACCAGGTCCGTGTCCGTCGAGGCGTCGATCAGCGCCTTGGCCGGATGCTCGTGTACGACGTGCTGGGTGAGCGTGACGTCGGGATACTTCTCGCGCCACCCGGCGATGGCCTCCGCGAGCAACAACGCTTCCTCCTCGCCCACGGCTTCGACGTCATAGACGAGAGGTTGCATGTCTCCGGGCTCTCGCGGGGTGGGATCCACCCAGGCGTGTACGGCGCGCAAGGCAGCGGACCGCAACGCGGCCTCGCGGAAGGCGAAGTCCAGAAGTGGCTCCTGGCCGGGACGCCCGGTCAGGCCGACGACGATCTCACCGCGGTCGCCGGTGTGCGGCTGCCGGATGACCGCGACCGGACAGGGCGCTCGGGTCGCGACGTGGCGGCTCACCGAGCCCAGCAGCAGCTCAGCCCAGCCGCCGCGGCCCCGGTTCCCCACCACGACCAGCTGTGCTCCTTCGGCGGCGTTGACGAGCTCCTCGGGCGCTCCGCCCTCGACGATCTCGGTGGTGACCGCCAGATGCGGTCTACCGGCCTGAGCGTGGACGGCCGCTTGGCGGAGCATTTCCCGAGCTGCGGCTTCCGCGCCGGCTCCCCAGGCCGGGGGCTGTGGGACGAGCGGGACACTGTGGGTCCAGCGCACGGCGGCGTGGACGATGCGCAGCGGAGCGCCGCGGATGGCGGCTTCCCGCCCGGCCCAGCTCGCGGCCAGAAGCGAGGGCGCTGATCCGTCGACACCGACCACGATCGGCATGGTCATGGCTGCCACCTCGCGCGTTCCTCGATCATCGCTGAAGCAGGGCGGGTATCCAGGGCGGCTGCCGCCGTCGATCCCCCATCACCTCAGGTTAAGCACACGCTCGGGAGCCAGACCGGAATCTGGACCGTTCAGTCCCGGTCTTGAGATCTTTTGGCCCTGTCGTGACCCGGTCATACGGGAATGCTGCACCGCAGCCGCGTGCCAGAAGCGGCCCTCCAAGGGGGCTGACGAACCGCTCCATCGGCCAGGACCGCTGCCTCTACCTGCGGGGAAGCGTCCCGGACCTGGATGAGGGCAGGGATGGCTCGAGGGGAGGAGCCGCCATGCGAGTAGAAGTTCAGGACATCATGACCACCGAGGTCGTCTCGGTCAACGGCAGCACACCGTTCAAGGACATCGCTGAAGTGCTCATCGCGCATGGCGTCAGCGCCGTGCCGGTGGTCGACGCCGAGAACCACGTGCTCGGCGTGGTGTCCGAGGCGGACCTGCTGTGCAAGGAGGAGTTCCGCGAACGTTACTGCGTCGAGGGCTACGAAGCGCCGCTGCGCACGTGGCTGCGCCACCGCCCGCCGGAGGAAGGACCCGACTTCCGGCGCAAGGCCGCCGGGGATACGGCCGCCCAGCTGATGACCGCACCCGCCGTGACCGTGCCGGCCACCGCCTCAGCCGTGATGGCCGCTCGCCGGATGGAGGAGTACGGCGTCAAATGCCTGATCGTCGTCGCCGAAGACGGCACGCTGCAGGGGGTCGTGAGCCGACGTGACCTGCTCAAAGTGTTCGTGCGTGCCGACGCCGACATCGCCCGCGAGATCCGCGAGGACGTGCTGGAGCGCTCGCTGTGGGCGGGAACCTCGAGCGTCACGGTGACGGTGCATCAGGGCGTCGTGACGCTGAGCGGCCGGATGGACCGCCGTAGCGAGACGCTGCTCGCCGTACGCCTGGCCGCACGCGTCGACGGAGTAGTCGACGTGGTCGACGAGCTTCAGTGGAAACAGGACGATACATGGGGCTCATGATGAGCGCAGGTGATGGATCGGTGGACGCGCTGCGGGGCTTCGGGGGCCTTGCGGGGGCGGACTCGACCTGATCGAGGGGGTGGACAGGACGTGCGCGAGGCGATGTCGGCCACCGATGGGACCGCCTGGACGCTCGTGTACCACGGCCTCGACCCTGCTGGGGAAGGGCTGCGGGAGGCGTTGTGCACGCTCGGCAACGGCCGGTTCGCCACCCGGGGCGCCACCCCCGACGGCGAGTACCGCACACCGGGCACCTACGTGGCGGGCTGCTATGACCGGCTCGACTCCGTGGTCGCCGGGCGCACCGTGACGAACCAGGACATCGTCAACCTGCCCGACTGGCTGCCGCTGACGTTCGCCACCCCCGGGTCGGAGTGGTTCCGGCCCGAGCGGTTCGCGCTGCTCGCGTACCGGCACGAGCTCGACCTGTGGCGCGGAGTGCTGGTACGGGATCTGCGCTGGCGCGACGGCGAGGGCCGCGTCACGCGCGTGCGGCAGCGCCGTCTGGTGTCCATGGCGGACCCGTACCTGGCGACCCTGGAGACCACGTTCACCGCCGAGAACTGGGCGGGGCCGATGCGCGTGCGCGCCACGCTGGACGGCCGGGTCTCGAACCGGGGCGTCGCCCGTTACCGCAAGCTGCGCGGCGACCATCTGACCGGGCACGCCACCGGCGCCGAGGACGACCTGGCCTGGCTGACGGCGAGCACCCGATCCTCGCACGCCACCGTGGCCCTCGCCGCCAGGATCGACACCACCCCCGCCGCAGCGGCTCACGCTCTCGAAGCGCAGCTGCCGTCTGAGCTCGGTCGCGCCGTCTCCGCGCGGCCGTCGCCAGGTCCCGGCTACGTCTCCTCCGACCACATGCTGCACCTGACCAGGGGCGAGCCCGCGACGCTCACCAAGATCGTGGCGCTGACGACCTCGCACGACCCCGCCACCCACGACCCCCGCTCGTCCGCGCTCAGGCGCGTACGCCGCGCACCCCGCTTCGACGACCTGCTGGCCCACCACACCGCCGCATGGGAGGAACTGTGGCGGCGCGCCCGGCTCGACGTGGGCAACCTCAGGCTCTCCCGCTCCGTCCACCTGCACATCTTCCACCTGCTCCAGACGCTCTCTCCGCACACCGCCGAGCTCGATGTCGGTGTGCCGGCGCGCGGGCTGCACGGGGAGGCGTACCGGGGACACGTGTTCTGGGACGAGCTGTTCGTGCAGCCGTGGCTGAGCCTGCGCTTCCCCGAGACCTCTCTCGGCCTGCTGCGCTACCGCTGGCGGCGGCTGCCCGAGGCGAGGGCCGCGGCCAGGGAGGCCGGCCATGAGGGCGCGATGTTCCCCTGGCAGAGCGCCAGCGACGGCCGCGAGGAGACCCCGACACTCCACCTCAACCCCATCTCGGGACGCTGGCTGGCCGACCACTCCCGGCTGCAGCGCCACGTCGGCCTGGCCATCGCCTACAACGTGTGGCAGCACTACCTGGCCACCGGCTCCATGCCGTCGTGGTGCGCCGAGCTGCTGCTCGACATCGCCAGATTCTTCGCCTCACTGACCGTGCGGCACGGCGACCGGTACGAGATCCACGGCGTCATGGGACCCGACGAATACCACGACGGCTACCCCGGCGCCGCCGTGCCGGGGCTGGCCAACAACGCGTACACGAACGTCATGACCGTGTGGCTGATGATCCGCGCCCGCGAGACCGCAGCGCTGGTGCCCGGCCTGGAGCCCGCGCCCGCGGAGCTGGCCCGGTGGGATGACATCAGCCGCCGGATGCGGGTGGACTTCCACGACGGCGTGATCAGCCAGTTCACCGGGTACGCGGACCTGCTGGAGCTCGACTGGGACCGCTACCGCGGCGCGCGGCGCCTGGACCGGGCCCTGGAGGCCGACGGCGACGACGTCAACCGCTACAAGGCCTCCAAGCAAGCCGACACGCTCATGCTCTGCTATCTGCTGACCGGCGCCGAGCTGCTCAGCATCCTGGAACGCCTCGGCTACCGGGTCGAACGCGACCTGATCCCCCGTACGGTCTCCTACTACCTGGACCGCACCAGCCACGGCTCGACCCTCAGCGCCGTCGTGCACGCCTGGGTGCTGGCACGTTCCAGGCGTGCGCAGTCCTGGAGGTTCTTCACCGAGGCCCTCTACAGCGACATCGAGGACGTCCAGGGTGGTACCACGGCCGAGGGCATCCATCTGGGCGCCATGGGCGGCACACTGGACCTCCTCCAACGCTGCTATCTCGGCATGGAGCTGCGCTCTGACGGGCTCCGGCTGGATCCCCTGCTGCCCGGCCGGCTCGGCGTGCTGTCCATGCCGATCCGCTACCGCGGGCAACAGATCTTCATCGACGCCGACCACGACGAGGCACGCGTGAACGGCACCGCGTGTCGTTCCTATACGCGAGGAGACGTCATCATGACCGGCACGGGAGATCTCGGACGCCGCATCATCCATTACCGCGAGCGCCTCGGCCTGACCCGCGAGCAGGTCGCCGAGCAGGCGGGCATGTCGCCGGGCTACCTCCAGTACCTGGAGGAGAACCCCGACACGGCCGACGCCGGAGCCCTCTACCGCCTGGCCGACGCCCTGCAGACCACGGTGCACGAGCTGCTGGGCGGCGACCGGGACCGGCCGCCCGGGCACGGGCCTGCCATGGCCAACCCGACGCTGGAGGAGCTGGGCCGGGAGGAGTGCCTGCGGCTGATCGCGCCGGGCGGGATCGGGCGGGTCGCGTTCTACGGCTCCTACGGGCCGACCGTGCTGCCCGTCAACTACACGATGCACCACGGCGCGATCGTCTTCCGCACGGCCTCGGGCGGGCCGATGGACCGCGACCTCCGTACGGGACTGGAAGGCGTGGACATCAAGATCGCCTTCGAGATCGACCAGATCGACGAGACCAACCGCGAAGGGTGGAGCGTCCTGGTGCGGGGGCCTTGCCACCATGTGGCGCCGGACGAGATGGGCGAGGTGGCCGACGTGGGCGTCACGCCATGGGCGGGCGGCGAGCGCCATCTCTACATCCGCATCGTCCCGCACCAGATCACGGGCCGCCGCATCCACGGCATGTGACGCACCCGTACCGGACGCCCGCACTTGACGCCAGCGCGATGGGTATTAATTCCATTTGTGATGGTTTCCGGTGCACGGACGGGGTTCTGGGGTTGTCTCAGCCCGCCGTGTCAGTGATGCAGTCCTGTCGACGGGGAGGGAACCGTGATGGCATGGGATCTCATCCACAAGACCGGGCGAGCGGCCGTCGCGCCCAACCTGGCCGACTATGAGAGCGAATGCCGAGCATTCTCTTGGGAGGCGGCCCAGCGGTCCTCTATCCGCGGATTGCCGGGCGGCCGGGGGCTGAACATCGCGTACGAGGCCGTCGACCGTCACCTGGACGGAGCCCGGCGCGACCATGTGGCGCTACGGTGCGTGAGCAAAGACGATCAGGTCGTGGAGCTGACCTACCGGGATCTTCATGTCGTGACGAACCGCTTTGCCAACGTGCTGCGCGGCCTGGGGGTCGGCAAGGGTGAGAGGGTGTTCACCCTCCTCGGCAGGATGCCCGAGCTGTACGTGACGGTCCTGGGGACGCTGAAGAACCTCAGCGTGCTCTCCCCGCTGTTCTCCGCCTTCGGCCCCGAGCCGATTCGCGAGCGGCTGCGCCTCGGGGACGGGCGCGTGCTGGTGACCACCCCTGAGCTGTACCAGCGGAAGATCGCAGCCATTCGAGAGTCCTTGCTGGGCTTGAAGCACGTGCTGGTGACCGGTGGCGGGCCCGCGCCTGAGGGCACTCTGCTCTTGAGCGGGTTGATGGCGGGCACGAGCGAGGAGTTCGAGATACCGCCCACCGACCCCGAGGACATGGCGCTGCTCCATTTCACCAGCGGTACCACCGGCAAGCCCAAGGGCGCGGTGCATGTGCACCGTGCCGTGGTCGCCCACCACCTGACCGCGCTCTATGCTCTCGATCTGCGCCCGTCGGACGTCTTCTGGTGCACCGCCGATCCCGGCTGGGTCACCGGTATGTCGTACGGCGTCATCGCGCCCCTCAGCCTCGGGCTCACGCTCGTGGTCGACGCGGGTGAATTCGACGCACGCCGCTGGTACCGCATGCTGCAGAACCAGGGAGTGACCGCCTGGTACACCGCCCCGACCGCGCTGCGCATGCTCATGCGCAGCGGCGATGAGCTGCCCCGTGAGTACGATCTGTCCCGGCTGCGGTTCATCGCCAGCGTAGGCGAACCGCTCAACCCCGAGGTGGCGGTCTGGGGCCTGCACGCGCTCGGCCTGCCGGTCCATGACAACTGGTGGCAGACCGAGACCGGCGCCATCATGATCAGCAACTATGCCTCGATGGACATCAAGCCCGGTTCCATGGGACGTCCGCTGCCCGGGATCGAGGCGGCGCTGCTGGAACGGGGCGAGGACGGCCGCGCCCGCGTCGTCGACGGACGCGTGCACGTGATCGAGGAGCCCGACGTCGAAGGGGAGCTCGCGCTGCGACCCGGCTGGCCCTCGATGTTCCGCGGCTACCTGGGCGAGCCGGAGCGGTACGCCAAGGCGTTCGCCGGAGGCTGGTACCTGTCCGGCGACATCGCGCGCAGGGACCGGGACGGGTACTTCTGGTTCGTCGCGCGGGCGGACGACGTGATCAAGTCGGCCGGTCACCTCATCGGTCCGTTCGAGGTCGAATCGGTACTCATGGAGCATCCCGCCGTCGCCGAGGCCGGAGTGATAGGCAGACCAGATCCGGTGGCAGGCGAACTGGTCAAAGCTTTCGTCACCCTCAACCCGGGCTACGAGCCCGCCGAGGCGCTCCGGCGTGAACTGATCGCCTTCGGCCGCCGCAGGCTGGGCGCGGTCGCCCCTAGAGAGCTGGCCTTCGACCAGAACCTGCCGCACACCCGCAGCGGCAAGGTCATGCGCCGTCTCCTCAAAGCCCGCGAACTCGGCCTGCCCGAAGGCGACATCTCGACACTGGAGCGCCCTGCCCAGTGAGCGCCGGTCACCCCGATCCGGCGCGGGCGGCCAGGAAATCCGCCGCTCCTGTCACGGTCGTGAGCGCGGGATAGTCGTCTTCTTCGATGCGGAAACCGCTGGCATCGCTGAGCGTCTCGACGAAGCTGAGGAAATCCAGCGAGTCCAGTTCAAGAAGGTCGCGGAAGTCGGCGTCCGGCGGAAGTGCCGTCAGGTCGGCCTCCGGTGCCACCTCGGCGAGCGCTTGCTCGATGAGTGCCCGGGCCTGCTGCGGTTTCATAGCCCCTCCGGACGGTTGAGCAGCCGGTCGACGGCGGCGAGGAACCGGCCGCCGGTGAAACCGTCGGTAGCACGGTGATCGGCGGCGAGAGTGACGGTGACCACCGGCCGGACCCCGAGCAGTCCGTCGACCGCCCACGGACGGTCAAGGATCTTGCCGAAGCCCACGAGGGCCACCTGCGGGGGGTAGATGACGCCGTGGACCGCCTCCACTCCCTGTTCTCCCAGGTTGGTGACAGTGATGGTGGCCTCGGTCATCTCCGAGCCGCGCATTCGGCCGGAGCGTGACCGGGCCACCAGGTCCCTCAGGGCGGCCATGAGATCGTCGAGATCGCGGTTCGAGGCATCGTGCAGAGCGGGCGCGATCAGGCCGCCGCCTTTGAGTGAGATCGCCACGCCCAGGTTCACCGCCTTGCCGGGCACGAAGGCGTCGTCGATCCAGAAGCCGTTGAGCTGCGGAACCTCCATGGCAGCGCGCGCAGCCGCCTTGAGGAGCAGCACAGCGGGGAGCAACCGGTTGGCCACCGGCAAGTCTCGGTTGCGGGCGCGCAGCCATCCCAGCGCGGCGCTCATGTCCACGGTGGTGCTCAGGTAGTAGTGCGGGATCTCCCGTTTCGACCGGCTCATCGCACGGGCGATCGCCTGGCGCATCGCGTCCCGGCGGCCTTCCGGTCCGGGCTCTCCAGCGGCGGCCGCCTCTACGGCGGGTGCGGCCGGCGCGCCCTCGGCCGGCGGCGCCTCCCTGCGCTCGCCGGCGCGTGCGGCGGCCTCGCGGACGTCATCCGCGCGGATCGCCCCTGTGCGGCCCGTGCCGTGGACGGCGGCGAGGTCGACGCCGAGGTCCAGGGCAATCCTGCGGGCCAGCGGCGATGCCTTCACCCGCGACTCTGCCCGTTCGACGTCCGCGCGGGTCACGCGGCCGCCTGGGCCGGTGCCGTGCACGGTCGCCAGGTCGAGGCCTCGCTTCTCGGCGAGGTGGCGCACGATCGGAGATGTGATGGGCGAGGGCTGCGGGGGAGGTTCTGGCGGGCCGGCCACCGGCTCCGGCGGCGGCCCTGGCTGGGGCCGCTTCTTCGCTGCCCGGGCAGGCGGTCGTTTCCGGGTCGGCCGTTGCGGCGGGGCGGGGACACGAGGCTCGCCCGAGGGCGCGGCTCCGCCGATGAGGGCGAGAGGCGTGCCGACCGGAACCTTCTCACCGACGTCCACCAGCAAGCTCTCCACCGCGCCCGTATGAAACGACTCGACCTCGATCAGGGCCTTGTCGGTGTCGATGACCGCGATGACGTCGCCCTTGCGTACGTGGTCCCCGGGCTGGACCAGCCACTCGGCGACGCTGCCCGCCTCCATGTCGGCGCCGAGCGAGGGCATCCGGAACTGCGCCGGTTCGCCCGTCATGAGGCGACCACTTCTCGAGCCGCCGCGACGATCGCGGGCACCTGGGGAATGGCGGCCTCCTCCAGGTGGCGCGCGTAAGGGATGGGGACCTCGGCCGTGCACACCCGCGCGATCGGCGCGTCGAGCTGGTAGAAGGCGTGTTCGACGATGCGGGCGCTGATCTCGGCCGACAGGCCGCCCGAACGCCAGCCCTCGTCCACGATGACGACGCGGTGCGTCCGGCTGACCGACTCCATGATCGTGGCGTCGTCGAGGGGCCGCAGGATGCGCAGGTCGATCACGTCTGCCTCGATGCCCTCGGCGGCGAGCACATCGGCGGCCGACAACGTCTTTCCCGCAGTGCCGCCGTAGCCGATCACCGTGACGTGCTTGCCGGACCGCCGTAGCGCCGCATGGGAGATGTCCACCGGGCCGGGATGCGGCACCCCTGACAGGTTGTACAGCGAGCCGTGTTCGAAGATCAGAACGGGGTCGGGGTCCTCCAGCGCCGGCCAGAGCATGCCGCGGGCATCCTCCAAGGTGGCGGGTGCGAGGATCTTCAGCCCGGGAATGTGCGCGTACCAGCCTTCCAGGCTGTGCGAGTGCTGGGCGGCGAGCTGCCTGCCGGCTCCCGTGGTCATCCGGATCACCAGCGGAACGTTGAGCTGTCCTCCGGACATGTGCAGGAGTGTCGCGGCGTTGTTCAGAATCTGGTCAAGGGCCAGCAGGGAGAAGTTGACCGTCATCACCTCCACGATCGGCCGCATCCCGCCGAGCGCCGCCCCGATCCCGGCTCCGACGAACGCCGCCTCCGACAACGGGGTGTCACGGATCCGTTCGGGACCGAACTCCTCCAACAGGCCCAGGCTGACGGCGAAGCAGCCGCCGTAGGCTCCGACGTCCTCGCCCATGAGGAAGACGCGCTCATCGCGGCGCATCGCCTCGCGGATCGCCGCCCTCATGGCCTCGCGATACGTCGTCGTGCCCTCTGTCACTACGGCACCTCCGTACGCTCCGTGCCACTCGACGGCGGGATCTCGCTGTAGACGAACTTGCCGAGGTCCTCCAGCGGCTCGACCGGCGCCTGTTCGGCGAAGGCGACGGCCTGATCGATCTCTTCTGCTATCTCCTTCTCCAGCAGGGCGAGATCGTCGCTGGAGAGCTCTTGGGCTGTCGTCATCCGCGCGATGAGGGCATCGATCGGATCGCGCTTCTTCCACTGCTCGACCTCGGTCTTGTCGCGATAGCGCTCTGGGTCGTACATCGAGTGCGCACGGAAACGATAGGTGCGCAGCTCCAGGAAGTGCGGTCCCGCGCCTGCCCGGATCGACTCCGCGGCCCTGTCCGCCGCCTCGGCCACCGCCGGTGCGTCCATGCCGTCCACCGGCCAGGCCACGACGCCGTAACCGGCAGCACGGAGAGCCAGCTCTGTCTGCGCATGCGACCTCGCCAGCGCGGTGCCCATCGCGTACAGATTGTTCTCGCACGCGAACAACACCGGTAGCTTCCAGAGCGCGGCGAGGTTCAGGCACTCGTGGAACTCGCCTTCAGCCATCGCGCCATCGCCGAAGAAGCACACGGTCACACGATTACGCCCCTGGAACCTGTCGGCGAGAGCGAGCCCGACAGCGAGGGGCAGGCCGCCGCCCACGATCGCGCTCCCACCGTAGAAACCGCGGGGGGCGTCGAACAGGTGCATGGAGCCGCCCCGGCCCCGGCTGCATCCTGCCGCCTTGCCGTACATCTCAGCCATGATCGCCGTGGCCGGCACCCCGCGGGCAAGCGCGTGGCCGTGCTCCCGATACGTCGAGACGACCGCATCGTCCGAGTTCAGCGCCTGGCACACCCCGGCGGCCACCGCTTCCTCACCGATGTACAGATGCATGAACCCGCGGATCTTCTCGCTGCTGTAAAGCTCGACGCAGCGCTCCTCGAACCGGCGGATGCGCAGCATCTGGCGCAGCAACTCGCTGTGCTGGGTGGCCCGCGGCCTGCTTTTGCCTGCCATGAGTCTGTCCTCGCGTCCCTGCCTGTCATACCCGGCGCCTACGCCGGCGGCGGGATCGCCACGAAGCCGGAATCATTCGGAGCGAGCCAGCTCACCGATGAGACACGGCCCGCTCAGACAGGTCATAGGCACCCACAAATCTCCGTTCCCCATATGGCGGCAACCATCCACAGAGATCCGCTGGATGGGGTGCCGCTCGGGCGACGAAGGTCACGAAACCGGGGACGTTGGTCCTGGTCGTCAGGGTCGCATGGCACTGGACGGCCGGGCTGCCCGCACCCAGGCTTGAGGGATAGGGCAGACGACGCAAGACGCTGGGGGCCGACATGAAACGTTCGGCAATAGCGGCGATCGCGGCGGGATCGGCGCTGGCCGGCGCGGCGGCGGTGAGCGGCATCGCCGGCGCGGCAGCCGGCACCATGCGGCCGCCGACGGCCACCTGGCAGCAGCCGACCACCCCGCCGACCGACTGGGGTCCAATGGGGCCGTGCGGCTGGATGCACGGCATGCATGTCAGTGACGAGGCCGGCTATCTGACCCAGATGGTGGCCCACCATGAAGAAGCAGTAGCCGCAGCCCGGCAGCTACAGCGCTCGAACCGGCCGGAGATGCGAGCCCTGGGCGCCTCGATCGTCACGACGCAGAACGCCGAGATCGCCACCATGAAGGAGTGGCTCGCCAAGTGGTATCCAGGGCATCCGGGGGCGCGCGACTACCGGCCGATGATGCGCGACCTGTCCAGGCTGTCCGGCGACGCGCTCGATGAGACGTTCCTGCAGGACATGATCCCACACCACATGGCGGCGATCAGGATGTCCCAGCAGTTGCTGGCGTCCGGGCGGGCCGAGCATCCCGAAGTCGCGGAATTCGCCGCCAAGGTACGCGACACCCAGCATGCCGAGATGTTCCAGATGCGCCGCTACCTGGCTGACTGGTTCGGTGAATGGGGTATGCCTTGTGGAAGGTGGGACAGGCGGGGCCCCCACGGGCCATGGCACCGATCGCAGGGATGAACCGGCCCAAGCCAGGCAAGCACTCTTCGTCACCTCTTACATGTGGTCCGTAGTCGGGACCTTCGGCCCTGCCGAGGTCGGCGGGGCCGGCGAATCATCGAAAGAGGAGGTGACTGACGATGAAACAGAGCCATGAGCTGCGATGGGGCGGGCTGGCCGGCGTCGGCGCCATACTGTTCGCCATCATCGGCCGCCTGGTGATGGGGAGCGCGCCGCAGATCACGGAGTCCGCGATGACGATTTCCGCGTACCTGGCCGAGCGCCGGGCCCAGGTGCTGACGGCGGCGTTGCTCTACGCCGTCGCGACGGCGCTGTTCCTGTGGTTCGGCGTGGCGCTGGCCACCGCTTTCCGCCGCGCGGACGAGGCAAGTGACACGCCGGCCCTGGTTCTCGCGGGATACGTGGTCCTGGCTGCCGTCGGGTTCATCGGCATATCCGTGTTCGCCGGGATTACCTACGCAGTCACCATGCATCGGCCTCTGCTGGCCATCGCCGCGGGGCCGTACACCGCGCTGACCGTGATGGATGCCATCACCGGGATCGCGATGGCCGTGCCCTTCGGGGCCTCGGCCGCCGCCATCATGCGCACGCATGTGTTCCCGCTGTGGATGGCCTGGCTCGCCATAGTCGTGGCCGTGGTCGGCGTCCTGAACGCGTTCACGGTCGTCAGCACGGGCGGCGCCTTGGTGCCCGGCGGCCCGGTCCCGGCGATCGTGCTGGGCGTGCTCACGGCGCTGTGGGTGCTGGCCGCAAGCTGGTTCCTCATCCGCGAGCACCTGCCGATCCCCGCTGCGGGGGCGAGGCCGGTGATGGGCCACTAGACCTTCGTCCTCTTGACTACCTCGCGGGGCACCGAAGGCAAGCCGAATGGACGCTCAGGCCTCGGTGAGGGCCCGACCGTGGTCGGCCGCGTACGCGGCAAATACCTCCGCAGGTGTTCCATCCGTGTGAAGGAAACGCTGGTCAAGGATGGTGGCGAGGTCCTCCAACGCCCCAGCGAGCAGGGTGGCCATCAGTCGCACATCTGCCCGTCGGGCTGCCTGCCCGAGATGGGCGAGGTGAGCGGCATAGCCGATCGTGGCCGCCAGGGACGAGTGGTCATCACCGTCATGGAAGTAGTAGGCCTCGGCGTACTGGGTGAAGTCGATGCGGACATGTGCCACCTCGGTGGCCAGGCTTTCCAGCAATGACGCACCTGCAGCGCAGTCGAGCTGCCGCACCGACGGGTCCGAGCGGTCCAGCAGCGCCAACCGGATCGCGAGCACCCGTCGGCGGGTCAGCGTCGGATAGATCTCCAGCACCCAGGAGACGGTGGCCGTCAGGAGGACGAAGCCCATGAGAGCTTCCAGGGGCGAGACCAGGCGGAGCCAGCCTGCGGCAGGCACGATGTCCCCGAGCCCGAGGGTGGCGACCATGACGAGCGACAGGTAGAGGGAGTCGAGCAGTTCCGGCTCCTGCGACAGTCCGGAACCGGGTGCGAAGACGAACGCCTCCGGCATGTGGGGCCAGTAGACGATGGCCCAGCCCAGGATGATGGTGACGGCCCACATGCCGACCACCGTCACCATGGCGAGCGGACCGACGAGCCCCACCACCCGCCTGCGCGCTCGGAGATGCCGGGCCAGTCTCCACAACGCCGCCATGACAAGTCGGCTCAGGCCTCCGTGGCGGGTGGGGTGCCAGAGCGTGTGGAACAGGTCTCGTAGGGCGGCCATGATGAGCGCGGCTCCCAGTAGCGAGACCAACCACTCCATTCATCTCTCCCGCAGTGACCGTCCTGTGGAGCGGCGGGGCGGCCCGTGCGACCAAGGCCGGGTGATCTGCCACCCGAGTCCGGGCCGCGCTTGGAGCCTAGGCTGCAGGCAGCGTCGGTGAACGCAGACTCGCCGTATCTGAGGTGCGGCCAGGCTGCACTGATGAGGGAATGAGCTGTCGCCAGGTTGTTGATCCGGCGCTCGACAGTGTTCCTCTTCTTGTAGAGGTCGGCCTCGTGGTTGGACACTGAGCTTTTCTCCGTAACCGTCGGTGACGGTTTGTGATCGCCCGCGCGGGCTCAATACTTAGCCTTTGCGCTAACCGTTCGGGGCCACCATACTTAGCCGCATGGCACAGTATCCGGCGCAGCTCGACGGGGTCTTCGTCGCCCTCGCCGACCCGACCCGGCGCGCCGTCGTCCGGCGCCTCGGCCACGGGCCCACGAGCGTCGGCGACCTCGCCCGCGAGTTCCCGATGACCCTCCCCTCGTTCATGAAGCATGTGCGGACACTCGAATCGAACGGGCTCATCCGCACGGTCAAGTCCGGCCGGGTGCGCACCTGCGTGCTCAACCGCGAGCGGCTCACCTTGGTCGACGATTGGCTCGCCGAGCAGCGCCGCATCTGGAACGAGCGCACCGACCGCCTCGAACAGTTCGTCACCGACCCAGAGGAGAACAGGCAGTGAATCCCGATCTCGACCTTGCTCTGGAGCGGATCATCCACGCCCCGCGCGCGACCGTATGGAGAGCCTGGACGGACCCGTCCCGGCTTGAGCAGTGGTGGGTCCCGGCTCCGTCCCGCTGCCGGGTGGACCGCCTGGACCTGCGGCCCGGCGGGGCGTTCGTGACCCGGCTGAGCGACGACGGGGCCGAGTTCGTCCCGCACCTGGACGCGTGCTTTCTCGCCGTGGACGAGCTTGAGCGGATCGTGTTCACCAACGCGATCGACAGCACGTGGCGTCCCGCGAGCCCCGCCCCGGTCGCGATGACCGCCACGATCACGTTGAACGATCATCCGGACGGCACGGACTACCGGATTGTCGTCCGGCACGGCGACCCGGAGGCCCGCGCTCATCACGAGAAGCTCGGCTTCGCCGACGGCTGGGGGACGGTCACCGCCCAGCTGGCCGCACGCACCGAGGGCAGGCAATGAAGATCACTCTCACCGAGTTCGTCACGCTCGACGGGGTCAGTCAGGGCCCCGGCTCGCCGGGAGAGGACACCAGCGACGGATTCACCCGTGGCGGCTGGCTCGTCCCCCACATGGACCGGACTTTCGTCCAGCGCGCCTCCGAATGGCTCGACCTCGCCGATGGCCTGCTGCTCGGACGGCGGACCTACGAGGCGTTCGCACGCGATTGGCCGAAGATCACCGACCCGGCCGACCCGTTCACCGAGCGCATGAACACCCTGCCGAAGTACATCGTGACGAACACCCTCACCGAAGGAACCTGGAACCCCACGACCGTCCTCAAGGGCGACCCGGTCCATGCGGTCACCGAACTCAAGGCACAGCCAGGCCGGGAACTCCAGATCCACGGCAGCGCCCGCCTCGGCGACTCCCTGCTGTCGGCGGGCCTGATCGACATGATCCGCCTCGCGGTCGCCCCCGCCGTCCTCCGGACCGGCCGGCGGCTGCTGACCGGCGCGGGCACCCCGTCCGGCCTCCACCTGCTCCGCCACGAAGCCACACCAAACGGCCTGCTGCTCCTGGAATACGAGGTGACCGGCCAAGCACGCCAAGGCGAATACGAGGGCCTCACCGCCTTCGCATAAACGGTCACAGCGGCCCCCAAACCGCCACCGAGGGCACCGACGCGACCGTCGCACTCACCACAGAGGAGCCCAGCGCCGGCAGCGGGCGCTTCGTCTCCCGCCATGGCGAGGTCCCCTGGTCCTGACACCGGCCGTGGTCGGCCCATCAGCCACGACGCCGGCCTCCACCTGCGCACCTCGATGATCTGGATCGGAGCCCTCACCCGGACCCGCCCATTGATCACCACTCGATACGCGCCCTGGCTCAGGCCGACGGCCGGCCAGCGCTGGGCACCATCGCCGGGGTAGCCGGACACGCCGGTGCGGCGCGCCTGGTCGGTCAGCAGGCCGGCGAATCCGCCCTTGCCCTGATTGTGGACCGTGCGCGGCATGCGGACGGCCGTGGCGCGTACCCCGCGCGAGGCCAGGTCCAGCAGCGCGTTGACCGAACGGCCGCGGCCGCCCACCGGCCCGTCGGTCGGCGCGGGATCGGCCTCGGTGGAGGGGCGGCCCGGCACCCAGGGCGTACCTGAGACCGTGACGATCGGGCGGCCGCTGCCGAGCAATTCCTCGCCCAGGGCGGCCAGTGCGGCGCCCTCTTCGGCGATCGACCGCGCGAGGGCCTCGCCGGTGCTGTAGTCGCTGCCGAAGGCCAGGCTGATCACGCCGTCGGCCTGTGCGGCGCCGGCGCGCAGGACGTCGTGGTCGGCCAGTTGTCCGCGCAGCACCTGGGCACCGGCGTCGGCCAGGGCCTGGGCGGACTTGTCCGAGCGGGCCAGCGCGAGGACGGTGTGCCCGCCGGCGAGGAACTCGGCGACGACGGCGGAGCCGATGGTGCCGGTGCCGCCCGTGACAAAGACATGCATGAAACTCTCCCGAAGTGATGAGACCTTTGTCCCATCACCATACATCTCGACGGGACTCTTGTCCCATCACCTATGATGTCGTTCATGGCCCGATGGCAACCGGAGACGACCCAGCGACTCGTCATCGCGGCCGTCGACCTGTTCACCGAGCAGGGGTACGACGCCACCACGGTGGCGCAGATCGCCGAGCGCGCCGGCGTCACCAAGAGCACCTTCTTCCGGCACTTCTCCGACAAACGCGAGTTGCTGGTCGCCGGCCAGGAAAGCCTGAGCCGGCTGCTCACCGAAGGAATCGCCGAGGCGCCCGCGGACGCCAGCCCGCTCGATGCGGTCGCGGCCGGTCTCGAGCGGGCGTCCAGCGCCATGGGACCGGCCAACCGCGAGCTCGGCCCCCGGCTGCGGGCGGCCATAGCGGCCAGCACAGAACTGCAGGAGCGAGACGCACTCAAGAGCGTCGGTCTGGCTGCCGCCATGACCGCCGCGCTCCTCGCCCGCGGCGTCCCGGACCCTACTGCGCACCTCGCGGCCGAGCTGGGTGTCCTCGCCTTCAAGCGGGGCTACGCGCAGTGGTCGGAAGGCGATCGTGACGACTCGCGAGGGCTCGCGCATCACGCGCTGGCCGCTCTGCAGGAGCTGCGCACGGCAACGGCTTCACTCGGCTGACCGGCTCCGCCGGGGCCTCAGAGCGTGACGGAACGCTCCCAGGTGCTCCAGGTGCATCACATCCGAGGAGATGTGCCGTCCGACAGCCCCGCTGCCCGAGCCAGCACGAGCCCGGCCAGCACGTCGGTCTCCAACGCCTCCAGGTCCTATGCGGTTGCCGGAGCACGCGCCACCCGAAAATCCTTCACCACCGCCAGCTCCGCGCCGGAGCAGATTCCGCACCTGATCCGGCAGGGCCCGTAACGAATGTGGCGGCCGCGGCAAATCAGCGACGCGTTCGAATTGCCGGACGCCGACGGCATCCGCGCGGCGCTGCAGGCGATGGCCGGGCGTGGGCTGCTGGTCAAGAACGCCTCCTGCCGCTACGGCCTGCCGTCCGGGGGCAAGGAGGGCTTGGCCATGACCTGATGTTCTCGCAGCGACGTGATCGTCCGCTGATATGAGCTGGCCGCCGCCGAGGCTACGTGCCGCAGCGCGACACCCCCTTCGAAGGGTGGGCGCTATGGCTTGCAGGCTACTTGAGGTAGGGGTTGCTCCGAACGACGGCGAGGTTGCCGAGCCCCAAGGTGGCGCCGGCGTTGGCGAGGGCGAGGCCGACCAGGACGATGGAGTAGATGATGTGATCGTCCATGAAGGGGTTGTTGTCCAGGGGCAGTTCGGCCGCCCACATGAGGACCAGCATCAGGCTGCCGGTGACGGCGGCGATCCGGGTGCCTACGCCCAGGATCAGCGCCAGGCCGATGCCGAGCAGGCCGACCATGAACAGCCAGTCCACCCAGGCCTGCCCGGCCAGGCTGGAGAAGAAGCCGCCCAGCGCGTTCTCGCCGGTGCCCTTGAGGAAACCGCTCGTGGGGCTGCCGCCGGAGATCCAGGCGCGGTTGGCAGGAGTGGCGAACCCCCAGCCGAAGGTCTTGTCCAGGAACGCCCACAGGAAGATCCACCCGATCGAGATGCGAGCAACGGCCCAGACGTAGTCGACGGGGCGGCGTGCGGCGGGATTGCCGGTTACCACGACGGACCTGTTGGCGGTGGTGGCCATGGTGGTCCCCTTTCAGTGGAAGTCACCGGCTGGATCGTCCAGCCGCCCAGCAAGGTCGCCACCGAAGACCTGGCCAAACTCGACCAGATTACTGCCCGTTGCCCGGAACTCGCCTCGGTCACCGAGTTGACGCGCCAGTTCGCCGAGATGCTCGTCCACCGTCGCGGCGAGCAGGACCCGGAAGGCTGGGCGGCGCGAGCGGAGGCCAGCCCCGCGCGGGAACTGCGCGACTTCCTCGCTGGCCTTCGCCGGGACTGGGCAGCCGTCAAGGCCGGGCTCACCCTGCCCTACAGCTCCGGGGTCGTGGAAGGCAACGTGAACCGCATCAAGATGATCAAACGGATCATGTACGGGCGAGCCGACCCTGACCTTCTCCGCGTCCGTGTCCTGCACGGCTACTGATCACGGAAAGTGGGCCAGACCCCATGAGTGCACTGCGCTTGACACGTCTCGACGACTCACCTGCGGGGCAGGACAACGAAACCGGCGGTTTTGTCGGTACGTTTGACGATTGTCACGGTCAGTTGCAGAACGGTCTTGGCTCAGGCCACCAGACGTCCGGCGTAGCCGCCATCGGCCCAGACGAGACTGATCGTGGAGAACCGTTCGCGCAGCAGCGCCGGCAATCGGTGAGCGCCGTCGCGGTCTTGCATGCTGGCGGCGGTGACAGTCACTCAGCCCAGCGCAATTGCGGTCCACGACACCGGCGGCAGCTCGATGCTGAGCAGCCCGTCGGACAGGATCGCGCTCGGGTTCGCGTGCGGGGTCACGCGGTTCTGCTCGGTGAGTGTGTTCTTCGCATACGCATCCGGGTCGGCCAGTGTGACCGCCTCCAGAATCCGCGAGGAGCCGAGGCTGCGCACATCGACCGTGACCTGAGTGGCCTGCGAAAGCCCGCGGTTGACGAGGAAGACCGCGGCCCGGTCCTCGTCGACGGTCGCGACGGCGTCGACGACAGACGCCTCCCCATGGCGTGCCGTCGTGTAGGTCGGCGCCTCGACAACGGGCCGGATCACCTCACCGGCGGCAAGCCGGCTGGTGATCGAGAACGGGTAGAAGGTCGTCTGCCGCCAGGCAGGGCCGCCGGGCTCGGTCATGATCGGCGCGATCACGTTGACCAGTTGCGCGAGCGAGGCCGAGGTGACGCGGTCGCTGTGCTTGAGCAGCGTCATCAGAAGGTTGCCGACGACGACGGCGTCCGCCACCGAGTAGACGTCCTCCAGCTGCCGGGGGGCGTGCCGCCACTCGTCGTTGACCTCGTCGGACTCGTGGTGCTCTTTTTGGTACCAGACGTTCCACTCGTCGAACGAGATGTTGATCTTCTTGTTGGAGCGTTTCTTGTAGCCCACGTGGTCGGCGGTCGCGACGACGGTGTCGATGAAGTAGTCCATGTCGGTCGCCGAGGCGAGGAAGGAGCCGAGGTCGCCGTCGAGCTCCTGGTAGTAGGCGTGGCAGGAGACGTAGTCGACGTGGTCGTAGGTGTGCTCGAGCACCGTGCGCTCCCAGTCGCCGAAGGTCGGCATCCAGGAGCCGGAGGAGCCGCAGACCACGAGTTCGAGGTCCTTGTCGGCCATCTTCATCGCGCCGGCGGTACGGGCGGCGAGCTTGCCGTAGTCGTCGGCCGTCATGAAGCCGGTCTGCCAGGGTCCGTCCATCTCGTTGCCGAGGCACCACATGCGCACGTTGTGCGGCTCCGGCGTGCCGTTGGCGACACGCAGGTCCGACAACGCCGTACCGGACGGGTGGTTGGCGTACTCGAGCAGGTCCAGGGCGGGCAGGATGCCCCGCGTGCCGAGGTTCAACGCGAGCATCATCTCGGAGTCGGTGAGCTTGAGCCAGCGGGCGAACTCGTCCAGGCCGACCTGGTTCGACTCCAGCGAATGCCAGGCGAGGTCGCGGCGCACCGGGCGCTTGTCGCGGGGGCCGACCGAGTCCTCCCAGCGGAAGCCGGAGACGAAATTGCCGCCCGGGTAGCGGACGGTCCTGGTGCCCAGCTCTCTGACCAGTTCGACGACGTCCATACGGAACCCGTCCTCGTTCGCGCTCGGGTGTTCCGGCTCGTAGAGCCCGGTGTACACGCAGCGGCCGAGGTGTTCGACGAACGAGCCGAAGGTGCGGCGTCGGACAGGAGCGATGACGGCCTGCTTGTCGACAATGACGTGGGCGCGGGGCAATGCAGTGGTCCTTTGCAGTTCAGGATGGGCGTGGGGCAGCGAACGCGTTACTTGACGGAGCCTGCGGTCAGGCCCTTGCGCCAGAACCGCTGGAGGCTGACGAAGGCGACGAGCAGAGGGATCAGCGACAGGAACGCACCGGTGATCGACAGCAGCGGCGACACTCCGCTGGCGAACTCCGAGCGCCACTGCACCAGGCCCACCGTGACGGGCTGCAGTGAGGGGGTGTTGAGCATGAGCGAGGGCAGCAGGTAGTTGTTCCAGATGGCGACGAACTGGAACAGGAAGACGGTCACCAGTGCCGGGGACATCAGCGGCAGGGCGATCCGGAAGAAGGTGCGCTGTTCGCCTGCTCCGTCGAGCCGTGCGGCCTCCAGCAGTTCGTCCGGGACGGACGCCGCGGCGAAGATTCGGCACAGGTAGACGCCGAAAGGGCTGACACAGCTGGGCAGCAGCACCGACCAGTAGGAGTTGGTGATGTCCAGCTTGGCCATGAGCAGGAACAACGGCAGGGCGAACATCGGCGCCGGGATGAGAACCGAGGCGAGGATGACGTTGAACACGCTTTCGCGGCCGCGGAAGCTGAACTTGGACAGCGCGTAGCCGGCCATCGCGGACAGCAGGGTGCCGACGGTGGCGCCGACGAGGCTGTACAGCGCGCTGTTGGCGAGCCAGGTGGAGAAGACGCCGTTTTCGAAGCTGAACACGTCTCTGATGTTGGTGACCAGGTCGAAGTGGGAGAACCACAGGGGCGCACCGGTGTAGAGGTAGCCCGAGGCCTTGGTCGCGGAGACGAACAGCCACCACAGCGGGATCAGCGTGTACAGGGCCATCAGGCCCAGAATGCCGTTGACGACGGCCTTGCTCGCGATGTCGGTGCCGCGGCGGGCCGGTCGGGTCGGTCGGCCGGCCTGAATCACGCTCATGCCATCGCTCCCTTGCGCTGGTTGTACTTGAGAAACCCGAACGAGAGCACGAGGGTGATCAACGCGAGCACGACGGACTGGGCGGAGGCGAGGTTCTGGTCGCCCATGTCCATGCCCAGGGCCGTGTTCATGATCGGGGAGAACTTCGGGTCGACGCCCGGAATGCGCGCGCCGACCAGCACCGCCGGCTCGGTGTACAGCTGCGCCGTCCCGATGATGGAGAAGACCGTGGTCAGCACCAGCGCGGGACGCACCAGCGGGATCTTCACCGCCCACGCCAGGCGCCATCCGGTGCAGCCGTCGAGCGCGGCGGCCTCCATCACCTCGGCCGGGATCGTCTGCAGCGCGGAGTAGATGATCAGCATGTTGTAGCCGGTCCAGCCCCACGTGATCATGTGCCCGATCGAGACCGGAACCCACGACGGCGACAGGAAGTCGACGTCGATCCCGATGTGGGACAGCGGTCCGGTGAACGGCGAGAGGTCTTTCACCAGGAGGAAGGACCACATCACCGCGGCGATCGCACCCGGCAGCGCGTAGGGCAGGAAGAACGTGAGCCGGTAGGTCTTCCGCAGCCGGGCCGAGCGGGAGTCCAGCAGGAGCGCGAGCAGGAGGGCCAGGCCGAGCATGACCGGGACCTGGACGCAGCCCAGCAGTATGACTCGGATGATCGACGCGATGAAGTCGTGGTCGCCGAAGGCGGCGGCGTAGTTGGACAGTCCCGTGAACTCTGTGGACTGCGTACCGCCGAACAGCCCGGCGCGGCGGACGGTGAAGAAGCTCTGGTAGATCGCGTAGCCGATCGGCGCGACCATCATGGTCAGGAAGAGGACCGCGAACGGCGCCAGGAAACCCGACGCGGTCAACGCGCTGCGGCGGCCGGTGCGCCGCGGCCGACCGGCGGGGGAGACGCGGCGGGTGACCGCGGGCGCCGGCCGCGGCGGTGACGCGGTCCGGGTGCTGCTGGTACTGCTCATGGAAACCTCGCTGGGCGGTTCGTCGTCAGGGAGCGGGTCCCCGCGGCGGCGGATACGGGCGGCCGCGGGAACCCTTCGGGGCGGCTGGAGTCCCGCGGCCTCAGCCGTCGGTCACCGACAGTCCGAGCTGCTTGATCGCGGCGACCGTCGAGGCCTGGACCTTGGTGACCGCGTCCGGCAGGGTGCCCTTGCCCATGGCGCCGGAGAGGTCCGACTCGACCTGCTGATAGGTCGGGCCGTTGGTCCAGGTGCTGGGCACCTGCGCGGCGGAGGCCTTGTACAGGTCGCCGACCTGCTGGCCGCCGAAGTACGGGTCACCCGCCTTCAGCGATGGGTCGTCCTGTCCGGCCTTCGACGCCGGGTACAGCCCTTCGGTGATGCCCGTCTTCACGGCCTGCGGGTCGCTGGACAGGAAATCGGCGAACTGCACGGCTTCGCCGGGCGTCTTGCACCCGGTCATCACCGAGGTGGCCGAGCCGCCGTTGCTGGAGCTCTTGCCGTCGCCGGCCTCCCAGGTCGGCATCGGGGCGACCGCCCACTTGCCGGACAGGTCCTTCAGGTCCGACTTCAGGCCGCCGGCGGCCCAGGACGCGTTGACGAACGTCAGCACCTTGCCGGCTGTGGCGGCCTTGTTGAACTTCGGGTCCCAGGCGTTGCCGGTAATCGTCACCAGACCCTTGTCCTTCAGGTCCTGCCAGAAGGCGGCGACCTTGCGGGTGCCGGGGTTGTCGATGCTGACGGTCCAGCTGTCTCCGCTGGTCGAGTACCAGGACTGGCCGGTCTGCAGGGTGTAGGCCGCCAGATCGTTGCCCTCGCTGGGCGCGTTGCCGAACTTCACGCTCGGATCGGCGGCGGCGACCTTCTCGGCGTCGGCCTTGTACTCGGCCCAGGTGGCCGGCGGCTCGGTGATGCCGTACTTGGTGAACAGGTCCTTGCGGTAGAAGAGGACCATCGGGCCCACGTCCACCGGGATGCCGTAGATCTTGCCGCCGATGCTGGAGGCGGAGACGGCCGACGGGAGGTACTTGGCGATGTCGGCGCTCGCGTCCTTCGTGATGTCCATGACCGTGTTCTTCACGAGCATCGACGGGATGGCTTGGTACTCGATCTGGGCCAGGCACGGGCCCTGGCCGGCGGTGATCGCGTTGGTGATCTGGGTGTAGCCGCCCTTGCCGCCCGATGGGATCTTCTTGAAGGTGACCTTGATGATCGGGTGGGAGGCGTTCCACTGGTCGACGATCTTCTCGTAGGGGGCCCAGCCCCAGAACTCCATGTTCACCGGCCCGCTCTGGCCCGATTCCGCGGCGGAGGTGTTCTGGTCACTGCTGCACGCGCCGACGCCGAATGCCATGACCGCCGCGGTGGCGAGCGCCAGGAGTCTGCGGGTGCGTATGGTGGTGCTGTCCATGTGAGGAAACCCTTCGTGACGGGGACTTACTTGCTGGACTGTCGGTGGGCGGGCGGCCAGGCCCGCCTACCGACCGGTGCTGAACTCCACGCGGAACACCGTCGGGACCGCGGCCAGGACGTCCGATGCTGACGGGCCCGGACCGCAGGACGCGCTGCCGAGGCCGTGGTGCGCGTGGTCGAGGTGGAGATGGAGTCGGCCGTCGCCGACCAGGTCGTGCTGGTGGGCCGCGGCGGCCAGGGCTGCGGTGCTCCATGGACGCACGGTCAGGTCGATGACCGGGTCGCCCGTGATGAGCAGGGTGGTGCCGTCTGGGGTCGTGATCCGGGTGCGGCGGACTTGGTGGCGGTTGCCGTTCTCCTGCGGGCGGACATAGGGGGTCTGCATCGCCGAGACAGTCGACCGGTGGCGGCCTACGCGAGCGGCGGTACGGGAGTCGCGGTACGCCTCGCCGGGACCGAGGCCGAACCACTCGACCTCGGCGTCGGTGCCGGGCAGCGACATCGCGATCCCCAGCCGGGGCAGTGGCACCGACCATGCACCGTCAGGGGTGACGGTGCATTCCAGCCGGAGCGGGGCCTGGCCCGCGTCCGGTCCGTCGCAGGCCGTCCAGCGGTAGACCATGCCGAGCGCGGAGGAGGACCCGACGGCGGCGAGCCGGGCGGTGACCGTGAGTCCTTGTGCGTCGGGCTCGACGCTCAGGACCTCATGGCGCATCCGGTTCAGTCCGGCGGCGAGCCAGGCGGTGATCTGCGGCTCGCCGAAGGCGTTGAGCAGGTCGTTGTCGATCGGGGCACGCCAGATGTCCAGCCTGGGCCCGTCGAGCTCCAGGTCGCCGAGCCGGATCAGCACCCCGCTGCGGGCGTCGAACCGTGCGGCGCCCAGTGTGATGTCCCCGTCGTGGGCGATCGCCGGCGCCGGCATGGAGGGGACCGGCGAGGCGGCGGGAGCCACGACCAGCCCCTGCGCCCAGGCGATCTCGTGGCCGGCCCGGGCCCAGGTCTCGTCGGCGGCGAGCACCGCGGTCACGGTCAGCCACACCTCGTTGCCAGAGCCGATCTTGCGCACCGAATCGAAGGCGGCGGCGAGGTCGGCGGGCCAATCGAGGACTGTCGTCGTGCCCGGTGCGGTCGCGGGCACGGTCAGGCCGCCGGAGCCGGCCGGCTCGCCGCCGTCCTCGACGGTCCACTGGAAGTCCAGGTAGCCGCTGTCGCGGACGTGGTGCAGGTTGTGCACGCTGACCTGCCGAGTCACCGGGTCGATGTGGATCCGGACCGGTTCGATGACCTTCTTGTACTCGACCAGGCCCGGCGACGGCGTGCGGTCGGGGAAGAGCAGCCCGTCGGCGACGAAATTGCCGTCGTGGACCTCCTCGCCGAAGTCGCCGCCGTAGGCGTAGAACGAGTGGGGGGCGTCCTGTTCGGTGCGCCGGAGGATCCCGTGGTCGATCCACTCCCAGATGAATCCGCCGGCCAGGCGCGGGTGCGCGTCGATGACCTGCTGGTACTCGGACAAGCCGCCGGGGCCGGTGCCCATGGCGTGCCCGTACTCGCACAGCACGGCCGGAAGGGCCCGGCGGTGCGCGTCGTCAATCGGATCAGCTGTCGGAGGTTCCTGGCCGCGCCCCACCGCGGCCAGCTCGTCCACACCGATGTACATGCGGGAGTACAGGTCGACGTACGCGCAGCTCTCGTGGTCGCCCTCGTAGTGGATCAGACGACTGTCGTCGCGGTGCCGGACCCACGCGGCCGCGGCCGCCAGGTTCGATCCGGTGCCGGACTCGTTCCCCAGCGACCAGACGATGACCGAAGGGTGGTTCTTGTCGCGTTCCACCAGCCGGGCGGCCCGGTCCAGGTACGCCTCGCGCCACGCGGGGTCGTCGCTGGGATTGCGCTGCCAGCCGCCCGGCTCGAAGCCGTGCGTCTCGAGGTCGCCCTCGCAGAACACCCACAGCCCGTGCTCGTCACACAGATCCAGGAAACGGTGGTCGGGTGGGTAGTGGCTGGTGCGCACCGCGTTGATGTTGTACTGCTTCATGAGCAGCACGTCGGTCACCATGGCGTCCTCGGTCAGGGTACGTCCCGTCAGGGGGTGCCATTCGTGGCGGTTGACGCCCCGTAGCGAGATCGGCCGGCCGTTGGCGGTCAGCACGCCGTCCACGACGGCCACCGTGCGGAAGCCGATGCGCAGCGGAATCCGCTCCCCGGCCTCGGAAACCAGTTCCCCCGAGTACAGGCGCGGCCGCTCGTCCGACCAGGGCTCGATGCGGTCGATCACGTGCGGGCCGGCCGGATCGGCGGCGGATATGCCGAGCTCGGGCACCGACAGGGACACGCGGGTCGGGGCGTTGACGTCTACGGACAGGGTGCCCCGGCCTGTCGTGTGGTCGTAGGCGGTGTGGACGAAGAAGTCCTCGACACCGCGGGCGGCCACGGACACCGACCGGAAGATCCCGGACAGCCACCACATGTCCTGGTCTTCCAGGTAGCTGCCGGACGACCACTGATGCACGCGGACCGCGAGTACGTTCCGGCCGGGCCGCAGACCGGCGGAGACGTCGAACTCGGTCGTCAGCCGGCTGCCCTTGCCGTCGCCGAGCCGGATCCCGTTGAGCCACACAGCGAACGCGGAGTCGACGCCCTCGAACCGGAGCACCGCAGCCGATGCCGGGAACCCGTCCGGAACGTCGAACTCGCGGCGGTACTCGCCGGTCGGGTTCTGCCGGGGCACCCGCGGCGGGTCGACCGGGAACGGGTACAGGACGTTGGTGTAGGCCGGGGCACCATAGCGCGGCTCGCCGGGCAGGCCGGTCATCTGCCAGCAGGACGGCACGGCGAGCAGGTCCCAGGCGGTGTCGTCGAAGTCCGGCGCGGCGAAGTCCCCGGTGAGGTCGTCCAGCCCTGACGCCAGTCGGAATCTCCAGTCGCCGTCGAGCGCGATCGTGGGCAGGTCGGAGGCGAACGCGGCGCGCGGGCGCAGCCGTCCGGTGCCCGGCGACCGGTCTTCGACGTAGGCGTTGGGGTCGAGGCCGTTCATCAGTAAAGGTGTTTCCTCTCGGAATGCCCAGTGGTAGCGGGAAACGGCTGGGAAGGACTGCGCTGGCGGCTCATGGGGTGTGCCGTGGCAGGGTCAAGCGGTGCCAGGCGCTAAGCGGTCGCGCCGGGCGGGGCCGCTGCTGTCCCTTACGGTCAGGGTCGGGCGCAGCAGCGATACGACGTTGGTCGGCGGCTGGCCGGAGTCGACGGCTCGTAGCAGTAGTTCCACGGCCTGCTGGGCCATCTCGCGCTTGGGGAAGGTGACCGTGGTCAGCGCCGGTCGGATCCGCCCGACTTGGGCGATGTCGTCGAAGCCGACGACGCTGACGTCGTCGGGGACCCGCCGCCCGGACCGGACCACCGCCTCGATGGCACCGATGGCCAGGATGTCGTGGGTGGCGAAGATCGCCGTCAGCTCCGGATCCGCGTCCAGGGCCGCGCAGGCCGCGGCGAACCCGCCGGCGGCGTCGTCGCTGGTGCAGGCGAACACCTTGCGGTCGTCCAGCCCGTCGGCAGCGAACGCCCGGCGCAACCCCACGACGCGCGGCGTGTGCGCGGGGAGGTCGGCGACCACCGCGACGTTCCGGTGGCCGAGATCCCGCAGGTGGCACCCGGCCAGGAACCCGGCGTGCTGGTAGTCGATGGACACCACCGGGAGCGTGGTCGGCGGGTCCCCCTCCCAGGCGAACAGCGCGACCGGGAAGTTGGCCGCGGCGAGCATCGGCAGCTGCTGATCGACGCCGTTGTCCCCGGCGGCCAGCAGTGCGTCCACCGAGCGCGCGGCGAGGTTCTCCAGGTGGGCCCGGGTGTAGTCGGGATCGTCGCGCGTCGTGGCGAGCAGCAGGTTGTATCCGTGGCCGACCAGGAGGTTCTCCACCTCTTCGACCATCTCCGAATAGAACGGGTTGGCCACCGACGGCACGAACAGCCCCACCGTCGACGTGCTGCCGGTGCGCAGCGAGCGCGCCACCAGGTTCGGCTTGTAGCCGAGTTCGGCGATCGCCTTGTTCACCTTCTCCAGGGTCTCCGGCCGCACCTTCTTGCCGGACACCACGTTGGAGACGGTCTGCTTGGTGACTCCCGCCCGAGCTGCCACCTCCGCCATTGTCACCACGTACGCCCCCCGAAACATTTATCGATCCACGGATGTGGCGTCAGCGTAGGGCGACTGTCGCAACAGGGCAAGGCTTCGTGCGGCGGCCGTGATTCAGCCGTTACGGAGCACGGTGAGGGCGTCGCAGGCAGGTCACGGCTGTTTCCGCGACTTGAAGTGCACGGAGCATTGACGGTCCCGGAAATACGGCAGTAACGTCCCCACCACGCCGACCCCATGGATCGGTCAACGCGGTGAGCCACCCTGGCCCACCGCGCGAAACAACACTCGACCTCACCCGCGTCACCCCGCTCGGTGCGTCGTGGTGGTCCCCTCGACCGCGACGGCCCCGGCGGCCGCGGTCCGGCCGCGGCATCGCGAATGGTCCGCGCCGTCTCCAGCAGACCGCGAGCGCCTGAACAGACCTGCAAAGGTCTCGTCCTGAGGAGAGAAGGGCATGATCAGACCGGCCGGCGACGCCGCCGACCCGAACACCGCCCCAGCGCGACGCAGCTCGCGCGTGAAGCGCTTCATCGCGGCCGCTGCCGGCGCCACCATTGCGGTGGCGAGCCTCATGCTCACCGGCACCGTCCCCGCATACGCCGCCACCACCGTCCACACGTACGCACCGACGGGAGTGGGAGGCGGTACGACGACGTCCCCGGACGCGGCGTCCACCAAGTACCAGGTGCAAGTCGCCGACACGCCCGTCCAGGCTGTCAAGTACACCCAGAACGGCCACAACTTCGACATCGCGCGCTTCGCGTCGGACTCCCGAACACCGACGATCACGATCACGCTGCCCAGCACCACGATCGACACGGTGAACATCTATCCGGCCCGCTACTACCCGTCCAGCAGCGTCTCGGTGAGCGCGGACAAGCACACCCTGACGTTCCAGATGTCAGCCGACTCCGGGTTGAACCAAGCGATCGTGATGGTCAACGGCGACTCGACCAACGCCACGGGACAGCCCTACCTGGCGGTCATCAACGACCCTCTGGAAGACCCGGCGCGGCGCCCGAACACCACGAGCGCACCGGACGGCGACGGATTCACCCCGCTGGTCCCCGGCGTGTGGACCAACTTCCAGCTCGGCACCTCCACCCCCGACGTCCAGGGCTATGTCAACGCGGTAGGCGCCCACGACACCGTCGCCGGCGAGCTCGGGTTCGACTCCTACCACTGGACAACCAGGACTCGAAGAACATCTCGGTCAGCAACACGCTGAACTGGTCCGTCGGTGCCGGCAACTCGATCCGAATCGGATGGAATTCGTACGGATACCGGCTCAACAACTACACGTTCGACAACTTCAACTCCGTGTCGGCGCCGGCCGGCGGCATCTTCACGCAGAACAGCCCCAAACCGTACCCGCGCATCCAGAGCATCGTGGTGAAGAACAGCTCGTTCGATACCTCCCGGTACACGTCGGGACCGATCAGACTCAACGGCGGCAACGGATCCACCCAGACCATCACCGCCGACGAGCAGGCGAGTTACGGGTTCGCCCCCAACCCCGACGGGTCGGGCACCGCGTACACGGACGCGAACGGCCAGACCCAGAACGTCAAGGCCGGCGCCCTCACCGAGGGCGACACCTGGGTGGGTGCGTGGTGGGGCGACCAGACCAAGAACAACTCCTCGGACCTGACCCTCATCACCCGCAACACCGGGGTCGGCCTGATGGGCGAGCAGTACACCACAGGATCCGGAGACGGAAAGCTCTCCTACATCCAGTTCCCCCTCAGCAGCCTCACCAAGGCACCGAGCCAGGCGACACTCCATCTCACCTACGTCGGCCACCGCTATTCGTCGGTCCCGTCGACCGACACCGACCAACTCCTCGTGCAACCCGTCAGCGACACCACGTGCACCGGCGGCGGCACGTCCTGTCCGATCAACACGATGACCTGGCAGAACCGGCCGAGCTTCACCGCCACGAGCTCCTCCGTCGCGAAGTCGGCCACCTTCACCCTCGGTTCGACCATCATCCCCGAGGGCGGCGGGACCCACCAGGGCAACGCCATCGACGGCCGCGACATCACCGTCGACATCACCTCCTTCGTCCAGAACGCCTACGCGGCCAATCAGTCCACGCTGCTGCTCGCCGTCGGTAACGCGGGGGGCACCAACCACGAGCTGCGCTTCGTCAGCTCCGAAGGCGCCACCGGCTCCGGGAAGCTCACCAACGGGAACGCCGAGATGGCGCCCGCGCTGACCGTGACCCCGTAGACACTCGAGGCCGGTCCGTCCCCGCGGGGCGGGCCGGGCCACCCCCTCGACGACGAGGGAACTGCTGTACGCCCCGAGGGACAAGGGCTGGGCCGAGCTCCTGGCCGAACAGGTCATTCCGCGCCTGCCGGACAGGTGGCGTGACGAATGCCGCAGCTGTCTCGAAGCGGCGCGCGACCTGGATCCCGTGCCGGATGCGCTCGTCCACGGCGATCTGTGCGGCTCCAACGTCCACTGGAGCAGGGACGGGCAGTTGGTCGGCGTCCTGGGCTGGGACCAGAGCCATCTGTTCGATCCCGCCATTGACGCCGCCCTGATGGCCTGGCCGCCACCCGTGCGGGCCGCCCGGCAGGTGGCCTGCCCGCGCCCGGTGTGGTGCTGGACGTGCGAATGGGCTACGAATGGCGTGCCGGACACGTGGACGATGCCGTACACATCCCACTGCCAGAGCTGCCAGAACGCTTGGGCGAGGTGCCAGAAGGAACGGTGTGGGTGCACTGCGGCACCGGCTACCGGGCCGCGGCGGCGGCGAGCCTGCTGGCTCGCGCCGGCCGCCGCGTGGTGCACATCGACGACGCCTACGCCCGAGCCGCCGACGCCGGCCTGCCCATCACGACCTCTAACGGGGAGACCTTTTCACCACCATCGACACCGCCGAGCTGGGCCTCCTGCTGAAATCAGGCGACGCGCCATGGCTGATCGACGTGCGGACGCCCAGCGAGTTCGAGGCCGCGCACATTCCCGGCTCTCGTCACGTGCCGCTGGCCTCGGCGGTCCCGGCGCGAACGTTGCCCCCCATGCGGGCACCGACACAAATAGCACACTTCGGTTTGTCCGAAAATTACCCCTTGGGGGTACTTGACGAAATGCGCGGGTCAGAGAGACCGTAGACCGGACAGACCTACCCCCCAGAGGTATATAGGGCCATGCCATGATCCGCTCCTCACTCCTCATCGCTCCCATCATCCCCACCATCCTGATCGCCGCTATCGCCGGATGCGGGTCCGGCCAGAGCCAGGGTGATCTCCTCCAACGAGTCAAGACCGCAGGCGTCATCCGGGTGGCGCAGACCCAGGCCAATCCGCCGTGGAACTTCCTCGAGAACGGCAAGCCCGCAGGCTACGACGTGGACGTTGCCAACGAGCTGGCCAAACGGCTCAAGGTCGCCCAGGTCGAATTCGTCCCGTCGAACTTCCAGAGCTTCATCGCCGGAGTCCAGGCGGGCAGGTTCGACATGGTGATCTCGGGCCAGACCATCACCGACGAGCGGAAGAAGCAGGTCGATTTCTCCCGCCCTTACGAGGTCAACGGCATCTCGATCTTCGTGGCCGCCGGGTCGGCCATCAGCGGCCTGGCCGATCTGAAAGGCAAGAAGGTCGCGGTCACCGCGGGCACGACCCAGGCCGCGTTTGCCAAGAAGTCGATCCCGGGCGCCGACATCAAGACCTACGACAACGCCACACTGGGCATGACCGAGGTGGCCCGAAGCCGGGCCGACGCCGCCCTGGTCTCCCGCTTCCAGGGCGCCTTCCTGGCCCAGAAGAACGGCCTGGCGGTCAAGCCGGCGGGTCCGCTGCTGGAGTCGGAGGTCAACGGCATCTCCTTCGCCAAGGGTTCGGCGACCTTCAAGCAGGCCGTGGACCAGGCCCTGGGCGACATGATCTCCGACGGGACGCTCAGCGCGATCTCGAAGAAGTGGCTCGGCGGCCTCGACATGGCCGAACAGCTCAAGGGGGTCTGATGGACCTCCTGATCGACTTCCTGCCCGATCTGCTCACCGGTCTCGGCGTCACGATCGTGCTGGGTGTGGTCTCGTTCGTCCTCGGCAGCGCGGTGGGGGGCCTGGTGACGCTTGCCCGCATTTCCTCCAGCCGTGTGCTGCGGGCGCTGGCTGCCGCCTACGTGTCGGTGTTCCGCGGAACGCCGCTGCTCATCCAGATCATGATCGTCTACTACGGGCTGCCGCAACTCGGGCTCGAGATCCCGCCCATCCCGTCCGCGATCATCGCCTTCACCCTGTTCAGTGGCGCCTACCTGAGCGAGAACTTCCGCGCCGGGATTCTCGGCGTGGACCGCGGCCAGTGGGAGGCGGCGGCCTCGATGGCCATGCCGTACTGGAGGACCCTGCGCCGGATCATCTTCCCGCAGGCGATCAGGATCGCGACCCCGGCCGTGGGGAGCCGCTTTGTCGCGCTGATGAAGGACACCTCGCTCGCCTCGGCGGTCACCGTCGTCGAGCTGACCCGGGTGGCCGAAGGCATCGGCACATCGACCTTCCGCTACATGGAGGCGCTGTTGCTGGTCGGGCTCCTGTACTGGCTGGTCAACACGCTGCTGCAGATCGGCCAGCAGGTGCTGGAACGGCGGATGCGGAGGGCATACGCATGATCGTCAGTGTTCGCGGCTTGCACAAGCGCTTCGGGGACCTGGAGGTACTCAAGGGCGTCGACCTCGACGTGGCGCGGGGCGAGGTGGTCGTGGTGATGGGGCCGTCCGGCTCGGGCAAGACCACGCTCATCCGCTGCCTGAACCTGCTCGAGGAGCCCGAGTCCGGCACGGTCAGCGTCTGTGGCACCGAGCTGGCCTGCGGCGTGCGGCGCCCGGTCAGGCAGGTTCGAGATCTGCGCCGCCGTACCGCCATGGTCTTCCAGCAGTTCAACCTGTTCCCGCACCTGACTGCCTTGCAGAACGTCATGGAAGGACCGGTTTCCGTACGGCGGGTCCCCCGCGCCCAGGCGGCGGCCCGAGGGCGGGAACTCCTGGCCCGGGTGGGGCTGGCGGACAAGTGCGACTGCTACCCGGCGAAGCTGTCGGGCGGGCAGAAGCAGCGGGTCGCCATCGCGCGGGCGCTGGCCATGGAGCCCGAGGTGATCCTTTTCGACGAGCCCACCTCGGCACTCGACCCCGAGCTGCACGCGGAGGTGCTCCAGGTGATGCGCGAGCTCGCGCGGGAGGGAATGACCATGGTGGTGGTGACGCACGAGACCGCGTTCGCACGGGAGGTGGCAGACAGGGTCGTCTTCATGGACGGCGGCACGGTGATCGAGCAAGGACCGCCGTCGCGGTTCTTCACCGCGCCCGACCACCCGCGGGTCCGGGCTTTCCTGCGGTTGGTGGCTTCATGATCGACGTCGCTGTGGCCCGGGCCCTGACGCCCGGCGTCGGAAATGTCGCTCATTTCAACAACGCGGGATCCGCATTGCCCTCGAGCGGTGTGCTGTCCACCGTCATCGACCACTTGCGACTGGAAGCGGAAACCGGCGGATACGAGGCGGCGGCGAAGGCCGCCGATCGGCTCGCCGAGGTCTATGCCTCGGCGGCCCGCCTGCTGAACTGCGCGCCGGACGAGATCGCGCTCGTCGACAGCGCGACCCGCGCGTGGGACCTGGCTTTCTACGCGGTGCCGTGGCGGGCCGGCGACCGCATCCTCACCAGCAAGGCCGAGTACGCCAGCAACTTCATCGCCTACCTCCAGGTCGCCGAGCGTTTCGGGGTTCAGGTCGAGGTGGTGCCCAACGACGGGCTCGGCCAGATCTCCGTCGACGAGCTCCGCCGGATGGCTGATGAGCGCGTACGGCTCATCTCGCTCACACACATCCCGACCAACGGCGGCCTGGTCAATCCGGCGGCCGAGGTGGGCAAGGTGGCCGCGGAGGTCGGCGCGCTTTTCCTGCTGGACGCCTGCCAGTCCGTCGGCCAGCTCCCGATCGACGTCGAGCTGATCGGCTGCGACCTGCTGTCCACCACCGGCCGCAAGTATCTGCGCGCCCCCCGCGGTACGGGCCTGCTCTACGTACGCCGGGCGGCACTCGACCGGCTCGACCCGCCCTTCCTGGACCTGCACGGCGCTCGCTGGGTGACGCCCTCGCGCTACGAGGTGCAGCCGGGCGCGCGCCGCTTCGAGAACTGGGAGTACAGCGTCGCCGCCCGGCTCGGCCTGGGCGCGGCCATCGACGAGGCGCTCGGCTGGGGGCTCGAGAACGTCCGGGACCGGGTCTACGCGCTGGCCGATCACCTGCGAGAGCGGCTGATGGAACTGCCTGGCTGTCAGGTGCGCGACCAGGGAGCCGAGCGGTGCGGCATCGTCACCTTCACCCTGGACGGAACGCCTGCCGAGGAGGTCAAGGCGCGGCTGGCGACTCGGTCGATCAACGTCAGCGTTTCGCGCGTGCCGTCCACGCGGCTCGACATGACGGATCGCGGGCTTGAAGAGCTGGTACGTGCCTCGGTGCACTACTACAACACGGAGGAGGAGGTCGCCCAGCTCTGCATGGTTTTGCGCGACGGGTAGGCCTCCTCTGTCGAGAACAAGACGCACAGGAGCCGAGCGGGTTACGTCCGGGCTGGGGACCTCCCAGCCAGGACGCGGCCCAGCGGCCGCCGGCCGTGCCGCGGCCGAAGTGCTTGGCCCGACAGCCCTCCCAATACCATGCGGGGGTATAGTATTCTCCTGTATAGGCTGAAGAGGAGAGGTGAAATGCGCCGACTGAACGCACTCGAACCGACCGAAGCGCCGGACAAGTCCCGGGAACTGCTGAACGACATCATCAGCCGCAGCGGCGCAGTCGGCGAGATGGTTTCCACCATGGCGCACTCGCCGGCCCTGCTCCAGGGCTACCTGGAGCTGTCGCGGGCCATGAAGCGCAGCAAG
Source organism: Nonomuraea helvata (assembly GCF_039535785.1). Taxonomy (NCBI): domain Bacteria; kingdom Bacillati; phylum Actinomycetota; class Actinomycetes; order Streptosporangiales; family Streptosporangiaceae; genus Nonomuraea; species Nonomuraea helvata. The sequence goes on from NZ_BAAAXV010000009.1 coordinate 1,367,309, forward strand.
CTGCCACGCGCCCTCAGCGAGAAGATCTCGCTCGCCCTGCAGGAATGGATCGGTTGCGGGCTCTGCCTCGACGCACATGCCGCGGCAGGTCGCGCGGCAGGGTTGAGCGAGGCCGACATCACCCTCGCCCGCCAGGGCACCTCCACTGACGCCCGGGAAGCAGCGCTGATCGCGGTGGCCACCCGTGTGCTTGCGGAACCGTCATCACTGACAGACGAGGATGTCGCCGAGCTAAGGGCTCATGGCTGGAGCGATCGGATCATTGCGGAGATCCCCGGCCTGGTTGCCCTTAACTTGCTGACCGGCTCCTTCAACCTCCTGGCCGGCCTGGAGCCGGCCGACAAGACGGCATAGGGAGTCGGCCACAGGAACGCCTGCCCCCTGCGGCTGAAACCCCCGGGGCGGAGTCGGCGCACCGATGCGCTGCCACCAGCTCCTTCGCTCCACCTACTACGATAGGTAGCAGATACGTGGACAAGGGAGCATGTGATGCGCCATCTCGGCGAGCTGGAGTCTGCGATCATGGAGCACATCTGGTCTTGTGACGCATCTGTCTCGGTCCGCGACGTACTTCATGGGCTGCAACACGACAAGGTCCTTGCCTACACCACGGTCATGACCGTCATGGACAAGCTCCACAAGAAGGGCCTCCTCCGGCGCTCCCAGGCCCGCCGGGCCTATCTGTACGAACCCCTGATGAGCCACGAGGCCTACAGCGCCCAGCTCATACGGGAGGCGCTGGCGCAAGGTGGGAATCAGGCGATGGCCCTGGTCCATTTCTTGGAACGGCTCAGCCCTGAGGAGCATGCCGCACTCGACGTCGCCCTGCACCAGACGGCCCGGCGCTGATCGTCGCCGTCGCAATGGCGGCGTACGAGCGCGACGGCAAGGACGACCAGCCCGACGCCGTGGTGCATCCCCGTACGCGGTTCACGTGCTCCCCGGCGCCGGCGCGGTGAGGTCCCGTTCAGGGCCGGAGGTTGCCCAGGCGTGCGTGACGGTGGCGTCACCGCCTTGGCCGGCAGCCGCGTGCCGACTGCTTTCTCTAAAAGACCTAGACAGGACTCTGCCTCGCAACTCCAAGGAGGTTCTCACTATGCTTTGTAGTAATTGCCGTCAAACACTGTGGGGCCAATGAAGATCACCGTTGTGTTCCGCCCTGCGGCCTCGTGAGCGTCCGCCAGCTTAACCGTCGGCGTGCTCCGTCTCGCGGCGCCGTCAGCGTGCTGCGTTCGCGGCGCATGCTCATTCCGGTCGCCGTCGTGCTCGTGGCGGTGCTGGCCTATGCCGTGCCCTCGATCGCGCTGGCCGGGAAGGTTCCGCCGGGCACAAAGGTGGGCGGCGTGAACATCGGCGGTCTGTCGCCGGAAGCTGCTCGCTCCCGCCTCGAAGCGGAGCTGGGAAAGCGGGTGCATCAGCCGTTGACGATGATCGCAGCAGGCAAGCGGAGGGACGCTACCTCGAGCGGCGCTGCCGAAGCCTGGACGCACACTGGACCGCGACGTTGCGGCACAGATCGTGAGAACGGCCTTTACGGCCGCTCGCACCTCCGTCGAGCTGGATGTCCAGGTGACGCGTCCGAGTATCACCGCCGATGAGGTCCGTCGCGTCGTCGCGAGCACGGCACGCACGGCGGTCGAAGCTCCGCTCACGCTGGCCGGCGGCGGCAAGAAGGCCACCGTGTCCCGGGAACAGCTGGCCACCGGCCTCCGGTTCGTCTCCGACCGGCAGGGAAGCCTCCGCGCGTCCTACGATGCCTCCAAGATCTCCGCAGGCGTGGCCAAGGCGCTGCTGATCACCCCGCCGAAAGACGCCTCCTTCAAGATCGTCAATAATAGGCCGCGGCTCGTGCCCTCCCGAGCAGGCCATGGCGTCGACATCAAGGCGCTCGGCCCGGCGATCTCCAAGGCCGTGGCGACAGGCAGCCGCCGCGTCGATCTACCTGCCACCGAACGGCAGCCCCGGGTGACCACGGCCGAGGCGAAGAAGCTCGGTGTCAAAGAGAAGGTCAGCTCGTTCACCAGCCGATACCCGTGCTGTGCCCCCCCGCGTGACCAACATCCATCGCATCGCCGACATCGTCGACGGATACGTGGTTCAGCCTGAGGAGACGTTCTCGCTCAACGATGTGGTCGGCAAGCGTGACAAGGCGCGTGGTTTCGTCGAGGCACCCATGATTCTCAACAACCGGTTCGTGAACGACATCGGCGGAGGAGTGTCGCAGTTCGCCACCACGATGTTCAACGCGGTCTTCTTCGGCGGCTTCCAGGACGTCCAGCATCGGGCGCACCAGTACTACATCACCCGCTATCCCGCCGGACGGGAGTCCACAGTGTCCTATCCCCAGCCGGACTTCCACTGGCGCAACGACTCGCCTTACGGCGTGCTGATCAAGACCTCGTACACGGCCACGTCGGTCACCGTGCAGTTCTGGAGCACCAAGCGCTACGACATCGAATCGCAGAGCTCCGAACGGTACAACGTCAAGTCCGTCCCCACCCTCACCGACTCCGGCGCCGAGTGCATCCCCATGGACGGCGCGGAAGGGTTCGCCATCGACGTGTGGCGCATCTTCAAGCAGAACGGGAAGGTCGTGCGGAAGCAGCGCTTCCACACCGTCTACGACCCCGAACCCCGTCTCACTTGCAAAAAGTGATTACTTAGCGCCAACTCCACGTATACGGAGCGCTAGATAGGCTGCTGCACGTGATCGTCGTCATGCTCCGGAGCGGCCGCGCGCGCAGCGCGCTCCTCATGATGGTCGCGATCACTGCCACGTTCCATCTCCTGCTCTGCGGTTTCGGACCGCACGCCCATGGCGGCCATCACCAGCGCACTTCCCAAGGGGCCGAGGCGCCGCTTGACCAGGGAGGGGACGATGACCACCACGGGGTGTCGTGCGAGGACCCCGCCACTCCGCCTGCTCCGGCGATAGCCCTGCTTCCGGGCACGAAGCCCGTTATCGCCGCGCCGCAGGGTTCGGATGACTCCCCGGTTCCGGTGCTCTCCAGTGGCGCACTGCGCTCGGGAGCCGCCCTGCTCACAGTGGTCTGCGTGTCACGGGTATAGCCGCGCCCGGCGTGCGCCGGTTCGGCCGCGCCTGCCGTACTTCCAGGCATCCGTGACTGTGGCGAGGACTCATCACCATGAACACCATCTATCGGCGTCAGCCTGCCCGCATGTGGGCCGGCCGCTCTTCTCTTGCCGCCCTCGTCGGCGGTACGCCCGTGCTGTGGATCCCCGAGCTGTGGGGCGAGCACGGGCCCGGCTTCTGGGCCAAGCTCGAAGGCCACAACCCCGGCGGCATCAAGGACCGACCGGCGCTGCACATGATCGGCCAGGCCCGCTGCCGCGGCGAGCTGCGCCCCGGCGCACCGATCATCGAATCCACCAGCGGCACGCTCGGCCTCGGGCTCGCCCTGGCCGGAATCGCGTACGGGCATCCGGTCACCCTGGTCAGCGACCCCGGCATGGAGCCGATCATGCACCGGCTGCTCAGCGCGTACGGCGCCCATGTCGAGATGGTCATCGACCCGCTGCCCACCGGCGGGTGGCAGGCAGCCAGGCGAGAACGCGTACGCGCCCTCCTGGAGGAGCGTCCCGGCTCCTACTGCCCGGACCAGTACCACAACCCCGACAATGTCGGCTCCTACGACCAGCTCGCGCGGGAACTGGCTGAGCAGCTCGGCCGCATCGACGTACTGGTGTGCAGCGTCGGCACCGGCGGGCACAGCGCGGGCATCTATCGAACGCTCCGCCGGCTCAGCCCCGGCGTGCGGCTGGTCGGCGTGGACACGATCGGCTCCACCATCTTCGGCCAGCCCGCCCGTCCCCGGCTGATGCGCGGCCTGGGCAGCAGCATCTACCCGCGTAACGTCCGATACCAGGATTTCAGCGAGGTCCACTGGGTGGCACCCGCCGAGGCGGTATGGGCCTGTCGCCGCCTCGGCTCCGGACGCTACGCCACCGGCGGCTGGAGCGTCGGCGCCGTCGCCCTGGTCGCCTCCTGGCTCGCCAGAACCCAACGCCCCGACACCAGGATCGTCGCCGTCTTCCCTGACGGACCGCATCGCTACTTCGACACCATCTACAACGACGCCTACTGCGCCCGCCACGATCTCCTCGACCGCGAACCGCCGCCTCACCCGGCTGTGCTCGCCCACCCGGCAGAGGGGGAGGCGCGAAGCTGGACCCGCTGCACCACGGTGACCGTGCCGGCCGAGGCGGTCCTATGAGAGGGACGCCTCGTCCTCGGCGTACGCAACCTCAGCCAGCAGGGCATGTTCCTGACGGGCGGCAGCCTCGCCGACAGGGTGGGATACAAGCCGATGATCCTCGCTGGGCTGACGCTGCGGACGGTGGGCTTCGGCCTGCTCGGACTGGCCCAGGCGGTGCCATTCGCTCCTCACTCTTACCTACGAAGCCCGATAGTAGACTCACGGCCATGCGAGGAATACACACTGCCGCGCTGGCGCTCCTGGTGCTGGTGCTAGGGGCCTGCGGGCAGTCCGGCGAGCCGACGCAGACCGACGATCCAGGCATGGGGCACATTCACGGCATCGGCGTCGATCCCGCCGATGGGGCCCTCTACCTTGCCGGGCACTACGGCTTGTTCAAGGTCACGTCCGCCGACAGCGCTCAGCGTGTGGCCGGACGCGTACAGGACCACATGGGATTCACCGTGATCGGCCCCAAGACCTTCCTCGCCAGCGGACACCCCGGCGAGGCCGACACCGACTCCCCGCCCCACCTGGGCCTGATCCGTACCACCGATGCCGGCACAACCTGGGAAAGCGTCTCCGAGCGCGGCGCCGCCGACTTCCACTCACTGCAGCCGGCCGGGAGCACCCTCTACGCCTACGACAGCCAGAGCAGTCGTGTCCGGGCGAGCGTGGACGGGGGCGCGACCTGGCGACTGGGCGCGGAGGGCGAGATCGTCGACCTCGCCGCCAACGCCGCGCGACCAGAACGCGTCCACGCGGCCACGACCAGCGGCGTGCAAGTCAGCGAGAACGGCGGCATGGACTTCGAGCCGGTGAAGAACGCACCCTTGCTCAGCCAGATCGAGGCTCCCACAGCCGACCTCTTGATCGGGCATGACACGGACGGCCAGGTGCACCTGAGCTCCGACGACGGCAGAACGTGGCGAAAGAGCGGTCGGCTCCCGGCCCCGGCGGCCGCGTTCACCGCCGTCGACCGGCAACGCCTCCTCGCCGCAACCGAGGACGGCACCGTGTACGAATCGAAGAACGGCGGCACGGACTTCACTCTCGTCTTCCGCCCCACCAGCGGCTGATTCACAGTGGTCATGCGACGCCCCAGCGCATCCGGTGCTGGACAGCACCCGCGACGAGCTGCACCGCCATCGCGGCGGCCAGCAGCCGCGACGAGCTGCACCGCCATCGCGGCGGCCAGCAGCCGCGACAATGCCGGCCGCGACCAGCACGGAGATCCTGGCCGTACGGCGGCGCGCCACCGTGTCCTGGCTCCTGGTGAGCGTGAGGAAGATCGGGATGGCCGCCGGCGCAGCCATGCCGCGCCGCCGCCGTACCTCTGCCTGTTCATGCCCGCCCAAACCGCCGTCGTATGCGCTATTCCCCTGGTTTCGAGGCTGACGCCACGAAGATGGGCAGCGCGAGGAACATGCGTCCTTCCTGGGCACGCGTCCTCTGATCGCTTGCCCACGCCGCTTCCTGCTCGGGAGTGATGGCTCCGGCGGCACGCGCTCCCTCCGCGATGCCGGTGAGCATCGGGAGCATGGCCGCGTCGGTGAAGACGCCCATGTGCGCCTCGGCCTTGACGTCCTGGAAGCCGGCGTCGAGAAGCAGGTTGCGGTAACGTCGGGCCGCCCGTGGGTTCGGGATCAGGTCGGCGCGCGCGTGCACGATGGTCCGAGTGAGCGCCGGGTCATCAGAGTCGATGATGAAGGTGTCCCAGTCCTGCCCGATGAGCACGATACGCCCGCCCGGAGCGAGCACCCGCTTGGCCTCCTCCAGCGCCTTGGCCGCGTCGGCGAGCTCGTGATAGACCTTGTCGGCCCGATACCCGGCGACCTCCCCGTCCTCCAGCGGCAGGTCGAAGGCGTCGCCGATCCGGAAGTCCGCCTGCGGCCAGCGATGGCGGGCCGCCGCGATCATCTCTTCGCTGACGTCCACGCCGATCGCTCTCATCCCGCGCTCCGAAAGCTCGTCGACCGCACGCCCGGCACCGCAGCCGACGTCCACCACCGCCGCGCCGTCGGGGAGAGTAAGCAGGTCGTACGATCGTGCGCGCAACGCAACGGCTCCGGGCAACGCGTCGGCGACGTCGAGCAGCCGGATGAGCGATTCCATGGATTCCTTGGTCTTGGACATGTAGGCCAGCATGCGACTTAATGTCGACATGAAGTCAAACGTGACCATGAGCATTGGTGAGATCGCCGAACGGTTCGGTCTGGCCACGCACGTCCTGCGGCACTGGGAGGCGATGGGCCTGCTCGCTCCGGCCCGCATCGGAGGCGAGCGCCGCCGCTACGGGCCTGACGACCTCTACCGGGTCGCCGTGATCCTGCGCGGCAAGGAAGCCGGGTTCAGTTTGGATGAGATCCGGGAGATGACGGCCACGTCGGATGCGGCGGAACGGCGCGCTGTCCTGCTGCGCCGCAAGGAGGAACTGACCCGGCGCATCGCCGAGGCACAGGCGTCTCTTGAACTCATCGACTGCGCACTGGACTGCGATCATGAGGACTTGGCCAGTTGCCCTCATTTCCAGTCCATGGTCGCGGAGCGGATCTCTCTGTACCCCGCGCCACACGTACCAGCGCCTCCCGCGACGGGAAGTGACCGTACGGGGTGACCCTGCCCACCCCGGCGGCCTTGGCAATGTCGGCCACGCTGGCAGCGAGATGGGCGCTGAGCAGCCGGATCCCTGCCGCGAGAATCGCGGCGATGTTGCATTCGGCGTCCGCCCGCCGGGCGGGTGCGGGCTGCCGTGCCGCGGTCTTCACCATGCGGGCACCCTAGGACGCCGACCCACCCCTCCGCTGGCCGATACCGGCCTGGCCATGCTTCTGGCCATCCCTCCGGCTCAAGGTCCTGAAGACCCGGCCGCCATCCGCGCCGGAGCGACGACATCAACACGGAGTCACGGACGAGTAACCGGGACGTCCTGGTCGCCCAGATGCTCTTCGGCCAGCTCTTCGAACGTTCCGCCAGTGAACAGCCGGTCCAGGACTCCGACCAGGTGCGGGCACTCGCTCGTGGGATGGTCGGCGGGGCAGGTCAGCGCTGCTGAGAGGAACTTCCGGGCCCCCTGGGCTCGCTCGATCAGAGCGTCCAGTTCGTCGATCTGGTCCCGCACTACCGACCGCCATTGCTCGCCCGACTCGTCCATGATGGCGGCGGCGGTATCGAGCCGGACTCCAAGCCGCTGCATCAGGGCGACCAGTGCGAGGCGGCGAAGTTCGTTCTGGCCGTACATCCGCGTGCCGGCGTGACGCGTCGCCGGCCGTACCAAGCCTCGTTCCTCGTAGTACCGCAGGGCGGAGGAGTTGAGGTGAAGGCGGCGGGCGGCCTCACCGATCGGGATGAGCTCCATACGTCCATTTGACTTCAAGCCGACTTGAACCGCCAACCTGGAGGCATGGCCAAGGAGATCCAGTCCTGGGCGTACGAGGAGCCGATCAGCTCTCCGTTCGCCCTTCCGCGAGGAGTACTCGGACGTTTGGCAGGGCGGCTCATGCTGTGGCTCAACGATCCGAGCGAACTCGTGCCGCTCATCGGGAAACAGGACAGCGTGCTGGAGGTCGGGTGCGGGCCAGGCGGTCTGCTGCGGCACATCGAGGCCGGACGGGTCTGCGGCATGGACCCGTCGCCTGACATGCTGCGTCAGGCGGCGCGGCACAACCGGGGGCGCGGTGTCGAGCTGCGGCTTGGCACCGCAGCGGACACGGGCTGTCCCGATGACAGCTTCGACGTCGTGGTCTCGGTGAACAACGTGGCTATGTGGCCGGATCTGGAGGCAGGCGTCCACGAGTTGTGCCGGGTGACCCGGCCAGACGGCAGGCTGCTCATCGCCTGGCACAGCGCCACCGGTCGCTCCCCCATCGCCAGGAAGAACGCCCTCCCTGAGGAGAAGCTGGCGCGGATCGCTCACGCCCTGGGCGAGCCGACGCAGCGCCATGAACTCAAGAATCTGACCGTTCTCGAGAAGCGCTGCCACGGCTAGGTGAGGCATTCAGCCAAGCGCGCCCAAGAGGTCGCGGCAGGCGCGTTCGCAGGCGCGGCATGCCTCGGCGCAGACGGCGCAGTGCCGGTGCTGGGTGTGCTGCGCGCACTCGTCACCGCACGCCTTGCATGCCTGCGCACAGGCTTCCAGGATGGCCCGCGTCATGTTGGCGTCGTATCCGGTGTGCCGGGAGAGAACTCGAGCTGTGGTGTCGCAGATGTCAGCGCAGTCGAGGTCGGTGCGAACGCACTTGGTCAGCTCGGCGACCATGTCCTCGCTGAGGCAGGCGTCCGCACAGGCCGTACATGCCTGGGCGCAGCGCAGGCATGCTTCGATACAGCTGGTGAGGCGCGCCTGATCGACGCGGCCTAGATCCTTTGGGTAGGTGGAAAGCATCTCGGCTACTTGCAGGGTCATGTCGGTCCTTGTTTCCTCGACGGCCGATGGACGAACCCGAGCTACCCGGGACCTGGGAGGGCTAACGACAAGAACTATGCAAGTTCGTAGATATCCTGATAATTGCACGCAATGTGGCCGAAGGCGTTGGTCGCCTTCGGCCACAGGGAGCGGTTTCCTAGTTGAAGCGGCGGAGGCGCAGGCTGTTGCTGACCACGAAGACGCTGGAGAACGCCATCGCGGCTCCGGCGATCATCGGGTTGAGCAGTCCGAGTGCCGCCAGCGGCAGCGCGGCCACGTTGTAGGCGAACGCCCAGAACAGGTTGCCCTTGATCGTCGACAGCGTGCGGCGTGAGAGCCGCAGCGCGTCGGCTGCCACCCGCAGGTCGCCGCGGACCAGGGTGAGGTCGGAGGCCTCGATGGCGGCGTCGGTGCCGGTGCCCATCGCCAGCCCCAGGTCGGCCTGGGCCAGCGCGGCGGCGTCGTTGACGCCGTCGCCCACCATGGCCACGACCTTGCCCTGGCCCTGCAGCTTCTTGACCACGTCCACCTTGTCGGCGGGCAGCACCTCGGCGATCACCTCGTCGATGCCCACCTCGGCCGCCACCGTCGTGGCGACCGCCTCGTTGTCGCCGGTCAGCAGCACCGGGGTCAGACCCAGCGCCCGCAACTCGGCGATCGCCTGCCTGCTGGTCGCCTTGACCACGTCGGCCACCACCAGCACCGCGCGCGCTTGGCCGTCCCAGCCGACCGCCACCGCGGTGCGGCCCGCCGCGTGCTCCTCGCCCAGCTTGCGTTCCAGGTCGACGGGCAGGTGCTGCGACCATTCGGCCAGCAGCCGGGGCCGGCCGACCAGCACCGCGTGCCCGTCCACGATGCCCTGCACGCCGAGCCCTTCGACGTTGGCGAAATCCTCCACGCTCGCCTCGGAGGCGGCTGCGCGGGCGATGGCCTGGGCGATCGGGTGCTCGGAGGCGTGTTCCAGCGCGCCCGCCAACCGCAGCACCTCCTCCCGGCTCTCGCCCTCGGCCAGGTGCACGGCGACCAGGGTCATCTTGCCTTCGGTGACCGTGCCGGTCTTGTCCAGCACGATCGTGTCGATGCGGCGGGTGGACTCCAGCACCTCCGGACCCTTGATCAGAATGCCGAGCTGAGCGCCCCGGCCGGTGCCGACCAGCAGCGCCGTCGGGGTGGCCAGACCCAGCGCGCACGGGCACGCGATGATCAACACGGCGACCGCGGCGGTGAACGCGGCCCCCACCCCGTTGCCGGTCCCCAGCCAGAACCCGAGCGTCGCGACCGCGAGCGCGATCACGACCGGCACGAACACCCCGGAGATCCGGTCGGCCAGCCGCTGCACGGCGGCCTTGCCGGTCTGCGCCTCCTCCACCAGCGTGGCCATCTGGGCGAGCTGGGTGTCCGCGCCGACCCGGGTCGCGCGGACGATCAGGCGGCCGCCCGCGTTCACCGTCGCCCCGGTCACCGCATCACCCGGCTTCACCTCGACCGGCACCGATTCGCCGGTCAGCATGGAGGCATCCACCGCGGAGGTGCCCTCGACGATCACACCGTCGGTGGCGATCTTCTCTCCCGGCCGCACCACGAAGGTGTCACCGACCTGCAACCGCTCGATGGGGACGCGGCGCCCGTCGGCCAGCTCCACGTCCTTGGCGCCCAGCTCCAGCAACGCCCGCAACGCCGCACCCGCACGCCGCTTGGAGCGGGACTCGAAATAACGCCCGGCCAGGATGAACGCGGTCACCGCCGCCGCCGTCTCCAGATAGATGTTGCCCGAACCGTCGCTACGCTCGATGGAGAACGCGAACGGGTGCGTCATCCCGGGGGCGCCCGCGGTGCCGAAGAACAGCGCCCACAACGACCAGCCGAGCGCGGCCAGCGTGCCGACCGAGATCAACGTGTCCATCGTGGCAGCGCCGTGCCGCAGGTTCGTCCAGGCCGCCTTGTGGAACGGCCAGCCCGCATACACCACCACCGGCGCGGCCAGCACCAGCGACAACCACTGCCAGTTGGTGAACTGCAACGCCGGAACCATCGCCATCGCCACCACCGGCACACTCAGCACCACGGCGGTGGTCAACCGCTGCCGCAGCGGCCGCAGTTCATCCTGCGGCTCTTCCTGCGCTTTGGTTTCTGGCGGGCTGGGCAGCGCGGCGGTGTAGCCGGCCTTCTCCACCTCGGCGATCAACTGCCCCGGATCCACCCCCTCAGGGAAGGTGACCTTCGCCTTCTCCGTCGCATAATTGACCGTCGCGCTCACACCATCCAGCTTGTTCAGCTTGCGTTCGATCCGGTTGGCGCAGGACGCGCAGGTCATGCCGCCGATCGACAGCTCGACAGCCCTGCTTTCCGTCAGGGACGACATCACGTCTCCTTCCTTCGTCGGTGTCCTGCGCTCAGTGCGCGTGCTCGCCATGAGACGGGCTAGAACTCGGCTCTACCGCCGGCTCACTCTGGCCGGTCCCGGCCCGGACGGTGAAATCCGCGGTGCGGACCTTCCCGTCGTGCTGGAAGTCCAGGAACAACCGATACTCGCCGCCGCTGGGAACCTCGGCATAGAAGGTGATCTGCGGTCCGGCCGCCGTCTTGCCGTCACCCGGCTCACCGTCCGGGTGAACGTGCAGGTAGGCCAGGTCACCGGCCCGCAACGCGACCAGATGCCCATACGCACCCAGATACGGCTGCAAATCCGTGACCGGCTTACCGTCCTTGCTCACCCTCAGCGTGAGCTTACTGGCCCGGCCCGGCACCAGATCACCCGCCAGAGCGACCGTGTAGCCGTCCACCTCAACCGTCCGCACCGCCTGCGGCAGGGGCTGCGGCTTGTAGTCGCCCGCGACCAGCAGATCCGCACCAAGAGTCAGACCGCTACCACCGGCGGGAGCGAAATCCGCGAAAGCCCGGTAGGCGCCCGGATCGGCCAGCGTCAGCTTCACCGACCACACACCATCGCCGGCCATCTCCGGATGCACATGCTGGAACGTCGCCAGATCCCGCGAGACCACGATGAAGTGCAGCTTCTTGTCATGCTGAACCTGATAATCGGTCACCGGCCTGCCATCGGGACCCGTCACCGTGAAACGGAAATCCGTCGGCTCACCGGCCTTGATCGTCGTCAACGGGTTGAGCGTGTAGCCGTTCTGGGACACCTGGAGCCCCCCAGGGGTATCGTTCTGCGCTGTCGCGGTGCTCTGCTCATGGCCGCCATGGCCCACGGCGGCGGACGTCGAATGGGTGGTCCCGTGTTCCGACTTGGCGGGTGCCGGGCCAACCTCTCCCACCGCGTTCCCCACACCCAGGGCGCCGCCGAAGACGACGGCCAACCCCAGCACGTACGCACCCAGCTTGGTCGCCGCGTTCATGCCGGATTCGCCACCTCGTAGCCCGCTTCCTCCACGGCCGCAACAATCGCCGCCGCCTCCACAGGACCGTCGCTCGCAACGGTCAGCAGGCCACTGGCCAGATCAACCTCCACCGAGGTGACCCCGGCAACCTCACCGACCTCCTCCTTCACCGAACTCACGCAGTGGCCGCACGTCATGCCCGTGACGGTGTAAGTAGCGGTAGCCATATCGATCAACCCTTTCCGGTGTGTTCGGTGCTGTCAGGAGCGGACAAGCCGCGCAATCGCGTCGGAAGCCTCTTTCACCTTGGCCTGAGCCTCAGGACCCCCCTTGGCGGCGGCCTCCGCCACACAGTGAGCCAGATGATCCTCCAGCAGAGAGATGGCGACCGACTGCAGAGCACTGGTAGCCGCCGACACCTGCGTCAGAACATCGATGCAGTACTTGTCGCCCTCCACCATCCGCTGCAACCCCCGCACCTGACCCTCGACGCGGCGCAACCGGCGCAACTGGTCCTGCTTGCTGTCGCTGTATCCCACCATGTCTCCCCCTTCCGACCCTCTCAACATACTATACCCCCCCACCGTATTTCAACCATCGAGGCGGTCCGCCGTTTCCGGAACTCGGACAGGCTTGGCAGGAACGCGCCCCCGGCCGGTTCTTCCCTGTGCTGGCCGGCCTCTTCATGCGCCGAACGCGTCATGACCGCCTTGCTCTGTCAGAGCTGCTGGTAGCCGAGCAGCGTCATCATCCCCGATTCGGCGTGATAGATGTTGTGGCAGTGGATCATCCAGATGCCCGGGTTGTCGGCATCGAAGTCGACCTCCAACGTCTCGTTGGGCAGCACGATGGCGGTGTCCTTACGGGCACCGCTCGGCAGGGCGAGGGTGTGGCCGTGCAGATGCATGGGATGCCACATCATCGTGCGGTTGACGAACGACAGCCGCACCCGCTCCCCGGAACGCACCGGGTAAATGGTGGCGGGATCGTACTTCTTACCGTTGATGGCCCAGTCGTAGGCCATCATGCTGCCGGAGAGCTCGAGCTTGATGGTGCGATCCGGTCGCTTGGGTGCGAGCCGTAGCGCCTCCCGAGGCACAAGCTGGTCGTAACCGATGACCTCGCCGTCCAGTTCCCGGGGCCGGAGGCCAGGGCCAGGAGCGGCCATCCGGTCGCTGGTGCGGATCAGTCCCCGGGCCACCGTCTTCTTCCCCTCAGCCAGTGCGACCAGCGGAAAGACTCCGTCCTTCAGCGTGACCAGCACGTCGTAACGCTCCCCCATGCCGATCAACACCGCGTCGGATTCGACGGCCTGTACAGAGAAGCCATCGGTGTGCGTGACCGTCAGCCGGTGCTCGGCCAGAGCGACGCGGAAGGCGGTGTCGCCCCCGGCGTTGATGAGGCGGATGCGCAGGCGAGCGCCCGGCTTGGCACGAAACGTTTGCGGCTGGGAAGGGATGCGTCCATTGAGGAGGTAATGCGGATACTGCACGTCGCCCGCGTCGCCGCCCAGCAAGGGACTCGTCGCCCCCATCAGCATGTGCCGGCCCATGCCTGCGTGGCCCATGCCCATGCCGCGTGAGAGCTCGGCAAGCACCTCTTCCGGGGTGCCCGTGACGCCGTCGAGCCAGTCGTCCAGGACCACGACCCACTCCTCGTCGTAGTCCAGTCGCTCGAGCGGATCATCCACGATGAGCGGCGCGTACAGCCCTCGGTCCAGCTGAGTTCCGGAGTGCGGGTGGAACCAGTACGTCCCGGGATGCGCCGCGGTGAACTCGTAGGCGAATTCCGATCCCGGCTTGATCGGCTGCTGGGTGACGCCCGGCACGCCGTCGGCGTCGTTGCGCAGCGCCAGCCCGTGCCAGTGGACGGAGGTGTCGACGGGCAACCGGTTGGTGAGCGTTGCCCGTACCCTCTCTCCCAGGCTGACCCGGATGGGGGCGCCGGGGATGCGACCGTCGTAAGCCCACGTACGGACCACCGGGCCTCCGAGGTCTACCTGGTCTTCCGCCGCAACCAGCCGGAAGCTACGTATTGCGCCCGGCCGCCGAGCCTGCTCGGCGGCACGCACTTCTGCGCCGCTCGGGCTGACGAAAGCAGGCGATGCGTTCCCGCCACAAGCGGTGAGCGCCGCTCCGCCGAGCAAGCCGACCCCAGCCTTGAGCAGGGTACGTCGATCGATGTCCATGGTTGATGCCTCGCTTGATAGGTCGTGCAGGGATGGCTGCGAACCCGGGCCAGTAGGGCCGGGAGTCGCTCTAGATCCGGAGCACGACCATGCGCGTGAGCAGAGGCAGCGGCGGCCCGCGCAGCAGTTGCGCCCAGAGGCGCACACGCGAGCCGGTAGCGATCAGGAAGTCGAAGACGGCGACGGAGCGGAGATGCAGCAGCCAGACCATGCCCAGGCCCAGGACGGCCAGGCACATCCAACCCGACGTGCCGGGTTCACTCGGGGCGTGCCCCGACTCAGCGCCGACACTGAGGGACGTCTCTGCAGCATGCGCCAGGTGAACCAGATGGCTAGGGGAGGAGAGATGCCCGTCGAGGTGTCCCACCGTGTGCATTGCCGCGACACCCGTAGCGAGAAGCACGAGCAGCAGCAGGCGCTGGGCCGTCCGGCACGCTCGTGTCATGCGGCAGATACTACGGTATGCCAATGATCACTCGCGCCGAATGCCTCCGAGCGGGCCTCAATACGCTGGTCAAAGGCACTACGATCTCTACTAGGAAATGTCGTAGAAGACCCTTGACAACCCCTCCTGATGAATCAAACTTCATTCAGCGAGGTTGCCATGGAGATCAAGCCCATCCGCTCGAAGCGAGCAGAACGCAGACGCCTCGGTGTGGCCAATCCCGAGGTGCGCCGCCGCCTGCTGCGCGCTGTCGTCGAGATCATCCAGCAGGACGGCTGGGCCGCCTTGCGCGTAGAAGACCTCGCGCGCCGGGCCGGGTTATCGGTTGGCACCTTCTATCTGTACTTCGAGGGCAAGGACGACTTGTTCGTCAGCCTTGTCGTCACGTTCACCGAACGGCTCCAGGCCCGATTGCGGAAGGCCTACGCCTCGCCCGAACCGCTCGCCCGCGCGCTGGACGTCTACCTGGACTTCGTCGCCGAGACCGAGCCCGGTTTCCTGCAGTTCCTGGAGACGGGGAACGTGCCCACCACGGTGGGCCCGCTGTCGGCCTGGGCCGTCGCACAACCATCCCACCGGCACAGACGGCGCCATGGGAATCATGGTCGCCTACGTCCGATGACCTCGGGTACGGCCCGCATCCCCTGTACGGGCCGCACCTTCACTGGCTGTGGAAGCTGAGGTGGCGGCTGAGCAGGCGGGTCACCGGAGGAACGGTGGCCAGACGTAGGGGCAGGTCGCGCACGGCCAGCTCGAGCCGGTTGCGGGGCGCGTGCACGCCCGTGTTGGCGCGCCCCTTGCGCTGCCGTTCGAGCACTTCCGGCCGGAGGGCGTTCTCCCATGCTCGCAGCGCGGCGGGGATGTCCTTCGGATGGCGGCCGAGCTCGGTGCCGAGCAGGTCGGCGCCGCCCACGGCGAGGGAGGAGCCGTACCCGGCGAACAGCGTGACGCACCAGGCGGCGTCGCCGAGCAGCACGACGCGGCCCTGGCTCCACCGGTCCATGACGATCTGGCTGACGCTGTCGAAGTAGACCGCCTCCTCGCGCAAGTCGTCGAGCAGCTTGGGGATGGCCCAGTGCTGGCCCGGGTATGCCTGCTGGAGGGCATGGCGCGACCCCTTGGCCAGTTCGGCGTCGGCATCTTGAGTGCTGTAGGTGAAGAACGCGGCGACCCGGCCACGCCCGAGGTCGGCGACCGTGAACGTCCTGCCGACCGCCGTGACCGTGGTGAACGCCCGCTCCGGCGCCCCGCCGGGCAGCTTGTCCGGGGTCAACGCGGCCACCACATGGCCGAGGTCGCGCCGGTAGCGTTCTTCGGGCCCGAAGACAAGCGCACGTACCGACGAATGCAGGCCGTCAGCGCCCACGAGCAGATCCGCCCGCTCCGTCAAGCCGTCGCTGAGCGTGACATCAACTCCCTCGTCATCCTGTGTCACAGCCGTGACGGTGGCGCCGAACCTGATCTCGGCTTGATCGGCCATCGCCTCGTGGAGCACTTCCTCGATGTCGCCGCGCAGCAGGGCCATGCCGCTGTCGCCGAGCAGCCGACGCACTGTGGTGTGCGGGACCGTGAAGCGCGGACGGCCGTCAGCTCGGAGGTAGGCGAGGTCGAAGGCGCCGACCTGACGTTCCTGGAGAGCCGGCAGGATGCCCATGCGTTCCGCGGCGGCGTACCCGAGGCCGGAGAAGACGACCGCGTAGCCGCCTTCCCTACGCGACGGGGCTCGTTCGACGATGAGAGGTTCCCAACCGATCTGGCTCAGCCGCAGCGCAGCGGCCAGGCCCGCGATGCCCGCACCAATGATGATCGCTCGTTTCGCTGTCATGCTTGTCTCCTCTGAAGAATCCCATCGCGATTGCGGCGCACAGTGCCATCAGGGCCGCGGAGATGATGAAGGCGAGGCCGTATCCGTCGGTGAGCGCCGCCGTGTCGGGCCGATCGCCGAAATGCGCGGCAGCCGTGGTCGCGAGCACCGCCAAGCCGACGATCAGGAGCACGCCCAGCCAGCAGCAACAGCACCCCGCCCGCGACCAGGCCGAGGGTGCTGCTCACCGCGAACGCATGCCCGCGCGCCCGTAGGAACTCCTGCGGCTCCATACCCCTCCGCGGCGACGAAAGCGTCGCGCTCGGCCCGGCTGAGATGAGCGACGTTACGCCGCATCGGTCTGCCCATGGTCGCCCCCTACAGGACTCGGACGCTGTTGAAAGGCAGACGCTACGGCGGTGGGGGCCTACTCAACCCTGGGGCAACCCGGTGGCGAGCGTGTTCAACGATCACGCCGTCCAGCGCAGCGGCGACTCCGGATCGCCCCGAGTGACCGGCTCCACCCGCGGCACCCCTCGTTTCGGGCGGTCTTACAGGGAGGTGGCGCCGGAGGCGAGGGCGATGACGCCGACCACGGTCATCAGCAGCGCCGAGCCGGGGTGCATGGCGATCGAGATGCGGATGTCCTGCTTCTTCCAGGCGAGCCAGACGCCCGGGTAGAGGAAGACGAGCTTCGACAGGACCGTCCAAGGGGCCCAGAAGTGGTACACCGAGAAGAAGAAGGTGTTGAAGAACGGGGCCCACTTGCCGAGTTGCGGGAGGCGGGGCAGCAGGAAGCCGCGGAAGTAGTACTCCTCGAGCAGGGGCAGGGTGAAGCCGGTGAACGGCGCGCAGATGAGCAGCGTGGTGAGCACGAGCTCCTGCGGGTAGCCCTGGAGGTAGGCGGTGCCGGCGGGGCCGGCGCCCTGGTAGTCCACCCAGGTGAAGAACCAGTCGTAGACGATGTTGTCCAGCGGGGTCAGCGAGAGCGAGACCACGGTCATCCACACGAGGCACGCGGCCCCGAGCCAGAGGACCTTGCGGCGCGAGACCGGTTTGTCGCGGTAGTGGACGACGCCCTTCATCGTGAAGCGGCCGGTCTGCTTCTTGCCCAGCCACAGCAGGAACAGCTGGAGTGGGAAGAGCACAACCGCGAGGGCGATGGCCCAGGCCAGGAAGATCGGGAAGTTCATCGCCCGGACCATGGGGGCGCCGATGAACGCGTACACGGCGACGATGGCCGCGCCGGGCACCAGGTGCAGCGCGATGGAGAACGGGACGGAGTGACGGTCGGCGAGGAGCTTCGCGACGAAGCCTTTCGGCTGGGCGCCTTGGGTGTCGGCCGGGGGCCGCATTGCTGTGTCCATGCCGAGAATCGTGGCCCCGCGACCCGACACGGAGCTGACATCACTCTGATACGGCTTCGAGCCACCGTGAAAGGCGCAGGTTACGGCGGGTGCGGACCGGACGGGAGCCATCGGGTTGGTCCATGCGCAGGCCGAACAGCAGAAGCCCCGTTCATACGCCCCATGGCCCTTCCCGACGTGCTGGAACAGCCGTCGAGGAAAGGGCCGACTCTTTCAACGAACTCGGGCCTCTGGTCAGCGGATCATCTGACCGCGCAGATTCCCAGGACCGAAGATCGTTGCACCAGTTCAGAGACATCCCTCAGGCTCCCTCACCGTAGTCGTGACGGCCACCATGTCGAGGAGAAAGGCGCGACTCCAACCCGGCAAGGAGAGTGTGGAGTCCGAACTCGAAAGGGTCTCCGGGCGGGGAAGCGGTGGCGGGCTCG
This sequence comes from Nonomuraea helvata, assembly GCF_039535785.1. Taxonomy (NCBI): domain Bacteria; kingdom Bacillati; phylum Actinomycetota; class Actinomycetes; order Streptosporangiales; family Streptosporangiaceae; genus Nonomuraea; species Nonomuraea helvata. Next base: position 1,385,504 of record NZ_BAAAXV010000009.1, read on the forward strand.
ATGCGGGCTCGCAAGCGTGGGAATGCCTTGGCGATCTCGAACACCTCGGCGGTGACGTCCCGGAGTTCCTTGTCGGTATCGGCGCCGCTCCGTCGCAGGCGTGCCCGCCAGGCCGCCTCCGCGGCCTCGCCCTGCGCGGCGCCGATCACGAACATGAGCACGGTCGCCGCCGCCTGATCGGCCTCGCCTTCGGTGAAGCCGGCCGACTCGTAAACCGTCAGGGACTGCTCATCGAAGCGAGCCTTGTTGGGCCCGTAGATCAGGTGCGTGCTCATCGCCGGAATCAGCCAGAAGTGCCGTACGACCATCGCATACGCGCCGCGCGCCAGCGAGGCGGCAGCCTCCCGCCACCCGACCATGGCCGCGTCCGGCAGCACTATCTCGCCGAACACGTGGTCGGCGGCGAGAACCACCAGCTTGTCCTTGCTCTTCACGTGGTGATACATCGCCGATGCAGCCGACCCCAGGTGTGCGCCCAAACGGCGCATGTTCAGCCCGTTCACCCCTTCGGCGTCGAGCACCTCGACGGCGGCTCGCACAATCTGCTCCTTGGTCAGCATGCCGCTCAGCCTAGCCACTGTTGAACTTAGTTCAAACACTGAGCTACGGTGCTGAACTAAGTTCAACACGTCCTCTCGGGAAGGCCTTCCATGCTTACCGTCGCTGCCCTTCAAGTCCTGCTGGCTCTGACGTACTCGATCGTCCCGCTTGTCGGTCACCGGTACGGCGCCGCCGCCCAGCAAGCAGCCGATGCCGAGATTCGACGCCAGGGCCATGATCCCGCCGTACTGGTCAAGCACGGCCTCGACTTCACGGCCAGCACCGCCAGCGTGGTGGTGTCCATGGCAATCGCTGTGGGTCTGGCGACACTTGCCGTACTGAACCTCGGTGGTCAGCGGCTGCCCACCTGGATTCTCCAGCCCATCCTGCTGATCGCCGGCGGCTTCATCACCACCGCTCAGGTTTTCGTCATCCGGTACGTGGAGGCCGCGCTCCACAAGTCCGGCACCACGGACATCGACACCAGGGCGCTGCTTGGGGCAGCTGACGCGGTGTTTCCCGACTGGTTCCGCCCACTTATCGTGACGCGCTTTCTCCTCACGACCGCGGGCTCGCTGGTCATCCTTCTCTTACTGGCTGTTTCCTGACCTGGCACGCGAAGAAGGTCGTCCACCCTGTCGGTCGGCCCTCTACACCTCGATATGCGAGCCCATGATGACTGTGCGGTCGCGGGGCAGGCCGAAGTACTCGGCGGCGTCGGCGGTGATGTAGGAGGTCGCGATGAACAACCGCTTCCGCCAGGGCGCCATCGTCGGATCCTCCCCGCGCCGAAGCTCGATCTTCGACAGGAAGTAGGACGCCTGGTCGAGCTCCAGCCGCCCCTCGGTCGTTGCCGGGTCGAGCATCGCGAGCGCACCGGGCACGTCGGGTGTCTCCATGTAGCCGAACCGAGCGGTGACGTGGATGATCCCGTCGTCGGCGTGGCCGAGGTCGTCGACGACGATGCGTCGGCCGGCCGGAACCCGGGGCACGGGCTCGGTCTCGATCGACATGATCAGGACGTGCTCGTGCCGAACGTGATTGTGCTCGACATTGGCCCGCATGGCCAGCGGCGTGGTTTCCTTACCGCGGTTGAGGAAGACGGCCGTGCCGGGGACGCGTCGGGTCGCTGCCTTGCCGGTGCGTAGCCGGTCGATGAACTCGGGCAGCGCCCCTTCGCGCAGTCTCCGCTCAGCGGTGACGATCTCGCGCCCCCGCCGCCAGGTCGTCATGACGGTGAACGCGGTGAGGCCGATCAGCAGCGGCAACCACGCACCGTGAACGAGTTTGGTCAGGTTGGCCGCGACGAACAGCAGATCCACTGCCAGCAGCACGGTGGCGCCGAGGCCGACGATCCACAGCGGTGTGCCCCATTTCGCGCGGGCCACGTAGAAGAACAGCAGCGTGGTGATGGTGATCGTCCCGGTCACCGCCATGCCGAAAGCGAAGGCCAGCGCCGTGGAGCTGCGGAATGCGAAGACCAGGGTGAGCACTGAGACCATCAGCAGCCAGTTGATCCATGGGACGTAGATCTGGCCCATCGTGGACTCTGAGGTGTGCGCGATCCGCAGCCTCGGCAGGTAGCCGAGCTGTGCGGCCTGGGAGGCGACCGAGTACGCGCCCGTGATCACCGCCTGGGACGCGATCACAGTCGCCGCCGTGGCCAGCAGGACCATCGGCAGTCGTCCCCAGTCTGGCACGAGCAGGAAGAACGGGCTGCTGATGTTGGCCGGATCGGCGAGGATCAGGGCTCCCTGGCCCAGGTAGCTGAGAACGCACGCGGGAAACACGAGGACCAGCCAGGCCCGGTTGATCGACCGGCGACCGAAGTGCCCCATGTCCGCGTACAACGCCTCGGCGCCGGTGACCGCGAGCACGACCGCGGCCAAGGCGAAGAACGCGGTGCCGAAATGTCCGACCAGGAAGTCCATCGCGTAGGTCGGCGACAACGCCTTGAGGATCTCCGGGTGGTCGACGATGCCGGCCACCCCGCACGCGCCGATGGTCATGAACCAGGCGATCATCACAGGTCCGAACACCCGGCCGACTGCCGCGGTTCCTCGGCGCTGCGCCAGGAAGAGCAGCACGATGATCACTGCGGTGATCGGCACGACCAGCTCTTCCAGCGACGACTCGACGACCTTGAGCCCCTCGACCGCCGACAGCACCGAGATCGCCGGCGTGATCATGCTGTCCCCGAAGAACAGCGAAGCCCCGAAGATGCCGAGCGCCGCCAGCACAACGGCTGCCCGCCGGTCACGCTGTGCGCCCCACCGTCGCAACAGTGTGATCAGCGCCATGATGCCACCCTCGCCGTCATTGTCGGCGCGCATCGCCAGCAGCACGTAGGTGACCGTGACGATGATCATCACTGACCAGAACACCAGCGACACCACCCCGAACACGTTCTCCGTGCTGACCGGGACAGGATGCGGGTCGCTCGGGTTGAACACCGTCTGGAGGGTGTAGATGGGGCTGGTCCCGATGTCGCCGAACACCACACCGAGAGCACCGATCACCAATGCGAGCCGCACCGAGTCGTGCGCGGTCACACTACGAGCCGCCGATGGCTCCCCTGACGCCCGCGATGCGGATCCACCGTCCAACGCGGGCTCGTGCCGTCGATGGGGCACGACGCTTCTCCTCCGTGCGGGCTGCTATGCCGGGCGATACTGATTCCCAACATAACCATCGATAGTCGCACTCACTGACAGCGGGGCAACGATTTAACACAATGCATCCGCATGCCCTGATCCTCGCATTAAGGGCTTTCAATTCCTTTGTGTGCGACACCCTTGGCACGCCCATGTAGCTGTCCGAGAAGGACAGGAGCTCGACGCCGATCCGTGCGCATCAAGCGGTAGCGGCGGCGCAGCCAGCGCGCACGTGCCCAGACGCACCCCACCAACGCTATGACGGTGAACGCGGCCAGCCTGACGAGGTCGTTGTGCCCAAAGGCCAGTTCGGCTTCGGTGTGCACGAGGAAGCCCGTGGCGAAGCACCAGGCCATCACTCCTGTCGCCAGTGCGGCCAGGTAGCGCCTCGCCCAGAGCCCGAACACGCCGACTGCCACGCCCATCAAGGCGACACGAGCCGTGGTCTCGAAGAGGGTCAGCGAGGCAAGGGCGCAGGTGGCCACCGCACATCCGAACCCGACCGGAAGCAGCACTTCCAGAGGATGCCTGCGCATCGACCGTTCCTTTCAGCGAGAGCCAGTCACATGAAACCGGCTCAAGCCCCCGGGAACGACATTTTCTACGCCATTGCTACGCGCCCGATACGGCCGTTGACGCATTATTTACGCGCTAAGGAAAGGTCAAATCGCTTGCCCACTGATTTGCGGCATGGACAAAAGCCCCCCAGCACAAGCTGGGAAGACCACAAGACCCAGCGAAAGCGACACATGCCAACACATCCCAGCCCATGGACAGAGCCGGCGAGCCCACACGACCTCGCCCAACTGGCCCGGCGGGGCCTGGAGGTCGGCACGGGCGCGGCCCTGTCGCTGTCGGCGCTGGGCGTGCCGGCCGGGTGGCCGTTCGTCGGGAAGATGCTCATCCGGGGCACGGCCAAGCGGGTCGAACGCGACCTGACCGCCCATGGCCTCAACGGCCGCTTGTACCCGTGTGAACCTACGAGGCTGGTCAGCCGACGTGGACGTGCGGTCTGCGTTCCTGATCCGGCTCGGCCTGGCGCAGCACCTCCCTGGTCAGCGGCGGTACGTCGCCGCCGCCGAAGACCAGGTAGCGCAGCATGGCCACGACCGGGTTGCCCTCGGTCCAGTGGAAGTAGATGTGCGGCACTCCCCCGGTCCGTTCGCGCAGGTAGAGCAGGAGCGCGGCCAGCGAGTTCGGGACGGCCGAGCTCTCGATGGTGAGGATCTTGTGGCCGTACCGCTCCTCGCCCTTGACGTGCAGCTCGGTCTCGAACTCCGAGGCGTCCGGCACCGTCACCTCGACGAACAGTACCGGCTCCGAGCTGCGCAGCCGATGGGTCTGCCAGGTCTCGCGGAGTTTGTCGTTGTATTCGGCCTGGTCGCGGGCGTTCGGCTCGTTGGCGATCACGTGGATCTCGCCGCACGCGTCGTTGACGAACTCCTCGGCCAGCCCGTCCAGACGCACCTCGGTCACCCGGAGCTCGGTGGAGCGGGTGGCCCGGGAGATCAGGGAGGTGACGATGATCGCCGCGATGAAGAACGAGGCGATCTTGACGCCGTCCGGTCGTTCGATCACGTTGTCCACCAGGGTGTAGCCCAGCACCGCCGAGATCAGCGCGAACCCCGCCGTCGCCACCTGCTGACGCTTCTTCCACGCCGACAGCGTCACCGCCACCGCAGCTGACAGCATGAGCACCAGAACGCCGGTGGCGTACGCGCCGCCCTGGGCGTCCACGTCCGCGTCGAAGATGACCGTGATGCCGAACCCGATCAGCGAGAACACGATCACCAGGGGTCGCACCGCGCCCGTCCACTCCGGCGCCATGCCATAGCGCGGAAGGTACCGCGGCACCAGGTTGATCAGCCCGGCCATCGCCGAGGCCCCCGCGAACCACAGGATGGCGATCGTGGAGATGTCGTAGGCGGTGCCGAACCAGTTGCCCAGATATTCGTGCGCGAGGTAGGCCAGGGCACGGCCGTTCGCCTTGCCACCCTCCTCGAACTCCTGATGCGGGATCAGCACGGTCGTCACGAAGCTGGAGAAGACCAGGAACACGCTCATGATCAGCGCGGCGGTGGTCAGCAAGCGCCGAGTGCCCTTTACCCGTTGCTCCATGTCGCCCTTGACCACGGGCATCACCGCGACACCGGTCTCGAACCCGGACATGCCCAAGGCCAGCTTCGGCATCACCAGGAGCGACAACCCGATCATGACGAACGGGCTGCTGAAGTCCAGGCTCAGCGCGCGCTGCCAGTCCACCACCACCTGCGGCGACTCCAGCACGTGCACGATGGCACTCGAGACCACCACGGCGTTCAGCCCGAGGTAGATGAAGACGAGGATGACGGCGATGCCGATGGCCTCGGTGAAGCCCAGCATGAACACCCCGCCCAGCGCCGCCAGCAGCACCAGCGTCACGAGCACCCGCTGTCCGGCCAGGGCGTCGGGCACGAACGGGTTCTCCAGGATGTGCGCGGTCGCGTCCGCCGCCGACAGCGTCATCGTGATCACGAAGTCGGTGGCGGCGAAGCCGAGCAGTGCCAGCACGAAGATCTTGCCCCACCACTGAGGCGCGAGCTTCTCCAGCATCGCGATCGAGCCCTGCCCGTACGGGCTCTCGGCGGCGACGCGACGGTAGACCGGCAGCGCGCCCAGCAGCGTGAGCGCCACCAGGAACAGGGTGGCGAGCGGAGAGAGCAGTCCGGCCGCCAGCGCGGCGATGCCCGGCTGGTAGCCGAGCGTGGAGAAGTAGTCCACGCCGGTCAGGCACATCACCCGCCACCACGGGTGCTTGACGTGGGGACCGTGCTCGATCTGCTTACGGTCGGTCTGCAGTCCCTCCAGCAGCCAGGAACGCAGTGTCCCTTCCGTAGCGGCCGGCCGTTTCGCCAGCACCATAACGGTCACTCCTCGTCAAAACCCCGCAAAGACGCATCGGACACTACCTGTGCCGAAAGGGCGATTGCCGAGGTGAGGGCGTCAAGAAAACGTATAAATTGGCCGGCCCACAAAGATCGCTTCGAGGGCGCTACAACTCGCCCAGTCGCATAGGTCACACTGCGCCTAGCTGCGGGCGTAGTCGCGCCAGCGCGCGTCCAGGTCCTTGACCGCTTTCCTGGCCACCCACCAGTGCGCCAGGGAGCGGACCTGCCACAACGCCGACCAGGTCACTCCGCCCGCCACGGTGCCGGCTATCAGGAAGCCGAACACGATCTCAACCGGTCCGAAAGGACGCGGCGCCGGCCGGCCCTGGCGGTCGAGCCAGATCCGGACCCGCGTGCCGGAGACGCGGTCGAGCGGCGCGCGTACCTGGCCGGTGTGCTCCACACCGGCCTCGTCCTGCCAGCTCACCTGGGCGACGATGGCTTTCTCCTCGACCACCTGAGCGGCTACCTGATGGTGCGTGGCGCGATAGTCGCGCATCGCGTCGGCGACCGAGGCGGCGACCAGGACACCGGCAGCGCATCCGGCCACGAGCGCGATGACGGCCATGATGGCGCACGGCCCGAACCGGTACGAGCGGGCGACGGTCGCGGGCGTGACGACGCTGAACATCAACACGGCTCCTACGTGGGGATTTCTCCTCATGTTCGCCGGGGAGGAGCCGCTTGACGCCCGTCTCTACGGAACCTGGACGCCGTTTTGACGCCGATATATGGCATTTTTACGGGCGTTCTATTCCTTGGTGAAGCGCAGGTCCTGCCGGTCCAGGTAGCGCTGCAGGCGGCGGCGGGTGTGCTCGCTGACCTCGCCTGCCGCGTACATGCGGCTGAGCTCCGTGCTCTGCACGGAGAGCACCTGCCGCCGGACCTGGTTGTAGCCGCCGGGCATCGGCTCGGACTCCTGGTCCAGCTCCAACTGCAAGGAACGGCGCACGTGGTGGAGCACCGCGGGCGAGACCACCTCCAGGTCCTCCAGTTCGTCCACGTACTCGCCCGCACGCTCCGCGAGCCGGTGCCACACCTTGAGGTACTCCGAGCGGGAGTGATCGGGGGCGACGGCCAGACCCGACAGCCTGACCAGCGGCGCCAGGGTGAAGCCCTGGACGATGAGGGAGACCACGATGACGCCGGTGGCCAGGACCATCAGCAGGCTGCGGTGCGGCAGCGGCTGCCCGGTGGTCGTGGTGAGCGGGATGGACAGGGCCGCGGCCAGCGGCACGACGCCACGCGCGCCGGCCCAGGAGATCACGGCAGGCACCTGCCAGGTCGGCCGGAGCCGCCGTTCTCTGCGCCACTGCTGCAACGCGGCCAGCGGGAACACCCACGCCACCCGAACGAGGACCAGGACGACCACGATGGCCGGCACCGCCACCACCCATGGTTGCTCGACACCGGTGAGCTGGCGGATCTGGCTGGGCAGCTGCAGCCCGATGAGGCTGAAGACCACGCTCTCCAGCACGAAGATCACCGTCCCGTAGACGGCGGTCAGCTGCAGCCGGATCCCGGAGTTGGTGAGCTGGTGGGCCTTGATGCCGAGAATCACCGACGCCACCACCACCGCGGTCACGCCCGACCCGTGAACGGCCTCGGCCAGGACATAGGCCAGGTACGGAGTCACGAGCGCGATCACGCTCTCCAAGACGGGGTCCTCCGTGCGCCGCCGTACGAAAGAAACACCCGCGGCCACCACGGCGCCGACCGCTGCACCGCCCCCGGCCAGGCGCAGGAACTCCGCCGTCACACCACTCCAGCCCGCGACGCCCCCGGCCACCGCCGCCGCGACCGCGATGCGGAACAGGATCAGGCTGGTGGCGTCGTTGAACAGGCTCTCGGCCTGCACGAGCGTCTGCAGCCGGGGCGGCAGCGCCAGCCTGCGGCCCAGCGCGGTGACGGCGACCGGGTCGGTGCTCGACAGCACCGCGCCGAGCACGAACCCCAGAGCCAGCGGCAGCGGCGTCAGCCACGCCGTCAGGAAGCCGACCGCGGCGGCGGAGGCGAGCACGAGCCCCACCGCGAGGAGGGACACCGGCCGCCACAGGCGTTTGAGGTCCGGCCAGGACAGCTCCTCGCCGGCCGCGTACAGCAGCGGCGGCAGCACCACCAGGCTGACGATCTCGGGCGTGACGTGGATCTGCTCCGAGAAGGGCAGCAGCCCGACACCGATGCCGGCCACGACCAGCAACGACGGCGCCGGCACGCTGATCCGGTCAGCGAAGGTGGCCACCACGGTCGCCAGCGCAACCAGAAAAAGCACCACCTGTACGCTCTGCACCACGTCTCCTCGGCTACCCATGACGAATGCCGACCAGACTTCCCGGCGCACCAGGGCAAACCGTACCCGAAGGACAGCACGCGTAGTAAGCCCGTTAAGGGGCATTACGGGCGGCTGGGCCCCGACCGGGAAGCAAACCGGGCCACCAGCAACCGTGCCACGCCACGGAAGCGGCGCCCCGTAGAGATGGCGTCAATATTCCGGCTTTGGCCGTATGGAAGCCGTCAAGACCGGCAAAACGGCACAAATCCCGAGATTTGCTTGCCTTGGTGCCGCGCGAGGTAGGCGCGGCCGAACCAACATATCCAGATTGAGGAGTGGGGATGGCTGACGTCATCTTCGTCGCCCTGACGATCGCGGTCTTCGCGATTCTCGGGCTGGTCGTCAAGGCGGTGGAGCGGCTGTGAATGCCGTCAACGCCGCGGGTCTCGTCGTGGTCGCCGGCCTGGTGATCTTCATGGTCGCGGCCCTGCTGTTCCCGGAGCGGTTCTGATGTCGCCGACCCTGGCGGGCATCCTGTTCATCGCCTCCCTCCTGCTCGCCCTCGCCCTCTGTTACAAGCCGCTGGGCGACTACATGTACCGCGTCTACGCCAGCACCAGGCACAACGTCGTGGAACGCTGGATCTACCGGCTGCTCGGCGTCCAGCCGGACGGCGAGCAGCGCTGGGGCGTCTACGCGCGCAGCGTGCTGGCATTCTCGGTGCTGTCGATCCTGTTCCTGTACGGCCTGCAGCGGCTGCAGAACCACCTGTTCCTGTCCCTGGGGATGAAGCCGGTCGAGCCGGCGCTGGCCTGGAACACCGCGGTCAGCTTCGTCACCAACACCAACTGGCAGGCCTACTCCGGCGAGTCGGCCATGGGCCACGTGGTGCAGACCGCGGGCCTGGCCGTGCAGAACTTCGTCTCCGCGGCGGTCGGCATGGCGGTGGCCATCGCCCTGGTACGCGGGTTCGCCCGCAAGAAGGCCGACACGCTCGGCAACTTCTGGGTGGACCTGGTCCGCGGCACCCTGCGCATCCTGCTGCCCATCGCGTTCGTGGCCGCGCTGGTGCTGGTGGCGGGCGGCGCCATCCAGACGTTCGCCGATCACAGCACGTGGACGACGCTGACCGGCGGCGAGCAGACCTTCACCCCGGCCGCGGCCGCCTCACAGGAGGCCATCAAGGACCTGGGCACGAACGGCGGCGGCATCTTCAACGTCAACTCGGCCCACCCGTTCGAGAACCCCACGTCGTGGACGAACTGGCTGACCATCTTCCTGCTGCTCGTCATCGCGACGTGCCTGCCGCGCACGTTCGGGCGCATGGTGGGTGACAACCGGCAGGGCTACGCCATCGTGAGCGTGATGGCGATCATCGCGATCATCAGCATCGGCGTGACGAACTGGGCCGAACTGAGCGCCGGCGGCACCGTGCCGCAGGCCATCGGCCAGGCGATGGAGGGCCGGGACGTGCGCTTCGGCGTGTCCAACTCCGGCATGTTCGCCACCGCCACCACCCTGACTTCCACAGGCTCGGTGGACTCCTTCCACGACTCCTACACCGCCATCGGCGGCGGCATGCTGATCTTCAACATGCTGCTGGGCGAGGTGGCGCCCGGCGGCGTCGGCGCGGGTCTGTACGGCATCCTGATCCTGGCCGTGATCACGGTGTTCGTGGCCGGCCTGATGGTCGGCCGGACCCCCGAGTACCTGGGCAAGAAGATCGGCGCCCGCGAGATCAAGCTGGCCTCACTGTACTTCCTGGCCACCCCGATGCTGGTGCTGATCGGCACCGCCGTGGCGATGGCCACCGAGACCGGCCGCTCGGCCATGCTGAACAGCGGCCCGCACGGCCTTTCGGAGATCCTGTACGCCTACACCTCTGCGTCCAACAACAACGGCTCGGCCTTCGCCGGCGTCAGCGTGAACACCCCCTTCCACAACACCACGCTCGGCCTGTGCATGGCTTTCGGCCGCTTCCTGCCGATCGTGCTGGCGCTGGCCCTTGCCGGATCGCTGGCCCAGCAGGCGCCCGTCCCCGCGAGCGCGGGCACACTGCCCACCTACCGGCCGCAGTTCGTCGGCATGGTCGTCGGCGTGACGATCATCCTGGTCGCCCTCACCTTCCTCCCGGCACTGGCGCTCGGCCCCCTCGCAGAAGGACTTCGCTAGAACATGTCCACGCAGACATTGCACGCGCCGGGCCACTCTCCCGCCCCGAAGGGCGGGAAGGTCGGCGGCGGCCTGCTCGACCCCAAGCAGATGATCAAGTCACTGCCGGACGCGCTGAAGAAGCTCAACCCGGCGAACATGTGGCGCAACCCCGTCATGTTCATCGTCGAGATCGGCGCGGTCTTCACCACCGTGCTCGCCGTCCTCGACCCGTCGATCTTCGCCTGGGCCATCGTGGTGTGGCTCTGGCTGACCGTGGTCTTCGCCAATCTGGCCGAGGCCGTCGCCGAGGGCCGCGGCAAGGCCCAGGCCGCCACCCTGCGCGCGGCCAAGCGCGACACCACCGCCCGCCGTCTGAAGAGCCCCGACGACCACAGCCAGTGGGACGTGGTCGGCGCACCCGAGCTCCAGCAGGGCGACATCGTCATCGTCGAGGCCGGCGAGATCATCCCCGGTGACGGCGACGTGATCGACGGCATCGCCTCGGTGGACGAGTCGGCCATCACCGGCGAGTCCGCCCCCGTCATCCGCGAGTCGGGAGGCGACCGCTCGGCCGTCACCGGCGGCACCAAGGTGCTGTCCGACCAGATCATCGTCCAGATCACGCAGAAGCCCGGCGAGAGCTTCGTGGACCGCATGATCGCCCTGGTCGAGGGCGCCAACCGGCAGAAGACACCGAACGAGATCGCCCTCAACATCCTGCTCGCGGCGCTCACGATCATCTTCCTGGTCGCCACGGCCACGATGCAGCCGCTGGCGATCTTCTCCAAGTCCATCAACCCGGGTGTGCCCAACTCGCTCGCGCTGACGAACGACGGCGTCACCGGCATCGTGCTGGTGTCGCTGATCGTCTGCCTCATCCCCACCACGATCGGCGCCCTGCTGTCGGCCATCGGCATCGCGGGCATGGACCGACTCGTCCAACGCAACGTCCTGGCCATGTCCGGGCGCGCGGTCGAGGCCGCCGGGGACGTGTCCACACTGCTGCTGGACAAGACCGGCACGATCACCCTGGGCAACCGGCAGGCGGCCGAGTTCGTCCCCGTGCCCGGGGTGAGCGAGAAGGAACTCGCTGAAGCGGCGCAGCTGTCCAGCCTGGCCGACGAAACACCCGAGGGCCGCTCGATCGTCGTGTTCGCGAAGAAGGCCTACGGACTGCGGGAACGCCAGCCGGGCGAGCTGGCGCACGCCGCATGGGTGCCGTTCACCGCACAGACCCGCATGTCCGGGGTCGACCTGGACGGGCGGGAGGTCCGCAAGGGGGCCGCCACGGCGGTCATGAAGTGGGTACGCGACCACGGCGGCCACCCCACCGACGAGGTCGGCCACCTCGTGGACGGCATCTCCGCCTCCGGCGGCACCCCTCTGGTCGTGGCCGAGAAGGGCCGCGTGCTCGGGGTCATCCACCTCAAGGACGTGGTCAAAGAGGGCATGCGCGAGCGTTTCGACGAGATGCGCCGGATGGGCATCCGCACCGTCATGATCACCGGCGACAACCCGCTGACCGCCAAGGCCATCGCGGACGAGGCAGGCGTGGACGACTTCCTTGCGGAGGCGACGCCTGAGGACAAGCTGGCGCTGATCAGGAAGGAGCAGGAAGGCGGACGACTGGTCGCGATGACCGGCGACGGCACCAACGACGCCCCCGCCCTGGCCCAGTCCGACGTCGGCGTCGCCATGAACACCGGCACCAGCGCCGCCAAGGAGGCCGGGAACATGGTCGACCTGGACTCCAACCCGACCAAACTCATCGAGATCGTCGAGATCGGCAAGCAGCTGCTCATCACGCGGGGCGCGCTGACCACGTTCTCCATCGCCAACGACATCGCCAAGTACTTCGCGATCATCCCGGCCATGTTCGCGGCGGTCTACCCGGGCCTGGACGCCCTGAACATCATGCGCCTGGCCAGCGCGCAGTCAGCGATCCTGGCCGCGGTGATCTTCAACGCCCTCGTCATCATCGCGTTGATCCCGCTCGCCCTGCGAGGGGTCAGATATCGGCCGTCCAGCGCTTCCAAGCTGCTGTCGCGCAACCTGTACGTCTACGGCCTGGGCGGGATCATCGTCCCGTTCATCGGCATCAAGCTCATCGACCTGCTGATTCAGTTCCTTCCGGGGATGTCATAAATGGACCGCATGCCCAGCTGGATCCGCCAGCACATCGCCGCGCTCCGCGCGCTGCTCGTGCTCACGGTGGTCACCGGCATCATCTACCCCCTGGTCGCCACCGGCGTGGCCCAGGCGCTGTTCACCGACAAGGCCAACGGCTCGCCGATCGAAAAGGACGGCAGGACCGTGGGCAGCGCGATCATCGGCCAGTCCTTCACCGACACCGACGGCAACCCGGTCAAGAAGTACTTCCAGTCCCGCCCGTCGGCCGCCGGCGACGGCTACGACCCGACCTCCACCAGCGCCAGCAACCTCGGCCCTGAGGACGTCATCGACACGCAGGACCGGAAGTCGCTGCTCACCCAGGTATGCTCCCGCTCCAAGGCCGCCGGCGAACTGGAAGGCGTCAGCGGCGCCCGCCCGTACTGCACGCCGGACGGGGTGGGCGCGGTACTCAAGGTCTTCCCCGACCGGGCGGTCAGCGTCAACCAGACCTGCCCCGCCACCCCCTTCAGCGCCACCTACCAAGGGCTCAAGGTGGAGTGCGCCAAGCCGGGCGAGGACTACGCGGCCGGCCGGACCGTCCCGATCAGAGGCAGCGCCGGGACTCCGGCCGTGCCCGCGGACGCCGTGACGGCGAGCGGCTCGGGCCTGGACCCGCACATCTCCCTCGCCTACGCCGAACTCCAGGCGCCCCGCGTGGCCAAGGAGCGGGGCCTGCCCCTGGAGCGGGTCAAGGCGCTGATCGACGAGCACACCACCGGCCGGGCGCTCGGCTTCATGGGCGAGCCCGCCGTCAACGTGCTCGAACTCAACCTGGCACTCGACGGGAGGTGACATGCGCGGGCGGCTGAGGGTCTACCTGGGCGCCGCGCCCGGGGTCGGCAAGACGTACGCGATGCTCGGCGAGGGCCGCCGCGGGCTCGAACGCGGCCGTGACGTGGTCGTGGGCTTCGTCGAGACCCACGACCGTCCCCGTACCGCCGCCCTGCTGGAGGGCATGGAGGTGATCCCGCGCAAGACGCTGGTCTATCGCGGGGCGACCTTCGCCGAGCTGGATGTGGACGCCGTCATCGAGCGTAAGCCGACGGTGGCGCTGATCGACGAGCTGGCTCACACCAACGTGCCCGGCTCCAAGAACGCCAAGCGCTGGCAGGACATCGACGAGATCCTCGACGCCGGCATCGACGTCGTCTCCACGGTCAACATCCAGCATCTGGAATCGGTCAACGACGTCGTCCAGGAGATCACCGGCATCCCGCAGCGGGAGACGGTCCCCGACGAGGTGGTCCGGCGGGCCGACCAGGTCGAGCTGGTCGACATGTCGCCCGAAGCCCTGCGCCGCCGCATGGCCCACGGCAACGTGTACGCCCCCGAGAAGGTCGACGCGGCCCTGTCGAACTACTTCCGCGTCGGCAACCTGACCGCGCTGCGCGAGCTGGCCCTGCTCTGGGTCGCGGGCAAGGTCGACGACCAGCTCGACAGTTACCGCGCCGAGCACGGCATCGCGGGCACCTGGGAGACCCGCGAACGCGTGGTGGTCGCGCTGACCGGCGGCCCCGAAGGCGACACCCTGGTACGGCGGGCCGCCCGCATCGCCGCCCGCACCAAGGGCGCGGACCTCCTGGCCGTTCACGTGACCAGCTCCGACGGGCTGGCCGGCGGCGACCCGGCCAACCTGGCCCGCCAGCGCACCCTGGTCGAGAGCATGGGCGGCACCTACCACCAGGTCGTCGGCGACGACATCCCCCGCGCCCTGCTCGACTTCGCCCGCGGCGTCAACGCCACCCAGCTCGTCCTCGGCGCATCGAGAAGAGGCCGCTTCGCGCAGATCTTCTCCCGCGGCGTCGGCGTGGAGACCACGGCCCTGTCCGGCTCCATCGACGTCCACCTCGTCACCCACGAGGAGGCCAAGAAGGGCCGCCGCCAACCAGACCGCTCCCGCGCGGCGCTGGACCGCAAGCGCCGCATCATCGGCTGGGCTGTCGCCATCGTCGGCCTGCCGCTGCTGACCGCCGCTCTGCTGCCCTTCCGCGACGTGCTCTCGCTGCCGAGCGAGATCCTGCTCTTCCTCTGCCTGGTCGTCGGCGTCGCCCTCATCGGCGGCACCTGGCCCGCCTTCACCGCCGCCGTCGGCGGGTCCCTGCTGCTCAACTGGTACTTCACGCCTCCGGTCGGGGAACTCACGATCTCCGATCCAGAGAACCTGCTCGCGCTGATCGTCTTCGTGCTGGTCGCCGCCGCCGTCAGCACGATCGTCGACCTGGCGGCCCGCCGTACCAGAGAAGCGGCCCGCGCCCGTGCGGACGCCGAGGCGCTGTCCACGCTGGCCGGGCACGTGCTGCGTGGCGAGGCGGCGCTGCCGTCGCTGCTCGGCCGCCTGCGCGAGACGTTCGGGCTGGACTCGGTCACCCTGCTCGAACGTCGCAGCGAGCCCACCCCGGACGACCAGTCGGAGCCGGCCGCATGGCGCATCATCGCCACCTCCGGCCAGACTCCGTGCACCGCCCCCGCGGCAGCCGACACAGATGTGCAGATCAGCGACCGGCTGGTGCTCGCCGCACGCGGCCGGCTGCTGGACGCCAGTGACCGGCGCGTGCTGGAGGCGTTCGCCGCCGAAGCCGCCGTCGCGCTGCGCCAGGAACGCCTGGAGGAGGAGGCCGAACAGGCCAAACCCCTGGCCGAGGCCGACAGGATGCGCACCGCCCTGCTCGCCGCCGTCAGCCACGACCTGCGCACCCCGCTGGCAGCCGCCAAGGCCTCCGTGGACAGTCTGCGCAGCCCTGACATCGACTGGTCGCCCCAGGACCACGACGAACTGCTCGACACCGCCCACGAATCGCTGGCCCGGCTCGACCGGCTGGTGGAGAACCTGCTCGACATGAGCCGGCTGCAGGCCGGCGCGCTCGGCCTGGCACTCCAGCCCGTCGCCCTGGAAGAGGTCGTGCCCCGGGCGATCGACGACCTCGGATCGCTGCGCGACCGTGTCGAGGGCGACGTCTCCATCGACCTGCCCGAGATCGTCGCCGACCCCGCGCTGCTGGAGCGCGTCCTGGTCAACCTGATGACCAACGCCGTCCGCCACAGCCCCGCCGGCCAGAGGGTGCTCATCACCGCCAGCTGGCACGACGACCAGGTCGAGATCCGCGTCATCGACCGGGGGCCCGGAATTCCACGCGAATACTACGACCGCGTCTTCCAGCCGTTCCAGCGGCTCGGCGACCGCGACAACGGCACGGGGGTGGGTCTCGGGCTCGCACTCTCCCGCGGCCTGACCGAGGCCATGGGAGGCACCCTCGTACCCGAAGAGACACCAGGGGGAGGTCTCACCATGACTGTCCAGATGCCCATCTCATCCCAGGCGGTGACAGCATGACCAAGATCCTCGTCGTCGACGACGAACCACAGATCCTGCGCGCGCTGCGCATCAACCTGGCCGCCCGCCACTACGAGGTCGCGGTCGCCGAGGACGGCTCCTCCGCGCTGCGGGAAGCCGCCGAGTGGCACCCCGACCTGGTCGTCCTCGATCTCGGCCTGCCCGACATCGACGGCGTGGACGTCATCCACGGGTTGCGTGGCTGGACCCGGATCCCCATCGTCGTGCTGTCCGGCCGGGCGGGAAGCCAGGACAAGATCGACGCTCTGGACGCCGGTGCCGACGACTATGTGACGAAGCCGTTCGGCATCGAGGAGTTCCTCGCCCGCATCCGCGCCGTCTCCCGCCGCGCCGCCATCCACGAGGCCGAACTGGCGAGCATCCAGCTCGGCGACCACACGGTCGACCTCGTGGGCAAGACCATTTCCGGCGGCGTGCGTCTGACCCCTACCGAGTGGCACATCCTGGAGATCCTGCTCCGCAACCCCGGCCGGCTCGTACCCCAGCGTTATCTACTGACCGAGGTGTGGGGCAACAAGCACGTCAAGGAGACCCACTATCTGCGCCAGTACATGGCCCAATTGCGCAAGAAGTTCGAACGCGACCCGGCTCGTCCGGTCCATCTGATCACTGAGCCGGGCATGGGCTACCGCTTCACCCCATGACGCCTTCGCAGCGGCTCGGCGCCGAACTCATCCTTTCGGCGGCGAGCTGTGGTGTCCTGGAACCTGTCGAGTGCTGAGCCGCGCGACGCCGAGAACGTGCTCGAAGTGACAGAACGCGAGTCGGTCACGCCTTCCATTCCCTGGTGAGATCGCTGCCTGTGATGGTCTCCCAGAAGTTCATCTCCCGCCCTCCTTGAGCTTGTGGATCCGTGATGAGACGTACTCCCATTTCGCCCAGAACGTCGCGAGTTCTTCGCGCCCCGCGTCGTTGAGCGCATAGAACTTGCGCGGCGGACCCTGCCCGGACGGTCGTTTCGTCACCTGGACGAGCCCGTTCTTCTCCAGCCGCAGCAGGATGGTGTAAACCGTCCCCTCGACGACGTCGGCGAAGCCGAGTTCGTTCAGCCGACGCGTGATGGCGTACCCGTAGGTCTCCTCGTTGCCGATGATCTCCAGCACGCAGCCCTCGAGCGTGCCCTTCAGCATCTCCGTCAGGCCGTCCATCGTTGATCCTCTTCCCTTGCTCCTGGTACTCGGTGGCACCGAATACCGCTACAAAGTATCACAGAGTAGTGGTCCCTTGCCCAGCAAGCGGCGAGCACATCCCCCCGGGCCGGCGGGCACCTCATCGCCACCGTTGCAGGGCGCGCTTGACTGGCAGACCGGAGAGTTCATCGTGGAGGACCCGGCCCAAGGGGGACACCACAGCACGCCCCCGGTGTTCCAGTCAGGCGGCGGCGGACTCGACTCCACCGCCGACGACTACCACGCCTACTTCCGGATGCTGCTCAACGGCGACACGCACAGCGGCCGGCGCATCCTGTCCCGGTCCGCCGTCGAGCTGATGACCACCAACCGCCTCACCCCCGAGCAGTTGGCCGCCCGAGAGGCCTGGGCCCGCGACTCCGTCCATCGGGGGTACGGCCTGGGGCAGCACGGCGGCTGGGGCTTCGGCATGGCGGTGCGCACCTACCGCGGCGACTACGCCCCCATCGGCCAGTTCGGCGGAGCCGGCACCACCACATACGCCGACCCGCACAACCAGCTCGTCGGCATCCTGCTCACCCAGACCGGGATGTCCACCCCGGACTCGGCGCGGGCCATCCACGACTTCTGGACCACCCTCTACCAGGCGATCGACGACTGACGTGCCCATCTTGGTCGAGGTCGGCCCGGCAGAAGACCTCGACCGGACTCCGGCCATCGACGCCGCCACGTTCTGCGCTCAGCTGAGGTCGCGACAGACATCGTCATCGCGATCAGGTCTGCTGCTGTGCCGTGTCAGCGACCGTGTCAGTACGGCGTCGGCCCGGTATCAGAGCGGTCGGCGATGGTGGAGCCCATGAACGGTTCAGCGATGGCGGCCTCGAGGCCGGTCTCGCAGGTTGAACACGGTGCGCAAAGGAGATTCATCATGGGACAGGGCAACAGCGGCTTCTCTGAGGCGGGGCTGCGCATGCTGCACGACGTGCTGGCGCGGCATGTCGAGTCCAAGAAGATTCCCGGGCTCGTGGCCCTGGTCAGCCGGGGCGATGAGACACACGTCGAAACGCTCGGGACGATGCGGCATGACGGTGGCGCGCCGATGCGCCGGGACACGATCTTCCGGATGGCCTCGACGTCCAAGCCGGTGGCGATGGCGGCGGCGATGGTCCTGCTGGACGAGTGCCGGCTGCGGCTGGATGACCCGGTACAGGAGTGGCTGCCCGAACTCGCCGACCGGCAGGTGCTGAAGCGGATCGACAGCCCGCTGGACGACACCGTGCCGGCGCGGCGGCCGATCACCGTACGGGACCTGCTGACCTCCACCTTCGGCCTCGGCATGGACTTCACCTCGCTGGGCACTCCGATCATGAACGCGGTCTTCGAGCAGGGGCTCACGCCCAACCTGCCGGAGCCGATGCCCGGGCCGGATGAGTGGATGCGCCGCCTGGGCACGCTTCCGCTGATGTACCAGCCCGGAGAGCGGTGGCAGTACCAGATCAGCCACGATGTCATCAGCGTGCTGGTCGCCAGGGTCACGGGCCAGTCGTTCGAGACGTTCCTGCGGGAGCGCATCTTCGGTCCGCTGGGGATGAAGGACACGGGTTTCCACGTGCCCGCCGACCAGATCGACCGGCTGCCGACCCTGTACGCCCCCGACCCGCAGACCGGCGAGTTCCTCGTGTGGGACGAGGCCGAAGGGGGACGGTGGAGCCGGCCTCCGGCGTTCCAGGGCAGCGGCGGCGGGCTGGTCTCCACCGCCGACGACTACCACGCCTACTTCCGGATGCTCCTCAACGGCGGGATGCACGGCAATCAGCGGATCCTGTCCCGGCCCGCGGTCGAGTTGATGACCACCAACCAGCTCACGCCCGAGCAGAACGCCGCCCGCAGCGCCCTGGCGCGCGACAGCGTCCACATCTCCTTCGGCCAGGGGCAGCACGGCGGTTGGGGCTTCGGGATGGCGGTGCGCACCTACCGCGGCGACTACGCCCCCATCGGCCAGTTCGGCTGGGACGGCGGAAGTGGCACCTCGACCTACGCCGACCCGTCCAACCAGCTCACCGGCATCCTGCTCACCCAGGTCGGGGCGTCCGTCCCGAACCCGATCCAGCTGATGCACGACTTCTGGACCACGCTCTACCAGGCCATCGACAACTGACACCGAACGCACGCCCCGCCACGCCCGCAACAGATTCCAAGGGAGCACATCACCATGTCCATCACCCTTACCGACCAGGACAAGGCCACCCTGCGCACCGCCGCCTACGGCGCCGTCTCGCTGCTGGCCGCCGCCGATGCCGCCGGCAAGCCGCACAAGACCGCCACTGAAGGCTCCATCGCCCTGGCCTCCGCCACCGGCCTGGTCGGGCACGTGCTTGCCGCGAAGACCAAGGACATCAACCTGAACGGCAAGTCCGTGGCCGAACTCGCCGACCACGTGCTGCCTGCCCTGACCGCAGCCGTCAGCCTGCTCGACAAGCAGGATCCGGCAGAGGCCGACAACTTCCGCCGCACCGTCCTCGTCGCCGTCGACGCGGCCGCCCGCACCCACCAGGGCCGGCCCAGCCCCACCATGGCCGACATGACCCGCAAGATCACCAAAGCCCTCGACGCCGCTTGATGATCCCTCCAGCGGGCATCGCGCCTTGATCAAACCCGCGCCGCAGGGCTTGCACCGCACCAAGCCCGAAGCCGGTCGCGCGCATCACGGCGGGCTTGGCGCTGCCCGTCGGCGCGCTGGTTTGCCGTCAGCCCTGTCCCACGCTGACAGGTGGCCCCGAGCTGGTCAGCGGACCTTGCGGAAGAACGCCCGGACGTCCTCGACCAGCAGGTCGGGGGCCTCCATGGCGGCGAAGTGGCCGCCCCGGTCGAACTCCGACCAGTGGATCACGTTGTGCTCACGCTCGGCGACCCGCCGGACCCCGCCGTCGCCGGGGAAGACCGCGACCCCGTGCGGCACCTCCGAGCGCTCGACCGGCATCCCCCACTGCGCCGAGCCCTCCTTGTAGAGCCGGGCGGACGAGGCGGCGGTGCGGGTCAGCCAGTAGACCGTCACGTCGGTGAGCATCTGGTCAAGGTCGACCGCGTCCTCGGGGAGGTCGTGCGCGGGGTCGGTCCACTCCTTGAACTTCTCCACGATCCAGGCCAGCTGGGCGGCCGGGGAGTCGTGCAGGCCGAAGGCGACAGTCTGCGGCCGGGTGGCCTGGATGATCGCGTAGCCGGAGCGGTCGTTGTCGGCGTAGATCTGCATGCGGGCCTGCTCGGCCTCGGTGAGGCCGTCCATCTCGGCCGGGTCGAAGGTCGGGAAGCCGAGTGCGCCGTTGACGTGCACGCCGACCACCCGGTCGGGGGCGACGCGGCCGAGTTCGGGGGAGATGACCGAGCCGCTGTCGCCGCCGTGGGCGCCGTAGCGCTCGTAGCCGAGGCGGCTCATCAGCTCGGCCCACGCGCGGGCGACCCGGCGCAGGTCCCAGCCGGCCTCGCGGGTGGGGCCGGAGAAACCGAAGCCGGGGATGGACGGGGCGACGACGTGGAAGGCGTCGGCGGGGTCGCCGCCGTGGGCGCGGGGGTCGGTGAGCGGGCCGATGACCTTCATGAACTCGACGATCGAGCCGGGCCAGCCGTGGGTGAGGACCAGAGGCAGCGCGTCCGGCTCGGGGGAGCGCACGTGCAGGAAGTGGATGTTCTGGCCGTCGATCTCGGTGGTGAACTGGGGGTGCTCGTTGAGCGCCGCCTCGTGCTTGCGCCAGTCGTAGCCGCTGCGCCAGTACTCGGCCAGCCGCTGCACGTACGAGACCGGGATGCCGTACGACCAGCCGACACCGGGCAGCTCGTCGGGCCAGAGGGTGCGCGCCAGCCGGTCGTTCAGGTCCTCGAGCGCGGACTGCGGGATGTCGATGTGGAACGGACGGATCTCCGTGGTGAAGGTCATGAAGAACAGGCTAGGGACGGGTTAGGACAGATCCGGTCCTAGGAATAGGGCAATCTGGAACGCATGTTGGAGACATCGGCCCGGTTGCTCAGACTGCTCTCGCTCCTGCAGACGCACCGCGAGTGGTCGGGCGTGGAACTGGCGGAGCGGCTCGGCGTGACCGCGCGTACCGTCCGCCGTGACGTCGGGCGGCTGCGCGAGCTCGGCTATCCCGTGCACGCCACCCCGGGCGCGCCCGGCTACCGGCTCGGCGCAGGCTCGGACCTGCCGCCGCTGCTGCTGGACGACGATGAGGCGGTGGCGGTCGCGGTGGGGCTCCGGACGGCGGCCGGGGGCTCGGTGTCAGGGATAGAGGAGACCTCCGTACGGGCGCTGGCCAAGCTGGAGCGGGTGCTGCCGTCCCGGCTCCGGCAGCGCGTGCACGCGCTGCAGTCGATGACCGTGGCGATGGGACGGGCGGGTTCGGCGGTGGACCCGGCGTCGCTGAGCGCGATCGCCGCCGCCTGCCGCGACCACGAGACCCTGCGGTTCGACTACCGGACGCACGACGGGCAGGAGAGCGTCCGCGCCGCCGAGCCCTACCGGCTCGTCCATTCGGGACGGCACTGGTACCTGCTGGGCTGGGACACCGGCCGGGCCGACTGGCGCACGTACCGGATCGACCGTCTGAGCCTGCGGACGCCGAACGGGCCGCGGTTCGTCCCCCGCGACCCTCCGGACTCCGACCTGGCGGCCTACATGTCCCGGTCGATCTCCAGCGCGCCCTACCGGTACCAGGGCCGCTTCACGATGCACGCTCCGGCCGAGGTCGTCGCCCAGCACATGCCGGCCACGACCGGGACGATCGAGCCGATCGACGAGCGGTCCTGCACGCTGTCCAGCGGCGCGAACCACCTTGACGAGCTCGCCGTCTGGGTCGCGCTGATGGACATCGACTTCGAGGTGCACGAGCCGCCCGAGCTCATCGACCGCATCCGGGCCCTTTCCGCCCGCCTCGCCACCGCTGCCGGATCATCACCGGACGGCACCCGCGTCACCTCACGTGATCGGCCATGACCCGCCGCATGTCGGAAGCAGCCCGCAGCGTGCCGCGGACGGTGCCGGTCACCTTGGAACGGCCCGCTCTGCGCAGGTAGTCCACCTCCACCTCCGCGATCCGCCAGCCGGAGTCGGCCGCGCGCAGCACCATTTCGAGCGGGTAACCGAACCGGCGGTCGCTCAGCCCGAGCGCCAGCAACCGGGACCGTACGGCGGCCCGCATGGGGCCGAGGTCGTGCAGCGGCGCCCCCGTGCGGCGACGCAGGCCGCGGGCGATGACGGCGTTGCCGAGCCGGGCATGCCAGGGCCACGCGCCTGCCGCACGCGGCCGGCGGGCGCCCAGGACCAGGTCGGCGTCGCCGCCGATGACCGGTTCCGTGACTCTCGGGAGCTGGCGGGGGTCGAGGGAGGCGTCGGCGTCCATGATGCAGACCACCTCCGCGCTCGCGGCCAGCAGCCCCGCGTGGCAGGCGGCGCCGAAGCCACGGTTCGGCTCGTGCACCACCCGGGCGCCGAGGTCGCGGGCGACCTCGGCCGAGCGGTCGGTGGAGCCGTTGTCCACCACCAGGGCACGGTAGCCGTCGGGCATGCGGCTGAGCACCCAGCCGAGCGCGGCCTCCTCGTTCAGGCAGGGCAGGATCACTTCGACGGTCATGACCGAGCGAACTCCTTCATACCCGCCTCGAACCCGATCTCGGCATGAAAGCCCAGCTCGCGGCCGGCCCGTTCGGGAGAGGCGACGATGTGGCGGACGTCCCCGAGCCGGTAGCCGCCGGTGGTCTGCGGGGCCGGCCCGCCCCGTTCGGCAGCCAGCGCGGCGGCCATCTCGCCGACGGTGTGCGGGGTGCCGCTGGCGATGTTGTACGCGCGCGGCTCCCCGGGACGCGCGGGCGCCAGGGCGGCCACCAGGTTCGCCCGGGCGACGTCGCGTACATGTACGAAGTCGCGGAGCTGGCCGCCGTCCTCGAAGACCTTCGGCGGCCGCCCCGCCTCCAGCTCGGAACGGAAGATCGCGGCGACGCCGGCGTAGGGGGTGTCGCGGGGCATGCGCGGGCCGTACACGTTGTGGTATCGGAGTGCGACGACGCTGCCGCCGGTCTCCCTCGCCCAGTTCGCGGCCAGGTGCTCCTGGGCGAGCTTGCTGGTGGCGTAGGCGTTGCGCGGATCGAGCGGCGCGTCCTCGGCGATGGTGACGCAGCGGACCGGCAGGCCGCAGTCGGGGCACGCCGGGTCGAACCGCCCCTGCTCCAGGTCCTCTCTCCTGCGCGGCCCCGGACGTACCCGGCCGTGGCCGGGACACTCGTACGAGCCCTCGCCGTAGACCACCATCGAGGAGGCCAGCACCAGCCTCTCGACCCGATGACGCGCCATGGCCGCCAGCAGCACGGCCGTCCCGTACATGTTGACCGAGGCGTAGTCCGGCAGGTCCGAGACGTCCACGCCGAGACCGACCTTGGCGGCCTGGTGCACCACGAGATCCACGCCGGGCAGCAGCCGGTCCAGCGCCGCGTCGTCGCGCACGTCGACGCCGGTGCGCAGGTCGAGGCCGACGACCTCGTGCCCGTCGGCCTCGAGTGCCTCGACCACATGACTGCCGATGAATCCGGCCGAGCCGGTGACCATCACGTTCACCCGGCCGACGCTAGCCCCCGCCCGCGGCCGGACTGTAGCGACGTTCGCACTTCGTAAGGGTTCTTATGGAATGCGAACGTCTGGCACTCCTGCGGCCACGAACCGCCTCCGGGATGTGAGGCTGCCGACGTGAAGGTGATCGTCGTGCTCGTGGGCCTGGCCGTCGTCCTGACACGGACGGTGGCCGGAGCGCCCGGTATAGGCTGGTACCTGCTCGCCTGGGCGCTGTTCGCGGTGGCGGTGTGGCTGGCGCGGCGGACGCCGGACAGGCAGCTGGCCGTCCTGGTCGTCGTCGGCGGCATCGTGATGGTCACGACCGGGCTGTCGGCGCCGCCGAGCAGCAGCACCGACTCTTTCCGGTACGCCTGGGACGGCCGGGTCCAGGCCGCGGGCATCTCCCCGTACGACCACCCGCCGGCCGACCCGGCACTCGCCGGCCTGCGCGAAGGCTGGCTCTTCCCCTCGGGGTGCGAGGCACGTGACCTCTGGCCGCTCCCGGACGGAGGGTGTACCAGGATCAACCGCCCCACCGTGCCCACCATCTACCCGCCGGTCGCCCAGGGCTACTTCCTCCTGGTCCACTGGCTCTCGCCGGACGGCGCCCGGCACAAGGTCCTGCAGCTCGGCGGCTGGGTGATGGCCATCGTCGTGCTGCTCGTCCTGTGCAGGTGGAACGTCCGGACGGCCGCCTGCTGGGCATGGTGCCCCGCCGTCCCCATCGAGGCCGTGAACAACGCGCATGTCGACATGCTCGCCGTGCTGCTGGTCGTACTCGCCATGCGCTCCGCACAAGCCCGCGGGGCGCTGCTCGGCGCGGCCGTGGCGGCCAAGCTGCTGCCCGCCGCGGCGCTGCCCGGCGCGCTGTCGGGAGTCCTGGCGAACGGCGTGGAATGGCGGCGCGCCTTCAAGGTCCTTGTGCCAGCCGCGCTGGTCGTGGCGCTCGCCTATCTGCCGTACGTGCTGGTGTCCCGGGCGTCCGTCGTGGGTTACCTGCCGGGCTACCTCCAGGAGGAGCGCTACGGGAGCCCCGCCGACGGCAACCGCTATGCCCTCTTACGGCTGGTGATGCCGGACTCCTGGGCGCCCTACGCCATGATCGTGCTGCTCGTCCTGATCGCTCTCTACTTCCTGCGGTACGGCGAGCCCGAACGGCCGTGGCGCGGCGCGCTCGTCGTCAGCGGGTCGCTGCTGCTGCTCCTCACGCCGGGCTACTCCTGGTACGCGCTGCTGGTCGTCGCGCTGGCCGCGATGGACGGCCGGTGGGAGTGGTTGGGGGTGGCCCTGGCGGGCGGTGTCGCCTATGTCGCCGGCCCGACGGCGCGTGCCGGCCCCGCGACCGCCTTCTACACCGCGGCGGCGCTGGCCGTGCTGGTCGGCTGGGCCGTACGCCGTTCTCGGGAGACAGCCGCCGTACGCCGGTGATCCTCCTTGTCCGCCTCCATCTCGTAAGGACCACGCATGTCCCCCAGCCGTACGGCGCAAATCATGATCATCGCCAAGGAACCGGTGGCCGGGCGGGTCAAGACCCGGTTGACCCCGCCGTTCAGCGCCGAGCAGGCCGCCGCACTCGCCGAGGCAGCCCTCCGCGACAGCCTGCGCGCCGTGTCCGCCACGCCCGCCGCTCAGCGGCTGCTCGCTCTGGACGGGCTGCCGGGCAGCTGGCTGCCCGCCGGATTCGCGGTGATCCCCCAGCGCGGCTCCAGCCTGGACGAACGCCTCGCGGCCGCCTTCTCGGACGCCTACCGGCTCCGGCCGGGCCCCGTCGTGCTGATCGGCATGGACACCCCGCAGGTGACTCCCGCCCTGCTCGGCGAGGCGGTCGCTGCGCTGGGGCGGCACGATGCGGTCTACGGCCCGGCGACCGACGGCGGCTTCTGGCTGCTCGGCCTGCGCCGGCCGGACCCGGCGCTGCTGCTGGGCGTGCCGATGTCGCATCCGGAGACCGGCAAGCTCCAGCTCGACCGGCTGGACCGGGCGGGCCTGAGTGTCCATGTGCTGCCCGAACTGACCGACGTCGACACCGCGGCCGACGCCGCCACCGTGGCGGGCCAGGCACCGGGCTCCCACTTCGCCGCCACGCTGGCGAGGCTGGGCCGATGATGGGGCAGCTGTACGCCGACGCGCTCGGCGGAGCGATCACCGAGCTCGAATACGTGGACGGCAGGCGCGTCGCGCTGGAGGCCGCGCGCTGGTTCGACCTGATCGACGGCGACGAGGCGCTGCTGGAGCGGTGCGCCAGCCCCACGCTCGACATCGGCTCCGGACCGGGCCGGCTCACGGTCGCGCTGACCCGTCGCGGCGTGCGAGCGCTCGGCATCGACATCACTCCTCGCGCCGTCGCCCTGACCCGCAGGGCGGGCGGGTTCGCCCTGCTCCGGGACGTCTTCGACGAGGTGCCGGGCAGCGGCCAATGGACGACGGCGCTGCTGGCCGACGGCAACATCGGCATCGGCGGCCATCCTGAGGCGCTGCTGCGCCGGGTCAGGCAGCTCGTCCGGCCGGGCGGCACGGTCCTGGCCGAGGTCGCGTCGCCGGACACGAGAAGCCGGGTGGACCGGGTGCGGCTGCGTATCGGCTCTCGCGCCGAAGACTGGTTCGGCTGGGCGACCGTGTCGATGAGTGACATCGAGCGCCTCGCCCACGCCTCCGGGTTCCCGGAGGTGGAGCGCTGGACGGCACACGGCCGCTGGCTGGCCTGCCTGAGCTAGGTGCTGGGGCTGATCACCGGCAGGTGGCCTGGATCACAAGCCCGCCACCGTCGGTCACGTCCTGGTGATCCCGCGCATGCACATGGCCGGGCTGGCGGACGCCGACGACGCGGTCGGCACGGCGATCTGGCGGACGGCACGGCAGGTGTCGGCCGCGTTGCGGGCGTCGGGGCTCCCTTGTGAGGGGGTGCGGCTGTCACTGACCGACGGGGAGGCCGCCGGGCAGGATGTGTTCCACCTCCACCTGCACGTGGTGCCGCGTTATCCGGGGGACGGCGTCGTGGTGACCGCTGACTGGAAGAGGCGCTCGCGGGAGCTACTCGACCAGGACGCGGCGCTGATCCGGGAGGCTCTTGCGTGATGCGGGTTTGACCCCCGTACCCGAAACCTCCCGGAGGTGGCATCGCCGGTCAGAAGCCGATCAGCTCCGGTGCTCCGGCGGCGCGCCGCAGCGTGCCGGGCAGCACCGCGCGCAGCTCGCCGATCGTCTCAGGCGGCAGGTCGAGGCGGACCTCGAAGACGGTCTCGGACTCCAGACCGTCGGCGCCCTCGGGGGTCAGCTCCAGCCGGAGCGCCGCGCCGTCCAGGGTGATGGAGCGCACGCCCTCGTTCGTGCCGTGCATGCCTTCGCGCGCGATCCAGTAGCCCTCCTGGTAGCACGTCACCAGAAGGTGCTCGGCCTCAGGATCCGCCTCCTCCTCCAGGTAGACCGTGTGGCTGCCGCTCTCCTGGCTGTGCGCGAACACGCGAGCGGTCATGGTCGTGGCCGGGACGTACGCCAGCTCCCCGTTGATCGGTGGAGGCGGCGGTTGGAGATAGTCGGGGAGCCCGTACAACCGGTCGAAGTCGCGGTGCGAGGTGGGCAGCGGGAAGGGCTCGGCGGTGGGCAGCGCGGACAGCAACCAGCCGGGCGGCGGCTCCTCACGGGGGAACGTGGTCAGCTCCGCCAGCGCCGCCGACGGCGGCACGTCCTCGAACGGCGGCGCGGAGGAGTCGACCCGGCCGGTGTAGCCACGGGTGCCGGGGGAGAACGCCAACTCGTAGGTGAACCAGGTGCCGGCGTCGGCCCGGTAGGACATCTCGCGCAGGCGTTGGAACGGCTCGTCCATGCCCTCGGCGGTAATCTCGTGGCCGTCGCGGGTGACGCTGGTCAGCGCGTGCCCGCCTACCTGGGTACGGCGGACGGCGAGCCGCGACCAGCCGGAGCCGGCGGCCGCGCGGGCGAGGTCACCGATCTCCATCCGCAGGGCGTGGCCCTCATCGCGCCGCAGACTCCGCGTTGATCGCTTGGACGCCATGATCATCCTTCCTTGCCGGTGACGCCGGTGACGCCGGTGACGCGGGTGACGCCGGTGACGCCGGGGGCGCTGACGAGCAGGTCGTGCAGCCGGCGGACCTCTCGGAGCAGGCCGCTGTTTCCCTTGCGCGCGGCCATGTCGCGTACCTCGGGGATCTCGCCGCGCGCGCCGCACCACTCCGCGGCCGTGATGGCGAGCGTGACGAACCCGGCCAGGCCGTGGCGCGGTCGCCCGCCCGGCGGGGGCAGCAGCTCGGGCAGCGCCGCGGCGGCGATCCGCCACACGTGCGCATGGGCGCCCCGCCTGGCCGCGGCGTCGAGCGCGGCGACCAGGTCGATCAGCCGCGCCTCGCCGCTGACCGCGAGCAGCCCGGCCTGGCGGCCGATCTCCGCTGCGGGCAGCTCGTCCCGCGCGGCGACCTCCAGCAGCACGTCGACCGACTCGGGCATCTTCGGATCGCCCAGGACGCGGGCGAGCACCACCGCGAACGCCGCTCCGGCCGGCCCTTCCGCGCGGGCTAAAGCGCGGGCCTGCTCCGGTCCTACGGGCGTCTCGCCGTAGTAACGCCTGAGCACGTACGGCATCAGGTGCGCGGCGGCGACCTCGCGGTGTGACGGCAGCATGGACGGCCACCATTCGAGGTTCGCGGCGTCGGACCCGTATGAGGGGCTGCTGAGCATCAGGTCGACCAGCGGGAGCCCGGTGGGCACGGCCGTGGCCGTCGGCACGAGGCGTACACCGTGGCTGTTGCCGTGGGCGTGCCAGTCGTGTTCGCCGCCCTTGTGCGTGCAGTCCCAGCTCGTACAGGTCCACGCCAGCTCGGCAGCGGCCGCCGGGCAGGTCCACTCGGCGAGGATCCTGCCCGCGGCGGACGTCAGCCGCCCCGCCCGCTCCGCCGCCTCGGGGTCCCAGATGCGCGGCAGGCGCAGCAGCGCCTGCTGGAAGTCGGCGGCCAGCGGCTTGGTGCCGGCCGCCTCGATCACCTCCAGCCGCCTGACCAGCTCGGCCGCCGCCACGTGCCCCGTGCTGTGCGTGGGGGTGGCCAGCAGCAGCGGCGGGAGGGTGCCCTCTTCGACCGCCCGCAGGATCTCGGCCGTACGGTGCAGCAGGAGCCGGTGCGGAGCGGCCAGGCCACCCCGCGGCATGAGGCGTCGCCAGGCCTGCTGGGTGGGTGCGGTGCCGGTCAGGGAGCGGACGGCGCCCTGGAGCCAGTGATCGGCCTGATCCCAGGAGTCCTGGCGGTATTCCCAGGAGAACCGGTCCCTGTCGGGCAGCGACGGCCGCAGCGCAGCCGCCGCGCCCTTCCGCTCTCGACTGACGAGTGCGACGAATCCGGCGAGCAGCCGTTCCGACTCGTCCCAGGAGCGCGCCCACTGGCCCATGAGCCGGGCGATCTCCTCGGCGGACTCGATCGGGGGCGCGAGGTCGTGGACGCGTTCGGGGGCGGCCGGCAGTGGCGGCGGTACGAAAACGAGCCCGGCCTCAGCCACCGTGCCGCCCGAGAAGACCTTGACGGCGCGCCGGCCGAGATGGGGAGGGAGCAGCTCGATCGCCTCCCGTACGGTGGCGCGCCCCTCCTCGCTCATGCCGCCCGCGTGAGCCAGGGCCAGCTCGACGGCCTTCTCCTGAAGCTCGGTGGAGTCGGCGGCGAACGCGCGGGCCAGCGGCGCGGCGACGGCGCCGGCCAAGGCGGGCCTGTGCCGTACGGAACGGTCGAGCCACGACAGCCCGGCGCGCACGAACTTGCGTTCGGGCCGGAACAGCAGCGCGTCCCACGCCTCAGCGAGGTCGTCGGCGGCCAGGTCGTCGCAGGCGCGCAGGCATTTCATGGCCACTTCGGCGACCGGGCCTGGAGACGAAGGGAGCAGGCACAGGTAGTCGCGAGCGTGGGGGGCCGCCTCGGCGGGCGAGACCTCCAGCGCCTCGTGCAGGCGTACGAAGAAGCGCAGGTCGATGGCCGAGCCACCACGGACGAAGCGCCGCAGGCAACCTTCGATCAACGCCTGCCGCCGCACCCGGCCCTCCCGCGCCAGCCGCAGCAGCGCCCCCAGCCAGCCCGCGTGCGGCTCCCTCTCCCACTGGAGCACCCGGCCCGCGCCCTCCGCCTCGAACAGGCGCGGCAGCAGGTGGTCGAGCAGTGGGTCGTCGCCGAGGCCCGAGGGCGGCCGGCTCAACCAGCCGGCCACGAGCGGGTCGTGCGGTGGCGGCTCGATGCCGGTCTCGCGGAGCAGCGCCAGGGCGAGGTCCATGCCACGGTCGTCGGCGGTGCGCATGCGCAGCACCAGCCGCTCGGCCAGGTCGGCGCGCCAGGCGGCGGGCCGACCGGAGAGCACCGCCAGGACGAGGTCCACGTCGTTGTCGGGGCCGGCCCACCGCGGGGCGAAATCACGCCGGTACAGCCAGGACGCCACGGCCGCCGCCCCGCCGAACGTGGCCGCGCCGGCCACCCGCAGCACGGGCGCGTAGTCCACCAGGCCGTCGTCCCACTGGTCGAACCGGCCGCGCAGCTCCTTCAGCAGTGCCGGTAATCGGGCCGCGATCTCTTTGCGGCCCTCGTCGTCCAGCGCCTTGAGCTCCTCGGCGAGTCGATCGGCCTGCCGCGCCTCGATCAGTTTCCTGGTCCCGCTCCAGTGATCCATGGCGGGGACAGTAACCAGCCCCGCCGACACTTTCGATCAACCGTGGGCACCAGGGAGGTGGCTCTCCAGGAGGGCCTCGGCGATGGCCGTGCGGGCGTACAGGACGTATCGCCCCGTACGGTGTGCCGAGCACAGCCCTGCCCGGCGCAGCGCGGTGAGGTGCTGGTTGACGCCGGGCTCGGAGAGCCCGGCGCGGTGGGCCAGCTCGCGGGTCGAGGCGGGGCGGTCGAGCTCGGCCAGCAGCCGGGCGCGGGTCCTGCCGAGCACGGCGGCCAGCGCCTCAGGCGGCTCCAGCTCGCGGCGCTCCCAGAGCGTGGCGATGCCGCGCGGCGCGTAGCGGACGGTGGGCTGGTACGGCGGCGTGGTGACGGAGGCGACCCGAGGCGAGACGAACACGCACGGCACCAGCAGCAGCCCGAGACCGCGCAGCGGGCGGGCCCCCGAAGCGTGGCGGTGCCGGACGCGCAGGAGGCCGTCCTCCCAGGTGATGGCGTCGTCGAGGTCCGCCAGCATGCGCTGGGCACCGCCCTCGGCGAGCAGCTTGGCCCGGTAGAGGATCTCCCCCTCCAGCAGTGACCTGATCCTCGGCCAGAACGGCGCCATCACGGCCTGCCAGTAGCTCTCGACCTCCACCGCGAGCCGTTCGAGCCCCTTCTCCGGGTCGTCGTGGAGCGCCTGGACCCGCTTCGTGCGTGGACCGGGGATCTCGTCCAGGTCCGAGCGGACCCGGGCGGCCGCGCCCCGCATGGTGGCGAGTTCCAGCTCCAGATCCGGCATGGACGTCGACGGCGGGGTGCAGGTGAAGCCCGCGATCTTGATCGTCGGCACCGGTACGAGGTCGGACAGCAGGCGCCAGTCGACGTCCCGGAGACGTCGGCGTACCTGCTCGGCCCAGGGGCGCAGGAGCGGGTGCGCCGACGGGTCCTTCACCACCCGGACGCTGGACACCACCTCACCGAAAGGCGAGATGGCGAACCGGATGTTGGCGATGTCGTGGGCCGTGAACGCCAGGTCCAGGGTCATTTGATTCGCGTCTCACTTAATCGATAGAGCTTTGGACCCCACCTCAGCACTGTGGTGGACATGTCAGCAACTGTGATGGAAGAGCCGCTGCTGCGGTCTCGTGGATTCCGCAACCTCTTCGTGGCCGGTGCGGTCAGCCAGTTCGGCAGCCAGATCAGCTACGTCGCGCTGCCCCTGCTTGCCGTGACCACCCTGGGAGCAGGGGCGGGAGAGGTCGGGCTGCTGTCGGCGCTCGGCACGCTCACGGTGCTGCTGCTCGGGCTGCCCGCCGGAGCATGGGTGGACCGGGCTGGCCGCCGCTCCCGCCGCGCTCCTGATCCCGTTCCTGGATCGGGGGCCATGGATCTGGGTGGCCGCGGCGGCGTGGTTCGTGATGACCTTCCGTACGGGCGTCAACAACGTGCTCCTGGTCAGCCTGCGGCAGCGGGTCACGCCTGACACCATGCTCGGCCGGATGACGGCCACGATGCGGCTTCTCCTGATGGGCGCGGTCGGCGTGGGCGGACTGCTGGCAGGCGGGCTCGGCGAGCTCTGGGGAGTGCGCTCCGCGCTGTGGCTGGGGGCCCTCATCATGTCCGTGAGCTGGATCCCGATCCTGCTCTCTCCACTACGCCGTCAGCCCTGAAGATCCGGCGTCAGCAGCCGCAGGCCGCTCCCGAGACCGGGGCGGTCAGCGGGTCGGCCGCCCGCACGAGGCGCCCGGCCGCGGTCTGCACCGCGAAGCCCTCACGTACCCAGTACTCATAACCGCCGATCATCTCCTTGACCTGGTATCCCAGCCGCGCGAAGGCCAGCGCGGCCCTCGTCGCGCCGTTGCAGCCCGGCCCCCAGCAGTAGGTGACGACGACCGCGTCACGCGGGACGACGAGGTGCGCCCGCTCGGCGATCTGCGCGGTCGGCAGGTGGACGGCGCCGGGCAGGTGGCCCTGTTCCCAGGACTCGACGCTGCGGGAGTCGACCACGATCAGTCCCGGCACGCCCGACTCCAGGTCGGCGTGTACGTCGGACACGTCGGTCTCGAAGGCCAGACGTGCGGCGAAGTGTGCGACGGCCTCGTCGGGCCGCGCGGGAGCGGTGAAGAGAACAGCTGACATGACGCCCATGGTCGCGGCGCGAACCCGTCGCGCGACAGTGGCATGGATGACGCCTATCGATAGGATCCCGCCATGCACACCGTCGCGAACAGCGGCCGGACGGTCGCGGTGCTCGCGTACGAGGGCATGTCGCCCTTCGAGACCGGCATCGTCACCGAGGTCTTCGGTCTGCCGAGACCGGAGCTGGACGTGCCCTGGTACGACCTGAAGGTGTGCGCCGAGCGCCCCGGTCCGCTGCGCATCGTCGGCGGCGCGACCGTGGACACCCCGTACGACCTGGAGGTCTTCGCCTCGGCGCAGACGGTGATCGTGCCCGGCGTCCCCGACGTGCGGGGCACGTGCTCCCCCGAGCTGGTCGCCGCCCTGCGGCTGGCCCACGACCGAGGCGCCCGCGTCGTCTCCATCTGCTCGGGCGCGTTCGCGCTGGCCGCCGCCGGGCTGCTGGACCACCGCCCGGCGACCACCCACTGGCAGTACGCCGACCTGCTACGCCGCCGATTCCCGCTCGTACGCGTGAACCCCGACGTGCTCTACATCGACGACGGCGACGTGCTCACCAGCGCCGGCAGCGCGGCGGGGCTGGACCTCTGCCTCCACCTCGTACGTCGCGACCACGGGCCGAGCGTGGCCAACACGGTGGCCAGGCGGCTCGTCATCCCGCCGCACCGCGACGGCGGACAGGCGCAGTTCATCGAGGCGCCGGTGCCCCACGACCTCGACGACGACCAGATCTCCCGGACCATGACGTGGGCCCTGGCCAACCTGCGGCAGGAGATCAGCATCGAGACCCTGGCACGCCGTGCGCACATGTCCACCCGTACGTACCTGCGCCACTTCGCCCGGTGCACCGGGACCAGCCCTACCCGGTGGCTGATCGCCCAGCGGGTCCAGGCCAGCCTGCCGCTGCTGGAGAAGACCGCGGCACCGGTGGAGGAGATCGCCCGCACCGTGGGCTTCAGGAGCCCGATCACCTACCGATCCCATTTCGTGAAGGCCATGCGCACATCGCCCTCGGCATACCGGCGCGCGTTCAACGCGGCCGAGCCGGCGGAGCACGGCCACTGACCGCCGCCGGATGTGGCAGAGTGCGGGGCACCACAAGATCGAAAGGTGCGAGTCTTGGCAGTCCCCCTCGCCGCGTTGTTGCTGGCCTCGTTACTCACCGCTCCGTCCGCCGTCGCCCTCCCCGCGTGCCCGCAGATCTTCGGGCACGGCGGCTACCCCACCGGCGCCAATGCCTGGGAGAGGGATCAGGTACGCCAGCCGAACAATCCCACGGCCATCCAGAAATACAAGTCATGGGGTGCGTCAGGCGTCGAGGCCGACCTTCAGCTCACCAAGGACGGCACCAAGGCCGTCATGTGGCACAACACCTCCACGTGGGGGCTGACGGGCACCAAGAAGAACATCACCGAGATCTGGTGGGCAGCGGGCGACACCGCGCTCCAGGGCCGGACCATCACCCGCGGCCCGTTCCAGGGCGAGACCGTCCACACCTTCCGTGAGTGGCTGTCCGCGATGAAGACCGCCGGCATGGTCGGGCTGGTCGAGATCAAGCCGGAGGCCCGGCAGTCGCTGCTCAGCTCCACCGCCTCCATCAAGACGCGGGGCTGGGCCGAGGTGCTCGACCCCGTCAAGGAGAACTACCGGTCGCAGGAGATCATCCTGTACTCCCACGACAGCGCGCTCGCCGCCGAGCTCAAGAAGCGGGTGACCGACGCCGGCATGACCCAGGTGCTGAGCGGCGGGCCCATCTGGCCCGAGGTCACCAAGTGGGAGGAGCCGCCCCCCTCGTGGACGCTGAACGAGAACGCGTGGAAGGGCGCGCTCGCGAGCGGCGCCAAGCGGGTGGCCACCGACTACACGCCGCAGTTCAACGCCTGGCTTGAGGGAAAGTGCCAGTGACCATGCTGTTCCGCGGCTTCAGGTGACGGTCGCGTCGTCGTCGCTCCCGGCC
Source organism: Nonomuraea helvata (assembly GCF_039535785.1). Lineage (NCBI taxonomy): Bacteria > Bacillati > Actinomycetota > Actinomycetes > Streptosporangiales > Streptosporangiaceae > Nonomuraea > Nonomuraea helvata. The sequence goes on from NZ_BAAAXV010000009.1 coordinate 1,420,025, forward strand.
GCCGCCAGCAGCCGCCGCCCGAGGACGCGGGCGGCCTGCTGGAGCTCGGGACACCGCACGATCCGGTACGGCGCCGGGACCGCGGCGAGTTGTTCGGCGTACCACATCGGATTGCTGGTGCTGCCGACCAGGCGGGACGTCCCGGCGTCGAGCGGCTCGAGCCGTCCGAGTGCGCGGGAAAGGCAGCGGCCCACGGTCTCGGCAGGGGCGTCGATGACGACCTCGACGTCGTACTCCCATCCGACGGCGAGATGCTCCTCGAGCGTGGCGACCGGGTCGAGGCCGGTGGGCGGGGTGAAGGTGTCGTCGAGGACCTCGACCCCGCGTACCCGGTCGATCCGGTACGCCCGGCGGGCGCCCGCGGTGTGGGACCGGCACAGCAGATACCACCGGCCGTGGCGTACGACGACGGCCCACGGGTCGGCCTCGATGACCCGCTCCGGCCCGGCCTCGGCGCGGTAGCGGAGGCGTACCCGGCGGCGGTTGGAGCAGGCCTGCACGAGGGCGGTCGCGGTGTCCGGGTCCGGCCGGGCGGCGGCGCGGTCGGGGGCCGGCGCCGTGGTCCGGCGTACGGCCTGGACCTGGGCGGCCACCGGCTCGGGGAGCGCCCGCACGATCTTGCCGAGCGCGCTGCCGACCGGGTCGGCGGCGTCGCCGGCGTCGTGATGGCCGTCGAGCACGGCCATGACCAGGCCGAGTGCCTCGGCGGCGCTGAACATCAAGGGCGGGAGCCGCAGGCCGCGGCCGATGCGGTAGCCGCCGTAGGGTCCGCGCAGGGACTCGATCGGGATGCCGGCCTCGCGGAGGATCGCGACATACCGGCGGGCGGCCCGCTCGGAGACGCCGAGCTTGCCGGCGAGCCGGTCCGCGGTGATGCCCGGACTGCCTTGGACCAGTTCGAGGGCCAGCAGGGCCCGTGCCGTGGGGCTCGCGTCGGGCTTCACCACATCCCCGCAATCCGGAAGCGGAACGTCCGGGACGGAACCTAACACGCGGAGCATCACTTGGTGACGTCGAACTCCGCGTGCATACCCGAGGCGTAATGTCCGGGGAAGTTGCACACCAGCTCGTACTGTCCGGGGTACAGCTTCAGCGTCACCCAGCCCATGGAGCCGGGCGCGATGCCCTCGCCCTCGCCTTGTCCGCAGTTGCTCGACGCCTCGCCGAGGCTGCCCGTCTCACTCACGCGGGCGTCGGATCCTATCGGCCGCTTCCCGACGGCCTGGCCCTTCGGGAGTGGCAACACGACCAGTTCGTGCGCCACTGTGCCCGTGTTGGCCGCCCGGAACGACACGGTGCCCGCCGGGACCCCGGCCGGGGTCGCCGTCACGCGCATCGGCCCCGAGGCCGAGTCGGTCAGCGTCACGTCCACCACCTTGCCCGGCAGCGGCGGAGGGGTGCATTGCCGCCACTCGGCCGCCGGTGCGCCGGCGACCAGCGCGGTCGTCATCGCGGCCGTCGCGGTGGCCGCGGAACACAGGTCGTGCAGCCTCATCGGGCTCACCCCCAAGAGCGCGAACGGGTGGGTGCCCTCTCTTCCAGCCTAGAAGAGATCGCCACCACACCGGGACCACACCCGGGCTTCCTAGATTCGACCTGCCAAGTGATCCATGGCGAACGGAGGAAGACGCATGCCGACTCAGACCGTCGAACTGCCGAAGTTCCCGCTGAGGGGAGACGCCACGCCGAGCGTGACGACCGACGCCCCGCACGAGCGCGCGTGGCGGCCGAGGTTCTCCTCTCCCAGCTCCAAGTAGCGGAGAGAACGAAATGACCGGCGGCGGGACGTCCCCGTCGCCGGTCCACACCGGTGAAATCGAGGTGACGTCATTGGCTCCCGAACCAGGTGTCGCACTGACATCCGACATCGATCTGGCACTCGGCTCGGACCGCCGGTTCGGCTCCGCCGAGGCGATCGAGGCCAGGAACCTGGCCCGCTACCGGCTGGGCCTTCAGGTGCTGGCCCGGTACCACCCCCGCGCCGCCGACAGGCTGACGCGGCTGTCCCTGGCGGGTGACGCCGACCTCCGCCCGCTGATGTACGACCCGGTCCTGCGCAACGCGTTCGAGAACGACATGACCGCGCTGGAGCTCCAGACCGGTGAAGCCGCCGATCTGGTCGCTCATCTGGAGCGGGGCGTGGCGGACACGCTCGACGGTGTCGGGCCCTGTGAACGTCTTTCCCGTCCGAGGGTGCGTCCGTGGCCGGATCGCGCCGTCTCATGGGTCTGGACGGATCTCGAAACGGACTCCGGACCGGACCTGGCACTGAGCGCCCGGCTGGAGGAGCTGCTGGCGGGGACGCTGTCCAAGGACGGCTCCGGCACCCGGGTGCGTCCCGATGCCGGCCTGATCACCGCGCTGAGCCACGCCGCCGAACTCCTCGCCGAACTGCTGCCCCACTCGGGCGCCGGAGTGCTGCCGCATGTCTCCCTGGCCGGGTTCATCCGGGACGAACTGGCCGACGGAACCCTCAACTCCGTCTCCGGCGGCGACCCGCTGCCTTCGGCCCTCTTCCTGGCCCCTGAACGGCTGTCCGATCCCTGGACCGCCGCTGAGACGCTCTTCCACGAGGGGCTGCACCTGAAGCTGTTCGACGTGCTGCGGACCGGCTCCCTGGCCGCCGAGACCGGCGAGCTGATCCCGATCCCGTGGCGTGTGGAACCGTGGACGCTGACGCGGGTGCTGTTCGCCATGCACGTCTACGTCCACCTGCTGCTGTTCCACGCGGCTGCCTCCCAGGCATCCTCCGATCTGCGGGCCCGGTACGGCGAGCCCGCGGCCGAGTTCGTCGACCTGGCCACCCCCGGCAGCCAGGCGGGCGAGAACGGCGGATACACCACCAGCCTGGAACGGGCCACCTATCTCGCCCAGCAGGCCTCCCAGGTGTACGGCCACCTGCTGACCCCTACCGGCAGGCAGTTCGTCGACTGGCTGATCGGCAACGTGGCCCCCATCGCTCCCGGAATCGTGCCCGGCCAGGCGCCCGTAGCGGCCGGGCGACCGGCCCCGGAAGTGGCGTTGGGAGCGCGAGGTTACCGCCGGGCGGAGCCGGTGCAGGTGTGCCCGATCCCCGAACAGGGGCAGCTGGTGGCGTTCTCTCCGGCCCCGCCGAGCTTCCGCTGGCTGAACGACCACGCCTGGCTGATCTACGCGCTGTGCGACGGCGGGGACCTGTCGTCGCTGCGTGACCGGTACTCCCAGGCGGCGGGACCCGGCACCGAGGACCGCCTGGTCCCGGGGGTGGCCGACCTGCTCTCTGCCGGGCTCATCGTGCCCGTGGGTTCCTGAGGCCCTCGGCTACCCGGTCACCCCCAGTTCCTTGAAGATCTGTTCCGCGGCGGCCAGGTGGTGGGCGGCGGCGGCGCCGTCGCCCAGGTCGTTGTAGGCCTCGCCGAGCTCCTTGTGAGTGTCGGCGAGGCCCCTGCGGTCGCCGATGCCGGATCGGATGCGCAGCGCCATGGCGTAGTGCGCGAGCGCGTCCTGCTCCCGTCCGAGAAGGTGATAGAGACCGGCAAGGTCGTTGACCACCTGGCCCTCGCCCCTCGCGTCGCCGGTCTCGCGATGGATGGCCAGCGCGCTCAGGAGGTGCCCGAGCGCGGATTCGTGCCGGCCGAGCTTGATCTCGGTCAGGCCGATGTTGTTCAGCGCGCGCGCTTCGCCCTTGCGGCTGCCCGTGGACCGGCGCAGCTCGAGCGCCCGGTGGTAATGCTCCAGCGCCTCGGCGTGGCGGCCGCGGATGTCCAGCACCACGCCCAGGTTGTTGAGCGTGTTGGCTTCGCCGTGGGCGTCGTTCGTGCGCCGGTGGATGGCCAGCGCGCGTTCGTAGTGGGCGACGGCCTCGTCCGTCCGGCCCAGGTACCGCAGCACGATGCCGAGCAGGTTCAGCGTCTGCCCCACGGCGGCGTCCTCGCCCGCGTCCTCGAGGATGTGCCGTGCCTCGCGCAGCTCGGTGAGGGCCGCGTCATACCGGCCGAGCAGCCAGGAGACCGTGCCGATGCTGCGCAGCGCGGTGCCCGTCCCGACCGGGTCCGCCAGGCGCCGGTAGATCTCCAGTGCGCTGCGGTGCTCGGTCAGGGCCTCGGGGTAGCGGCCCAGGTACGCCAGGGTCGCGCCGAGGTTGTTGTGGGCCACGGCGGCCTGCAGGTGCTCGCCGGCCCGCTCGGCGGCGCCCGCCGCCAGGGCGTGCAGCTCCGCGGTGCCGTCCAGGCAGTGGCGTAGCCGCAGCAGCGGTGCCAGGGCCGCGGGCAGCCGCCAGGCCGCGTCCAGGTCGTGCGCGGCGGCGTGACGGGTGGCGGCCAGCACGTTCTCGTACTCGTCCTGCAGCACGAGCGGGTCGTCGATGGTGCGGTACCACTCCAGCAGCCGGCGTACGGCCTGCTCGCGGACCGCCCCGTCGTCCTCGGTCTCGGCCCGGTGGCGGGCGTAGTCGAAGAGGAGATCGTGCAGGTGGTGGCGCTCCTCGTACGACTGGCTGCCACGGGTGTGGATCAGGCTGCCCGCCCGCAGCGCGTCCAGGCGGGCACGGGCCTCGGCGGCGGAGACGTCGAGCATCGCGGCCAGCGCCCTGGCCGTGAAGCCGCCGCCGCCGGGGATCAGGCCGAGGCGGCGGAAGGCGATCCGGTCGGCCTCGGCCAGCGCCCGGTAGGACAGGTCGAAGGTGGCGCTGACGGCGGCGGACGGGGCGTCGCCGAGATGCAGCGCGCCGAGCCTCCCGCGTTCGGTGAGATCGGCCACGTACGTGCCGATCCGGCGATGCGGGTGATCGGCCAGGTGGGCGGCGGCGATCCGCAGGGCCAGCGGCAGGTGCCCGCACTGGCGGGCGAGCTCGGCCACGGCGCCGGATTCGGACTCGCAGCGGGGGCCGATGACGGCGGACAGCAGGGCGGCCGCCTCGGCGGCGGTCATGATGTCGAGATCGACGGTACGCGTCGCGTGGTGGAGGGCCAGGCCGGAGAGCCGGCTGCGACTGGTGACCAGCGCCAGACAGCCCTCGGTGCCCGGTAGCAGCGGCTGCACCTGGGCGGAGTCGGCGGCGTTGTCCAGCAGCACCAGCACGCGCCGGTCGGCGAGCAGCCGCCGATAGGCGGCGGCGAGCTCGTCCTGCCCGGTGGGCACCTGGTCAGGGGGCAGCCCCAGGGCGCGGACGAACCGGTCCAGCGCCTCCCGCGACGTGATCGCCCCATCCGGCCGGTGCCCACGCAGGTCGATGAAGAGCTGCCCGTCGGGGAAGCACTCGGCCATCCGGTGGGCCCAATGCACCGCGAAGGCCGACTTGCCGACGCCGGGCATGCCGCTGATGACGGCCACCACATCCGTGCGGGTCTCCGCCAGCGCGGTCAGCTCCCGGAGAGCGGCGCCGCGCCCGGCGAATCCGGCCAGGTCGGGCGGAAGCTGCCGGGGTACGGGCGTGTTCCCGCGTTCCTCCTCCCGCTGGAGGATGCCGGCCTGCAGGCGGCGCAGCTCCGGTCCCGGATCCAGGCCGAGCTCCTCGGCGAGCACCCGCCGCGCCTCGTCGTACGCGGCCAGCGCCTCCCTGGGCTGTCCCGAGCGGTCCAGAGCACTGATCAACCTGCTCCACAGGGACTCGCGGAGCGGATGTTCCGCCAGCAGCCCGCGGACCTCCCCCGCGATCAGGGCGTGCCGGCCGAGTCTGCCCAGAGTGTCGGCGTACTCCTCGAAGACGGCCAGCCGGAGCCCGTCGAGCCGGAGCCGCTCCGCCGCGATCAGCGGCGACTCCGGCATGTCCGCCAGCGCCCCCGCCCGCCACAGGCCGAGGGCCTCCTGGAAGCCCCGCACGGCATGCTCAAGGTGACCGGCCTCCGCCAGCTTGCGTGCCAGGGAGGCGAGCCGCTCGAAGTCCTGGGCGTCCAGCGTGGTGCCCTCGAGTCCCAGCCGGTAGCCGCCCGGCTCCCTGACCAGCCCGGCGACGCCCTTTCCCCGCAGCCGCGAGATCAGCGAGTGCAGGGTGCTCTCGACGCTCGCCGGCGGCGCCGTGCCCCACAGCTCGTCGACCAGGCGTTCGACGGAAACGGTACGCCCCGCTCTGATCAGCAGGATCGCCATCAGCGCCCGTTGTTTGGGCGCGGTCAGCGGCACCCGAGAACCGTCCTGCCAGAGCTCCAGAGCCCCGAGGATCCGGAATTCCACGCCGCCCCCTTGAGCGCGCAAGCCCCACGCAAGCCAGGTCTGGCAGTGTAGATCGAGATTGGCGCGGTCCGCTAACGCGGATTCAGCCTGTCCAGATTGAGGAGGTGGTCGTGCTCCCGACGTCCCGTAGACCCCAGATCGATCTGCTCGGCCCGCTCCAGGTCGTCCACGGCGGCGGCGTGGTCCCGATCCCGGCGCCCAAGCACCGCGCCGTCCTCGCCGTCCTCGCGATCAACTCCGGCCGCCCCGTCCTGGCGGACCGGATCATCGAGGAGCTCTGGCAGGGCTCCGAGCCCAAGTTCGCCCGCAAGACGCTGCAGGGATACGTCTGGCGGCTGCGCCATGTCCTCGGTGAGGACCTGCTCACGCGAGGCGGCTGCTACGAACTGCGCGGCACCCGGCACGAGACGGACGCCGCCCGCTTCGAGCGGCTGCTGGCCGACGGCCAGCTGGCGCTGCGGACCCGTGACCCGGCCCTGGCCCGCAGGCGGCTGGATGCGGCGCTGGCTCTGTGGCGCGGGCCCGCGCTCGCCGACGTGCCGAGCGGCCCGATGGTCCGGGCGCACGCCGACCGGCTGGAGGAGGCCCGGCTGCTGGCCGTCGAGGCCGTGCTGGAGGCCGATGTCGAGCTCGGCCGGCAGGCGACGGTGATCCCCGCGCTGCGCGAGCTCACCGCCGCGCATCCGATGCGCGAATCCCTGCACGCGCTGCTCATGATCGCCCTGTACCGGTCGGGACGCCAGGCCGAGGCCCTGTCCGCCTACGCCGGGCTGCGGGCGACGCTGATCGGCGAGCAGGGCCTGGAGCCGGGGCGGGCGGTGCGGGAGCTCCACGGGAGGATCCTCGCGGCCGACCCGGCTCTCGACACCGCCGTCCGGCATGAGCGCGGCACGCCTCAGCCCCAGTTCTGACCGGCGGGCTCCTTGATCGTGGCGTTGATGCGGTTGAAGAAGTTGGTCATGGAGATCGTCAGGATGATCGCGGAGAGCTGCTGCTCGTCGAAGTGGTCCGCGACCTCGTCCCAGAGCTCGTCCGGCACGGCGTCCCCCGACCGGTCGGCGATCCGGGTGACGGCCTCGGTGAGCTGCAGCGCGGCCCGCTCGACATCGCTGTAGTAGGGCGCCTCCCGCCAGGCTGCGACGTTGCCCACGCGCTCGTCGGACTCGCCGGACTTCTTGAGGTTCTGGACGTGCGCGTGGACGCAGGCGCTGCACCCGTTGATCTGGCTGGCGCGCAGGGCGACGATCTCCAGCAGCTCCTGGGGCGCGCCGCCCTGGTAGATGGCCTTGTAGATCGTCTGGATGCCCTTCAGGCTGTCGGAGAGGACGTACGCCGGGTTCTTCATCCGTGCTTCCATGATCGATGTTTCCTTTCTCGGCTGGTTGACCTGTGCATTCATCATGCGAAGCCGAGCTGATACATTCGCGATACGTCCGCTATGGGCGGCCTATATGTCCCGTTCGGGAGGGTGGGTTGGGCGTTCGGTTCGCTGTCCTGGGGCCCGTGCAGGTGAGGGATGCCGACCAGGAGCTGACCGGCCTGGCGCCACGTCACCGGGCGGTCCTGGCGTACCTGCTGCTGCACGCCCGCGCCGTCCTCACCGCCGACCAGCTGATCGACGCGGTGTGGGGTCTGACGCCGCCGGACACGGCGCGTTCGCAGATCCAGGCCGCCATCACCGCGATCCGCCGGGTGCTCCGCGAGGCGGGGGCGGCGCAGCAGCTCGCGACCCGGTCGGGCGGATACGTGATCGAGCCTGAGCGGCTCGATCTGGAGGAGTTCACCAGCCAGGTGGCGGCCGTCCCCAAGGCCGCCGAGGGCCCCGACGCCGCCCGGCGGATACGTGAGGCGTTGCGGCTGTGGCGGGGGCAGCCGCTGGCGGACGTGACCGCGGACTACGTCGAGAGCGCCCGCGCCCGGCTGGAGCAGCGCCGCCTGGCGGCCGTCGAGCGCCTGGCGGACATCGAGCTGTCGCTGGGCCGGCACGAGGAGCTGATCGACGAGCTGTCCGCGCACGTGGCGGCGCATCCGCTGCGGGAGCGGCTGGCGGGTCAGCTGATGCTCGCCCTGCACCGCGCGGGGCGGCAGGCCGATGCGCTGTCGGTGGCCCGCTCGCTGCGCGAGTCACTGATCGAGCAGCAGGGGCTGGATCCGGGCCGCACCTTCGTGGCGCTCGAACAGGCCATCCTCCGTGACGATCCGAGCCTGCAGGTCCAGGCGCAGGAAGAGCCCGTACGCGAACCCGAACGGCCGGCGAACTTCCTGCCGTACGACATCCCCGACTTCGCCGGCCGGGCCACCGAACTCGAGCGGATCGCCGGGCTCCGCTCCGGCATGACGATCGTGGCCATCGACGGGATGGCCGGCATCGGCAAGACGGCGCTGGCGATCCACGCCGCGCATCGGCTCGCCGAGCGCTACCCCGACGGGCAGCTCTTCGTCGACCTGCAGGCGCACACGGCGGGGCACGAGCCGGTCGAAGCCGGCGCCGCGCTCGAGACGCTGCTGCGCCAGCTCGGGGTGCCGGCCGAACGCATCCCGGCCTCGGACACCGCGCGGTCCGCGCTGTGGCGGGCCGAGCTCGCCGCGCGCCGTGCCGTGATCGTGCTGGACAACGCCGCCGACACCGATCATGTACGCCCCCTGCTGCCGGGCGCCTCCGACAGCCTCGTCCTCGTCACCAGCCGCCGCCGGCTGATCGATCTCGACGGCGCCCACGCGCTGTCGGTGGAGGTGCTGACGGCCAGGGACGGCGAGGCGCTGTTCACCTCGATCGTGGGAGAGCGGGCGCAGGCCGAGCCGAACGCGGTGCTCGACGTGCTGCAGCTCTGCGGGTTCCTGCCGCTGGCCGTGCGGATCGCCGCCGCGAGGTTGCACCATCGCCCCCGCTGGACCGTCACGTACCTGGCCGACCGGCTGCGTGACAAGCGCAGGCGGCTGGCCGAGCTGTCCACGCCCGACCGGGGGGTGGCGGCCGCGTTCACGCTGTCGTACGAGCAGCTGGACGCCGCGCAGCAGCGCATGTTCCGGCTGCTGGGCGTGCACCCGGGGCGCGACATCGACGCCCACGCCGCCGCGGCGCTGGCCGATGTGCCGGCCGACGACGCCGAGACACTGCTGGAGGACCTGCTGGACGCCCACGTCCTCGCCCAGCACCAGCCCGGCCGCTACACCTTCCACGACCTGCTGCGCGAGCACGCGCGCGCCACCGCGGCGGCCGAGGAGAGCGACGACGCCCGGCATGACGCCCTGACCCGGCTACTCGACCATTACCGGAGCACCGCGGCCGCGGCGATGGCCCTGGTCTATCCGTTCGGCAGGCTCCGCAGGCCGGTGATCCCGGAGACGGGGTCGCAGGCCGTGCCGTTGCTGGACGCCGCCGAGGCGGGCGCGTGGCTGGCCGCCGAGCGCGCCAACCTGGTCGCCGCGGGCAGCCGCGCGGCCGACGGCGACTGGCCACTCCATGCCGGTCAGCTGGCGACCATCGTGCACCCCTATCTCGACGGGCACGCCCATCATGCCGACGCGATCACCTTGCACACGAAGGCGCTCGACGCCGCGCGCCGCCAGGGTGACACGGCGGCCGAGGCGCGGGCCCTGCTCGACCTGGCATGGGTCTACTGGCGGCAGGGGCTCTACGAGAAGTCGTACGAGACCTGCCGGCCGGCCCTGGAGCTGTGTCTCGAGAGCGGCGACCGGCTCGGGGCGTCGCGGGCGCACAACACGCTGGGGAACGTACGCCTGCGGCAGCACTCGTACGAGGAGGCGGAGCGCCATCTGACGCAGGCGCTCGACCTGAGCCGCGAGATCGGCAACCGGGTCGGGGAGGCCTACACGCTGAGCAATCTCGGCATCGGCCACGAGCGGCAGGGACGGTACCCGGAGGCCCTCGACCATCTCCGCCGGGCGCTGCGGCTGCATCGCGAGTTCCGCAACCGCAACGGCGAGGCCCAGACGCTGGACCTCCTCGGCCAGGTGCACCAGCGCCAGGGGCAGCACGAGCAGGCCGGTGACCACCACCGGCAGGCGCTGGAGCTCTATCGCGAGCTGGGCAACCGCGGCGACGAGGCCGCACCGCTCAACGGCCTGGGAGAGACCGCCCGGCTCGCCGGCGATCCCGAACAGGCCGCGGCGTACCACGACCAGGCCCTCGCCATCGCGCGCGAGCTGGGCAACCGGCCCGAGGAGGCCCGCGCCCACGAGGGCCTGGCGCGCATCCACCGCGATCGCGGCCGCCTCGACTCGGCCCGCGATCATGCCAAGCAGGCACTGGAGCTGTACACCGGTCTCGGCGTGCCCGAAGCCGGGCAGCTCACGGCCTTCATCGCGGAGCTGGAGTAAGCGAGCCACGTTCTCAAGAAAATTCGAGATTCGTCTGTCGATCCGGCCCGGGCGAGTTCGACGCGTTGGTGAGAGAACTCGTAGGGAGGAACCACCATGCAGAAGATCACCACGTACCTCTGGTTCGACAACCAGGCCGAGGAGGCCGCGACCTTCTACACCTCGCTCTTCAAGGACTCGCGCGTCCTGGACGTCCACCGCTACGGCGACGCCGGGCCCGGTCCCGCCGGGACGGCCATGATCGTGACGTTCGAGCTGGCCGGGCAGCGGTTCATCGCGCTGAACGGCGGCCCGCAGTTCACGTTCACCGAGGCCGTCTCGCTCTACGTCGACTGCGACTCGCAGGAGGAGGTGGACGAGCTGTGGGCGAGGTTCACCGAGGGCGGCGAGGAGTCGCAGTGCGGCTGGCTCAAGGACAAGTACGGCCTGTCCTGGCAGATCATCCCGCGTCGGCTTCAGGAACTGCTCAGCGACCCTGACCCGGCCAGGGCCCAGCGGGCCATGAAGGCCATGCTCGGCATGCAGAAGATCGACCTCCTGGCCCTGGAGACGGCCGCCGACGGCTAGAGACGCGTGTCGGATCGCAGGACGTACGGGTCAGAGGCCGAGCACCTGGGCGGGCTCGGCGATGACCTGCTGGATGATCAGGCCTGCCGCGCCCAGCACGGCCGCGTCCGGGCCGGTCTCCGACACCACGAGGGCGGGGGGCCTGCCGCGCATCTGCCCCAGACGGGCCCCCAGCCCCTCCGACACCGGCCCTTCCAGCCAGGGGAACAGCGGCGCGTAGATTCCGCCCAGCACGATCCGGCCGGGGTCGAGGAGGTGGACGGCCGAGGTGAGCGCCACGCCGAGGGCGTGCCCGGCCCGCTCGCACGCCTCCAGCGCCGGCCGGTCGCCCGACTCCAGCCGCGCGACCAGCGAGGTGACCGAGGCCAGCGCGCCGAGCAGGGCGTCCTGCCCGGCATACACCTCCAGGCAGCCCCGGCCACCGCACCGGCACGCCGGCCCGTCGGGCACGACGACGACGTGGCCCAGCTCGCCCGCCAGCCCGAACGTCCCCCTGAACACCGTCCCGCCCACCACGAGCCCGGCACCGATGCCGATCTCGCCGGACACGTAGAGGAAGTCCGCCGCCTGCGAGCCGAACCACAGCTCGCCGAGCGCCGCCAGGTTCGCCTCGTTGTCGATCGCGAACGGCAGGTCGACCAGGTCCGGCACGCGTACGTCCCGCCAGCCGAGGTGTGGCGCGCTACGCAGCACCTCGCCCTCGACCGTGCCGGGCACGGCGAGCGCCGCGCCGATGATCCGCAGCCCGGCCTGCTCCGCCTCGGCCGTCGTCTCCTTGACGAGGTCGCGCAGGCTCTCCAGGATGTCCGCCGGGTCCGAGTTGCGGTTGTCGGCCCGGCGCGTACGGCGCAGCCGCACCTCCCGAGTCAGATCGACGACGCACGCGGCCAGATAGTCGATGTTGATCTCCAGCCCCAGCGTGGCCACCCGGTGCCCGCTCAGGCTCACCGCCACTCCCGGCCGCCCTCGCTCGCCGCCCCGCACGGCCCCGCTCTCGGTCACCACCCCGGCGTCCAGGAGGTCGGAGACCAGGCTGGACACGGTGGTCTTGGTGAGCCCCGTCATCTCGGCGAGCGCCGCCCTGGTGTGAGGTCCTGATCGGTGAATGGCGCCGAGTACTACGGCCAGGTTACGGGCACGCATGGAATCATGCCGGACCCCTCTTGACGCCGCCATGCTCACCTCCTCAGGATTATGTACAGATTATGGACTAATCACGAGGAGCGCACTCGAATGGCCAATTTCATCCCGACCCCGACCGACCAGTTCACCTTCGGCCTCTGGACGGTCGGCTGGCAGGCGCGCGACCCGTTCGGCGACGCCTCCCGGGCGCCGCTCGACCCGGTGGAGACCGTCCACCGGCTCTCCGAGCTCGGCGCGTACGGCGTCACCTTCCACGACGACGACCTGCTCGCCGTCGAGCCCGACAGGGACAAGGCCATCGCGGCGTTCAGGAAGGCCCTGGACGAGACCGGCATGAAGGTGCCGATGGCGACCACGAACCTCTTCACGCACCCGGTGTTCAAGGACGGCGCGTTCACCAGCAACGACCGCGACGTCCGCCGGTACGCGCTGCGCAAGGTGATCAGGAACATCGACCTGGCCGCCTCCCTGGGCGCCAAGACGTACGTGTGCTGGGGCGGTCGCGAGGGCGCCGAGTCGGACGCGGCCAAGGACGTCAAGGCCGCGCTCGACCGCTACAAGGAGGGCCTCGACCTGCTCTGCTCGTACGTACGCGAGCGCGGCTACGACATCCGCTTCGCCCTTGAGCCCAAGCCCAACGAGCCCCGCGGCGACATCCTCCTGCCCACGATCGGCCACGCCCTGGCACTGATCAACGACCTGGAGCACCCCGAGATGGTGGGCCTCAACCCCGAGGTCGGCCACGAGCAGATGGCCGGGCTCAACTTCGTGCACGGCATCGCCCAGGCGCTCTGGCACGGCAAGCTCTTCCACATCGACCTCAACGGCCAGCACGGGCCGAAGTACGACCAGGACCTGATCTTCGGCCACGGCGACCTCAAGAGCGCCTTCTTCCTGGTCGACCTGCTGGAGAACGGCGGCTACGACGGGCCGCGCCACTTCGACTACAAGCCGCTGCGCACCGAGGACGCCCAGGACGTGTGGGACTCGGCCGCGGCGAACATGCGTACGTACCTGATCCTCAAGGAGAAGTCGCGGGCCTTCCGCGCCGACCCCGAGGTGCAGGAGGCCCTGCGCGCCTCCCGCGTGGACGAGCTGGCGCAGCCTACGCTGGCGCCGGGCGAGACCTGGGCCGACCTGGCCAAGGACGACTTCGACCCCGAGGTGGCGGCCGCCCGCGGCTTCCACTTCACCCGGCTCAACCAGCTCGCGCTCGAGCACCTCCTGGGGGTACGCGGATGACGAAACCCATCAGTGTCCAGCTCTACACCGTCAGGGACGCGCTGGCGGCCGACCGCGACACGGTGCTGAGCCGGATCGCGGAGATCGGCTACCGGTCCGTGGAGCCCTACGACCCCACGACCGATCCCAAGGGCTTCCGCGAGGTGGTCGACGATCTGGGGTTGAGCGTGTCGGGCACGCACGCGTACGCGCTGCTGAGCAAGGAGCCCGCCGAGGTCTTCGACGCCATCGCCACGATCGGCACCGACCTGGTGATCATTCCTGGCGGCATCGCGCACGAGGAGTTCACCACGCGCGACGGGCTCTCGCGCACGGCCGACCTGCTGAACGGGCTGGCCGAGCAGGCGGCGCGGTGCGGGATGCGGATCGGGTACCACAACCACTGGTGGGAGATCGAGCCGCGGATCGACGGCCGGCACGCCATCGAGGCGCTGGCCGACCTGCTCGTCCCCGAGGTGTTCCTGGAGATCGACACGTACTGGGCGGCCGTGGGCGGCGCCGACGTGCCCGCCCTGCTCGGCAGCCTGGCGGAGCGCATCCTGGCGCTGCACGTCAAGGACGGGCCGGTGGTCAAGGGCGAGCCGCACACCGCGGTGGGCAGGGGCGTCATGCCCGTGCCCGAGATCCTCGCCGCCGCCCCCGACGCCTGGCGCATCGTCGAGCTCGACGAATGCGCGACCGACGTCTTCGCCGCCCTCGCGGACAGCCACGCCTACCTCACCTCTTTGGAGGGCTCTTGAGCAACGGCCCCGTCGGCGTCGCCCTGGTCGGCGCCGGGAACATCAGTGGCCAGTACCTCCGCAACCTCACAGCCTTCCCCGACGTGCGCGTGATCGGCGTCGCGGACATCGACACCGAGCGGGCCGCCGCGGTCGCGGCCGAGCACGGCGTGCCCGTGTCGGGCGCCCTCGCCACCGTCCTGGCGGTGCCCGAGGTCGAGATCGTCGTCAACCTCACCGTCCCGTCCGCGCACGCGGCCGTCGCGCTGGAGTCGCTGCGCGCCGGCAAGCACGTGTACGGCGAGAAGCCGATGGCCATGGACGTGGACGAGGCCACCAAGATCGTGACCGAGGCCGCCAACCTGGGCCTGCGGGTCGGCGGCGCACCCGACACCTTCTTAGGAGCCGGGCTCCAGTCGGCCCTGCACGCCCTGCGCTCCGGCCTCATCGGCGAGCCGGTGGCCGTCACGGCGGCCACGCAGAGCCTCGGCCCCGAGTCCTGGCATCCCAACCCCGAGTTCTTCTACCAGCCGGGCGGCGGTCCGCTCTTCGACCTCGGCCCGTACTACCTGACCGCCCTGGTGTCCCTGCTCGGCCCCGTCACCCGGGTGGCGGCCGGCACGCGCAGGGCGCGCCTGCACCGCGTAGTCGGCTCGGGGCCGAAGGAGGGCAAGGTCTTCCCCGTGGACGTCCCGACGCATGTCAACGCGTTGCTCGACTTCCCGGGGGCGGCCACCGCCGCGGCCACCTTCAGCTTCGACTCACCGATCAACCGCCGGACCATCGAGATCATCGGCTCCGAGGGCGCCCTCTCGTTGCCCGATCCCAACACGTTCGAGGGGCCTCTGCTGGCGCGGGGGCTGCACGACACGGACTGGCACGAGCGGCCGGTCTCGGGCACCACGGCCGGGCGCGGCATCGGCGTGCTCGACCTGGCCAGATCCCTGCGGTCGGGCACGCCCCACCGGGCCTCGGGCGATCTGGCCTTCCACGTGCTGGAGCTCATGTCGGCCATCTCGGAGTCGGGCGAGCGCTCCGAGTTCCGGCCCATCACGTCCACCACCACCTCACCGGAGCCTCTCCCGTCGGACTGGGACCCGTACGCCTCGACCCTTTGACGGGGGCTCCCACGCTGACCCGCGGCGCCCACCGCCCCTCGGCGGCCGGGCGCCGCACCCTCTGCGCCGCGTCGCCGCACCTCCAACCGTCAACGGCGAGACGCCGTTACCCTGGGTGGGCCTGGCCACGGAGCGCGAGGAAAGGTAACTCGTTGGCTTGGGCAGGAGCGAGCCGCGAGAATGGCACGATGGTGGAGAGTGGCGAGACCGACTGGGTCTCCAGGTTCGCGGACGAGGTCATCTCCGAGGCGGAGCGTCGCGCGCCCGGCAAACCGGTCGTGTGCGCCTCGGGCCTGAGCCCGTCGGGCCCGATCCATCTGGGCAACCTGCGCGAGGTGATGACCCCTCACCTGGTCGCCGACGAGATCCGGCGGCGCGGCGTCGAGTGCGTGCACCTGCTGTCCTGGGACGACTACGACCGCTTCCGCAGGGTGCCCGCGGGCGTCGACCCGTCCTGGGCCGAGCACATCGGCAAGCCGCTGACCTCCGTCCCCGCGCCTCCGGGCAGCGCGTACGGAAACTGGGCCGAGCACTTCAAGGCGCCCATGATCGAGGCACTACGGCAGCTGGGCGTCGAATACCACGGCATCAGCCAGACCGAGCAGTACACGAACGGCGCCTACCGCGAGCAGATCCTGCTGGCCGTGCGCGAGCGCGCCAGGATCGACGCCGTGCTGTCGCGCTACCGCACGAAGCAGGCGAAGCAGGTGGAGGACTATTTCCCGTACAAGCCGTACTGCGAGCTGTGCGAGCGCGACCTGACCACGGTCACCGCCTACGACGACGTGACCACCGAGCTGGCCTACACCTGCGAGTGCGGCTTCGGCGAGACCGTGCGGCTGGCCGAGCACGACCGCGGCAAGCTGGTGTGGAAGGTCGACTGGCCGATGCGCTGGGCGTACGAGGGCGTGGCCTTCGAGCCGTCCGGGGTCGACCATCACTCCCCGGGGTCGGCGTGGATCGTCGGCGGCGAGATCGTGGGCGAGGTGTTCGGCGGGCAGCGGCCGATCGGCCCCATGTACGCGTTCGTCGGCATCACCGGCATGGCCAAGATGAGCAGCTCCAAGGGTGACGTGCCGACCGCCGCCGACGCCCTGGAGATCATGGAGGCGCCGGTGCTGCGCTGGCTGTACGCCCGCCGCAAGCCGGCCCAGTCCTTCAAGATCGCCTTCGACCAGGAGATCCAGCGGCTCTACGACGAGTGGGACGCCCTGGGCCGCAAGGTCGCGGAAGGCCGGGCCCAGCCCGCCGAGCTGGCCGCGTACAACCGGGCCGTGAGCACGGCCGCGGGCCCGCTGCCTGCGACGCCGCACCCGGTCCCCTACCGCACGCTGGCCTCCGTGGTGGACATCACGACCGGCGATGCCGACCAGACCCTGCGCATCCTGCGCGACCTCGACGCGATCGGGACGCTCGACGAGGCTCGCCCCCGCCTCGACAGGGCCCAGCGCTGGGTCGACGGCCACGTGCCCGCCGACCAGCGCACGCGCGTGCGCGACGAGCCCGACGAGGAGCTGCTCGACTCGCTCGGCCCGAGCGAGCGGGAGGCCCTGCGGCTGCTGGCCGACGGCCTGGACGACTGGTCGCCGGCCGGCCTGACCGCGCTGGTGTACGGCGTACCGAAGATCCAGGCCGGGCTGCCGGCGGACGCCGAGGCGACGCCCGAGCTGAAGGCGGCGCAGCGGGCCTTCTTCGCCCTCCTCTACAAGCTCCTGGTCGGCCGCGACACCGGTCCGAGACTCCCCACGCTGCTGCTGGCCGTGGGCGCCGACCGGGTGCGGAAGCTGGTGGGCGCGTGAACGGCGCCCTGGTGGGCGCGTGAACGGCGCCCTGGTGGGCGCGTGAACGGCGCCGTCCTGATCACCGGCATCATGGCCGCCGGCAAGTCCACCGTGGCGCAGGCCCTGGCCGAGCGGCTGCCGCGCTCCGCCCACGTGCGCGGTGACACGTTCCGTCGCATGGTCGTCGGCGGCCGCGCCGAGATGACCCCCGAACCCACCGACGAGGCCGTCCGCCAACTCGATCTCCGTTACCGCATAGCGGCCAATACGGCTGACATGTATTTCGATGCCGGATTCACACCAATAGTCCAGGACATCATTATCGGCGGGGACTTGGAACGGTTTACGAAAGTTATTCACACTCGCCCCCTCCATGTAATCGTCCTGGCTCCGGACGCGGATGAAATCGATCATCGAGAAAGATCCAGAGCAAAGATCGGATATAGCGGAAGATGGACGATTGCCCAGCTAGATGCGGTTCTGCGCACAGAAACACCGCGCATCGGACTATGGCTCGACACCACCCGGCAAACGCCTCAGGAGACCGTCGACGAGATCATTAGGAGGGCCGCGGAAGCGGAGATCTTGAATTAACAGACCAATGCAAGGAAGCGTCAAGCGACTTGCATGTGTCCGGGGTGACCTTTAGCACATGAACAAGCAGCCTTTCGCCGCCAGCGTCAGTGTCATCGTCCCGGCGATGAACGAGGCCGAGAACCTCCCCCATGTCTTCGCGACGCTGCCCAACTGGATCGACGAGGTCATCCTCGTCGACGGCAACTCGACCGACGACACCGTTGCCGTCGCGCGCAGGCTGCGCCCCGACCTCCGGGTCGTCGTGCAGACCCGGCGCGGCAAGGGCAACGCCCTCATCGAGGGCTTCCAGGCCGCCCGGGGCGACATCATCGTCATGATCGACGCCGACGGCTCGACCGACGGCCGGGAGATCCACTCCTTCGTCACCACGCTCGTGAACGGCGCCGACTTCGCCAAGGGCTCCAGGTACGCCCCTGGTGGCGGCTCGGACGACATCAGCCCGATCCGCTCGTTCGGCAACAAGTTCCTCACCGGGCTGACGAATCTCCTCTACGGCACCCGCTACACCGACCTCTGCTACGGCTACAACGCCTTCTGGGCGTGCCACCTCGACGCCCTCGAGCTCGACTGCGACGGCTTCGAGATCGAGACCCTGATGAACGTCCGCGCCGCCCAGGCCGGCCTCATCATCCGCGAGGTCCCCAGCCACGAGCGTTCGCGCATCCACGGCGCGAGCAACCTGCACGCGGTGCGTGACGGCTGGCGCGTGCTCAAGACGATCATGCGCGAGCGTGCGCGAGGGTCTGCCGTGACGGGGCAGACGCAAGTTGCGCTCGCCAAGTGACATCCTTGGACAATGCGTTACATAGTGATCGGAGCAGGAGCAGTCGGCGGAACCATCGGTGCCCGTCTCCACCAGGGCGGGCACGATGTCCTCCTCATCGCGCGAGGCGCCCATTACGAGGCGATCAAGCGCGACGGCCTGCGTCTGATCACCCCCGAGTCATCCGAGACCCTCGACATCCCCGCCGCCGACGGCCCCGTGCCGGCGCGCGACGACGACGTGCTGATCGTGGCCACCAAGTCGCAGGACACCATCGCCGCACTCGACGGCTGGCCGTCCGATCTGCCGGTGGTGTGCGCCCAGAACGGTGTGGACAACGAGCGCACCGTCCTGCGGCGCTTCGAGCGTGTTTACGGCATGTGCGTGTGGCTGCCCGCGCAGCACATGGAGCCCGGCGTCGTGGCCGCCCACGCGCATCCGTACTCCGGCATCCTGCACGTCGGCCGCTATCCCCAGGGTGTGGACGAGCTCGCCCGGCGGATCGCCGACGACCTGGGCAAGCGCGGCCTCGTGGGCCTGGCCCGGCCCGACGTGATGCGCTGGAAGCACGGCAAGCTGCTCGGCAACCTGGGCAACGCCGTGGAGGCGCTCGTCGGCCACGTCCCCGGCATGGAGAAGGTGGTCGAGCGCGCCAGGGCCGAGGCCAGGGCCGTGCTGGACAAGGCCGGGATCGCGTACTCGACGCCCGAGGAGGAGGCCGTGGTGCGCGGCCGCAAGGCGGACGTGCGGCCCATCGACGGCGTCGCGCGCGGCGGCGGCTCGTCGTGGCAGAGCCTGGCGAGGAGCAGCGGCTCCATCGAGGCCGACTACCTCAACGGCGAGATCGTGCTGCTCGGCCGCCTGCTCGGCATGCCCACCCCGGTCAACGAGGTGCTGCGGCGCGAGGCCAACGGGTTCGCCAAGGAGAAGCGGGCGCCGGGCTCGATGCCGCTGGAGACCCTGCTGGCGCTCATCGACGGGCGTTCCGCAGCCTGATCCCGCTGAACTCCAGCGTGCTGGCGATCACCTCGTCCCAGAACGGCCAGAGGCTGGGCAGCACCCTGAGCTGGATCCCCGCCTCCTCGTGGAGTTCGAACAGGTCGCCGACCCGCTCGGGCGGGCCGAGCGGCTCGACGGCGACCGTGGACACCACGGCGTGCGGCGGGTCCCCGATGGGCTTGAAGTGCTCCGAGGGCAGCCGGTACGCGTACAGCCGCGCCTCCCTGAGCGCCTGCAGCCAGCGGTACTCGACGGCGTGCACCCGATCGCCGCACCCCGCGCCGATGATCCGGTCCGCGTCCTGCTCGGTGGTGCGCGGCCCCACCCAGGCCATGGCCCGCGGGCAGGCACGCGGGAACCAGTAGTCGGGGCAGCGGTCATGATCGACCGCCCACACGTACGGCTCCTTCCGGCTGGACGTCGGCGCCACGTGCGGGACGAACCGCTTGATCGTCGGGTCCTCGGAGAAGTGGAGCACTTGCCCGGGTTCTGGCCGCATGAACGCAATCATGGCGCATATACCGGCGATCCCGGGGCAGTGGGAGCGGGCTCTGACGACAAGGGGTGAGTTGGATGATCCTGTTAGGACTGATCCTGGTCCTGCTCGCCGGCGGCGCCCTCGCCTTGGTCCTGACCGAGGAGAGCGCCAGGTACATCCTGTTCGGATACACCTTCGAGCTCAATCAGGTGGAGATGTTCCTCGCGGGTGCGGCCGCCGCGGCCGTCCTGCTGCTGGGCCTCTGGCTGATCGGCTCGGGCTCGCGCAGGTCCGCGAAGCGCCGCCGTGCGCTACGCGGAGCCAGGGCCGAGGCCTCCAACCGGGTGGCCCGGCTGGAGGACGAGAAACGAGAGCTGGAACGGCGGCTGGAGCACAGCCCCGAACCCGGCGACCGCCTAGTCTCGCGTGGCTCCCAGGACACGAGACCGTGATTCCTGGCGCGAGGGCAGCAGGTTGCCCTCGCGCCAGAGCGCGAACCCCGTGATGAGCGCGCCGAGCCCCTCCCAGAGGCCGATGCCGATGAACTTGCCCGGCGCCGCCCCCGTCAGCACCAGCGTGGTGAAGACCGTGAACGTCACCAGCCTGAACGGGACCGTCCAGCGGAAGAACGGCGTGTAGTTCGCGGATGCCGCGAAAACGTAATAAACGCCCATATTCACTGCCGCCATCGACGAGGCGGCCATATAGACCAGCGTGTAGTCCCCGGTGGCCCGCGCATCGAGCGCCTCGAACCCCAGCATGGCCAGCATGGTGTCGGGCGAGATCAGCCCGAGCAGGCCGAGTGCGAAGGAGATGAGGCCGAAGACCGCCATGGTCCAGCCGGAGAAAGAACGCGGAAGACGCACAGAAATCCTTCCAAAAGGGGGTGTAATCTGCGAGGCGATCTCATCATGCACCCGGAGGTCGCATGCCCCCCACGCGTGGCCGTCCCATCGCAGTGAAACTCCTTGTCCTTCTCCTCGTCCCTCTGGTCTCCCTGGTGGGCCTGTGGGCGTTCGCCGCGGGCCTGACAGGCGGCGACGGCATGCGCCTGCTGGCCATCAACGACCTGGCGACCAAGCTGGCCGACCCGTCCGAGCGGGTCAACATCGAGCTCCAGGAGGAGCGGCTCGCGTCCGTGGACTTCCTGGTCAACGGCCAGGGCGCGAACAAGGTGGCCAAGCAGCGCGAGGACACGGACAAGGCCGTGGCCACGTTCCGCGGGCTCTCCAAGACCCTGCGCGACCTCTCACCCGAGATGACCGCACAGCTCGCCGCGCTCAACACCCAGCTCGACCACCTCGCGGGCGTCCGCCGCGACGTGGACGCCACCACCGTCGCGCCGCTGGACGTGATCGACGCCTACAGCCAGATCGTGGACGCGTCCTTCCGCATGTACGACTCCATGGTCCTGGTGCCCGACATGGCCCTCTACAAGCAGGCCAGGGCCGTCTCCATGCTGGGCGAGGCCAAGGACGTGCTCTCCAGGGAGCGCGCCATGGTCTCCATCGTGCTGGCCAAGGGCAGGGTGGAGCAGCGGGAGCACGAGGCGTTCACGGGCATGGTGGCCACCAGGCGGCTGCTGTTCTCCCAGGCGCTCTCGCACCTGGACGCCGGCCTGCGCGGGCCGTACGAGCGGCTGGCGGCCTCGCCGGTCTACAAGGAGTTCCAGGCGGCCGAGGACGCCATCCGGGGCCAGGCGGTCACGAACGGCCTGCCCGCCACCGCCGCCACCTGGCCGGTCGACGGCCAGAACCTGTGGGCGGCGGTCGAGCGCAACCAGGCCGTGGCCGTGCAGAGCCTCGTGCGGCGGGTGACGCCGACGGCCATCGGCATGCTCGTCAAGGTCGGCATTGCGGGCGGCGTGGGCCTGATCGCCGTCATCGCCTCGATCATGGTCTCGCTGCGCTTCCGCAAGCGGCTGGTGCGCGAGCTGGCCGGGCTCCGCGACGCCGCCACGGAGCTGGCCGAGGTGCGCCTGACCGGCCTGGTCAAGCGGCTGCGCACGAACACGGCCCCGCCCACCGCCGACGAGGTGGCCCCGATCGAGGTCAGGACCAACACCTCCGAGATCGGCGACATCGTCCAGGCGTTCAACGACGTCCAGTCCACGGCGGTCGAGGCCGCGGTGAGCCAGGCCAGGCTCCGGCACGGCGTCAGCCAGGTCTTCGTGAACCTGGCCAGGCGCAACCAGTCGCTGCTCCACCGGCAGCTGCTCCAGCTCGACAGCATGGAGCGGGCCACGGAGCAGCCTGAGGAGCTGGCTGACCTGTTCAAGCTCGACCACCTGACCACCCGCATGCGCAGGCACGCCGAGAGCCTCATCATCCTGTCGGACCAGACTCCGGGACGCGGCTGGCGCAACCCGGTGCCCCTCCTCGACGTGCTGCGCGCGGCCGTGGCGGAGGTGGAGGAGTACGAGCGGATCGAGATCCTCCAGCCGCCGCAGGTCGCGCTGCTCGGCGCGGTGGTCACGGACGTGGCCCACCTGACGGCCGAGCTGATCGAGAACGCCACGCTCTTCTCGCCGCCGAAGACCAGGGTGGACGTACGCAGCGCGACCACCGCGCACGGCGTCATGATCGAGATCGAGGACCGCGGCCTCGGCCTGCCGCGCGTCGAGCTGGACGAGCTCAACGAGCGGCTGGCCAAGATGCCGGAGTTCGACCTGGCGCAGAGCGACCGGCTCGGCCTGTTCGTGGTGGGCAGGCTCGCGGCCAGGCACGGCATCAAGGTGACTCTGGCGTCCTCCCCGTACGGCGGCCTGACCGCGATGATCGCCCTGCCCGCGGCGCTCCTGGCCGAACAGCCGGCCATGAGCGGACGTTAGCCGCTAGGCCAGGACCTGGAGCAGCGCCCGGTTCCTGGCCTTGGCCGGTTCGGCGATCCGCTCGACCGGCTGCCCCGCGCTGTCGAGCACGACCAGCGAGTTGTGTGCGGGGCTTCCGGACCCGGACTGGCCGCGCGTGCCGGCCGTACGCACCACGAGGCGGCCGTCCGGCAGGTAGAAGGCGCCGATCTGCTTGCCCTTGACCGCCGGCCGCTCCTTCTTGCCCGTCCTGATGTCGAGCACGACCGGCTTGAACGAGGCCGGCCAGGTACCGTCGCCGAGCGTCTCCGGGCTCTCCGGGATCGAGACGACCGCCTTGCTGCCGTCGGGCGACAGGCTCTGCACGTGGTTGATGTACTTGACCCCCTTGGCCGGAAGGCTCTTGCCGGTCTTGACGTTGAGCCGGTAGAGGGAGTCGCCCTGGGTGTTGTAGCCCGCGAGGTAGCGGCCGTCGGCCGACCAGGCGAGGTGGCAGACGCCCGGGGACGTGCCCACCTTCTCCGGGGCGGCGCTGCCGTCCGCCTTGGCGACCATGATCTCGTCGCCCTGGGCCGGGTAGGCCACCCTGCTCGAGTCGGCGGACCAGACCGGGGTCAGGCACGGCGCGCCGCCCTGGAGCCCGTTCACGAGCGTGGTGGCCTTGCCGCCCTCCATGACCTGGAGGTCGCCGTTCTCGGTCACCCAGGCCGCCTTCGTGCCGTCGGGCGACGCGGCGAACTGCGGTGTGGCGCCGACCTTGGCGAGCGTGCTCCACTCGCCGTCGGCGTACCGTGTGAGCTGATTTCCGAATCCGGCGTAGACGGCGCCCGAGAGGTCAGGCGTGGGCGCCGCCGACGCTGCCGGCGAGAACACCAGAACGGCGCCAAGAGCGACGCCGGTCACAATGTGTGTCTTCATGGCTACACATCGTGCCCGCAAGTCGCTCAGAGACGTAGGAACGGCTCGCCGAAATGAGCGGTGGCGAGAATCGCCCGCTCGGCCCTCAACGCGCCGAGCACCTCCGCACGGGTGCGCGCGGCCGTCTCCTGGTCGTCGTCGTAGACGTACCGGATGGACGGGTCGTCGAGCTGGACGGGGTGGAGCACGAGGTCTCCGGTGATGGCCACGTCGCCGACCCTGGCGATCTGGTGGCCCGGGGTGTGGCCGGGCGCGAGGTGCACGTGGACGCCCGGCGAGACCTCGGCCTCGCCCTCGACGGCGTGCAGCTGATCCTTGATCGGGGTGAGCAGCCGGTCGAACACCGGGCCGCCCGCGGCGTCCAACTCGGCCTGCTGGAGCACGTATCGCGCGTTCTCGAACGCCGGCCTGCCGTCCACGACCACGCCGCCGGCATGGTCACTGTGGAGGTGCGTGAGGACGACCGTGCCGATCTCGGCGGGCGTGACGCCCGCGGCGGCCAGCTCACCGGCCAGCGTTCCCGGGACCGGCGCCCAGCTCGCGGCCGGTGAGTCCGCGCCACCGATGCCCGTGTCGACGAGGGTCAGGCGACCGGCCGCGTCGCGGATCAGATAGCAGTGGAAGTGCAGGTCCCACGGCCCATCCTGAAGCTCCGAACCGAGGAACATCTCGGCGAGCGGGCGGCGGATCGCCGCTCCCATGGGGCCCACGGCGTCGCAGAGCGGTGTCACCTCGACGCCGGAGACGGTTATAGGTGTATGTGGCACTCGCCCAGATTAGGCGGCCACCGGCTCCGCGGGAACGAACTCGTTCTCCAGGTCAGCGGCGTAGACGGCGCGGCAGCAGTGCGCGCACCTGTACATGATCGGGCCTTCGTCGAGCTCGTGGCGGCACTGCGGGCAGCGGTTGACGGTCTTCATGATGCTCCCCCAAGGAGTTCTGTTCGTTCTATGGAACCTTCACCGAGTTGCAGGGGTCCTGCATGCCACTTGACACGATGACGCTGCTTCGATGGGGGTTCTGTGCCCTCCGGTACACCGGGCGCGGTAATTTTCCTCGCAGTACGGTGCCGAGAAGAACATTGTCACGCGCCCCGTCCCGCGCCGGTGGGAGAAACTCCGAGAACGGCCCGGGAATAGCCCAAGAGGGCTAGGCGTTTACTGGGCCAGATGGTGTGGTATCTTGCCACCAAGCGTTGAGCTTCCGCTCCGCTGGTTCTTCATCTGAGTCTTGGCCCCCTGGGCCCGACTTCCTTCTTTCGCCACCGCGCCTTGCTCTGGTCAGGCGCGTCTCCCCCAAAGGGGTTCACCATGTCTGTACACATTCCTGAACAGCGTGCGGACGTACCCGTCCGCCAGGTCGAGGGCCTCCTGGACCTACGCGACAAGTCCGCGTTCATCCGGGCCGGCCAGCTGCCCGGCCCCGGCGACGTCCGCCTTCAGCCCGACAAGGTACGGCAGTTCGACCTGCGGCCCGGCGACCACGTCGTCGCGTCGTTCGCCGGCAACAAGCTCGTCGGCATCACGTCGGTCAACGGCGCCACGCAGTGGCGCGATCGGCCGCGGTTCGCCGAGCTGACACCCGTACATCCGACCGAGCGGCTCCACATCGAGACCGAGTCGCTCAGCACGCGCGTCGTCGACCTGTTCGCGCCCATCGGCAAGGGACAGCGCGGCCTCATCGTCGCGCCGCCCAAGGCCGGCAAGACCATGGTCCTGCAGGCGCTGGCCGCCGGGATCAGCCGCAACCACCCCGAGGTGCACCTCATGGTGGTCCTCGTGGGCGAGCGGCCCGAGGAGGTCACCGAGATGCGCGCCACGATCTCCGGCGAGATCTTCTCCTCGACCTTCGACCACCCCGACCGCGACCACGCCGCCGTCGCCGAGCTGGCCATCGAACGGGCCAAGCGGCTCGTGGAGTCCGGCCAGGACGTCGTGCTGCTGCTCGACTCGCTGACGCGGCTGGGGCGGGCGTACAACAACCTGGCGCCCGGCGGCGGCCGGGTGCTCACCGGCGGCATCGACGCCGGGGCGCTGTACCCGCCCAAGCGCTTCTTCGGCGCCGCCCGCAACGTCGAGGGCGGCGGCTCCCTCACCATCCTCGCCACCGCGCTGATCGACACGGGGTCGCGGATGGACAACAACCTGTACGAGGAGTTCAAGGGGACGGGGAACATGGAGCTGCACCTCGTCCGCGAGCTGGCCGAGCGCCGGCTGTTCCCGGCCGTGGACCTGGACGCCTCCGGGACCCGGCGCGAGGAGATCCTGTTGCACACGGAGGAGCGGCAGGTGGTGTGGCGGCTGCGGCGGATGCTGACGGGGCTGGAGAAGCAGCAAGGGCTCGAGGTCCTCATCGGCAAGCTCCGCACCACCCCCTCCAACGCCGCCTTCCTCCTCGAGGCCACCGCCGCCTGACTCCTGTGCCTCTCCTTCCCTTACGGCCCGCGCGGCGGCGGCGTGGAGCCCCGTCGGGAAGGGTCCCTGGGCGGTGGACGAGAATGGGCGGCATGCTGGCCGACATCGTCGAATACCTCGTCTGCCCCGTCTGCCGTGCCGGCGTGCGGCTCGACGCCGATGCGCTGCGGTGCGCCGACGGACATGCGTACGACGTCGCCAAGCAGGGCTACGTAAGCCTGCTCATAGGCAGCAAACCCCCGGGAACGGCCGACAGTCCCGAGATGGTGACCGCGAGGGCGCGATTTCTCGATGCGGGTCACTATGCACCGCTGCAAGACGCAGTGGCAGAAACCGTGCGAAAGTACGCGCGCGGCGAGAACGGTCCAGCAAAACGTGAGTACTCCACCGAAACGAATGACGGCGCGGAGTTGAGGGCGTACCGTGGGGCGGAAGTGGAGGCCGGTTACGGCGCGGGGCCACAACGTCTTGCGTACGAGCCGGAAATAACCGGCGGTCGGCGTCGCGCGGAAGGATGGGCCGCGCCGTTGATCGTCGATGCGGGCACGGGCACCGGGCACTACCTGGCGGCCGTGCTCAACGCGGTGGACGATGGCATCGGGATGGCGTTCGATGTGTCGAAGCACGCTGTACGCCGGGCGGCGCGGGTGCATCCCAGGGCAGGGGCGTTCGTGGCCGACGTGTGGCGCCCGCTCCCCATCAGGGACGGGGTGGCCGATGTGGTGATCGACGTGTTCGCGCCCAGGAACGGGCCCGAATTCAGGAGGATCCTCCGTCCCGGAGGCGTCGCGGTGGTCGTGACCCCGGCCAGGCGGCACCTGAGCCCGCTCGTCGAGGAGCTGTGCCTGCTCTCCGTGGACGAGGAGAAGGAGCGCAGGCTGGCGCGGAGCCTGGAGGGCTTCGTCGAGTCAGAGCGGCGCTCGATCGAGTTCGAGATGGAGCTTGGACATGACGACATCGCCCAGGTGGTCGGGATGGGCCCGAGCGCGTGGCATACCGACCCGGATGAGCTGAACCAGCGAATCACGG
This sequence comes from Nonomuraea helvata, assembly GCF_039535785.1. Classification (NCBI taxonomy): domain Bacteria; kingdom Bacillati; phylum Actinomycetota; class Actinomycetes; order Streptosporangiales; family Streptosporangiaceae; genus Nonomuraea; species Nonomuraea helvata. The sequence continues at coordinate 1,447,093 of NZ_BAAAXV010000009.1, forward strand.
GATTTATCTCCCATAATGTCGCGAAAAGGCAGCAAAAAGTGCGAACGCAAGCGTCGTTTCACCTGTCTATCTTCGAGCCCGCGACCCGATCAAGGGCCGTTCCTTGACGGACGCCTGGGACTGGTGTTACTGATGGGGCATTTAGTCCGAAATTCCCCCACATTCCCTAAGTATTTCTCCGGAACAGGCGCAATACTGGACGACATCCCTCGCCCGGAGGCGTGGGGCAGCCAAGGGAGGGGGCGCACCGGATGAAGGCGGAGGAACGCTGGCAGGCCAGGTTCCGGGCGTCGCGCATGACGCTGCCGTCCTGGGCGCGCCTGGCCCCGAACCGCTCCATCTACCGCTCCAACGCCACCGGCACCTGGGAGGTCTACGCCTGGGACCGCGTGACCGGCGCCACCCGCCAGGTCACCGACCGGCCCAGGGGCACCGCGTACGCGGCCGTCGACCCCACCGGCCAGTGGATCTACTGGTTCGCCGACACCGAGGGCGACGAGTTCGGCGTGTGGTGGCGTCAGCCCTTCAACGGCGGCCCCAACGAGCCGGTGGCCCCCGACCTGCCCCCGGGCCAGCCCGGCGGCATCGCCCTGTCCACGACGGGCGTCGCGGCGATCACCATGGCCAGCGAGGGCACGTTCAAGGTCTACCTCGTACGCGACGGCGAGCCGACCAAGCTCCTGTACGAGCACGGCGAGGCCGCCTGGGTGGCCGACATGACCCTCGACGGCTCCCTTATCGCGATCAATCATGGCGAGTACGGCGACTTCCGTCACCCCGCACTCCGCGTCATCCGCCCGAACGGCCACACGGTGGGCGAGCTCTACGACGGCCCCACCAAGGGCGTCACCGGCCTCAAGTTCGCCCCGGTCGTCGGCGACCGCCGCCTGCTCGCCCTGCACGAGCGCCGCGAGCGCCACGAGCCCCTGGTCTGGGACCCGGTGACCGGCGAGCAGCGCGAGATCTGGCTGAAGGACTCCGGCGACCTCGACGCCGAGTGGTACGACGACGGCCGCGGCCTGCTCATCCTGCGCGACCACCGCGCCCGTAGCTACCTGCACCGCTACGACCTCGCGGGCGGCGGCCTGGCCCTCCTCGAGACGCCGCACGGTGTGATCGACGAGGCGGTCCCCCGGCCCGGCGGGCACGTCGAGTACTCCTGGTCCAGCGCCTCGCGCCCGCCGATCATCCGCTCCACCAACGGCCAGGTCGTGGTCAATCACAGCGGTCCGCCCGCTCCGCCGAGCGTCCCGGTCGAGGACATCGACGTCGACGGCGAGGGCGGTCGCATTCACGCGCTGATCTCCAAGCCCGAGGTGGGCAGCGCCCCGTACCCCACGGTCTTCCTGCTGCACGGCGGGCCGACGGCGCACGACCGCGACGTGTTCTCGCCCGAGGTCGCCGCCTGGGTGGACGCGGGGTTCGCGGTGGTGCGCGTCAACTACCGGGGCTCGACGGGCTATGGCTCCGCCTGGCGCGACGCGCTGCACGGCGACGTCGGGCACATCGAGCTGGCCGACGTGGCCGCCGTACGCCGATGCGTGGTCGATCGTGGCATCGCCGACGAGCACCGGATCGTGCTGGCCGGCTCGGGGTGGGGCGGCTATCTCACGCTGCTCGGCCTCGGCACGCAGCCGGACCTGTGGGCGGCCGGCATCGCGGCGGCGCCGATCGCCTGCCACCAGACCGCGTACGAGGACGAGGCGGAGAGCCTGCGCGCCTACCACCGCGCGCTGCTCGGCGGCTCGCCCGACGAGCAGCCCGCACGGTATGCGGGCAGCTCCCCCATCACCTACGCCGACCAGGTCAAGAGCCCGCTGCTGATCCTCGCGGGCGAGGACGACACGCGCTGCCCGCTGCGCCAGATCGAGAAGTACGTGGCCAAGCTCGCCGATCACGGGCGCGACCACGAGGTCTACACCTACGACGCCATCCGTGGCTCGCTCGTGGTCGCCCAGCGGATCGCGCAGCTCACGCTCCAGCTCGATTTCGCCAGAAAGCACGTACTTGACACCCTGTAAGAAGCTGGCTGACTCCTTGGCTTGATCGTCAGCCGATTCCGGTGACAGCATGCGCCCACGCTGTCACAGGGAGGCGTCAATTGAGCTGGGAGCTATCGGGCGCGCAGCACCAGGATGGCCAGGTCGTCCTGGCTCGGCTCCGAGGCGAAGTCGGCCGCGCCCCTGCGGATGCGCTCCGCGACCGCTCGCGCCGACAGCCCCGCGCACTCGGCCAGCAGCTTGGCCAGGCCGCCGTCGTCGTCGAGCAGCCGTCCGCCCGAGCGCCGCTCCGTCACCCCGTCGGTGACGGCCAGCAGCACGTCGCCATGGTCCAGATGCACGGTGTCGGCCTCGAACACGACCTCGTGGAAGACCCCCAGCAACGACTGCGGCGTGGTGACCGCCTCGACCTTGCCGTTCGGCCTGAGCCGCAGCGCCTCGGGGTGCCCCGCCGAGACCAGGCGCACCTCGAGGCCGGTCTTCATGGGGGTGATGTCGCCGTGCAGCAGCGTGAGGAACCTGGCGCGCTCGCCCTCCTCCAGGATCGCCTGGTTGAGCCGCCCGAGCACCGCCGCGACGCCGTACCCCTCGCGGGCCAGCAGCCGCAGCGTGTGGCGGGCCAGCCCGGTCACGGCGGCGGCCTCGGGGCCGGTGCCGCAGACGTCGCCGATCGCGAACCGCCAGGAGTCGTCGCCCGCCTTGAACAGGTCGTAGAAGTCGCCGCCGACCTCGTTGGTCTCACCGGCCGGCTCATAGATGACGCCGTAGTCGAGCCCGGGGACCTCGGGCTCGTTGGGGGGCAGCAGGCTGCGCTGGAGCGCCCGGTTGGCGGCGGCCTGCTGGGCGTAGAGCCTGGCGTTGTCCATGGCCAGCGCGGCACGCCTGCCGATGTCCTCGGCGAACTGGATGACCTCGTCGGGAAAGCGGTCGGGCCGGCCCAGGCACATCATGCCGAGGCCGCGTCCGCGTGCCATGAGCGGCACGGCCAGCACCTGCGCGTCGGCCAGATGGAGGGCCGAGGTCACGCTGGTGTCCGCGGCGGCGATGTCCATCTCGTCGAGCTGCTCGCGCAGCCCGTCTATCCTGGCCTCGTCGGCGTGCCAGAGATAGACCAGCCGCAGCGGCCCGGCGGAGCTGTCGGCTGTGTAGACGGCGCACCAGCTCGACAGCCGGGGCACCACGACCTGCGCGATGATCGCCGGGACCATGTCGGGGTCGAGGGTGCCCGCGAGCAGGTCGCTGGCGTCGGCCAGAAATCCCAGCCAGTGCGGCCCTCGGGAGCTCTCCTCCAGCCATTCGGCGGTCAACCGGTCCGCGGAGCCAGGTAGCGTGAGTCTGGCCCAATGGACACGAGAATCGCCCGTGAAGGTGACTCCCCACTCTTCGACGTTCGAGGAAGGAGCTTTTGGATCACCCTGGGAGAGGTGCCGCTGCCTCAACTCAACCTGGACAGCATCCCCAAAATGCTTCCAAATCACCTCAAACGGCTCATCAATCACCTGCTCTGCCAGGTCCCCCGCGACCTGCTCGGCGGTATGGAGCACGCCGCCGGTGGCCCACGCGGTCATCACCTCGCGCGTGAACCTCATCGCAGCCGTCACAGCGGTCTCGCCGGGCGCGAACGTCGCAGCCAGCACCGCATGGGGAGAAGCAGTCATCCCCACGTGCCTACCACACTTCCTACTGACTTGGGGTAAATCCAAGGGCAGGACTACGAGCTACTCATCGTGACAGACTTGAATCACTCGCCGGAGCCCGCCGCGAGTGAAGGAGGCCCCATGACCACGGCCAAGGCCATGCCAACCGCGGAGGAGAGGACCTATACCGAGTCGGATCTCGTGCCCATCCTTGAGACGCTGTTCTCTTGGCGTGACGGCGATTTCCGGCGTCGTGTTCCTCATGCGCCCCCTGGGATCCTGAGCGAGGTCCGGCTGCTGCTCAACGAGGTGGCCGACCGGCGGGAGCATCTCGCCAACGAACTGGTCCGCGTGCGCAAAGAGATCGTCAAGGAGGGCCGGTTCGGCGAGCGGCTGAGCCCCGGCCCCGGCGTCGGCGCGTGGGCGGAGGGCGTCGAGTCGGTCAACCAGCTGATCGACGCCCTGGTGAGCCCGGTGAGCGGCGCGGCCGACGTGATCGACGCCGTCGCCAAGGGCGACCTGTCGCGCCGGATCGACCTCGACCGGACGGCCAGAGGCGAGGTGCGGCGCCTGGGCAAGGCCATCAACGGCATGGTCGACCAGCTCGCCCTGTTCAACTCCGAGGTGACCAGGGTGGCGCGCGAGGCCGGCACGGAGGGGCGCCTGGGCGGCAGCGCCAACCTGCGCGGCATGTCGGGGAGCTGGCGCGACCTCACCGAGGCCGTCAACACGATGTCCTCCCGCGTGGCCGCGCAGGTGCGCGACATCGCCGTGGTGACCACCGCCGTGGCCAAGGGCGACCTGAGCCGCAAGGTGACGGTCGACGCCGTGGGCGAGATGTTCGAGCTGAAGAACACCGTCAACACGATGGTGGACCAGCTGTCCGGCTTCGCCGAGGAGGTCACCAGGGTGGCCCGCGAGGTGGGCACGGAGGGCCAGCTGGGCGGGCAGGCGCAGGTGACCGGCGTGTCGGGCGTCTGGAAGGACCTCACCGACAACGTCAACTTCATGGCCAACAACCTGACCTCACAGGTGCGGAGCATCGCGACCGTGGCGACGGCGGTGGCCCAGGGCAACCTGTCGAAGAAGATCACCGTTGACGCGCAGGGCGAGATCCTGCAGCTCAAGGACACCCTCAACACGATGGTGGACCAGCTGTCCTCCTTCGCCGACGAGGTCACCCGAGTCGCCCGCGAGGTGGGCACCGAGGGCAAGCTGGGCGGCCGGGCCGAGGTGAAGGGCGTGTCCGGGGTCTGGAAGGACCTGACGGACAACGTCAACTCGATGGCCAACAACCTGACGTACCAGGTGCGCAACATCGCCCAGGTGACCACGGCCGTGGCCAACGGCGACCTCACCCGCAAGATCGACGTGGACGCCCAGGGCGAGATCCTCGAGCTCAAGTCGACCATGAACACGATGGTCGAGCAGCTGTCGTCGTTCGCCTCCGAGGTGACCCGGGTGGCCCGCGAGGTGGGCACGGAGGGCCAGCTGGGCGGGCAGGCGCAGGTGCGCGGCGTGTCCGGGGTCTGGAAGGACCTCACCGACAACGTCAACTTCATGGCCAACAACCTGACCTCACAGGTGCGCCAGATCGCGACCGTGTCGTCCGCGGTGGCCCAGGGCGACCTGTCGAAGAAGATCACCGTTGACGCGCAGGGCGAGATCCTGCAGCTCAAGGACACCCTGAACACCATGGTTGACCAGCTGTCCTCCTTCGCCGACGAGGTCACCCGAGTGGCCCGCGAGGTGGGCACGCAAGGACAGCTCGGCGGCCAGGCCCGGGTGACCGGCGTGTCCGGGGTCTGGAAGGATCTCACCGACAACGTCAACTTCATGGCCAACAACCTGACCTCGCAGGTGCGTAACATCGCCGAGGTCACCACGGCCGTGGCCAACGGCGACCTCACCCGCAAGATCGACGTGGACGCCCAGGGCGAGATCCTGGCGCTGAAGACCACCATCAACCGCATGGTGGACCAGCTGTCGTCGTTCGCCTCCGAGGTGACCCGAGTCGCCCGAGAGGTGGGCTCCGAAGGACAGCTCGGCGGCCAGGCTCGGGTCGAAGGCGTCGAGGGCACGTGGAAGCGGCTCACCGAGAGCGTCAACGAGCTGGCCGGAAACCTCACCACCCAGGTGCGCGCCATCGCCACCGTGACCAGCGCGGTGGCCCGCGGCGACCTGACCCGCTCGATCGCCGTCGAGGCGAAGGGCGAGCTGGCGGAGCTCAAGGACAACATCAACTCGATGGTGGCCAACCTCCGCGAGACCACGCAGGCCAACCAGGAGCAGGACTGGCTCAAGTCCAACCTGGCCCGCATCTCCCGGCTGATGCAGGGTCACCGCGACCTGCTCGAGGTGGCCAAGCTGACGATGAGCGAGCTGACGCCGCTGGTCTCGGCCCGCTACGGCGCCTTCTACAGCATCGACCCCGAGGGCGACCACGAGCTGCTGCTGATCGGCGGGTACGGCGTGCGCCCCGGCAGGGGGCCGCGCCAGCGCTTCGCGATCGGCGAGGGCATCGTGGGGCAGGCGGCGGCCGAGGGCCGGCACATCATGCTCGACGACGTGCCGCCGGAGTTCATCACCATCGACAGCGGGCTCAGCCAGTCCACGCCCGCGCAGATCGTGGTGCTGCCGATCCTGTTCGAGAGCCGCGTGCTCGGCGTGCTGGAGCTGGCCTCGTTCACGCCGTTCGGCGAGGTGCACCTCGACTTCCTGCGCCAGCTCGTCGAGACCATCGGCGTCACGATGAACACGATCATCGCCAACTCCCGCACCGAGGACCTGCTGACCGAGTCGCAGCGGCTCACCAGGGAGCTGCAGGAGCGCTCCGACGAGCTGCAGCGCCAGCAGGAGGAGCTGCGCAGGTCCAATGCCGAGCTGGAGGACAAGGCGGCGCTGCTGGCCAAGCAGAACCGCGCGATCGAGATCCAGAACTTCCAGATCGAGCAGGCCCGCCGCACGCTGGAGGAGCGCGCGGAGCAGCTCGCGGTGTCCTCGCGCTACAAGTCCGAGTTCCTCGCGAACATGTCCCACGAGCTGCGCACGCCGCTCAACAGCCTGCTGGTGCTGGCCAAGCTGCTGACCGAGAACGCCGAGGGCAACCTGACCTCGCAGCAGGTGGAGTTCGCCCGCACGATCCACAGCGCGGGCTCGTCGCTGCTCCAGCTCATCAACGACATGCTCGACCTGTCCAAGGTCGAGGCGGGCCGGATGGACATCCACCCGATCAAGGTGGCGCTGCCGAAGATGGTCGACCTGCTCGAAGCCGCGTTCGCGCCGCTGGCGCAGGACAAGGGGCTGTCGTTCAGCGTCGATGTCGAATCCGACGTGCCGCAGGAGCTGCGCGCCGACGAGCAGCGCCTGCAGCAGGTGCTGCGTAACCTGCTCTCCAACGCGGTGAAGTTCACCCCGCGCGGCGAGGTCAAGCTGCGCGTCTCGATGGCGCCCCCCGGTGTCGACTACGACGACGACAGCCTGCACAATGCCGACGACCTGCTGGCCTTCCAGGTGATCGACACCGGCATCGGCATCGCACCCGACAAGCGGGACGTCATCTTCGAGGCGTTCAGGCAGGCCGACGGCACCACGAGCCGCAAGTACGGCGGCACGGGCCTCGGCCTCGCGATCTGCCGCGACATCGCCAGGCTGCTCGGCGGCGAGATCCACGTCGACAGCGAGCTCGGCCAGGGCAGCACGTTCACGCTCTACCTGCCGGCCTCGTACACCGGCCCGCTGGCCGTGACCGAGACCGGCGGGACGCGGCGGCAGCTGATGACAGCGCCGACGGAGGAACAGGCGGCGGCCGTGCCGGAGCCCCCGATGCCGCTCGACCTGCCGATGCCGGAGCTGGTCGAGCCGCCGGTGGAGACGCCGGTCCAGTGGCAGGGCGACGACCCGCTCAGCGGCGCCAAGATCCTCATCGTGGACGACGACATCCGAAACGTCTTCGCGTTGACCAGCGTCTTGGAGCGACACGGTTCCACCGTCGTCTACGCTGAAAACGGTCGGGAGGGGATCGAGCAGCTCGAACGGAACGAGGACGTCGCGCTCGTGCTGATGGACATCATGATGCCGGAGATGGACGGCTGGGCCACCACCTCGGCCATCCGGCGCATGCCGCAGTTCGCCGATCTGCCGATCATCGCGCTGACCGCCAAGGTCATGCGGGGCGACCGCGAGAAGAGCATCGCCTCCGGCGCCTCCGACTACGTACCCAAGCCGGTCGACGTGGACCGCCTGCTCGAACGCCTGCGCGGCTGGCTCAGCCGCGGGCGTGGCTCCACGTCCGACTCATCAGCCTCAACAGCCGAAGGGTCGTGATCGATGCCGGATCGAGCCAAGATCCTCCTCGTCGACGACCGCGAGGAGAATCTGATCGCTCTCGAAGCCATCCTCAGCTCTCTCGACCTGGTGCCGGTGCGCGCCAGGTCGGGTGAGGAGGCGCTCAAGGCGCTGCTCAACACCGAGTTCGCGCTCATCCTGCTGGATGTGCGGATGCCCGGCATGGATGGGTTCGAGACGGCCGCGCACATCAAGCGGCGGGAGCGCACCAGGAACATCCCGATCATCTTCCTGACCGTGGTGGACAGCGCGCCCGACTACGCCTTCCGCGGCTACGCGGCCGGCGCGGTCGACTACCTGACCAAGCCGTTCGACCCCTGGGTGCTGCGGGCCAAGGTGTCGGTGTTCGCCGAGCTGTACAACATGAACAAACGGCTGGCCGAGCAGGCGTCCATGCTCCGCGACCGCCTGACCGGCGAGCTGCCGCCCGGGGTCGGGGACCACGCGGCGGTGCTGCCCGAGCTGTCGCGACGGCTGACGGCGGTGGAGGACGAGCTGGCCCGGGTGCGTGAGCTGGCCCGCAAGACCCAGGACCCGGCACTCGCCGCACCCCTGTCCGACCTGACGGACCGCCTCACCCACCTCCGCGCCGGCTTCGACGCCCTGTCCTGACCGGCCAGGGGTGGCACCCCTGGCTGTCTCGTGGGACCTGCCCCGCACTCTCGGGCTTGGGCCGGGGGAGGCGGCGTGCCGGGCGGCGCAAGGGGGAGTCGTAACCAGGAAGCGCCCTTGTCAAAGGCCGCAGGGCAGGGGTACGGAGGCAGGGTCAGTGGCGGGCGCGTTCCAAGGCGTCCCAGAAGCCGCGCCGCAGCGCGTGCCGTACCTCGTCGTGCAGCAGGAAGTCGATAGGCAGAGAAGACCCCTGCAACAGCCGTGCCTCCAGATCGGAGGGCATGCGCGGCTTGCGCGCCAGCACGGCCTCCAGCCACAGCGCGGGCGCGTCACGGGCGACGGACTCGCCGAAGTCGTGCCCCTCCCGATGGGCGGACTTGACCGCGTCCGCCAACGTCGTGGCGCCGGCGGTGGCGGCCGAGGGCGGGCTGACGGGGGCGGGCTGCGGCCCCGTGTACGGCCCCAGCTGCGAAGGCTGGTAGGTCCCGCCGGAGGACGGCGAGGCGAACTGCCCGGTGCTGGGCGACTGCGACTGGACGGGCCCGGTGACGGGAGCCGACGACGGCGGCGTGGCCGGCGGCGGCTGCTCGGGCTGGTAGTTGGAGTACGTCGGCAGCGCGGGCGGCGTGGACGACTGCCCACGCCCGGACGACGATCCGTTGGACGAGGGCTGGGACGGCGCGGCGGATGACGAGCCGGCGGCGTGGCTGCCGCTGGAGGGCGGGATCGGGGGCAGCGACGGCGGCAGCGAAGGCTGGGCGGGCGGCAGCGAGTGTGCGGCCTGCCCGTTGCTGACCGGCTGGTGGCCGTTGGACGACTCGGCCGTCCCCGAGACCAGGTTGACATAGGGGCGCAGGTGTACGGCCCCGAGCTCGACCAGGTCGTCGCACTCCTGCCGCAGCGAGCGGGACACGGCCCAGCCGCCCTCGGCCGCGACGTGGATCACGCTCACCCTGATGCCGAGGTCCTGCGCGTCGCACACGACCTGCGCGAGATCCTCGTCGCCGCTCACCACCACCGCGTCGCAGATGGCGTTGTTGCGGGCGAGTGTCATCAGGTCGCGATGGACCTGCGCGTCGACGCCCTCGCGCCGGCCCGGGCGGATGCGCGACAGCCTGAGCTTGAGGCCGGGTATGTCGGCCAACGCGTCGTGCTCCGGAGTGCGCCGGCCTTCGACTGTCGCCTCGTACCAGTAGCATCGAAGCAGCGGCAGGCCGGTGCGCTCGCGCGACAGGCCGGTCATCAGCTGGAGCAGCCCGGGGTAGTCCCAGGCGACCGCTTCGCGATGACGCGTGCCGTGCACGGCCATCGCTCCGTCGGCCAGCAGATAGCCAGCGTCCACGAACAGCGCACAGCGATCCACTAGCACCGCCCCTTTCCTGGTGGTCCGACCTTGCTGGCTCTGCACCGTCAGAGACCGGACTTGGCGGCCCTCTCTCAGGGTAATGAAAGCAGGTGATCGCGCGAGGGTTAATCCAGACGATTCGGCACTCGCCCGCTAACACACCAGATCGGCCAGGAAGACCGTACCAGTTTGTCCAGATTAGGGTCACTGTCGCGCACGCACGCTCAACGCGGCCGCTCCGAGCAGAACGACGTCCTTGTCCGTGGCGACCGTCAGCCCCGGGTCCACGCCGAGCTCGGCGCTGATCGTGTCGACGTCGACGCCGAACGTCATCTCCGCCGCGCCGCTCGACGACTCGTCGAAGACGTTCGCGGGATCGCGGTCACCGTTCGCGGGGGCCAGCGCGCCGGACCCGAGCGAGACCTTGTCGCCCTGGAGATCGGCGTCCCCCTCCCACGTCACCAGCTCGACCCTGGCGGGCGAGGCGGCCGGGCTCAGCCCGCCCAGCGGGAGACGCACCCGACGCGCCGTGCCCCCGACCACGGTGGCCGCGTCGAGCACCACGGCCTGGCTGTACGGCTCCGCCGGGTCCGTGACGATCACCACCAGGCTCCACCCGGCATGCCTGGACACGCCCTCCTCCAGCGGCGCGTCGGCCGCCCACCACGTGCCGTTCCTGCGGGAGGCGGCGACCAGCTCGCTGACGTCCGCGTACGCCTGGTAGACGGGCCCGAGCGGCAGCTCGCGGACGGCCACGTCGCCGGGCTGGACCGTCACGTAGTCGCGCCGCCCCGGCGGCCGGAGCTTGATGGGCCCGGCCTCCGCGGTGCTCGCGGACCAGTAGAGCCCGGCCCACACGACCCTGCTGGCCTTCGGCAGGGCCAGCTCGGCTCCGCTGGAGGCGTGGGTGCCGGGGTCGTCGTCCCGGTCGAGCGCGGTCATCGGCCAGAGGTCGTTGTCGCGCTGGCCGCGCCGGCGCTGTCGGGCCTCCAGGCAGCCCGCGCGCTCCTCGGGACAGCTCAGCAGTGAGTTGCCGATCGCCCTGACGGCCACCCTGCCGTCGGTGGCGAACCTGGCCGGCGCGCCCACCCGCCGTACGCCCTCTTCGGCCTGCGCCGTGACGTGCAAGGAGCCCGAGTCGACCCGGACGGCGGGCACCGCGCCCTCCTGCGCCTCACCTGACACCCGCACCCGCAGGAACAGCGCCGTGCCCTGACCGGCCGCGAGCGGGGCCCTGGCACACCGCGCGCCGCGTCCCGCCGCTCGGCACGACCAGCCGTCCACGGTGCCGGCGGCGTCGTGGCGGGTGCGCCGCGTGGGCGGGATGAGCGCCACGCCGGCCGGCAGGTAGACGAACGCCGTCAGCCTCTCGCTGGCGGCCCCGCCGTAGTTGCGCAGCCGCATGCCGACGATGCCGGGCCGGGCCCGTACGAGCGAGCCGAGCGCGTCGATCGTGGCGCGCAGCCGCGCCTGGGCCGGCGACCCGCTCCTGAGCGGCGGCGGTGGGGGCACCCGGGCGGGCTCCTCGCTCTGCAGCGGCACCGGCACCGGCACCGGCTGCACGGAGGCCGGCGGCACGGCGACCGGCGCGGCGACGGGCTTCCTGCCCGGCCTGCCGTCGGAGAGCAGCAGCACGGTCGCCACGGCCATCGTCACCGCCATGCCGCCGGCCATCGCGGCCTGCTGGTGTCTGGGCGCCCGTCGCGCGCGGCCGAGCACCCGCAGCAGCCCGCGCGCGCCCCCGACCGCCACGACCGACCTGGCCTGCGCCGCCGCGTACCCGCCGAAGACCGGCCCCGCGATCAACGGCCCGACCATGACGCGCAGCCCGCGGTCGACGTCGGCCAGCTCCAGCAGAACCCCGTGGCACTCCTCGCAGCCGCTCACATGCTCGTCGACCTCTTTGGCGTCGCGCCTGGTCAGCCCGCCCCGCACGTACGCGCCCATCTTGCCGAGCACGGGGCGGCAGTCGTGCCGCGGCGGCGAGCCCAGGTGGATCTGCAGGTACGCCTGCCGCAGCCCCTCCCGCGCCCGGTACGCGAGCGCCGCCACACCGTTGACGGACAGACCCAGCAGTGGGGCCACCTCGGCGGGCCTGGACCTCTCCACCTCGGTGTGCCAGAGCACCGCCCGCCACCGCTCGGGCAGCGACAGGAACGCCCTGGCGATCAGCGACCTCTCCAGCCCGACGAGCGACGGATCGACGAACGGCACCCCCGGGTCGTACTCCCCCGTGGTCATCTCGCCGCCCTCGATCCTGGAGCGGTCGTGGACCGTGTGCCGCACCACGGTCAGCAGGTAGCTGCGGAAGGCGAACTCGGGGCCGCCGCCCCTGCCGACCAGATCGAGGATCTTCGTGAACGACTCCGCGACCACGTCCTCCACCTCGACGCGCGAGACGAGCTGCCTGGCCAGCGCGCGGGCGGCGGCGACGTGGCGCTCGTAGAGCAGCCCGTAGGCGGCGGCGTTGCCCTCTCTGACCGCCTGAAGGAGCTCTGCATCGCTTTGCGCCGATTCGACACCCATAGTGACCTCACGATTACACGGGGTTGCCCGCGCATTCATTCCGCACTATCGGCGATGACTAAACCGCGTCCCTGCCTTTGCCTCCGAGTCGAGACCTTCGGGCGGCCCCATAAGCTTGGACGCATGACGGATCGCGACAACCTGCTGGCCGAGATCAAGAGCAAGGCCGTCGTCCACGGCAAGGTCATCCTCTCCTCCGGCATGGAGGCCGACTTCTACCTCGACCTGCGCCGCATCACGCTCGACGGCGTGGCCGCGCCCCTCGTCGGCAGGGTGATGCTCGACCTGACGGCGGACCTCGAGTTCGACGCGGTGGGCGGGCTCACGCTGGGGGCCGACCCGGTGGCGGTCGCGATGCTGCACGCGGCGGCGGCGCGCGGGCGCACGCTCGACGCGTTCGTGGTCCGCAAGGCGCAGAAGCAGCACGGCCTGCAGCGCAGGATCGAGGGCCCCGACGTGAAAGGTCGGCGCGTGCTGGCCGTCGAGGACACCTCCACGACCGGCGGCTCGGTGCTGACCGCCGTGGAGGCACTGCGGGAGGCCGGTGCCGAGGTGGTGGCCGTAGCCACGATCGTGGAACGGGGCGCGAGCGAGCGGATCGCCGCCGAGGGCCTCGACTATCGCACCGCCTTCACGATGGAAGACCTGGGACTCTAGCCGGGCGCTCGGACGGTGAACGCCTCGCGCTTGCCGTCCTTGCCCTGCTCCCTGGATTTGCCGTTCTCGGTGACGCGGACCGTGCCCGCGTCACTGAGCACGACGTCGAGCTCGGGCTCGAAGTAGCTGACCTCTTCGCCCCTGCTCATCTCGCGGTACTGCAGCACGTCGCCGCCCGGCACGCGTACCGTGACGATGGGGCAGGTCTCGGCGACGCACTCGATGCGCACGGTCGGCTCCCGCGCGGTGGCCGCCGTGACCGGGCCGGTCGTGGCGGCAACGGCACGCTCTCGCTCCTGCGTCGCGCCGGACGAGCCGAGCAGCGCGCGAGCGCCGATGACGAGGAGCGTCACCACGGCGCCCGCGGCGAGGAGGGCGAGCGCCAAACGGACAAGGCCCATCGGATCTGACCTGTGGCGTCCCACAGTCGGCAGCGTACCCCGGGTAACCCCGGTTTTCGGGGTCAGTGCACGCGGTGGTGCTTGCCGTTGGGCGTGGGGACGTTCTTACGCTCCCGGCGCTTCTTGATCACCTCGATGATGATCGGGATCAGCGAGATGAGCACGATGACGAAGACGCCCGGCAGGATGTACCTGTCGATCTGCTTGGGGTCGACCTTGCTGCCGAGGAAATGGCCGAGCAGGAGCAGGCCCTCGACCCAGACCACGCCGCCGATGACGTTCCACAGGAAGAAGCGCTTGGCCGGCATCTCCAGCACGCCCGCGACGGGATTCATGAACGTGCGCACGATCGGCACGAACCTGGCCAGGATCACCGCTCTGGCCGGACCGAACTTCTCGAAGAACTCCTCGGCCCTGAGGACGTGCTCCCTCTTGAACAACCGCGAATCAGGTTTGTCGAAGAGTTTGCGGCCGAATCTGGCCCCCAGGAAATGCCCCAGTTGAGCGCCCGCAATGGCGCACAGCGGCGTGCCGATCAGCAGGACCGGCATGGAGAGAGGCTCGATGTTCATTCCGTCAGCCACCGCGGCCGAGCTGAAAATCCCCGCGGCCACCAGGAGTGAGTCGCCAGGCAGGAAGAACCCGAGCAGCAAACCGGTTTCGGCGAAGATGATCGCGAGAACGCCGATCGTCGCGAAAGCCCCCAACACGGTCAGCCACCACGTCGGGTCGAGGAGATTCCAGAGCCAGTCCACGCCGAGAGCCTACCCGTAGCGGGCACAATCGCGTTGTGTCTACCACATGGGGTAGTGACCCGGAATACTGGGCCTGGCGCGAAGCCGTAACTTCTCAGGGAGATGAATCATGCCTATTGCAACTCCAGAGGTCTACGCTGAGATGCTCGACCGGGCCAAGGCCGGCGGATTCGCCTACCCGGCGATCAACGTGACGTCGTCGCAGACGTTGAACGCCGCCCTGCGCGGCTTCGCGGAGGCGGAGAGCGACGGCATCGTCCAGGTCTCCACGGGCGGCGCCGAATTCCTCTCGGGAGCCACCGTAAAAGACATGGTCACGGGCGCGACGGCGCTGGCGGAGTACGCGCGGGTCGTGGCCGCGAAATATCCCGTCACGGTGGCGCTGCACACCGACCACTGCCCCAAGGACAAGCTCGACGGCTTCATGCGGCCGCTGATCGACATCTCCCTTGAGCGGGTCTCCAAGGGCCTCGACCCGCTCTTCCAGTCGCACATGTGGGACGGCTCGGCCGTGCCGCTCGACGAGAACCTGGAGATCGCCAAGGAGCTCCTGGAGAAGTGCGCCAGGGCGCGGATCATCATGGAGATGGAGATCGGCGTCGTCGGCGGCGAGGAGGACGGCGTCGTCGGCGAGATCAACGAGAAGCTCTACACGACGCCCGAGGACGCGCTGGCCACCGCCGAGGCCGTGGGCCTCGGTGAGAAGGGCCGCTACATCCTGGCGGCGACGTTCGGCAACGTGCACGGCGTCTACAAGCCGGGCCACGTCAAGCTGCGGCCGAGCGTGCTGAAGGAGCTCCAGGACGCGGTCGGGGCCAAGTACGGCAAGGAGAAGGCGTTCGACCTGGTCTTCCACGGCGGCTCCGGCTCGTCGCTCGAGGAGATCCACGAGGCCATCTCGTACGGCGTCGTCAAGATGAACATCGACACCGACACCCAGTACGCCTTCACCAGGCCGGTCGCGGACCACATGTTCCGCAACTACGACGGCGTGCTGAAGGTGGACGGCGAAGTGGGCAACAAGAAGGCGTACGACCCGCGTTCGTACGGCAAGGCCGCCGAGGCCGGGATGGCGGCGCGCGTCGTCGAGGCGTGCGAGAACCTCAAGTCGAGTGGGACGAAGATCTCGTAGCGCCTTTCGCGGCCCGGCGGGTATGACTTGTCGTATGGATAACCTTCTCGCCGGGCCGCCCCCGACTCAACTGCCGGATCTGCCCGAGGCCAGGGAGGCGCTCGAATCGGGCGCCAAGGCCGCCGACGTGGCCGCCCGCTTCCCCGCCCATCCGGCGGCATGGGCGTCGCTCGCGGAGGAGTACTTCGCGCAGGGCCATGCCGTCACCTCCTACGCCTTCGCCCGCACGGGCTATCACCGCGGGCTCGACCAGCTGCGTCGCAACGGCTGGAAGGGGCACGGGCCCATCCCTTGGGAGCACGAGCCCAACCGCGGCTTCCTGCGCTGCCTGTACGCCCTGTCCAGGGCCGCCCAGGCGATCGGCGAGAAGGACGAGGCCGAGCGGTGCCTGCAGTTCCTCAAGGACAGCACGGAGACCGGTTACGACGTGCTCACCAAGGGCTAGCAATCGCTGTCTTGGGACGTATGGGCACGTTCGGGTAGTCTCTCTACGCAAGAGCCCCTGTCGCGCTTGCGCCAGGGGTTTCGATTTGTGCACGGGAGAAACAACCATGCCGGCTGCCGTTCTCGTTGGCGCCCAGTGGGGCGATGAGGGCAAGGGCAAGGCCACCGACCTGCTCGGTGGCGACGTCGACTACGTCGTCCGCTATCAGGGTGGCAACAACGCGGGACACACCGTGGTCATCGGGGACCAGAAATACGCGCTCCACCTCCTACCCACGGGAATCCTGTCGCCTGACGTCGTGCCGGTGATCGGCAACGGCGTGGTCATCGACCCCGGGGTGCTGCTGAGCGAGATCGACGGGCTGGCCGCGCGCGGCATCTCCGCCGAGCGGCTGCTGATCTCGTCCAACGCGCACCTGATCATGCCCCACCACAAGGCCCTCGACAAGGTCACCGAGCGCTACCTCGGCAAGGCCAAGATCGGCACCACGGGGCGCGGCATCGGGCCGGCGTACGGCGACAAGATCGCTCGCATGGGCGTGCGCGTGCAGGACCTGCTCGACCCCGGCATCCTGGCGAAGAAGATCGAGGTCGCCCTGACCGAGAAGAACCAGGTGCTGACCAAGGTCTACAACCGGCGCGGCATCGAACCCTCCGCCGTCCTGGAGGAGTACCTCGCCTACGCCGAGCGCCTCAAGCCGCACATCGCCGACACCTCGCTGGTGCTCTCCAAGGCGCTGGACGAGGGCAAGTTCGTGCTGCTGGAGGGCGGCCAGGGCACGCTGCTGGACATCGACCACGGCACGTACCCCTTCGTCACGTCCTCCTCGCCCACCTCGGGCGGGGCCTGCGCCGGCGCCGGCATCCCGCCGAACCGCCTCACCAAGATCATCGGCATCCTCAAGGCGTACACCACCCGCGTCGGCTCCGGTCCCTTCCCGACCGAGCTGACCGACGAGGTGGGCGAATGGCTGCGGCAGACGGGCGGCGAGTACGGCGTCACCACCGGCCGCAACCGGCGCTGCGGGTGGTTCGACGCGGTCATCGCCCGCTACGCGACCCGGATCAACGGCATCACCGACTACTTCCTCACCAAGCTGGACGTGCTGTCCGGCCTGGAGAAGATCCCGGTGTGCGTCGCCTACGAGGTGGACGGCGTGCGGCACGACGAGATCCCGATGACGCAGACGGACTTCCACCACGCCGTTCCGGTCTACGAGGAACTGCCGGGGTGGCAGGAGGACATCACCAGCGCCAAGTCGTTCGACGACCTGCCGCCCACCGCGCAGGCGTACGTGCGGGCGCTGGAGGAGATGAGCGGCGCCCCGATCTCGGCCATCGGCGTCGGCCCCGGCCGCGACCAGACCGTGGTGGTGCGCTCGCTCGTCTGATCCCGCGATCGGCTCGTTCCCCTTTCCGACTGATTTGCGCCCGTCGGCCGTGATATTGACAGAAGGCCACGGACGATCAGGAGAGGGGGCGCGGTGACGTTGCTCGGGGGCCGCTACCGGCTGCAGTCGCAGCTCGGCGAAGGCGGCATGGGCACGGTCTGGCGGGCGACGGACGAGCTGCTCCAGCAGGAGGTGGCCGTCAAGGAGGTCAAGTTACCGCCCGACCTCGACGCGGCCTCGCGGACCGAGCTGACCGAACGCACGCTCCGCGAGGCGCGGGCCGCGGCGCGGCTGCGTTCCCACCCGTCCATCGTCACCGTGCACGACGTCGTCCTCGACGGCGGGCGGCCGTGGATCGTCATGGAACTGATCCGCGGCCGCTCCCTCGACCAGACCGTACGTGACAACGGCCCGCTGCCGCCGCAGCAGGTCGCCGGGATCGGCCTGCGGGTGCTCGACGCCCTCGCGGCCGCGCACGCGTCGGGCGTCATGCACCGGGACGTCAAGCCCGCCAACGTCATGCTCACCGACGACGGACGGGTGCTGCTGACCGACTTCGGCATCGCGACCATCGCCGGAGACCCCGCGCTCACCCAGTCCGGCTTCCTGACCGGCTCGCCCGGCTACATCGCGCCCGAACGTCTGAGGGGCGAGACGGACGGCCCGCCCGCCGACCTGTGGTCGCTCGGCGCCACGCTCTTCACGGCCGTGGAGGGCGGCCCGCCGTTCGCCGGCCCGAACACCGCCGCCGTGCTGGCGGCCGTGCTGATGCAGGAGCCCGCCCCCTTCCGGCTGGCAGGACCGCTCGCGCCCGTGCTGGCCGCGATCCTGGAGAAGGACCCGGCGCAGCGCTGCCTGCCGGACGAGGCGGCCCGCTCACTGCAGGCCGTCCACCAGGGGAACCCCTCGACCGCCCCGGCCCTGCGGCAGAGGCGCACCAGGCCGGTACGCCCGCCTCGACGCGGCCGGACCAAGCTCGCCGTGGGTGCCGTGCTGGCGGTGGTGCTGGTCGTGACGGCCACGGTCGTGGTCGTGCCGCGCCTGTTCCCCAACGTCGTCCGCATACTCGGCTTCGCGCTCTCGCCCCCGGTCACCTACTCGGTGCCGACCTACTCGGTGCCGAAATTCGGCCTGCCGACGGCGACCACACAGGGCATCAAACGCGACTTCGAGGCGTGCGACCTGCTGACCAACGCCCAGGTGCGCTCGTTGCTGGGCGGTACGGCCAAGCGCCAGTACCTGACCGCCGGCAACTGCATGTGGAACAAGGGGGACGGCACCGCGCTGAACCTCAGCGCCAGCAAGTCCGCCTGGAGCGCCAGCGCCGCCCATGAGATGACAGTCAAGAACATGAAGGAGGAGCCGAAGCGCGTCCCGGGGACCAGGCTCCGCAAGGGGCCGGACGTGGGCGACGAGGCGTACAGCTTCACCCAGAAGTCGACGCTCGGCGGGCTGACGCTCTACCGGACGCAGATCTCCTTCTGCGTGTCGAACGTCTGGGTGCTGATCTATCACCACAGCCGGCGGCCCGGGTTCGCCACCGGTGACCGGGCGGCCAAGCTCGTCGCGGCGGCCCTCGAGAAGTATCGCTAGCGCGCCCTGGTTGATGCCTCGGACCGCCGGGCCTCATAAGGTTAGGTCATGCCTCGTTTCCGCCACATCCTGGACACCATGGCCGCCTACAAGCCGGGCAAGGCCGTTGTGACCCCCGACGGCCGGTCGTACAAGCTGTCGTCGAACGAGTCCCCGTACGACCCGCTGCCGTCCGTGGTCGAGGCCATCGCCGAGGGGGCGCGGCAGATCAACCGCTATCCCGACCCCGGCGCGGTCAAGCTGACCGAGGCCATCGCCGAGCGGTTCGGCGTGCCGGTCGACCACATCGCGCTCGGCGCGGGGTCCGTCACGGTGGCGCAGCAGTTGTTCGAGACGGTCGGGGAGCCCGGGGCCGAGGTCGTGTACGCGTGGCGGTCGTTCGAGGCGTACCCGCTGCTGGCCGACCTGGCCGGGGTCACGTCGGTCCGGGTGCCGCTGGCCGGCGAGGACCACGACCTGGACGCCATGGCGGCGGCGATCAACGACGACACCCGCATGGTGTTCGTGTGCAACCCGAACAACCCCACCGGCACCACCGTCCGCCGCGGCCCGCTGGAGGCGTTCCTGGACCGGGTGCCGGAGCACGTGCTGGTGGTGCTGGACGAGGCCTACCGCGAGTACGTGCGTGACGAGGACGTCCCCGACGGCCTGACCCTCTACCGCGACCGGCCGAACGTCTGCGTCCTGCGTACGTTCTCCAAGGCATACGGGCTTGCGGGCCTGCGGGTCGGCTACCTGGTCGCGCACGAGCCGGTGGCGACGGCCGTACGCAAGACGATCATCCCGTTCGCGGTCAACCACCTCGCCCAGGTGGCGGCCATCGCCTCGCTCCAGGCCGAGGACGAGCTGCTGGAGCGGGTCGAGCGGGTGGTCAAGGAGCGCACGCGGGTCCGCGAGTCGCTGATCGCCCAGGGCTGGACGGTGCCGCCCACCGAGGCCAACTTCGTCTGGCTCAGGCTCGGCGAGCGCACCATGGACTTCGCCGCGGCATGTGCGGTCGAGGGGGTGGCCGTGCGGCCGTTCGCGGGGGAAGGCGCCCGCGTGTCGATCGGCGACCCGGAGGCCAACGACGCCTTCCTCGCCGCAGCGAGCGCCTTCCACGGCTGATCCACGACGCCGGCCCCTCCGCGGTCTTCGCCAGGGCCGGCCCGCCTACACGCCGCGCTGCTCGACCGAGGGGTCAACATGGTGCCGCGCGGCCTGTGGTTCCTGTCCACCGCGCCCACCGAGGCCGACGTCACCGTCACCGTCACCGTCACCGTCGAGGCCTTCGAGGACGCGCTTCGGTCTCTTCCCCTCGTTTGAGATCACCAGTGCCACGCCGACCAGGATGACCAGGCCGCCGACGAGCACCTGCGTCGTGATCGGCTCGTGCAGCACGAGCGCGCCCAGCGCGACGGCCACGGCCGGGTTGACGTACGCGTAGGTGGACACCAGCGAGATGGGGGCGTTGCCGAGCAGCCACGAGAACGCGGTGAACCCGATCAGGGACCCCACCAGGACCAGGTAGGCCAGCGCCACCCAGGACCTGGTGGTGACGGCCGACAGGTCGAGCCGCTCGCCGATCCCGGGGCCGAGCACCAGCAGTCCGGCGCCGCCCACGATCATCTCGACGGCGCTGGTGGCGAGCGGGTTGGCGGGCATCTGGATCCTGCCCGACAGGAACGAGCCCACGGACCAGGACACCGAGCCGAGCAGCACCGCCACGATCCCGGTGCCGCTGCCGCCCTGGGCGCCGGTCAGCGAGAGTGCCGCGACCCCGCCGAGCCCGATCAGCACGCCCACGAGCGTGAGCGCCTTAGGACGGTCGCGGACGGCGAACCTGAACACGACCAGCCACAGCGGCACCGAGGCCACCAGAAGCGCCGCCAGGCCCGTGGAGATGTACTGCTCGGCCACCGCCAGCATTCCGTTGCCCAGGGTCAGCAGCAGCACGCCCACGAGGGCCGCGCCGAGGAACTGCCTGCGCGACATCCTGAAGGCCGCCGGCCCCGACCGCACCAGCAGGAAGCCGGCGAGCAGGACGGCGGCGGCGATGAACCGCATGGCTCCGCTGAGCATGGGCGGCATCGACTCGACGGCGATGCCGATCCCGAGATACGTCGAACCCCACACCACGTAGACGATGGCCAAGGCACCCCAGACCATGAGCGGAGTGCGGCTGTCAGTGGCGTCTAACTTCATGACTCATGACCATACAGGTCGGCTCTGACACGCTCCGGCGGGTATCGGCCCCAGAACGACGGCGACCCGCAACGCCGGGCAGACCGGCCCGAAACCGGTCACATCGCTACCACGGCTCCGGGCTGTGCACGTGATGTTGGGCGAAAGCACGGCGCCCCGACCAGAAACGCACACGGGGATCGCGCGACTCGACTCACCGAGCGGCAGGGCGGGCGCCGGAAAGAATTTGGCGCCCCCGTCCGAATCTCGTCGATCGGGGGCGTCCGAGAACATACCCGCATCTACACGGGTCAACCAATAACTTCACCGGGGTCAATGTGGGAGTTCGCAGAGATGACACTGGTTGTCAATGGCATCGTCTGCCACAGGTCACGACAAAGTACCCAAACGCCCCGGAACCACTCAGCTCTTTGCGGGCGGACGAGAGCCCGCCGCCATCAGGCGACGGGCTCAAGCACGGCACTCCCCAGGCACCGGGGCCTCATCGGGGACCGAGTTTCTCCACGATCAGCCGGTACAGCTGGCGCGGACGGCCAGGCTGGGGTGTGCGGTTCGGCGGGAGCGGCCACGCGAGTCCCTCGTCAACCAACGTGCGCAGCAACCGCCGGGCCGTGCGGGGCGTGACGCCCAGCATCTTGCCCGCCCCCTCGGCGTCGACCACGGTGTCTCCACCCTCGAGCTTGGCCGCCAGCCGGGCCAGCACCTCCACGCCCTTCGGCTTGAGTGCGGCCGATCCGGCGGGCGGCATGCGGGGAGCGGGGATGAGCGCTCGCCCTTCGCGGTCCACCGCGAACCCCTGCGCCTGTTTGCCCGCCTGCGTGCGGGCCAGTGCCGCCCGGGCGTGCGACTCCGCGTCGTGCGTCGTGCGTCCCATGCCCACGCCGACCTCGACCGCCAGACCCAGCTCGTCCCTGATCCTGCCGGCGAACGGCAGCACCCTGAACCCGTCCGTCGCCGCGACGATCGAGCCTCTGGTAGCGGTAACCAGATAGCTGTGATCGTCTATGGGCCAGACGGTGGCGTTCATCCGGTTCGCCTCCTGGACCAGGAGCCGGTGGAGCGACAGTCGCAGCTCGTCGCGCCAGTAGCGCGGCGCGGCGCGGCGTACGGGCTCGCGCAGCGTCGGCACCTCCACCAGGACCACCGTCAGCTGCGACTCCTCCAACCGGTGATGCGCCCCCAGCAGCGCCGCTGTGTGCAGCGCCGTGCGGACCGCGCCCGAGGTCGGCCTGATCCTGATGACCGGCACGCCTGCCGCGTGCAGGCGCTCGCCCACCGCGGGCAGGCACGTCAGCGCCCCGGAGGTCGCCCCCTGCCTGACCAGGCGTTCATGGTAGGCCGCGATCGTGCCGGTGGCACCCGGCTCGTCGCGGCTGTGCACGTCGGCGGCGGGGATGCCGAGGTCCGTGTAGGCCTCCTCGACATCTGCCCTGCTCACCACGTCGATGCTGACCCGTTGCGGGTCGATGCGGGGGTCGAGCGCGGCCTTGGCCAACGCCGCCACCAATGCTGCTCCGCCGAGTTGGACGTACGTCGCGGGCATCGTCAGCACGCCGGAACGCCTGGCCAGGTCATAGGGGACCGGGCTGGCGAACAGGCATGCGTCGACTCCGGGACCGAGCCGCGTCACCTTGTCCGGTGCCTCCTGTTCGTCGCGGTACGCAGCCGCGACAAGGCGACACGGCAATGGTGCCGCGGCATGACCCATCAGCATGACTCTCTCGACCAAGTCGTGAGGTCCGACTACGCCAATGGTCAGGTCCGGTGTCATAGCGCCCGGGCGTGACACTCGGGGAGTTTCTTCGGCCCTATCGACCAATGTTCGTCCCATCCTGCCGTCCGTTGCAGTGCTCTCTTTTGGAACGATCGCTCGCGGGGGCCGTAATGTCACGCCCGACTTTTCCGGAAAGCCGTAGAGGTTGACCGCCCGACAAGATGTCCTAGCAGCTCAACGAGGTTTTTCCAGCGTTTTTTAGCGCTCTGAAATCTCTCGTGTAATGTCCGCGCCGAGCGCGCGCATTCGGGCGGCGAGATGCGCGTGGCCGCGGTCGATCAGGTATCCGGAGTCGATCACGGTCTCGCCCTCGGCGGCGAGCCCGGCGAGCACCAGCGCGATGCCCGAACGCAGGTCGTGGGCCGTCACCTGGGTGCCGATCAGCGGCGTCCTGCCGCGCACCACGGCCCGGCTGCCCTCGACCTCGACGTTCGCGCCCATCTTGTTCAGCTCTCCGGCCAGGGCGAACCTGCCGTCGAAGATGCGCTCGTGGATGTAGCTGGTGCCGTCGGCGAGCGCCGCGACGGTCATCATCGGGGACTGCAGGTCGGTGGCGAAGCCGGGGTAGGTGTCGGTGATGATGTTGATCGGCCGCAGCGGGCCCTCGCACCGCACGTGCAGGACGGCGCCCTGGCGGGCGAACTCGACGCCCATCTGCTCCAGCTTGTAGCGGACGACGCCGAGGTCGAGGCCCGTGCCCACGAGGCTCAGCTCGCCCCCGGTGATGGCCGCGGCCATCGCGAACACACCGGCGTCGAGCCGGTCGGGCATCACCGTGTGCTCGACGGCGTGCAGCTCTTCCACGCCCTCCACGGTGATGAACCCCGTGCCGCCGCCGCTGATCCGCGCGCCCATTTTGGTGAGCATGTCGATGACGTCGAGCACCTCGGGCTCCAGCGCCGCGTTCTCGATCACCGTCGTGCCCTTGGCCAGGGCGGCGGCCATGATGAGGTTCTCGGTGCCGGTGTGGGAGGGGGTGTCGAGGTAGAGGGTCGCCCCGGTCAGGCCGGACGCCTTGACGTGGATGACGGTGTCGCCCTCGTCCACGATGGCGCCCAGCCGCTTGTAGCCGAGGTAGTGGAAGTCGAGGTTGCGGCTGCCGAGGTTGCAGCCGCCGACGCCCTCCACGATCGCCTCGCCCAGCCGGTGGAGCAGGGCGGGGGTGAACAGCACCGAGCCGCGGAAGCGCCTGGCGATCGCGGCGGGCAGCACGGGGCTGTCCACCCTGGAGGCGTCGATGACCAGCGTGCGCTCGGACTCGTGCAGCTCGACGTACGCGCCGACCGACTCGGCCAGCTCGATCGCGCGGCGGACGTCTTCGATGATCGGCACGTTGCGCAGGACGGTGCGGCCCTTTGCGGCGAGCAGAGCCGCACCGATCATGGGTAGCACGGCGTTCTTCGCGCCCTGGATGAACGCGGTTCCACGCAGTGCGTTGCCACCGCGCACGCGGTAACGGACCATTTCGTGCGGCTCCTTGAAATCAACGGTGAGGCTCGATCGGGCCAACAGTAGTCGCTTACACCACATGACCCAGCCGAATCATCCGCTAAAGGAAGCCCCCGTGACGCGCTCATATGCTTCTAGGTATCGCTGCCTTGTGCGCTCGACCACGTGGTCAGGAAGGCGAGGTGGGGGGTTTCCGGAGGATTTGTCCCATCCTGATTCGGGCGATAGCAACCAATCACGCACAAATTGCTTGTCAAAAGAGGGCTGCGCACGGCCGGGTTGCCATTGGTCGGCCGGCCAGAATCGCGACGAGTCGGGCGTAAGCACCTCGTCACCCATCGTCAGCACCCCGTCGGCGTCCCAGCCGAGCTCGATCTTGGTGTCGGCCACGATGATGCCGCGCTCGCGGGCGATCTCCGCGCCGCGCGTGTAGACGGCCAGGGTGATCCGCCGCAACTCCTCGGCGGTCTCCGCGCCGACCTCCTGGACGACCCGCTCGTACGAGATCGGCTCGTCGTGCTGCCCCACAGGCGCCTTCGTGGACGGGGTGAAGATCGGCTCAGGGAGCCGGGAGCCGTCCTCGAGCCCCTCGGGCAGGCGGACGCCCGAGACCGTGCCGTCGGCGCGGTACTCGTTCAGCCCGCCGCCCGTGAGGTAGCCCCGCGCCACACACTCGACCTGCACCATCCGCAGCGGCCGGCACAGCACGCTGCGGGCGTCGTCGCCGGGCGCCACGACGTGGTTGGGCACGACGTCCTTGAGCTGGTCGAACCACCACAGCGACATCTGCGTGAGGATGGCCCCCTTGTCGGGGATGTCGGGCTCCAGCACGTAGTCGAAGGCCGAGATCCGATCGGAGGCGACCATCAGGAGCAGGCCCTCGCCGGTCTCGTAGAGGTCGCGGACTTTGCCGGAGTGCACGAGTTTCATCGGGCGATGTCCGTCCTGTGGAAGGAGCCGCGCAGCTCGATCCGGCCGACGAGGTCGTAGGCCGCCTGGCGCGCGCTCTCCTGGTCGGGTCCGTGGCCGACCACGTTGAGTACCCGGCCGCCGTTGGAGACCACCTCGTCACCCTGCCGCTTGGTGCCGGCGTGGAGGACGTACGCGTTGTCCGTCTCCTGCAGCCCGTTGATCACGTCGCCCTTGACCGGCGCCTCGGGGTAGTTCTCCGAGGCGATCACCACGGTCACGGCCGAGCCGTCCTTGAACACCGGGTCGAGCCCCAGCTCGCCGGTCGCGCACGCCATCAGCAGCCCGCCCAGCGGCGTCTCCAGCCGATCGAGCAGCACCTCTGTCTCCGGATCGCCGAAACGCGCGTTGAACTCGACGACCTTCGGCCCCTTCGAGGTCAGGGCCAGCCCCACGTAGAGCACGCCCTGGTAGGGCAGCCCGCGCCGGGTCAGCTCGCCGATCGTCGGGTGCACGACCTCCCGCATGACCTGCTCGGTCAGCCCGTCGGGCGCCCACGGCAGGGGCGTGTAGGCACCCATGCCGCCGGTGTTGGGGCCCTCGTCGCCGTCGTAGGCGCGCTTGAAGTCCTGGGAGAGCTGCAGCGGCACGGCGGTGCTCCCGTCGCACAGCGCGAACATCGACACCTCGGGCCCGTCGAGGAACTCCTCGATCACCACCCGCTCGCACGCCTGCGCGTGCGCCAGCGCCTTCTCCCTGTCGTCGGTGACGACCACGCCCTTGCCGGCGGCCAGCCCGTCGTCCTTGACCACGTAGGGAGCGCCGAACTCGTCGAGAGCGGCGGCCGCCTCCTCCTCCGTGACGCAGCTCCTGGCCCGCGCGGTCGGCACGTCGGCCGCCGTCATGATCTCCTTGGCGAACGTCTTGGAGCCCTCGATCATGGCGGCCTCTCTCGACGGCCCGAAGCACGCGATGCCCGCCTCGCGTACGGCGTCGGACACCCCCGCCACGAGCGGCGCCTCCGGCCCCACCACCACGAGATCGACCCGTAGCCGCAGGGCCAGCTCGGCCACCTGCTCGGGGTCGAGCGGGTCGACGGGATGGACGGTCGCCACCTCCTCGATGCCCGCGTTGCCCGGGGCACAGTGGAGCTCGCCGACCTGGGGATCGAGCTTGAGTGAACGGCACAGGGCGTGCTCACGCCCTCCGGAACCAATGACTAGAACGCGCACGCGGTCCATTGTCGCAGGCCCGCCGCCCCGCGCACGCGAGGGTGCTCCGCCACACCATTCGCCCGAATAGCACCGGAACTTTGTCGAGTTCTACCTGAGTCCAGGCCGTCCTTGCGAGTATCGTCAAGTAGGTTCACCCGCCTGTGGTAAGTTAGGGCGGCTTCGCGGCGTCCCAATGCGATTGGAGGTGGTCCGGGATGAAACCTGGTGATCCCAGCAGTACGTGCTCGTTCACGTACACCCCGTATACCCCCGACCACTCCAATCCGGCAGCCTGATCGTGCCTCCGCGCATTCTGTGAGGTGACTTTTCATCGCGCGTGGAGCGTGCCAGGTCGGGCGGAAAGGGACTGCCATGCGCTCGTCCACGCTTTTCCGTCGCATCAACCGTCACCCTGTTCGTCCGCACACCGGGCTCGCGCTCGCCGAGTCGGTGCGTGAGGTCTGCGTGCCCCCCGTGGACTCCCTCGTCGAGTACGGCGCCTACATCCAGGGCAAGAAGGTCGCCGCCTCCGGCATCGTCGAGGCGCTCGACCTCGTACGCGAGCACAACAAGAGCTCCGACGGCGCCAACGCGTTCGTCTGGGTGGGACTGCACGAGCCCGAGGCCCCCGAGGTGGAGTGGCTCTCCGAGGTGTTCGGGCTGCACCCGCTGGCCGTCGAGGACGCCGTCAAGGCGCACCAGCGCCCCAAGGTGGAGCGGTACGGCGAGTCGCTGTTCATGGTGCTCAAGACCGTCTCCTACCTCGACCACGACGAGCTGACCGGCAACAGCGAGATCATCGCCACCGGCGAGATCATGGTGTTCCTGGGCGTGGACTTCGTGGTGACGGTGCGCCACGGCGAGCACTGCCCCCTCACGGTGGTCCGCGAGCGCCTCGAGGACAAGCCCAAGCTGATGAACCGCGGCCCCGCCGGCGTCCTGCACGCCATCGCCGACCACGTCGTCGACCAGTACCTCCAGGTCGCCGACCTCATGCAGCTCGAGCTGGAAGAGGTCGAGGCGACGGTGTTCGCCGACGTCAGCTCCCGCGACATCAACCGGATCTACCAGCTCAAGCGGGAGATGCTGGAGATGAAGCGGGCCGTCATGCCGCTGCTCTCCCCCCTGGCCGCACTGCCGCAGCGCCGCGTCATCCCCAACGACATGCGTGAATACTTCCGCGACGTCGGCGACCACCTCTCCCGGGTGTGCGAGCAGGTCGAGTCCTCGAACGAGCTGTGCAGCTCGATCCTGCAGGCCGCACTCGCCCGTTCCAACGCGCTCGCCAACGAGGACATGCGCAAGATCTCGTCCTGGGTCGCCATCCTGGCCGTGCCCACGATGATCGCCGGGATCTACGGCATGAACTTCGACTTCATGCCGGAGATCCACCAGGTCTGGGGCTACCCCGCGGTGCTGGCCGTCATGGTCGCCGCCTGCGTGCTCCTGCACCGTGGCTTCCGCAGGAACGGCTGGCTCTAGGTGACTGGTGTTTTTTGATCTATCTCGCGCCGGTCTCGCCTGTTGTGCCATGGTGATCGGTGTTGGTCACCGGGAGCGGGGAGAGACCGAGCGATGGCAGTGGGCCAGACTCCGATGCAGCCGGGGTTGCTGTCTTCCACGGTGAGTTTTGTCGAGGGTCGGCTGGCGCCGAACTCGATCTACACGGTGCTGCACCGTGAGTGCCGGAATCTGTTTCCGGACGAGATGTTCGCCGACCTGTTCGCTGAGGATGGGCGCCGGTCGGTGCCGCCGATGATCGTGGCGGTGGTGATGGTGCTGCAGCGGCTGGAGGGGCTGTCGGATCGCGAGGCGGTGGATCGGTTCGCCTTCGATGTGCGGTGGAAGTACGCCGCCGGCGGGCTGGACTTCGACCATCCAGGGTTCGTGCACACCGTGCTGGTGGACATGCGGGCCCGGCTGGCCGCCTCCGACCGGCCAGACCGGATCTTCGAGCGGACCGTGGAGGTGGCCGCCCGGGCCGGGCTGATCGGCCGCAAGCGGGTGCTGGATTCGGCACCGATCTATGACGCGGTGGCCACCCAGGACACCATCACGCTGATCCGCTCGGCGATCCGGGGCGTGCTGCGCGCCTCCGACCGGGAGTTGCGGGTCGCGCTGCGGGCGGTGATCTCCAGCGGGGACGCCTACACCGATCTCGGTAAGCCGGTCATCGACTGGACCGAACAAGCGGAGCGGGAGGCGCTGATCGACTCGCGGGCCCGCGATGGGTTCGCGCTGCTAGCCGTGCTGGACGGACGGAAGGTGGCTGAGGAGGTCGATCAGGCGGCACGATTGCTGGCCACCGTGCTCGGCCAGGACCTGCAGCACGGCGAGGACGGGGTGTTTCGGATCGCCCGCAAGGTGGCCAAGGACCGTGTCATCTCCACCGTCGATGCCGAGGCGCGACACGGCCGCAAGACGGTGGAGCGCTCGTTCGACGGATACAAAGGCCACATCGCCGAAGACCCCGACAGCGAGATCATCACTGCCACCCGGGTGACGGCAGGCAACGTGGGCGATGCCGAACCGGCCGCCGAACTCCTGGCTGACCTCCTGTCCGAGCAGGCCGAGCAGGCCGAGCAGGCCGAGCAGGCCGAGCAGGCCGAGCAGGCCGAGGTTTATGGTGATGCCGCCTACGGCACCGGGCCGATGCTTGCCAAGCTCGACCGGGCGCAAATCGAGGCGATGGTCAAGACGCAGCCCTCCAGCGCGCCCGGAGGTCGCTTCACCAAGGATGCCTTCACCGTCGATCTGGAGGCCGGGCGGGTGATCTGCCCGAACCAGATCGTCAAGGAGATCCGCTGGCATCGCAATGGCAGTGGCGTGGCGGCCTTCGGCTCCGCATGCGCGGGATGCCCGCTCCGGGAGCGGTGCACCACCGCCAAGGACGGCCGCGACATCAACCTCAGCCCGCACGAGGCACACTTGGCCCGGGGCCGGGCCAACAGTGCCGATCCCGGCTGGCTGGCCCGATACCGCGCCACCCGGCCCAAGGTCGAACGCAAGATCGCGCATCTGATGCGGCGACGGCATGGCGGACGCCGCGCCCGCATGCGCGGCACCGCCAAAGTCGACGCGGACTTTTCTTTGCTGGCCGCCGCTGTCAACCTGGCACGCCTGGCGGTGCTCGGCGTTACTTCCACCTCAACCGGGCGATGGGCAGCGACAATGGCCTGACCAGGGAGAACAACCGCACGCCACGGTTACGGAAGGCCAGCGGACACCCTTCGGAACCCCTGTGGATAACTCGGCAGAGCAGGGCTGACCCGAACCCCGCAAAGGCCGGGCCACCCAAGCTCGATCACAGGCCCGGCTCAGCAGATCGCGATCGAGATTCAACCGGCCGGGATCGACCGCTTAACACCAGCGACCTAGACCCCCACCGGCCTGAGCGGGCCCACGGGCTCGGGCAGCTCCAGCCCCCGCTCCCGCCAGAGCTCCCGCATCCGGTCGGGGTAGTCGGTGACGATCCCGGCCACCCCCAGGTCCAGCATCCGCGCCGCCAGGGCCGTCTCGTTGACGGTCCAGACCGCCACGTCGAGCCCGGCGGCGTTCACCTGGGCCATCAACGCCTCGTCCACCATGATGTGCTCGGGCGAGAGCGTGGTGGCCCCGGCGTCGCGGGCGGCGGCCGGTATGTCGTCGCCCAGATCGTCGTGCCAGTGCAGGGTGTCCAGCTCGATCAGCGCGAACCGCCGCGTGTCCGGGGCGAGCCGGGCGGCATGGGAGATGATCCGCCAGTCGAAGCTGAGGATGGCCGCGTTGCCGAGCCTGCCGTGCCGGTCGAGCTCCTCGACGACCAGTTCGGTGAAGAGCTCGGGATCGGGTGTCAGCTCCGGCCTGGTGGGGTCGGACTTCAGCTCGACGTGCAGCCGCACGCCCTCCGCCTCGTAGGCGTTCACCAGCCCCAGCACGGCGCCGAGCGTCGGCATCCTGGTCTCCGGCATGGGGACCTGGGTCAGCGCGAACGGGTCGTCGGGGTGGCGCGGCAGCCGTACGCCCACGTCGAGCGTGCGCAGCTGCGCCAGCGTGAGAGCGTTGATCGGCTTGCCGACGTACGGGAAGAGCGGATCGTCCGCCTTGAGCGGCCGCCGGTCGGCGCTCGTCACGGCGGAGACCGTCAGATCGTGCGTGAGCACGAGGCGGCGATCGGCGGTGAGGGCGACGTCGAGCTCGAGCGCGTGAACGCCGAGCTCCATCGTGCGGCTCATTCCCGGCAGGGTGTTCTCCGGCCAGAGGCCCCGAGCTCCCCGGTGACCATGTATTTCAACGCGCACAACGGGGACCCTACCTGGCGCGGGTCACGACTAGGCGATGCCACGCCGTGTCCTTTTTATCCTGCTACGCCCCGGTACTCTGTCAGAGGCAGACCATAAGCTTGGCTCCATGACGGAGGTTCTCAAAACTGCCCATCCCGCCATAGTCCGGGCCTGGGTGGACGGCTGGGTGATCTCCCGCAACACCCCTCGTCCCGTGGTCGAGCCGTGGGGCCTGCGGGTGGACGTGGGCCTCCCCGGCCACGTCTCCCGCCATATCGTCACCGCCCCGACCCCCGGGATCCTCCACCATCTGACCGGCACCATCACCACGCCGGGCACGTGGCTGAAGCTCTGCACCGCCGCCTGCGCCGTCGCCCCGCTCCTGCCGGAGCGGTGGGTGGTGCAGGACCCGGAGTTCATGATGACGGTGTCACTGACCCGCAGGACGCCCCAGGTCCCCTCCGGCTACACGCTGGCCGTCACCACCCGTGCGGGCGTCACGGCGGCCCGCCTGCTGACGGCGGCGGGCGAGATCGCGGCCAGGGGCCAGTTCGCGCTGGCGGGCCGCACGGCCGTCGTGGACAAGGTGGAGACGGCGGGCAACCACCGCCGCCGCGGGCTCGGCACGGTGGTCATGCAGACCCTGGCGTCCACGGCCGCCTCGATGGGGGCCCGCACGGGCGTGCTGGTGGCCACGGCGGAGGGCCAGGCGCTCTACGAGACCCTCGGCTGGACGCTGCACACCCCGATGACCGCCGCCGTCCTGAAGTCCCTATGAAGGGCCGGCGGACGACTGGGGCTATTCCTTGAGGCTGCGGAGCATCGGGGGGTGGAGGAGCTCGGCGGGGCCGCGGCGGAAGAGCTTGGCCGGGCGGCCGCCGTCACGGGTCGTCGTGCCGCCCGTCTCCACCAGGAAGCCCTCCGCCTTGGTGACCTTCCTGTGGAAGTTACGCGGGTCCAGCGGGCGCCCCCAGACGATCTCGTAGACGCGCCGCAGGTCCGCCACCGTGAACGCCGGCGGGCAGAAGGCCGCCCCCAGCGAGGTGTACTCCAGCTTGGCCCTGGCCCGCTCCACGCCGTCCTGCATGATGCGCCGGTGGTCGAAGGCCATGACCGCGAGGGAGTCGACCGGCTGCCAGCTCATGTGGGCCTTCTCCGAAGCCGGGAGGTCGGGGGCCAGGCCCAGGTAGGCCACGCTCAGGACGCGCTGGCGGGGGTCGCGGTCCGGGTAGCCGTACGTCTGGAGCTGCTCCAGGTGGACCGGCGCGCCCGGGAGGCCGGCTCGCTCCGCGAGGATGCGCTGGGCGGCGGCGGGGAGGTCCTCGTCCAGCTGGATGAAGCCGCCCGGCAGGGACCAGCGGCGGAGGAACGGCGGGTTGTCACGTCGCCACACCAGAGCGCTCAGTGCCTGGTTTCTGACGGTGAGCACGACCAGGTCGACGCTGACCGGGACGCTCGGGACCATGCACGGCACGTTACACGCAGTTTTGGGCGCCCATGTACGCGAGCCGTCACGTGAGGACGCGTACGTGTAACGGCTCCGTCGTCTCCTGACCCGTCGGGCCCTTCACGGAGATCTTGACCCACTCGCCCGAGGGCACCTGCGTCCAGTCGAACGGCACCCAGGCCGTGACCATCCCCTCGGGAAGATCCTCGAGCCGCTGCTCGTCCAGCCAGCCCACCGCGGACACCACCAGGTCCTTGGTGCCCCCGGACCACGTGATGGTGACGGTGCCGTCCTTGAGGTTGTAGCCGCGCACCTCCACCCCGTCCTGGATGTCACGCCCGCGCCTGATGGCGTCCACGGCGATCGGACGCCGCCAGTCGGCGGTGATCTCCTTCTCGAGGGAGGGGGTGCCGCACGTCATGAAGTCGCTCCACATGTAGGAGACGACTTTCTGTACATAACGGCCGGCCATCGTGACGGCCTGGTCCAGGCGCTTCTTGTCCGTCTTGCCCCGGGTGCCCTGTGCGGCGCACGGCTCCTTGCCCGACGGCTCGAACGCCTCCACGTTCGCCCACAGGTCCACCTTGTACCCGGCGTTGACCATCTCCTCGCGGGCCACCGACATCTCGCGATAGTAGTCGCGCGTGGAGCCGTGGTACGCCGTCCCGTACGTCGACTCCCCCACCATCGACCGCAGCCGCTCGTCCACCTCGTCGTCGCGCTGGTCCGGCCAGAACAGCCCCACCTTGCCGGTCCCCCGGCTGTCCTGCGGCGCGATGATGCCGACCCCCGTCTTGGCCAGCGCCTTGAACGCCTCGGCCACCTGGCTGGGCGTCTGCCCGAAGGGCACCCGCTTGCGCGCGTCCATGTAGGGGCTGATCAGGATGGGCTTGCCCCGGAGCTCCTGCTCGACGATCGTGTGCTGGTCGGCGTAGACCTCCAGCGTCGGGTTGGTGGCCAGGGTGTCGGCCATCTGCACCTCGAACGGCTGGTAGACGCCCCCCAGCGACGGCCGGTCGGCGAAGCGCGCGCCGTAGTCCTGCAGGATGCGCCGCGTCAGCGTGGTCAGCGTGCCGAGGTGCTTCTTGTACGCCCTGGTCGGCATGTTCGGGTCACGCGGCGCCAGCGGCAGCGCCGGATAGATCTGGATGCCGAACTGATCGCCCAGGTCGAGCAGCTCGTTCAGGCTGTCCTTGTCGGATCCGGCCACGAGGATCAGGTCGTACGAGGTGGCCTTGCCGGAGAAGTCGCACGTGGCGTCGTCGGAGCCGTCCGGCTGCGTGAGGAGCCGGTAGTAGATCCGGTTGCCCGCCTTGACGGAGTGCTCCATCTGGGGGCAGCGGAACAGGTTGGGGCCGAACGACTCGTCCGTGCGGTAGACGTACGTGCGGCCGACCCTGTTGCCCGGGTTGGCCGCGCGCAGGTCGCGCTCGGCCGCGTCGCGGCAGGGCAGCCCGTCCTCCTGGCACGCCTTGTAGAGCGAGTCGACCTCCCCGTCCCTGGTCAGGATCTCGCCTGACTCCGAGACGGTGCGGAACTGCAGGCCGTAGCCGATCCTGATGACCGTGTCGCCGCCGACGTCGTGGATCTCCTTCAGCTGGGTGCGCCAGGTGCAGGGGTTCGACTTGGGCATGATCCAGTAGCCGGTCACGGCGTACGGGGCCCGCTCCTTGGTCTCGAACGTTCCACAGGGGTCGGTGAACTTCGACACCTTCGGCGTCGGCACCGTGTGCGACGGCTTGGGCTTCTGCGAAGCCGCGACCGGCGGCCTGTCAGAAGAGGACGGCAGAATGATGATCACCGTGGCGACCACGGCCAGGATGGCCAGGCCAGCGACCACGAAGAGCCAGCGCACGTTCAGACCGCCCTCGATGGATTACTGCTTGACCCCGGCCCAGGACTCCAGCTGGGCCACGAAGCGCTTGGCCGAGTTGGGCCAGTGGTGGTTCGCGCGGGCGGCCGCGTAGCCGCGCGCGCCCTGGGCCCGCCGCTCGCGTACGTCGTCGCGCAGGGTCAGCACCGCCTGGGCGACGGCCTTGGGGTCCTCCCAGGGCACCACGACGCCGCTGTCATAGCGCTCCACCAGCTCGACGGCGCGCGGCGACGGGGTCGTGATGACGGGGATGCCGTGCGCCATGTACTCCACGATCTTCGTGGGCATCGAGTGGCGGTAGTTGGGCTCGTCGTGCAGCAGCGACAGCCCGGCCAGCGCCCCGTCGAGCCGCTTGAGCGCCTCGTCGTTGGGCATGAAGTCGCGCCACTCCAGCACGCCTTCGGTGACGGCCTGGTTGAGCAGGGGACGGCTCTGCGGGTCGGCGTACCCGATCAGCTCCACGGCCACGTGGTACGGCTGCAGCAGCCGCGCCACCTCGATGGCCTCGAACACGCCACGGGCCCTGGACAGCCAGCCGAGGTAGACCACCCGGTCGTCGCCCGGAGGCGTCACGGTGTCGGGCACCCACGTCTCGTTGGGGACGATCAGGTGGGCGTCCTTGAACCGGCCCGCGTACGCGGTCTCGGCCAGCAGCAGGTGCATGCGGCGCTCCGCGGTGCCCTCCAGCATGCGGGCGAAGAAGCGCACGGGAGGCCGTAACGGTGCGGGCAGCCACGGCTTGAGCGAGAGCGTGGCCGGGGTGTCCTCGTGCACGTCCCACACCACGGGCGGCCTGTTGCGCACGCCCCAGACGGCGAACAGCAGCTCGGGGTCGTGGATGAGGACGAGGTCGACCTTGTCGCGCATGCGCTTGAACAGGCGCCGGGCGGCCCACACGGCCGCCATCCGCTTGCGCTGCGCGGCGCGAGGGAGGTCCACGCCGGTTACCCAGGGTCGCGGTACGACGCCGTGCGCGGTGAATGAGGCGGCATACGTGACCTCATGACCGGCATCCACAAGGGCACGAATCTGCCTGTGCAGGATTCGAGCGTCCTCGGGGTTATGCACCACCGTCATGACGAGCACGTGCACTGCGCGCAGCCCTCCGTCGCTACAGCCGCTCGACGCGTTCACCCTCGGTGAGCACACCGCGGGTGTCGAGCACGAGCTTGGCCTTCGCCTCGACCATGTCGAGGTCGAATGCGGCGTGCTGCTGCAGGAGCAGCGTCACGTCCGCGTTGATCACGGCCTCGGCCAGATCCTCCTCACGCGGCACCGGGGTGCCGTCTACCGCCCACTCCTTGACGTACGGGTCCGCGAACGACAGCTCGGCGCCCAGCTCCAGCAGCGCACGCGCCACAGGGAGCGCCGGGGTCTCACGCTCGTCGGCGATGTCCGGTTTGTAGGTGACGCCGAGCATAACGACTCTGGCGCCGTTCACGGCCTTCTTATGCCTGTTGAGCAGACGCTGGACGCGGGCCACCACGTACGACGGCATCCGCTCGTTGATCTCCTGCGCCAGCTCCACGAACCTGAACGGGTAGCCGAGCTTGCGCACCGTGTACGACAGGTACGACGGGTCGACGGGGATGCAGTGCCCGCCGACGCCGGGACCGGGCAGGAACTTCTGGAAGCCGAACGGCTTGGTCGCCGCGGCCTCGATCGACTCCCACAGGTCGATCCCGAGCTCGTCGCAGAAGATCGCCATCTCGTTGACGAGTGCGATGTTGACGTGCCGGTAGGTGTTCTCGAGCAGCTTGGCCATCTCGGCCTCACGGGTGCCGCTGACCGGCACCACCTGCTCGATGAACTGCCCGTAGAACCCCGTGGCGCGGTCGCGGCAGGTCGCCGTGTAGCCGCCCACGACCTTGGGCGTGTTCCGCAGCCCGAACTTGGCGTTGCCCGGGTCGATGCGCTCGGGCGAGAAGGCGAGGTGGAAGTCCTCGCCCGCGACGAGCCCCGAGGTCTCCAGCAGCGGCCTGGCCACCTCGTCGGTGGTGCCGGGCCAGGTGGTCGACTCGAGCACGACGAGCGTGCCCTTGCTCAGGTTGCGGGCGACGGTCCTGGTGGCGCCCTCCACCGCGGACAGGTCCGGGCGGTGGTCCTCGTCCAGCGGGGTCGGCACGCAGATGACGATCGTGTTGCTTCTGGCCAGCACGGTCTCGTCGAGCGTGGCGCTGAACCCGTTGGCCAGCATGTGCTCGAGGTCGGCGTCGGTCAGGTCATCGATGTAGGACTGCCCGGCGTTGAGCGCGTCGACCTTGGCGGGGTCGACGTCCACGCCGACGACCCGCAGGCCGGCGTTGACTGCCTCCTTGGCGAGGGGCATGCCGACGTAGCCGAGGCCGATGACAGCCAAGTCGATTTCTGTCACAGCAGTGCCTTAGAGAGCCGGAAACAACACTTCATGGTCGCAAAGGTTATCTCAAGTCCACCTAGCTCACGCCTAATGCGACCGAACCCGTCGTAAGTGACAGCGAACATGAAGGTCATCATTCGGTAAGAGAGCGGTATAGAGCACGGTAAGTCTCGGCAACGCGCCCCCAAGTTCGCTTCGCCGCCACTTCCTCCCGTCCTGCCTCACCCATCTCGGCACGCCGGGACGGGTCCTCCCGGAGCCCGGCGATGGCCTTGGCGAGCGCGGCCGGGTCGCCCGGCGCCACGAGAAGACCGGCGCCGTCGGAGCCGACGAGCTCGGACAGGGCGGGCAGATCACTGAGCACGACCGGCTTGCCGAGCGCCATCGCCTCGACG
Organism: Nonomuraea helvata; assembly: GCF_039535785.1. Lineage (NCBI taxonomy): Bacteria > Bacillati > Actinomycetota > Actinomycetes > Streptosporangiales > Streptosporangiaceae > Nonomuraea > Nonomuraea helvata. The sequence goes on from NZ_BAAAXV010000009.1 coordinate 1,483,799, forward strand.
GGTTTCAATGGCGTAACAAGTCGGCATACCCGCAGATCCTCGCGCGGGCAGGCGAAGATGTCGATCGCGTCCTGCGCCTGCAGCGCCTCATCGGGGCCGACCCGGCCCGGGAGGACGGCGTCCTCGAGGCCCAGCTCCTCGACCAGCTCCAGGAGGTTGTCGCGCTCGGCGCCGTCACCCACGATGAGCACCCGCACGGGCGTGCGGTCGTCACGCAGCAGCGCGGCGGCCCGCAGCAGGGTGGCGAACCCCTCGTAGGCCACGATGCTGGACACGGAGCCGACGACGATCTCGTTCGGCGCGATGCCGTACGCGTCCCTGAACGACGCCCCGTCGTAGTGCGCGGTCAGCAGCGAGTCGTCCACGGCGTTGGGCGCCAGGTGGATCCGCTCCCGGGGCACCCCACGCTCGACGATCTCCGTGGCCATGGTCTCGGCCAGCGTGACCACGGCGTCGGCCTCGCGCATGAGGAACGCCTCGCGCTCGCGCTGGAGCACGTGCCGCTCGCTGCCCACGCGGATCGGGTCGCGGGAGGCCCAGGTCTCCTCCAGGAAGCCGCGTACCTCGTAGACGAACGGCGTGCCCGTCCTGTCGCGCACGGCGTGCGCCACGGAGCCGTTGCGGTGGTCGGTGGCGGCGTGCAGGACCTGCGGCTTGAGCTGTTCGACGAGCTTGGTGACGGCGTCGGCACCCTTGACCATGCGCCCGCGCATCTCGAACGGCATCTCGCCGTGCCCGTCCGGCAGCAGCCGGTAGTAGGGGATGCCGTCGATCTCCTCGAACGGCGACGCGTCGGCGTGCCCCTGGAACATCGGCCAGCCCCAGCTCGAGGCCACGTGCGGGTCGAGCCCGGCGGCCTGCTGCGAGGTGACGATGCGGTGGGTGCGGACGGTGTACCCGGCCTGCGTGTACGGCAGCGCGTTCGTGACCAGGTGCAGCACCCGCCCCTTGACGCGCTCCGTGATGGCCACCTTGGGCCCGGGCGGGATGGGGTCGGGGCTGATCGCGGCCAGCTCACCCCGGTAGTAGGCCGCCCTGCGTTTGACGAACGGGTACTTGGTGTGGGCTTCGAGCACCGCGGCGGCCTCGCTCACCCGGCCGGCGTTCCACAGCTCCTTGGCCTCGTTCCACGGGCCCTTGACCACCCGCATGCCGAACTTGCGCACCGCGCGCCGGGCCCGCCGCGCGGCCGGCCAGGCCACGCTGCCCACGACGGGGCGCAGCCGGGGCGGAAGCGCGTCGGCCGCGGCCTGTGCCACACGGACCGGGTCGGATTTGACCTTCGTCACGACGACGCGGGAGACGATGATCGGGTGCTGAACGAAGCCTTTGAGAAGTCCACCGACGCCGGCACGGGCGGACTTCGCGGAAACCTTTGAGGAGTCTTGACGACTGGCGTCGGATGCCACGCCGTGACCGTACCATAGGCAACGTTTTTCCCCTTCCGCTATGAAAGGCGAGGTCAATGAGGGAGAACCCCCTGGTCCTGCACGTATTGGGTGCTCGTCCCAATTTCGTGAAAGCGGCTCCGGTGGTGCGGGCACTCGGTGAACTCGGCGTGCGGCAGGGCATCATCCACACTGGTCAGCACTATGACGCGTTGATGTCGGACGTCTTCTTCGCCGATCTCGGTCTGCCCGAGCCCGTGGCGAACCTGGGGGTCGGCTCGGGCACGCACGCCAAGCAGACCGCGGCGCTGCTCGTCGGCCTGGAGGAGGTCGTCCAGGAGCAGGACCCCGACCTGGTCGTGGTCTACGGCGACGTGAACTCGACGCTGGCCGCGATCCTGGTCTGCGCCAAGCTGGGCGTCAGGACCGCGCACGTGGAGGCCGGGCTGCGCTCGTTCGACCGGGGCATGCCGGAGGAGGTCAACCGGGTCGTCACCGACGCGCTGGCCGACCTGCTCTTCGCCACCTCGCCCGAGGCGCTGTCCTACCTGGCCAACGAGGGCGTGCCCGCGTCCAAGGTGCACCTGGTGGGCAACCCCATGATCGACAGCCTGTACGCGGCGCTGCCGTCGCTGGACCCGGCCCCCGTGGTCGAGCGGCTGGGCATACCGGCCCGTTACGCCGTCGCGACCCTGCACAGGCCCGCGAACGTGGACACTCCGGAGGCCGCCAAGGAGCTGGTCGACGCCGTGCTGGAGGTCTCGCGGCAGATCCCGGTCGTGGTGCCGATCCACCCGCGCGGCAAGGCGCGCCTGGCCGCCGCGGGTCTGGTCGACAGCGAGACGATCAAGGTGGTCGACCCGCTGGGCTATGTGGACTTTCTCTCACTCGTACGCGGCGCCGCGCTGGTCGTCACGGACTCCGGCGGCGTCCAGGAGGAGACGACCGTGCTGGGCGTCCCCTGCCTGACCCTGCGCCCCAACACCGAGCGGCCGATCACGATCACGCACGGCACGAACCGGCTGGTCACGCCCGCTCTCCTGCCTGCCGCCGCGGAGAAGGCGCTGGCGGACGGCGCCGCCACGCCGGCCGGCGAGCTGCCGGTGCTCTGGGACGGCCAGGCCGGCCCGCGGATCGCGAAGGTGATCTCCGCCTGGCTGAAGGGCGACAACCTCGCCCCTGCGTCTCAGGCCAAACGCCCCGAATAGCGGCCTTGTCCGCCGTAATATGACAAACCTCCGCTAAGCGATAGGCGTATCACCATGGCCGAAACCCCCGAAGAGCCCACGTACCAGCGGCTCGGCCCCGTCAACTGGCTGCCCGAGGAGCGCAAGCTCGTCGAGCGGTTCGAGGCCGAGGTCAGGGAGCTCCGGAGGCGGCTGGAGATCGCCGAGGCGAAGGCCGCGTACGCGACCTGGAAGCTGGAGGCCACGCAGGCGAAGCGGACGTTCAAGCTCGGCGAGGCCCTGGGCTCGAAGAGCCCGGGGAAGATCGTCCAGGCGGTCCGGTCGAAGGAGAAGGCGCCCAAGCCGCCCACCCCGGTCACCGAGGCGATCGAGACGGCCAACCATCGGCCGCCGCTGGTCGAGGTGCCGGCGGTGAAGTGGCCGAAGGGGCCGGTCAACAGGCCGGACCTGAAGGTCGCGGTGATCCTGGACGACTTCTCCAGGATGGCCTTCAAGTACGAGTGGGACCAGATCGAGTTCGGGCTCAAGGACTGGCCGGAGATCTTCGCCGAGAAGCGGCCCGACCTGCTGTTCTGCGAGTCGGCCTGGCACGGGAACCAGGGGCGCTGGCGCTACCAGATGACCGGCACCAACGCGCCCAAGGAGCCGCTGCGCGACCTGGTGGCCTGGTGCAGGCAGGAGGGCATCCCGACGGTCTTCTGGAACAAGGAGGACCCGCCGAACTTCGACTTCTTCATCGACACGGCCAAGCTGTTCGACTACGTGTTCACCTGCGACGGTGACATGCTGCCGAAATATCGGGAAATTTTGGGACACGATCGGGTTGATGTGCTGCAGTTCGCGGCCCAGCCCCGCGTGCACAACCCGATCCAGCAGCGGCAGGGCCGCCTGCACGACGTGGTCTTCGCCGGGATGTACTTCCGCGACAAGCATCCCGAGCGGCGCGAGCAGATGGAGACCGTGCTCGACCCCGTCAGGGAGCTCGGCCTGCACATCTTCGCGCGCAACGGCGAGGTGGACGAGAAGTACGCCTGGCCGGAGAAGTACCGGCCGCACATCGTGGGCGAGCTCCCGTACGACCAGATGCTGGCCGCGTACCGGATGTACAAGGTCTTCCTCAACGTCAACTCGGTGCTCGACTCGCCGACCATGTGCGCCCGCCGGGTCTTCGAGCTGTCCGCCTGCGCCACGCCGGTCGTGTCGGGGTGGTCGCGGGCCGTCGAGGAGACCTTCGGCGACCTCATCCCCATCGCGCGGGAGCCGGTCGAGTCGTACAACCAGGTGCTGCACCTGATCAACAGCCCCGAGCTGCGGGCCAGGATGGGTCACCTGGCGATGCGCGAGGTCTTCGACAAGCACCTGTTCTCGCACCGGGTGGACCAGATCCTGCAGAACCTCGGGCAGCGCGCGACGCCCCGGTCGCGCTCGATCTCGGTCGTCCTGCCCACCAACCGCGCCTCCCAGATCGAGCACGCCATCTCCTCGGTGGCCCGCCAGATCCACCGGCCGCTCCAGCTCGTCATGGTGCTGCACGGGTTGGACATCGACCCGGTGGTGGTCGCGGACAAGGCCCGCATGGCGGGGATCACCGACGTCGTGGTCCTGCCCGCCGACGCGTCGCAGTCGCTCGGCGCGTGCATGAACATGGGCATCGCCGCCGCCGAGGGCGACCTGATCGCGAAGATGGACGACGACAACCTGTACGGCGACCATTACCTGTCGGACCTGGTGCGCGCGTTCGACTACTCGGACGCGGAGCTGGTCGGCAAGGGGGCGCACTACGCGTACTTCGAGGGCCGCAACACCACGATGCTGCGGCTGCCCGGGCTGGAGCACCGCTACTCGTTCCTGGTCCAGGGCGGCACGTTCCTCGGCAAGGCCGACATGTTCCGCTCGTACGGCTTCGCCGACATCACCCGCGGCGAGGACACCCATCTGGTACGGCGGCTGAAGGAGGACTCCGTCAAGATCTACTCGGCGGACCGGTTCAACTTCGTCTACTGGCGCAGTGCGGACACGTCGATGCACACCTGGCAGGCGGACCACATCAAGCTGACCCGCAACGCGCAGTTCTCCTTCGTCGGCCGCCCCGACGACCACGTCCTCATCTGACGGCCCCGCCCCGTCCGGTGGCCCTTCGCGAAACGCGCAGTGCCCCTCAAGGACCGCCACCGACGTGCGGCCGGGGTCAGTGGGTGACCTGTGCGAGGTTCTGGTCGGCGAGGCGGGCCAGCTCGAACAGCCCCTGCGGCTTCACCCGCTGCCCGACCACGAGCATGCTCATGATCAACGTCCCCCGCCTGATCATGACGGACCCGATCTGCGCGTTCTTCTTGCCGCCCGCCGCCGTGGTGAGGTAGGCCCGCGACTGGTCGCCCCTGGCCGGCATGGCCAGCGTGCGGGTCCTGTAGGCCACTTTCGTGCCCTCGACCTCGGCCGTGTACGAGGCGCACTGCGTCGGCAGCGGCGCGGGGAAGGCCGCGGACGGCAGCGACACGACGGCCTGCGTGATGGAGCCGCGGTCGGCGGCGAAGGAGATCACCGCCGCGGGTGCCTGGGCGACGTCGGGCTTGGCGGCGTCGAGCTGCGCCGCCCCCGCGCACTCGGGCCGCTGCAGCTTCGCCTGGCGCATCGCCTGCAGGCCCAGTTGGGTGGCCTTGAGCGAGCCGAACGCGCCCAGCTCGGGACCGTACGCGACGTGCATGCCCTTGGGCACCGGCAGCAGGGCGTCGCGGAGCCTGGCCGTGTCGGCGGACGCCTGCGGGCCGGGCAGCTGCGCCCCCGTCGGGACGGCCGACGGGGTCGTGTCGCCGCCGGAACATCCGGCAATTGCCACCATACTCAGGAATATGCCGGAAATGGCCTTCAGCATGGGCTCTCCAAATCGCTCTAACGGCATTTCCAAAAACGCTAGAGGAAGTGAAGAGTAAGGAAACGGGTAACGTCGCTATTCGCGGGATTCAGTGGTTTTACGAACGATTTCCGGTTCCGCGCCGTTTGGCGTCCCGCTCGGCGTGCCGCCGTTGAGCAGGGCCCTGGCCAGGCCCAACCCGGTGCCGCCGAGCGTGAGCGCCTTGGCGAGCATTTCCTCGACGCCCTGCGCGCCGTTCAGCACCACCATGTGATCGACGTTTCCGAACGCCTTCGAGCCCGCCTCGACGATTTCCGGCCAGCGCTCGGCGAGTTGCTGCGCGACGACCGCCTCCTGGTTGCTCGCCAGCGCCTCCGCGCGGGCCTTGATGGCCTCCGCCTGCGCCAGTCCCTTGGCCCTGGCCGCGTCCGCCTCGGCCATGCCGCGCAGCCTGGTCGCCTCAGACTCCGCCTCGCCGCGCAGCCTGATGCTCTCGGCCTCGGCCTGCGCCTGGGCCACCGCCGCGCGCCGCGCCGCCTCCGCCAGCGTGACCTGCTCGTACGCCTTGGCGTCCGCGGGCCTGCGCACCTCGCCCTCCAGCCGCTTCTCCGCGAGCACGGCCTCCCGCTCGGCGGCGGTCGTCTGCTGGACCACGACCTCCTGCCGGGCGGTGGCCTCGGCCAGCGGGCCCGCCTGCTTGGCCGCGGCCGCCGCCCGATCGACCTCGGCCTGGTACCCGGCCTGCTGGATGCGGGCCTCGCGGATCGCGGCGGCCTTCTTGATGGCGGCCTGCTGCTCGGCGGCGTTGGCCTCCTGGTCGCTGTGCGCCTCGGCGATCCTGGCCTGCGAGGCCACGGCGGCCGCGTGCGGGCGGCCGAGGTTGGTGATGTAGCCGGTGGCGTCCTCGATCTCCTGGATCTGCAGGGAGTCCACGTTCAGGCCGAGCTTGCTCATCTCGTCGGCCGACGACGTGCGGATCTCGTTGGTGAGCGCGTCGCGGTTGACGATCAGGTCCTCGACCGTGAGGTTGCCGATGATCGAGCGCAGGTGGCCGGAGAAGAGCTGGTGCGTCTTCTCGTCCACGGTCTTCTGCTGGTCGAGGAAGCGGCGGGCGGCGTTGGCGATGGAGACGAAGTCGTCGCCCACCTTGTAGATCACCACACCCCGTACGTGCACCGGGATGCCCTGCTTGGTCACGCAGTGGACCTCCAGCTGCGAGACGCGGCTGTCCAGCGACATGCGGCGCGCGGTCTGGAACCCCGGGACGACGAGCGCGCCCTTGCCCGTGACGATCTTGAAGCCGAGCGTCTCCCTGCCCCGCGCGCCGAGGCCCGAGATGAGGATCGCCTCGTTGGGTTCCGCGACCCGCCAGACCAGCTTGAACGCCACGACGCAGACGAGGGCGATTGCGGCGATGACGCCTGCGAGCACTAAGTCCATGACCTACTCCGAGGGAAGACGTGGTCGTATCCGTTGCCGACCAGACTTCCCGGCTCGCCCCGATCTGACGGTACTCCCGCTCAGGGCGCTTTGCCAGAGATCTCCGGCTCGGACCCGTTGGAGGTGGCGCCGTTCGGAGTGCCGCCGTTGAGCAGCGCCCTGGCCAGGCCCATGCCGGCGCCACCGAGCGTGAGGGCCTTGGCCAGCAGCTCCTCGACGCCCTGGGCGCCGTTCAGCACCACCATGTGGTCCACGTTCCCGAACGCCTTCGCGCCCGCCTCCACGACCTCCGGCCAGCGCTCGGCGAGCTGCTGGGCGATGACCGCCTCCTGGTTCTCCTTCAGCGCCTGGGCGCGCGCCCTGATCGCCTGGGCCTCCGCCAGGCCCTTGGCCTGCGACGCCTCCGCCTCGGCCAGGCCCAGCGCCTTGGCCGCCTCCGCCTGGGCCAGACCGCGGGCCTGCGCGGCCTGGGCCTCCGCCTCACCGGCGATCTTCGTGGCGGCTCCCGCGGCCTCTCCGCGCAGCCGTACCGACTCGGCGTCGGCCGCGGCGGCCAGCTTGACCTGGGAGGCCTGCGCGGCGGCGCGCAGCTCGGTCTCCTTCGCCTCGGCCTCCGCCTGCGCGATGCGGGCGTCCCGCTCGGCCTGGGAGAGCGTGACGGTCTCGTACGCCTTGGCGTCGGCGGGCTTGCGCACCTGAGACTGGAGCCGCTGCTCGGCGAGCTTGGCCTCCAGTTCGGCGGCCTTGGTCTCCTGGACGACCACCTCCTGGCGGGCGGTCGCCTCCGACAGCGGCCCCGCCTGGCGGGCGGTGGCCATGGCCCGGTCGATCTCGGCCTGGTAGGCGGCCTCCTTGATGCGGGAGTCCCGGCGGGCGGCGGCCATGTTCGCGGCGGCGATCTGCTCGGCCTCGGTGGCCTCCTGGTCGCGCTGTGCCTGGGCGATGCGGGCGGTGGCGGCGACCTTGGCGGCGTGCGGCTTGCCGAGGTTGTCGATGTAGCCGGTCTCGTCGTCGATCTCCTGGATCTGCAGCGAGTCCACGATCAGGCCGAGCTTGCTCATCTCGTCGGCGGCCGACGCCCTGGTCTCGCTGGTCAGGCGCTCGCGGTTGAGTATGAGGTCCTCGATGGTGAGGTTGCCGATGATCGAGCGCAGGTGGCCGGTGAACAGCTCGTGGATCGCGCTGGTCATGAAGTCCTGCTGGTCGAGGAAGCGGCGGGCGGCGTTGGCGATGGAGGACAGGTCGTCGCCGACCTTGTAGATCACCACACCGCGGATGTGCACGGGGATGCCCTGCTGGGTGACGCACGAGACCTGGAGGTTGGCGGCCCTGGTGTCCAGCCGCAGGCGCCTGGCCGCCTGGAACCCCGGCAGCACCGCCGCGCCCTTGCCAGTAATGATCTTGAAGCCCAGGCTGTCCACACCCTCGCCCCGGCGGCGGGCGCCCAGCCCGGAGATGATCAGGGCCTCGTTGGGCTCCGCGACCCGCCACACGGCCTTGAACAGCAGGATGATGACGACGGCCGCGACGGCGACGCCGCCGGCGGCGATGTAGAGCTCGGGGGACATCGGAGGGCCTCCCTCAGACGAGTGCTCTGGCCACGTAGACCGTGCGCGGGGGGAAGTACTCGACGACGACCACGATGGACCCGAGGCCGAACTCCTCGTCAGGCACGCTGGGGTGGGCGTAGAACGCCTCCACCCCGCCCCTGACCGGGATCATGACCTCGCCGACAAGCCCTGGGCCGATCCTCCCCGTGACCCTGCCCTGCTTGCCGACCACTGGACTCCCCCCGCTCGCGATATTCCGGACGCTACTCCAAACGGGCATTCGCGGTAATAGCCCGCGCAAAATGTTTCCTGGAGCGCTGCGCGTCGCTCACCCGGCTTTTCGCGGGTCTGCTGATGATCGCGCCATGAGCTCCACCCCGCGAGACCTCGTGATGAACCATCCCATTTCCCGCCGCGACTTCTTCGACGGGATGGCCCTGGGGCTCGTGGCGACCGAGAGCCCTCGCGGGACCGCGTACCCACCCGGGCCGTTCACCGTGCGCGCCGGTGCGGCCGGGGCGCTCAGCGTGCCGCACGCACTGCGGGACGGGCGTTTCTGGCAGCACGCGGGCCCGCCGGAGCCGACCGGCGAGAGCTACGACCTGGCCGTGGTCGGCGGCGGCGCGAGCGGGGCGAGCGCGGCGCGCGAATGGCTGCGGCGGCGTCCGCACGACAGCGTCCTCGTCCTCGACAACCACGACGGGATCTCGCTCTCCCGCCCGGCCCGCTTCGGGCCGCAGGAGGACGGCGTGATGTGCGACCGGGAGACCTTCGGATCCGACACGCTGGTCAGGCTCACCCCCGGCTGGATCGCCCGGCTGCCGCTCGCCGAACGGGCCCGGCAGGACCTGCTCATGCTCCAGCGTGATCCGCCCGACTGGTTCCCCGGCCTCTCGGCGGAGGAGAAACACGAGCGGCTGGCCGGACTGACCTATTCGCGGTTCCTCTTGGAGGTCTGCGGGGCGCACCCCGACGTGGAGCGGCTCTGCCGGACCATGTCGTGCCGGGCGTGGGGGTACGACACCCGGGCGTTCGGGGCGATCGATGCCTGGGGCACCGGCTTTCCCGGGTTCGGCGGGCTGGGGCTCGACCGGGACAAGCCGTCGCGCTTCAACTCACCCACCGTGAAGGAGGGTCCGGCCGAGGCCGTCCCCCTGCCGCTGGACGGCCGCGTGCAGCTCCGCCCGTCCAGCCCGGTCGTGTCCGTACGCGACGGCGCCTCCTCGGCGACCGTGGGCTACTTCGACGGCCACCGGGTCATGACCGTCGAGGCCCGGGCGGTGATCCTGGCCTGCTGGAGCGCGGTCGTCCCGTACCTCGTGCCCGACTTGCCCCGTGACCAGCGGCGGGCGCTGAGCCTGGCCGTCAGGGTGCCGCTGCTGCACGCCACGGTACGCGTGCGCGACCCCGGGGCCTGGCGGCGGGTCGGCGTCCGCCGGGTCCGCTGGACCGGTGCGTACTGGTGTCTGTCCGAGCTGGAGCCGCCGTCCGAGGTGCACCTGCTGGCCACGCCCTGCCACTCGGAGCTGGGGCCCGACCGGGGGTCGGTGGCGGGCAGGCAGGAGCTGTTCAGGACTCCGTTCAGCCGTCTGGAGCAGACCGTACGCGACCAGCTCGGCCGGCTGCTGGGCCCCGGCGGCTTCGACCCGGCCAGGGACATCGAGGCGATCACGGTCGACCGCTGGGGACACGGGAGGGCGCCCGAGTACTGCCGGCCCTGGCACGCGTTCTATCCGGACGGGCCGTTCCCGGCGGACGCGGCGCGCAGGCGGTTCGGGCGGATCGCCATCGCGGGCTCCGACTCGGAGCCCGGACCGGGCGGCGCCGTCACGGCTGCCGTGCGCGCCGTGGAGGAGCTGGCCGGGTGAGGCCGTGAGAGCGCGATCTCGCTGGTAGCGCCACTTGTGCTATGGCGTGGATCGTCCGGACTGCGCGATCTTGTCCCAATAATCACGGTAATGAACGCGTTCCTCCCACTGCGCCGGAACCATAAACGATGCTAGTCTCCTATGCGATCTTCCGGAGGTGTATTTACACAAGGTGTGGAAATGCCCCGGACTTGAGGTTGGGACATGAGCTCGCGAAACCGGTCTATTCGGTTCAAGATCTTCTTATTGCTGCTGCTACCGCTCCTGTCTCTGAGCGCGCTCTGGGGTTTCGTCCTCAACCTCACCATGGGCGACGCCCAGTCACTGCTCCGCGCCAACACCCTCTACCGGACGATCGGCCTCACCTCCACCGACCTGGGACTACAGCTGCAGGCCGAGCGCGTGCGCTCCGCCGAGACGCTCACTACGCGTAAGCTCACCACGGCCCTCGGCGCTCAGCGCGCCCACACCGACAGGTCCGTCACCGACTTCAAGCTGGCGGTCATGGAGGCCGGCAGCGCGGTCAGCGACGAGCTGCGCCAGCCCATCGACTCCCTTGACTCCGCCCTCGACCGGCTCGGACCGATCAGGGCCGACATCGACGGCGGCCTCGGCTCCCGCCTCGCCGGCCTCGACGAGTACAACCGCATCCTCGATGCGATCTTCACCCTCTACGACCACCTCGTCTCCGTCTCCGACCTGGCGATCTTCCAGCAGGCCTCCTCGCTGCAGGCCATGGGCATGGCCAGCGAGTACATCGCCAGAGAGCGCGCGCTCATCGTCGGCGCGACGGCCGACCACCGGCTCACCCAGCCGGAGGTGACCGCCTTCACCGAGTACGCGGCCTCCAGGAAGTTCCTGCACGCGCGCGGCCTCGCCGGGCTCGACGTGCAGCTGCGCAAGCCGTACGAGGAGGTCTTCGCCACCGAGCCGTTCCTCACCTTCGCCACCATGGAGGCGCGGATCACGAGGACCGGCGCCCCGCCGATGAGCTCCGACGGCTGGAACCAGACGATCGACAGGCTCACGACCCGGCTCGACCGGCTCAGCTCCTCCTCGGCGGACATCCTGGCCGCACGCGCGTCCGCCGCCGCCACCGGCACCATCGTCGAGATCTCCATCGCGGGCGGCCTCGGCTTGATCGCGGTGCTCGCGTCGATCATCATCTCTGTACGGTTCGGTCGTCGCCTGGCCGGAGAGCTGGCCGGGCTCCGTTCCGCCGCCGTCGAGCTGTCGCAGGCACGCCTGCCCGACATCGTGGAGCGGCTGCGCCGGGGCGAGGACGTCGACGTGAAGAAGGAGGCCAAGGCGATCAAGGTGAGCGGTTCCGCTGAGATCACCGACGTGGCCAGGGCCTTCGGCTCCGTGCAGCGCACCGCCGTGACGGCGGCGGTCGGCCAGGCCGCCCTGCGCCACGGGGTCGGCCAGGTCTTCCTCAATCTCGCCCGGCGCAAGCAGGGCCTGCTGCACCGCCAGCTCGCGCTGCTGGACGGCATGCAGCGGCGTACGCACGACCCTGACCGGCTGGAGGAGCTCTTCCGGCTCGACCACCTGACCACCCGCATGCGCCGGCACGCCGAGAGCCTGATGATCCTCTCCGGGGCCGCGCCAGGGCGGGCGTGGCGCAAGCCGGTGCCCATGATCGACATCGTCCGGGCCTCCGTCGCGGAGGTCGAGGACTACACCAGGGTGAACGTCGACGACATCCCGGCCGGCGCGGTCGACGGCACGGCCGCGGCCGACATCACCCACCTGCTGGCCGAGCTCGTCGAGAACGCCACCATCTACTCGCCGCCCGACACCACGGTCCAGGTGCGCGGCGACCTGGTGAGCAACGGGTTCGTCATCGAGATCGAGGACAGAGGGCTGGGGCTGTCGACCGGCGAGTACGCCGCGTTCAACGCGCTGCTCGCCGCGCCGCCGGAGTTCGACCTGGCCGACAGCGACCGGCTCGGCCTGTTCGTGGTGGCCGCGCTGTCGGAGCGGCACGGGATCAAGGTGCTGCTGCGGCGTTCGCCCTTCGGCGGCACCGCGGCCGTCGTGCTCGTGCCGCGTTCGATGGTGACCGAGCAGGCGGCGCTGGGCGCGGGTGACGGCAAGGCCGACCTGCCGAGCCGTACGCGCAGGAAGGCGCTCGCCGTGGTGACCTCGGGCACCCACGCGGGGCTGCCCAGGCGGGTGCGCCAGGCCAACCTGGCGCCTCAGCTCAAGGAGCAGCCCGGCGAGCCGGAGTCGCTTGGGCAGGAGCGGCCCGCCGAGCAGGAGCCGCGGCCCGAACGCTCTCCCGACGAGGTCAGGGACTTGTTCTCCGCCTTCCAGCGAGGAACCCAACGCGCCCGAGAAGAAGCCTCTGAGGAGGGGCCATGAGTAAGGGGGATACATGACTGCGCCGAGCACCAATACCGGTGAACTGAACTGGCTGCTGGACGACCTGACCACCCGGGTCGCCGCCGTGCGCCAGGCTGTCCTCTTGTCGACCGACGGTCTGGCTGTGGGTTACTCCCAGGGATTGTCCCGCGAGGACGCCGAGCATCTGTCGGCTGTGGCGGCCGGGTTCCAGAGCCTGGCCCGTGGCACCGGACGCCATTTCGGCGGCGGCGACGTGCGCCAGACCATTGTGGAGATGGAGACGGCGTTCCTGTTCGTCACCGCTGCGGGACAGGGCACGTGTCTGGCCGTGATCGCCGATGCGAACGTGGACGTCGGCCACATCGCCTACGAGATGGCGATGCTGGTCAAGCGGGTAGGCCAGCACATCACCACCAATCCGCGCGCTGGAGCGTCATGAGCCATGGCCCGCAGTGGTTCGATGAGGAGGCGGGGCCCGTCGTCCGGCCCTATGCTCTCATCCGGGGTCGCACGCGCTCTTCAGGAGACGCGTTCGACCTCGTGGCATCCGTGCGCGCCATCGGCGACCCGCCCGGCGAGCTCGGTCCTGAGCAACAACTGATCCTGCGGGCAGCCCGTAACCCGATCTCGGTGGCCGACCTGGCCGTCGAGCTCGACCTGCCCGTCGGTGTCGTCCGGGTCCTGCTGGGCGACCTGCGTGACCACGGCCTCATCTCGGTGACGTCGCCCTCCGCCGGAGGGTCGCGGTCGAATGAGCGCATTCTCAAGGAAGTGATCAATGGACTCCGTGCTCTCTGAGGACCCCGTCGCGCTGAAGATTCTCATCGCGGGAGGGTTCGGCGTCGGCAAGACCACCCTGGTCGGGTCGATCAGCGAGATCAAGCCGCTGCGCACGGAGGAGGTGCTCTCCGACCGCGGTATCGGGGTCGACGACCTCGATGGCGTGGAGGCCAAGAACACCACGACCGTGGCGATGGACTTCGGTCGCATCACCATCCGCGACGGGCTGGTCGTGTACCTGTTCGGCACGCCCGGCCAGGAGCGGTTCTGGTTCATGTGGGACGAGCTGTCCCACGGCGCGCTGGGCGCGGTCGTGATCGCGGACACGCGGCGGCTGACCGACTGCTTCCCGTCCCTCGACTACTTCGAGCAGCGCGGCACGCCGTTCGTGGTCGCGGTCAACTGCTTCGACGGGGCCGCCAGCCACAGCGTGGAGGACGTGCGCGTCGCGCTGGACCTGGACGACGACGTGCCGATCATGCTGTGCGACGTTCGGCGGCGCGCCTCCGCCAAGGAAGTCATGATCACCCTGGTCGAGCACTCCCTGCGCACGCTGACCTCGGCGAACTAGCGGCCACCTCGGTGAACCGGGCGGCCGCCTAGAGCGCCCTCAGGCCGTTGATCACCTCTCGGAGAAGGCTCTCCGTGGCGGTGGTGGCCTCGTCGCGCGGCGGGCGTACCGTGATCAGGCCGTGCTCGAGCAGGTCCCCCATGAGCACCCGCGCGACGGCGACCGGCAGGCCCAGGTCCGAGGCCACCTCGGCGACAGGCCTGGTCTGGCCGCTCACGGCGCTCAGCAGCCGCCGGTGCTGGGCGGTGAGCTCGGCCTTGGCCGGGACGGGCGACCCCGTCGAGACGACGGTCGCCAGCAGGTCGAGCTCCGAGGAGGAGGTGGGCTTGGTGCGCCCGCGGGCGACCGCGTACGGCCGTACGACTGGCCCTGCCTCCTCGTCGACCCACTCGTGCTCGCTCACGACTGAGATCCCCCATCCTGCTCACTGTCCTGCCGCCCGCGCTGCCAGCCTGACTGGAGCGAGGAGAGCAGCGCCCTGGCCTCCTCCGGCGAGCGCTCCGGGGCCGGCGACGCGGGGGGCGGCGCCTGCTTGAGCCGCTGCGGCAGGCCGACCGGCCGGTCGCGCTGCGGCAGGCCGGTCTGCCGATCGCGCTGCGGCAGGCCCGTCTCCCGCTGCCGCTGGCGGCGGGGCAGCCCCGACTCCTCCTGCTCCTGGCGCAGCTGCTGCGGCAGTTGCTGCGGCTCCTGCTGGGCCGGCTGCGGCAGCCCGCCCGGCGCCTGGCCGCCGCCGCGCTTGCTGGTACGGACGCGGCGCGGCAGCTCGTGGGGCCCCGTGGGCTCGGACCGTACGACCGACACGGAGACGGACTCGAACTCGATCGGCTGTACCGGGACCTGGCTCGGCATGGGCTCGACCAGCGAGCCCGGCAGGAGCACGATGGCGGTGGTGCCGCCGTACGGTGAGGGCTTGAGCGTCACCCGGACGCCGTGCCTGGCCGCGAGCATGGCGACCACCGCGAAGCCGAGCCGCTCCGTCTGCGAGGGGTCGAAGTCCGGCGGGCTGGCCAGGCGGTCGTTGATGGCCCTGCGAGTGGCCTCGTCCATGCCGAGGCCGCGGTCCTCGATCTCGACCGCGAAGCCTCTGCCGACGATCTCGCCGCGTACGGAGACCTCGTTGCTGGGCGAGGAGAAGGAGGCGGCGTTCTCGATCAGCTCGGCGAACAGGTGCATCAGGTCGGCCACCGCCGCGCCCGAGACACCGCACTCGGACATCGGGTAGACGCGTACCCGGGTGTACTCCTCGACCTGGGCCGCCGCGCCGCTCAGCACGTCCTCGACCGGGATGACGCCGCGCCACCTGCGGCCCGCGGAGCCGCCCGACAGCAGCACCAGGCCCTCGGCGTGGCGGCGCATACGCGTGGTCAGGTGGTCGAGCCGGAACAGCCGCTCCAGCGCCTCCGGCTCCTCCGTCTGGCGCTGCATCTCGTCCAGCATCTTGAGCTGGCGCTGGAGCAGCGACTGGCTGCGCCTGGCGAGGTTACGCAGCGCCTCGGACACGCCCTCGCGCAGCCTGGCCTGCTCGACGGCCGCGTCCACGGCCGTGCCCTGCACGCTGTCGAAGGCCGCGGCCAGGTCGCTGACCTCGCTGGTCGCGTCCTTGGCGACCGTGATGGGCGGCGCCTCGGTCGCGATGTCCACGCTCTCGCCCTTGCGCAGCTTCGCCACGACGTTGGGCAGCCTGATCTCGGCCAGGTCCAACGCGGTACGGCGCAGTCCTCCCAGCTCCCTGGTGAGCCTGCGGCCGACCCTGATCGAGATGAAGATGGAGAACACGACCGCGATCAGGCCGAGCGCGCCCGCGACGGCGGCCCGCACCATGATGCCCACGCCCGCGGGCTCCATCCTGGCCAGCAGCTTGTCGCCGGTGCGCCAGACGGCCTCTCTGTACTCCTTCTGCACCGCGTCCGCCACGCCCCGCCAGAGCTCGACGTCCACCGGCTGGCCGGAGATGTAGCTCTCCAGCAGGTTCTCCATGGTGTTGTAGCGCGGGGAGTAGTAGAGCTTCTCGAACGGGGCCCGCAGGTCGGTGTCGAGGTTGGCCAGCGCCTTGGGGAACAGGTACGTCCTGGTGCTGTCGAGACCCGCCAGCAGGTGGAGGTCGGACATCATGGTCAGCCGGCCGTTCGAGGCCACGATCAGCGCGTGCTCGCGGCTCAGGAGCTCGCGCACCTCGTCGGCGGCGATCAGGCCCTGCGCCTGGAGCGCCAGCTCGAGGTCGGTGCTGACAGTCAGCCGGGAGTAGAGCAGGTGGATCTCGTCGGAGACCTTCGCGTACTCGGTGACGAGGGCGCCGGGGGCCAACTTGCGGTCGTCCACCTTGCGGCGGATGTCCGGAATCCGGTCGACCGCCTCGAACACCGCCTGCAGCTGCGTCTTCATGTCCTGCGTGAGCGCCGACTGCACGTCCTCGCTCATCGCCTGCTCGCGCAGCTTCTTCCTGTTGTTGTCGACCTTGGCCCTGGCCTTGCTCAGCGCGTCGGGGGCCGTGACCGTGCCCGCCAACTGTTCGGCGGAGGCCAGTCGCTCGGTCTGGAGGTTGCCGGTCAGGCCGTCGGCGTTGTTGATGACGCCCGTCCAGATCGTCTCGACCTTGAGCAGGCTGAGCGCCTCTCCCCACGTGGTGCTCGCGGCGAAGCCCCAGAGCGCGATCAGGGAGATCAAGGGGATGACGAGCAGCGTCGAGATCTTGAATCTGATGGATCTGCCCGATGCCATGACACCTGCTCCCGGATAGAAGATCGCGGGAGAGAATAGCACCGAAACGGATGGTTTTAAGATCGACTCGCGATAATTTCGTGATATGCGGGGAAATTCCTGCTTCGTGCGCTGGTCGGATCGCCGCCCGGACGCCACGCCAGCCGGGTCAGCCAGACGGCGAGCACCGCCAGCAGGCTCACCTCGGCCCCGAGCAGCAACCGCTCGACGAGCCCGATCAGCACCCGGTCCCCCGGCATGGCCACGTAGGTGATCGCCAGCAGCCCGAACCCCCCGGCCAGGGCCACCCACTCCACCACCCGCGCCACGGGCCGCCAGCGGCCGTCTGAGCCGAGCCTGGGCACCAGCAGGGCGCCGGCGGCAGGCAGGCTGACGAACGCCGCGACGGACACGTACCGGTGAACCTGCGCCGCCAGATCGAGATCCGCCCCGAGGGGTGTGGTCGGGACCAGGGCCGCCACCACGAGCGCTCCCGACCACACCCCGAGCAACCACTCCGGCATCCCCCGCACCGGCGCTCCCGCCGACCGCAGCCCCGCCAGGAGCGCCAGCGACCCGATCCCCAGCACCGCCATCGCGACCTCCGTGACGCCCCCGCGGTCGGACACGGCGTATTCGCTGACGGTGACATTGAGGGGGTCGAGGTAGGGGTCGGGCCCGAACTGCCCGACCACCACGGCGACCACCGAGATGAGGATGGAGGCACAGGCGATCAGGGGGTAGAGCCTCTGCACTGCGGTCATGGGCCCACTCTCCCGCCCGTGACCCTCGCCTCACATCGGGCGCCATCCCCGAGGCGCCCCTGAGCCGACCCTGACTATTGCTGGATGACCGACAGGACGTTTCCCGCCGGGTCCGTGAACCAGGCGATGGGCGGTCCCTCGCGGAGAACGCCCCTGGAGTCCTGCGGGAAGCCCTCGTAGCGCTCGAAGCGCACTCCTCGGGCCGTCAGCTCGTCCACGGCCTTGTCGATGTCCTCGACCGGGAAGTTGAGGATCGTGAACGTGGCCGGGGTGTGCTGCTCCTTCGGGTAGACGAGGATGTCCCTGCCGCCCGCGATGTGCAGAGTGAGCATCCCGTGCTCTTCCGAGACGCGCAGTCCCAGCGTCTCGCCGTAGAACTGCTTCGCCGCCGCGATGTCGTTCACCGCGAACCCGCTGAACGCCTTCGTGTTCTCGAACATGATTCCTCACCAGTGGGTCCGAATCTCTTCCACAGGGGCAGACCGGGCGAGGCGCGAAAACTCATCGGCGAGCGGGGCAGAGAACAGCCGCGCCGCGTGCCCAGTTCGTCCTGGGCACGCGGCGCGGGGTTTCGGTCAGCGGAGCCGACGGGGGGCTCAGCCGGTCTTGAGCGTGAGGCCGTACGCGCTCAGGGCCTCATTGACGGGCTGGTGGTACGTCGTACCGCCGCTGGTGCAGTTGCCCGAGCCGCCCGAGGTCATGCCCTGGGCCTGGCTGCCCGAGATGAAGGAGCCGCCCGAGTCGCCCGGCTCGGCGCACACGTTGGTGCGGGTCAGGCCGGTGACGGTGCCCTGCGAGTACCTGACGGTGGCGTTGTGCTGCTGGATGGTGCCGCAGTGCCAGCCGGTGGTCGAACCGGAGCGGCAGATGGACGAGCCGACGGCGGCCTGGGTGGAGCCGCGGACGATCACGTTCGCGCCGCCGGAGCCGCGTACCCACGGCTGCGGGGTGTTGCCGGGGGCGGCGACCCAGGCGTAGTCGTTGCCCGGGAAGGACGCGCCCTGGAAGGTGCCCGTCGGGTTGCTGGTCGTGCTGCCGGCCAGGCGGCAGTGCCCGGCGGTGACGAAGCCCGGTGTGCTGCCCTTGGTGACGGAGAAGCCGACGCTGCAGCGGCTGGAGCCGATGTAGTACGGGGCGCCGCCGATGATGTTGATGAGCGGCACGGGCCGCTCGGCGGTCGCCGACACGCTGACCGCGCTGCGGTCCACGCCCGCGGCCGCGGCCAGGGCCTCGGCGGCCTCGACGGTGGGCGCCTGGATGGAGACGCTGTTGGTCTTCACGTCCACGTACCAGAGCGCGGCCGCGGCCTGGACGCGCCTCGGGGCCCGGTCGACCTGCTGCATGATCGCGTTGAGCTGGGCGAGCGACCGCGCGACCACGACCGGCTGCGCGCCGTGCGACTCGATCGTGGCGGTGGTGCCGGGGTCGGTGGTGGCGACCAGGAGCTTGGAGGCGTCGTCGTTCAGCCAGGCGCCGCCGTACGACGCGCCGAGCTGGGCGGTCAGCGTGGCGTCCGTGGCCGCGGCGCGTTCCTCGTTGGCCAGCCGGGTGAGTGCCTGCTGCTCGGAGAGGCCGAGGTCGCGCTCCAGCGCGTCGACCACGGAAGGGGGCGGGGTTGGGGAGGCGGATTGAGATGCCTGGTCAGCTGCTGCGGGGCTGATGGGGGTGGCCAGGCAGGCGGCGAGGATGACGCCGCTCACCAGCGCACAGCGTTTACTCAACATGTGCACTCCTCGGGTGGGGGTGCTGTCAAGCTAACGTTTGGTACGGCTTCTGCCAGCATGCCAAAGAGCCCCTATTTCGGTGTTATGTGGGCTTTTCGGGCATGGATCGGACCGCTGATTTACCGCCTAAAAGGTGATCGGCGGGGTGGGTCGGTAGGGTCGCGTGGCTGGAGGTGTTCTCTGTGCGTAATGGTGTTCGTCACCTGCTCGGCGCCGGCGCGGGACTGCTGGCCACTCCACTGATCGCGGCCGGTTTCATCGTCGGGTTCGAGCGCTTCGGCGACACGGCGCGCATGACCGTCGACTGGGTCGTGATGGCCGTGTTCGTCGGCACCTTGATCCTGATCGGCACCCTCGCGGGGTCGAGGATCTCGCCGCTCGCCTCCCTGCTGCCGGGCCTCGCCTTCACCGGCTTCATCGGGGCGGCTCTGGTGCGCATCGCCCTGGGCGGTGACCACCGGATGGGCTTCGACCAGGTGCCGAGCGAGTTCCTCGAGGGCTACATGTCCCTGCTCTACACCTGGTCGCTCCCCACGGGGTGCATCCTGCTCGCCGCCTCCGTCTTCCCCTCGCGCTGGCGGAGCGCCAGGAAGGCCGACCCGCCGCCGCCCGAGCCGCAGGAGGCCCCGAAGCCGCCGCCCCTGCCCAAGCGGATCCCTTCCCGCCGCGCGGAACGATCACAGCGGCTAATGTAACAGTGCTGTTAGATCGGAAGGGCGAGCACATGCATGCGTACGACAAGGGGATGCTTGATGTCGGCGACGGCAACCTCGTGTACTGGGAGGTGGCGGGCAATCCGGAGGGCAAGCCGGCCGTGGTCGTGCACGGCGGGCCCGGCTCAGGCGCGGGGCCGGGCTGGTACCGGAAGTTCGACCTCGACGCGTACCAGGTGGTCCTCTTCGACCAGCGCGGATGCGGCAGGAGCACGCCGAGCGTCAGCGACTGGGCGGTGAGCCTCGACGCCAACACCACACATCACCTGGTCGCGGACATGGAGCTGCTGCGGGAGCATCTCGGGATCGGCAAGTGGATGGTGTTCGGCGGGTCGTGGGGGGCGACGCTGGGGCTCGCGTACGCAGTGCGACACCCGGACCGGGTCTCCGAGGTCGTGCTGTTCGGGGTCGGCACCACCACCAGGCGCGAGGTGGAGTGGATCACCCGCGAGATGGGCCGGGTCTTCCCCGAGGAGTGGGCGCGGTTCAGGGACGGCGTGCCCGAGCAGGACAGGGACGGGAACCTGGCCGACGCGTACGCCAGGCTGATGGAGCATCCGGACCTCGCGGTCCGGGAGAAGGCGGCCGCCGCCTGGTGCGAGTGGGAGGACCGGCACGTACGGCTGCTCCCGGGACTCGAGCGCGACCCGAGCTATGACGACCGGGACTTCCGCGTGACGTTCGCCCGCCTGGTCACCCACTACTGGCGGCACGCCGCCTGGCTGGGGGACGACGAGTTGCTGCGGGGCGTGGCGGGGCTGGGCCACGTGCCCGGGGTGCTGGTGCACGGGCGGCTGGACGTGAGCACACCGCTGGAGACGGCGTGGCGGCTGTCACGGGCGTGGCCCGGCTGCGAGCTGATCGTGCTCGACGGCGCCGGCCACGGCCCGGGGCTGGGCGAGACGCTCGTGGCCGTGGTCGGCAGGCTGGCGGAGCGGAATCAGCCGTCCCGTCTAGGCTGATTTCGCCTCTGGCAACGGGATCCACTTGTGCGCCCACGTCACCAGCTCGTCCAGCACGGGCCGCAGCTCCTGCCCCATCTCGGTCAGGTGGTATTCGACCCGGACGGGTGACGTGGCCAGCACGCGGCGCTCGACGAGGCCGGCGGCCTCCAGCTAGCGCAGCCGGCGGGCCAGCATCGTGTCGTTGATGCCGGGAATGGCCGACTTGAGGTCGGCGTAGCGGTGGGCGCCGCACCACCGGCTAGTCGTCCTCGTCGAAGGTGTGCAGCACCCGCTCGAACGCGTCGCTGACGGGCCGCAACGCCTGCGCGAAGGCGTTGACCAGCGGGCCGAAGATCTCCGTCATCTCGGCCATGAAGTCGGGACTCTTGGTCTCGGGAGGCGCCCAGCGCATGGCGTCCGCGCTCAGCGTCTCCCACTCGTCGACGACGCCGTCGATGGCGTCGAGCACGTGGTCAGGATCGCTTGGCATGACCGTTCTCCGTGGAAGGAGGGCCGTATATCACCCACGGTACTTCAGACCGGGATCGAGACCCCCACCCCGCCACGGGTCTGCCCACCGAACCTCTCCTTGTCGGCGTCCAGGTCGAGCGGGCGGATGCCGGCACGCGAGGCGAGGATCTCCTCGGTGAGCAGCGAGGCCGGCACCAGCCACGACACCTCGAACTCCAGCCCGTCCGGGTCCTTGGCGTACAGCGCCTTCGTCGTGCCGTGGTCGGATGCGCCCACCAGCGCGCCCAGCTCGGCGAGCTTGAGCGCGACGCGCTCCAGCTCGTCGAGGGTGTCGACCTCCCACGCCAGGTGGTAGAGGCCGACCGACGTGCGCCCGGCCGGCGAGGGGCTCGCGTTCGCGCCGATCTCGAACAGGCCCAGGTCGTGATCGTTCGTCGAGCCGGCAGCCTGCAGGAAGGCCGCGCCCCGCATGCCCATCACCACCTCGAAGCCGAGGGCCTCGCGGTAGAAGGCGACGCTGCGTTCCACGTCACGGACGTAGAGGACCGCGTGGTTGAGCCGCTGGACAGGCATGGCTTTTCCCCTTTCTGCCGAGTCCAGGTCAAGTATATGAGAGTTCAAGTAAATTGGCCCCATGACGAGATGGCTGGATGCGGACGAACAGCACACCTGGCGCAACTTCCTGGCGGCGACCCAGCTCATCGACGAGGCACTCGACCGCCAGCTCCAGCGGGACGCGAGCATGCCGCACACGTACTACATGATCCTCGTGGCGCTCTCCGAGACGCCAGGACGCTCGATGCGGATGAGCGAGCTGGCCGCCAGGGCGCAGAGCTCCCAGAGCCGTCTCTCGCACGCCGTAGCCCGCCTGGAGGAGCGCGGGTGGATCCGCCGCGAGCGCTGCCCCGCCGACCGGCGCGGCAATCTCGCGGTGCTCACGGACGACGGGTTCGCCGCGCTGGCCGCCGCCGCGCCGGGGCATGTGGAGGAGGTACGGCGGAGCCTGTTCGACGCGCTGACGCCCGAGCAGGTACGACAGCTCGACGAGATCTGCGTCGCGGTCCGCAGGACCCTGGAGGCGTGATCTTCCGCGGGACACGCGGGGTGGGGGAGCGAGAAATCTGTCGGGTGGAGGCCGTACCGTTCTCCGGGTACCCGACGAAGGAGAGGCCGATGCGCGACACCGAAGAGGCGCTGTTCAGGGCGGTCCACGGCATTGCCGGGCGGTTCGCCGGCCAGCCCGTGCCCGTGGTGATGGAGGCGCTGATGCGCCACCTCCCCAAGGCGCCCGGCCTCGAGGTGGCGGAGATCCGCAAGATCGCCGAGGAGATCAGCGTCGGGCGCGACCCCTCGGGCTTGTGAACAACTGATCGCCGGGGGAGCATCGAGACATGTACGAGCCAACCCCTGAAGATCGATTCACGTTCGGTCTGTGGACGGTCCTCGCCGTCCAGCCCCATCGCGACCGGGCGATCGCGGCCTTCAGGAAAGCGCTTGCCGAGACCGGGCTGCGCGGCGGGACGCCGGCCGATCTGACCTCCGGCGACTTCGATCCGGAGCTGGCCGGCGCGCGCGGATACCATTTCACGCATGTCAACCAGCTTTCGCTGGAGCACTTGTTAGGAGTTCGTGGGTGACGCTGGTCGCTGGGGTCGATTCCTCGACACAAAGTTGCAAGGTCGTCATTCGTGACGCGGAGACGGGCGCGCTGGTGCGGCAGGGCCGCGCGCCGCATCCCGACGGCACGGAGGTGCATCCGTCGCACTGGTGGGCCGCGTTGCTGCGGGCCATCGAGGAGGCCGGTGGGCTCTCCGACGTGCGGGCCATCAGCGTGGCGGGGCAGCAGCACGGCATGGTCTGCCTGGACGAGTCCGGAAATGTCGTACGCGACGCCCTGCTGTGGAACGACACCCGCTCCGCCCGGTCCGCCACCGACCTGGTCGCGGAGCTGGGCGGTCCGGAGGCGTGGGCCACCGCGGTGGGGTCGGTGCCGGTCGCCTCGTTCACGGTGACCAAGCTGCGCTGGCTGGCCGAGAACGAGCCCGACAGTGCCGCCCGTACCTCCGCCGTCTGCCTGCCGCACGACTGGCTCACGTGGCGCCTGGCCGGCGCGCTCGCCTCGGGCGACTTCTCCCTTGACGCCCCTGTGCCGCCGATCGACCAGCTCACCACGGACCGGGGGGACGCCTCGGGGACGGGCTACTGGTCACCGGCGACGGGGACGTACCGCACGGACCTGCTGAAGCTGGCGTTCGGGGCGGTCCCGGCGCTCCCCCGGGTGCTGGGTCCGACGGAGGCCGCCTTCGAGGGCGGCTCGGTCATGATCGCACCGGGGACGGGCGACAACATGGCGGCCGCGCTCGGCGTGGGCGCCCGGCCAGGTGATGTCGTGGTGTCGCTGGGCACCTCCGGCACCGCGTTCGCGGTCGCGGAGTCGCCCAGCGCCGACCCCACCGGCGCGGTCGCCGGCTTCGCCGACGCCACGGGCCGCTTCCTCCCCCTTGTGTGCACGCTCAACGCCGCCCGCGTCATGGATGCCGCCGCCCGCATCGCGGGGGTGAGCCTGGACGAGCTGAGCGATCTCGCGCTCCAGGCGCCGCCGGGGTCCGACGGGCTGACGCTCGTGCCGTACCTGGAGGGCGAGCGCACCCCCAACCGCCCCACCGCGACGGGCTCCATCCACGGGCTGACCCTGGCCACCTCCACGCCCGCCCACCTCGCTCGGGCGGCCATCGAAGGCATGCTGTGCGGCCTCGCCGACGCCCTCGACGCGCTGGGCATGAAGCCCGAGCGGGTGCTGCTGATCGGCGGCGCGGCCCGTTCCGAGGCGGTCCGCCGCATCGCCCCCACGGTCTTCGGTGTCCCGATCACGGTGCCGCCGCCGGCCGAGTACGTCGCCAACGGCGCCGCCCACCAGGCCGCCACCCTGGTCACTTCGCCGGACTGGCGGTCGGAGGAGACGGAGACGTACGAGGGGGACGCGATCCCCTCGATCCGCGACCGCTACGCCCGCGCCACCTCCCACATCCTCGACTGACAGAGACGCCTGTGGCCATGGCCGCCTTGTCCGGCTCACGCGGGACAGAGGCGGCCATGGAAAAGGGACGGATCGTCAGCCGGCCAGCCACGCCGGTTCCCGGGTCATGGCGGGCCTCTCCTGGTGGACGGCGCGGGTGAGCAGCACCTGCGCCACGCCCGCCTTGAGCAGGGCGGCCATCCGGACCACCGGCACCAGGGTCAGCGCGAACAGGACGCCCACGGCCGTGGTGGCGACCACGTACATCGTGGGGGTGTCAGGCAGGCCCAGCCACTGGAGAACCACCCCGTGCTCGGCGCCGGGGATCCGGGCGATGACCCAGCCGTAGATGGGAAAGGTGAGACCGGCGACGGCCCCGGCCCACCACACCGTGGTGAGCACGAAGGCGACCAGCGAGAACGGGAGCGCGATGATCCCGTACAGCAGGTCCATCCACGCCTGGCCGCTGGTCAGCGGGTTCATCGCGCGGCGGAACCAGCCCGCTCCCTCGGGGGCGGGCGCGTACGGCGGGCGGGCGACCGGGTGGCCGAGCACGCCGGGGAGCGCGACGCGCTCGAGGTCGGCGAGGTGGCGGGAGGCGGCGGCGGTCGCGGCGAGCACGGGCAGTCCGACGAAGGCGGCGGCGCTGCCGAGTCCCGCCGAGACCCCGACGGTGGTGACGGCGAAGGAGGCGACGGCCAGCGGGAGGCCGAGCAACGTGTAGCGGGTGTCGGTGGCGAGACGGCGCTGGAGGGCTCTCATGGGAAGAACGCTACGAGCCGGGGCCCGCCGCCATCGACCCTGCGTACGGGCCTGTGCGTGGTAGGGACAGCCCTACCGCTGCCGAGGCGGCACCGTCCTTCAGGCGGTGACGTCGTGACGGATGCCCTCCCGGTAGTCGGGCAGGCTGGGTGTACCTGCCGAGCTCGGCCTTGGCCTTGGCGTTCGACACGCGCATGGAGGTGCCGATCATCAGCACGGCAAACTACGGCGCGGCCGGCCTGAACGTCGCCGACGACCCGATTGTGCCTGCACGCGCATCAGCGCCAGACCGGGACACCATGATCGGCGCGGCCCTCTGCACAGCGAAGATCATCCGTGTAGCGGGAACTCAGCGCGTTGGTGCCAGCGATCGCCGTCACTGACGAAGAGGCTGACCGACGCAACGTCGGCCGTGATGGGGAGCAGCACGGTCAACGCAGCTTCCGCCTCGTCGAGCACGTGCGCCTGCTGACCGTGAGCAACAGTCAGGTGCGGGATGACCTCCGTGAACTGTCCACCGTAGGGCGGTGCTTCGGGCCAGCGCGCCGCGACGGCCTCCGTCAGCGCCCGAAACGGCTGGTCGGGTGTCGGCGCGAGGTAGAGCACGTCAGGGAAACGCCGGCAGCTGTCGAACCGGACGGTGAACGGGCTGTGCTCGCCGAACAGTTCCCTGAGCTCGTCGATCACCGCAGCGTCGATGCGATCGATGTCCAGGAACGGCACAAGCACCGTCACGTGTGCGGGAACCCCGGCCGAGGCAGAGGAGTCGAAACGCCGCCGCCAGCGCCCGACCGATGGCTCGGCTTCCTTGACCACGGCCAGTAACGCTGTCTCGCCTGCTCGATACCGGCCTGAAGTGCCGTCAGACATGGTTGGACAATCTCAGGCTTCGAAGCGGATCTGCCACCTCCACGGCGTCGGCCCGGGCTGGCATCCGCTGCTGCTGCGCCTCCATGAGGAACTGCTGACCGTAAGCCCCGGCTACAGTGTCCAGCAGGTCAAGGAGAAGTACGGCACCTTGCGCATCTACCTCCTCACCGGCCTGCTGCGGCACCTGCACGAGGGTGGGGACATGTGGCCCGAACCACACGAGGCGGACCGCTACAAGCAGGAGGACGACGCGGCGAAACTCCTCGTACACGCCGCCGAACAGGAGTCGGCCACGATCTGTGAGTACTGCGGCAATCCCGGTCAGGCCAGGGAACGCTTCTGGATCAAAACTTTGTGCGACGATTGCAACGCCTGTCGTTAAGTAGGGGCGTTCGCAGCGACCGCACGGTAGCCCATCCTCAAGCAGGCCGGCGCACAAGACGCCGGAGTCCGCTGGCAGGGGACGGGCGAATGTCCCCGCGTCAGCCGCTTCCTCAGGGAGCACGTGATCCCTGGCTGAGTTCCTGGCGGTGGTCATCATCCGCCCTGCGCCCGGCGGCCCCTCGCACCAAGGACGAGGGCCGGGCCGACCGGCACCCGTCCGGGGCCCGTGATGTGCCCCGGACGGATGACCGCCACAGGACCCCGGCGTCCGGGGTGGCGAACTCACCGGGCTGATCCGTGAAGGCGAGAGCTTCCAGGAGCGTGTCCAGCCGGCGGGCGACGTGCTTGGGCAGCACCCGCCGGATCTTGGCCGAGGCCGTCTCGCTTGCCGTGTGCTGCGTCGTCGTCAGCCCTGCTCGGCGGCCGGCGACCAGGCCGAGCAGCACGGCCAGCGCCTCGTCGTCGCTGAGCATGAGCGGAGGCAGACGGTAGCCGGGGGCGAGCCGGTACCCGCCGTAGCGGCCGCGTACCGATTCCACGGGCACGTCCAGGTCGATCAGTTGGTCCACATACCGCCGCACGGTGCGCCCTTCGACGCCGAGCCGGTCGGCGAGTTCGGCCACTGTCCGGGTGCCGCCCGACTGCAGCAGCTCCAGGAGTGTCAGCACGCGGCCGGTGGGTCGGGGCATGTCCGCAGCCTAACGCGAATAGTGGACCGATTCTGTCCACTATTTCTCCTAGTCTGCGACGTGCACGCCTTCATCACAGCCAAGGAGATCCCCATGGACTTCGTCTCGATCCGCATCATCACCAGCGACGTCGCGCGCCTCGTCGAGTTCTACGAGCGAGCCACAGGGGTGCGGGCGATGTGGGCCACCGAGGACTTCGCCGAACTCAAGACCCCCAAGGCCGCCCTCGCGATCGCCAGCACCCGCACCGTCCCGCTGTTCGCCCCGGGCTCTGCCCATCCGGCGGACAACCGCAGCGTGATCATCGAGTTCCGCGTCGACGACGTGGACCGCGTTCACCAGAACCTGACCGGCTTCGTCACCGACTTCGTCACCGAGCCCACCACGATGCCCTGGGGCAACCGGTCGCTGCTGTTCCGCGACCCCGACGGCAACCTCGTCAACTTCTTCACCCCCGTCACCCCGGCGGCCATCGAGAAGTTCGCACGCTGACACCACGCACAGCCGCTCACGCGGAGCCCTGAAATCCCAGGGCACCCGATGAACGCGGCCGCCGAGTCCAGGAGCGCCACCGGCAGGGGGACACCGCTTACCTCGGAGGGACGGCTGCGGTTGTGCCTGCGGATCGACGCCGGCCGGCCGATCGCGCACGTCGCTGCCGAGGCCGGGCTGTCGCGCCGCTGCCGGAACCGCTCGACACTGTCCCGCAGCAACTGACGTTCGAGGACGTCGTGGAACCAACCTCCTGAGACACCACAGCTAGGGGGTAACCTCCGCCGGAGCCCAGAAGGACGTGTCTTTGAGGCGGCAGACCGCAACCGCGTTGCTCAGTGGACCAGGGTGAGGAACGAACCCTGGATCGTCGATCGTCCCCGACCGCGTACGGCGACCGGCCACGTTGTGGCGATCGTCAGGGCTGCATCTGTGCGGCGGGGGCGGCAACCCCGGTCGGCCCTGAAACTACGACACCCTTGAAGATGAAAAAGGCCCTCTCCCCGATCGGCGGATTCGAGGGGCCGTCGCAACACAATTGATCAATTGCTGTCAGCGGTCAGCATAGCCGCACGAAATTCCGCGCTGACCCCGAGCGTCGCGGCGATGGCCGCCCGCTCCCTCGATAGCGGGGAGTGGGCGGCCGTTCGTCTTGCCTGCTCATGCGATGCGGATGGCGGCGACGTTCTTCGGGTACCGACGCATGTGGTGGGCGCCTGGCCAAGGTCGGTCACTCTGTCCAGCGTATCGGCGTGGATACGCTGACAATGGGGTCAGGGGTTCACGCTGAGGGGCGTCAGCCAGTGGATCTCCAGGTCTTCTCGTAGGTACTCCATGCGGTGCTGCTGGAAGTGTGCGAGTTCGGGACGCGCGAGATGCGCGCGCAGGTCGTCGGCCGACCGCCACAATTCGTAG
This sequence comes from Nonomuraea helvata, assembly GCF_039535785.1. Classification (NCBI taxonomy): domain Bacteria; kingdom Bacillati; phylum Actinomycetota; class Actinomycetes; order Streptosporangiales; family Streptosporangiaceae; genus Nonomuraea; species Nonomuraea helvata. The sequence goes on from NZ_BAAAXV010000009.1 coordinate 1,512,224, forward strand.
AACACGAACGTGCTGGGGTCCGCCACGTCGCGGTGGACCTGGTACTGCATCGAGCCAGGCTCGGCCCTGGTCGGCTCCACGAATGACAGCAGCAGTCGCTCCAGTTCATCGGCGCGCTCAGGCTTCGGCCGGGCGAAGCCGTAGATACCGACTGCCCCGCCTCCTTCAGGTACGACAATTTCCATACCTGCCAACGCTAGCCATCAGACCAGGTATGATGCAAATCGTACCTAGGAGTGAGCCATGGATTTGGGCAAGGTGTTCCGCGCGCTGGCCGACGACTCCCGCCGCCAGGTCGTGGCCGAACTCGCGGCCGATCCCGAAGACCGGGAGCGTGCCTGCGGCTCGTTCGACCTGCCGGTGAAGAAGGCCGCGCGCACGTATCACTTCCGGGTGCTGCGCGAGGCGGGGCTGATCATGCAGCGTGACCACGGCAACGGCAGCGCCGTCTCACTGCCCAGGCAGGACATCGAGCGTCATCTGCCCGGTCTGTTGCAGCTCCTGTCCGAGGAGCTGGAGTCCGGCAGCGCGACGGGCAGAACCGGGGACACTGCGGCTGATTAGCCCACCAGGAGCACTGGCAGTCCTGCTGCTCTTACTGGTCAGAGGCACGCCGTCATGAGCTCGGCGGCGACGGCGGCGAGCTGGTGGCGGGTGTGAACGGACAGGTCGGTGCCTTTGGGGAAGTACTGACGCAGCAGGCCGTTCGTGTTCTCGTTTGAGCCGCGCTGCCAAGGGCTGGCCGGGTCGCAGAAGTCAAGGTGACGATCGCCGAGGTGCCGTTCTTGCCGATGATGTTCGCAGTCACCTTCCCAGTGGCCGGGCACGGCCCGGTCATCAGCCTCGGCGGGTCGCTCGCTGATCATCACCATGGGGGTGCTGTAGCGGGGCTGGCGCTGCTGGGCCTGGCGACGGGGCTTGCGCATCGCGCGGCCGGTGCATAGCGCCCGGGTCAGCTCGCGGCGCAGCTCGCCGCGGCCCTGAACGTAGAGCGCCTGGTAGATGGTTTCGTGGCACACGTGCATCTCCGCCCGCTCGGGGAAGGTCTTGCGCAGGCTCTGAACGATCTGTTCCGGGCTCCAGCGCTGGTGCAGATGCAGGTGCTCTTGAATGTATGCCCGTAACTCCGGCTTCTGCCCGAGCTTGCTGGGCTTGGGGCGGGGCCGGCGCGCGTCGGCTCGGGCCTGCGCCGCGTGCGGGCGGTACTGGCCATTGGTGGGGTGCCGGTTACGGCGGATCTCTCGGCTGATGGTCGAGGGCGCACGGCCCAGCTCGCGCGCGATCTCCCGGATCGACGCCTTCTCCCGCACCCGGTCGTTGAGGTAGCGCCCACGCACGTCTGAGGGCGCCGCCGATGTGATCGGTAGCGCCCCCACGTGCTTGCCGGTCGGATTGCGTCCGTTACGCCGTCGCCGACCGGTCCGGAGGTTGATGCCGACGATCCGGCATGCCTCCTTGTTGCTCAAGCCCTGCTGCACGAGCCGCAAGTATGCCGCTCGCTCACGGGAAAGAGCCCTGCGACCTCGACTGCGTTCCCGGCCCTCCCGAATCTCGAAGTCCATCGCAATCCCCTCAACTGGGGTGTTGCGACGACCACTCGAAGAGAAGATCAAAGGAGAGGGCCCTCCGCCTGCGGAGGACGTCCGCGTGGAACGGCCGTGGACAGTGCCGATTGCAACTAGAACTGCAACTACGAAGGCCAGCCACCGCGCCCATCGATCACTCTCAGCCACCCACCATGGCTAGCGCTAGCTGATGTGGGCGGACAACGACGCTAGACCACGTCGAACTCGTTCCCCTCGGGATCCGCCATCGCCACCGCATAGTGATCAACGCCGGGCTGCGACAGCAGCCGTACAATGGTCGCCCCCGCCTGGGCAAGCCGCTCCACCTCGGCATCCACTCGCGCTTTCCGGGTCTCCAGCGGTACGTCCTCCCGCTTGCCACCCACCTTCACATCCAGGTGGAACCGGTTCTTTACCACCTTGCCCTCAGGCACCTGCTGAAACCAGATCCTCGGCCCGTACCCCTCGGGATCGACGATGCTGTCGCTGCCGTCCCCCTCGCCCAGCTCGTCCTCCGGCACTCCGATACTGCGCCAGTAATCCCGCCACGTGTCGAATCCACCCGGCGGTGGCTCCACCCTGTACCGCAGCGCGCCCGCCCAGAACCGGGCCATCCGCTCGGGTGCCGCACAGTCAATGACCAGCTGATAAGAAACCATGGCAGCCATCCTGCCGGACCCATCCGACAAATTTTGGCTCACGGTCCGGACGACTCCTGGGCCGGTCAGCCGGCTGGCCGCCAGCACCTCGATCAGCCGCCCATGGGTCAACTCCGCGCTAGCGCACCGGGCAGGCATATCCACCAGCTCCCACGACGACGATCACCACAACAGGCCGGCGCTCTTCGAACAACCTCACGTGCGGAAACCCGGGTAACCGAGGACGGGGCGATTGCCATTGCGGTACAAGCTGGCGACGGTTTTACAGCGCGTCACCGTTCCTGCGCTCACACGGCATCTGACCTGCGGCGCTTGGATGTTACAGCGCTTGTGCCGCCGTGATCATTGCGCGCATATTGCACGGTGCCACGCGCACGTCCTGCGGGTTGCGCCACCTCATCGAGGACTGACACCTCGAACTGCGCCATGGACGATCGAACCCTCATTCTGTCGGTGCACTGGCTTATGGTCTGCTGCCTGACGGTATCCGTGATGATCGGAGAAGAAGACGTGGGTCTGACCACGCCCCCGGCACCGTTCGACGTGGCGAAGCTCTTTCCCGAACTGGCCAGCCAGAGCAAAATCGCTGTTCGGCTACACCCGCGTCCCGGAACGCCTTCGACTACGGAAAGCTCTATGGGCGGTCCGCTGCTCTGGCCCATCGGCGACCCTTGGCCGTTCTGCACGTCTCCTGACCACGAAGACTTCACAGGAGCACAGTCGATCGCGATGGTGCCGATCCTCCAACTCCACGCCCGGGACGTACCCGAGCTGCCGTTCCCACCGGACACGGACGTGTGCCAGATACTGTGGTGTCCCTTCGTGCACGAGTCCGACTTTCGGCCAGTGGTACGCGTGCTCTGGCGGAAGGCGAGCCTCGTCGCAAACCTCCTCACCGAGGTTCCGGAGCCCGTGGCCAGCGAGGAAGGACTTCTCCCCCGACCGTGCGTGCTCTCCCCTGAGCGGGTCAAGGAGTATCCGGCCTGGGAGACGTCGGCAGAACTGGCCGAGAAGATCAAGGAATGGGAATCGTCCCTGAATGACTCCGAAGATTGGAGTTACCACTACCACCTGTCGGTTGCTCCAGGCACGAAGATCGGCGGATGGATCGACTGGATCCAATCGCCCGAGACCGTCACATGCGGCCAGGGCCATGAGATGGCGCATCTGCTGACGATTGCCAGCTGGGAGCACGATCCCGGATCCGCGACGAGATGGGTACCACTTGAGGAGCGGCACCTCCTCAGGTCGGACTTCGACCCAGGGCAGATGGGTCCCTCCGGACTCGTGATCGGCGATGCCGGCGCGGCTTATCTCTTCGTCTGTATGGAGTGCCCTGATCGGCCCATCGGGAGCGTCGCCCAGTGGTCGTGAGGTTGCCTGACGGAGTATCTGACCGTGAAGCGGGTCAGGAATCGAATGCCGCGCTGTCAGCTTGGAATTGCAGGGATCGCGGCTCGTAGGGCCTTGACCTGCGGCTGCAGGTCGGCCCTGAGTGACCGTGGTTGATCCCTCGCCACCCCTTTCAATGGCACGATGAACCGGCCCCGACCTGCCGCTCTACCGCTGCTTGCCTTTCCCCAAGCGTTGCTCCTCCATCACGGTGATGGAGTCGTAGATGGTGCGCAGCATGACCTGAGCTTGATCACGGTCAACGCCCATGCGAAGCCGAAAATCCCAGTCGTCGAGGTGGATGCCATTGCAGACCTCATTGAGTGCGTTCTTGATCGCGAGGGCGTCTTTCGGCCCCAGGTTCACGGTGATCACATCGGCGGTGGTGCGAATGATTTCCACGAGCGGCATTGTGCATGTCGAGGCGCACCGCGCGCATCCTGCCCTGCCTGACCATCCCGAGCGCTAGCGTGGAGCGCTACGGTTCAGGCCTCGTTCCAGTTGTCGAGGATGATGACGGACGCCTCTTCTATGTCCAGCCATTCGGCTTCGATACCCATGCCAGTGGACGCCTCGATGAAGGCGAACGCCGCGCTGCGCTTGCCGCGGTAATCCTCGGGGTCAAGGCGGTCGAGCATGGCACGGAATTCGGCCAGGATGCTCGGATCGCCCTCCTGGATTGTGTGCTCGGCGAAGATGAAGTTGCGCATCCGTGCCCTGATCTTGCCGTCGGCCGCGTAGAGGATCGTGTATCCCCCGTTGAAGTGCCAGGTCGTCATCCACACACGTGACTCCTTGCTGAGTTCGGTGAGGATGTGGTCCGGCGTGGCGAAGCCGTAGGCGAACTCGAGGAAACCCCAGGCTCCTTCGCCCTCGTAAACGAAGAGCACGGGCATGAGCTCTTCGCCGGCCTCTTCTCTGGGGTACTCCATGATGCGTTCCTCGGGATCACGGCCTCCATTCAGCCGCCACAGGAGATCACCCACTGTGATCTCTTCGTTGAGGGGTTGCACTACGGTCCAGCAGAGCCCGTCCTCAAACCACTGCTGCTGGTTGAAAAGATTGCGGTAGTGATCGATCACGTGATGATTGTCGAGGAAGAGTGAAACACCCCTTCAGCTTCTCCAGTGAGCTGCGGTGAGGAAACGCTCATAGATCGGGGATCGTCCCCAAGCGCGTGCGCGGCCACTCCATGGCGATCGTGAGGTGCGCTCTTGGCTCTCCTCCGTGCCCACAAGAAGGCCCAGGCTGCAGAACGGCTGAAGGCTGGGGAACAGGTGGACCGATCACGATCTGGTCTTCACGACGAAGCTCGGCGGACCGATCGAGCGTACGGAGGACTGGAAGCAGTGGAAGTCCATCCTCAAGCAGGCCGGCGTCCGGGACGCCCGGGTCCACGACGCAAGGCACACTGCGGCGACCCTGTTGATAGAGCAAGGCGTCCACATCCGTGTCGTGCAGGAGATTCCTCGGCCACACCCGCGTCACCACCACTGAGCGCTACACCCACGTAGCAACCCTCCAGATGAAGGATGCCAGCGACCGCATGGACGCCGCCCTCCGGGCTCTCCCTGAAGGGCAACTGCAACTCAAACTGCAACCCTGACGCCCACAGAGATCAAAAAGGCCCTCTCCCCAAAACTGGGGAGAGGGCCTCTCACCTGCGGAGGATCGGGGATTTGAACCCCGGATGGGCGGTAAACCCAAACCGCATTAGCAGCTCGGATCTTGTGTGTCCCTATCGGTTCCACCTGGACCACCTGGCCGCGCTGGTCTCCATGGGACGGCTATGTACGAGACGGGATTGCAACTAGAACTGCAACTAGACCAGCCCCCACTGCCGCCTGATCGCCAAGCGCGGAGTGACGGCCATCAATGCAGCCATCGCTCATCGCCGACCCACCGAGTCGACACGTGCGTGCTCGCTGCTCGACTCATGGAGACGGCTTCTCAGACATTCTCGGTGCGTGACGATGGCATGGCTGCCAGGGCCGTCGGCGCTCCTGACATCCATGACCACGCCGTCCCCTTCCGGGCTGAGGACGGTGGGCGTACCGCAGAAGTCGCACAGCCACTGAAAGCTGTGAAGGTCCTGAGATCGAATCGTCAGACGCACCCACGCCGGTGGACTCCATCGACGGATCTCTTGCACCACAGCGTCCATCTCCGTCCCGACAGCCGGATGCTCCCCAAGCCACGCCCGGCCGGCGCCGGAGGGACTGTCGATCGCCGCGCCATCGATCGATGCACCGATGCCCTCGTGACCGAGGATCTCCACCATGACACCCCACCGGTGCTGCTGGGTCACTCGGACCCGGACCCGTTGACCAGGGACCAGGCCGGCTCCTGCGGCGTCAAATCGCTGCACGAGATCATTGTGTCGCAGGGGCGTGTCGAACCGTTCCCCGATCACTTGAGCTGCCAGGATTCCATGCGGGTGAAGATCGCGCCCTGAGGGATCGGGTAGGGGCCTCCCAGTGATTTCCCCCTCGATCACCGCCTCAGTGGGCACGCAATGGGCACACGCCCACTGGCGACGGTTTACAGCGCGTGACCGTTTCGGCACGCAAGAACCATCGGAGTCGACCGAACTTAGCTAAGGATCGTGTGAAGGAGCCCCACCATCACCAGGGCTGTCCCCAGACCGGCCGCCACATTGCTGGTTGTGCTGCCCAGCCAGACACCGACGGCGGCGCTCGTGAAGAGGATCACAGCCCAGCGAAGAGGGAGAAGTCGTGAGGGCTCCTCTCGCTGGGGGATGTCCTTGGGTGCTGGAGATCGTCGGACTAAACTCACGACCAGATGTCCTTTCAAGAACGAGCAGTTCGGACATGAGAGCGGCTCCTCTGTTGCAGCAGGGGGGCCGTTCGCCTTCACGGATGGTCGGCGCTCTCATGGGACCAATCCTGCCGACTGAGGCGTGTTGAGAGCCGCGCGACACGCCGAAGGTGAGCAAATGCCGTAAGAACGCCCGCGGCCGCCGTATTGTGGATCTTTTGTCAACCGTTTGACAAAAGATCATTTTCGCCAGTAGCTCCACACCTATAGCGCCTGGTTAACCAGTAGTAACGTGGAAGCCTCCCATCCGGGCGGCGTCGGTGGCTGCCAAGACGTACTCCGCCTCGCATCCGGCGATCATCTGAGGCTGGGAGGAAAGACGATCGCGATGATGCGGCTGCGCCCCTTTTGAGCCGCGGTAGTGCCCGCATCAACTCAGTGATGCTGGTCAGCCACGCCATCCGGTGAGCCAGGGTGAGGAACGAACCCTGGATCGTCGATCGCCCCCAAGCACGTACGGTGGCCAGCAACGCCGTGGCGATCGTAAGGGCTCCAGTAGTGCGGCGGTGCGGCAACCCCGGTGGGAGCGTTCGGCCCGTACGGCGCGGCGGGCGTGCGGTGCCCGGCCCGGTGTCCCGCCGCCGTTCGGGACCGGCCCCCAGACATCCCATGCGCTTAGATGTCAAGCCGCGATCTTGGATGTCTTTTCCGATCTCTGCCGGGGCTCGCCTTCCGTGCGATGCGACCAGGCGGTTGCTTCGTCGTATTTGGTGCGTGTTTTCAGGCATCCGTGGAGGATCCCCACGAGCCGGTTGGCGAGTTGGCGCAGAGCTGCGTGATGACCTACGTCGCGTGTTCGCAGCTCGTCATAGTAGGCGCGGGCACCTGGTGAGGCGCTCAGCGCGGCGAATGCCTGAGCCCCCAGGGCATCGATGAGCCTGTCGTTGTGCACGAATCGTGCCAGCACGACCTTCTTCTTGCCGGAGGCCCTGGTGATCGGGCTGGTCCCGGCATAGTTCCTGCGGGATTTGGCGTTGTCGTACCGGTCGGGGTCGTCGCCGAACTCACCCAACACCCGGGCACCGAGTAGGTGTCCCAGCCCAGGTTGGCTGAGGTAGATCTCAGCGTCCGGGTGCCGGCCAAAATGTGCCTCGACCTGGTCTTCCATGGTCTTGATCTGCTCGTTCAAGGTAGCCAGGATCGCTGCTTGGGCGCGCACCGAGGCGGCGTATGCGGCAGTGACGACCTCAGGCTGGCTCAGATGGCGAGCCTGCAGAGCCACCTGTATCGCCGCTGCCTTGTCGGCCACGTTACGCCGCCGGGCTCGCCTGAGTGCCGCGCTGATCTGCTCAAAGGTCAGTTCGGCCGCCGAAGCCGGATCTGGTGCCGTAACCAGCAGTTCCAGGGTGTCTGCCCTGGACAGATCATCGAAGGCGGCCAGAGCTGCGGGAAAGTACTCTCGCAGTGCATGGCGTAGCCGCTGCACGTGGCGGGTGCGCTCCCAGACCAGCGTCTTATGCGCCCGGGCCACCACCTTGATCGCCTCCCCCTGAGGAGTATCACCGGCGATCACGCGATGCTGGTGCCGATCGGTTCGCACCATGTCGGCCAGTGTGCGCGCGTCCGCGGCATCACTCTTGGCCCCCGATACGCTGTGCCGCTCGCGGTAACGTGCCACCGACAACGGATTCACCGCATACACCCGGTAGCCCGCCGCGATCAACGCCTGCACCCACGGACCTCGATCGGTTTCAATGCCGATCACCACCTGATCCGCCTCTACGCCCTCAGCCACATGCCGGCCGATCAACTCATGCAGTTTCGCGATCCCGGCAACGCCTTCCTCCAACCGCGCCTTGCCCAGCCGTCGCCCCGTCTCGTCTTGCAACTCGACATCATGGTGCTCCTCAGCCCAGTCATCCCCGACGAACAGCACCTCAGTTCCTCCTACCCATGGACGGCAACCTGGTTCAGCAGCTCGCGGGAGGACTGTCCCAACCTAATGATCTAGTGCTCAAGACCGACTGCCTGGCACGACATCCCATCAGCGATCAACCCTCCCGACCACCGACAGGGGCACGATCTGGGGGTAGAACTCCCGAAAGGTCCCGGCCGCACGAGTGCTCACCTGCCGACGGCTACTGTCACCGAGTCTGCCCCAGCTCGAAGCCGACCCGGTAGCTCTCATTAGGCCGCACGCCCGGACGGCGGGCGGGCGGAGGGCCGGGGGTACGGCGGCGCGCCGCGCCGCCGCTTGACTCCTACAAGAGCAACTCGGCAGTGTCGTTGCTCAGAGCCGTGTGCAACCGACGTTGCTCAGAGCCGCTCTCATCTGATTGTTTCAAGGTTTTCCAAGCCTGGATGCGGTACTCCCTGCAGGAGCGGCCGTTCATAAGTAAGCTCCGTTAGCCTGATAGATCGACTAACTCCCCGCTCCAAGTTGTCACGCATGTTGAACGGCGGCAGCCCGTTATCGGCCACAATAATTTGACACTGAGGATAAGCCATGGACAGCATGTGCATTCTGTAGTAGATACGCTTGCCTGCCGCTACATCCTCCGGCGTGTTTCCTAGGCTTGTGCGCGGGCTATCAATGATTATGACACTTGGCATTCTAATCTCATTGTTGCTTAGGGCATAACCTAGATTCGCTATATAAAAAGCCACGTTCGCTAGCGTCTTCCGTGCGCCACTGACACTTAGCTCATCGAACACATCACCGTTGATCACAGGCAGATACGTGTCAGGATCAATACTCGCTCTTTCGTAGCCAGCGAACTGTAGCGCCCCTATCTCTGCATCATAGATTTCCCCCAGCTCGCGTATACGAACGCGGCGCGCTTCTAGAGTCGAAACCAGCTCAGCATGCAAGCGACGCTTCGAGTCAATATCCCGCTGGACTTCAGCGATTGCTGACCTATGGCGACCTAGTTGATCCCAGAGTGTGTGGAACCGTTCTATGTCTCGGATACGGGCCCGCGCAAGTTCTCGCTCTGTTGCGGCATCACTCGCCAGATCAATACTAGGCATGAGGTGCGCTGGGTCAGCCTGTCGCTCTAGCTCTGAAGCAGCGCTATTTAGTTCCGCCCTTATACGATCTAGCTCGCTACTAAGTACATTCAATTGGTCCTGATCTTGCTAGAGCAACGCAACGGCCTCGTCACGTTGTGCAGTCAATCTCTCGATCTCACGCTGGTGCCCAACCGTAGTCGACGAAGATTGAATTTGTGTACATAGCAAGCAGTGACCTGCGGGTACATCACGGTCGCTAATACTTTGTAGACAGCGTGGGCACGTCACGAACTCTAGTCCTGACAGAGCAGTAGAGGCAGCGTCCGCTCTCACTTCCCGATTAATGTCCACATCTAGTTGCGCAATCAGCGATTCTCCACGCCGAACAGCTGCAACAGTAACTGAGCGAGCTGCTTCTGTGTCGGCAGCCGCGATACGCAGTGTTGATATCCGGGACCGTAAGGCCTCTTGATCTCCCGGCAAGGCCGCATACGCTCCCGCTTTAACAGCTTGGAGTCGCGTCTCTGCTTCTGCAAGAGCCGCCCTCGCCTCGATCTCCGCCGCATGCAGCTCTGACTCTTGTGGTGCTCCGATCTCTCCTAGGAATCTCTCGACTGCATTGGCCGCTGAACGCATATCATCACGCTTGGCTTCCAGAGCGCTTATCTCAAGCAAAAGTTCGCGAATCTGCTCAGACGAAAGGCCGTAGGCTAGTTCGAAGATAGCCTTCCTTTTACGAAGCAACATTGTTTCAGCATGCCCCGCGACGGACAAGTTGACGTCTGATTGCGGCAGATAAATGAACCGGTAAAGATCAAAGAAGGTCAGCGGCTCCCCCTTCTCCAACCCTTTCTTGCTAAGCCGAACCATTGGTAGCCCCAACATCTCAAGCAGCCGACCGCCAGCCGGCGGCAGATTTCCCCCTGCGGCACTCCAGCGCTCGGATGTGCCGTTTTCATGGTGGACTGAGATGCGATTTTCACCAATGTTCCTTGTGAGCAGCACCCGATTCTGGCCCAAAGTTACATCAAGCACTACCGACCGCAGACGTTGTCTTACGGTCGGCATGATCTTGGCCTTCCGTGCGCCAAGAGCGAATTTGATGAGCTCGAAAAGGCTACTTTTGCCAGTCCCGTAACTTCCGATCACCGCGTTAAGACCCGACGCAAAGGAGTATGTACTGGCGTCCACGTCGGTATTGAGCTCGATGCTATGGAACTGCAAATGTATACTCATGGCCCGTCGCTCTCTAATGCCTCAGATCATACTCCGATGCGGACGATTTATCGCCTCGGGCAAACTTGCATAGATCAGTTCTTTAAGACTATTTCCGCTCATGTCGAAGTGCCGTGCAGTCAGCCGACATCGCAGAGCGACTATTCGCCAGTTTTTATCACGCGCTAGACTCTCCGAGAGCTTTGCACCTGCCGGTGTTGCCCTTACTGCTATTCGCCCTCGACCGGGCACGGTCTGTATTAGCCCCATTCCGATGAGGGCTCCAACTATTGGATAGTAGTTGTCATCCCATGGGCCGAACTTATATCTGACCATGCGACTCTCAACTGCAAGCCTTTCGGCGTCCGTTGGACTCGAACCCCGAAGATCCATGGTAGGGTCCAACTCGAATGCGAGCCGCTCTAGCATGACGGGGTAGCGTATCAAGAAATCCAGCTTAGCAAGCTTTGTTAGGCCATCAATACCTCCGCCTCGCGGCTTCGTGAAGCTAACTACTAGTAGCAGTACGCGCGCTACGTGGTAATCCAACTCCTTCGCTCTGCCAGTATTATCTGTGGTCATCGCACATCATCCTGGTCAGAAAGCTTTTCGTAATCCTTAGGTATCAACGCGAGTTGTTCGGGTGCAGGCGGAGCGAGGGTCCAAGGCGCCTCACCGTTTGCGTTGAATTCGTCAGACCACCAGACTTCGCACTCATCAGTTAGCTGATAAACACATCCCATCAGTTCGGGAGGGCCGACGGGAAGATTTGGCTTGATGGTAGAGTCGCCAAGTAGTTTGCTGAGTTCTCTGTGCATCTCCATGCCATAGGCTCGCCCAGGAACCCTTGTAGCACTTTCAGCCATACCCGCACGATTCGCCACTTCAGATCTGATGCGTCGCACTTCATCACCGAAGCGAGTGGGCACGTCGGATCTGTATGCTGCCTCCACTTCGAACCAATCGCGCCGCAGACGTGGAGCGCTTCTCAGCACTGTAGGCCCAACGCGACCTGCCCTTAGCTTTCGGCTCATAGCACTTATCGCAAACTCTCCCCCTATGTGACTATCGCTAGTTATTGGGATTCCGGCTGCTACAAGTGCTGCTACGAGGCGGCTACGAGTTATAGTTCTTCGACTCCGCTCCTCCTCGACAAGACTTTCTCTGCTGGCCCAGACGCCGTTTGGAGCGTCTACATCGAGCCCATTCACAGCTTCCACCACTAAAGAGAATGCAGCATTGTAGACTTTTCGAGCAGCTGCTGGCTGAAGCCCGAGACGAACGAGGATTGGACGGGCAACTTCTTCGATTACGAAAGCCCGCAGTCCGATCTCGTCACCCGATGTTACTGATATCCTCAGCGACTGCAAGAACCGAGACGCCGAGGAAAGGTCTTGAGCGCCGAGGCCGGTCGCCAGAACGCCTGCATAGTAGGCGAATTTCTGGTCGTTATCAGGCAAATTGAGGTCGCTGTCTAGAAGCTTTTTCAACGCACCCGCTTGCCCCTTACCCGGCTTCAGGGCAGCATTTGTGACGAGATGACACTTGTGTTCACTGCCACTCGCGACCCATCGCTTATAGAGCGTTCCAAGGCCACCTCGACCACATAGCTCCGTGATCGGCCAGTCGCCTTGATCGGGACGTCGATGTTTAACGGATACAAGCCAATGCGGGCCAATTCCGTCCACACCTGAGCAGATGAAGTCTGTATGCCATTCGCATAGCACCCATGGAATTGGCTCGATCAACATGCGAAGGCAGTCCTGAACGGTACACGCATATTGGTACGCGAACCATCTCGCCGTCTCGTGACCACGGTCCTCGCTTGGGCGTTGAGCTAGTGGGCCCTCAAGCGGAGGCTCGACATCATCCACTTTGGCAACGTAAACCCGTGCCTTGGGGGGTGTCTAGATCTAAAGACCACTAGTTTCTGCTTTCACAGCACGAGCCAGAGCCAGGTCCACTGCAACCGCCCAGTTGTGTAACGCGTGCCCGTTCCTGCGCGATGTTACATCAGGGTTTGCTGTGACATGTGATTTCTGCAACTTTGTTCGAATGAAGAAGTGCAGATCCCCGCAAACTAACTGACCTGCGACGAAGCGTTTGCACACTCGTCAAGCTGGCTCTCAAGCGAGAAGCCATGTACCTCGGATTCACGAGACGATAGCGTCGCGTTGTGGGTAATGACGCTGAACTTACGCGCTGGGTTGTGCATGGGGAGCGGTTGGTCTATGACAACCGGTGGATCCGGTTGGGGCTGGCTGACGTTGAGATCCCAGGCGGAGAGCGGTTCGAGCATCACGTCGTGCATCTGGATCGGGCTGCGATCGCCGTCGTGCTGGATGAGCAGGACCGGGTGCTGATGATGTGGCGGCATCGGTTCGTGTTCGATCGGTGGGGATGGGAGCTTCCGGGCGGGCTGATCGAGGCCGGTGAGGACCCGTTGGTAACGGCTCTGCGGGAGGTAGAAGAGGAGACCGGGTATCGGCCGGCGGGTCTTGAGCAGCTGGTCTCGTATCAGCCGATGGCGGGGATGGTCGACTCCGAGCACATCTTGTTCGTGGGGCGTGGGGCCGAGCTGGTGGGTACGCCTGAGGGTGAGGTGGAGGCCGACCGGCTTGAATGGGTCCCCATGAGTGAGGTCCCGGGCATGATCGCCCGCGGGGACATCTGGACGTCGGGGACGTTGATCGGGTTGCTTCAGGCTCAGGTATGGCTCAACGGCCGAGGGCGCGGTTGACGGCTTTCGACAGGTCGTCGATGCGGCGGCGTTGTCGGCGGCTGCCGGTCATGGTGGCCAGTTGCTGTGCGCGTTGAATGTGGGGCTGGGCGGCCTCCGGGTCGCCGGCTGCCAGGAGGGCGTGTCCGAGGTCGCAGCGGACGCCGGATTCGGCTCTGTTGTAGGTGCCGTCCATGCCAGCCAGGGCTGAGCGGAGGTCTTCGGCGGTGGCCGGGTCGCCGAAGCGGACGAGACAGTTGCCGCGCCAGCGGGCTATGTGGTGGGCGTTGATGGACAGGTATGGCATGTCCGGGTCGCCGTCGCCTTCGGGGAGAAGGGCGGCGGCCTGGTGGAGGGCAGCGCGGCAGGTGGTCTCGTCGCCGAGGATGGCAGCGGCTTCCGCTTCGGCTGCTGAGAGCCAGGTGCGGAGCCGGGCCGGTACGTGGGCGCCGTGCTGCTCGTGAACATGCTGCAGGAGTTCGGTGGCTTCGGCGGGGCGGCCGAGCTCCATCAGGACGTACGCCTGTTCGCCAGAGACATAGGCCAGCAGGGCCGCGTCGTCAGCCTCGTATGCGGCGGCCTTGGCGCGCTCGTAGTGCGTCCAGGCGTCGTTGAGTGCCAGGGTGTTGATGGCCTGCCATCCCGCGAGTGAGGCGGTCTCGGCGAGGAGGTGGGCCAGTTGGGCGCGGAGGCCGGGGCGGATGGCGTGGCGGTGGGCGCGCTGGATCTGGGCCATCTGGGCGTGCATCTTGTCGGCGATGGCAGGGCCTCCGAGACGGCGGTCCAGCAGGCGCAGATTGTTGGTGTCGGTGCGAAGGATCATGACTGTCGTGGGGTCGACTGCGGCGGCGGCGTCCAGGCGGTTGATGAGTTCGGTGGTTTGTTCTTCGTGTTCGTCGTCATGGTCGCCGGTGGGTGAGGCGATGTCGAGCGGGGCCAGGCCGAGGAGCATGCGGGCGTGGTCGGGCAAGCGTAGGCCGGAAGCGATGCGCTCGATGACGGCGAGTTCTTTGATCGTTCCGTTGCCACGCAAGATGGCGTTGACGCGGGGCTGACCGAGTCCGGTGGCGGTGCCGATGCGGACCTGACTGGCGCCGTATTTGACCGCAAGACCGAAAAGTCCGGCAATGTCGCGCTCTCTAAGAATTTCCCGGGTCTGTTCCTGTTCCCAGACAACGGCGGGTAGTTCAATTGGGTCGAACGCGCCATTCTGCATTGCTGACCTCCGGCTTTGTCATGCCCGGATGATGCATTGCCGTGTGGCGGAGCCTATATCCCATCGTCGTATATCAGCGTGGGATAGGTAAGAAAAGTATCGGCAACCATGCTGTCCGGCATGACAACGCCAGTCAGATGCACAGAGTGCGAGGGACGGGGCTGGAAGATCGTCACCCGGCGCGGCCACGTGGCGGCTTCGGGGCTGGGTCTGGCGGCTTCCGCCCAAGAGGACTGCCTGTACTGCCCAGGGCCGGCCGAGACGCCGCGGGAGCGGTTCGAGTGGGAAGTCCGCATCACCTCGGAGCAGGGCAACGCCCTGGGGCCATGCGGGTCCTCTGCCTTCCAGGCCACCGCGATGGACGAGCTGCGCAAGGCGATGCGGAGCATGCCGGGTGACGCCTCTATTCGGGGCAGCATCGTGCACAAGGTCTTCGACTTCGGTGCGGGTGCGGACGGCTGGTCAAGCCGTCATATCTTCCGGGCATATCTCGACCCGGCGGGTTCCGTGCTATTTGTGCGGGTCGCCAAATGATCGCCCCCATGATGATCAGTACGGATCCCTGCCGGTCGGCCGAGCTTCTTCAAGAGGCTTTGCACCACGACGGAATCAAGGCCGATGTCCATGACGGTTATGGGCTGGCGTTGGTTTCGGTCTGGGTGGGCCTGGTCGTGTGGTGCGACGGTGGGCGCTTTTGGTGGCGTACCGGGTGGAATGCCGGTCGTCGGCGGGTCATATATGCATGGCATCCGGCGACTGATCCATTTCGGGCGGCTCGACGTATCGCTATGCGGTACGAGGAATTGCGTACCCAGCAATGCGCCGAGGTGGGCCGACACGAGGCGTCCTCAGCGGAGCCTCAGTGAGCGGGGCGTGGGAACGCGTCGGGAATCGCGCAACGATCGTGACCATGGAGCACAGCCCCGCCTCCACGCGGGCCTACCGATCGATGTTGATCGGGCGCGAAGGACTGGTGGTGGCGGTGCTGCGCAATGGCAAGGTCGCTCTCCTGAAGCTCGACGGTGAGTGGTACGACCTTCCGGAAGGTGTGCAGCGTTGGGCTGTCGCGTGGGATGACCTCGCGATTCATGAGCCGGCGGGCGAGTCTGAGGTCGCTGTCCAGACGTACGTGGCCGGCTTCACGAGAGAGGGCCGCGTCCTGAAGCAGCACGCCGTCGTGCCTGGAACGAAGGTCGCCATCTGTTCTTCGCCGGTCAAACCGCTGCCCTTCTGCGGTTGGTCGCTGACCTTCTCCCCCAATGCCCCACAGGCGTGCGCGACGTGCCTCACGCTCCTCGATGCCCTTGATCGAGACGGCAGTATGGTCACTATGCCCGCACCCTGATGGGGCCTGACAAGCACATCCTTAGCCGGTACTGTGCTTGTGCGCATAAGTGCAAGAGCGAACGGGCGGTTGAGATGAGCATGGACTTCGCCCCACCGAAATACGCCCAGGTGATGAGGGCTATTCAAGAGCGTATCGAGTCGGGCGAGTACGCCCCGGGCGACATGCTGCCGTCCGAAACTCAGCTCGTGCGCGAATTGGGCGTCGGCCGAACCACGGTAGTGCGTGCCCTTCAGACGTTGGCCATGCAAGGTTGGATCGAGCGCGAGCACGGGCGCGGCTCCTTTGTGAAGGGTCGTCCGGAGAGTGCGGCCGAGCAGGTACGGCCCAGCCAGGCGACGACCGAGCAGGGCGAGAGCGCCGATGCGGTGGTGGAAGCCGGGCGCGTACCAGTCCCCCGGCATGTAGCGCGTCTGCTGGGTGTCGCCGAGCAAACCCCCGTGATCATGCGTAAGCGGGTGGCTCGGCAGGCGGACGTGATCTCGGCGGTAGAGACGGTCTGGGTGCCGCTGGAGCATGCCATCGGCACCGACCTGGACAAGCCCGAGCCCC
Organism: Nonomuraea helvata; assembly: GCF_039535785.1. Lineage (NCBI taxonomy): Bacteria > Bacillati > Actinomycetota > Actinomycetes > Streptosporangiales > Streptosporangiaceae > Nonomuraea > Nonomuraea helvata. The sequence continues at coordinate 1,528,677 of NZ_BAAAXV010000009.1, forward strand.
TGCGGCGCGGCATCCGCCAGCACCTCCAGGCCATCAAGCACCTGCGCTTCGACCACATCACCGAGCGAGTCAGCGCGCGCATCCCCACTCAGGAGGAAGCCGAGCTGCTCGGGTCATCCAACCCGGTCCTCGCCGTGCTGGCCACCGTGCATGATCCGGCCGGCAACGTGCTGATGGTGGTGAGCCTGGCTCTGCCCGGCAGCCTGCACGAACTCGAAGATGTCTTTAAGGTGAGCTAACTCTTACCCGCCACTTACCAGTCATCCACTTGTGCGGACGAGTTGCCATCACCTATTCTCAACTCATGCGGACAAGTGGACGAGCGAATGAGGGGCTCTCCACCGCTATCGAGAGGAACAACATGGCAATCCAGGGACCCATCCCCGTCACCTACACCATGGTCTTCCCGCACGGCTGCTACATCGTCGGCGAGGTCGAGCCCGTCAAGGACTTCGACGCCTCGTCCAACGGCAGGTTCGTGCAGGCACGCGACAAGCAGACCGCAGAGCTGGTCTGGCAGGTCGCGGTCATGGACGGTGACCCGACCCTCAAGCCCGCCCAGAAGACGGTGGCGGTCAAGATCCTCGCGCCGGTCCAGCCGATACCGCCGCAGCCGATGCCGGGCCTGCCGTTCACGCCGGTCGAGTTCGACGGCATGTCCATTACGCCGTACGTCAACGCCGCCGGTCGCCTCGCGTACTCGATCAAAGTCCGCGAGATGCACGCACCCCGCCAGACCACCCAGCCCGCCCAGAACAAGGCTTCGGCCGGAAAGGACGCCGCCTAAATGACCCGTCGCCGTACCCCGCGCAACAGCGTAATCCGGCTGACCACCGGGCACGCCGCCCACACCCTCAACCACCCGTACGCCCACCGGGAGCCCGTCCTGGCGCTCGACTTCGGTGCCACCTCCGTCCTGGTCACCACCAGCGGACCCGTGACCGTGGAAGACCTGAAGTTCGCGCGCCAGCTCGCCCGCGAGGCCCACCGCTTCGCCCGCTCCATCGAGCGCAGCTTCTACGGGCTGCCCGACGGCAAGGGGGTCGCGGCGTGAGTCTCGGCCCGTACACCTACGTCACCCTGTCCCTGCGACCGGAGTCCACGCCGCACGTCGGCGTTTCCTTCCACACGCCCGACCTCAAGGTCCGCGCCGGACTCCTGCTCAGTTGTTCGCGGCCGTACCTGGAGTTCAACTCTCACGAGGCCGACGTGCACATCTCCACCACTGGAGCCGGGCCGGTCACCGACACCGACCTGACCATCGCCCGCGAGATCTTTACCGCTGCGGCTCGCTACCTGGCCGACTGCGAGCAGCTGCGCGCCGAACAGTCGGCCAGCACCAAGGACGCCACCGACCCGGCGGCCTGACATGAGGCGGGGCCGCTGGAAGCGGCAACTTCCGGCGGCCCCTCGGTTCTCCCCTGACTTCCACATCACGAGAGGTTCCTAGCTTATGTTCAAGCGGCTGCCTGGCGACGAGGCGCGCAACCTCGTCTCCACCACGCCCGACACGGCCGTCGTCTTTCGGCCGGCCGTCGTCAAGACACCCGCCATCATCACCATCGTCATCCTCATCGGTCGCATGGTCGCCAGGCTCGTCCGTACGATCTGGCGCCACCCCATCGCGACCGTCATCCCAGTGGCCATTGGTGCCGTCTGGTACTTCTACGGCTGGCCCATGGCGGCGTCCCTGTCCGGAACGGTCGTCTTGGCCCTGGCCTCCTGGGCGTTTATCGACCGGCCGTCGTTCGCCCGTCTCGTCGGTCACCGGCTGCTGGCCTGGTGGCGACTCTTCTGGATCTACCGGCGGCACTGGCAACCCGTCATGATCGTCTCCGGTCTCGGCCGTCACATCCGGGGCCGCGACTACCTCCCCCGGCTCGGCAAGGTCACCTGCACCTCGTGGGCCGACCTGGTCACCGTGCGCATGCTCAAAGGCCAGGCAGTCAAGGACTGGGCGGATCGCACCGACCACCTGGCCCAAGGCTTCGGCGCGAAGTCGTGCCGCGTGGCCCTCTCCCGGGCCGGTCGGTTGACGGTGACCTTCCCACGCAGCGATCCACTCGCCTCGCCCCTGCCAGCGCTCGCCATACCGGAGAAGCCAACCGTGGGGCCAGTCGAGATCGGCAAAGGCGAAGATGGGCGGCCGTGGCGGCTCAAGGTGCACGGCACCCATGTCCTCGTCGCGGGCGCGACCGGGGCCGGCAAGGGATCGATCATCTGGTCCGTCATCCGCTCTCTGCTCCCCGCCGCCCGTGCGCACCTGGTCGAGTTGTGGGCGCTGGACCCCAAACTCATGGAGCTGTCCTACGGGCGCGACCTGTTCGGCGATCGGTACGCGGCCACTCCCGAGGAGTGCGCCGACCTACTGGACGAGGCTGTCTGCGTCATGCAGAAACGGGCTGCCCGGTTCGCCGGACTCCAGCGCTCCCACACGCCCACCGTCGATGATCCGTTCGTCCTGGTCGTGGTCGATGAGGTGGCGTTCCTGACCGCCTACCAGTCCGATCGGCAACTCAGGCAGCGCATCTCCGCAGCACTAGCCACCCTGACCACCCAAGGGCGCGCCGTCGGCGTCGGCGTCCTGGCTGCACTTCAGGACCCGCGCAAAGAGGTCATGAACATCCGCAACCTCTTCCCCGACAAGATCGCCCTCCGACTCGACGAATCCGAACAGGTAGACATGGTCCTCGGCGACGGCGCACGCGACCGTGGCGCTCTCGCTGACCACATCTCGCCAGTTCCGGAGATCGGCGCGGGCGTCGGCTACGTCCGGCTGGAAGCCAACCCCGAACCCCTCCGGGTCCGCGCCACCTACGTCTCCGACCACGACATCCGCGCCATGGTCGACGCCTACGCGCCGCACGGCGGTGCGGCATGAAGATCTGTTTCCACGGCACCGCCGACGAAATCAGCCTGGTCGCAGGCCGTCCGCTGCTGCTCCTGCTGACCGCCCGAGACCTGCCCCGCATGCGGGTCTTCGAGCTCTATCACCCCCGCATCCACGCTCACCCGCGACTGGAGCACTACCGGCTCTGCGCCCTCATGACCGAGACGACCGACGAAGGGAGGACCGCATGACCCATCCGCACGACCGCGCCCTCCCCCGGGCCGTCCGCCAAGCCATGCCGATGGCCCGCGACGTGCTCATAGAGGTCGCCAAGCAGCACGGCGTCTGCATCAGGCCCATCGCGCTGCGGCGGCTCGACATCGTCACCGGCAAGTCCGAGATCATCGACGTGCCGTGCGGCTCCACCCTCGACAGCAAGTGCCCGCCCTGCGCCAAGCGCAACCGGCAGCTCCGCATGGCCCAATGCCGCGAGGGCTGGCACCTCGACACCGAACCGACCATCACACCCGACGAGCCGAACGAGGAACAGCGCTGGCTGGTCGAGTTCCGCGCCGACATGCAGGCCAAGCGTGACGCCGCCGAGCAGGCCGGCGACGACACCACCGACCTGGACGCCGTCCTGTCCGGCCTCGATGACGAGATCAACGCCGCTGGCATGCGGGGCAGCATCACCGGATCCGCGGTGCCCAAGCGCACCCGATCCACCCGGCGACGGCAGGACGCACCCGACCTGCCCAAGCGCAAGATGACCAACACCACCCTTGGACGCACCTTCACCAGCTCCGACGGCAAGACCTACCGGCCGTCGCTGTTCGTCACGCTCACCCTGCCCAGCTACGGCAAGGTCCGCGACGGCGTCCCGATCGATCCCGACACCTACGACTACCGGCGCGCGGCTCGGGACGCGCTGCACTTCTCCAAGCTCGTCGATCGCTTCGTGCAGAACCTACGCCGGGTCGCGGGCTACGACGTGCAGTACTTCGCAGCTGTCGAACCTCAGAAGCGGCTCGCCCCGCACCTGCACATGGCCATCCGGGGCACCCTGCCGCGCACGAAGATCAAGCAGATCGCGGCGGCCACCTATCACCAGGTGTGGTGGCCTGCCGCTGACGAAGCGCGCTTCGACGGTGACCACCTGCCCGTCTGGGACGAGGAATCCGGCTACCTCGACCCGGCTACCGGCGAGGTCCTGCCCACCTGGGACGAGGCCCTCGACGCCCTGGACGAGGATGCCGAGCCCCTCCACGTGCTGCGCTTTGGCGATCAGGTGGACGTGCAAGGCGTTCTCGCCGGTACGCCGGACGCTGACCAGTGCATCCGGTATCTGTCCAAGTACCTGACCAAGTCCATCGGCGAGACCCTCGACGGCGGCCAGACCCAGCGTGAGCACGCCGCGCGCATGGTCGACGCCCTGCGCTACGAGCCCTGCTCGCCCACGTGCCCGAACTGGCTGCGCTATGGTGTCCAGCCCAAGAACGCCAAGGCGGGGATGGCTCCCGGCCGGTGCCGCTCCAAGGCGCACAAGCCAGAACACCTCGGCTACGCAGGCCGCCGCGTCCTGGTCTCCCGCAAGTGGTCCAACAAGACCCTCGCCGAACACAAACAAGATCGCCGCACCTGGGTCCTGGAAGCTCTCGGTCAGGCGGCCAACGAACCCACCGACCCACACCGCTACATCTGGCGGCCCCTCCCGGCCGGAGACGCCAACGTGCCACCCCTGGCCGTACGACTCCTCCGGTCAGTCCATGAACGCCAACGCTGGCGAGCCCACCTCAGAGAGCTGGAGGCCAGAGCAGCCGGACAAGAACTTTCGGCAATTCGAGGGGAGGCAGCTTGATGGAGCCCTTGTTCTACCGTCCCAAGGACGCAGCCACGCTTCTCGGCATGAGCCGTACGGCTGTCTTCCGACTCATCAAGACGGGCGAGCTCAAGTCAATCAAGGAAGACGGCTACCGCTTGGTTCCGCACTGGGCGCTCAACGATTTCGCTCGCGCCCTGGAGGCCAGAGCGGGGTTGATACGGACGGAGGATGTGGCGTAATGGCGAAGAAGCCGAATGGCCGCTCCTCCATCTACCTCGGCAACGACGGGTATTGGCACGGCTGGGTCACCGTGGGCATCAAGCCCGACGGATCTCCTGATCGTCGTCACCGGATGGCCAAAACCGAGGCCGAGGTGACCCGCAAGGTCGCCCAACTGGAAAACAACCGCGAGACCGGACAGGTCACGAAGCCGGGCCGCGTCCCCACCGTCGCCGAGTGGATGACCGAGTACCTCGACGTGATCTGTGAACGCCTGGTGGCGTCGGGCAAGATGGCTCCGCGCACGCTGGCGGACTACCGCTCCAAGACGCGCCACTGGATCATCCCTCTCCTAGGCCGACATCGACTGAACCGGCTCGCCCCTGAACACCTCGACACCGCGTACACGACGATGCTCGACAAGGGCCTGTCCACAAGCACGGTCCTCAAGGTGCACCGGATCATCTCCCGGGCTCTCAAGGTGGCTGTCAGACGCGACAAGGTCACGCGGAACGTGGCCACCCTCGTAGAGGCTCCCACAGCAGCAGAAACCGAGATCGAGCCGCTGACGCAAGAGGAGGCGCGCCGCATCCTCGACGTGGCCAGGTCCAGGAGGAACGGCGCCCGCTGGTCAGTGGCGCTCGCGCTCGGCATCCGGCAGGGTGAGGCCCTCGGGCTCCGCTGGTCGTACATCGACATGGATACGGGCGAGATCCGCGCCTGGTTCCAAGTACAGCGCCAGGAATGGCGACACGGCTGCAACGACCCGCACGCGTGTGGCGAGAAGTGGCACCGCCGACCTTGCCACAAGAGATGCAAGATCCACGGGCACCGGCCGACCTGCAAGCCGGGCTGCACCCAATCTGGCCATGTCTGCTACAAGCGGCCCTGCCTCAAGGACTGCACCGGACACGCGGACAAGTGCCCCAAGCGCACCGGCGGCGGGCTGATCTTTCGGCAGCGCAAGGGCAAGAGCAAGCTCACCCTCCAGTGCCCGCCCGAACTTCTCGCCCAGCTCAAGGCACACCGTGAGAGACAGGACGCTGACCGGGAGAAGGCGGGAGAACGATGGGAAGATCACGACCTGGTGTTCCCCACAAAGTACGGCACTCCCGTCGAGCGCACTGAGGACTGGAAGGTCTGGAAGGCCATCCTCAAGCAGGCCGGCGTCCGGGACGTCCGAGTCCACGACGCCCGGCACACTGCCGCGACGCTCCTCATAGAGCAGGGTGTGAACATCCGGGTGGTACAGCAGGTCCTCGGTCACACCCGAGTGACCACCACTGAGCGCTACACCCACGTATCCACACCCTTGATGCGTGATGCAGGGGAGCGGCTCGCCTCCGCTCTCTGGGGAAGTCCCTAGCTGTTGCAACTAAGACTGCAACTATGACGCCCCTGAAGATCAAAGAGGCCCTCTCCCCAATCTTGGGGAGAGGGCCTCTCACCTGCGGAGGATCGGGGATTTGAACCCCGGATGGGCGGTAAACCCAAACCGCATTAGCAGTGCGGCGCCATAGACCTGACTAGGCGAATCCTCCCGGAAGCCATCGCGGCTCAGCACAGCGTACCGGCCTTCTGGCAAGGCGGCAAAGTGATTGCTCCCGCGCCTTTCACCAAGAGTTATCAACAGCCTGTGGGTAACTGCCTGTGGATGAAGCCCGCCCAGAGCGTGGACGGGCTTCAAGGCTGTGGATAACGTACATCGAAGCGCGATGGCACCAGGCTACGCGGCCGGGTTGGCCTCGCCCTCGATCTCGATCTTGATCTTCTTGCCCACCAGGACGCCACCGGTCTCCAGAGCCTGGTTCCAGGTCAGGCCGAAGTCCTCGCGGTCGAACTCCGCGCTGATCGAGTAGCCCCATACGGCGCCACCCCACGGGTTGGTGCCGGCGCCTCCGTACTCGACCTTGAGCTCGACCTCCTTGGTCACGTCGCGGATGGTCAGGTCGCCGACGACGGTGAACTCGTCGTCCGAGTGGCTGACCACGCGGGCGTTCCTGAAGGTGATCTGCGGGAACTTCTCGGCGGCCAGGAAGTCGTCGCTGCGCAGGTGACCGTCGCGGTCGGGCATGCCCGTGTCGATGCTGCCGGCGTCGATGGTGAGCTCGGCGGTGGACTCGAGCGGGTTCTCGGCGATCGTGACCGAGCCGTTGAAGGTGCCGAAGTGGCCGCGGACCTTGCTGACCATCATGTGCTTGACCACGAAACCGATGCGGGTGTGGGCAACGTCCAGGTTGTAGGTCCCGGCGGCGGGAACGGTCAGGGACTCCCAGGTGCGGGTGGTCATGGGGTTCTCCTCAGAGGGGTAGTTGCGGTGCGGATGTCTGCGGCAACAAATTTCTACACGAGGAATATTCCTTGCGTCAACTATCGTCCGATACTCTATGGACGTGATGGATTTTGACGACCCACGCTTGACGGCCATTGGACTTCTGGCGGAGGCGCACACCGGGCTGATGGCCAGGCTCCAGCCGGCGCTCAGCGCCGCGAGGCTGTCGGAGGTCGATTTCGAGACCGTCATCAGGCTGGCCCGCTCGCCGGGGCAGCGACTGCGGATGAGCGATCTGGCCGCGCAGACCGAGTTGTCGACGAGCGGGGTGACCAGGGTCGTCGACCGGCTCGAGCGGGAAGGGCTGGTGGCCAGGGCGGCGTGCTCCAGTGACCGGCGGGCCTCCTACGCCGTGCTCACCGACGCCGGGCGGACGCGGCTGGAGTCCGTGCTGCCGCAGCACCTGAAGGACATCGAAGAGTGGTTCACCGGCCTGCTGGCCGAGGGCGAGCTGGAGGTGTTCCTGACCACGCTGAGAAAGATCAGGGACGTCGTACGGCCATGCGCCACGGCCGGCGCGCATGACACGTACGAGACAGAAGACGCATAAACCCTCTCAGGAGGTACGGCGCCCCAGCGCGTTCCTGAGCTTGGCCATGGCCCGCGACACCGTGCTCTTGACCGTGCCCACGCTGATCCCCAGCGTCCTGGCGATCTCCGGCTCCGTCATGTCCTCGTAGTACCGCAGCACGATCGCCGCCCTCATCCGCTCCGGCAGCTCGTCCAGGGCCTGCTCCAGCTGCTCGTGAACATCCCCGTGCGGCGCCTCCGAAGAGGTGCACGTCTCGGGCAGCTCGTCCGACGGGTACTCCTCCAGCTTGCGCCGCCGCCACTGCGAGATGTTGATGTTCACCATGGCCCGCCGCACATAGCCGTCGAGCGCCCCCCGGTCCTCGATCCGGTTCCAGGCCAGGTACGTCTTGGTCAGCGCGTTCTGCAGCAGGTCCTCCGCGTCCAGCGGATGCCCGGTGAGCTGATGGGCGGCGCGCAGCAGGGCGGGACCGCGCGCCCTCACGTACTCGCGGAACTCGTCTTCCCACCCGGTGGTCTGCATCGTCGCCAGAATCGCAGCCTGATGCCCTATTAAGCCTGAACCAGAATTCAGGTTTCGGTCTGCCAACGATAAAGGTCGGTCAAGGTCGGTGGCGGTTTGTTCGTCGCCGGATGTCAACTCACTTCCCCGGGGATGCGTATTTTGCTCCCGTCTGCGCCGGTACGGTGTGAGCCACCCCCAAGTCGTGTGAATCTAGTACCCGACGAGGGAGGGGCCGATGGGGTATCCGAGCGTTGATCGCCGCAGAGTGCTCGCCGCGGCCGCGCTCGGCCGCGAGTCCGGAGTCCCCGGCCCCGATCCGGACGACGGAGAGCCCATCCGGGCGGTCGCCGGAGAGATCATGGACATCAGCCCGCACCTGATCATCATCGAGACCCCCGCGGGCGCCGAGGAGCGGCTCGTGATCGCCCCCTGGGCCACCGCCTGGCACGGGCAGGACGTCGCGCCCGCCGACCTCGCCGCGGGCTCCATGGTCACGATGCGGACCCGCGCCGGACGCGTCGTCGAGCGGATCTGGGCCGACACCACCCGCATCACCGGGACGATCCAGTCGATCAGCGGACGCAGGGACCTGACGGTCGAGCTGGACTGCGGCCCGCACCGCGGCCATCGGACGATCACCATCCCCTACCGGGCGTCGGGGCGGCTGCAGGTGCGGCATCCCATGTTCGAGCCCGGGTACCTGTTCGACGCGATCGGCATCAGGCAGCACGGGGCGAGCCTGGCCCTGCTGCCGGCAACCTCGCAGCCGCCCTATCCGGCCCGCGCCGTGCCCGCCCCGCCGCCCGCCTACGCCGGGCTGCAGTCCCGCATCTCGGGTCCCGCCACCTGGTCGGACACGTTCGACCAGGAAGAGCGCGGCGCCGCGTACCCGATGCTGGAGCGGCAGGACACCGGCTGCCCGGAGGCCGGGGTGTCGTGCACCGGTCTGCCGTACCTCGCGGTGGGGTCGTTGCTGCAGGTCAGGAACTTGTGCTCACAGCGGAACGCCAACGTGGCCGTGGTGGCGTGCGGATGCGTGGCCGGGCGTTTCTGCGACCGCTGCGTCGAATGTGACACCTCGCCGCGCGGGAGGATCGTGGAACTGTCGCCGTTCTCCTACGTGGAGCTCGGCGGCGACTTGGTCAAAGGGTGCTTCAACGCTCAGATCGGATTGGGGTGACACGGGCGTGCTCGGATCGCAGCTGCCGCTTCTGATCGTGCTGCTTCTCGCGGGCATGGTGGCCAAGGTGAGCACCGTGCGCTCCGGAGGTGAGCCCGGCGCGCTGTCCAGGCTGGGGCCCGCGGTCCTCGTGCCGGGCCGCATGCAGGCCGCCGCGCTGCTGATCTGCGCGGGCGGCGAACTGGTGCTGGCCGTGGGGCTGCTGGTCACCACGCATCCGATCTTCCGGTGGGGTACCGTCGCCTTCTTCGCCCTGTCCACGTACGTGCTGCTGGAGCTGCGCAGGCGGCGGCCGGACGCGGGCTGCGGCTGCTTCGGCGAGGTGAGCGCCGCACCGGTCGGACTGCGCTCGATCGGCAGGACACTCGCGCTGACCGGAATGGCGGGGTTGTCAGTATGGGCGCCGGTGCCGGGCTGGCTGGCCGTGACGCACCCGTCCTGGCTGACGGCCGCGGGGGTCGTCGTGCTCGCGGTCCTCTCCCCCGAGATCGAGGAGCTGATCGACCGCGTACGGTTCCGCGCCCCCTGCGAGCAACGCCGGGGCCCCGCCGAGTCGGCCACCCTCGCGCGCCTCAAGGCGAGCGGCACGTGGCGGGCCCACGAGGGCGAGCTCAGCTCGGCCGAGCCGTACGACACCTGGCGGGAGCTGTGCTGGCGCTTCTTCGCCTTCCAGAACCATGACCAGGACGACGTCGTCTTCGCCGTCTACCTCAGCGGCCGGCGCCCGGCGGTGCGGATGGCCGTGGTCAGCAGCGAGGGCAGCGGATCTCTGCCGGAATATACGCCAGTATCGGCCTGACGCTATAGAGCGTTAGATTCCGCTCGACAGGCATGGCGATATTGCTCTATCGGGCTGTCTAGCTTCCCCACTAGACAGCCCAATAGAGGTCTAGGGGCGCCGCTCAGACCGGCTGAGCGCGCAGGAACTTCCCGAAGTGCGGCACCGTGAACGCGATCAGGCCGCGCTCGGCGCTGTAGATGAGCCCTTTCTTGATGAGGCTGTCACGGGCGGGCGAGAGGCTGGACGGCTTTCGCCCGAGGGCGTCGGCCACCTCCGCGGTGGCGACCGGCTCGTCGCCGATCTGGGCCATGGCGTGCATGTAGTCGCGCTCCGCCGGGGTGGCCCGCTCGTAGCGGCTGCCGAAGAACCCGACTGCGAGCTCCTCCTCGGCCTCCGGCGCGGAGACCTTGACGTCGTCGAGGGTGATCGGACTGCGCGGGGCGAGGTCCCAGGCGACCTTGCCGTACGCCTGCACGAAGTAGGGATAGCCGTCGGCCGCCTCGTAGAGGGCGTCGAGGGCCTCCTGGGTGAACTCCACCTCTTCCTCGCGCGCCGGAAGGATCAGCGCGAGATCGGCCGCCTCCCGGTCCAGCTTGTCGATGCGCGCGTAGCGGAAGAGCCGTTCGGAATAGCTCTTGCTGGCCGACAGCACGCTCGGCAGGTGCGGCAGCCCGGCGCCCACGACGATCAGCGGCCCGCCCGACTGTGACAGCTCGTGACAGGCGGCGCAGAGCGCGGAGACGTCGGCGGGCTGCACGTCCTGCATCTCGTCGATGAACAGGGCGATGCCCACCGCCAGGTCGGTGGCCACGCCCGCCGCGTCGACGAAAAGCTCGGTGAGGTCGATCTCCAGGTCGCCGGAGTCGGCGCGCCCGCGGCTGGCGGGCACCTCGATGCCGGGCGACCAGTGCGAGGCGCCCTTGGCCGCCGCCGGATCGCGCATGGCGAACGCCTTCAGCACCCCCAGGAACTCCTCGATGCGCTCGGGAGCGCGGTGGCGTGGGGCCAGCTCGCGGATGGCCATGTGCAGCGCGGCCGCCACGGGACGCCTGATCGACTGGTCGGGCCGGGCCTCGATCTTGCCCGTGCCCCACAGCCGCTGCATGGCCATGGACTTGAACGTGTTGAGCAGGACGGTCTTGCCGACGCCCCGCAGGCCGGTGACGACCATGCTGCGCTCGGGACGGCCACGGGCCACCCGCTCCAGCACGACCTCGAACTGCTGCAGCTCACGGTCGCGCCCGGCGAGCTCCGGCGGACGTTGCCCGGCGCCGGGGGCGTAGGGGTTTCGCACAGGGTCCACGCTCTCGGACTTTATTGCCGGATATAGCGGCCGTCTTAGATTTGGGAAGAAAGTGCTACGGCGTGTCCGAGCGCGGGCGGGCGCGAGCACCGTCATCGGACACACCCCCTCTCACCAGGCCGAACCCTTGTTCGATTGCGATACCTAGAACTGTAGCGCGGACTCGAACACCTATGCGATGGTTTCGAGTAAAGATCTTCGCAACAGGGCCAGGAGTGTCGCGCGACCCGGCGTTGCGGAGTTCGAGGAGCCCGTCCACTCGCGCGGCGCGATGGCGCCGAACTTGGCAGCCGTCCCACCGGCGCAATAGCGTTCGGAACCATGCGGACCTTCGCGAATGTTCAGGAACTCAAGGCGGCCGTCGGCGAGAAGTTCGGCCCGACAGAGTGGCGCACCGTCACCCAGGAACAGGTCAACCTCTTCGCCGACGCCACGGACGACCACCAGTGGATCCACGTTGATGTGGAGCGGGCCAAGGAGGGGCCGTTCGGGGGCACGATCGCCCACGGCTACCTGAGCCTGTCGCTGCTGCCGTCGTTCATGGACGAGATAGTCGAGGTCGAGGGCATCTCGATGGGGATCAACTACGGCCTCAACAAGGTCCGCTTCCCCAGGCCGATCCCCGTCGGCGCCCGGATCAGGGCCGTGGGCGAGCTGCTCGACGTCAAGGGCACGCCGGCCGGCTACCTGTCCAACCTGAAGATGTCGATCGAGGTGGAGGGCGAGAAGCGGCCGGCCTGCATCGCCGAGACGCTCAGCCTGTACGTCCCCGCCGAATAATTAGGTTTCACGTGCAACAGTAACGCGCCCTCATCGATCCCTGGGTTCGTGGAAGACTTCGACGAGTTCGTCCGAGCCCGGGGCGACGCGCTCCTCCGGTACGGCTACGTGCTGTCCGGTGATTCCGAGGACGCGGCCGATCTCGTACAGGAGGCGCTGGCCCGCCTCGGCGACGCCTGGTCCCGCGTGCGCAACAAGGACGACCCCGAGGGGTACGTTCGCACGACCATGGTCAGGCTGCACATCAAGTCGTGGCGCAGGCGGCGCAGGGAGAACCTGGTCGCCGACGTCCCGGAGCACGGCGAGCCCGACCGGTACGGCGACGCCGACCTGTGGTCCGAACTCCAGGGGTTGCCCCGCAAGCAGCGGGCCGTACTCGTGCTGCGTTACTACGAGGACCTGTCGGACCAGGAGATCGCCGACATCCTCGGCATCTCCCGTGGAACCGTACGCAGCCAGGCGGCCCGTGCCCTGGACAAGCTCCGCATCAAGCGAGTGCTGCAGGAGGCACGATGAGAGGCGAACAGGACCTGATCCGGACCCTGCGGACGGCCGCGGACCGGGTGGAGCGGCTCGATCTCGTGGCGGGAGTGGCCGCGCGGCGGCGCGTACGCCGTACCAGGCAGCGGATGCGGGTGCTGCTCGCGGCGGCTGCGGTGGTGGCGGTGGCGGGCGGGACGACGGCGGCGCTGTCCGGCGAGAACCAGAGGGCACAACCGGCCGTGACGCCTTCGGCGCCGCGGTACACGTCCGCCGCCGCGCTGTGGCCGAACGCCGTCGCCAAAGTGCCGGCGAGAACCGCCGAGGGGTGGAAGATCCACCCGGTGACCGCGCTGAGCGCCACCGAGGTGCTGATGCTCGCGCCCGCACAGGCCCTGGGCCAGCCCTCGCGGCTGGAGGTCTACGACATGGCGCGCAAGACGACTCGCGTGCTCGGCCAGGTCCCCGGGATCAAGAAGATGACCGCCCCGGCGGGCCTGGCGGTGGGCTCTCGGTACTTCGCCTGGTACGGCCCCAGGTTCGGCAAGCCCACGCACTTCTGGATCATGCCGCGCTCGGGCGGCACGGCCGTGCATGTCGCGCAGACCACCGCGAACGTGGACAGCGTCGGCCTCACGGAGGACTCCCTCGTCTGGTCGCTCCAGGACAGTGGCGGCGTCTACCGGGTTCCGCTGACCGGCGGAGCTCCGTCGCGGCTGACCGGCAGCGACGGGCTCCACCTGATCGCCTGGCCCTGGGCGGCCGGCTACGACAGCGATGCGCCGACCAGAAACCACAACCGGATTGTCAATCTGGAAACCAGACAGTCCTTCGACGTGCGAGTGCCGAAGAAGGCCCGGCTCACGCAGTGCACGTCCCAGTGGTGCACCGGTGAGCTGAAGGGCCGAATGTTCGTGCAGCGCGCGGACGGGGCCGGGCGGAAGATCCTGCCGGCCGAGCTGAAGCCGTATTCGCCGCGCCTGCTGGTGGGAGACCGGTATGCGCTCGCCTGGCTGGGCGAGGACAGGGCCCCACTCGACGTGCTGTACGACATGTCCACCGGGGCGATGGCAGGGCTCGGCGAGCGACTTCCCGGCACGCAGGTCACGCCCGTGACGGACGGCCTCCTGACATCTGCCCCCTCCACGACCCTCTTCTGGAATCAGGACGCGCCACCGCGCGAGAGCGGGAAGTCACCCTGGGACGCCAAGGAGTGGACCGTCCTGAACCTCCTTGCCGTCAGACGATGATCGCCACGACCGCCACGACGGCGATGAGCCCGAGGTAGGCCAGGACGAGCCGGGTGTCCCTGAGCAGGCACTTGCTCCGGGTCAGCCCGGCTCGCCGCGCCTTCCAGTAACCGGCGAACCCCAACGCCGCGAACCCCAGCACCGCCCACGGCCCGAGCAGCCAGGCCAGCAGCGCGACGGTCGCGTACACGCACAACCGGAGCGGATCGTACGGCGGGCCGCCGGTGGCCGGAGTGGATCGTGGCGCCGTCACGACGCCACCACCGACAGCCGCTGCCTGGAGAGCTGCGGCCAGGCCTGCACGGCGCAGAACGGCGCGCACTGGTCCTGTTCGGCCCGCGTCCCCACGTGCACGCAGCACTGCGTGAGCCGCTCCTCGATCATGGTCGAGATGTCCATGAACGGCTTGACCGTGATGCGCACCACCCGCTCCCCCAGCATCCTGCGCAGCTTCTTCCGCCTGACCGTCAGGGCGAGCAGGGTGGACATGCCGAGGTCGCAGTTCTCGCAGATGGTCCGCCACACGTCGCCGATCTGGGGATGCGACAGCGACGACTGCTCCGACAGCAGGCCGAGCAGGGACTCCTGTACGGCCAGGCGCAGCTCGCGCGGGAGCTCGGTGTCGGCGATGCGGTTGGAGACCAGGCCGAGGTTCTCCTTGAGCCGGTCGTGCCCGATCAGCGCCGTGAGCGAGCGCCACCTGCTGGAGTCGTCGCGGAGGAGGTAGCCGACCGAGCAGCAGTGCGGGTGGGAGCAGGGCAGGGCGGTCAGGTCGCGCCAGGTCACCAGGCCTTCGGTCTGGGGGCCGAGGCGCTTGAGCACGCCGGTGTGGGTGAGCCTGTCCATGGGGTCGATGGCAGCCGATCTGCCCGACGCGAACTGGGGCTGGATCGACACTCCTCCGACGTACGGGGTGTCGAGGGCGAGCCGTACGACCTCGCCGATCTCACCGTCGTTGACCCCCAGCGCGACGGTCATGACCAGCGTCGTGAAGATCTCACGCTCGGACAGCCTGCTGATCGCCTCGGCCTTGATACGGGTGAGGTCGCCTCCTCGGTGGTGCTTCGAGGCCTCGGCCGACGGGCCGTCGTACTGGAGGTAGATCTCCACTCGCTCCCTGTGCTCCGTGAGGAGGTCGAGGAGGGAGTCGTCCCTGGCTATGAGCACGCCGTTGGTATTGATCAGGATGCGGGTGATCGGCCGTGCTTCGAGCTCGGTGAGGAGGGCCTTGAGCTCGGGGTGGAGCGTGGGCTCGCCGCCGCTCAGCATGAGGACGTCGAGCTTGCCGTTCTCCCTTTCGAGGCGCTGGTCGACGTTCGCGAGGACGTCGCGTACGGGGACGATGCCGGTCAGGTCAGGGGAGCTGTCGGCGAAGCAGGTGGGGCAGCGTAGGTTGCAGGCTTCGGCGATGTCCTCCAGGAGGATGCAGGTGTGCTGGGTCTGCATCTCGGGGAGGCCGTGGAGGTAGGCGGAGGGAATCGGACGGAAGTTCCCGGAAATATCGGGTACGTGCTGCTTCGTCGGGGCGGTCCACTCTTCGAGATATTTCAGAATTTCTGGGTCTTCGTCGTACAACGTGCTGATCAGGCCGTGCTCGCGGCAGCCGCGCTCCAACCACACCTTGCCGTCGCGCTCGGCCAGATAGCCGCTCAGCCGTTCGACCTTGTCGAGGTCCTGGCCGTGGCAGTGCGGGCAGAACGCGTTGACGTACCTGTGGATGCGGTCGCCCCGCAGACCCATGCCTGCGCTCATGTCATGACCTTTCGCTCGAAAAGGGGATCGTAGTAGCCGCGCCGCCAGCCGTACCCGAGCCTGAGGGCGAGCAGCAGCAGGCTCGGGATCAGGAACCACTGGGGCCTGGTCAGGTCGAGCCAGACCGTCTCGTTCGCCCTGGTGAACTCGACGAGGAAGCGGAAGGCGGCGTACGCGGCCAGGTAGAGCGTGAACAGCTCGCCCGGCTGGGTCAGCCGCTTGCGCGCCCACAGGAGCGCGGCGAACGCCGCCAGCTGGAAGATGATCTCGTAGACGAACGACGGGTGCATGGCCTGGCCGGTGAGGCAGCCGGGGCACTCGGGGGTGGTCGGGGGCGCGTGCACTCCCCACGGCAGATCGGTCGGCCTGCCCGGCGCCTCCGTCAGGTGGCAGCCGATCCGGCCGACCGCCATGCCGAGCGCCACGGCCGGGGCGAACAGGTCGCCGGTCCGCTCCTTGTAGCCGATGATCCTCTTGGCTATCAGCACGCCCACGTACGCGCCGGTCAGGCCGCCGAGGATGCTGCGGGAGCCGTACAGCCAGAGGTCCTGCGGGTCGAGCGTCTCGAGCCAGCCCGCCAGCCGCATCCCGATCGCTCCCCCGACCAGGGCGCCGGCGACCGCCGTCAGCGACTGCTCGTTGAGCGCGCCTCTCGTCCTCGCCTCCCGTACGAAGACGACGGAGGCCACGAGCACGCCGAGACCGACGAAGATCTCGTGGTAGGGCATGTCAGCCATACAGACCCGGGTTGAGCCCTGTGCAGTAGCCGGCGGACACGATGGACCAGAGTGCCCACCCGATCATGAGGCCGAGGCCGATGCCCTTGGTCCACGGCTGCCTGCGTACGAAGAGCAGGCCGCTGCCCGCGCCGAGGCCGATGAGGGCGAGCAGGACCGTGCCGGTGATCAGATAAGGGGTGGAGCCGGCGCCCTCGGAGAACGCGGTGATGAACACGAGGAAGCCGATGACGACGTTGAGGACGCTGTAGATGGCCAGGCCGGCGAAGATCAACGCGATCAGCACGCCGGTGGAAGTGCCCGTGGACGGAGGCGGCGGGCCGTAGGGCGGCTGGCCGTACTGGGGCTGCTGGCCGTGCTGGGGCGGCATCTGAGGCGGTGGGCCTTGGGATGGTGGGCCCTGAGGCGGCGGCATCTCAGACAGCGGCACCTGAGGCGGCGGCACTTGAGATGGCGGCATCTGAGGTCGCGGCATCTGAGATGGCGGCACCCAACCCGGCTGCCCCGCCTGCCCTTCAGACGAGCCTTCCTGAGGCGGTGTGGGCTCTTCTGGCGGCGGGGGCGGCGGTGTGCTCACAACGCCCAGACTAAGCCTCCAGGCCCCTTTCGCCCGAGTAGTAAATCGCCGCCTGCACCCGGCTCTTCAACCCCAGCTTGTTCAGCACCCGACTGACATGCGTCTTCGTGGTGGCCTCCGCCATATCCAGCTCTCTGGCGATTTCAGCGTTGGACAGCCCTCTCCCGATGCACGCCAGCACCTCCCGTTCCCGGGGCGTCAAGCTCCCTGGATCGGCCGCAGGCTCCCTGCGCGGCTCCTGACCGGCGAAGGCCGAGATCAATTTCCGGGTGACCCCGGGAGAGATCAGCCCGTCGCCGCGCGCCACCAACCGCACGGCCTCGACCAGCGAGTCGGCGTCCGTGTTCTTCAACAAGAATCCGGCGGCTCCCGCCCGGAGCGCTCCGAAAACATATTCATCGAGGTCGAACGTGGTGAGGATCAGCACATCACTGATGCCCGCCAGCTCCCGGGTGGCGGAGATGCCGTCGAGCCGTGGCATGCGTACATCCATCAACACCACGTCGGGTCGCATCTCCCGGGCCATGGCCACGGCCTGCTCTCCATCCCCGGCCTCGCCGACCACCTCGACATCGCGGACGCCGTCCAGAATCAGCACGATCCCCGCGCGGACAGCCGCATGATCGTCAGCCACCAACACCTTGATGGTCATCACCTCACGCCTCCTCCGCCCGTACTTCCAGAACGGATGGGACGGGTTCCCCATGAGAACCCGCACCGAATCGGAACAGCACGGCCAGTTCGTCGACAGCGGGTGAACCTTGATCGTCGACAAGGGGGAGGGCTGCCTCCACCCGCCACACATCGCCCTCCCCCGACAACCCAGCCTCGAAAGAACCGCCGACCAGCAAGGCCCGCTCCCGCATCCCGATCACCCCGGCCCCGGCACCGGGCAACCGCTCCCCACGCCGGCCGACCGCGTTCTCGACACTCACCAGGACCCGCCCCGCCTCGTACGAGATGAGGGCCTGAACAGGCGAGCCGCCATGCTTGAGCGCGTTGGTGAGAGCCTCCTGCACGATCCGGTATCCGGCCAGATCAACAGGGGCCGGCAGTTCCCGAACCTCCCCCTGAACCCGCAATCCGACGACCAACCCGGCCCGCGCCACCCTCTCCACCAGTGTTCCCGCATCGGCCAGCCGCGGCCGAGTGGCTTCCGCGAAATCGTCCCCGTCCTGACGCAGCAGCCCGATCATGGCTCGCATCTCGGCCAGCCCCTTCACGCTGTTCTCCCGTACGGACTCCATGACTCTCCGGACCGTGGCCGAATCCAGGTCCTTACGGGAAAGCGCGGCGGTGGACTGAATGGCGATGGCGCTGAAATGGTTGGCGATCATGTCGTGCAACTCCCGCGCCATCCGCGTGCGCTCGGCCGCGACCGCCGCCTGCCGATCGAGCTCGGCCAGATGAGCCACCTGCTCGGCGCGTACCCGCTCGGCCGCCGCCCGATCCCGCTGCTCCCGCAGCACGATCGCGGTGGTGACAGGAGTGACCAGCACCAGCCCCGCCTGCACTCCCATGACGGCGAGCATCCACCAGTTCTCGGCCAGGAACACGGCCACGGCCCCGGCCCCCACCGCGAGCGCAGCGGCGATGAAGAGCAACCACCGGGCGAACCGCGCCGGCCCGTAAAGCGCGGCGGCGTAAAGGTTGTCAGTGAAAACCAGGACCGTCGCCAAGGACGGCCCCACGACGGCGTCGATGGCGACCGCGACAACCCCCAGCGCCAGCGAGGCCAGCGGCACCCGCTGCCGCACCAGGATCCCGGCACAGGAGATCGCCAGCGGCACACACAGGACCCAGGTGGGCACCCCACGTTCCAGAGCCGTCCCGCCCGCGATGAGCACCACGCCCACCGCGAAGGCGGCCCCGGCTCCCAGCGCCTCCTGCTTCATGCCCCCCATCTCACCACCCCGCGCGGCCACTTCCCTCCTGCGAGGGACCGGCCTGTGGATACACCCTTCGATGTATCCACAGGCCACCGGCTCCGGACCCGCCACGCCCTGCGCTCTCCCTCACACCAGCACCCACATCCTCCGCCGACTCCACATCCGACCTGCCCAGGACGCCCCTGACCGCTGGTACCCGGACCTTCGGCCACGCGGGCGAGGGGCGGATGAGCCCATGATTGGCTTATCTGGGTCGAGGCACTCCCCAGAACCCGCTATGCTTGCTTACGCAGCGAGCGGCCGTAGCTCAATGGATAGAGCATCTGACTACGGATCAGAAGGTTGGGGTTTCGAGTACCTCCGGCCGCGCACAGCACGAAAGGCCCGCCACCAGAGAGAGTCTGGGAGCGGGCCTTAGTGTTTGCCAGGACAATCTCAGGATCTTGCTAACACCTTTGCCAACAGGGTGACTCCGCTGTTCGCCGGGGACTTCGCCCGTACCCTGAGCATGTTCGCGCCCCGTGACCAGCGCACATCGGGGACGCGCGTCGGGCGACCCCCAGCACGTCATCGAACTCCTCGTCGATGATGTCGACATCGGCAAGTCCGCACCGACGTCCCAGTCGAGCGACGGAGCCGCCGTCGCACGAGACGAAAGCTGACAGCCATGAAGTACGTGATCCTGATCCACTCCAATCCGCAGCCGTGGGGGCACCCCACCAGCGACTACCTTGCTGCCCACCAGGAGCTGCCCGACGACGTGCGCAAGCGGCTGAACGCCGAGTTCGAGCAGGTGATGTCCGACCTGCAGGCCAACGGCGAACTGGTCGGCGGAGAGGCGCTCGGCGATCCCGCGGCCGCACGACTGTACCGGTGGCAGGACGGCTCCCCGCTGACGAGCGACGGCCCATACTCGGAGGCCAAGGAGCATCTAGCCGGGTTCTTCCTCATCGATGTCGAGAGCCAGGCCCGCGCGGAAGAGGTCGCCGCGAAGTTCGCCGGCCCAGGAGAGACGGTGGAGCTGCGGCCGACGATGTGGCCAGGCGGCGACGACCAATAGCGATCGCACGCAGATCGTATGGTGCAACGGATACTCGCGGACGTGTGGCGTCGGGAGGCGCCACACGTCCTCGGCGCGCTTCTGCGCAGGTACGGCGACCTCGCCGACTGCGAGGACGCGGCCCAGGAAGCTGCGGAGGCCGCTACCTCTCAGTGGCCCGTCGGCGGGGTTCCCGACAATCCGAGGGCGTGGCTGATCCGGGTCGCGTCGCGGCGCCTGATCGACCGGGCCCGGGCCGACTCGGCCCGGGCCCGCCGCGAGGCGCTGGACGTGGCACAACGGCCGGATGACGTCGGCGTGGCGCCTGGAGCGGACGAGGCTCCCGGCACCGAGGTCGACGACACGCTCCGCTTGCTCTTCCTGTGCTGTCATCCTGCGCTGAGCAGGCCGTCGCAGGTGTCGCTCAGCCTGCGGGCGGTGGCCGGGTTGAGCGTGGAGCAGATCGCGGCCGCGTACCTGGTGCCGGTCCGCACAATGACCCAGCGCCTCAGCCGCGCCCGCGCGACGCTGCGTGGCGCGGGCGCACGGTTCGCGATGCCGTCGGACGAGGAACTGCCGGCCCGGGTCGCAGCCGTGCTCGACGTCTGCCACCTGGTGTTCACCGAGGGCTACACGCGCACCTCCGGCGAGACCCTGGTCGACGTCGAGCTCGCCGAGGAGGCGATCCGGCTCACCCGTCAGGTGCACGCCGCACTGCCCGACCATGACGAGGTGACCGGCGCGTTGGCACTGATGCTGCTCACGCACGCACGGCTGCCGGCGCGGACCGACTCTGCCGGTGATCTGGTGCCGCTGGCCGAGCAGGACCGCTCCCGCTGGCGGCGCGATCTGATCGCCGAGGGCGTCGCACTGCTGGAGCAGACGCTGCCGCGGGGGCACGTCGGCCGTTACCAGATCCAGGCGGCGATCGCCGCGGTCCACGCGGAGGCATCGACCTACCAGGCCACCGATTGGATGCAGATCAGCGTTCTGTACGACATGCTGAGCCGGGTTGCTCCCGCCCCGACTGTGACGCTCAACCATGCCGTCGCGGTTGCCATGGCCCACGACCCGGCGATCGGCTTGGCCCTGCTCGATCCGCTGCTGACCGATCCCGCGATGCAGCGGCATCACCGGCTGTACGCCGTACGCGCCCATCTGCTGGAGCTGAGCGGCGATGTGGAGGCCGCGGCCGAACATTACCGGCGGGCCGCCCAGCTGACGACGAGCCTGCCGGAGCAGCGCTACCTCAACCGGCGACTGCGCCGGCTGGAACGCTAGGGCACCAGAGGACCTCTAACCGCCTCCGCCGGCCTGGCCGAGGCACAGGAGCAGCGCGCCGGACTGGCCACCGGCATCAGCGGCGGACTGCTGTCCACGCCGCTCCTGCCGGCCGCCGTCGCCGCCTCCGATGGCCTGCGCACCGCCGGCCTGATCGACGGCGAGCGGCGCGGCACCTGGGTCTACTACCGGATCCTCCCCGAGGCGGTGAGCAAGCTCGGCGCCCTGTTCACCCCGCTGTCCGAGCCCGTCTCCGCGTGATCTCAGCGGCGGGCGAACGATCGCTACCGTGGGCCGTAAGCCTCCGAAGCCGGCCGGCACGCCGGTGATGACGCCGGCCGGAACTGGGTTCTGCGGCGCGGGCTGGTTCGGCATGGCCCTGGCCCGGGCGCTCGCCGGATGAGCCGGGCCGCAACGGCGGGGGCCAGGTGCAGCCGGGTGTGGCTCAACCGCGTCGAGGTCGAGCACCGACTGGTCGGCGTCTTCGCCCTGGGCGCCGTGCCCGCTGCCGCGGTGGGGGCGTGGCTGTTCGCCACAGCACCGCTGCCCGCCCTCACCCGTGCCATCGGCGTCTTCCTGCTGGTCATAGTCGTGTGGCGGCGCCGGCGACCCCACTCGGCGCGGCTCGACTACGCTGCGTTCGCCGCCGTCGGCGCCGCCTCCGGCTTCGGCTCGGCTCTGGTCGGCTCGGTCGGGCCCATGGTCGCACCGTTCTTCCTGGCCCGTGGCCTGGTCCGCGGCGCGCCCCCAGCACCGGGACAAGGTCTGGGCCATGATCCCCGACCCGACCACCACCGTCACCAGCAGTGCGGTGCCGATGAACTCGGCCAGCAACCGGCGCTTCACCCGCCCGCCTCGGCAGCCGCCTCTGCGGGTACCGGATCGCCCAACGCCTTGAACGCCCGCGCCAATCCCGCCGCCTGAGGCAGGGACACCCCATGATGAACGGCAGATGGCCAGCCGGACGGACCGCTCGTCAGCGCCCCACCGCTGTGCTGCGCCGTTCGATCAGCAGAACGTCGCGCCAGACGCCGTGGTGGCGTCCGACACGCTCGCGGGTGCCGACCACCCGAAAGCCCAGCGCCTGGTGCAGCGACAGGCTGGCGGCGTTCTCCGGGAAGACGCCGGACTGGATGGTCCAGACGCCGCAGGCCTCGGCGGCGGCAATGAACGCGGTCAGCAGAGCGCGCCCGATGCCGTGCGCCTGGCAGCCGGGGTGAACGTAGACGCTGCGCTCCACGACTCCGGCGTAGACGGGCCTGGTGGGGACCGGTGAGGCGGCGATCCAGCCGACGACCTCGCCGGTCTCGGCGTCGGCGGCCACGTAGCGCAGATGCGGCAGCTTGCCGGCGGTGAAATCCTCCCAGCTAGGCGCCGTGGTCTCGAAGCTGGCCTGCCCGGTGTCGAGCCCCGCCTGGTAGATCGCCAGGCGTGCATCCTCCGGCGGAAATCTGCGTGGGCGAATTCGAGGGGCATCGCAACACAGTGATCAGTTAATGACTGGGGGCAGCGTAGCAAGACGCTCGGCTGGCGTTTCGGGAAGCCGCCCGACCACCTGGCCCTCGGAGTCCAGCACCTTGATCACCGGCTGGTCGTCGCCATCGATCTCCAGCACAATCCTCGGGCGTCCTCGCGAGTCGCTGAGCACCAGGAAAGCTCCTTCCGCAGTGCTGTAGCCGAGCTGGACGCGAGGCGGCATGGCGGGCACTTGGTCGATCGGGAGCGCCGGATCAGGCATGTGCTTCATCTCCAGCAGCGCCGCGCCGTGGACGCCCTCCCAGCGGGTGGCCATCGTGATCGCCTGCGCGTTGGTGTAGTCGAGCGAGAGGCTGGCCCCGACAGAGGAGGCAACGATTCCGCCCTTCTCGTTGCCGTCCCCATCATTGAAGATCAGATAGGTGCCTTCGGGCCCCTGGCGTTGGTCGGCGGGGTACGTCCTGCCCCCAATGATCACCGGAGGTTTGCTCGAGCTCGCCAGGAAACGCTGCCGGCCTCGGCGGTCGACTACCCGGAACGACTCCCGGGCCTGCTCACCGGAGGACTCCGCTCGGGCGGGTGCGCTGCCCGCCATCACGGTCGCGCCACTCGCCAACAGGGCGGCCGCCGTTCCGATCGCAGCCCGCCGGTCACACTGCTCCATCTCCCGTTTCCCTTCTCGTTGGAGGGCAACCAGTGGATCATGTGCTCGCTGCTGTGTCCCTGCGGCGAGCAGGAGGAACACGGGTCGGGACAGCCTCCCTGTGCTGATAGGGCCATCCATAGGTCGTACGACGTCACTCGTGGAGAGAGCCCCTACCCACCATGCCCAGCGCCGCTCTCGTCCACGCCGAGCCGCTCGCGGGTGTGGATGGGCAGGTCGGTGCATGGATGGGTTCAGGTGTCCATTTCATAGCTCATAGCGGTACCACCGCCGCGGGTTCCCATCCTCGTGCAGCCACAGCGTCCCGTCTCTGCCGATCTTCCCCCGGGCCCAGCCGGTCGGGTGCCGGCCCTCCGGTAGCAGCAGGCGCTCACGGTTCGCCTTGGTGACGGCTCCGCCCTGACGGCGGGCTCTGCGGATCTCCCAGCGGAAGCCGCCGCCCGCTCGCCGCTGGTCGAGGAAAGCAAGTTCAGCGCCGGAGACGGCAAGGCCGCGGCATCCCGTGACGGGGTTCGGTGTGACGCTCCGGACGCCGTCAGCGTCGATCTCGATCAGCGGGAAGTCGGTGTAGGGGTACGCGTGGACCAGATCAGAGCCGACATTGAGCGCATAGCAGTCGCACCAGACGACGTCAGGAGTGTAGGACGGCGCCATCCAGGGCGGGCCTCCGTCGCTGTCCCAGCGCGCCAGACCGATCATCAACCCGTAGGAGCGAGTGCCGTCCTGGTTGGGGAACCAGTAGTTCGACTCGTCGAAGTAGCTGATCCAGATGCTGCCCCGAGCATCCGTCATGAGCTGCTCGATGCCGTCACCGACGTAGAAAGCCGACCGAGTCTGCCCGTCTCCGTCGATCACCCGGACGTTGTCGGTGAGGTGGAGTTCCCCCTCGGGCACCGGCTCCCAGTGGCGCTCACGGTCGACGCCCACAGGCTCACAGCGGGCGGCGGCCAGCACGATGCCCTCGCCGAGGGTGTCGATGCGGTTGAACCACAGGCCGAGATCCGTCAGTGGGATCTCGCGGATCTCGGCTCCGTCGCAGATGACGGCGATCGCGTCGTAGCGCGGGGGCGGCCAGAGCTCGGAGAAGCCGGGGATGGGGGTGAAGTCTTGGCCGGGGTCGGCGACCAGGGCGACGAGTCGGCCACGGTGGTCGATGGTCGAGGTCAGGACCTCATGACGGGCGTAGCGGTCGGGAAGGGTCGCGTGCAGCGCGAGCCGGCGGTCAGCGACCATGCGCCTTTCTCGTTGTCATCCATTCATGATCGCATACAAGGCAGCGCCGAGATCCACTCGCGAGATACTCGTCGCGGTCATGCTCCTGCCATGTGACTCGTCCGTAAGCTGAGGGTGTGTCCCCCGCACTGGTCCTGCTCGACGGCGTCCACTGGCGGGGTGTGCGCGTGGTCGGCGATCGCGCGCAGACCCTGCTGGCCGTGCTCGCCATGCATGGGCGTGCAGGGGTCAGTGACGAGCGCCTGGTCGAGGAGTTGTGGCCGGACGAAGCGCCCGCCAATCCGACGAAGGCGCTGCAGGTGGTCGTCTCGCGGACCAGGGCGGCGACCTGCGCCGACGTCGCGGTGCGGATCCCGCATGGTTATCGGCTCGGGCTGCCCGCTGGTCAGGTGGACGCGCTGCTGCTCGGCGCGCTGGTGGAGCAGGCGCGGGCCGCACTGGGCGAGGACGACATGGTGCTCGCGCGTCACCGCGCCGAAGAGGCCATGGGGCTCGTGGCCGGGGGCTTGGACGGCGCCACGGGCGCACTCGCCGAGCTGAGGGGCCTCGCAGCGGAGTGGGCGGCCGAGGCGCGACGTGTGGCGGCGATCGCGCGGGGCCGGAGCGGCGCTCACGAGAGCGCGCTGCCGCTGCTGGAGGAGGCCGCGGCCGATCGGCCGCACGACGAGGAGCTGCTCGCCTGCCTGCTGCGCAGCGAGGCCGCCGTACGAGGTGCCGCCGCCGCTCTGGAGCGCTATGAGCGGTATCGCGCCCGCCTGGCCGCGCGGCTCGGCACCGAACCAGGGCCTGAGCTCGCCCGCGTGTACGCCGAACTCCTCGTCGCGGATCGGCCGGTGCGTGAGGGCATCCTGTTCGACGGTTCCTCGCTGCTCGGCCGCGACGGCGACATCCGTGCGGTGCACGCCCTGTTGCAGACCAACCGGGTGGTCTCCATCATCGGCCCTGGCGGCCTGGGCAAGACGCGGCTGGGTCATGTCATCGGCAGGAACGCCGCGCAGCCTGTCGCTCACTTCATCGAGCTCGTCGGAGTGTCCTCCCCGGAGGGCGTGGTGAGCGAGGTGGGCTCGGCGCTCGGGGTTCGGGACTCGGTCAGCGGGCGTCGTGCCCTGACCGCCGAGCAGCGCTCCGACGTACGCGCCCGGATCGCCCAGCATCTCGACCAGGCTCCGGCGCTGCTGATCCTGGACAACTGCGAGCAAGTGATCGAGGCCGTCGCCGACCTGGTGGCGTTCCTGACCGTGACGACCCGCGACCTGCGGGTGCTCATCACCTCGCGCGCCCCCTTGTCGATCCCCGCCGAACGGGTCTACCTGCTCGGCGAGCTGCCCACAGGCGACGCGGTGGAGTTGTTCCGCCAGCGCGCCACGGCCGCCCGCCCGGGGGTGCGGATCGACGAGGGAGCGGTCGAGGAGATCGTCGCCCGCCTCGACGGGCTGCCGCTCGCGATCGAGCTGGCCGCGGCCAAGGTGCGGGTGATGTCAGTGGAGGAGATCGCGCGGCGCCTGGCGGACCGGTTCGCCCTGCTGCGCGGCGGGAACCGGACGGCTCCCGACCGGCACCAGACGCTGCTCGCGGTCATCGACTGGTCGTGGAATCTCCTGGACGAGCCGGAACGGCAGGCGTTGCGGTGGTTGTCGCTGTTCGGCGACGGTTTCACGCTGACCGCGGCCGAGCACGTACTCGGCCCGGACGCCCTGCACGCCGTGGACGCGCTGACCGAGCAGTCGATGCTGAGCGTCCGCGAGACGACGTACGGCCTCCGCTACCGGATGCTGGAGACCGTCAGGGAATTCGGGCGGATGCGGCTGAGGGAGGCCGGCGAGGAGGCGCCCGCTCGGGCGGCGCAGCGGGACTGGGCGACGGCATACGTCCTCGAACACGGCACCCAGCTGTTCAGCCCGGCGCAGTTCGCGGCGGCCGACGCGTTGCACGCCGAGGAGAGCAACCTCGCCGATCTGCTCCGCCAGGCTCTCGGCGAGCCCGATCCCGTCACGACGGTCCAGTTGCTGGCGGGCGTCGGCGCGCTGTGGTTGATCCGCGGCGACCACGCCCGGGTCTTCGTGCACCGGCACGCGATCGCCCAGGCGACCACCGGCTGGGTGCCGCCGCCGCATCTCGTCGAGGTGACCAGGGCCGCCATGCTGGTCACCCTCATGAACATCATGATCGTCAACGACCGCAGCGTCGATCCGCTGCGGGACCTCCTCCGTATGCTCCCCACCAGTGACGCGACGGATTCCCGCGTAGCGGCGATGGCCACGGTGGCGCTCGCGTGCGACGCGGACGAGGGCGAGCTGCGCCGCCGGCTGGCGGAGCTGTGCCGCAGCGCCGACCATGACGTGGCCTTGGCCGCGATGCGGATGAGCGTCCACGTCTTGGAGAACGAGGGAGACGCGGCCGGTGCGATCGAGGCCGCCGAGCGGACCCTGACGATGCTCCGCGAGGACGAGGGACCGTGGTTCGCCGCGATCATGCACGCTGTGCTGGCCCATCTGGTCATGCAGCTCGGCGACCGCCGTCGGGCGGTCGGACACGCGCGGACCGCCATCCCGGTGCTGAGCCGGCTCGGCGCCATCGACGACGAGACCCAGCTCCGTGCGGTCCTGCTGATCGCCGCACTCGCCGACGGCGACCTCGACACCGCGGAGACCGAGCTCGCCGAGATCACCCGGATCAACGACGATGAGGCGGTGCTCGGCGGCGTGGCGATCGTCTCGTTGTGCGCGGCCGAGCTCGCCCTCGCCCGCGGCGAGACGGCCGCCGCACTCGCGGAGTACCGCCTGGCCGTCCAGCGGGCGCGCGACCTGCGCCTGCCCGGGGTGCCGCGCACGGAGTTCACGCCGTGGACGATCATCGCGGAGTCGGTCACCCTGACGGCCTACGCGTACCACGCCCCGCCGGAAGACGTCCGGTACGGCGCGGAGCTGTTCTCCACCGCCCGGGGCTACGACCTGCTGACCTGGGGTAACCCCATCCTGGACTACCCCATGTGCGGCTCGATGCTCTTCGCGCTCGGCGCCTGGGGACTGCTACGGAGAGCCATGGCCCCCCGCGACGCGATCGGGCTGCTGGTGCTGGCCGAGCGGTTCGCGTACAACAGGACCATGCCCAGCATGGCCTTCGAGCGGATCGAGCCGTACGCGGAGCGGGCCGCGCCAGGCATGATCGCCGCCCTGCGGACCGAGTACGGCGATCGACGCGGCCCAGACCTGCTGGACGAGGCGCGCAGTCTCATCGAGCAGGTCTCCGGCCGTGACGGGCAGAGGTCACATGTGCCGCTTGTAGCTGCGTACCGACAGCGGCGCGAAGATCGCGATGACTATCAGGCATGCCAGGAGCGTCCAGGCCACCTCTCCGCTGACGAGGGCGCTGTTGGCGAGGTCGCGGGCGGCCGTGACCAGGTGTGAGACCGGGTTGATCCGTACGAACGCGGCCAGCCAGCCGGGCAGGGTCTCGACGGGGACGAACGCGTTCGACAGGAACGTCAGCGGAAACAAGATCATCATGGAGATGCCCTGCACGGCCTGGGCACTCCGGGCGATCGTGCCGACCCAGGTGAAGACCCACGCCAGCGACCAGCCCGTGAAGATCGCCAGCAGGATCGCGGCGAGCACGCCGCCCGCTCCGCCGCCCGGGCGGTAGCCCATCACCAGGCCCATGCCGAAGGTCAGAGTAGCCGCGATCGTGTAGCGCACCAGGTCGGCCACCATCGGGCCGGCGAGCGGCGCGATCCGGGCGATCGGCAACGACTTGAACCGGTCGAAAACGCCCTTCTCCATGTCCTCGCGCAGTTGCGTGCCCGTGGCCATGCACGTCGTCAACACGGTCTGGGCGAGGATTCCGGGGATCATCAGGGGAAGGTAGCTCTCCACGTCGCCGGCGATGGCGCCGCCGAAGATGAAGGCGAACATCGCGGTGAACAGAATGGGCTGCAGCGCCACGTCGAAGAACTGCTCCGGGTTACGACGCATCTTCTTGAGCGCCCGCCACGCCATCGTCAGGGTCTGGCCGAGCGTCTCCCCCATGGAGACGCGCCGCCTGGCGGCCGCCACGCGGTCGGCGGCCCGGACCGCCTCGCGGGCGGGTGCGATCACGGTGCTCATCGGTTCTCCTCCTTGCCGGTCTCGGCGTCCCCGTCCGTCTTGTTCTTGTCCGTCTCGTGGCCGGTGAGGGCGAGGAACACCTCGTCCAGGCTGGGCTTGGCCACGCTCACCGAGGAGATCGACACCCCGGCGTTGCGCAGCGCGATCAGTACGTCGGCGGCCAGGTCGGCCTGGTCGAGGGCGACGTTGAGGCGGCCCTGCTCTGGACTGAGTACCGGGTCGGAGCCGAGGACGCGCCGCACGACCTCCACGGCGGCGGGCACCTCGCCCGGCTCGGCGAGCAGCAACTGGAGGGCGGAGTTGCCGACCGCGCTCTTCAGCTCGTCGGGGGTGCCCTCGGCGACTTTGCGGCCGTGGTCGATGACGGCGACGCGATCGGCGAGCTGGTCGGCCTCGTCCAGATATTGCGTGGTCAGCAGCACCGTGCAGCCGTCGGCGACCAGACCGCGGATGGTTTCCCACATCTGGCCGCGCGTGCGCGGGTCGAGACCGGTGGTCGGCTCGTCGAGGAAGATCAGCGGCGGCCTGGTGATCAGGCTGGCCGCCAGGTCGAGGCGCCGGCGCATGCCGCCGGAGAACTGCGCGATCGGTTTGTAGGCGGCCTCCTCCAGGCCGAACTGGCCCAGCAGCTCGCCGGCGATGCGCCGGGCACGCGGCCCGGCGATGCCCTGCAGGCGGCCGAAGAGCCAGAGGTTCTCGCGGGCAGTCAGGTTCTCGTCGACCGACGCGTACTGTCCGGTGACGCCGACCAGCTGGCGGATCACGTGCGGGTTGCCGGCCACGTCGACCCCGAAGATCTCGGCACGGCCCGCGTCGATCGTCAACAGGGTGGCCAGCATCCGTAGTGTGGTGGTCTTGCCGGCGCCGTTCGGGCCGAGGACGCCGAAGATCTCACCGGGGCGTACGTGCAGGTCGATCCCGTCGACGGCACGGTGCTCGCCGAACGTCTTCACCAGCCCTTCCGCACGTACGGCCAGATCTGCGCCCCCGTCGGGGGCCGGGCCGCCCCCGGTACGTCCGAGTTCTGTGATGCTCATGGCTTCACTCTCGGCGGTGCCGGTTTCACGGCGCCCTCGGCCGAGTTTCACCGGTTGCCCCGGCGAGAACCGACACCGCGGATTCAGGCCAGCTCGGCCCAGGGGGTCGGTGGGGTTGAGGCGAAGAAGCGGAGCAGGCCCAGGAGTCGGCTGGCTGGAGGGGCGGTCCAGTGGCGTTCGCCCGGGTGCGGGACGGGATCCGCCAGACGTCCGAGTGCCCAGGTGAGGTGGAACCACAAGACGCGGGCTTCCCAGCTCGTCGGGGTTTCCTCGCCGGTTTCCTGCCGGTAGCCGTCGAGCATGGCCGGGATGCCGGTCAGGGGCACCTTGGCGAAGTCGACAGCAGGGTCGGCCCATTGGGCATCGCCCCAGTCCACGATCCCGTTGAGCCGGCCTGTTTCCGGGGAGACCAGGAGGTTCTGCGGAGCGAGATCGCCGTGCACCAGGACCAAGGGCGGATCCGCAGGCAGGTGCGCCGAGAGCCGGTCGAACCAGCCGGTGAGCCAGCGGGCGGCCTCGGTGTCGATCCAGCCCGCCACGAGAAGGTGGTCGGTGAGTGCCCAGGGGTCTGCGGTGCCGTCCTCCACGGGGACGGCACGAAGGTCAGGTGCGGTGGCCGGGGTCAGCCGGTGCAGTTCGGCCAGTTCCCGCCCCACCTGGCGGAAGACGCGGCCGGCGGTGGCGGAAGGCAGGTCGAGGCTTGTGAGATCTACCCCGGGTGCTCGGGCGAGCAGCATGTACGGCACGTCCACCACCGAACAGCTGTCATCGAAGGCGACGACTTCCGGCGTCCGCACGCCTGCGCGCAGGGCGGCGGGGATGACTTCAGCCTCCTTGACCAGGTCGGGGAGGAACTGCTTGGTCCGTGGGATGCGCAGGACCAGGTCGTCTCCGAGAAGGAAGACGTGGTTGGCCACTCCCTGCGGGAGGGGCCGCACCTGATCGGCGGTGATCCCGTGCAGGCCGGCGATGGCGGCCAATGTCTCGTCGTTCGTCTCGTACTCCAGCATGGTCGAGCATGCTGACACGGACGTCCGGGACCCGTCTCGCCCTTTTTCCACCGGTTGCGGCCTGGCCGGACGACTGTCATGCCCGCCAGTCTCACAAGATCGAGCAGCTGAGAACAGACAGAGCTCCGCCGGGAACGTCCGCTGGACCGCGACGTGCCGAAGCGGCTCGCAGCCGGGCCGGCGGAGTGGGGGCTTTCGACTCATCTGCTGTATGGCTACTATCGGGCACCAATCGCCTACTTGGGTGATTGTCGTCATGGACGCACCAATCGGTGAGGAGAGTGTCCCGCGCGTGGCTGGATTGGGCAGGTTCGGGCGACGACG
The DNA here is from genome assembly GCF_039535785.1 of Nonomuraea helvata. Classification (NCBI taxonomy): domain Bacteria; kingdom Bacillati; phylum Actinomycetota; class Actinomycetes; order Streptosporangiales; family Streptosporangiaceae; genus Nonomuraea; species Nonomuraea helvata. The sequence continues at coordinate 1,559,812 of NZ_BAAAXV010000009.1, forward strand.
AACGGGCACCGTGGGCGACGGGAACGGGTTATCGGGGTCAACCAGCGGCGAGCCGCGGCGACCGGCCGGTGTCCGCCGGCTGCCCTTGCGTACCGTGCTGCTCATTGTCGTGTTCGTGCCGAGCGTGACCTTCACGCCGCTGCTGGCTTCGGGCATGTACCAGCTGGCCACCCAGTGGCGGTCGGAGAAGGCCCAGATGGATCTGGCCACCAATACTGTCGGCAGACCTGCGGCCAACCTGTTCTTCAGCCTTGACCAGGAGCGACGGCTCACCGCGGAGGTACAGGCAGACCCCCGCGGCACCTCCCGCGACAAGCTTGCCAAGCAGCGCGCGGTGACCGACCAGGCCGTGGGCGCCTTCCGTCCCCTGGTTGCCCTGGACGTCACCAACGGACAGGAGGGGCTCACCGACGCCATCGCCCGGACCGAACGCGGCCTCGGCCTCCTCGATCAGCAGCGCGGAGCGGTGGACGCCGGTTGGTCCAACCCGCAGAAGGCGTTCGACTACTACAGCGGCGTCCTTGAGTCAGACCTCGGCGTGTTGACCGCCCTCAGCCACACCGAGCACGGTGAGGTGAACACCAAGGCACAGACCCTGGTCGACCTTTTCTGGGTCGTCGACATGATCGGCCGCGAAGACGCCGTTCTGGCCCGTGGCTGGGAGACGGGGCGCCTGACAAGGGACGAGTACGGCCTCGTCACCGACGCCATCGGCACCAGGGAGCACCTCCTGCGGTCCCGGGTGGTCCCCAGCCTCACAGACGACGAGACCAAGTACAGGACGCTGACGACCAGCAAGGCGTGGGAGACCATGACCGCTCTGGAAGGGCGGCTGGTCACCTCCGAGAGCAGCCAGGTGACGCTGCTCCCCGAGGCCGGCACCGTGTGGCGCTCCTCGGTGGACGCGGTCTCCGGGCAAGTGCTGCAGCTGCTCCGCCTCCGGCTGGAGAACGTCAGCAAGATCGGCTACAGCCACGCCGGCATGCTCTTCACGATCTTCATCAGCGTCACCACCGTGGGCCTGCTCGCCTTGGGCCTGGTGTTCTTCACCAGCTGGCGCCTCACCGCCATTCTCCGCCGGCGCATCCTCCACCTGCGCGAAGACGCCCAGGAGCTTCAGGAGCGGCTGCCCACGGTGGTCGCCCGCCTGGAGCGCGGCGAGGACGTCGACGTGGACGCGGAAGTGCACATGGTCGAGCCCACCCCCGACGAGCTCGGCGAGCTCGGGCAGGCCCTCAACCTGGCCAGCCGCAGCGCTGTCCTCACCGCCGTGCGGCAGGCCGAACAGCACCGTGGCTTCCAGCGCATGCTCCAGCGCATCGCGCGCCGTACCCAGATTCTCATCGGCCTTCAGCTGAAGAAACTGGACGAACTGGAACGCAAGCACGAGGACCCGGAGGTGCTGGAGGGCCTGTTCGACCTGGACCACCTCACGGCCCGGCTGCGCCGCTACGAGGAGAACCTGGTGATCCTCGGCGGCGGGCAGCCGCAGCGCCGCTGGCGGAAGCCGGTACACCTGCTCGACGTACTGCGCGCCGCGCAAGGCGAGGTCCAGGACTACCGGCGGATCACGATCGACGTCGAGGGCGAATCCTGGATAGCCGAGCGCGCGGTGGGACCGCTGGTCCACGTTCTGGCGGAGCTCATGGAGAACGCCACGACCTTCTCCAAGCCGCTGACCCCCGTCGAGGTGCGGGCCGCACAGGTCAGCCGGGGCGTCGCCGTGGAGATCGAGGACCGCGGCCTGGGCATGGAACCCGAGCAGTACGCCGCCGCCAACGCCCTGATGCAGTCGCCGCCGCAGCTCGATGTGATGACACACGCCGACGATGTACGGCTCGGCCTGTACGTGGTCGCCCGGCTCTCCGCGAGCCTGGGCCTCCAGGTGGAACTGCGGTCGTCGGCCTTCGGTGGCACCCGTGTCATCGTCCTGCTCCCGGAACCGCTGGTGGTCGACCACCCCCAAGCGGTACCGGAGCCGGCCGCACTCCCCGATGAGGTCCCCCAGGATGCCGCCGATCCACGGCCTCACGCGCAGGAAAGCCACCCGCTCCACGAGGACGCGCAGTTGCCGACCCGCTCCAGGGGACGCGTGCCGGCAGACATGACAGCACCCGGCGGGGCACGGAATCGGGGCGACGCACCCCCGTCGTCCAGCCGCCGACCGTTGCCCCAGCGGGTACGCCAGGCCAACCTGGTCACCGAGCTCAAGGTCCCGGCGGCCAGGGATGAACGCACCGACCAGGAGACCCGGGTCGTACGTGATCAGCCCAGCCGATCCAGTGCCACGATCGGCGCGTTCCAGAGGCAGTCTCGCAGGCGCCGGACCGGTGACGACGCCGTGCAGGCCCGGCCGAACGGATCCTCAGACTCCAGCTCCCCTACGACGGAAGATCGATGATGACGCAGCGAACCACCGCCACCAACAGAGACCTGGACTGGCTCCTGGACGGTCTGGTCGATCAGGTCGCGGGCGCCCGGCACGCCATCGTGCTGTCCGACGACGGCCTGGTGATCAGCCGGTCCCAGACCATCGAACGCTCGGACGCCGAACGCCTCGCCGCGATCGCCACCGGCCAGCAGAGTCTGGCTCGCGGCGTCGGACAGCTCTTCAGCGGCGGACCGGTCCAGCAAGTCATCATCGAAATGGCCGACCTGTGGCTGTTCGTCACGGCTGCGGGCCGCGGCACCCATCTGGCCGTGGTCGCGTCCCAGGAGGTTGACGCCGAACTGATGGCCGTCGCGATGGACACCCTGATCCAGCAGGTCGGCCAGAAGCTGGGCACCGATGCGCGTTCGCCGCAGGCCGATGATGCGGGGAGACACGAATGAAACACTGGACGGAGGGCTTCGACGACGATGACGCCGATGAGCCTCTTGTCCGTCCCTATACGATCACCGGCGGACGAACCACCTCCGAGCGGGACGACCTCACCCTGATCACCCTGGTGACGGCGATCTCCGAGGTCTCTTCGGCAACCGGACGCGATCTGAGGAGGATGCAGCCGGAGCACCGCAGCATCGTCGCTCTGTGCAAGCGGCCACTGGCAGTGGCCGAAGTCGCCTCCGCACTGGACCTCCCGGTGTCAGTGACCAAGATCCTCATCGGCGATCTGATCGAGATCGGTCAGCTGCGGGCCCGCCCACCGTTGGCCTTCGCTCAGGCCGGCGGCTTTCCTGATATGTCAATCCTTGAGGCGGTGAGGGATGGATTACGCAAGCTCTGACCACGGGGACACTGCTCCCTTGGCAGTGAAGATCCTTATCGCCGGTGGTTTCGGAGTCGGGAAGACCACCCTGGTGGGTGCGGTGAGCGAGGTCGCCCCACTGCGTACGGAGGAGTACCTGACCCATGCCAGCGTCGGCGTCGATGATCTGGAAGGGCTGAGCGGCAAGTCCACCACCACCGTCGCGCTGGACTTCGGACGCATCACCATCAACAGCGAGCTCGTGCTTTACCTGTTCGGCACCCCCGGGCAGGAACGCTTCTGGTTCATGTGGAACGACCTCGTCCAAGGAGCGATGGGCGCGGTCGTCCTGGTCGACACCCGACGGCTGGATGTGAGCTTCGCGTCGATCGACTTCTTCGAGAGCCGCGGCATCCCCTTCGTCGTCGGCGTCAACTGCTTCCACGGTGTCAGGGACCGGACGCAGGAGGAGATCCGCAGGGCGCTCGATCTCGATCCGCAAGTGCCGCTTGTGCTCTGTGACGCCCGTGACCGGGCGGCGGGCCGCGATGTGCTGCTGGCGCTCATCGACCACCTGATGGCCGCCCGGTCCCGCGTCACACCGCACCCCGTGGCCTGACCGGGCCATCAGCTCAGCACCACGATGCCCACGCCGAGGATGAGGTCGAGGACCATGCAGAACTCGGCCATCGATCGCGCCACCACCTGCTTGGCCCGCCAGACAAGCACGTCCTGCACGGCGTGGCCGATCAGCGCCGCCGCCACCAGGAAGCCGCCGGCCTGGGGCGAGAGGGTGAGCGCCAGCAGCGCCGCCCCGCCGAAGACCACCATGGCCGGCACCTGTGCCGCCGTCAGCACCGGCCGGCGTAGCAGCCCGCCCATCAGGCCGATGACGATGAGCGAGATCGCGCCGCCGACCAGACCGGGCCAGGCGTCGATCTCGAGCCTGTCCAGCACCACCCACGCCACGGTGCTGATGATGAAGAGGGCCCAGACCGTGCCAGGCTTGCCGAGCACCGCCGTACCGAGGTAGATGAGCGCTGCCAGGAAGACGACGAACGCCAGGCTGCGGCCGTTCTCCATGTCGAAGAGGCTCAAGGCGGCGAAGGCCAGCCCGAGCAGGGTGGGCCAGCGCTGGGCGACAGCCGGCAGTACGCCCGAAGGCGCGGAAATCTGTGTCATGAACCAAGAGTTGCCGGGGAGCCTCCGGCGGGACAGGTCTTGCGCGCTCGAGGTCCGAAATCTTGGTGACCTGGTCCCCATGCGTGCCTTCGCGAGCGGGCAGCGGACCCTGCCGGTGGCTGGCAGGGCCGTTCGCCCCGTGGGCCCGACGTCACGCCTCTGGCGCTGTCCAGATGCGGCCGCGCAGGTCCATGCCGCGGATCGCCTGGATGCGCCAGGGGTCGAGGCGAAGGACGTGTGCGGGTTGACCGCGAGGTGGGCCGTCTTGACCGGGGTCTTGTACGTGGCCAGCCAGCCGCGCGGCTGCCCGTCCACGGCTTCCCAGACAGGGATGAGGACGCGGGTGCGGGGGCGGTGCTCTGCGTCGACGGTGACCATGGTGGCGTACGCGATGGCGCCGACGAAGGCGTTGAACTCGCTCTCGATCTCCGCGAAGGAGGTCACCGTCAGGGTCATCGCCCCCTCCTCAGGCCGAAGGCGCTGACCACGGCGGCCAGGGCCGCGGCGGCGATGGGGACGGCCAGGGCGGCGCGATAGCCGTCGAGCACGTCGCCCACGCTGCCGTCCGCTGTGGTGGCGACGATGACGGCGGTGCTGGCGGCGAGCCCGAGCGCGGCGCCGAACTGGAAGGAGGTGTACAGCAGCCCACCGGCCAGTCCCTGCTCGCTCTCCTCCACGCCGTCGGTGGCGACGATGGTCAGCGGCCCGTACGCGAGGGCGAACGCCACCCCAAGAATGATCATGGTGGGGAACATGGCGAGGTAGACGGTGTCCAGACCGATCGGCAGGAACAGGACATAGGACAGTACGGCAAACAGCAGTCCGGCCAGGATGACCTTCGGGTTGCCGTAGCGGTTGACCAGCCGGGGCGTGAGGGTGGGGGCGAGGACGGCGTCCGCGCCGATGGCCAGCATGGCCAGGCTGGTCTGCAGCGAGCTCCAGCCGCGCAGCTCCTGCAGATACAGCACTGCGATGAACTGGAACCCGAAAAAGGCGCCGGAGAACAGCAGGCCCGCCAGATTGGCCCGCACCAGCGGCCCGGAGCGCAGGATGCCCAGCCGTACGAGCGGAGCGGCGGACCTGCGCTCGATCACGACGAACAGGGCGACGAGGACGAGCCCCGCGGCGATGATGGCGGCGGTCCATCCCGCATCCGCATGGGCGGCCCGCTCGACGCCGAGCACCAGCAGCATGATGGCGGCGGTGATGGTGACCGCTCCGAGCGCGTCCACCCGCCGATCGCCAGAACGTTCCATCGGGGTGGCGGGGATCAGCGGCAGCGCCAGGAGCAGGATGATCAGGGCCAGTACGGCGGGCGCGAACAGCACCAGCCGCCAGTTCGCGGCCGCCAGCAGGCCGCCCAGCACCAGGCCGAGCGAGAAGCCGCCCGCCGCGGTGCCGGAGTAGACCAGCAGTGCCTGGTTGCGCTGCGGCCCCTCCTCGAAACTGGTGGTGATGATCGACAGCCCGGCCGGCGTCATGACCGCGGCGGCGACGCCCGCCACGAAGCGGGCGGCGATGAGCATCCAGCCCTCGTCGGCCATCCCACCCAGTGCGGAGACGACGAGGAAGATCGCCAGCCAGATCAGGAACATGCGACGGCGGCCGAACAGGTCAGCGGCTCTGCCCCCGACCAGCATGAACCCGCCATAGCCCAGGACGTAGGCACTGATCACCCACTGCAGCTCCCCGGTGGACAGGCCGAGGTCGGCCCGGATGGCGGGCAGCGCCACGTTGAGCATGGCGACGTTGATGCCTTCCAGGAAGATCGCTCCGCACAGGACGAGCAGCATTCCCCAGGCCCGCGGCGTCAGGCGCAAGGACGGCGGCGGTGATTGAACGGTGGTGGACACAGGAAACCTCTCCCATAGTTCTTTTTGGTAACAGAGGAATCTTGCGTGACCGTGGACGACCAGGGAAGACGGCACTTCAAAGGCACCGAGTTACTGCGCGGGAACCGTGAACGACCAAGGCCATACAGTGCTAAAGTGCCGAATGTTGATGTTGGACATGGGATGAAGGGAGGTGAGGTTTGATGACCGCGGTGAAGACCGCTGCCCTGCGCAGCGCCCGGACAATCCTCACGTCCCGGGCCCCGGTCTGACCGACTTCTGCCCTCCTGTCATGAGCTGTTCGGCTCACGGAGTGGATGACGCCTGAGTCCTGCCGGGGTCCCTTCCCGCAAGGTGTCTCACGTTGAACCCTTCCTTTACGGATTCCTCAAATCTGTCCCCGTACGGGTGGACGCCGGCACTCGACGACGTCTTCGCCGACCACCGCAGGGCCGGCCTGGTACCCGCCCGCATCATGCGCGTGCACCGAGGCTCGTGTGATGCGATCACCGAGCACGGCCCGGTCCGGGCCTCCGTGCCGGTGCCGCAGGCCGCCGATCCCCTGGCCGCGCCGTGCACCGGCGACTGGGCGGCGCTGCGCCCCGGCCGAGAGCCCGAGTTGGCGGCCGTGCTCCCCCGGCACAGCGCGATCGTGCGCTCGTCGGCGTCACGTACCTCCCACGGGCAGGTGCTGGCCGCCAACATCGACACGGTCGTCATCGCGGTCTCCCTGACCGCCCCTCTGAACGCCGCCCGCCTGGAGCGCTTCATCGCGCTCGCCTGGAGCAGCGGCGCGCAGCCGCTGATCGTCCTGACCAAGGCCGATCTGGCGGCCGACGCCGCGCACACCGCCGCCGCGCACACCGCCGCCGCGCACACCGCCGCTGCGCACACCGATGTAGACGCCACGCACGCCGAGGTCGGCGCGCTCGCGCCCGGCGTCGGCATCGTGGCCACCAGTGCCGCCACCGGCCACAACATCGACGTCCTGACGGCGCTGCTGGGCGATGGCACCACGGTCCTGCTCGGACCGTCCGGCGCGGGCAAGTCCACGCTCGGCAACGCCCTGCTCGGTGCGGAACTGCTGGGCACCGGCACGGTGCGGGAGCAGGACGGCAAGGGCCGGCACACCACGGTCCGCCGCGAACTGGTCCGCCTGCCCGGCGGCGGTGTGCTCATCGACACTCCGGGTCTGCGCGCGATCAGCCTCCATGACGCCGCAGACAGCCTGGAGCAGGTCTTCGCCGAGATCGAACAGCTCGCCGAAGGCTGCCGCTTCGGCGACTGCGCTCACGACACCGAGCCCGGCTGCGCCGTACAGGCCGCCATCCAGGCAGGTGACCTGGCCGGACGCCGCCTGGACAGCTACCGCAAGCTCCAGCGCGAGAGCGCCTGGCAGGCTTCGCGCACCGACGCCCGGCTGCGCGACGAGCGCGTGAACCGGCAGAAATCCATCACCAGCCACCTCCGCGCCACCTACAGGTTCCGGGACCGGCAGCTGTGAACGCGCACCACGACCCGGACACCACCATAGAAAAGGACTCCAGCACCGTCATGACCACCCCTTGGATCACCCGTACCGAGACCGACGCCGACCGTGACCAGATCCGGGAGGTCAACCTCGCCGCCTTCCCCACCTCGCACGAGGCCGACCTGGTGGAGGCGCTGCGCGCCGACCCGGCGGCCTGGCTGCCCGGCCTGTCGTGGATCACGCAGGAGCCCGACGGCGCCGTCGCCGGGTTCGCGCTGCTCACGCGCTGCCACGTCGACGGCCTCCCCGCCCTCACCCTGGGCCCCTGCGCCGTACGGCCCGAGCACCAGCGCCGTGGCGCCGGTTCAGCGGCCATCCGCGCCGCCCTGGACGCCGCCCGGCAGCAGGGTGAGAACCTCGTCCTCGTGCTCGGCCACGCCGAGTACTACCCGCGCTTCGGCTTCACGCCGGCCTCGCGCCACGCCATCCGGCCGCCGTTCGACGTCGAGGACAAGTACATGATGGCGCTCGTCTTCGACCGCACCCGGCCTGTGCCGTCCGGCACGATCCGCTATCCGGCCGCCTTCGGAGTCTGATCCCGTCGGCCCGTACGGTGGGCGCCTGCCCCAAAGGCGCCCGCCGTACGGGCGACTACAATGTGTTCACCATCAATGACCATGGGTAAGCATGCGGGTGGACAGCTTCTCCCGAGCCGCGACCTGATCTGAGGGGTGGACAATGGCATCCGCCGATCTGCCGACGCCTGACTTCACCTTCGACCCGAATGCGCCCGGGGCGTGTCTCGCCGGGGTCAGGCCGTACCGTACCGGTTCGTTCCGGCTCGACGCCCAGCTGGATTCCGGCAGGTTCGTCGTGCACAATTACGGCCACGGCGGCTGCGGCATCACGTTGAGCTGGGGGTGTGCCGCCAAGGTCAAGGAGATGGTGCAGAAGCGCATCGCCGTGGCGCATGACACGGAGGTCGCGGTGCTCGGCGCCGGGGTCATGGGGATGACCGCCGCCACTTTGCTGCTCGAGCTCGGCCTCAGGGTCACGATCTATTCGGACCGCGACCCGGCCCAGACCACGTCGTTCAAGGCGGGCGGCCACTGGGCCGTGTCCGTCGTCAAGTACGAGGGCAAGGAGAACGAGCTCAAGGACATCCTGAGAACGTCCTACACGACCTTCAAGAACAGCATCGGCCATGGGTTCGGCGTATCCGAGCGCCCCAACTTCACGCCCAAGCCGTCGCCCAATCTCGACGTCGTGGAGCAGCTCGTGCCGGGGCTGCTGCCGGCTCGCGTCCCGCTGACGCGCCTGCCGTTCGAAGGACACACCAAGCCGGGGTTCAAGTATCAGACGTTGCTGGTGGAGCCGCCGATCTTCCTCCCGCGACTGGAAAGCGACCTGAAGGCGCGCGGCGTCATGTTCGTGCATCGGAACTTCACGAGCAAGCAGCACGTGTTCACGTCGCTGACGCAGAAGCTCATCGTCAACTGCACAGGACTCGGCGCGAAGGTGCTGTGGAACGACTCGAAGATGGTTCCCGTCAAGGGGCAGCTCGCGATGCTGCCGGCGCAGCCCGACCTGCAATATCTGTACGGCCAGGACGGCTACATGTTCCCCCGCGCGGACCATGTCGTCATCGGCGGCACCTTCGAAGAGGGCGTGAACAACGAGGTGGCCAGCAAAACGGTGTGCAAGGACCTGGTCAAGCACATTGCCGCGCTCTTCGGCAAGGCGGCGCCCAGGCCGATGCCGGAAATCCACATCCACCACCCGCGCAACACGGCAATGGTCGATCCGGCGATGCCGGCCCGCGTCTGATCCGGGTCCGTGGAAATGGCCTTCACCGTCGCCGACTACATCCTGACGCGACTGAGCCAGCAGCAGGTCAACACGCTTTTCGGCGTGCCGGCCGCCTTCTGCGCGCCGCTGTTCGACGCGGTCGGCCCCCATGGCATCAAATCGGTCGTCACCGCGAGCGATCTGGAGGCCGGTTACGCGGCCGACGGATACGCGCGGACGAAGGGCCTGGGGGCCGTGGCGGTCGCCAACGGGGTCGGCATGTTGAGCATGATCAACGCGATTGCCGGCGCCTTTGTCGAGCGCAGCCCGGTCGTCGTCCTCAATGGCGGCCCGAACGCCGGCAACCTCAACAACTTGACGGACTTCGACGTCCTGTTCTCGCATTCGACCGGGCAGCCCGACACGGACCTGGCCGCGTACAGGCTCGTCACCGCGAGCGCCGCGCGTGCCGGAAAGGCCTCGGAAGTGCCGGCCGTGGTGGACAGCGCGATCGCGACCGCGATCAGGAAGAAGCGGCCGGTCTATGTCGAGATCAACAGGGACATCTGGACTCAGGCCTGCCCGATGCCGGCCGGGCCGCTGCCGCTCGCCATTCCGGCGGCGGGCACGGAGCAGCAGCTCGCGGCCACGATCGTCGGGCTGATCCGCGCCGCGATGTCGCCGGTCATTCTCGTCGGCACCGAGATCCAGCGTTACGGGCTCGCCGGCAAGGTGGCCGAATTGATCGCCAAGCTGGGCGTCCGCTGGTCGACCGCGCTGCTCGCCAAGTCGGTGCTGCCCGAGCAGGGCAACGGCTGGGTCGGGGTCTATGCCCCGCCGCATTCCACCCCTGCCGCCAGGAACGCCGTCGAGCACGCGGATCTGCTCGTGATGCTCGGCTGCGTGTTCCCCAGCAACTACGCGACGCTGGTGACGACCGGCGGCAACCGCATCGTCTCGGCCTATGACGGCAAGGTGAAGATCAAGGGCGGTCCCAAGCAGAACGCGGAGATCGGCGCTCTTGTGTCGGCGCTCGTCACCGAGGCGGCGAAAGCGCCACCGAAGCCGGTGCCCGCCGCGGTGGATCCGCCCGCTCCCGCGCCGCCCACAGGCCCGCTGACCTACCGCCAGGTTTTCGAGCGCATAGGCGCCGCGCTGGACGACTCCTGGCTCGTGGTTCCCGATACGTTCCTGGGCGTCGCCTCGGCCGCGAACCTGCCGGTGAAGGGGCGCGACTCGTTCATGTGCGGCGCCGTGTGGGCCTCGATCGGGCATTCCGTGGCCGCCGCGGTCGGCGCGTCGTTCGGGTCGAGCAGGCGGCCCCTGGTCATCTGCGGCGACGGCGGTTTCCACATGACCGCGCAGGCGCTCTCCACTCTCGCGCGGTACGCCCGCGACCCGGTCGTCGTGGTCATCGACAACGGCATCTACGCCTTCGAACAGTTCCTCATCGACGACGCGTACTTCGGCAATCCGAGCGCGCAGCCGAGGCCGTACGTGGTGCTCAATCGGTGGGACTTCGTCACATTCGCCAACGGGCTCGGCGTGCAGTCCGCCCAGTCGGTCAACACCGCGGCGGCCTTCGATCAGGCCCTCGCCACGGCGAAGGCGTCCGGCGCCCCGGCCCTGATCGTCGCGAAGGTCGATCCGCACGGCCTCCCGGCCGAGCTCTCCTAGAGCACGCCGAGCTCCCCGAGCGGCGTGCGCCAGTAGTCCTTGTCGAGAGGCCTGCTCTGGAGCATGGCCTCCGTGTCGGCACGGGTGCCGTGAAGTGCCTTGCGTCGAGGTAACGGGTGGACATCCGCGGCGCCGTTCTGTCACCATCTTTCACATGATCGTGAGAAAGGACGACGCCACCCTGATCCGGTGAGCGATCCGGTGCAGCGGGAAGCTGCCACCATCCGCGAGCAATGGCTGGGCCAGGCGCTTTCGACGCTGCCCGCCGACCGTCCGGCCGCAGAGGCCGCCATCTCGGCCCTGTACCGCCTGATCGGGCTCCCTCCACCCCGCTTCCGCTGGGTCGCGTCACCCGCCGCGGCCCTGACGACCGTCCCGCCAGGGGCGCGAGCCCGCGAATCAGTGGAGCGCATGGCCGCGTGGCCGGCGCGCGGCCGGCTCGAGGCGCTGGTGCGTGAGCTGTTCAGGGAGCTCGACGCGCGGATCCGGCCGGCGCGACAGCCCATCGACCGGCTCATCCACCACCAGGTTCAGTTTCCGCTGAACCGCTCGATCTCCGCCACCCTCGTCCCGCCGCTGCGGGCGGCGCACAACGGGCCGTTCCATGAGAGCTTGTACTGGCACCAGCACATTGCCTGGATCGCCCGCTACGACGCCCTGCGACAGGTGGCCGGTGTCGCTTTCACCGGCCCTCAGCTGGAGCGGCTCGGGCTCTGGGCGGCCGCCGCCGTGTCGTGCGGCTGGTGGTGGCCCAGGGAGAGCGTCTGCGTCGTCTCCGAGCGGCCGGTCGCCGTGCACACCGAGGTGTGGGGCGACGCCGGCGAGGTGCGGCTGCACCGCACCGACGGACCGGCGGTGCGCTACGCGGACGGCTGGGACCTGCACTCCTGGCACGGTACGCAGGTGCCGCCCTGGGTGATCACGGACCCGGACGTCCGGCGCATCGCGGACGAGGCCAACGTGGAGGTCAGGCGGTGCGCGATCGAGCGCCTCGGCTGGACCACCTACATCGAGCGGGCCGGGCTCCGGCTCGTGGCCTCCGCGCCCGACCCCGGCAATCCCGGCTCCGAGCTGCGCCTCTACGACATGCGCAGGGGCACCAGAGTGCTCCTCGCGGTCAACGGGTCCGTCGAACGCGACGGACGCCGCCGGCGGTACGGGCTGACCGTGCCGGCCTTCCTCGACGACCCGATCGACGCCGCCGGCTGGACCTACGGGCTGTCCGCCGCGCAGTACTCCCGACTTCTCCGCCGAACCTGAGGTGAACGCCATGACTGTGACTCTCGCCACCCTGACCCAGCAGACCGGACTCGCCGTGCTCGACCATCTCGAGCAGTCGGCACGCATCCCCGTCGTCGACGGCCTCCAGGCCCAGGGCGACCTCATCGTGATCCCCCACGCGATCGTCGCCGCATCGGTAGGGACCTGGCGCGACGCCCGCTGGCAGCCCGTCCCCCCGGAGGGCGTCGAACTCCTGCGCGGCGCGGCCGGCGGCAACCCCCACACGCTCGTCGCCGACCCGGGCACCTGCGTCTGGACGACCCAGGTGTCCGACTCGGACGGGCTGGCGATCGGCATGTTCGAGGCGTCGTCCGCCGTCTACCTGCTGCATCCCGAGCATGGAGGTACGGGCTGCGCGCCGGGCACGTACGTCGTGCGGCGGCAGCGCGAGCACGAGGGCCACCGGAGCCGCCTCGTGGCGGACTGAGCGGGCTGAGCGGACCGAGCGGGCCGATCAGAGCCCGTGCGCCTCCGCCAGCAGCTCGGCCGAGCGCAGCGCCGCCTTCCTGTCAGGCGCGGAGAAGGCCACGATCAGCTCGTCGGCCCCGGCGTGCTCGGCGAACCGGTCGACATAGTCCTTGACCTCGGCCGGATCGCCGACCGCCGAGTATTTTGCCATCTGCACGATCTGCCGCCCCGCCGGAGACTCGAGGATCATGTCCGCCTCCTCCGGCGTGAACGTGCGCCCCCGCCCCAGGAACCTGCTCACCCGCAGCCGCTTCGAGGCCAGGAACTGCTCCTGCGCCTCCTCCGACGTCTCCGCCGCGATCACGTTGAGCGCGGCGATGACGTACGGCCGGTCGAGCTGCACGGACGGCTTGAAGTCGCGCCGGTAGAGCGCCACGGCCTCCTCCAGCGCGGTGGGCGCGAAGTGGGAGGCGAACGCGTACGGGAGCCCCAGCGCGGCGGCGAGCTGGGCCCCGAACAGCGAGGAGCCGAGGATGTACAGCGGCACGTCCGTGCCCTTGCCCGGCGTGGCGTCCACACCGGGGATGCGGGACTCGCCCCTGAGGTAGCCCTGCAGCTCCAGAACGTCCTCCGGGAACGAGTCCGCGGACGACGGGGTGCGCCGCAGGGCGCGCAGGGTCTGCTGGTCGCTGCCCGGCGCCCGGCCGAGGCCGAGGTCGATGCGTCCGGGGTGCAGGGTTTCGAGGGTGCCGAACTGCTCGGCGATGGTGAGCGGGGAGTGGTTCGGGAGCATGACGCCGCCCGACCCGAGGCGGATCGTCCGGGTGTGGGCGGCGATGTGGGCGATGAGCACGCTGGTCGCCGAGGAGGCGATGCTCGGCATGTTGTGGTGCTCGGCGTACCAGACCCGCCGGTAGCCCAGCTCCTCCGCTCGCTGGGCGAGGGCCACGCTGGCGGCGAGACTGTCGGCTGCCGTCTCCTCCTCACCGATGACCGCCAGATCAAGGATGGACAGCGGCAGTGCCATGAGTACGCGCCTTTCCCCGAGGGTGTCGACCTGGCACTCTGCAACAGCCGCGAAGGCGCCGTTATTTCGCCGGTGGGCCCCTTGACCGGGGCCCACCGGGTTCTCAGGAGGCCGTGCAGGTCACCGGAGCGGGGGTGCCGTTCTGGCCGTTCCAGTTGCCCAGGAAGCCGAATGTGGTGGTGGCGCCGGCAGCCAGGCTGCCGTTGTGGCCGGCGTTCGTGACGGTGACGGGGTTGCTGCCGGCCAGGGTGCCGTTCCAGAGCTGAGTGATCGTCTGCCCGTTGGGGAACGTCCAGCCGACCTTCCAGCCGGAGATGGCAGACGAGCCGGCCTTCACCGTGACCTCACCCTGGAAGCCTCCCTGCCACTGGCCCGTCACCTTGTAGGTGGCCGTGCAGCCTCCGGGACCCGGGGTGGGGGTCACGGTGGGGGTGACCGTCGGCGTCACGGTGGGGGTCACAGTGGGCTGGGGCGCGGCCATGGCCAGGTCGTACGCCCGCTGCGGCACGAACTGCCCGGCCGGCGCGATGCACCCGTCGGACTCGCCCGGCGGCTTGACCCAGAGGAAGGCGGCGATCGCCGGGTCACCCGTGTTGGTGGTGCTCCAGGTGCCCGTCGCGCGGCCCGCCGGGTCGCACCACTCGCTGCCCTGCGGCCCGTTGCCGTTGCGGCTGGTGTCGATGACCGCCTTCAGCCTGGACACGCCGGTCGCCGCGATGACGCTCTTGGCGTACGACGCCAGTCCGGGCGTGGAGCGGTAGTTGGAGGTGTTGACCGCGATGCCGTCGGCGCTGTTGGCCACGTCGGCCCCGCCCAGCCTGGAGGCGGCCTCCGAGGGGGACAGCCACGCGTCGTGGCCGATGTCGAAGTACACCTTGACCTGGGACGACGTTCCCCTAAACTTCTTGCCGGCGTAGGCCATGGACGCCTTGACCTCGGCCTGCTGCGCGGAGCTCATGCAGTTCGTCATGATGGCCAGCGCGTCGGGCTCCAGCACGATCGTGGCGGGCCGGCCGCCGAGACCGGCCGCGATCTGGTCGATCCAGGCCCGGTACGACGCGTGGTCCGGCGCGCCGCCCGCGCTCGCGCCGCCGCAGTCGCGGTTCGGCATGTCGTACACGACCATGATGGGGATCTTGCCTGCCGCGGCGGCCGCGCCGACGTACGCGTTGACCTCGCCGCGCACGGTGGAGGGGTTGTACGACGCGAACCACCTGCCCTGGGGCACGGCGGCGATCCGGTCCCTGATCACCGGGGTACGGCTGTCGTTGGGGTTCGCGGCGACCCACTTGGCCGCGTTGGTCTGTGGATCCACGTAGAAAGCGGAGTCGGCGGCCGCGGCGGTGGTGGTCGAGGAGAGGACAACCGAGCCCGCCACGGCCATGGCGGCCGTCGCGAGGAGCACCGCCAGCACGGGCCTTCTGCGAGACATGAAATTCACTCCATCCGTCATGCGGAAAGCTGTGGGAGCGCTCCCACCGCATTTGGATGGTAGGTAGCCGTCCCAGTCCGCCGAAAGACATCCGACGGCTGCGCGCGGCATCCCCCAGGCCAGGGCCGCCTAGGAAGGTGAAACTTTCAAGCACGCCTCGAAGACCGCGGTCAGGCGGTCGACGTCGGCCGGGGTGGGCGTCTCGGGGCCGATGCGGCGGCGCATGGCGCCGACGCCGAGGAAGACCGCCGTGGCCATGCGGGCCCTGGCGTGTGCGTCCGGGCCTTCCAGACGCTCCTCCAACGGGTGGAGCACGGCAGTGAGCAGGCGTTCCCGGGCCACCGCCTGAACCTCGGGGTGGCCCGCCGAGCGCTCCAGCGTGCGCAGGATCGGGCTCTCCGGCGGGTGCTCCATGCGCTCGGCCGCGTATTCGGCCAGCCGCCGCGGCAGGCTCTCGGGGTCGCCGCCGAACAGGTCGCTGAAGGCCGGCTCGCCGTCGAGAACCGCGCCGAAGAGTCCGGCCTTGGAGCCGAAGTAGCGCCCCACCAGGGCGATGTTGGCGTCCGCGGCCGCCGCGATCATCCGAACGGTCACCCGCTCGTATCCGTGCTCCCCGAACAGCGTGCGGGCCGCACGCAAGATCCTTTCGCGGGTGGCCTCGCGGCCGCGTGGCCGGGCGTCCGTCACCTGGGCGTCCATGCTCGCACTCTACTCAACGGACCCCCACTTGCCGCGCGGCTAGTAAACGCGCGTATACTCACGTGGAGTAAAGCTGTAGTAAGGGATGTGGTGTAGTGGTTGCGCAGGCTCAGGCCGCACCCCCCGCGAGGCGGCAGTACACCCACCGCGAAATCCTCGAGGTCATGTCCGGGCTCATGCTCGCGATGCTCACGTCGATGATCTCGACTTCGGTGGTGGGCACGGCGCTGCCGACGATCGTGGGGGAACTCGGCGGTCAGGATCAGTACTCATGGGTCGCCTCGGCGACCATGCTGACGATGACGGTCTCCACGCCGTTGTGGGGCAAGCTGTCCGACCTGTTCGGGCGCAAGCTCCTCTTCCAGACGGCCCTGGGGCTGTTCGTGGCGGCCTCGCTGGTGGCCGGTCTCTCCCAGGACATCGGTCAGCTCATCGCGGCGCGGGCCGTGCAGGGTCTTGGCGTGGGTGGTTTGTCGGCACTCGCGCAGGTGATCCTGGGGGACATCGTCTCGCCCCGCGAGCGCGGCCGTTACTCGGGCTACATGGGTGCGGTCTTCGGGATCTCCACGGTCGCGGGTCCGCTGCTCGGCGGGTTCCTGGTGGACACCGACTGGCTGGGCTGGCGCTCGTGCTTCTACGTCGTGGTGCCCTTCGCGGTGGTGGCCTTCATCGTGATCCAGAAGGTGCTGAAGCTGCCGAAGGTCAAGCGGAGCACCTCCATCGACATCTGGGGCGCGACCACGATCACGGCCAGCGCGAGCTCGCTCATGCTGCTGCTGACGCTGGGCGGCGTGGAGTTCGAGTGGAACTCGTTCTGGACGTACTTCCTGGCGGCGCTCTGCCTGCTCATGCTGGCCCTGGCGGTGGTGTCGGAGCGGACGGCGCGTAACCCGATCCTGCCGCCGCGCCTGTTCCGCAACCGCACGTTCGTGCTCACCAGCCTCGCCTCGCTGTTCGTCGGCATGGCGATGTTCGGCGCGATGATCTACCTGCCGCAGTACCTGCAGATCGTCAAGGGGCTCAGCCCGACCAAGTCCGGCCTGATGACGCTGCCCATGGTGGTGGCGCTGTTCCTGGCGGGCGTGATCTCCGGGAAGATCGTCACACAGACGGGCAAGTGGAAGATCTTCCCGGTCGCGGGCCTGCTGATCGTGGCCGTCGGGCTGTTCCTGCTCTCCAAGCTCCACGTCGACTCCAGCGAGTGGCTCATCGGCTTCGACGTGGCGGTGCTGGGCATCGGGCTCGGCCTGTCCATGCAGATGCTCATCCTGGCCGCCCAGAACGGCTCGGAGCTGCGTGACATGGCCTCGACCACGTCCGGCGTGTCGTTCTTCCGCTCGCTGGGTGGCGCCGTCGGTGTGGCGGCGTTCGGCGCGATCCTGACGAACCGCCTCAAGGACGAGATGGCCGACATGCTCAGGGCCGCGCACATCGCGCTGCCCGGCGGCGGGAACGTCAAGCTCGGCAGCCCTGGAGCCATCCAGCACCTGCCCGAGCCGATCAAGAACATCGTGCTGGAGGCGTTCACCCGGGGCCTGGAGACGGTGTTCCTGGTGGGCGTGCCCATCGCCCTGATCGGGTTCGTGGCCACGGTCTTCCTCAAGGAACTGCCGCTGCGCGGCTCCTCGACGCCGCCCCCGGCGCCGAAGCCGCTCAGCAAGGACGACCTCGTCCTCGCCGGACTGCTGCTCGAGCTCATCGCCCAGCGCGTCGAGCGCACCAACGGCGAACGCTCCGCGCTGCTCAGCGCGGTCGCCAAGATGGCGCCGCCGGACGGCCGAACCGAACGTGAGCGGGCCAGGTCGGTCGCGAACAGCGTGCTGCGACCCACCTCGCGCGCCCTGATCGCCCAGGCCGCGCCCCCGCAGAAAGACCTCGTAACAGGAGGAATCTCACAATGATTCGCAAGTTTGTGGGCACCGTCGCGGCTGCCCTGGCCGTGCTGGCCGGGCTGTGGCTGATGATCGCCCCCTTCGTGCTCGGCACCCAGCCGGAGGACGCCGACTGGACGAACGCCACCCAGTCCGAGTTCTTCAGCGGCCTGGGCGTGGCCGTCGTGGGGCTGATCGGCGCGATCTGCTTCGTGGCGGCGATCTACGAGGAGCTCGTGGCGCGGGGCCTGGTGGTCGTACGTCAGCGCCGGCCCGAGCCGGAGCCCGAGCCCGTGCCGGCGGCGCCCCAGGCGTCGTCCGCCGAGCTGGCGACCCTGCTGGCGCCGCTCGTCGAGGCGCTGCGCGAGGACCTCAACAACTCGGGTGAGCACCGCCGCAACGGCAAGGCTCCCCTGGTCGGAGTGGAGGAGAACCGATGAAGGCAAAGCTGGGCGTCTCCGCCCTCGTCCTGCTGTTCCTGGCCGGCCTGTGGCTGGTCGCCGCGCCGTTCGCGGTCGGTTATCAGGACAGGGGCGCCCCCTACGTGGACGCGACGATCAACGACCTGTGGCTCGGCGGCGCGCTCGCCGGGATCTCGTTCGTGACCCTGGTGATCTACGCGGCCGACGCCCTGCGCGAGCTGGCCCGCCGCGACGTGCTTGTTGCCGAGCAGCGCTCGGAAAGCCGTGATGGACGTCCCCGCTTCGCTGCGGGTCCAGCACGGCACTCCGACGCCTGACGCGGGACATGCCGTGTTCGGCGGTGACACCGACCCCGCGCGGGAGCCTCTGACCGGCAGGCTCCCCGCAGGGGAGTTCGAGATCGGCAAGGACGGCGCCGGCCTGCTCGTGGTGGGCTTCGACGGATCGGGCCCGAGCCGCAACGCGCTCGCGTACGCGGCCGGGCTCGCCCGGAGGGACCACGCCGCCCTGCTCGTCGCCTTCGTGGAATCGCTCAACAGCGCCGCCCTGTGGTTCTTCGCCGGGTCGCCGATCATCCCCGACCCGGCGGGCGACCTGAGCGAGGACCTGCGGGACGAGCTGAAGGGCTCGGGCGTGCCGTGGCAGTTCGTCAGCCTGCGCGGTGACGCGGCGCGCGAGCTGGAGACGCTGGCCGGCGCGTACATGGCCGACGCCATCGTGGTGGGGCGCTCGCGCTCCAGGTGGAACGGCTCGGTGGCGGTCGGGCTGGCGAAAAGGGCTCGCCATACCGTGCTGATAGTACCTTGAGCTGCTTGAACGTCGCATATTGTGGCGAGATGAAACGTGCTGCCGCCATGGCGTTCGTGGTGCTCGCCTCCGTTTCGTGCGGGACGCGGGCGCCTGCCGTCACCGGCTCCTCATCGACGGTGCCCGCGCCCGCGCCCGCGCAACAGCCTGCCGAGTCGGCCACGCCCACACCCACGCCCAGCTCGACGGCCCCGCCGGCGTTCAGGGCCAAGGTCACGCAGGTCTCCCGCGACCGCCTGCCGTACTCGTGGCGTCCCGGCTGCCCGGTCAGCTACCGCGACCTGCGGCTGATCACGATGACGTACTGGGGCTTCGACGACAAGCCGCACACCGGCGAGCTGGTGGTGCGGAAGACGGTCACCGACGACATCGTGACGGTCTTCAGGAAGCTGTACGGCTGGCGCTGGCCGATCCAGCAGATGAAGCTGGTGGACGCGTTCAAGGCCGACGACTTCGCCTCCATCGAGGCCAACAACACATCGGCGTTCAACTGCCGCCAGGCGACCGGGTCAAGTCACTGGTCGAAGCACGCGTACGGGGAAGCGATAGACGTCAACCCGCTCATTAACCCATACATCACTGCAAGTGGCGAAACAGCGCACAAAGCGTCCAAGAAGTTCACAAAGCGCCCCATGAAGGGGAAGGGCGTAATAAATCCTGGCGACAAGGTGGTAAAGGCCTTCTCTCAGGTCGGCTGGGAGTGGGGCGGCTATTGGTCGGGCGCCAAGGATCTGCAGCATTTCAGCAAGGGTGGAGGCTGAGAGAATCACTCCATGGCGGCTAAGGACGGCGACGGCTGGACCGAGTGCTCCCAGGGCCACCGGCACTGGGGCCTGCACGGCGCCTCCGGGCTCCTCGTCGTCCACCATGACGACCGCGGCGTGCCGTACGTGCTCATGCAGAAGCGCTCCTGGTGGAGCCATCACGGCGGCACGTGGGGGCTTCCGGGAGGGGCGCGCGACAGCCACGAGGACGCTGTCACCACGGCGCTGCGCGAGGCCCGTGAAGAGGCCGCGCTCGCCGGCGACGGGCTGCGCGTGCAGGGCGTCTATCTAGACGATCACGGCGGGTGGGCGTTCGAGACGGTGATCGCCGAGTCGGCCGAACTGCTGGCCGCGGTGCCCGCCAACAGTGAGAGCAGCGAGCTGCGCTGGCTGCCGCTGCCGGAGATCTCCGACCGGCGGCTGCATCCCGGCTTCGCCGCCACCTGGGACGAGATCCAAGGGGAGATCAGGCCGGAGACCATCGTGCTCGACGTGGCCAACATCGTGGGCGCGCGGGCCGAGCACGGCTGGTGGCGGGACCGGCTCGGGGCGGCGACGCGGCTGCTCGAGGACGTGTCGAGGCTGCGCCTGACGCATCCCGTGCTGGCGCAGTGGTACCCGCGCGTCGTCGCCGTCGTGGAGGGCGCGGCCAGGAGCGCGCCGGCCGTGCCGGGGATCCAGGTGGTCGGGGCCACGGGGAGCGGGGACGACGCGATCGTGGACGTGGTGCGGCAGGCCAAACCGTGGGAACGCGTGCTCGTCGTCACCGCGGATCGCGGGCTGCGGGATCGCGTGCACGAGCTGGGCGCCGAGATCGTCGGCCCGAAGTGGCTGCTGTCACAGCTCGGCGGGTGACCCCCGCAGGCCCTTCACCGCTCCGCGCGGAGCACGTCGTCGAAGGCGGCCTTGAGGCCCGTCACGTCGAGCACCCGCTGCAGCACCCCGTGCACGCCGACCAGGCATAAGGAGCCGGCGCGCGCGGCGACCCGGCGCTGGTGCTCCACCAGCGCCCACAGGCCGCTCGAATCGCAGAACTCCAGCTCCCCGGCGTCGATGACGACCCTCACCCGCCCCTCGGCGAGCAGCTTGACCAGGCAGTCCTTGAGCTGCGGCGCGGTGAGCTTGTCCAGGTCACCGTCGAGGCGGACGAGCGTCGCCGCGTCGCCGCGCTCCACCTCAACGTTGAGATCCGCCACCTCCTGAACGTACACCGCTGTCACCGCAGCCGCTATCGTGGTTTCCGCACAGGAGGGTTCGCATAGTGGACGAGTGCAGCCGCCTTGAAAGCGGCCAGGTCAGCGATGGCCTCGTGGGTTCGAATCCCACACCCTCCGCTCACTTGGGTGCGAAGCCGTCGCCCACATAGGCGGCGAGCTGCAGGAAGGCCTCCCTGGTCGGCTCCTCTAGCCGGTCGAGGTCGATCTCCGCGCCCTCCTCCAGATGCGGGTCGTACGGCACCCGGATCACCGCGCGGCACCTGGCGGCGAAGTGGGCCTCCAGCTTTTTGACGTCGACCGCCGACTTCGAGCGCGGCCGGACGCTGCACAGCACCACGGTCGCGTTCTTCACCAGGTCGGCGTAGTGGTGCGCCTCCAGCCAGTCGAGCGTCGCCGAGGCGGCCCTGGCGCCGTCCACGGACGGGGAGCTGACCAGCACGATCTGGTCGGCCAGCCCGAGCACACCGCCCATCGCCGAGTGGAGCAGGCCGGTGCCGCAGTCGGTGATGCAGATCGAGTAGAAGTTCTCCAGCACCTGGGAGACGGCCTGGTAGTCGGCGCCGCTGAACGCCTCGGAGACCGACGGGTCGCGGTCGGAGGCGAGCACCTCGAGGCGTGAGGGCGCCTGCGAGGTGAACGCCCTGATGTCGACGTAGCGCTTGACCTGGTCGCGCTCGTTGAGCAGGTCGCGCACGGTGGCCGAGGTCTCCAGGACCAGCTTGTCGGACAGGGTGCCCCTGTCGGGGTTGGCGTCCACGGCGATGACGCGGTCGCCGCGGATCGAGGCCAGGGTGGCGCCGAGCCCGACCGTGGTCGTGGTCTTGCCCACGCCGCCCTTCAGGCTCAGCACGGCCACACGGTGGTGGCCGGCGGTGACCGGCGTGCGGGCCCTGGTCAGCAGCTCGCGGCGGCGGCGTACCTCCGGGGGCTCGCCGGGCTTGATCCAGCCTCCCGACGCCTTGTAGACGAGGCGGCGCCAGCCCTTGGAGGGGGCATTACGCCGTCCGCGTATCAGGGACTCCGGGTCCAGGCTGTCCGCGGTGGGACGCCCGGTGACCGGGGGCCGCGGCGAGGCGGTGAACACCGGGATCGGGGCCGGGCGGCGGTGCCGCTGGGGAGGCGGCGGGATCTCGCGCTCGGCGGGTCGCCACTCGTGCTGCTGAGGACGTTCGGGCTCGTGGGCCGGCTCCTCCCGTTCCTCCCGTTGGAGGGGCTCCGTCCACGACGGCTTGGTCGGCTCCGCCCACGAGTGCCGTTCCTCGGGCTCGGCGTGCTGGGGACGCTCGTCCTGCGCGGAGCTGTCCCGCCACTGAGGAGGCTGGATCGTCGGGAGGGTGTCGGACGGCTCCGTCCACTGCGGGCGCTCGTTCTTCGGCGAGGTGTCGGCCCAGGCGGCCTCTTCCTCATCGTCGTCCTCCTCGGCGGGCTCCTCCTCGGCTTCGGCGGCGGACGCCTCCGGCTCCTCGGGGGCGGGCTCGGGGGCGCGCGCCCACTCGGGCACCGTCGACCAGGACGTGTCCTCCTCCTCGCCGGCGACCTGCTTGGGGACCTCGGGCGGGGTGAACGACAGCGTGTACGTGTCGGTGTCGTCAGGGCGCGGCAACGGCTTCAGCGGAGCGTGGAACGGGTCGTCCTCCACGCTCGGCGCCGCCGGCTCCTTCGTCGCCGCGCGGGCCGTGCCGAGCCACTCGGCCGCCTCGGTCTCTCCCTCGGGGAGGTCCTCGGCCGCCTCGGCGCCGTACACGGAGTCGACGGCCGCGCGGAACAGCGGTGGCGTCGGCGTGTCCTGCTGTGCCGGGACCAGCCGCCACGGGTCCTGGGGGTACGGCGAGGCGATCGGCTCGTCAGGAACAGCCGTCGAGGCGCTGACAGAAACGGGAGACTCCTCCGTCTCCTTGATCGCGTCGAGCCAGGCCAGCTGTTCCTCTAGCGATTCCTCTCGATCGTGTCTTGCCACCGTGTTCCCCCTCGGGTGGGTCTAAAGGGGCAGCAAATACCTTGCAGGTTAACGCCATAGGCCACCGCGGAGCTCGGCAACCCACAACTTCTTTGCCCGGCTACCGTAGTTCGCATGCGAGCCATTGAGATCGCCGAGCCGGGCGGACCCGAGGTGCTGGAGTGGCGCGAGGTGCCGGAGCCGCGTGTCGAGCCCGGCGACGTGCTCATCGACGTGGCCGCCTCGGCGGTCAACCGGGCCGATGTCATACAGAGGCAAGGATTTTACGATCCGCCCCCCGGCGCGCCGCCCTACCCCGGGCTGGAGGTCTCCGGCGTGGTGGCCGAGGTCGGCTCGGACGTCGAGCACTTCAAGCCGGGTGACGAGGTGTGCGCCCTGCTCGGAGGCGGCGGTTACGCTGAGCGCGTAGCCGTGCCCTGGCAGCAGGTCATGCCGGTGCCTGACGGGGTGCCGCTGGTGGAGGCCGCCGGGCTGCCGGAGGTGGCGTGCACGGTGTGGTCCAACGTCTTCATGGTCGGGCGGCTGCGCAGGGGCGAGACGCTCCTCGTGCACGGCGGCGCCAGCGGGATCGGCACGTTCGCGGTGCAGCTGGCCAAGGCGCTCGGCTCGTACGTCGTCGCGACCGTCGGCAGCGCGGCCAAGGGAGAGCGGGTCAGGGAGCTCGGCGCGGACGAGGTCGTCAACTACCGCGAGGAGGACTTCGCCGACAAGGTGCAGGCCGACGTGATCCTCGACATCATGGGGGCGAAATACCTGGCGGGAAACGTCCGCGCGCTGCGCACCGGCGGCCGGCTGGTGATCATCGGGCTGCAGGGCGGCCGCAAGGCCGAGCTCGACCTGGGGACGCTGCTCGCCAAGCGCGCCGCCGTCCACGGCACGACGCTCCGCTCGCGTTCCGCAGACGAGAAGGGCGCCATCGTCCGTAGTGTCGTGGAGAATGTCTGGCCCCTGGTCGGCGCGGGAGCGGTGCGCCCTGTGGTGCACGCGGAAGTGCCGATGCGGGATGCCGCTCAAGCGCACCGAATGTTGGATTCGGGGGAGCACGTCGGCAAGATCCTGCTAGTACGGTGAGTGTTATGAATGCTGAGGACAACAACACCCCCCACATCGTGGTGGTGGGCCCTGACTTCCAAGGTCAGGGCGATAGCGGTGAAGATGATCGATCGGTCACGAACCTGGTCGAGCAGCCCGCCAAGGTGATGCGCATCGGCAGCATGATCAGGCAGCTCCTCGACGAGGTCCGTGCGGCTCCCCTCGACGAGGCCAGCCGCAAGCGGTTGAAGGAGATCCACGAGTCCTCCATCAAGGAGCTCGAGGACGGCCTGGCACCGGAGTTGGTCGACGAGCTGGAGCGCCTGTCGCTGCCGTTCACGGAGGAGAACGGCGCGCCACCGAGCGAGGCGGAGCTGCGCATCGCGCATGCCCAGCTGGTCGGTTGGCTCGAAGGGTTGTTCCACGGCATCCAGACCACGCTGTTCGCGCAGCAGATGGCCGCCCGTGCCCAGTTGGAGCAGATGCGCAGAGCGCTGCCCGGCGTGCCGCAGGGCGATGACCAGCACCGGCCGCCCGGCGGGTCAGGCCCCTACCTGTAGGGGGAGCCGGGCTACCGGTAGCGGCGCAAGCGCCTGCTATCGGTAGCTGCTGAACGCAGCTACCGATAGAGCCGCTCGATCACCTGGGCGACGCCGTCCTCGTCGTTGGCCGCGGTCACATGGTCGACCGCCGCCAGCACGTCGGGATGCGCGTTCGCGACCGCGTACGACGTGCCTGCCCAGCTCAGCATGGGCAGGTCGTTCGGCATGTCACCGAACGCGATCGACTCCGAGGGCTTGATCTCGTGCTGCCCGGCGAAGGCCGCCAGGGCCGACGCCTTCGTCACGCCCTGAGCGCTCATCTCGATCAGGCCCCTGCGGCTGGAGTGGGTCGCGGTCACCAGATGGCCGACCAGCTCGTGCACGGCGGCCTGCAACTCGTCCGGGCCCATGACGGGGTGCAGGGCGAGCAGCTTCACGCATGGACGCATGGTCACGGAGTCGACACGTACCGCTCGGGCCTCCTTGTCCAGGCCGCCGAGCAGGAAATCGGACTCATGCGCAAAACCCACTTCATACTCGACCGAAAATGCGAGATCGGACACGTTCGCTCTTAGCTGATCCACGACTTCCTGGAGCACGTCCACCGTGATCAGGTGAGATTCCACTATCCGTTCGGTATGAAGATCGTAGATCAGCGCCCCGTTCGCACAGATTGCGAGCCCACGGTGACGTACGGCACCCGCGACCTCACCCATCCACCGGGGCGGCCGCCCCGTCACGAACACGAGCATGGCTCCCGATTCCTCGACTTTGCCGAAGGCAGCAGCCGTGCGGGGAGACACGGTTCCGTCGGTGCGCAACGCGGTCCCGTCGAGGTCGGTGGCCACTAGGCGGGGTGTGGGAAGGCTCTGCATAACAGGTTCCAGTTTGCCCGGTGATGCCGTCTGACAGAAATCTTTGTAGGTACGGGAACACCAACGCTCCAGAATGGTGTTAGATGTGATGGCGTTGTATTAGCTGATCCCGTAGTGAAAACCAGCATGACTTTGTCTGAGCCACCCCGGGTGCTTGCTGTACGACACACCGGGACCCACGAGGTGTGGGTCCCATAGATTCACATCCTGAGGGAGAGCTTTTATGGCTCAGGGAACCGTCAAGTGGTTCAACGCTGAGAAGGGCTTCGGCTTCATCGCCCCGGACGGCGGTGCGCCGGACGTGTTCGTGCACTTCTCTGAGATCGTCGGCAACGGCTACCGCAGCCTTGAAGACGGCCAGCGGGTCGAGTTCGAGATCACGCAGGGCCAGAAGGGGCCGCAGGCCTCTCAGGTCCGAGCCATCTGACCTGTAGCAGCTAGAGAGGCCGGGGTTCGCTTCCAGCGGGCCTCGGTCTTTTGCTTGTTCCAGGTTGGTCACGGCCGCGAACCTTCTCCGCTTCCCGGCCATCCACCTCTACATGAGGTACGCCTGGTTATGTCACCCCGTGACCGTTGCCGGGGTTTTCGTGCTCTTGGTCAACGACCACCTGCTCAAGCAGGCCTGGCCCGGGTTCCTCACGGGCAAGCTCAGTGACGTCGCGGGCCTTGTCGTGGCACCCGCGCTGGTGGCGCTGCTCTTCGGGCGGCGGGCCGACCTGGCGGCCACCGTACTGACCGGAGTGCTCTTCGCGCTCGTGAAAAGCACGGAGACGGGCGCTGAGCTCGCCTCCCATGTCTGGACCCTCGTCTCGGGCCCATCGCGCGTCCTGGCCGATCCTACGGACCTCCTCGCCCTTCCCGCGCTCGCCCTGGCCTGGTGGGTCCGCCACCGCAGCCTGCGGGCGCCCTCCGCGCGGTGGCGGCTGATCGTCACGATGCCGCTGGCCGTGCTGGCGGTGACCGCCACCTCGGCCGCGCCCTCGCCCACCGCCCGCTCCGTCGAGGTGGACGGTGCCCGGATCGTCGTCCATGTACGGGACGGCGACGCGCGGATCTCCGAGGACGGCGGGGTCACCTGGTCGGAGGGGAACACCTGGAACGAGAAGGAGCGACATCCGCTCCAGAGCGCCGCCTGCGTGCCCATGCAGGCGACACGGTGCTACCGGGTGGTGGCCGGCCGGATGGCCGTCGAGCAGTCCGACGACGGCGGCAAGACGTGGGCACCGTCGTGGGCGCTGACCGGCGACGACCGCGACCGACTCGACAGGCGCTACTCCCGCAAGGACGCGCGAGCCTCGATGGCGCTGGCCGTGCAGGCCCGCCCGGGCGGACACGTCGTGGTCGTCGCGAACGGCCTCGACGGCATCCTGGTCCGCGACGTGTCCGGTGAGTGGCGCCGGGTCGGCTGGCCGGGCGATTTCGAGATCGACGCGGTGGACCTGTCCCCGGAGCGCAACGTCGCGCTCTTCCTGGCCGCCTGCATGCTGTTCGGCGGCGCCGGAGCGGGGCTGCGGCAGTTCACCCGCGCCTATCTCGGCTTCGCGGTGGCCGCCTCCCTGGGCGTGCTCGCCGTTCTCACAGGCTGGTCGGGGACGTGGTCGATGAGCACGAACATGGCGCCCGTCCTGACGCTCATCGGCGGGCTGGCGACCCTGGCGGGCAGCGTGGTCTGCCTCGTGCTGGCGATCGTCGGCCAGGTCCGGCCCGTGCCCGCCGCCGTCGGGGTGCTGGCCGCGCCGCTCGTGTTCGCGACCGTCTACACGCCCTTCTACGGCTGGTCGGAGGGCACCCCGGGCCCGTACTGGGCGGCCGTCGTCCTGGCCGTGGTGCTGACCGCCCTGGTGCTGGCGGGGGGCGCCGTCCTCATCAGGAACGACGCCCGCCGCGCCTACTTGGACGGCTCCAGCACGTCGAGGCCCACGTAGGGTCGCAGCGCCTCGGGAACCACCACGGAGCCGTCGGCCTGCTGGTGGTTCTCCAGGATCGCGACGATCCAGCGGGTCGTGGCCAGGGTGCCATTGAGCGTGGCCAGGTGCTGCGGCTTGCCGTCCTTGTCGCGGTAGCGGACGGCGAGCCGGCGCGCCTGGAACTCCGTGCAGTTGGAGGTCGAGGTCAGCTCGCGGTAGCGGCCCTGGGTGGGGATCCACGCCTCGCAGTCGAACTTGCGGGCGGCCGACATGCCGAGGTCGCCCGCCGCCGTGTCGATGATCCGGTACGGGACCTCGATCTTGGCCAGCATCTCCTTCTCCCAGGCGAGCAGGCGCAGGTGCTCCTCGTGGGCGTCCTCGGGGCGCACGTAGGAGAACATCTCGACCTTGTCGAACTGGTGGACCCGGATGATGCCCCTGGTGTCCTTGCCGTACGAGCCGGCCTCGCGGCGGAAGCAGGACGACCAGCCCGCGTAGCGCAGCGGCAGGTCACCGCCGTCCAGGATCTCCTGGGCGTGGTATCCGGCCAGCGCCACCTCCGACGTGCCGACGAGGTAGAGGTCGTCCTCGGGGAGGCGGTAGATCTCCTTGTCGTGGGCCACGTGGAAGCCGGTGCCCTGCATGGTCTCCGGCTTGACGAGCACCGGCGTGATCATCGGCGTGAACCCGGCCTCGATCGCCTGCTGCATGGCCATGTTGAGCAGGCCGAGCTGCAGGCGGGCGCCGACGCCCTTGAGGAAGAAGAACCGCGAGCCGGACACCTTGGCGCCCCGCTCCATGTCGATGGCGCCGAGCGCCTCGCCCAGCTCCAGGTGGTCCTTGGGCTCGAAGTCGAACGTCCTCGGCTCACCGTGGGTCTCGAGCACGACGTAGTCGTCCTCGCCGCCCTCCGGCGCGCCCTCCTCGACGATGTTGGGCACCGTCTGCAGGAGCTCGTCGAGCTCGGTCCCGAGCTTCTCCGCCTCCGCCTCCGCGGCCTTGACCTGGCTCGCGAGGTCCTTGGCGCGCTGGAGCAGCGCGGCCTTCTCCTCGCCCTGCGCCTTGGAGACCGACTTGCCCATGCTCTTCTGCTCGGCGCGCATGGACTCGAACGCGGTCAGCGCGGATCGGCGGCGCTCGTCGAGGTCGAGCAGCGTGTCGACGACGGAGTCGTCCTCACCGCGGGCACGCTGCGACGCCCGTAGCCGGTCGGGATCCTCACGAAGGGTACGCAGGTCAATCACAAGCCAAAGGCTACCGGCGCGCGGTGGCTCCTCGCCCCCGGATTACCGCGTACACGCGGATGCTTGCCCGGCTCTCAGACCTGGCCTGCCCGGATACGCGCGAGCCAGTCGCCCGCCTCGGCGAACTCGGGGTCGGACGTGCCCCGCTTGATCTGCGGCGCGATCCCGTCGGCCCGCGGGTAACTGCCGAGGAAGCGCACCTCGCCGCAGATGCGGTGCAGCCCGGCGATGGCCTCACCGACCCGGGCGTCGGCGATGTGGCCCTCGAAGTCGAAGTGGAAGAAGTAGCGCCCGATGCCGTCACCGGTGGGCCGCGACTCGATGCGCGTCAGGTTGACCCCGCGCACGGAGAACTCCGTCAGCATCTCCAGCAGCGCGCCCGGGTGGTCGTCGGCGAGGAAGACGACCAGCGTGGTGCGGTCGGAGCCGGTCGGCTCGGGCAGCGGACCACCCGGCCGGCTCACCTTGATGAACCTGGTCACGGTGTCGGACCTGTCGCCGATGTCGGCGGCCAGCTGCACCAGCCCGTAGTGCTCCCCCGCGATGCGGGCGGCGATGGCGGCGTCGTACGGCGAGCCGGGCAGCGACACCTCCTGCGCCGCCGCCGCGGTCGAAGGGGCGGCCACCACGACGGCTTCGGGCAGCTCGCGCGCGACGTAGGCGCGGCACTGCGTGATGGCCGCGGGATGCGTGTAGACCCGCTTGATGTGGGGGATCCCGGTGCCGGGCCGGGCCAGCAGCGAGAACTGCACCGGCAGCAGCAGCTCGGCCGTGATCAGCAACGGCTCGCCCCAGGCGAACTCGTCGAGCGTCGAGGTGATCGCGCCCTCGATGGAGTTCTCCAGCGGGACGACGGCGCCGTCGGCGTCGCCGGCGCGCGCGGCGTTGAGCACGGCGCTCACGGACGCGCAGGGCAGACGCTCGGCCGTCGGGTCGAGGAGCCGCAGGGCCTCTTCGGTGAAGGTGCCTTCCGGTCCGAGATAGGCGAGTCTGGGCATGCATCAAGAGTATCCGCAGGTGGACCGCCCATGCGCCCCTTCGGGGTGTGTCTACAGCACCTCTGAGGCCCGTGACGCGATCATCGGCCCGAGCCCCAGCCTGGCCGCCCGCACCGCCTCTTCCTCCTCGGGCGACAGCGGCTCCCGCCCTTTCCCGCCGACCACAGGGCGGATGTACGTACGGGTCTCGCTCCGCCCGTTGATCGAGGTCAGCACGATGCCGTCGCCGAGGCCGTTGATCATCGCCACGGAGAACGACAGCCGCCCCGTCATCTCGGAGAGCGCGTCGTACCGGCAGACGGCCACGTCCCTGATGGCCTTGAGGTCGCCCATGCCCTCGCTGATCTGCCGGGCGAGCATCCGCTGGCAGTCCTCCACGGCCGCTCTGGCCTGCCGGAGCGCCCTATACCCGATGAACACGCCGCTGACCCCGGCGATGACGCCCACGATCACCCATGTGGTAACGAGCACGGCACAGAGGGTAATGGTTCGGTCATGCGATCTCGCGCCGTTTCGGCAACCAGGTCGCCAACAACCACACGAGAGCCAGCGCCCCCAGCCCGAACCCGTTCTGGACGATCTTCCCCAGCACCAGGCTGACCCCCGGGATGTCGGCCGCCTTCAACGAGACCCCCCACCAAGGGACGGGGACGACGTAGAAGAGCCACACGCCCGCCGCCACCCGCAGCCTGACCGGGTCCCGCCCGTCCCCGACGATCGCGGCGAGCACCACGACCACCCAGGCCAGATGGTGGATCCAGGCGACCGGCGAGAGCAGCACGGCCATCAGCCCCGTCAGCGCGACCGCGGTCAACTGGTCGTTCGCCCTGTACGCGTCCCGCGCGCCGCGGAACCCGTACCACGCGACCGCGGCCACCACCACGATCCAGATCAGGGACGTCGCCGGATCGGGCAGGTAGAGGCGGAGCAGCATGCCGCGGATGGACTGGTTCGTGGTGGCCTCGTTCGCGCCGACGCGGCCGGGATCGAGCAGCGCCCAGAACCAGAAGTCGGCCGCGTCCCGCGGGATGACCGCGAACGGCAGCAACGTCAGCAGCGCCGCCGTGAAAGCCGCCATGGAGAACGTCCGCCACTGCCGCGTGAGCAGCAGGTAGATCAGGAAGACGCCCGGCGTGAGCTTCACGGCCGTGGCGAGACCGATCAGGAACCCCCGCGGCCACCAAGGCTTCTTCGCCAGGCAGTCGGCCGCGCAGAGCGCGACCAGCAGGATGTCCACCTGCCCGAACCGCACCTGGTCCCTGATCGGCATCAGGTAGGTGCAGGCCACCATGAGCGCCGCGAACGCCCACGGCACGTACTTCCGCAGCGCCTCTCCTCGCAGGACCTCCCTGAACGAGAACCCCACGGTCACGGCCAGCGCCACGAAGATCCCGGCCGTCCACACCCACTGGGCCGTCCCCCAGGACATCTCGGCCAGCGCCACGGCCATCATCGCCGCGATGGGAGGATAGGTGAACGGCAGCAGCTGCGGGGCCGGCGTGACGTACTCGTACACCGGCCGGCCCTCGAGCAGCATCTGCCCGCCGGTACGGTAAACGTCGAGGTCGACCAGGCGTTGATCGTCGGGATTGGTGAGCCACATGTGCACCAGGGGCACGGCGGCCGCGGCGACCACGAGCCCCGCGACCGCCCACGCCCACCACTGCCGCCGCATCACGCGTACCTCGCCACTTGTCACGATGTGGCACGTTACCGTGGCTGTTATTGATCGAGGGGCAATCACTGGGGGTTCCGTCCATGCCACATGCGCCAACGCCGAAGCACGTCCTCGACGTTCTGACGCGCGCACGGGCTCTCGCGACCCGGGCAATCAGGCGCGCCCTCGCCGCCCGGACGAGCCGACGGACCTTCGCCGCGCTCATCCTCAGCATGGCCGCGGCGACCTGCCTCCTCTCCTCGACGGCCGCCGCCGCCCCTCTCACCAGGGCCACCAGCACTGATCTCCACACACGCGCACCAGCCCCCGCGGCCCTCCGAATCGCCAGGAAAGAGCCGGTCGCCCAGGCGGCTCGGGTCGCCCTCATCGGCGTACCCGGTCTCGAATGGAGCGACCTGGACGCGTCACGAACCCCCCACCTGTGGGCCCTCGTCGGCCAGGGCGCCTCAGGCTCTCTCTCGACGCGTGCCGTGCCGCCCCCGGACCGCGGCACCACCTGCCCCACAGCGGGCTGGCTGACCATCTCAGCAGGCCAGCGAGCGGGCGCCGCAGGCAAGGGCTGCCCTCAGCCCCCGGTCCCACAACCCACGGGAGAGGGCGCCAGGATCCCGAACTGGCAGGCCCTGACCGCGTACCAAGCCGAAACCGGCTACGACGCCCAGCTCGGCACCCTGGGCCAGTCGGTGGCGGACAACGGGGGCAAGGTCGCCGCCGTAGGCCCGGGCGCCGCGATCGCTGCCGCCGACAAGTCCGGAAATATTGCCAAATACGTCCCCGCCGTCGACGCTGTCGACTCCATCGGCGCCCTGGACCCGTACAACCTGATCATCATGGAGGCCGCCGACCTGGCCACCGCCTGGGCCAGGCAGCCCCTGGACGAGTACGGCGTCCCCACCCCGCTGCCGACCGCCGACCGCCAGGCAGCCGCAGCCCGAGCGGACCAGCAGGTCGGCGCCCTGCTCGCCAAGCTGCCTTCCGACACCACCGTCCTGGTGGCAGGCGTCTCTGACGTGACCCCGAACGCCCACCTCCACGTGGCGATCGCCAAGTCCCCGAACGGCCGGCCGTACGGCCACGGCTATCTGACCGCCACCTCCACCCGCCAGGACGCTCTGGTCACGATCACCGACCTCACCGCCACCACCATCCAGCTCCTCGGCCTTCCCGTCCCGCGCCAGGTGGTCGGCCGTCCCTGGCAACCCGACGGCACCGCCTCCGCCACACCGGGCGACACGGTGTCGGGGCTGGCGGACGGCGACCTCGCCAGCCAGGTGCTGCGGGAGGTCCGCGGACCGTTCTTCACCGTCCTGGTGACGGTCCAGCTCCTCTTCTACGCTCTCGCCGCCCTGGCCCTCCGCCGCCGCCGCTCCCCGAACCGCCCGGAAACGGCCGACTCGGCGTCCCGTGCCACCTCCCCTGGCACCAGCACTGGAGCGACTCTGCCCGCCGACTTCGCGGAGACCTCCAAGCTTCTCAAAGCCGTCCAGATCGTGGCGGTGATCAGCGGCTCCATCGCCATCTCCACATTCCTGGCCCAGCTGGTGCCGTGGTGGACGCTGCCGGTGCCGATGCTGTCGGTGATCGTGACGATCGTGGCCATCGCCGGTCTGTTCACCGCCCTGGCCTTCGCCGGCCCCTGGCGGGCTCACGTGCTGGGCCCGCTCACCGTGGTCGCCGCCGTGACCTCCCTGGCCCTCCTCATCGACGTCATGACCGGCTCCAAGCTCCAGGTGAACGCCGTGACCGGCTACGAGCCCGTGACCGGAGGACGGTTCTACGGCTTCAGCAACATCGCCTTCGCCGTCTACGCCACCGGCACCATCCTCGGGCTGGCCGGGGTGTCGCAGTGGCTGCTCGGCCGGGGCGTGTCCAGGACCGTGGTCGTCGGGGTGTGCGCCGTGTACGGAGGGATCGCGGTCTTCGCTGATGGATGGCCTTCGTGGGGGGCGGACTTCGGCGGTGTCCCGGCGTTCGTGATCGGCCTGGCGGTCTTCCTCATACTGCTCTCCGGCAGGCGCGTGTCGGTGCTGAGGCTGCTGCTCGTCGGCCTGGTGGGGGCCGGGCTCGTGGGCACGCTCTCCGTCGTCGACTGGCTGCGTCCCGATGACCAGCGGACCCACCTGGGCAACTTCGTCCAGCAGATCATCGACGGCCAGGCGTGGACCGTCGTCTGGCGCAAGTTCAGTGCCATGATCGGCGTAACCGTCGGGAACTGGTCACTGACCCTCCTCTCGCTGGTCGCGCTGGCCTTCCTCTTCCTGGTGCTCGCCCGTCCGTCGCGCTGGGGCGTCTCGGCCCTCAGCCAGGCGTACCACCTGGCCCCGACGCTCCGCGCGGGCCTTTTCGGCGCTCTCACATGTGCCTTCGTCGGCTTCCTGATGAACGACTCCGGCATCGCCATCCCCGCTATGGCCCTGACGGTGGCCGTGCCTCTGACGCTGGCGGCCTGCGTCCGTGCCCTGCAGCTCGCCAGGCCCACAGGATCAGCCCCGCCGTCAGAGCAAGCAGCGCCCACGCGAGCT
Organism: Nonomuraea helvata; assembly: GCF_039535785.1. Classification (NCBI taxonomy): domain Bacteria; kingdom Bacillati; phylum Actinomycetota; class Actinomycetes; order Streptosporangiales; family Streptosporangiaceae; genus Nonomuraea; species Nonomuraea helvata. The sequence goes on from NZ_BAAAXV010000009.1 coordinate 1,593,633, forward strand.
GAGGCCTGAGCACGGTCCTGAGCCAGTCGAGGTCCTGTGGCGGCCCCACCACCCTCGCCGGGAGGTACGCGAGCGACAGGACCAGCAGGTGCGCGACCACGAACCCGTCCAGCGCGGAGGCCCCCACCAGCGCCAGCAGGCCGAGCGCCAGGCCGTCGTACCAGGGCAGGATGTACGGCGTGGCGAACAGGTAGGCCACCACCAGCCCCACCGCGACAACCGGCGCCGCAAGCCCACCGGTCCTCCGGGAGCCGCCTCCCCCGCCCGCTGCATGGTGATCCACCTCGCCCTGCACGGCATCGCCAGGACCGCGCCCCGCCGCGGCGGCGCGTCCCAGCGTTGGAGCAGTGTGGCTGCCCTCCCCGGCCGACTCGATTCCCGGCGCGCTCGCCGCGAGCCCGTCCGGGCGTCGTGAGGCCAGGCGGAGCAGGGACCAGGCGACGAGTATGAGAACAAGGAGGGAACCGATCTGGATCTCCGCCCGGTAAGCGCTGCCGGTGCCCACGACGGCCTGGAACCAGCCCTGGACCAGCTTCCAGAACGAGACGTGGGAGATCGACTTGCTGGTGCGGGTCACCGGGGCGATCGCCTCCGGGCCGACGATCGCGTACCCGGCGACCACCACCACGAGCGCGCACGCCGCCATGAGAGCCAGGCGGCCGGGTCGTCGTCGTAGCTCCCAGGCCGGGCCGAGCGCCACCAGGCCGGCGTTGACCTTGATCGCCACGCCTAGCCCCAGCAGGAGACCGGAGCCCATGGGGCGGCTTCTGGCCAGGAGGGCGGCGACCATGCAGGCGATGGCGAGGGTGTCGACATGCATGCCCGCCACCAGCTGGTAGAGCAGGAGCGGGTTGGCTGTCCACAGGAGAGCGCCCCGCAGCCGCCTGATCGAGTCGTCTCGGGTGAAGCGATCTATGAGGAGGCCCGTCACGATGAACGCGGCGGCGTTGAACAGGGCCAGCACGAATATCGTCAGGCGGAGCGAGTCGCCGCCGATCCAGCTCGCCATGGCTTGCAGAGCCGTTGCCACGGGGCCGTACACGCTCGGCTCCTCACGCCACGGATCCTCGACCGCGTCGGCGATGGGGTCGCCCGGCAGGTCGACCGCCCCATGGGTGTACGGGCTCAGGCCGAGCGTCACCATGCGCCCGTAGGCGGCGTAGTTGAGGTGGTCGCCGGAGCCGGAGGGAGGCAGGAACGCGAGGATCGCGGCGGTCACGCAGCCCGTGAGCACGAGGATGCGGGCGCTGGGCACCAGCCGATGACTCCACACGCCGCTCCTTGAGCCGAGAAGCCCTGGGTCAGGGGTGCGGATCAAGGCGAGGGCGGTCAGAAGACCGAGGCCGCCCAGGATGAGCGCGCTCGCGGCGAGGGCGATCACCAGGTGGGGCTCGGGGTGGACGTCCAGAGAGAACGGCGGGTGCCGGTCCGGGCCGGTCAACGCGGGAACCATCGGCGAGGGGCCCAGCAGGCCTATGGTGATCGTCAGCAGGATCGAGGCGCCGATCGCCGCCGTGGCCGCCCCCGCGAGCCGGCCTCGTGCCTTGTCGTGCCGCTTCTCCGAAGTCACCGGCAAATTCCAGCACACTCGCAGGGCGGCCTTGGACGGGCGAGGCGTGGCTGTGGATAACGCCGCGGCCCCGCGCCGCACAGCCCGGATGATCAGATCGACGGTTGAAAGGTGTGGAGATGGTCAGCGATTGAGGCGGAGTTTGTCGAGATTTTGGACGACAAGCGGGTCTCTGGTGGCCAGGGCGAGCGCCACGTCCCGAAGTTGTCTGGCTCGATGGAGCTGTGCGCGCCAGTCCGTCCCCGTGGCGCGGTGCGCCATCTCGACCTCGACCTCGACCACCCGGAACCTCTTGCGCAGCAGGTCGATCGTCATGGCCGTCTCCACCCCGAACCCGTGCGCCAGCGGGCGCGCCGCCTCGAAGGCGGCTCTGGTGAGGCAGCGCTGACCGTTGAGGGGCTGCGCCGGATCGAAGCCGGTGGCGCGGCGGATGCCCTCCTTCGACAGGCGTACGACTAAGCCGTGGCCGCCCAGCTTCACCCTCGTCGTGAAGACCGCGACGGTCATGTCGGCCTTGGACGCGCGTACGGGCTCGATGAGAGGCGCGGCGGCGCCGGCCGTCGCGCCCAGGTCGGCGTCCAGGAAGAGCAGGTGGCGAGGGCTGCGGTCCTCGTCGAGGAGGCGGACCGCCTCCGCTCCTGTCTCCATCGCGGCGGCCTTGCCCTTGTTGCGGCTGTGACGCACCACCCGGGCTCCTGCCGCGCGCGCCACCCTGCCGGTCTGGTCGGTCGAGCCGTCGTCCACGACCACGACCAGATCCACGCCGGGCAGATCCGCGGCGGCCGCGACGGTGGCCGCGATGCGGTCGGCTTCGTTGACGGCCGGGATGATCACCGCTGTGTCACCGCCACTGCTCACCGAGCATCACCTCCGCACACCACACCCTCCCGAAGCCGAGCACCATGGCCTGGCACCATGGCCGACCCCGAACACGGCCCTGCCCGAGCACCGCTGCCATCGCCCCGCGCGCGGGGCGATGAGCACCGGCGGCCCTGGCCAGGTCACCATCGCCACCGTAGCCGACATCCGTGCCCCTGCGCGGCACGCCACCGGCCGGGAGGCGCGACGACGCGCCGCCCGCGCACGGATACCGTCACGATCCCTCGGTGATGAGGAACTCCTGCGGCACCTCGTCATGCACGGTGAACACCGAGTCGAGCCCGGTGACCTGCAGAATCTTGCGTACGGCAGGACGCGGGGCGGCCACCTCGAGCGTCCCTCCCTGCTCCTTCATCCGTTTGAGCGCCGACAGCAGCACGTTCATCCCCGTGGAGTCGCAGAAATCCACGGCGGACATGTCGATGACCACCCGGCTGGGCCCCTCCTTCAACAGCCGAGTGAACTCGGTCTGCAGGTGAGGCGCCGTGTACAGGTCGATTTCTCCGGTGATGGCAACGAGTGCTGACCCGGCATGTGATCGAGTCGAGACCTTGAGCTCCACATGGGCAGGCTAGCGGCGCGGAGGCTTCCGGTCACGTTCTCACGCCGATAGGGGAACCACAGGTTTTTGTCCTCCGTTTGGGCTCCATGGAAACGGAGAGTACGCGAAGCTTGACAGCGTGATACCAGAACCAGCACAGCCTCATGGAGAGGGAGGGGCTGGGGCAGGACAGACGGGCCCCGCATCGATGAAAACAGACAAACCTGAAGACCCCCAGCGCCAAGGGCTCCGGGAGAGCCTGGAGGCCATCCTCATCCGCACGGAGAAGGCCACGTCATGGCATGAAGAAGCGGAACGCCTCCGCGGCCTGGTCAACCGCGAAGGCTACGTCCCCATCCGCACCCGGCTCGCGGTCGAGGACCTCGACTTCCTGTCGGGCGCCCGCAGTGATCTGCTCAGGTTCTCGGAGCTCGGGCTGAGGCTGCTGGATCTCCATCAGCCGAGGGACGCGGGGGGCATCACCAGCGACACCGCCAACCCGATCCTGCGGTGCCGGAGCTGCATGTGGCGCTGGCCTTGCCCGACATTTCGAGCGATGTTGGAGTCGTTCGGCGTCCCCAGGGACTCGGCGGACGCGCCACCACCACCCGGAACGACACTTCCCGAAAGCGCCTGAGACGGGGCGATCCAGGAGGTCAACCGACGACCGGCGGGAGCCGGATCTCGAACCGGCAGCCCGGCCCGTCGTTGACCACCCCGATCACCCCGTCGTGCGCCTCCACGATCCCTTGCGCGATGGCCAGCCCCAGCCCCGCCCCGCCGCCGGCGGCAGGACTACGGGCCGCCTCCCCCCGGAAGGCCACCTCGAACACCCGAGTCAGGTCCTCCTCAGGAATCCCCCCACAGCAATCAGCGACCGACAGACAGGCCATCCCCTCGTCATCCACCCCGGCCCGCAGCACCACGGTCCGGTCCGACGGCGTGTGCCGGATGGCGTTGACCACGAGATTCCCCAGCGCACGGCCCAGCGCCCCCGCGTCGGCCTCCACCGGCACGGACTCCGACGCCTCTGCCGTGAGCACCACGCCCTTGGCCCTGGCGAGCGGCTCGGCCCCGGCGAGCGTGTCGGCCACGAGGTCGGCCAGCCCGATGCGCGACCGGGAGAGCCGCAGCGCCCCCGCGTGGATCCGCGACAGCTCGAACAGGTCGTCCACCATCGCCGAGAGCCGCTCCACCTCCAGCTTGATCTGCGCGTGGTAGCGCGCGACCGTCGGCGGGTCCGACACCACCCCGTCCTGCAGCGCCTCGACCATCGCCCGCATCCCGGCCAGCGGCGTACGCAGGTCGTGGCTCACCCAGGCGACGAGCTCCCGCCGCGCCCCTTCCAGCGCCCGCTCCCGCGCGTACGCCTCCTCCAGGGTGTTGGCGATGGTCTGGAGCTCGGCCGGCAGCCCCCGCGGCGCCTCGAACGGCACGGCCCGCACGGCGGACACCAGCCTCCTGCTCTCCCCGACCACCCGCCTGGCCAGCACGAACGCGACTCCGAGCCCGACCAGCCCACCCACGGCCACCACGCTCAGCACGAAGTCCTTGACGCCCCCGCCGATGATCATCTTCATGATGATGGCCACGACCCCGGCCAGCGTCGCCGCCACGGCGACCACCACGACCACGGCCAGCATCACCCCGATGGACCGGGTGCGCAGGCGCCACATCACCCCGATGCCGAGCAGCGCGATCACCAGGCCGAGCCCCGCGGTGACGGCCACGACCATGAGCAGCTCGCCGGAGCGCACCATCAGGTGCCGCCCTCCGTCGGCTCGTACCGGTAGCCGACCCCCCACACCGTGACGATCCTCTGCGGCTCGGTCGGATCCTGCTCGATCTTCTCCCGCAGCCGCCGGACGTGCACGGTCACGGTGGATGAGTCGCCGAACGACCACCCCCACACCTGGTTCAGCAGCGCGGAGCGGCTGAAGGCCTGCCGCGGATTGCGCATGAGGTAGGTGAGCAGATCGAACTCCCGGGCCGTCAGCATCACCTCGTCACCCCGCAGGCGTACCTCATGAGCCCCCACGTCCACCACCAGGTCCCCGTCCCGCAGCACGCCGGTGCCACCGGTGACGGAGGCCCCGCGGGCCCGCCGCAGCACGGACTGCACGCGCAGCGCCAGCTCGCGCGGGCTGAACGGCTTGACCACGTAGTCGTCGGCCCCCGTCTCCAGCCCCACCACCCGGTCGATCTCCTCGCCGAGCGCGGTCAGCATGATCACGGGTACGGGCCAGCGCTCCCGGAGCTTCCTGCACACCTGCAGCCCGTCGATCTTGGGCAGCATCAGGTCGAGCACCATGAGATCGGGCGGGTCGGCCAGCGCCCTGCGCAGCGCCTCCACGCCGTCGCCGACGCATTCGACGTCGTGCCCGTCACGCTCCAGATAGCGCGCGACGACCTCGGAGACGGTCGGATCATCATCGACGACCAGGATGCGCGTGTTCACGCCTTCACGGTACGGCCAGGGCCCGGGGAAGTGTCATGGACGTCATTGGTTCGTAAGCCTCGCGGATCATGGTCCGAGGACGTACGGTGGCTGCATGAGTAGAGTCGTGATGCTCGTCATAGGGACCCTGCTGGGCCTCTTCGTGCTCTTCAACTTCTTGCTGCCGATGGTGATGGGCCTGCTCAAAATCGCCCTGATCATCGGTGTGGTCGCCTTCCTGGTCTTCCTCGTGGTGACCGTGATGGGCAAGTCCTCCCGGTCGAGTTGACGTCTTTCCTCTTCGACCCGTGGCTGATCGGGATCACCATGATGGCGATCCTGCTGCTGGCCACGTGGGCAGCCATGTTGCTGCCCGTTCTCAGTGGGGAGCCGGCGAGCTTTCCGCTGACGTACGCGCGCCGCACGGCCTTCCAGCGCCAGCGCGACCCGGACGCGGCAGGCCGCTCGCGTCCACGAGCTCCTTGAGCATGCCCCGCTTCGACGTCAAGCGGGGCTCCTCGAACGCGACGGGTGAGCCCTGATCCTTTCGAACACTCGAAGTAGGGCTCATGATCGATTCTCTTGTCACGTTCGTCGTCAACATGTCCGGGGGCAGCGCCGCGCTCGGGATCGTGCTGTTCACCCTGGCCGTACGGCTCATGCTGCTGCCGCTCAACGTACGCAGGGACCGCGCGATGAAGATCCGCGAACGGCTCGCCCCCAAGCTGCGCGAGCTGCAGAAACGCCACGCGCGCAACCCTGAGCGCCTGTCCGGGGAGATGTCCGCGCTCTTCGCCAAGGAAGGCACCTCGCCCTTCGCCGGATACCTGCCCATGCTGGCGCAGCTGCCGTTCATGTGGCTGATGTACCGGGTGGCCACGCATCCGACCGCACTGGTGGGCCATGACCTGTTCGGGGCTCCCCTGGGGCAGCAGGTGGCGGGCGTGGTAGCTAATTACGGTCTGGTCAGCATGCCGGTTTTGGTCTTTGTTATGGTCATCGCGCTGGTCGCAGCGGTGGCGTGGCTTTCCGCCCGAAACATCAAAGTTGCAGAAGATCAACCGCAGTGGCTGAGGAGGCTTCTGCCGTGGATGCCGTACGGCTCCGTGCTCGCCACGCTGGTGCTCCCGCTCGCGGGCGCGCTCTACCTGCTGGTCTCCACGGCGTGGGCCGCGGGCGAGCGGGCAGTGCTCGCTAGCCGGCCTCTTTAAGGGCCTTGACCTGCCCGTTCAGCGACGCTCGAGGAGCGGGCAGGATGGCCCACACCGTCGTCGTGTCGCCGTCGTGCCGGACCCCCCAGCTCTCCGCCACGTACTCCACGATGCCGAGCCCCCGGCCCCCGAGCGATGAGAGGGTCGGGCGGCCGGCCCGCGGCTCGGTCGCCGCGCCCCCGTCGCTCACCGCCACCTCGAGGTGATCGTCACTCCGCAGCCAGGCCACTCTGACCATGCCCGACGGCAGGGGGTGCGCATGCCTAAGCGCGTTGCTCAGCAGCTCGCTCACCACCAGCACGGCATCGTCGATCGCCGCGGAAAAAAACCCCGCTGTCCTGCAGCTCATTGCTCAGACGCTGGCGGGCGACGGCGACGCTGGACGGCGCGTACGGCAGCAGCACCACGCTTGACACACCCACCTCCCCGTTCCCTGTGCCCCCCGCGGGAACACTCCCCGGTACGACCGAAATGCCCCGTTACTCGATCCCAGAAACCGCATCTCGATCACAGCTTGTGCACATTGGACGATAGATCAGCGGAACTGTGACCACCTCGTTACCGCATCGGTGTGTCGGATCGGATAGGGGAAACAGCTCGTAGTAAGAGCCGCATTCTCGTCCCCCCTTCCGGTCGCGGATGGGCGCTCACATCTCCGCCCTGGGCTCTCGCAAGGCTGCGGACGATGTAAAGACCGAGCCCTACTCCACCAAACCTTCTCCGGTCCCCGCTGTCCACCTGGACAAACCTCTCAAAGATCCGCTCGCGGTCAGTCGGCGCGATACCCACGCCTTCGTCATCCACGACCACGACGACGTTGTCGTCCTCCGGCCAGGCCGCCACGCTGATCAGTCCGCCCTCGGGCGAGTACTTGAACGCGTTCTCCAGCAGCTGCCCCAGGACGATGTCCGTGGCCAGCGCGTCACCCAGCACGTACGGCAGCCCGTCGTGGATGTCCACCTCGACCCGGTGCTTGTCCGACAGCGCGGGCAGCCCCAGGGTGGCCGCGTCGATCCGTTCCGCCAGGTCGAACTCCTCGATGCGCACCTTCAGCTCGTCCGCCCCCGCCCTGGCGCCGAGCAGCAGGTGGTCCATGAGCTCACCCAGCGACCTGGCGCGCTCGGCGATCGTGTGGACGGCCGAGCGGCGCTCGGGGTCGCTCATCTTGTCCCAGCGCCTGTCGAGCGTGCTGGCGAACCCGCGCACGATCGTGATGGGCGTACGCAGCTCGTGGCTGGTCGTGGCCAGGAACAGGTCCTTGGCCTCCTCGAGCTCCTTGGCCGTGGTCACGTCGCGGAAGTCGATGACCACTTCGCCGGTCTCCTCGATCCGCGCGCTCACGACGTCCAGCCACCGCCCGGTCTCCATCTGGAACGTGACCTTCTCGCCCGGCTTGGGCAGCGGGAACGGCGGTGGCCCGCCGATGACGGCCTCGGCGGGGAACGCGGTGAGCTCGACGGCGGCCGGGTTCCACCGCACCACGCGGCCGGCCTCGTCGAGCACCGCGATGCCGTCGGCGCTGGCGTCGAAGACGGCCTGCTCGTGCGCCCGCTGCCGCACCGCCTCCTGGTAGGCCACCGCGTTGCCGACGGCGATGCCGGCGTGTCCGGCCAGCAGCTCCAGCAGCTCCAGCTCGAGGTGTCCTGGCGTGCTCTCGGCGAACAACGCGTACAGGGCCCCGTAGGGGCGCCCGCCGACGGCGGCCAGGCCGAGCGCGATCGTGTGCAGGCCCTTCAGCCGGGCCCACACCAGGTCGTCCAGCTCGTCCGACTGCAGCAGGACGGTCTTGCCGGTGCGTAAGAGCTTGTCCACGAGACTCGTACGAAGGTCCGTGGTGGTGCCCCTGATGGCGGCCGGCAGCTGGTACGTGCTGACCAGGCGTAACCGGTCGCCCTCGATCAGCACGAACCCGCCCGCGTCCGCCCCCGTGAGCTCGGTGAGGCTGGCCGAGATCCGGTCGAGCACGGCGGAGAGCTCAAGTTCGGAGTTGATGTCGCCGACCACGTCGGTCAGCCTGCGCACCAGCCGCGCCCTGCGGGCCATGCGGTTCCTGGCCAGCTCGTCGGCGCGCGCGAGATGGTGGACGCAGACGTACCCGGCCACGGCGCTGCCCAGGCGCAGCGCGCTGATGTCGACCCGGACGTCCAGAACGGTCCCGTCGCCGCGCAGGCGTTTGGTCCGGACCGAGACCTGGCCGCCGGTGCGTACGCGCTCCAGGACGGCGTTGTGCTCGGCGGTGAGCTCGCCGGGCACGATCGGCGCCCGGCGCCCGAGCATCTCCTCCGCCGTCCACCCGAACAGCCGCTCGGCAGCCTCGTTCCAGACCAGCACGCTCTGGTCCCGGTCGACGACCACGACGGCGTTGGGCGAACTGGCGAGGGCAGCACGAGCTATCTCGTCGTCACTCCCGGCCCATTCGTCCCCCACTCCTCCATAGTGCACGTGGCAAGGTGGGTCCGTCGGGCGATCCGTCCGATACGCTGCGGTCACGGTGATTCTCGGTGGGTGGGGACGGGTGGGCGCATGTCGAGTGGCGATCTTGAGGCCCTGTTGCGCGTGACCTCCAGCACCTATCGAGGTGAGACGCCCCCTGACATCGCGTTCGGCACCTATGACGGCGCCGTCGGCAGGCTGGTGCTCGCGGTGACGGCCAAGGGCATCGTGGCGTGCAGCTTCGAGCCGGAGAACAATGTGTTCGAGCTGCTCACCAGGCATGTGGGCAGCTTCATCGGGCAGGACGCCCGCCGGCTCGACCCGGTGCGCAGGGAGCTCGACGCGTACTTCTCCGGCCGCCTGCGCGCGTTCGCCACACCGGTGAACCTGACGCTGGCCACGCCGTTCGCCCGCACGGTGCTGCAGAAGACGATGGCGATCCCGTACGGCACGACGACGACCTTGGAGGAGATCGGCGCGAGCATCGGCAGACCGCGCGCGCTGCGGGCGATCGGCAACGCGCTGGCCTCCAACCCCGTGTGCGTGATCGTGCCGTGCCACCGGGTGGTGCGCGAGGACGGCGGGATCGGCGACTACGCGGGCGGCCCGGCGGCCAAGCAGCACCTGCTCAACGTCGAGCAGCGCGCGTCAACACGCCGATGAGCAGGGTGACCAGCGCGGCCACGACGGCCGCGCCGAGCGCCCCGTTCATCCACGACTGCCGGGTGAAGCCGATGGCCTCGCGGACCGACTGCCAGTAGGCGTCCCACTGCGGGAGCGTGGGCGTGGAGGTCGTCAGCCAGTACGCCACGAAGCCGAGTGCCCACGGCACCAGCCTCGACCAGCGCGACGGCGCGTGCTCCTCGGTGTTCCAGCTGTGCGAGCCGCCGAGCACGAAGTAGTCCACGGCCAGCACCGCGAACATCGGCACGAACACCGCCCCGATCACGCCCAGGAACGCCCCGTACGAGTTGACGTCCACGAACAGGGCGATCGCGACGGTCAGCACGCCGATGGCGGTGGAGAAGATGCGCCGGTCCACGCGCGGCATCAGGTTCTGCAGCGAGAGCGTGGTGGAGTAGACGTTGGCGAACGACTGGTCGGTCTCGCGCAGCACCAGGATCGCGAAGAACAGCGCGCCCAACGGCACCGCGACGAACGGGCCGAACACCGACGTCCCGTCGGCCTGCACCGCGTCCGCCCCCGCCAGGGCCACCGCGTACACGCCGAGCCCCAGGCAGGCCACCTGCGCCAGCGTGTACCCGCCGACCACGCCGGTGAACGCGGCCCCGCTCGACCGGGAGTGCCGGGCGAAGTCCGCCGCCATCGGCACCCACGACACCGACAGCGCGATCACGTAGTCCACGGCCGGGGCGAACGCCGCCCAGGACCCGCCGGTGTGCACGGGCGCCCGGGTCAGGAAGAACCAGGCGAACCACACCATCGACACGATCACGCCGATGGTGACGTACCGCCGCAGGATCCGCACCGACCCGAGCGGCCAGATGGTGAGCGCGGTGGTCAGCGCCCCTGCCGCGATCACCCACACCTGGTACGGCACCGCGCCGAAGATCGCGCCGGCGGCCTTGGCGATCACCCACAGCTCGAACGCGCCCCAGCCGATCATCTGCACGATGTTCAGCACCGTGGGCACGTACGAGATCCGCGCCCCGAACAGCCCCCGCAGCAGCACCATCGCGGGCTGCCCCGTCCGCGTGCCCGGGACGGCGGACAGGCCCACCATGGCCGTGCCGACGAGGCTGCCCACCACGACGGCCACCAGCGCGGCGGTCAGGCTGAGCGGGGCGCCGCCGAGCGGGTCGAGCAGGAGCAGCGCCCCGGAGAAGCCCAGAAGGCTGACGCCGAGGTTCGCCCAGAGCGCACCCTGGTCGAGCACGCCCAGGGTCTTCGGCGGCCTGCCCTCGAGGGTCAGGGGAACTTCGTCGGCGACATGCGTCATCGCACACTCCCTACGCCGGCATTACCCGGACAGGTTCAGGCGGTCGGCAGCGGATCTCTGCTGCCCTCTCAGCCCGGCGAACCCCGAGCTCCCGCGACGATCTGAAGTTGGCGCCCTCATCATGCCTCAGTGGCGGCGGAAATGCCACAGGGAGGCTTTACGCCCGCTTTTTGAGCTTTTTACGCCACGAAGGGCGTTTGCCCGGTCTCGCTCACCATCGGGCGGCGCGCGAACTCCCACGACTGCATGCCGCCGCCGACGTTGACCGCGTCGCGCCCGAGCTGGTTGAGCCAGGCCGCCACCTGCAGGGACCGGCCACCCACCCGGCAGACGACGTAGACCGTGCGGTCGCCGGGCACCTCGTCCACCCGCCCCTGGATCTGGGTCATGGGGATGTGGACTGCCTCAGGCGCGTGCCCCGCGACCCACTCGTCCTGCTCTCGGACGTCGAGCAGGTAGGCATCGTCGGGAACTGCACTGGCCTCGATCTCAGGAACGGTCATGCTTCCATCATCTCGCGCCTCGAGTCATAAGCGGCACGCGCGGCGGCGATCTCCTGCTGGTGCTCCTCCGTCCAGGTGACCAGCGTCTTGATGGTCTGGTGGAGCGTACGGCCGAGCGGCGTCAGCGCGTAGTCGACCCTCGGCGGCACGACGGGGTGGACCGTGCGGGTGACCAGGCCGTCGCGCTCGAGCTGGCGCAGCGTCACGCTGAGCATGCGCTGGCTGACGCCGTCGATCTCGCGGCGGAGCTGGGTGAAGCGCAGGCTCTGGCAGTCGAGCAGCGCGATCACGAGCAGCGACCACTTGTCCGCGATGCGGTCGAGTATCTGACGGACCTCGCAGTCCTCGCGCGTGTCCCACTGACGCACGTCGTAGTCGTCGTCCATCGTGCTGTCGCAGTGATCGTGTGATTCCACGGTGCCCATGCTCGCCGAAAACATGTCCCGGTTACAAGAGAGAACCGACCTCCTGAGCAGTAACCGGAACGCGGCTCATTTCAGCAGGCGGGACAGGCGCCGGTCCGCGAGCGGCTTGCCTCCGGTCTGGCAGGTGGGGCAGTACTGCAGGGACGAGTCGGCGAAGGAGACCTCGCGGATCGTGTCACCGCACACGTCGCACGGCTGCCCCGCACGGTTGTGGACGCGCAGCCCGGACTTCTTCTCCGCCTTGAGGTCCTTGGCCGCCAGCCCGTGCGCCCGCTCCACCGCCTCGCCCAACGTGGTGACGATGGCCTCGTGCAGGTCGGCGATCTGCGCGTCCGTCAACGACGACGCGATCTTGAACGGGGACATCCTGGCCGCGTGCAGCACCTCGTCCGAGTACGCGTTCCCGATGCCCGCGATGACCTTCTGGTCGCGCAGCAGCCCCTTGATCTGGGTGCGGTTGCCGCTCACGATGCGCTTGAGCGCGTCGACGGTGAAGGACTCGTGGAGGGGGTCGGGGCCGAGAGAGGCGATGCCGGGGATTTCCTGCGGATTTTTCGTGACATAGACGGCGAGGCGCTTCTGCGTCCCCGCCTCCGTCAGCTCGAACCCGGGCGCCAGCCCCTCGTCGTCGGGCGCCAGCCGGACCCGTACCGCCAGCGGCCCCTTGCCAGGACGCACCGGCTTCGCGCCCGAGAGGTCGTCGCGCCAGCGCAGCCACCCCGCCCTGGCCAGGTGGATGACCAGGTGGAGGCCGTCGCAGTCGAGGTCGAGGAACTTGCCGTGCCGCGACACGCCGGTGACGGTCAGCCCGCCGAGCGCGGTCACAGGCGGGTCGAACGTCTTGAGCGCCTGGATGGCCACGACGTCGACCCCGAGAACCGTACGTCCCACGGCCCGCTCGCGCAGGAAGTGGGTGAGAGACTCCACTTCAGGAAGTTCCGGCATGCCACCAGCGTACGGCGGCTACGGGACGTTCCAGAAGGCCAGCTCGTGCGCCATCCCCTCGGTGAACAGCGCCTCCGCCCGCGCCGGGTCCGGCTCCGCCTCGTCGATCATCTGCGCGATCCGCACGGTCAGCGCCGCGAACCCCGAATCCGCGTACGTGTTCACCCAGGCCCGATATCTCGGCTCCGCGGGCGGGTTCTCCGCCAATATCCGCCCAAGGCTCGAATAACCCCACATGCACGGATAAAGCGCAGCCAACCCCTCCCCATACGACGCCGCGGACTCCAGCAGGAACGCCGTGTACGCCGCGCACGCCGGCCCCTTCACCGCCCCCTCCAGATCGGCCCCGAACTCCGCCGACAGCGACCTGTGCAGGCTCAGCTCGTCGTGGTACGTGGTGTGCGCCAGGTCCACCAGGTCACCCAGGTGCCCGGCCGGAGCCTGCCAGGCCAGCCGGGCGAAGACCCGTACGTAGTCGAGCAGGAACAGGTAGTCCTGCTCCAGCCACGACCTGAACACCGGCTCGGGCAGGTCGCCCCGCCCGATGCCGGCCACGGTGGGATGCTCCAGCTGCGCCTGGAGCAGCGGCCGGCCGATGGTGTGCAGCTTCTCCGAGATGGCCATGGCCGGCAGGTTAGTGCTCAGTTGCTGTCGATGATGCTCTGGGGGACCGGCTTGTCGGTCTTGAGAGCGTCGAAGAGGGCCAGGGCCTTGGCGCGGTCCCACTTGACCGCCGTGCCGCCGCTCGGGACGGTCTCGTTCCCGCCGAACGGCACCACCGTCGTCACCGGGCTGTCGCCCATCGCCAGCCCCAGCGACAGCATGTCGAACGCGCCCGTCCCCGAGTCGACGGCGACCGCGTCAGTGGCGCTCATCGCCAGCGGGATCGAGGTGAACGGGTTGATCAGCACCCCGGGACTGGCCGCCTTCTTCACGACCGCGCCCAGGAACTGCCGCTGCCGTTTGGTCCGCTCGAAGTCGGGCAGCGCGCCGCCCTTGCGGGTCCGTACGTATCCCAGGGCCTGGGCGCCGTTGAGCACCTGGGTGCCCTTCTTCAGCTTGAGCCCCGCCTTCGGGTCGTCCACGGCGGCCCGTACGTTGATCTCGACCCCGCCGATGGCGTCCACGATGTTCACGAACCCGGCGAACCCGATCTCCATGTAATGGTCGACGTGCACGCCGGTGACCGACTCCACGGTGCGGACCAGCAGTTGCGGCCCGCCGTTGTAGGCGGCGTTGAGCTTGTCGCGCCCCTTGCCGGGGATGGTGACCGCCGAGTCGCGCGGCAGGCTCACCAGCGTCGGCTTGTCGCCGGTGTCGGGAATGTGCAGCAGCATCATCGAGTCCGTACGCTGCCCGACGGCCTTACCGGTGGCCAGCTTCTTCCGCTCCGCGGCCGACAGGCCTTTGCGGCTGTCGGAGCCGACGAGCAGCCAGTTGGTGCCCGGAGTATCGGCGATACGGCCCTGATAATCATCCAGCACACCCTCGATGCCGGTGATCCTGGAGTTGATCCAGAAGAACAGGCCCACGGCCCCCACAAGCAGGACGACCAGCACCCCAGCCACGATCTTCAGTATCGTCCTGCCGGACAGCCGCAAGCGGGGCCCCGCGGGGCCGGACGGCTCATCGCCCTTGGAGCGCAGCGGCCGGACCGGACCGTCGCCGGAGCGGGCCTTGCCGTACACGCGCCCGGCCTTGGGCGGCGCATCCGATGGGGGCGGAGCTGCCGGAAGCTTGTGCGTAGGCGCGCCCGGACCTCCGAACGGACTCTCGTGGGCAGGCGCACCCCCTGAACGCAGCCGCCCGTCGCCGGGCTTCGGTGGCAGCGGGCGGCCGTCGCCTGGTGACCGCATGGCCCGCGTCCGGTCGTCCTCAGACACTGTGCCCTCTTCCTTCGGTTGTCATAAACGCTACGTCGAACCCCGCAGCAGTGAAGACTCTCGGCCAAGGTTTTCCCACGTAAAAGTACGCGGAACCAGTGAAGAGTCACTTCGGAAACATAGACGCCAACCGCATCGTTACGGTTATGGACGACCTCTATCGAAGGGATGATCGTGTCCGCTCCGGACCCGTGGAGTCTTCGCCCGTGCTCTGGCACGGGTTCCTCTGAGGGCTCACCATGGTGAGCGCTTATCTGGGCCTACTGGCCCTCTTCCTCCTCACGGCGGCGACCGGCTACTTCGTCGCCCAGGAGTTCGCCTTCGTAGCCGCAGACCGCGCACTCCTGCGCGAGCAGGCCGCGGCGGGCGACCAAGCCGCCGACAAGGCGCTCCAGGTCACTTCCCGCCTCTCCTTCATGCTCTCGGGCGCCCAGCTCGGCATCACCGTCACAGCGCTGCTGGTCGGTTTCCTGGCCGAGCCGGCCATCGCCACGATCGTCCGGCCGTGGCTGGCGGACACCGCCATGCCCGACACCGTGATCACCGGCCTCTCGGTCGCCATCGGCGTCTTCGTGGCGACCGTCGTCCAGATGGTCCTGGGCGAGCTCGCCCCCAAGAACCTGGGCATCGCCAGGCCTGAGCCGGTGGCCAAGTTCCTGGCGAGCTCGACGCTGGTCTATCTGGCCGTGGTGGGGCCGGTGGTCAAGCTGTTCGACTCCGCGGCGACCGGCCTGCTCAGGCGTCTGGGCATCGAGCCGGTCGAGGAGGTCGAGCACGGCGCGACGCCGGAGGAGCTCTCCCGCATCATCGAGGAGTCGACGAGGGCCGGCGAACTGCCGGCGAGGCTCTCGGACCTCCTGGAAAGGGCCCTGGAGTTCGGCGACAGAACCGCGGAGGAAATCATGGTCCCCCGCCCCCGCGTGGTCGTGCTCCGCGCCGACCAGCCGATCAGCGACCTCATCGAGATCATGCGCAGGTGCGGCCACTCCCGCTATCCGGTACTCAACGAGGACGGCGACGTAGCGGGCGTGACAGGCGTACGCGAACTCCTCTCCTCGGGCCTCGAGGAGGGCGAGATCGCGGAGATCTCACGGCCTGCCCTGCTCGTCCCCGATTCAGTGCCGATCCCGGCGGTCCTGGACAAGATGCGCGCGGCCAAGGACGACATCGCCTGCGTCATCGACGAGTACGGCGGCCTGGCCGGCGTCATCACGGTGGAGGACCTGGCGGAGGAACTGGTCGGCGAACTCGTCGACGAGAACGACCCCGAACCGGTCGGCGCGGTGGAGCAGCCGGACGGCGTCTGGGAGGTGCCCGGCACCCTGAGACTCGACGA
Organism: Nonomuraea helvata; assembly: GCF_039535785.1. NCBI lineage: Bacteria > Bacillati > Actinomycetota > Actinomycetes > Streptosporangiales > Streptosporangiaceae > Nonomuraea > Nonomuraea helvata. The sequence goes on from NZ_BAAAXV010000009.1 coordinate 1,609,756, forward strand.
GGTGGAGCGGGCAACCGGCGTGGCACTCCCGGAGAGCGACGACTACGACACACTCGCGGGCCTGATCCTCGCGAAGCTCGGAAGAATGCCCGACGAGGGCGACACAGTGACGGTCCCGATCGAGCAGGACCCCGACCCGTTCTCGGAAGACGAACAGGAACACCTGGCAGAGCTGACAGTGATCTCCCTCAACCGCAGGGTGCCCGAATGGGTCCGCCTGTCCCCGGTCACGCACGCGGAGGCGGCACGATGACCCTGCTCATCCTCAGCCTGGCGCTGCTGGCCTTCAACGCGCTGTTCGTGGCGGCGGAGTTCGCCTTCGTCTCCTCGAGGCGCCACCGCCTGGAGGAGATAGCCTCCCGCAACAACAACCGCCTGATCAGACTGACGGCAAGATCGGCGATCGGCGGCGGCAAACAACTGTCCCTCATGCTCGCCGGCGCCCAGCTGGGCATCACCCTGTGCACCCTGGGCCTGGGCCAGGTAACGGAGCCGGCCATAGAACACACCCTGGAGCCGGTCTTCGCCGCCGTAGGCATCCCGGAGTCCCTACGCCTCCCCATAGCCCTCACCATCGCCCTGGCCCTGGTGACCTTCCTCCACATGGTGGTAGGCGAAATGGCCCCCAAATCCTGGGCCCTGACCCACCCGGAACGCTCGGTCCTCCTCCTGACCCTCCCGTTCCGAGCCTTCACCTGGCTGATGCGCCCCCTCCTGTCAGCCCTGAACGGCCTGACGAACGCCATACTCCGCCTGTTCGGCGTAAAACCAAGAGACGAGCTCGCAACAACCAGAACCCCCCGCCAACTAGCCATGCTGGTAGGCGAGTCCGGCAGAATGGGCCTCCTGGACAGAGAGGAACACGACCTCCTGACCAGAGCCCTGAGACTGGACGACGAGGGCATAGAACGCCTGATGGTCCCCATAGACCAAGCGGTAATGGTCCACCCATCGGCAACCGCGTCCCAGATCCGAGCAGCAGCAGCAACCAGCGGCCACCTCCGCCTCCTGGTAGGCACCCCAGGAGACGTAAAAGGCGCCCTACACGCCCGAGACGCCCTCCTACAGCCATCAAGCAGCGCAGAGGCCCTCTGCCGCCCCCTGCCGAAACTGCCCTGCGTGACCCAGGTCCCAGAGGCGGTAACGGCCCTCCAAGAGGCAAGAGCCCACCTGGCCCTGGTCACCAACCAACCAGGCGAGGTGATCGGCATGGTCAGCCTCACAGACCTCTTGAGCGAACTCCTGGACACCAAAGCCGCAGCATAATCCTTGCGACGAACCAAACCCGACCACAAGGATGGAGGGCCCGGGAGGGAGACCTCCCGGACAGGGGGTCTGGGGACTCCCCCCCTTTCCCGAAGGGAAGGCGACCAAGAGCCCCCAGTCACCGAGTGGGCACCGACGAAACCCCTTTGACCTCGAGCAAAGCACACTCGAAACCAAAGCGTGTTCCGCGCTAACTAAGATCATCTTCCAACGCTGGCCGGCGTCGGGCCCGAGCACCTGCTGTACGGGGTGCTGGGCGACGCGCTCGACCCGGGGGCCACCCAGACGCGCATGAAGGGACGTCGGCAGCTCGCCGAGTACGGCTGGCGGCCCGGCAGCCCCAACCCGGCGCAGCTACTGTTCGAATCCCGCGATCTGGACGCGGCCCGCCTGCGCAACTGTCCGCGCGTGCATGAAACGCCTAACTGCGCCTTCAGGTTTGGCTGAAGGTCCGCCGGTAAGCGCCGGGTGTGGTGCCGAGATGCGCCCGGAACCGGCGGCGCAGGTTGGCCGCCGAGGCGAGTCCGACCCGGGTGGCGATGGCTTCCACCGGAAGGTCGGTCTGTTCCAGCAGTATCCGTGCAGCATCAAGGCGCTGGCCGAGCAGCCACTGTCCCGGGCTGGTGCCGAGCTGTTCGGTGAACCTCCGGGCGAGGGTTCGGCTGGACAGGCCGGCGCGTTCGGCGAGGTGGTCGAGGGTCAGTCTGCTGTCGAGGTGGGAGGTGGCCCACTCCAGCAGTGGCGCCAACGACTCGTCCGTCTTGGCCGGTGCGGGCTGTGCGGCGTACTGGAGCTGGCTGCCCTCCCGGTGCGGCGGCAGGACCATGCGCCGGGCGATCTGGGAGGCGTACGCCGCCCCGTGGTCGGAGCGCACCAGGTGCAGGCATAGGTCGATGCCCGCGCCGGTCCCGGCACTGGTCGCCACGTCGCCGTGGTCGACGAAGAGCACGTCCGGATCCACGTGCACCTCAGGGAAGGCGGCGGCGAACCGGTCGGCGCTGCGCCAGTGGGTGGTGGCGCGGCGGCCGTCGAGCAGTCCGGCTTGTGCGAGGACGAACGCTCCCGTGCAGATCGCAACGATCCTCGCCCCGCGCCGGTGGGCGCCTCGCAGCGCCTCGATGACGTCCGGCAACACAGGGGCGTCGGGAGGCTGCCGGCCGGGGACGACCACGGTGTCCGCCTCCCCTAAAGCGGACAGCCCCGCCTCGACGAGCATCGTGTAGCCGGCGCCGGTCGATAGGAGTCCGGGATGCTCGGCGCAGACCCGGAAGCTGTAGCGGGGCGGCGCGTCCGGCGGGGCGATACCGAAGACCTCGAAGGCACAGGCCAGCTCGAAGGGCGACTGCGGCGGGGTGACCAGGGCCACCACGCGATGAAGCGACATGGCAAGAATGTACCTAAGAGTGTCATTCCAGACTCTCGGCCGGGGAGACCGGCCTCGGCCACAGTGGGCCCATGAGCGAAATCATCGAATCGACGTTGCTGCGGACCGAGATCCAGATCGACGGCGAGCCGGCCAGCTACCTGACCGTGGAGCAGGACGGCCCCGCCGTGCTCCTGCTGCACGGAACCTACTGGAGCCGGGTCTGGCTCCCGGTGATGGACCACCTGGGCACGGCGGGGCTGCGGCCCATAGCGGTTGACCTCCCCGGACTTGGGCGCTCGGGAGGCGAACTCACCCTGGAAACGGGCACAGTCCCAGCCCTCGCGGACTGGGTGGCGCGCTTCGCCTCCGCGCTGAAGCTCTCCGGGCCGATCGCCGTAGCGGGTCATGACATCGGCGGCGCCGTCGCTCAGCACCTCCTCGTCCACGACCGGCTGGAGGTGTCTCGGTTGGCATTGGTCAACTCGGTCACCTACGACTCCTGGCCGGTGTCCAGCGTGGCCCGATTCCGAGACCCGGTGGTCGTCGCCGCGACCACCGCCGACGAGATTCTCACCGCCCGCCGACAAGCCGTGACACAAGCGCTGGCCGGTGCCGCCACGGAGCAGCGGATCACGGACTATCTGGACCCGTGGACCGATGCGCGGGTTCGCCGCTCCTGGATGGCCATGGTGGGCGCAGCCGACAACCGCTACACCCGGGATCTCGTCCCCGCCCTGCGACAGAACGCGACACCCAAGCTGCTGATCTGGGGCGAGGACGACGGCTTCCAGAAGGTGGAGTACGCTGAGCGGTTCGCCTCGGAGATCCCGCATACCCAACTTATACGCATCCCGGATGCAGGACACATCCCCACGGAAAACGCGCCCGGCCAGATCGCACGCGCACTCGTTGACTTCTTCACGGCATAGAGGCTGAGTGGGCGGTAGGTGAACTGCCGTCGGGTGCGGGCTGGTAACCGGCATGGTGGAGAGTTTCATAATCGATTTGAGGGTGGTGATCTTGGGCATGATGATGGCAAGGGTCTGGGCGATCATCCCGCCCAGCGAGATGCCGGCCAGGTGCGCGGACTGCCATCCGAGGGCCGGATAACGATGGCACCGGCGCTGCGGGCAGCATAAGCATCGCTGATAGACCGTGCAGAAATCATCATTGGTGCTTTAACTCATCGACAGAACAGAATGCCCACATGTCTGGTTCCACAGGCCCTCAGGCCGATGCCACACGTCATCCCCGCGAACATCTGACTGTGACGCCTTCTCCGGAAGCGTTCCGCCGGGCCAGAGCCGACGGAAATGAGCGCCTGCGCGGCAGCGGCTCGTTGTTCGAATCCTTCTTCGCATTGGACGGAGCAGCGTACGCGCCCGGCGCCCTGCCCGTCTCGGTCAAGGAACTGCTCGGCCTCGTGGTGTCCGTGATGAAGGACTGCGAGGAATGCGTCTACTACCACCTCGAACGATGTGACGAAGAGCGGGTCGCTCGTGATCAGGTGGTCGAGGCGCTGCAGATCGCCCTCATAGGAGGCGGGTCGGTCACCATTCCGCTCCTTCGCCGGGCCGTCTCTTACATGGAGAAACTCCCGAACCTCGGCGATGGGAGAGCGTAAGTGAAGCTCAGTGGAAGCGAGGCGAAGTTGGAGGGATGCAACCCGTATGGCCTCGATTGAGTTTCGGCTGCTTGGGCCAGTCGAGGTCCTCCTGAACGGACGGGCGTTGGGTCCGACCACGGCCCAGCAGCGGCGCGTGCTGGCGAACACCACGTCGCCACCCGCACGCCTCGGCCGCCCATAGGAGAGACAGAGCGCCGAGATCAGCCACGGATTGGCGAGATCGACATCGGCGCTCTCGTCGAACCGAATGAAGTCCCGGCGTGCTTCGAACAGCCTCAGCTGGATCCACCCGCTCGGCGGGCCGGACCGCAGGCGGCGGGCGCGGCTTGGGCCGCGACCGCCACCCCCGTCCATGGACCGGCTTTCGGGACGGCGAGGGGTGCGGCGTTGGTAGGGCGACCGAGCCGTCCAGGGTTCGCGCACGTAGCCGAATCTGCTCGCCCTCGTCCGCCACATCTTCTTCGATCAGCGGCGATAACCCCGAAAACACCGTACGCACAAGATCGTCCACACCGAGTACAACTTAGCGTGACGTTACGGCACCTTCCGTCACCACCGAATCTGCGACAGAGCCACTGACTCCTGGACACATCTGTGGCACCTGATCGCGGTCACCGCCCGCGTGGACCGGATATCCGTGATCCGGATTGCTCAATGTCCTGTGTGGGTGGGGATGGTGAGGTTCACCTGACTCTCGGTACCGGGTTTGACGATCACGAATTGCCCCATCATGCCGGAGTCCTCGTGGCGGAGGATGTGGCAGTGGTACATGTACGGTGAGGCAGCGTCGGTGAAGCTGCCGAACTGGACCGCGAGCCGTACGACGCTCTTGGACGGCACGTAGACGGTGTCCTTGTAGCCGACGGCGTAGGCGGGCGGCGCGGAGCCGTCGATCTCCAGCACCTGGAAGGCGACCTCGTGAATGTGGAAGTTGTGGGAGTAGACATTGTTCTCAATCTCCCAGATTTCGGTGGCGCCGGCGGGCACGACCTCGTCGATGCGCGCCATGTTCATCTCCTTGCCGTTGATGGCGTCGTGACCGCTGAGCTTGAAGCGCCGTACCTTGGCGCCGGCGGGTGCGGTGATGGGAGTCAGAGGGACCAGGCGGGCGGGGATGTCAGGGGTCGGCTTGAGCTCGTCGGCGGCGATGAGCTTCAGCAGGTCGAAGTCGCCCTTGCCGATGTCGACGCCGTTGTCGGTGGTGCGCAGTACCACCTGCTCGCGTGGCGCGAAGGCCACGATGATCTCCGCGCGCTCGCCGGGGGTGAGTGAGAACGCCTCAACCTCGACCGGGGTACTGAGCAGGCCGCCGTCGTTGGCGACGACGTGGAAGCGGCGCTTGTCGGCGAAAGCCAGGGTGTACATCCGGGCGTTGGACCCGTTGAGCACGCGGAAACGTACGCGCTCGGTGGTGACGGTCAGGTGAGGGTTGAAGGTACCGTTGACGAGGATGTGGTCGCCCAGGATGCCGAAGGTGCCCTTGAGCGGGTCGCCGTCGAAGGAGCCGTCGGCGGCGAACTTCTTGTCCTGCAGGATCAGCGGGAAGTCGTTGACACCGTAGTCGGCGGGCAGATCGAGATCGAGGTCGTCGTCGAGGATGAACATTCCGGCCAGGCCGCGGTAGACGTGCTGAGCAGTGGTGCCGTGGGGATGTGGGTGATACCACGAGGTGGCAGCAGGCTGGTCGATCGTCCAGTGCGGCGTCCAGACAGTGCCTGGCTCGATGGGCTGGTGCGGGCCGCCGTCCATTCGGGCCGGCAGGCGCATACCGTGCCAGTGCACGGTGCTGACCTCGGGTAGCTGATTGCGTACGGCCATCTGGACCTTGTCGCCGCGGCTGGCGCGCAGTGTCGGACCGAGGAAGGTTCCGTTGAAGCCCCAGGTGGGTGTCTGTTTGCCGGCCAGGATCTGCGTCTGGCCCGCCTGCATGGACAGTTCGAAGCGCCGTACGCCGTCCTTGCCCGGCTTGGGGTGAAGCAGCGGGGGCACCCGCAGGGGATTGCCGAAATCGAGTGCGGCCGCCTGAGACGGCGAACTGGCGTCGGAATCGGAGCTACAGGCCGCTGCCAGGCTGGACAGGGCTGCGACTGTGAGGAACTTACGTCGATGCACGGTAAATCTTAGCGATCTATCCCCGTTCGCTATGAATCGGCGGGTTTGGCAACGGCCGACGCGGGCCACTGTCTTACGGTCCAACCGCAGCCGAGCCGCCGCCGCCACGTTCCCGCCACCCTCGGCACAGGCCAGCACGATCCGGGCCCTCATCCGCCAGCCCTTGAGCGGTCGAGCGACGTCTGGCCCAGCCCGTCAGTGTCCGCCGCTCTTCCTCGGATAACACCACCGGCTCGAGTCTGCTGACCAGTGCGGAGAAGGTCGCTACAGCCTCACCCGTGAGCCTGGCGCACCGCGTGAGTAGGGGCTGGTCAAGCGACGGTTCCCCTGGCGGCGCGCGCAGTTCCTCGCGCAGATCCCGAGTGGAGCAGCTAGGACGCGAGCGGGCAGCGACCACTCTGTGCGCGGAATATGCAGGCCTTCACCTGAACGGACGGAGCGGGGATCCGCTCGCGTGCTGGGGCTGGATCAGCGTGGTCTGGTGAGGTCCCGGACTGATTCCAGGCAATCGCCCGCGGGGTTTGTCGACTTGTTCAAGGACGCGGCGTCGTCGGACTTTGCGCCCATGCGATGAGCGGCTCAGCCCCGCTGGCCGGGACGGTCCACGATCATCGATGCCAGTAGGGCCGTGCTCAACACCGCTCCCTTGCGGGCGATGGGTTCCGTCACGCCAGGCTGCATCTCATCCTGTAGCCAGACTTTCCGGCTGCCCAGGTAGCGGTAGGTGGCAGGATCCAGAATCTCGTATTTGCGGTAGGGCCGTGCATCGCCGGGTTGCTCCCGCCAGACGCCCAGCCCGCTGCGGCCGGCGGCGTCGCTTACACCCTGCTCGATCTGGACGCCTGGGATGAGCGCGAGAGCACGGAACATGGCAGCCTCCAGTCGCGGTGGCATCGAGCCGTACTCGCTCAGGTAGAGCATGATCACGTTATACGCCCGAACGTCGTCGGACACGACGGCCTTGGGCACCCCCTCCTCACGGGCTCCCTCGATCCAGTGGCGGTCACCCGTGACCTCGGCCAGCAGCTTCCTCGGGTCGGTCGGCAGTGTGCGGAGCTTGGCGTCGTACTGCTGCGGCGACAGGTCGTCGTCGCCCGGATCCAGGGGATTACCCTCGGAGCCGACGTGCAGTCTTCCGTCCTCACCGAAGTCGGCGGCCTGCATGCCGTCATAGCGCATCCAGTGCTCACTGGTCTCGATCGTGTCCGAGTTCGGCTGCTTGTCCAGGGTCTTGGTGTAACGCCACTGCGTCGGCAGCGGCACCGGGGCGCTCTCGCGCCTGCTCGCCACCTCGGCGGCGCGGGCCAGCACCACACCGGAGTCAAGTTGGACGACCGAGGGGGTAGCCGCCAGCCCTTGAGTGGGAGATTGCGGCCGAAAAGTCGCCACGGCGATCGCGGCGGCGGCCCCCAACGCCCCGACCACGAGCAGACGACGCCCCAATGTCCGCCTGCGCCCCCGCATCCGCATCAGCAGCCGCCGCCGCTCCGGGATGATCCACTTCTCGCCGGGCTCGGGCACCTCGGTGCGCCACTCGCGCACCCATCGCAGCTCATCCATCCGAAGGCTCCTTTCGCATCATCGCGGGGTCGGATTCGCCGAGCGCCTGGCGTGTCCTGGCCCGGGCCCGGTTCAGGCGGGATCTGACGGTGCCGACCGGAATGTCCAGCGCGCGGGCCACGTCTTCATACGACATGTCGGCCCAGGCTACGAGTAACAACACCTCCCGGTCCCGGGGTGACAGCTCCATCAGAGCCGCCGCCAGTCCGGCCTGCTGCGCGGCCACCCGGTCGTCGACGCGTTCGACGTACGGCTCGACGATCTCGTCGATGCCGCTGCGGACCAGCGCCCGGTAGAACCGGACCTCCACCCGCCGATGCCGGCTGACGAGCCGGGCGGCGATGCCGTACAGCCAAGGCCGCGCGTCAGAATGGCTCAGGTCGTAGCGGCCGCGACGCCGGAAGGCGGCCAAAAACGCGTCGGAGACGATGTCGTCGGCCAGGGAAGGACCCAGCCGCCGGGCAACATAGCGCCGCAACGCGGGTGCGTGCCTGTTGAACAGGTCAGCGAAGGCCTCCGGATCGCTCTCCGAGCGCCGTATCAGCTCGGCGTCATCGGCCCTGCCGGATTCGTCGGCGATCACATGCTGCTCCCGTCCCTACGTATCGATTCGCCAGCTTTCGCCCGGACGACCGATACGAGTTCACGTTATGAGGCGTGATCTGTGTCACTTCACAGGCCATCCAGCATCCGAGGCCGAAGCCCGGCTGGTCGTTCCTCGCAAGGCCAGATGCGGTTTGGTGGTCAGGCCGCCGTGTGAACACCCCTGCCCGTGATCGGCCGGCTCCTCGCTACACCGGCCACCCGGCCGCTCGGCCTGGAGATCCCCCTTTCCGCGCACCTGCGGCGTGCTGATGCGCTCGGGCGATGGTGGAGTCCACGCTGACGTCCCAGGTGATGCGCCCGGCCGTATCTGCCAACGCCTGCAAGGCCGTCAGGATCCGGGCCGGAGTCGCGGTTTCTCTTGGAGGTGCGGATGTTCTTCAACAAAAAGCACCCCATCCCCGTCTGTGCGATGACAGACCAGGGAGAGGGCGGAGACGACAGGTGGAAGACGACTCCCGTTTCACGGAGCTCGTCGCCGAGCGGGCCTGACGCGGCCGTGGGCGAAGCTCTTCCAGCGGCAGGGCGCCCCGGTCCGCCCCAACCCGGCACCCTGTATTGGATCAAGGCCCAGCCAGTATGGATACAGCAATCGTGGGATCTGCGGCGGGGGATCTGCGGCGGTGCCGAGGTGGGAACCGGGCCGTCAGGCGCGTGTCGAGGTTGGGGACCGGTCGCTGAACGTGCGGCGGTAGTGTGCCGGCGCCACGCCCACAGCGCGGGTGAAGTGGTGGCGTAGGTTGGCCTCGGTGCCCAGGCCGGTGAGACCGGCGATGCGGCTGAGCGGCTCCCCCGTCGACTCCAGCAGCTCGCGCGCCCGCCGCACCCGCTGGGCCAGCAGCCACCGCAGCGGGGAGGTGCCCGTCGCCGCGTGGAAGCGGCGAATCAGCGTGCGCGGCGTGACGTGCTGGCGGCGGGCCAAGTCGGCGATGGTGAGGGGTTGGTCGAGGTGCTCCACCGCCCACTGGAGCAGCGGCGCCAGGCTTTCGTCCACCCGCTCGGCCAGCGGTGTCTCTACATACTGGGCCTGCCCGCCGGACCGGTGCGGGGGAACGACCAGCCGCCGGGCGAGCAGATTGGCAAACCCGGCGCCCAAGTCGCGGCGCACCAGGTGCAGACACAGGTCCAAACCGGCGGCGGTGCCCGCGCTGGTCAACACGTCGCCGTCGTCCACGTACAGGACGCCGGGATCGACGTCCACCTCGGGGAAGCGCCGCGCGAGCAGGTCGGCGTACAACCAGTGGACGGTCGCACGGCGCCCGTTGAGCAGGCCCGCGGCGGCCAGCACGAACGCGCCCGAGCAGAGCGAAACGACCCGCGCCCCGGCCTCGTGGGCCGCCCGCACGGCCGCCACTAGGCCGGGCGGCTGGGCATCGTGAACGTCAGCGCACGCGGGAACGATCACGGTGTGCGCCGTGGCCAGCTCCTCCAGGCCGTGCACGGTGCCGGCTACGAAGCCCGCCCCGATCGTGGTGCGGCCAGGTTCGGCCGCGCACACCGTGAAGTCGTAGGGCCACGGGTCGGCCAGGTCGAGACGGGCCCGGCCGAAGACCTCGCACGGAATGGCAACCTCAAAGATCGGCACGTCGTCGGTGAGAGCCAGGGCGACGCTTCGCACAGTCATGTCAATATCTTAGCTAATGGCGTCATTCTTGCCGCTGGTGGCGACCCGTCAGCCCCGGCAGGGTTGACGGCATGCCGGAAAACTTCAACGGGCGGCGCTGGCTGGTCCTAGCGGTAGTGTCGGCCGCCCAGTTCCTCACCGTGCTGGACCTGTGGGTGGCCAACATCGCCCTCCCGACGTTGCGACGCGACTTCGCCCCCGCGACGCTGGCGGACGTCTCGTGGATCCTGGACGTCTACGCCATCGTCGTCGCGGCCCTGCTCATCCCCGCCGGGCGAGTGGCCGACTCCGCCGGACGGCGCACCTGCTTCCTGGCCGGTCTCGTCGTATTCGGTGCGGCGTCACTCGGCTGCGCACTGGCGCCCACGCTGCCCGTGCTGATCGCCGGACGGATGGCGCAGGCCGTGGGCGCCGCCGTGCTGATGCCGACCTCGCTCGGACTGGCGCTGTCGGCCTTCCCCGAACGGGAGCGGGGCACCGCGGTCGGGGTGTGGGCGGCCGTCGGGGCGGCGGCGGCCGGTGCCGGGCCCGTACTCGGCGGGCTGCTCGTTGAGTGGAACTGGCGCTGGATCTTCCTCATCAACGTGCCCCTGGTCGCCGTCACCGTGGCGGCGGGGCCGTCGATCCTGCCACGGGACGGCGCCAGGCGATCCGGGCGGCGTGTCGGGGCCGTAGGAGCGCTTCTGGTGTTCGGGGCCGTCGGGCTGGTGTGCACGGCGCTGACCGAGCTGCCCGCCTGGCCACCGGTGCGTACGGAGGGGGTGCTGGCGGCCGGGCTGATCCTGGCGGCCGGGTTCGCGGTGCACGTCGCGCGCTCGGCGAATCCCGTGGTTTCGCCCCAGTTGTTCACCTCCCGCGCGTTCCGAGCCGGGGTGGCCGGGCTGGTCGCGTACTACGTCGGCTTCGCCGCACTCCTTCTCGGTACCACGCTGCTGCTGACCGGGCCATGGCGCGTCCCGGCCGTCGCGGCCGCGGCCGGCATCGCGCCGGGGCCTGTGGCCGCCGGCCTGCTCGCCCCCTTCTCGGGCCGGGTGGCCGCCCGCTTCGGGCGGCGCGGCACTATCCTGGCCGGTGCGGCGCTCTTCGCCGCGGCGGCCCTCTGGCTCCTGGCCGGCGTGGGCCCGGTGCCCGCCTACCTGTCCGTGGTGCTGCCGGCCATGGTGCTCTGGGGCCTGGCAAACGGACTCATTCAGCCGTCGTTGTTCGCCGCGGCCGACACCGCGCCGCCCGCCGAGCTGGCGTCGGGGTCCGCGTTGTTGTCGATGGCCCGCCAGCTCGGCTCGGCTCTGGGGGTGGCGATCCTGGTGGCCGCGCTGGGTACCGGCCCGAGTGCGGATCCGACGGCCTTCGACCGGGCCTGGCTCGTGGTCCTCGCCGCCGCGGTTTTGACCGCCGCCGCCGCGCTCGGCGCGGAGCGGCGCGCGGAATTGGAGGTACGCACTCCCGCCGAGCGCGGCCCGGTCGCCTCTGGCAGGCGGGCCCGGCCGTAGACGCGATGGCTCCGGCGAGCGCGGCCCTGCCGACCCGGGTCGGTTACGCCCGTTGCAGCACGGCCCAGCAGGAACTGGACAGTCGCCGCGGACCTCCTGGCGATCGTCGAGGAGCTGCGCCGTCACGACATTGAACTGGAGTTGCTGACCGGGCCGTTGCAGGGCGTCTACAACCCGTCGGGGCACGGGGCAGCGCTGTTCGCCTTCGCCCGCAAGCTGGTCATCCCCACCGGCAAGAACAAGGGCTGGCACCCGTCCGTGGCCAGCGTCTGGCGCGGCGCCGCTCTTCCTGCCGCCTCTGCCCTCGCTCGTCGGCTCCCTGGGCCGCGACGGTGGACCGCGTCTCACGGCCGAGGCAACCGCCATCTTCCTGGACATCACCCTGCGCGGCAGGCGGGCGGACCTCGCCACCCGTCTGTCGGGCTACGGCGTCCTCACCGTCCACCGGGGCGATAACCGGTGAGCCGCTGCGCGGTCCCCTGATCGCTCACGGGTGCAGGCCGGCCGCCAGGCGTGGTCGCAGCGGGGTCAGCCAGTGCCGGTAGCGCGCGTCGCGGCCGTGCACGGCCTCGGTGTAGGCGGCGGCCAGCGCGCTCGTCACCGGGCCCGGCGGGGCCAGGTCGCGCCCGTCGACCGATCGCACCGGCACCACTCCTGCGGCGGTGCCGCACAGGAACACCTCGTCGGCGCCGTAGAGGTCGGAGCGCATCACGTCGCGCCTGGTCACCGGCATTCCCAGGTCGGCGGCCAGGTGCTCGACGGTGTCCTGCGTAATGCCCTCCAGCGCCCCGGCGCTCGCCTGCGGCGTGCCGATCCGGCCCGCGCGCACCACGAACAGGTTGGCGGCGGTGCACTCGCTGACCTGCCCGGCCGCGTTGAGCAGCACCGCCTCGTCGTAGCCGGCCTCGACCGCCTCAGCCTTGGCCAGCACCGAGTTGAGGTAGGGGCCCGTCGCCTTGGCGGCCGTGGGCACGGCCGCCTGGTCGTTGCGCCGCCACGAGCTGGTCATCAGCCGTACGCTGGAGGCCGGCGTCTCCCACTCCCACGTCGCGATCGACACCACGACCGGGTTGGCACGCGCCGCCAGCCCCAGTTCGCCGTAGCCGCGGTGCACCAGGTGGCGGATGTAGCAGGCGCGGTGACCGTTGGCGGCGACGGTCTCCAGGGTAGCCTCGGCCAGCTCGTCCACGCCGTACGGCACCCGCATCCCGAGAATCCGGGCGCTGCGATGGAGGCGTTCGAGGTGCTCGCGCAGCCGGAACACGGCCGGGCCCTCACCGGTGTCGAACGCCCGTGTCCCCTCCAGCACGCCGGTGCCGTAGTGCAGGGCGTGCGAGAGCACGTGCACCCTGGCCTCGCCCCACGGGACCAGCGTCCCGTCCATCCAAATGTGGCCTGTCTGCAAAGGACATCACCCTCCTCAAGTGGCTCAGCACGCTATGCCATTGAATGGTCTAGTGGCAAGCTAGTATGGGCCGCATGGAACTGCTCGTCCCGCTGCTCCGCGACCGGCTCCGGTTGCACCAGGGTTCGCCCAGCCGCCGCCTCGCGGGAGCCGTGGCCGACCTCGCCCAGACCGGCGCCCTCACCCCGGGCGACCGGCTGCCGTCGGAGCGGGAGCTGGCCCAGGCCCTCGGCATGAGCCGGGGCACCGTGGCGGCCGCGTTCAACGCGCTGTGCGAGGAAGGGCTCTGCGAGCGCCGCCACGGCAGCGGCACCTACGTCACGCCCACCCGGTCCATGGCCGGCCTGATCACCGGCGCCGTCCTGCCCGCCGACCTGTCGACCTCCGTGGTGCCCGACCCCTCCCACCTGGCGATGCCGCCGCTCGACCCGGCCACGCTGCTGCGCAGCCCGAGCGGCCACGGCTACGACGCCATGGGCGACCCGCGGCTGCGCGCCCTGCTGGGCTCCGGCGACGCCGCGGCCGCCGCCGGGTCCGTGCTGATCACCGGCGGAGCGCAGCAGAGCATCGACCTGGCCGCGCGCACGCTGCTGCGAGCGGGGGAGCAAGTGCTCGTCGGCGATCCCACGTATGTCGGAGCGCTCGCCGCGTTCCGCCGGGCCGGAGCCCACGCCGTGCCCGTGGACCTCGCCGATCCCGGCGCCGTCGAGGCCGCCTTCGCCCGCCACCGCCCGGCCGCCGTCTACGTGGTCGGCGTCGACAACCCCACCGGCGCTCTATCGGTGCTGCGGCACGTCGCCGAGCTGGCCGCGGCCGCCGGAGTGCCGCTGGTCGAGGACCGCACCCTGGCGCCCCTCGTCTACGACGGAGCCTCGCCGCCCGAGCCGCTGTCCCGGCTGCATCCGCGCGGCACGGTGACGGTCGGTTCGCTGTCCAAGGTGCTGTGGGGCGGGCTGCGGGTCGGCTGGCTGACGGCACCCGAGGCGCTACTGGCCCGGATCACCGAGGTCAAGCTCGACTCCGATCTGGCCACCAGCGCCGTGGCGCAACGGCTGGCCGCCGAACTGCTGGAGCACAATCCTGCCGGGCCGTGGGTGACCGAGCTGGCGCGCCGCCGCGACCGCTTCGTCGCCGCCCTGGCCGACCGGCTGCCCGAGTGGTCCTGGGCCCGCCCGTGCGGGGGGCTGTCGGTGTGGGTGCGGCTGCCCGGAGCCGACGGCGACCGGTTCGCGGCGCTGGCCCGCGAGGAGGGCGTGGCGGTCGCGCCCGGCTCGCTGTTCTCACCGGACTGCCGGCACCGCGACCACCTGCGCCTCAGCTTCGCCCCACCACCTGCGGTGGCCGACCAGGCCGTGGCGGCGCTGGCGCGCGCCTGGGCGCGGCTGCGTTGACCTTGACGCGACGGCAAGGAAGGAGAGACCGGGGAGGGCTGGGGAAGTCGGGCGGGGAGCTTTCTACCTGCGCAAGCGTCTTAATCCATCGCGAGCCGTCGTTGCAGGTCTGAGTCCGGTGGCTCCCTCACCTGGCTCCCATGTGGAAGATCGTCGAAGTTCACCGCCAGTACGTCGAATCCCTGCGCCGATCGAGCTGACCGGCGTCGTCGGGTGCTCGCCCGACAAGGCCGCCGCCCGCCTGCAACGTGATCCTCGGCGCATACGTGCCCAGCAAGGCACGACGACGCCCCACCAAACCGCTGGCCACTTGGGCACCCTGATCCAGCAGGCACATCAACCTAAAATGTGAGCTAAATCATGCAGGGCAGCCGAAGGTGACCTGCATGCGGACGCATTTACCGTCCTCCATGCGGAGCGCAGCCGCACCGACCAATCCGTAACAAAGAAGTAGCCCCGGCTCTTGCCAACCGGGGCTAGTTTCGTCAGTGTGGGTCTGCCGATTTCATCGGTGACCCTGAGTGGGCGAGGAGGGATTTGAACCCTCACGTCCTTTCGGACACACGGACCTGAACCGTGCGCGTCTGCCGTTCCGCCACCCGCCCTTGTGGGTGCGGAAAGAACACTAGCACGGAACAGCCAGTGGTACTGAACCCGGATACGATCGCATAAGACACGGGAGCGGAGGAGCTGGGCGCGACAGCCGACGAGCGCCAGGGACGCCGTGACGTGGGAACGAGCGGAAACCGGGCGCCGACGCGTCTGGGGGCCGCGATCATATGCACGGAGGAAGGGAGGTACCCGGTGGGAGTCCTTCAGCGCTTCGAGCGAAGGCTCGAAGGCTTGGTTGAGGGGGCCTTTGCGCGGGCGTTCAAATCTGACCTTCAGCCGGTCGAGGTCGCCAGCGCGGTTCAGCGGGAGATGGATGAGCGTGCGGCGATCGTCGCTCAAGGTCGCACGCTCGTACCCAACGACTTCGTGGTTGAGCTGTCCACGACCGACAGCGAGCGGCTTGAGGTCTACGCCGACAGCATCAGCCACGAGCTGGCCAACCTCGCCAGGGAGTACGCCAAGGAGCAGGGCTACTCCTTTGTGGGACCGGTCCGGGTCCGCTTCGAGACCGCCGGCGACCTGGCTGTGGGGCTGTTCCGCATCAGGTCGGGCGTCATCCGCGGCGCGACGGTCGAGCAGGACGAGATTCGCCAGCCGGCGAGCGACCTGCCTCCGTCGAGGCCGAACGCGTTCAACGGGCGGCCGAGGCTGCTCGTCTCCACCCAGGACGACCCGCAGGGCGACCGTTCCTACGAGCTCACCACTCCGGTGACCTTGCTCGGCAGGGGCACCGACTGCGATCTTCGTCTGGTCGATCCGGGCGTCTCGCGACACCATGCGGAGTTGCGGGTAGAGGGCCAGACGGTGGCCCTCGTCGACCTCGGGTCCACCAACGGCACTTTCGTCAACGGCCAGCCGGTACGCAGGATCGAGCTCCAGAACGGCACGCGAGTGACGTTGGGGCGCACGACCCTGGTGTTCCGGCGCGATTAGGGGTAGACAAACGGTCCATGTCCGAGCTCACGCTGCTGCTGATCCGGCTCGCTTTCCTGGCGGTGCTGTGGTTCTTCGTCATTGCCGCAGTCGGCGTGATCCGGACTGACTTGTTCGGTTCACGCACGGCTCCCGCGGGCCCACGTAACGTGAAACCCGCCAAACCCGTGGCGAAGCCCAAGAGCAAAAAGGGCGAGCCACGCCAGCTCATCGTTACGGGTGGCCCGCTGCAAGGCACCACCATTAACCTCACGGAGACGCCCATCACCATTGGCCGGGCCAATGACGCCACGCTGGTAGTCACGGACGACTACGCTTCCAGCCGGCACGCCCGGCTCTTCCCCCAGGACGGTCAGTGGATCGTGGAAGATCTCGGTTCGACCAACGGCACGTATCTCGACCGCTCGAAAGTCACCCGTCCGACCCCGGTGCCGCTCGGTGTTCCGATCCGCGTCGGCAAGACAGTCATTGAATTGCGCAAATGACCATCGCACTCCGCTACGCCGCCCGCTCGGACGTCGGCCTCCTCCGCGAAGGGAACGAGGACTCGGCGTACGCTAGCGGCCGCCTGCTCGCCGTCGCAGACGGCATGGGCGGGCACGCACACGGCGAGGTGGCGAGCTCAGTCGCCATCGCCGCCATGGCCTCTCTGGAAGAGGCCCAACAGGGGGGTGACCTGCTCAACACCATCGAGGCAGCGGTACGCGACGCCAACCGCAGGCTGCACGAGATGGTGGGGCGGGATCCCAGCCTCAAAGGCATGGGCACGACTCTCACAGCCATGCTCTGGCACGGCACCCAGGTCGCCCTGGTGCATGTGGGCGACTCGCGCGCCTACCTGCTCCGGCGCGGGGAGCTGTACCAGATCACCCATGACCACACGCTGGTGCAGCAGCTCGTCGACGACGGGCGCATCACGCCGGAAGAGGCGGCCACCCATCCGCAGCGCTCGATCCTGCTGCGCGCGCTCGACGGCAGCGGTGAGGTCGATCCCGACCTCACACTCCGCGAGGCGCAGGTGGGCGACCGCTACCTGCTCTGTTCCGACGGCCTGTCGGGCGTGGTGAGCGCGGAGACGCTGCACGCCACGCTCACCAACATCGACGACCCCGAAGAGGTCGTGCGCCAGCTCATCGACCTGGCCAACCGGGGTGGCGGGCCCGACAACATCACCTGCGTGCTGGCCGACGTGCTGGAGCTCACCGACGGGCAGCAGGTGCCCACGGAGGCCGCCATGGTCGGGGCCGCGGGCATGACCCGGCTGCACGGCAGTCCGCAGGAGACCCAGCCGGGGCGAGCCGGCGCGGTGACCGCACCCCAGCCGGTGTTCACCGACGACGACTTCGACGAGCCGGTCGCCGAGGCGCCCCGGCGCAAGCGTCGTCGTCTGTGGCCCGTGCTGGTCACCGTGCTCGGCGTAGGCGTGGTCGCCGTCAGTGTCGGCGGCTACTTCGGATACCAGTGGACCCAGGACCAGTTCTTCGTCGGCGCTAGGGGCGACGAGGTGGTCGTTTTTCAAGGGGTCAAGAGGGAGCTGGGGCCGTTCCAGCTCTTCCAGGTCTCCAAGGCCACGGGACGGCAGCTCTCCCAGCTGTCCGAGGCCGACCAGGCACTGATCAGGAGCGGCATTCCGGTCACCGACGTCGACGAAGGCATGACGAGGATCAATGCTTTGAAGTTCTCCGCAGACCAGAAGAGCGCGGACCAGAAGAGCAGCGACACCCCCTCCACGACCGCCAGCTCGTCGCCCACGCCATCCGCGAGCGCGACCAAGACGAAGCAACGGTAAATGAGCGAAGTCGCAGCCTCCTCCGTCCCGATGCCGGCCAAGCGCCGCCTGGCCCAGCTCGTCATGCTGGCCATCGCGGTGCTGATCATCATGGGCGCCTACGCCAACGTGGGCCTGGCGATGACCGGCAAGGTTCCCACGGGCATGCTGACGTACGGGCTGGGCCTGGGCGGGCTGATGCTGGCCGCCTACCTCGTGCTGGCCAAGTTCGCCCCTTGGGCGGATCCCCTGATCCTGCCGCTGGTGACGTTGGTCAACGGGCTCGGCTTGGTGATGATCTACCGGCTGGAGAACTCCGGCTCGAAAATGCAGGCAGGCGCCTCCACCAACACCCAGATCATCATGACTGCCGCGGGCGTCGTGCTTTTCGCCGTGACATTGCTGGTGCTGCGTGACCATCGCGCGCTGCAGCGGCTGACCTACACGGCGGGGCTGGTCGGCGTGGTCCTGCTCATCTCTCCGATGGTGCCCGGGCTGGGCAAGGAGATCAACGGCGCGCGCATCTGGATCGGGTTCGGCGCCGCCTCCATCCAGCCGGCCGAGTTCGCCAAGATCGCGCTGGTCATCTTCTTCGCCGGTTACCTGGTGGCCAAGCGAGACGTGCTGGCGCTGGCCGGGCGGCGGCTGCTCTTCATCGACCTGCCCAGGGCCCGCGACCTCGGCCCGGTGCTCATCACCTGGGCCGTCGCCATCGGCGTGCTCGTCCTGCAGAAAGACCTGGGCTCTTCGCTGCTGCTGTTCGGCGCCTTCGTGGTCATGCTTTACGTCGCCACGCAGCGCACCTCGTGGGTGCTGATCGGCATCCTGCTGTTCGTGGGCGGCGCGTACCTGGCCGGGCAGATCTTCAGCCACGTGGGTGACCGGTTCGACGTCTGGCTCGACCCCGGCAACCAGGCGTACTACGACCGCACTTACGGCGGCAGTTTCCAACTCATGCAGGGCCTGTTCGGGCTGGGCGCGGGCGGTATCCTCGGCACCGGTCTGGGCCAGGGCCACCCCGAGCTGATCCCACTGGCGTTCTCGGACTTCATCTTCAGCGCGACGGGTGAGGAGCTCGGTCTGACCGGGCTGATGGCGTTGCTGATGATCTACGCGTTGATCGTGGAGCGTGGCCTGCGCACGTCGCTCTCGGCCCGCGATCCGTTCTCCAAGCTCCTGGCGGCCGGCCTGTCGTTCATCCTGGCCTGGCAGGTCTTCATCATCGTCGGCGGTGTGACGAACCTCATCCCCCTGACCGGCCTGGTCACCCCGTTCATGTCCCAGGGTGGCTCGGCATTGCTGGCTAACTGGATCCTTATCGCGCTATTGGTACGCATGTCGGACACGGCACGGCGGCCCCCGCCCCAGGCGATCCAGAACGAAGGACTGACGCAGGTGTTCCAGCGATGAACGGCACTCTGAAGCGCATCGCCGTGGCCTGTCTGGCCATGTTCGCGCTCCTGATGATCAACGTGAACTATCTGCAGGCCGTCAAGGCTGAGGACTTCCGCACGGACGCTCGTAACACCCGCAACTTCTACGAGCGCTACGCCATCGAGCGCGGCCGCATCACCGCGGGCGGCAAGGTGCTCGCGCAGTCCGTCGAGACCAAGAGCGACGAGTTCCGGTTCATCAGGGAGTACCCGGAGGCCAAGCTCTACGCGCACGTCACCGGCTTCTTCTCGCCCGAGAGCGAGAGCGCGATCGAGAAGTCCGAGAACCAGCTGCTCGACGGCTCCAGCGCCGACCTGCTGCTGCGGCGGAGCATCGACCTGTTCACCGGCGAGCCGACCAAGGGCGCCAACGTCGATCTCACGATCAACCCCAAGGCCCAGAAGGCGGCCTACGACGCGCTGCGCCAGAGCGGCAAGCGCGGCGCCCTCGTCGCGCTCGACCCGAAGACCGGCGGCATCCTGGCGATGGTCTCGCTGCCGACCTACGACCCCACCGAGCTCTCCGGCACCAGCAAGAGCAAGGTCTTCCCGCGCTACGACGAGCTGGCCAAGGACAAGAGCCAGCCGCTGCTCAACCGCACGATCGACCAGACGTACCCGCCGGGCTCGACGTTCAAGGTGGTGACCGCGGCGGCCTACCTCGAGGACGACTCCTCGCGCGGCCCGCAGACGACCGTGGACGCGCCGCAGCGGCTGCCCCTGCCCAACACGAGCATCAGCCTGCCCAACTACGGCGGCGCGGCCTGCGGCTCGGGCTCGGTCACGCTGACGTTCGCGCTGGAGAAGTCCTGCAACACGCCGTTCGGCAAGATCGGCATGGAGCTGGGCTTCGACAAGATGAAGGAGCAGACCGAGAAGTTCGGCATGGGCACGCCGCTCGCCGTGCCGATGTCGGTGGCCCAGAGCGACTTCGGGAAAGATTACGACAAGGCGGCCCTGGCGATGGCCTCCATCGGCCAGAACAGCAACCGGATGACGCCGCTGCAGATGGCCATGATCGCCGCAGGCATCGCCAATGACGGCAAGGTGATGAAGCCGTACCTGGTCAACAAGATCACCGACGCCAAGGGCGACACGGTCGACCAGGCCAAGCCGGAAGAGCTGTCGGAGGCCGTCAGCTCCGAGACGGCGGGCAAGCTGCGTGAGATGATGGTGAGCGTCGTTCAGAACGGCACCGCCAACCTGGCGCAGATCCCAGGCGTCCAAGTAGCGGGCAAGACGGGCACCGCGGAGACTGCCGACAAGCAGCCGCCGCACGCCTGGTTCATCTCCTTCGCGCCTGCCGAGGACCCGAAGGTGGCCCTCGCGGTCATCGTCGAGTCCGGTGCGGCCAACGTCGGCGCGGAGGCGACCGGCGGCCACACCGCCGCGCCGATCGCAAAGGCCGTGCTGGAGGCGGTGCTGAACAAATGAGTGACGGTAACCTGCTGGGTCATGCGGCTCCGTAACCGCTACCTCCTGCTCTCCCGCATCGCCACAGGCGGTATGGGAGAGGTCTGGCGTGCCCGCGACGAGCTGCTCGGGCGCGAGGTGGCGGTGAAGATCCTGCGTAGCCACATCTACGCGGACCCCACGTTCCGCGAGCGGTTCAGGAACGAGGCGCGTCTCACCGCGGCCCTGGCCGACCCGGGAGTGGCGCAGATCTTCGACTACGGCGAGCAGAGCGATCTGGCCTATCTCGTGATGGAGCTGGTGCACGGCGAGCCGCTGTCGGCCATCCTGGCCCGCAACGGCGCCATCGGGCCCGAGGTGACGCTCGACGTGGTCCACCAGACGGCCAAGGCGCTGCACGTGGCGCACTCCGCCGGGATCATCCATCGCGACATCAAGCCGGGCAACCTGCTGGTCACCTCCGAAGGCGCCATCAAGGTCACGGACTTCGGCATCGCCAGGGCACTGGAGGCCGCGCCGGTCACGCAGACGGGCACCGTACTGGGCACGGCCCAGTACGTCAGCCCCGAGCAGGCCCAGGGGTTCCCGCTCACGCCCGCGACCGACCTCTACTCGCTGGGCGTGGTGGCCTACGAGTGCCTGGCCGGGCGCACGCCGTTCCAGGGCGAAAGCCAGGTGGCGATCGCGCTGCAGCACCTCAACGAGCTGCCGCCGCCGCTCGGCGTGGACGTGCCCGCGCCGGTGCGCGAGCTGGTGATGGCGCTGCTGGCCAAGGACCCCGCGCGGCGTCCCGCCACCGCGATGGAGGCGGCCGACCGGGCGTACGTGCTGCGGGAGTCGCTGGCCGGCGCCGCGCCGGTCGCCGACCTCAGCATGCTCACCGACCCGGGCGGCTTCCGCGTACGCGAGGCGGCGCCGGAGGACGAGCAGGAGACCGACCACCTCGACCAGGCCACCGCGCTGCAGGAGCCGGCCGGGGGAAGGCGTCACAAGAGGGCGTTCGCCCTGGTGGCCGCCGCCGGCTGCGCGGCCGCGGTGGGACTCACCGCGATCACGCTCGCGAGCAGCCCGCCGGCGGAGACGGCGACGCCGGAGGTGGCCGAGCCGAGCAGGTCGGCCGTACGGACGTCGGAGCAGCCGTCGCCCACACCGAAGAAGAAACGCACCAGACGGCCCCCTGTGGTTCCGGTGAAGTCGCCGAGGCCTATACCCTCGCGGTCAGCTACGGTAAGCAAGTCAGCAACTCCCACCAAGAAGCCGACACCGAAACCGACGCCGACCACGCGAACCCCGACACCCACGCCCACCCCGACGCCCACCACGACACAGAAAACTCCGACACCCACCGCCTCGCCGGACCCGGGTGCTACAAACCCGTCCAAAGAGGAGACGTGATGCGCTATGGGGTCGATGATGGACACCGGCGGCCCCCGAGCAGGCCGGTACCCAAGATGAACGGTAAGGGACAGTGCAGGAAATGACTCAGCCTCGGCTACTCGGAGGTCGCTACGAGCTCGACGGTGTCGTCGGGCGCGGCGGCATGGCCGAGGTGTATCGTGCCCGAGACATCCGGCTGGACCGCATAGTCGCGATCAAGACGCTCCGGGCCGACCTGGCACGTGACCACACCTTCCAGGCCCGGTTCCGCCGCGAGGCCCAGTCCGCGGCGTCGCTGAACCACCCGGCCGTGGTCGCGGTCTACGACACCGGCGAGGACGTCACCGATGGTGCGCCCGTGCCGTACATCGTGATGGAGTACGTCGACGGCCGGACGCTGCGCGACCTGCTGCGCCAGGACAAGCGGCTGATGCCGGAGCGCGCGGTCGAGCTGGTCGACGGCATCCTGCGGGCGCTCGACTACAGCCACCGTGGCGGCATCGTCCACCGCGACATCAAGCCGGCCAACGTGATGATCACACGGGCGGGCGACGTCAAGGTGATGGACTTCGGCATCGCGCGCGCGATGGCCGACTCGGCGGCCACGATGACGCAGACGGCGCAGGTGATCGGCACGGCTCAGTACCTGTCGCCCGAGCAGGCGCGGGGCGAGCGGGTCGACGCGCGCAGCGACATCTATTCGACCGGCTGCGTGCTCTACGAGCTGCTGACGGGGCAGCCGCCGTTCACCGGCGACTCCCCTGTCGCGATCGCCTACCAGCACGTACGCGAGGAGCCGATCCCGCCGTCGCAGATCGACCGCGACATCCCCCAGTGGGCCGACGCGATCGTGCTCAAGGCCATGGCCAAGGACCCGGCCCACCGCTACCAGAGCGCGGGCGAGATGCGGGCCGACATCCAGCGGGCGATGTCCGGGATGCCGACCGACGCCCAGACGATGGCGATGACCGCCAACCACAACGTCCAGGGCACGCGGATGATGACCGCGACCCAGGCGGCGCAGGGCCCGGCCACGCAGCGCACCACCGCGGTCCCCCCGTACGAGTACGGCGATGGCGACGGCGGCGGCGGACGCGGCGGGCGGCGCCGGGCGAGCGGCGGCGGCGGCAACAACGCCGTCAAGACCGCGCTGTGGATCATCGTCCCGCTGCTGATCATCGGCGCTTTCATCACGGTCGGCTACCTGGTGTTCGCCTCGAAGGACACGCCGTCCGACACCCAGATCGCGATCCCGTCCCTGGTCAGCCAGGAGAAGGACTACGCGGAGAAACAGCTCAAGGATCTCGGGTTCAGTGTCCAGGTCGTCCAGGAGAACAGCGACGACATCGACAAGGGCAGCGTGATCAGAACGGACCCGCCCGAGGGCACCAAGGTCGACAAGAACTCCAGCGTCAAGCTTGTCGTGTCGAAGGGCCCGGCCAAGGTCACGGTGCCCGACGGCCTCATCGGCCTCTCACAGGCGGACGCCATGAAGATGCTGGAGGACGCCAAGCTACGCGGCACGGTCAAGACCAAGAACTCCTCCAAGAAGCAGGGCACGGTCATCGAGACCGACCCCAAGGCCGGCGAGGAGATCGAGAAGGGCGGCACGGTCACCCTCTACGTGCCCAAGGAGCTCGGCGAGGTGCCCAGCGTGATCGGGCTCACCGTCGAGGACGCGACGAAGCAGCTCAGGGCCGCCGGCTTCAAGCCCAAGGTCGTGGAGCAGCCGAACGAGCAGCCCAAGGGCACGGTCATCCAGCAGAACCCGGGTGAAGGCGCCAAGTACACGCCGGGCACGACGGTGACGATCGTGGTCTCCACCGGTCCCGAGCTGAACTCGGAGCAGCCGCCCACCGAGGAGCAGCCGACGGAGCTGCCCTCGGATCAGCAGACGGAGCCCCCGTCCGATGACGGGCAGCAGGACGACAACCCGATCGGTGACGACCCCCTCGGAGGCTGAGCCAGGCATCGGAAAGGGCCGCCCGGGAAACCGGGCGGCCCTTTCCGTCTTTCCCAGGCGGGCTTCTCGCCGCCGGCGCACACAAAACGCCCCCGCCGCTCGGGGGCAACGGCGGGGACGCTCATCTGGTAGTCGCTCGGCGGAAGACGTTCGTTACACGATTCGGCGCAGCCAATTCTGGAGCAGCCGGTGGCCGTGCTCCGACAGCACGGACTCGGGGTGGAACTGGATGCCCTCGATGGGCGCCTCGCGGTGGCGCAGGCCCATGATGACGCCGTCCTCGGTGCGGGCGGTCACCTCGAGCACCTGGGGGACGGTCTCGGGCAGCACGGCGAGCGAGTGGTAGCGGGTCATCCGCACGGGCGAGGGCAGCGTCTCGAACACGCCCTTGCCGTCGTGGGCGACGGCGCTGGTCATGCCGTGGACGAGCTCGGGTGCGCGGGACACGGTGGCGCCGTACGCGACGGCGATGGCCTGGTGGCCGAGGCATACGCCGAGCAGCGGCAGGCCGCTCCCGGCCGCGTGGTGGACCAGGGGCACGCTCACACCGGCCGCCTCGGGGGTGCCGGGGCCGGGGCTGATGAGGACGCCGTCGAAGCCGTCGGCGTCGCTCACGCGTACGTCGTCGCGCGGGCGCACGTCGCAGTCGGCGCCCAGCTCGCGCAGGTACTGCACGATGGTGTGGACGAAGCTGTCGTGGTTGTCCACGACCAGCACGCGGCTCATTTCCTTACGTTCACCTCGTCAAGCGTCACCATGGGCTCGAGTAGCGGGAAGACGACATCCCACAGTACGGCCACCGTGACAGCGACCAGCACGGCGGCCGTCAGCACCTTGACCCACGTGGTGCCGGGCAGCTTGCGCCAGAGCCAGGCGTACATGTCACTCCTCCCTCGGCTCGATGTCCTTGAGCACCCCGTGAACGACGTAGCGCTGGGCGGCCGAGTATTCGGGGTGGCAGGTGGACAGCGTGATGAAAGCCCGGATGGGCCGGATGTCGGGCTTGCCGGGCACCGGCGCGAACTCGTCGATCTCGCTGGGATCGACCACGTCGTGCGAGGTCACCCGGTACGTGTAGCGGGCCTCGCGGGCCTCCACGACGATCTCGTCGTCGCGTTCGAGCTCGTCGATCTTGTTGAACGGGGCCGCGTACGTGGTGCGGTGCCCCGCCAGCGCGAAGTTTCCGACCTGGCCGGGCATGGCGCTGCCGGGAAAGTGCCCGGGACCCTTCTTCAGGTCCTCGGTCGCCACGCCCTCGACGACGGCGTACGAGTAGTGAGAGCCAAGTTTGGGGATGCGCAGCAGAGCGAGGGCCGAGCCCGGCACGGGCTTGTCCGGCCTCTTCGCCCCCGGTCTGTCCTGCTTCGTCACCGCCAGTTCGCGCTGGAGCCGTTCCTGCTCCCGCCCGGTGTACACACCGGTGCCCCAGAGCAGGTAGGCACAGAACAACATCAGAATCAGGCCCGCGGTGATGCTCGTCTCCCCCATGGCCCGGAGCATGGTCCGCATTGGACGAGTTTATTTCGGCGAGATGCGGCGGTCCGGGATCGCCATGTCCCGCGCGTGGCGACTATCCTGGGGACCTTCAACTACGCTTAACGCCAGAGCCTGCGGACGATCCGGATGCCCAGGCCCTCAGCAGGAGTTACCAGTGCCCAAGTCCAAGGCTCGCAAGAAGGCGGTCTACACGCCGCCGCAGAGAACGCAGCAGGTCAAGGTCAGCCCGCGCTGGCTGGCGCCCACGATGGTGGTGGCGTGGATCATCGGCATCCTGTGGATCGCCGTCTACTACGTCGCCCCGACGACGCCCTTCTTGAAAGACCTCCAGAACTGGAACCTGCTGATCGGGTTTGTTTTCATCGTCTTCGGTGTAGTGCTTTCCACCCGCTGGCGTTAGTTCTTTCCACAGTCTTTTCCACAGGCTGGGGAAGTCAGCTCACGCCGGCGAGGATGGCCGAGGTGCGCACCATCACGAGCGCGGCCAGCACCGCCAGCGCTCCCACGATGGCCACCACGTGCCAGAGGGCTCTGTTGCGGGTGGGGGCGTAGGCCAGCGCCGCCGCCAGCAGCGTCCCGGTGACCAGGCCGCCGACGTGACCGGTCCAGCTGATGCGCAGACCGGAGATCGCGGGCAGCACGAACGTGATGGCGAGGTTGAGCCCGATGATCAGGGTGATGCCTCGCACGTCCAGGTTGAGCCTGCGGCCCACCACGAAGACGGCGCCGAACATGCCGAAGACGGCTCCCGAGGCGCCGACCGTGGCCGTCGTCAGCGGGTCGAGCCAGAGGCTGAGCACCGAGCCACCCAGCGCGCTGAGCAGGTAGATGGCCGCATAGCGGAGATGCCCGAAGGCTCGTTCGAGGTACGGGCCGATCACGAAGATGGCCCAGCCGTTGAACAGCAGGTGGAGCGGGTTGCCGCTGTCGTGCACCAGGGCGACGGTGACCAGGCGGTAATACTCGCCGTTGACCACTCCCGGCGTCCACATCGCCAGTGCGGCGCCGAGCGCGTTGTCCGTCAGCAGCTGGCCGCCGAAGACCAGCGCGGTGATGCCCAGGATGGCGTACGTCACGATCGGCGTGCTGACGACTCTGCCGCCGAAAGCGGACCTGGCCTGGCGGATGGCCGTGTTGCCCTCGGCCACGCACTCCGGGCACTGGAAGCCCACCGACGCGTCGCGCATGCAGTCGGGACAGATGGGGCGCTCGCAGCGCTGGCAGCGGACCCAGGTCTCCTTGTCCGGGTGCCGGTAGCACGTGGGCACCGCCTCAGCGGGCTGCTCGGGCTGCTGTGGCGGGCTGGGCGGCTGGCTGGTCATAACCGGAAGCCTATGACTTACGCTCCCTGCCTGCGTCCTGCCAGGCAGCCCGCCGCCCCAGGTGCGCCACCACCCCTCCGGCGCCGACGGTGCGCCGCGCGCACAGGGCCGTGTGGAGCCTGGGCGGAGGGGCGGGTCCAGGCTCCGGGCCGAAGCGGCGCGTTCAGGTCAGGACTGGACGCGGTCGATGGTGACCGACTCCAGAACGACGTCCTCCACCGGGCGGTCGTTGCGGCCGGTGGAGGTCTTGGCGATGGCGTCCACGACGTCCTGGCCCTCGATCACCTCGCCGAAGATGGTGTGCCGGCCGTTCAGGTGAGGCGTGGGCACGACCGTGATGAAGAACTGCGACCCGTTGGTCCCCTTGCCGAACCGGACGCCCGCGTTGGCCATGGCCAGCAGGTACGGCCGGTTGAAGTAGAGCTCGGGGTGGATCTCGTCGTCGAACTCGTAGCCGGGGCCGCCGATGCCCTGGCCGAGCGGGTCACCGCCCTGGATCATGAAGCCGGAGATGACCCGGTGGAAGATCGTGCCGTCGTAGTAACGGTCGGTGCTCTTGTCACCGGTGCCCGGGTGCGTCCATTCGCGCGTGCCTTCTGCGAGCTCGACGAAGTTGCGCACCGTCTTCGGGGCCTTGGTGGGAAAGAGTTCGACCTTGATATCGCCGCGATTGGTCTTCAGATTAGCGATCAGCTTCTCAGCCACGAGACAGCTGCCCCCCTCTGTACAGGGTTGGTTCGTGATGTTTCAGTGCCATGGCCGTTCGGCCATGAGAGCCATCCTCCCACGGCTGTCCAGGATTGAGCCGCCTCGTCCAGGGAAGGTCAGGCTCGGGATCCAACGACAGGGGAGGTTGTCGTGTCCCTGACACTGAAGAGACGCCGCGTGGTCATAGAGGTTCCCGCCACGTGGATGGGCCGCATGAAGGCCCAGGCCGTACGAACCGGCCACCGAATGGCGCCCATGGCGGACCAGGCCAAGATGGCCGCCGCCCAGCGCTTCGAGGACGCCCGCTACTGGGCGGCGCCGCGGCTGGAGTCCGCGGCACACGGGATCGAGGACCAGGTCGCTCCCGCGGTCAGCTCGATGCTGACCCGGGCGGCCAGGAGAATCGATCCCAAGCCCACGCGGTCGCGGCGATGGCCGATGCTCGTTCTGCTGACCGGTGTAGCGGTGGGGACGATGGGTTACATGTTCTACCGCCGCAACGCTCAGCAGTGGACCGAGCACATGAAGGAATCCGCCTCGGATGCGTCACGCTGGGTCAGCGAGAAGGCCGACAGGACCGCCGAGTCCACTGACCGGATGGCGACCAATGTGTCGAACAAGGCGGACGAGGCATCGCGCAAGATGTCCTGATTTGTTGCTGCCGGTGCCGCCGGCAAGGGAAGCGCGCCCCCGGATCCGAGTCCGGGGGCGCGCTTCCCTGTTCCGGGCCCCGTTGACGCTCCACCAAGCGCTTGCTACAAATCCGAGCATGGCCCTCTCCCCGTTGGACGACTACCCCGTTCACCAGACCGCCCAGGTCATGCGGCACGTCGCCACCTCCGATCGCAACTTCTACGACCGCTACTACTTCAACTGCCACCCCGGCACCGACGAGCTCATGCTGATCGTCGGCCTCGGCCAGTACCCCAACCTGGGCGTCACCGACGCCTTCGCCTGCGTACGCCACAGAGACCTGCACCGCGTCGTACGGGCCTCCCGCGAGCTGGGCCCCGACCGGATGAACACCGAGATCGGCCCGTTCCGCGTCGAGGTGCTCGAAGGGCTCAAACGCCTCAGGGTGGTCCTGGAGCCGAACGAGCATGGCCTGGCCTTCGACCTCCTCTGGGAGGGCACGATCCCGGCGACCCTGGAGCCGCGGCACTTCCTGCGGTGGCAGGAGCGGGTCATGTTCGACTCGGTACGGCTGGCGCAGACAGGGCTCTGGTCCGGCAATATCAGGATCGGCGAGGAGGACATACCGGTCACGCCCGACCGCTGGCAGGGCACCAGGGACCGGTCCTGGGGCATCAGGCCGGTCGGCGAGCCCGAGCCGCCCGGCATCCAGGCCAAGAACCCCGGCACGTTCTACTGGCTCTACGCGCCCATGCGGTTCGAGGACCACGCCATCCTCTGCATCATCCAGGAGGACGAGCGCGGCCGCCGGGTGCTGGAGGAGGCCGTACGCGTCTGGTCCGACGGACGCGAGGAGGAGTACCTCGGCAGGCCGGAGTACCGCCCGGTCTACGCCCCCGGCACCCGCGACGTCGTCGAGGCCACGATCACCTTCTCACCGCCTGGCGGCAAGCCGTTCGACGTGCGCTGCACTCCCCTCCTGCCGGTGCACCTCATGGTCGGCACCGGCTACGGGCTCGAGCCCGACTGGAAGCACGGGATGTACCAGGGCGAGGGGCCCGTCGTGCAGGGCGTGACGTACCGGCTGCCCGACGACGCCGCCAGGATGTGGGGCATGGTGGACGCCGTCGGGCGTTTCGAGTACGACGGGCTCGTCGGCCACGGGCTCTACGAGTACTGGGCGTTGGGGCCGCACCCGTCCTTTACGGAGTGACCTGGTCGGCCTTCTCGCAGATGATCCGCACCTTCATGGCGCCCTCGGGCGCGCCGGCCGGCGGCTGCACCTGCGTGAACCCCTCCTCGCCGGGCTCCGCCGGCTGCGCGGGAACGACCTTCACGCCCTCAGGGAGCTCCCCGTCCGGGAGCTTCTCGACCTTCACGCCGTCCGGGACCTTCTCGACCTCGATCGCGCCCGGCGGCAGAGCCTCGCCGTCGGGAAGGCTCTCGGTCTTCGCGTAGTCTCTGGTCTCGATCGGCTTCGCCCTGCCACTGCGCGTGGCGAACTTGCCGCCGATCTCGGGCAGGGTGATGGTCTTGCCGTCGGCCGTCTTGCAGGTCACCTTGGCACCGGGAGCGGCCGGGCTCTCGTCGGCCATGGCGGAGCCGGCAAGGCCGGTGATGGCGAGTACGGCGACCGCGCCGAGCACCGCGAGACGTCGCTTGAACATGGATTCTCCTCACTGGGATCAGTCGAACGCCTCGAGCGTGGCGCGGCGTACCTTAAAAGATCCTGAAGAGGCCCTAAATGATCTTCAGGTTGGCTTTAGGTGGCCTGAGGCACGCTGGTCGGTGTGCGAGTGCTACTGGTGGAGGACGAGGAGCGGCTGGCCGACCTGGTGAAGGGCGGTCTGGCGGGCGAGGGCTTCGCGGTGGACGTGGCCCACGACGGGCGCGACGGCCTGTGGATGGCCACCGAGAACACGTACGACGTGATCGTCCTGGACGTGATGCTGCCCAGGATGAACGGGTACGCGCTCTGCTCCAGACTGCGCGAGGCCGGCGACTGGACGCCGATCATGATGCTCACGGCCAAGGACGGCATCTACGACGAGGCCGAGGCGCTCGACAACGGGGCCGACGACTACCTGGCCAAGCCGTTCTCGTACGTGGTGCTGCTGGCCAGGTTACGGGCGCTGGTGCGGCGGGGCGGGCGGGAGCGGCCCGTCTCGATCACCGTGGGCGACCTGGTCGTCGACCCCGCCGCGCTGAAGTGCCGCAGGGGCGAGGCGGAGATCGCGCTGACGCCCAAGGAGTTCGCGGTGCTGCACGCGCTCGCGCGGCGGCCCGGTGAGGTGGTCTCCAAGAGCGAACTGCTGGCCCAGGCCTGGGACTTCTCCTACGACGGTGACCCGAACATCGTCGAGGTCTACATCAGCGCCCTGCGGCGCAAGATCGACATGCCCTTCGGGAAAACGACGCTCATGACGGTCCGCGGGGCCGGCTACCGGTTGGAGGCGGCGTGAAGCTGGTGGCCGTGCTCTCCTCAGTGCGCTTGAAGGCGACCGTCGCCGCCACCCTGGTGGTCGCCCTCGCCCTGGGCCTGGCGGCCCTCGCGCTGGTGGCCGTCCTGCGCAGCACGCTGGAGCGCAACGCCGATGCCGAGGCGTCCAGGAAGGCCGTGGCCGCGGCGCCGTACGCGGAGACCATGGAGATCAAACGCACCACCGCGGGAGAGTCCGGGCCGATCCAGATCGCGAAGACGGGCGGCGTGATCCAGCTGAGCGACGGCGCGGCGGCCAACTTCGTCGACCCCGACGTGCTGCTGACCGTCGACAAGGCGGCCTCGACCGCCGATTGGGCGGAGCCGCAGAAGTACGCCGTCGCCGGACTCAAGGTGAGCACCGCGACCGGGCCCGCCACGGTCTGGACGCGGGTCTCCCTGGACGGCGCCGAGGAGGCGCTGCGGACGCTGTACGGCGCGCTGCTGCCCGGCGTGCCAGCCGTGCTGCTCGTGGTGGCCGGGATGACCTGGATCTCGGTCGGTCGCGCGCTCGCCCCCGTGGCCGCCATCAGGGCCAAGGTGGCCGACATCACTGCCCGCGACCTGCACCAGCGGGTGCCCGTGCCTGGCTCGAAGGACGAAATTGCCGGGCTGGCCACGACCGTGAACGGCACCCTCGACCGCCTGGAGACAGCGGTGGAGACGCACAAGCGCTTCGTCGCGGACGCGGCGCACGAGCTGCGCAGCCCCATCGCCACCCTGCGCGCCCGCCTGGAGCTGGCCGCGCCCAGTGAGCTCACCCGGGAGGCGCTGGCCGACGTCGAACGCCTGCAGTCCCTGGCCGCCGACCTGCTCATCCTGGCCAAGCTGGACGCCGGCGAGCCGCTGCGCACGGCCGAGCTGGACCTGGGCCAGGTGGCCGCCGAGGAGTCCCTGCGGGCCCGGCGCCGCCCCGACGTGCGGGTGGAGCTGGACATCGAGCCGGACGTCGTGATGAACGGCTCGCGCGCCCATCTCGACCGCCTGGTGACGAATCTGGCCGACAACGCGGTACGGCACGCCGCCTCGACCGTGCGGGTACGCGTACGCGCCGAGGAGGGGCAGGCCGTGCTGGAGGTGCAGGACGACGGGCCCGGGATCCCGCCCGAGCAGCGGGAGGCGGTGTTCGCCCGCTTCACCAGGCTCGACGAGGCGCGGGCCAGGGACGCGGGCGGCGCCGGGCTCGGGCTGCCGATCGCGCGGGACATCGCCCTGCTGCACGAGGGCACGCTGGAGTACGCAAATTCCGGATTCGTCGCGAAATTTCCCCTGAAAGTGACATGAACCGGTTGATGATCCGGAAACGTGTGAATGGTTGAAGGAGGCAACCATGCTCACACGCCGTGCACTGATCACCCGAGGGAGCGCCGTGGGCGCAGGAGTCGTGTTCCTGTGGCCGCGTCCCGCGGAGGCGGAGGCCGAGGCGGCGAAGCCCGTCCTCGCCACGACGAAGAGCATCCCGCTCGGGGGCGGGAAGATCGTCAAAGGCAAGTACGTGATCACCCACCCCAAGAAGGGCGTCTACAAGTGTTTCAGCGCCATCTGCACCCACCAGGGCTGCACGGTGGCGAGCGTCAGCAAGGGCACGATCAACTGCCCGTGCCACGGCAGCAGGTTCAGCGCGACGACCGGCAAGGTCGTGAACGGCCCCGCCAAGCGGCCGCTCGCCGCCAAGAAGATCAAGATCTCGAAGGGGGCGATCAGGCTCGCTTGATCCGCAGGGCGTAGGTCGTGCTGCGCCTGGCGATCTCGAAGCCCGCACGGGAGTACACCCGGACGGCTCCCGTGGGGTTGTGGGCGTCGACGCCGAGCCCGGTGCTCTCGTACCCCTGATCTTTGAACGCGGCAAGGGCGTGCCCGATCAGCGCGCTCGCCACGCCCTTGCCGCGCCACTCCTTCAACGTGGCGATGATCTGGATCCACGCCTGTCGCTCGGCCCGCGCCTCGGGCGCCGTCGTCCAGCTCGGGCGACCAGGTGGCGATGGACACGCCGTCCGGCGACCCGGGCGCGGGCAGGTCGCCCATCAGGCTCCGTTCCATGCGGGCGAACGAGCGCACGGGGGCGAACCCGGCCTGCTCCACCAGCGCGGTGAGACCCGGCTGACCGTCGTGGACGTCGAGCTGGAGCTCCAGAGGGACGCCGGGGTAAGCCTTCTCGCTCACCCCCGGCGCCGTCCGGACGCACCAGTCGATGACGTGCCTGCCGAGCCCTTGCCCGCGGTGGGCCGGGTGCACGCCGCCCGTGATGTGCATCATGTGAACGCCGTCGGCGGACTGCCTGACCGGGAGACAGCCGAAGGCTGCGATCCGATCGCCCTCCCGGGTCAGGGGTCCCATTGCATGATCGGCAGCCTAGGCGAGCCTGGTGGCGCACCCCAACTGTGTTCCGATGTGGGCCAGACCTTCGGCGAACCCCCGGCGCGTGCGCTCGCGGAACCCGATGAAGAGCCGGTTGCCCAGGGCGACGGCCCAGTGGTTGCCCGCCACGTTGTAGACGCGGTGGACCAGGCGCGTGCCCTCGGGGTCGGCGGTGACCGACCATTCTCCGCGGTACCACCAGCCGCCCTGGTAGGCCAGGCTGTGCTCGCCCAGCTCCGTGCTCGGGACGCGCTGTACGAGCACCGGCCACACCTCCTCGACCGGGGCCGCGATCACTCCGGCGACCTCGGTGATGAGCCGCCTGCTCATGGCTTGTGCACCCGGGTGTTGTGGAAGGAGGCGAAACGCCAACCCTCAGGAGTGCGCAGCGCGGTCAGCGTGATGGCGGACTCGCGGCCGGGGTCGGGCTCGCCGTTCACGGACGAGGTGCCGCCCACGATCACCAGGGCGACGTCGTCGGTGAGCGGCTTGATCAGCGGCTCCGGCCCTCCGCCCGCCAGCTTGATGTCGAGCTTGAACAGCCCGCGGTGCGCCTCCTCGATGGCCTGCCGGCCCTTGAGGTGCCGGCCGAAGAACGTGATGTAGTCGGCGTCCTCGGTGAAGAGGCCGGCGTAACCCTCGGAGTCGCCGGCGTTCCAGGTCTCTCCGATGCGCGCGAGCAGGTGAAGGATCTCTTTCTCTGTGGACATGGCACAGCTCCCTGTGTCGCGGCGCCTATCCTGTGAATGCGAGTTCGGGCAAGGCAGGCGCCTTGTTCGGATGTCGGGCCGTCGGGGTGTTGGCGCACCCCGGCGGCCTCTTTCACGGCTCGACCGTGGTCTTCCAGTCGAGCTCGCCTCTGTCGAGCCGGTCGATCAGCCTCCTGACCCAGTCGAGCTCGGCTGTGTAGAGCGCCTGCTCGCACTCCACCTCCAGCATGAGGATCTCGGGCAGGCCGCTGTCGGCGATGGCTCTCATGTGGGCCTCCATCCCGGCGAGGACGCCCTCGATGGAGGCTGCCCGGCCGCGCAGCGCCCGCTGCGCCTCTGCCAGGGGCAGGCAGCCCATGAGCGAGACCGCCGCGACGAAGGCGCGCCGGTCGGGGTCGGGCTTCTCCAGGAGCCGGCGCAGCCGGGTGGCCAGCTCCTTACGGCCCTCGTCGGTGATCTCGTAGACCGTGCGCTCCGGCCTCCGGCCCTCGCGGTCGGTCTTGGCGGGCACGATCAGCTCGTCCTTGGCCAGCCGCTCGACCGCGTGGTAGAGGCTGCGCGGCAGGCCGGTGATGTAGTCCTTGTGCGTGTCGATCATGAACCGGTGCAGCTCGTACGGGTGGCTGGGGCGCACAGTGAGCAGGGCCAGCACGGTCAGGCCGACCAAGCTCTGGCGTTGCGCCATGATGCCTCCTTCTATATTGCACTTTGCAATATAGCTCAGGCGTCGAGCTGCAGGAAGGCCCTGTCGATCGCCTCCCTGGTCACGTCCTCCGGATAGGGGAAGAGCTTGATCAGGTCACGCAGGCCCTCCACGTGCGCCCGCCTGGCCAGCTCGGCCACGAGGACGAGCTCCTCGCGCTGCGCCTGCGCGAACGCGCGGTCCACCACCGCGCCGTGCCCGGGCACGATCACCTGCTCGGGCAGCTCGTCCAGCATCGCCGCCATCGTGGCCGGCCAGTCGAGCGGGTACGAGTCGCTGAACGCCGGCGGCGCCCCCTCCTCCACCAGGTCACCGGCGAACACCACCCCCGCGTCGGGAACGTGCACGACGATGTCGTTGCTGCTGTGGCCAAGCCCGAAATGCCGCAGGTGCACGATGCGACCGCCGATGTCGAGGCTGGCCGCGGCCGTGAACGTGTGGTCCGGCGGGACGATCGCGACCTCCTCGTACTCCTCACGCCGCTCGGGCTGCCTCTTGATCATCCCGGCGCGGCTCTGCTCGCCGTACTGCTCGATCTCCTCGGCGCACCTGACGTGGCCCCAGATCTCGGCGGGGCCGAAGAGCGCGTTGCCGAAGTAGTGGTCGAAATGGGAGTGGCTGTTGACGACCGTCCACGGGCTGATGGTGATCCTCCTGACCGCCTCGATCAGGTCCGCCGCCTCCCTGTGCGAGGCACGCGTGTCGAGCACCAGGCAGTGCCCGTCGCCCACGACCAGACCCACGTTCATGTCGAACGACTCATGGCGCCGGACATAGATCCGGTCGCCGACCTCAAGCCACTGCTCGTTCATGCCAAGGAAGCCTACTTTTAGGATTGGACCATGGCATATGACTTCCAGGTCGTGATCGACACGAGCGACCCTCACCGGCTGGCGGACTGGTGGGCCGACGCGCTCGGTTGGAAGGTGGAGCCCCAGGACGAGGCGTTCATCCGCGGGATGATCGAGAAGGGCTACGCCACCGACGATGACACGACCCGCCACAACGGCGCGCTGGTCTGGAAGTCCGGCACGGCCATCAGGCATCCCGACGGCCTCGAGCGCGCGCCGCGCGTGCTGTTCCAGCTCGTGCCCGAGCCCAAGACGGTCAAGAACCGCGTGCACCTCGACATCCGGGTGGGCGCCGACAACATCGACCCCGTGGTCGAGCGGCTCACCGCCAAGGGCGCGACCGTGCTGCACCGCGGCCGCCAGGGGCCCAACTGGTGGGTGACCATCGCCGACCCCGAGGGCAACGAGCTCTGCATCACCTGAGGTAGGCCAGCACCGCCAGGACCCTCCTGTGCCCGTCGGACTCGGGCGGCAGGTCGAGCTTGGCGAAGATGTTCGCGATGTGCTTGGCCACGGCCGCCTCGGTGACGAACAGCTCCTTGGCGATCGACGCGTTCGTCCGCCCCTCGGCGATCAGGCCGAGCACCTGCTGTTCGCGCGGGGTGAGCCTGGCCAGCGGGTCGCGCCGCCGCCTCAGGAGCTGGCGGACCACCTCCGGGTCCACCACCGTGCCGCCGGCGGCCACCCGGTCGAGCGCCTCCACGAACTCGCGCACGTCGCCTATGCGGTCTTTCAGCAGGTAGCCGATGCCGGCGCCGGCGCCGGACTCCAGCAGCTCGGCCGCGTACGTCTGCTCGACGTACTGGCTGAGCACCAGCACGGCCAGCTCCGGGTGGCGTTCGCGCAGCTCCAGCGCGGCCCGCAGCCCCTCGTCGGAGAAGCCGGGCGGCATCCGCACGTCGGTCACCACGGCGTCGGGGCGGTGCTCGGCGACGGCGGCGAGCAGGGCGGGCGCGTCACCGACCGAGGCGGCCACGGTGTGGCCGAACCGTTCGAGCAGGCCGACCAGGCCCTCCCGCAGCAGTACGGCGTCCTCCGCGATCACTACGCGCACGGGATCTCCACTCGTATCAACGTCGGCCCTCCGACCGGGCTGGACAGGGACAGTCTCCCGCCCACCACGGCCAGCCGGTCGGCCAGGCCGGTCAGCCCCGTCCCCTTGGCCGGGTCGGCGCCGCCCGTGCCGTCGTCGCGCACCTCGACGACCAGCGTGCCGCGCTCCACCCGCGCCGTGACGGCGCCGCTGGTGGCCCGGCTGTGCTTGGCCAGGTTCGCCAGCGCCTCGCTGACCACGTAGTACGCGGTGACCTCCACGGGCGCGGGCAACCGGCCGTCGAGCTCGACGGCCACATCCACGGGTACGGGCGAGCGCCCCGCCACGTCGCGGACCGCCGCGCCCAGCCCGCGGTCGGTGAGCACCTGCGAATGCACGCCTCTGATCAGCTCGCGCAGCTCGGCCAGCGCCTGCTTGGCCTCGTCGTGGGCGCGCTCGATCAGCCGGCCCGTGGGAGAGTCGTCCGGCAGGTCCAGCCTGGCCAGGCCGAGCGTCATCGACAGGGAGACCAGCCGCTGCTGCGCGCCGTCGTGCAGGTCCCGCTCGATCCTGCGGCGCTCCACCTCGAACGCGTCCACCAGCCGCGCCCGTGACCGCAGCACCTCGCTCAGCTCGGCTCCCTGCGGCGCGAGCATCGCCCGTACCATCACGCCTCGCGCGCCGCCCCAGGCGGTGATCGTGTACGCGGCGACGGGCAGCAGCAGCACGCCGCCCACCGAGGCCACGACGGCGACCGAGTCGGCCAGCGGCTGCACGACCGGCGAGAGGATCAGGATCACCGGCCCGCCGACCGTGAACGCCAGCATGATCAGGTCGATCCACCACAGCGCGAGCACCGTGAAGACGGCCAGCCCCGCCTCCCGCCGACGCCTGTCCGGCACCTCGGGCAGCGGAACGCCGTCGACGAGGCGCAGCCTCCGCCGCTCGAACCAGGCGACGAAGGGGAGGCTCAGCGCCAGCACGACCGGCGCCCCGACCCAGCCCAGCGGGATCGTCGCGAACGCCGCGACCCCGACGGCCACGCCCGGAACGGCACTGGCCAGCAGGTACGCCGCGGAGCGCCAGGGCCAGGCCGAGCCCAGGAAGGGCAGCGGCCGCCGCGTGAGCGCCTCCAGCGCGGTCCGGTTGAGCACCTTCCGACCGTATCCACCGGGGAGAGGCCGGGCAGTAGTGCTGGGTCTACCTCGTACGGGCGGTCATCGTCCGAGGAAGCGGGTGAGCACTGGGGCCAGCGCCTTCGGGTCGACCATGTGCGTCTGGCCCTCGATGATCTCGCGCACGGCGCCGGGGACGAAGGCGGCGATCGCGTCCGCGGCCCGGTCGAAGAAGTCGCCTCCCCCGCCCACGAACGAGTCCGCGCTGGCCCCGCCGGTGGCCACCAGCGTCGGGCAGGCGATCCCCACCAGGCGATCGGCGGGCGGCCGGCCGTCGCCCAGGCAGGCGGCGTCGTAGGCGAGGGTGTGCGCGACGGACTCGAGCCCCGGCCACGCCGGGGAGTTGCGGGCCTGCTCCACCATCTCCTCGGTGGCGCCCGCCGTCGCCATGAACAGCGCGAACGCGTCTCCCCTGCGGCCCTCGGCCAGCAGCTCGTGGAGCCGACCGACGTATTCGCGCCAGCGCTCCCGCCCGTCGGGGGCCAGGTTGTACGGCACCTCGTACACGGCCAGCTTGGCGATCGGGAGCCCGGCGGCCGCGGCCTCGAGCGCCAGCGCGCCACCCGACGAGGCCCCGAACAGGTGCGCGGCCCCGCCCGCCTCGGCGATGAGCGCGGCGATGTCCTCGATCTCGCGCTCGACCGCGTACGGGAGCGTGTCGCCGCTGTCGCCCCGGCCGCGCCGGTCGTAGTTGTAGACGGTGAACCTGCCCGACAGCTCCTGCGCGAGCTGCGCGTTGCCGGAGCGGTCGACCGTGGCGCCGCCGACCAGGATGATCGCCGGGCCGTCGCCGAGGCGTTCGTATGCGATGGACGTGCCGTCTTTCGCCGTGACGCGGTGCATATGACTCCTCAGGAGGCCCTTATGACCATCCGATCTCGCTGGGTGACTATCGGCGGCGGCGTTACAGGACTACCGTCGTGCGTATGGCGATGCCCATTCCATCACGGCGGAATTCCGCGGACAACGACAAAGCCCCCGACACCCCCGCTCCGCCGTCGTGGCCAATGTCGGCTCCTCGGCTTTCCCGGGGGGATCAATCAGATGAAACAACATCAATCATCGTAAATTTAGACAAGGCGACACTTGATGCGGTTCATCAGAAAGCACGCTCCGATGGCCGTATGATTTCCGACGTGATTCGCGCCGCCGTGGAGCGTGAAGTCGCCAACATGACGCATGCGACCATCCTGATCCAGCGTTGGAACCTGCAGTGCGAAGACCTGGACCGGGCGGCCGACGCGCTGCAGGTGGACCGGATTTCGGATGAAGTGATGCTCGGGCTCGGCCTGCATCGGAATCAAGAGGATTGACCATGCTTCCTGGGCGGGTTCTCGATGTGGGGGCGCTCGTCGACATAGCGGTCGCCAAGACGAACCATTCCCGCAGCATCGCGGCGCTCTGCCTTTACCGGGGCGGCGGGCTGTGCATTCCGGCCACCGCGCTGACGCTCGTCTATTCGATCGTCCCGCTCGCGACGAAAGCCGAGCTCTTCGATCTGATCAGCAGCCCGGCCGTGCAGGTCGACGAACTCACCGCCGGAAAGGTGCCCGACATCGCGGAGATCCTCGACGGGTCGCCCGACATCACCGCCGGCCACGTGATTTTATGCGCGCGGGCCACCCGATGGCCGGTCCTGACCGACCGCCCCGACATCCTGCGCATCCTCGACCCGGCGATCCCCGTCGACCTGCTCCCCGAGCAGAACTGACCCGCACGGAAGTCTCGGCCGGTCAGTGTCCGGAACACCCACTATTGTGGGGGCCCGGACACACGAGGAAGCAGATCCACCTTGGCTCATCGCGCCCTGGTCATCGCCATGCTGCCCGCGGTCGGGCTGCGAATGCTCGCCGTGCTCGGATTCCCGCCGTCGATCCTCTTCTACGGCGACTCGTTCGCCTTCCTGCGCGAGGACCTGACGCCCGGCACCACCAGACCGTCCGGATACTCGCTGCTCCTCGCACTGCTCCGCCCCGCGCACAGCCTCACGCTGGTGACCGTCCTGCAGCACCTGCTCATGCTCGGGCTCGCCGTGGCGGTGTACGCCCTGCTGAGGCGGCGCGGCCTGCCCGGCTGGGGCGCCGCTCTGCTGGTCACCCCACTGCTGTACGACGAGTTCCTGATCCTGCTCGAGCACATGATCATGGCGGACGCGGTCTTCATCGTGCTGGTCACGGTCGCGATGCTGCTCATCGTCCGGCGCGTCACCCCCGCCACGGCCGCCGTCGGCGGCGTGCTGCTGGGCCTGGCCGGGATCACCAGGACCGTCGGCCTGCCGCTGCTGATCCTGACGGCCGCGTACCTGCTGATCAGGAGGTACGGCTGGCGCCCGCTCGTGGCGCTGCTGGTGGCCGGCGCGATCCCCCTGGGCGCGTACGCCACCTGGATGAAGGTGGAGAAGGGGAAGTTCGCGCTGACCGAGGCGGACGGGAACTTCCTGTGGTCCAGGACCATGTCCTTCGCCGACTGCTCAGTGATCAAGCCGCCGGAGCGGCTGGCCGTGCTCTGTCCGGACATGCCGGTGGCGCAGCGCCCGTACCCGCCGCACTGGCTGTGGGAGAGCTTCTCGCCGCTGCTCAAGGTGCCGGGGACGAGCAATCGCAACCAGCTCGCCGGGGAGTTCGCCAGGCAGGCCATCCTCGCGCAGCCGGGCGAGTATCTCGGGGCGGTCGCGACCGATCTCACACAGTTGCTGCGCTGGGAGCGTACGGCCGTGGACGAGAAGACGCCGTACAAGCTGCCCACCGCGGAGCGGCCGCTGAGCGGGTCGGTGCGGGGGGTGGCGGAGTCGTACGAGGCCGGGCCGGCCGCCACGCGGGTGGTCGAGCCGTTCGCGGGGTGGCTGCGCGCGTACCAGCGGTTCGGTTATGTGCCGTTCCCGCTGCTCATGCTGGCCCTGGTCGGCGCCCTGGCGGGGGCGCTGCTGCGGCGCCGGTGGGACGCGCTGCTGCCCGGCGTGGCGGCGCTCGCGCTGGTCGTCTCCCCGCCGTTCCTGGCCGCCTATGACGTGCGGTACGTGATCCCGGCGATCCCGCTGATCTGCCTGACCGTGGGGCTGACTCTCGGCGCCCGCTCGTCGTCGCCCCGAGAGCAGGCCGAGACCGCGCGAGAGCCGCTCAACGTGGGCTGAGCCGGTGCCGCTATCCCTGGAAGCGGGCCACGAAGCGGCGCTGCCAGGGGGTCTCGACGGCGTGTGCCGAGTAGTGCTCGCGTACGTAGGCGACGGCCTGGTCGTTGGGCACCCCGTCGATCACGGCCAGGCAGGCCAGCGCCGTGCCGGTGCGTCCGCGACCGCCGCCGCAGGCGACCTCGACGCGCTCGGACTCGGCGCGCGCCCATGCCTCACGCAACGCGTCGGCGCTCGCCTCCCGGTCGGACGGCAGCCAGAAGTCGGGCCAGCGCACCCACCGGTGCTCCCAGTCGACGGACTCGGGGCGGCGGCCGAGCAGGTAGAGAGCGAACGCCGGGCGCGGGCCCTCCGGAAGTGGATGTCTCAGGCCCCGGCCGCGGATGAGCCTGCCTGAGGGCAGGCGCAGCACGCCTGACGCTGTGGGCTCCCAGGTCGCGATCATGATGAGAGCCTAGCCGCCGCCGTCGGGGCGGACTTCGCCCTTCAGCTTTCCGCTGATTGACGCGACCCCTTGATGATCTCGGTCAACCCCGGGAGCAGTACGCGGTCCGACCCCGCTGGACCAGACCTGGGCAAACATGATGAGGCCTCGCCTTGGGGCTGAAGTTGACTCCTGGGCCTCCAGCTTTCTGACGTTATTTGTGGTAATTATGGTGACTGATGGTGAACTCTCCCTCATCCTTTGTTATGGTCACTCCTCGTCCGGGATTGGGACAACCCTTACCTAGGAGGATCATGCGGACCCCGAGGATCGTCGCCCTCACGACTGCAGTGGCGGCGGCCGCCGCTCCCATGCTGGCTCTCGCGTCCCCAGCGATCGCCGATCAGCGCACCACGACAACCACGACGACCGTCCAGAACAGCCCATTGGACTGGCTCTCCCTTCCGGCTCTCGGCGCCACCGATTGGCTGCAGAAGGTCAAGGAGATGCTGAACACCGGCTACGTGCCCGAGGTGTTGAGCGTGACCAACGCGGCCAACCCGCAGTACACGTCCGTTTGGGTCAAGGACACCACTCGCAAGGTGAACGTCCTGCAGGGCCTTTCGGCGACCAACCTGCAGCAGCGCATCACTGACCAGATGAAGCTCGGCTACGTGCCGACCCTCATCTCGGGCACCGGTTCGGGCCCGGGCGCCATCTTCGCCGCGGTCTTCGAGAAGACCACCGAGAAGATCCAGTCGAAGCTCGACCTGACCAAGGGCGCCTTCGTCACCCTCAACACCAAGCTCGCCGCCGCCGGTTACACCCTGTCCTCGCTGGACGTGTACGGCACGGCCGAGAAGCCCCTCTACGCGGCCGTCTGGGTCGTCGGGGGCGTCGCGGGCACCGTCCAGGTGACCACCGGCCAGACCGTTGAGCAGCGCGGCCAGGAGCTGCTGGCCAAGACGAAGCAGGGCCTGCAGCCCGTTCTCATGTCCATCGAGCCCGGCAACCTCTACACCACCGTGTGGAGCAAGGGCAACGCGACCGGCCTGAAGGAATACCTGAAGCTGTCCCGCGTGACGTACACGCTCAAGGCCACCGAGATGAAGGCCCTGGGATACAAGCCCGAGATCCTGGACACCAACGGCGACACCATCGCGGCGATCTGGAGCAAGGGCTAAGAAGCGGTGCCCCGCCGGGGCCGCGGTGCCGAGTCCGGCTGCTCCGTCTGATCCCTGGGACGGCTCCGCCGGGCACGTCATCAGGCGGTGCGATGACCCGAATCACTGTTCCTCTCCCTCGCAGTGCCCGGGTCTCGCGCTGCCTCCACCGCGTCCACACCTGCGCCGCGCCGCCCCGCCGCCGGCTCGTTGCCGCGGCTTGAAGGGCTCCTTCCCACCGGAAGGAGCCCTTCAGCTTGACGGTGAACGGCGGAGTGTCAGGCGCGCGTCCACCGCTTGAGGCACTTGCCGTCGATGCCTCCGGAGCCGGAGCAACCGGGGCCGTGGATGGTGCCGTGAACGGTGCTGGGCTCGCGGCCGATGGTCTCCATGATGTCGATCTCGCCGCTGTTGGGCCACTGGACCGACCCGATGTCGTCGCCGAGCATCCAGAAGGCAGGCCAGATGATGATCAGCCCTCTGACCGGGCGGGCTCAGCGCGGGGACGGCAGTACGGACAGCTCGCAAGGGTAGGCGTCGGCGGGTGCGCTCAGCACCCAGCCGCCCGGCACCGCGTCCCACGGCGGTCACGTCATACCCCGGCCTCCACCAGCGCGCCGACCAGCGCCACCCCGATCCCGCCGGTCGCTCCGGTCACCAGCACATGTCCCATGACGGCTCCCATCCCTCGGTACGCGGCACCTGATCAGTCCACGCACCGACCCGGGAGTGAATTCGCCGCGTCTACAGCGGAACTCGGCTATCAGCGAATTCGTTTCCTGGTTAGCACGAGCCCCGGGGGAAAGGTGATTATGGGCACGAGCAGAACCAGCGAGCGACAGCTGCGGAAAAGCGCCCGGCGGCAGGCAGGCAGATTCGGTTCCGTGGCTCCGGAAATGCTGCGGCGCCTGACCGGGCGGCAGCGGCGACGTATGGCGTACCCGGCCGGGGCGGAGCGCGCGCAGCGCAGGACGGTATGGCGGGAATGGGGGCCGGTGACGGCGGTCACGCTCGTCGTCTTCGAGCTTCTCTATT
This sequence comes from Nonomuraea helvata, assembly GCF_039535785.1. Taxonomy (NCBI): domain Bacteria; kingdom Bacillati; phylum Actinomycetota; class Actinomycetes; order Streptosporangiales; family Streptosporangiaceae; genus Nonomuraea; species Nonomuraea helvata. Next base: position 1,652,917 of record NZ_BAAAXV010000009.1, read on the forward strand.
TCTTCGTGTTCGCCGACATGCTCGGGGGGACGAGCACCGCCGGCGTGGTCGTGACGGCCGCCGTCGGCTGCATCACGGTCTGCTCCAGATTCGTGCAGGAATATGCGATGTTCCGGAGCACAGACGCCAAACATGCTCCATTTCTGGTGGTCGGCGTCGTATCGGTGGGCGTGCTGCTGGTCGCCATGGCCGCCGAGGCGCTGTGGAAAACGTTCTGATGACGCCGCCCTTTTCCTCTTGCCGACAATGCCGGAAAGCTTGAACATCATCAGCAGGGGCCCACAACAATCACGGGGAGAACATCATGCGACGCATCATCGCCGCTTTAGCCGGCGTGCTCACAGGCCTGACGCTCATCGCCGGCTCACATCCCGCGGCAGCCAGATCTCTGGGCACGATCACGATCAACTGGTCCGGCAGCGACAATGACGACCTCGGCAGAATCCGCGTGTCCACCACCTCCGAGCAGCCGATCGCCACGCTGAAGGCCCATGTCGTCTCCGCCGCCGGCGAGAAACTGGCCACCGTCGACGACTTCGACCTCACCTCGGGCACCCCCACCAGCGGCATCTGGACCACCCGGTCCCGTGTCCAGCTCACCGAACTCGGCTCCTACCGCATCGACGTGGAGGCCACCGACACCCAAGGCACCCACATCACCGCCGAACGCACCGGCCAGCTCATCTACATGGTGCGGACCGTCTTCGACCCGCTCGTTCCCAGCCGTACCACCATCGACTACGCCCACCGCAACGTCACCGTCAGGGGCCGCGCCTATGGCATCTGGCCCGGCACCGGCGCGCGGAAACCGCTCGGGCAAGGCTTCCCCATCTCGCTGAGCATCAACTACCTCAACAAGCAGGGCGGGTACGCCGGCTTCGAGCACGCCGACCTCACCACCGACGCCAACGGCAGGTTCCGGCACTCGCTCACCCTCAAGATGGGCGCTGAGTTCATCGCGACCTACCCCTACAGCAACGACCACCCCTACTATCTCAGGGGCACTTCCGACAAGCTGATCGTCAAGGCCACGGAGTCGGCCACCGAGGTGCAGGTCAACGTGGACCCTGCCCGCGTCAACGCCGGAGACCCGCTCACCGTGTCCGGCCTGGCCAGGTGGCGCTCGCTCGCAGGGTGGCGGCCGCTCGCCGACACCACGCTCAACGTCTGGGTCGAGAACACCAACGACACGCCCCGGTCCGTCACCACCGACGCCGAAGGCCGCTACAGCCTGAAGTTCGTGCCGTACACCACAGGGGCCGTCAACGTCGCTTACTACAGCGAAGATCCCTTCAGGGCGAACGTGACCACCACCGTCGCGTTCACCGTCGCCCACCCCGCCTCCTTCGCTGACTTCACAGCGGTACGGCAGGCGGCTGAGATCGCGGTGTCGGGCCACCTCGCCTTCACCGGCGCCGCAACCCCGGGCGACCCGCAGGCGATCATCGAATTCTCCGCCGACGGAACCACCTGGGCCCCCCGGGCCACCCGTCCTGCCGTCTGGGACGGAACCGGCTACGCCTTCTCCGGCACCGTCACCGAGCCGGCGGCCGGCCATTGGCGGGCCCGCTTCGAGGGCGGCCGGTATTTCCAGGACGCGCTGAGCCAGAGCGTCGAGATGGGCGCCGCTCAATAGCGGGTGAACCCGGCACGCTCGCGACGGCCGTCAGGCGCTCGCGAGCGTGCCGCCGGGGGATGGACGCCGCGCACGATAGCCACAAAATTTCACATTCATAGAGATTGATGAAGAGAACCTTCAGGGCTATGTTCATGATCGACCCGTCCAATCTCTTGGGCGGCGAGATGTCGAAACGCTCCTGACGACGGCCTTCCCCCACCCACATTGATCACGATGCCGCCTCGCCACGAGCTCATCGACATCGAGGAACGCGTATCCCCCCATACGCACCTTCAGAGAGGTGAGCATGCCCACAATCGGCAGGCCGACCTGGCCTAAGACCCTCCGAACCACGATCACTGCCCTGCTGGTCACTTTCGCGGCGGCACTGATCCCCCAGGCGGCCTCAGCGCAGGATGCCAGCGTCCTGGCTGTGTCTCACAAGAGCCCCTTCAACTGCGGCAAGACGTTCTATGCCAACAACTGGCTCCCCGACCACAGCCCGTCGGGTGCCATCGACTGGCAGGACTACGGGGGCGACGACATCGACGGCGAGACCGTCCGCGCCACCGCGGCGGGCACCGCGTACTTCTACGACTTGGGCAACACGAGCTACGGCAAGTGGATCGAGATCCGGCACAGCGACGGCACCAGGACCCGCTACGCCCACCTCGCGACCATGGTGCGGGCGGCCGGCGGCTCGATGACCGTCAGCCAGGGCACCGCGATCGGAACGGTCGGCTCGACCGGCGGCTCGAACGCCCCGCATCTGCACTACGAACAGCGCAACTCCGCCGGTACGGTCGACACCAGCCCGACCGTGGAGGGCGTGACCGTGTCCTTGGGCCAGAAGACGGCCATCAAGAGCACCAACGCCTGCAGCGGCAACCCCTACACCCCTGAGGGCGTCTGCGGCAGCGGCTACTCGATCATCGACTCGGCAGCCCTCACCGGTGGTCGCGCCTACCTGCTCTACAACTCCGGCAACGGCTACAACTGCGTCGTGACGCTGAAGTCCACGAGCCTCGGCTCGGCGTCGCCGGTGTCGGCCTTCCTCGAGCCGGAAGGGGAGAGCAGGACGACCGACTCGGGCAGCTACGACTACTACGCGGGGCCGGTCAAGCGTGACGCGGCCGGGCAGTGCGTCAAGTGGGGCGGCTCGGTCGGCAGCAGCTCGTACACCAGCGGCTTCGAACACTGCAGTTAGTGAATCATTCGATGCTCGGCCGTTGAGGGAGGCGCGGAAGCGCTACTCAACGGCCGAGCACATTCGTCGGTGCCGACGAACAATGGCGATATGTTCGTCTCGCCCTTCCCCTACCGCGGCGACCGCCGCCGGGCACGTGGGCGCCGGCTGCCTTGATTCAGGGGGAGACGAAGCAGAACTCGTTGCCTTCCGGATCGGCCATCACCTGGAAATCGGCCGAAGACCACCCGGGATCGCGATCCACTGCCGTCCCGTCCAGGATGGCCGCCCAGAATGCGGCCAGCCGGGCCGGGGCGGGAAGCCACTGCGGGCGTGGGAAAACGCTCTCAAGAACCCGAAAGTTTCATACCGACCGGACTGAAGGCACGTGGGCCGGCCGTCATGAACTACAGTCAGCCGCCATGGCCGAATCCTCCCCCTATCTGACGGCGACGGCGGACGCTTACGATGCTGTCGCCCCGATCTATGCCGAGTTCGTCCGAGACAGTCTCGACCGCCTGACCCTGGATCGCGCGCTGATCGCCGCGTTCGCCGAGCTCGTACGGGCTGCCGGTCCCCGACCCGTGGTCGAGGCCGGATGCGGCCCCGGATACATGACGGCGCACCTGCGGGGCCTCGGGCTGGACGCCTTCGGCGTCGACCTGTCCGCTGTGATGATCGACCTCGCCCGTGAGGCCTATCCCGATCTGCGCTTCGAGGTCGGTTCGATGGACGCCCTCGACCTGGCGGACGGCGAGCTGGGCGGCCTCGTGTCCTGGTACTCCGTGATCCACATCCCGCCACAGGAGCTGCCGCCGTATTTCGCCGAGTTCCACCGGGTGCTGGCTCCAGGCGGTTACCTCCTGCTCGGCTTCTTCGAGTCCGAGGGTGGGCCGGTACTGGAGTTCGATCACAAGGTGACGCCGGCCTACCGATGGCCGATCGACGACCTCGCCGAACTGGCGGGCAAGGCAGGGTTCGTCGAAGTGGGGCGAATGCTGCGCGAGCCTTATGAGGATGAGCGGTTCCGCCGGGGCCATCTGCTGATGCGCCGACAGTAGATCCGGCGTACTCCCGTTGAGCTACAACTGGCTCAGCACCTGCATGGCGTCCCTCTCGATGCGTGAGAGATCGTGGAGGATGACGCCGGCCTGCTCGAGGTACCCTGCGTCGCCGCTCTCTCCAGCCTTCGCGATCAAGGTGGACACGTCCGTCCACAGGGCGGCGGCCTCCGTGTACAGCCGGTGGCCAGTGCGGAGGTTGCCGTCGTCGATCAGCCGGGTGCACTCGTCGAGGAAGTCGCGATAGAGGGCGCGGAACAGGGCGCCGCCGGTGCCGCCCTTCTCCATGAGGAGGGCGGCCTGCGGCAGGTCCTGCTGCGGCTCGCCGGCGCGTAGCAGCCATCCGGGCACCTGTTTGCCGGCTTTCTCGATGCCGCGGTGGCCCAGGTTCGCGATGGGAGCGGCGAGAAAGGCATCGGCGCAGTCCTTGATGGCGGGGATGATCTGGTCCTGCCAGGAAAGCGGGTGAGCCGGCAGGGTGATGGTGAACGATCGGTGCCTGGCGGTCATCGGGCCGCGTTCGGCCCGCGCCATGGCGAGGCCGGCCCGGCTGGTGCGCACCGCTCCTCCCTGCTGGTCGGTGTCCACCAGGTAGACGTCGTGCTCGTCGTAGCCGTACATGGCGACGACATGACCGCCGAAGTGCACCTTGGAGCGGAAATAGTCCAGGTGGTAGCAGTCGAGCTGGAGACCGACCGGCCGACCTGCGTCGATGGGGGCGGCCACGTTCTCCCACGCCTTGCGCGGTGAGGTGGTCTCCTGGGTCATCAACGTCAGCCCCAGCCTGGCGGCCAGGTTCCTGGTGAGGTCGAAGGGCTTGACGCGGCCTCCGAGGAAGGGGAACGCCATGCCCTTGCTGTCCCAGTAGATGAAGGACAGGCCCGAGCCCAGCCCGAACAGCATGGGCTCGGACAGCTCAAGCCCCTCGTGCCGCAACAGCACGCCCAGCGCCGTCGTCTCGCAGTGGTGCATGCCGCGGGCCTCGATGTCCTTCACGATGGTCATACGTCGCTCTCCTCTGGTGACGCCTGGGAGGAGCATGGAGCCTCCCACAGTGGGAGAGTCCAACCGTAAGCTCTGAGCACATGGCAGCGGATGAGGAGATCCTGCAGGATTCTGCGCATCGCCGGGTGATACGCCTGGGCGACACCGTTCGCAGACCCATGCACCCGTGGACACCGGCCGTCCATGCGCTGCTCCAGCATCTGGAGGAGGTCGGTTTCCCGTACTCGCCGCGCGTGCTGGGGGTCGATCAGGAGGGCCGTGAGATCCTCACCTACCTGGACGGCGAATCCGGCCCTCAGAGCTGGGCCAAGGTGGTCGACGACTCAGGTCTGACGTCCTTTGCCCGCCTGCTGCGCGACTATCACGACGCGGTCGCCGGCTTCCGGCCGCCCGAGGGGCTCCGATGGTCCAGCGGGGAGGCAGAGCCACGCGATGACGAGGTGATCTGCCACGGGGACTTCGGCCCGTGGAACACCGTCTGGCGCGGCGAACGCCCCGTCGGCATCCTGGACTGGGACTACGCCCGGCCCAGGCCTCGGCTGCACGACATCGCGTACGCGCTGGAGTACGTCGCGCCGTTCCGCGACAATGCCGAATGCGTACGCTGGCTGCGCTACCCCGCGCCGCCCGATCGGCGCCATCGCCTGGAGCTGTTCGCCGCCGCCTACGGCCTCGCGTCCACCGCGGGTCTGATCGATGCGGTCATCGACGTTCAACAGGACGTCATCGAGCAGGTCCGCCGGCTGGCGGACACCGGACACCAGCCTCAGGTCCACTGGGTCGCCGACGGCTTCCTGGAACAAGCGGGCCAGAAGCTCGCCTGGAGCCGGGCCAACCGCCACCTGTTCGAGTAGCCGGCTCAGCCCGCCAGACGCGAGACCCTTTCCCTGATCTCAGCCTCGTCTACCGTGTCGGGGTGGATCTCCTCTCGCGTCTCAGCCGCTTCAACGCCCGGCACCCGTGGAGTCACAACGACTTCTACCGGCGCTGGATCGCCGGACAGGTCGCTTCCAGCGGCGCGCGCCACGTCCTCGACGTCGGATGCGGCACGGGCAACCTGATCGACCGCCTCCGGCTCCGGGCCGTGTCCGTCACCGGCCTCGAGCCGGACCCGCCCACGGCGCGCATCGCGGCGGCCCGTTTCGCGGGCACCGACACGGTCGTGATCGAGGAGGCGGGCTTCGGGCAACGCGACCGCAACCGCCGGTGGGACGCGATCACCCTCGTGGCGGTCCTTCACCATCTCCCACTGTCGGAGACACTGCGCGAACTGCGCGAGTGCCTCTCTCCCGGCGGCCGTCTCGTCGTCATCGGGTGCTACCGGGAGGCGAGCCCGGGCGACTTCCTGATCTCGACCGCCGCGCTCGTCGCCAACCCGGTCATGGGCCTCATCAAGCATCCGGCCCCCGCGCGATCCCTGCCGGTGCAGATGACCGCGCCGACCGCCGCGGCGCGTGAAACACTCGACGAAATCCGCGTCGAGGCGGCGGCCACGCTGCCGGGGGCGAGGATACGGCGTCGCCTTTTCTGGCGGTACTCGCTGGTCTACGACAAGCCCGCAGCTTGACCCGCCTTCGTCGACACGGCCGTCGTCTCTTCGCCGGCACATGCACGAGCTCGCGCCGATGCATGTGCCGGGACCGATCGGCCGCCGCTCTCGTCCTCAGGGAGTGACCAGAACCCTCAAGGAGTGACCAGAACCGGAGTCCCCAGAGGCAGCTTCGCCAGCACCTTGAGCGCGGGAGCAGGCACCCTGATGCAGCCGTGCGTGATCGCCTGGCCGAACACCTTCGGGTCCGGCCAGCCGTGGAATGCGACCGTACCGGGACCGCCGCCGAAGGTGTCGAGTGTGGTCGAGTGCGTGCCGAGAGGCATGATCAGCGGGCTGTAGGCGGCCTTGTCCTTCGGCGACATCAGGGCCAGCAGGAAGGTCCTGCCCACCGGAGTGGGCGTCTCGGGGCCGCCGACGGCCACCGACCAGGTGCCGACCTTCTTGCTCGCGTTCATCACGGTCAGCTTCTTGGTGCCCAGACTCACGATGGCGCGGTAGCGGCTGCGCGCCTTCTTCAGGCCCGCGGCCTTGACCCAGCCGGTCACGTGGTTGGGCTTGCTGGGCAGGAGCACGCGGTACCAGCCCTTGCGCGCCTCCACCACCGGGACCCAGGTCTGGCTGCCGAGCTGCGTCGCCGGAAGGGTGGCCACGGGCTTGCCGCCGGCCTGGGCATAAACGGCCACCGTGCGTCCGGGGTGGACCACGACGCCGCTCAGCTTGCCGTACGTGTCGGTGTCCTGCGGCAGGCCACTCAACTGCGTGAACGTGGTGGAACTGGGGAGTGCGGCCACCGTGACCGAGGCATCGGCGGCGAGAGTGACGGGCGACGCGACCGCCGCGGTGTGGGTCGAGGCGACGAGGCCCACGGCGACGAGTGCGGAACCGATGAATCGGCGGGGGGCATCGAGGGGCACGATCGGCTCCTGAGGTTCTATGACACATACGGTACAAACGCGTAACCGTCTGGCCAGTTCTATAACGTTTTGGAACGTTTGAAGATCTTTGGCCAGCAGGTGTGTCATTTTTACACAGATGAGCCTCGTGAGGCTCCAGTTCTCTCATAACATCCGAGGTGCAGTCGTGTTACCCCCCAGGCTCTCTTCAGTCCGTCGCTGGGTCACAGCGACACTCATGCTCGCGGTGGCAGCGGTCGCGGCGCTCGCCATCTCCGGCGCGGCCCCGGCGGCAGCCGTCCAGACGCCGCCCGGCAACAACGGCACTGTCAAGGTCCACAACTGGACGACGCGGGAGTACGACCCGAGGGACGAACCGCAGGTCTGCTGCACGTTCTATCTGGTCGGGTCCGGCTTCGACAGGGACCAGCAGGTGACGTGGGAGATCAGGTCCTGGCCGAACGGGCCCGTCGTCAAGAGCGGCGCCATCGTCCTCGACAGGAACGGGCATGGCCGTACCGCCGACATCACCCTGCCGGGCGGGCAGTACAAGCTGTTCTGGACCTCCTCGGGGAAGCATGGCCAGTCCAAGCAGAAGGTGTTCACGGTCAAGTGCGGCCACACGCCGCCCAAGCCCACGCCTACGCCTACGCCTACGCCCCCGGTGACGCCTACGCCGACGCCGACGCCCACCGAGACGCCCAAGCCCACCGCGACGCCCACGCCCACGGTGACGCCCACCGCGACGCCCACGCCCACGGTGACGCCGACTTCCACGCCCACCGCCACGCCCACGGCGACCCCCACTCCCCCGCGGACCCCCACCCCGACGCCGACGCCGACGTCGAGCAGCACGCCGACCCCCACCCAGCCCAGTGTGGGTGAAATCGGTACGGTGACCCACGAGTGGGTCACGTGGGAAGAGAACGTGCCGGAGACGCAGGACAAGCCCAAGCCCGCGCCCACGCCGACGCCGGTGAAGACCGAGATCCCGGTCACTGGCTGACACACGACACCCGAACGACGGAGGCCCCGGATCAACGCGATCCGGGGCCTTCGCCGTCTCTCGGCCCCGGACGAGCATGCGCGGCGGATCAGCGAGCAGCCGTTCGTCACCTTGTACGGCGCCAACCTCGCCGTTCAACGCCGTTCGCGGAAATTCGTCATCGAAACGGGCTGACCGTTCGCACGACGTGATCGATACTCTGGCCCTCATGGGCGACGGCGAACCATCCTTGCGACTGACGGACGTCACAACGGCGTTGGACACGGCACTTACGGCCCTGAGAGCCGCGGACGCCGACCTCGATTATCGGATGGGTGGCACCAGCGCCGCTCTTCTGCAGGGTGTTCATCTCCCGGCCGGGGACATCGACCTCTTGGTGGCCCGGCGAGAGGACGTGGACACGTTCGCCGCGGCCCTCTCATCGTTTCCTTGCCTTTATCCGGCATCCTGGATCCCAGAGAGTTTGCAGTACTTCGCCAGGTACGAGGTCAACGGCGTGAAGGTAGAGATCAGCACCGTCGAGTGGCAAGTCGACTCGGACGGGTGGGAATGCGCCGGCCCTGGCCCGTGGCAGCACTATGTCGTGGTCACCTGCGGCTCTCATCGCGTCCCTGTGGTCCGACTGGAACTCCGGTTGGCCACGGAGGTCCTACGAGATCGACCTGATCGCTACGAACCTCTCCTCGACCACATGGGCGCCCACGGATTCGATTCCGATCTTCTGCAGACGGCAATGAAGGCGCGCCGCCTTCCAGCGGAACGGCAGAGGATGATTCAAGATCGCCTCGCGGGAACGCCGACCTCAGGCAAGATCTACAACGACGCCACCCCTGCACCCGATTCACTCGGTACGGCGAAATAGGCATGTGATGTTGTCGTAGTAGCCGAGGCCGTTTGACATAACACTGGTGGCCATCTGGTCCAGGCGCCAGCCGTACGCCTCGATCGCCTCCACGAGATCTGCGATCTCAGGCAGGCTCCTGCCGTGCGATGCCTTGTCTGTAGAGGCACTGAGCCGGGCGACGAAGACACGTCGGCCCTGTGCATGGGCTTGACCGGCATCTTCGATGATCTGGTGCCTACCAGAACCACTGCCACCAAAAAGCACCATCATGTACGCACCTTTACTTCATTGCCGTCATGCACAGAGATTTTCCTCGCGGTAGAACACAATCTCCCTGACGCCCGCACAAGAAAGACCCCATCGGGGATATCCCTCATTTCTTCTCAGCAAGGCAATGGGCTTCCCTGAATATCGAGCGGTTCTGAAGTGCACCGGACGACAGAACTCACTCCTGAACCTGTGGCTGACAGACGGTGGGGTTACGCGACCGTGGGCGGGGTGCCGTCGGTCCATACGCGCGCGACCGACCCGTCCAGAACCTCGCGGGTGAGGCTGTAGTGGTAGTACGGCGCAAGAGAATGCTCAGATCCGATGGTGAGCCGCTTGAAGACCTTGCTGTGCGGCCAGGTCCGTATGCCGTTGTCCAGATCGACACAGGCGTTGTTCTGGCGGATGTCATAGGCCCACCGTCCACCACCGTTGCGGATCATGAGCTCACCGAGATACGCCCCCATGCCCATCACCATGGTGTGGATGTAGTCCTTCCTGGGCTTACCGGTCCAGCGACTCGTCGGAGTGAGCTCTCCCGCCATGAACGCATCACAGTAAGAATCAAGTCGAAAGGCAGAGGCCGAGGTCCAGTCAATAGAGAACCCTTGAAGCCTGGCTCCATCAACGAATGTCTCAGCTAGACGCCGCATCAACTCCGTCGTCTCAGCGTCCGTCGGGACCGATCCGGATGGAAAATTCCGGTTGCTCCGACGTCGCCACATCTTTTGCCTCCGAGCGGACTGCGCCAATTTTTCTGGCCCAGAGTAGCGGCTAACCGCCTGCGCACTCCTCCTGAGACCGACGCTCCTACGAGAGTGGAAGAGCCCGGGGACGGAGAGGCTCCGGGCTCTTGTGCGTCTGGGCCAAGCTGGGGGTCACGCTCAGGATGAAGCCGGCAACATTGACCATGAACACCATCCCCAACACTGGGGAATGCCCAGGCCGCCGCCCCACCCGACCATGAAGGAGTTCGCACCGCTCATAGGGAAGGCAACCCGTGAAAAGCATCTCAACCCCGGCCCGCCGACAGATCGAGCGCTTCCTGGAGTTCTCCGACCACGTCGGGGGACTGAACGAGGCCGACGTGCTGGCACTGCTCCGCGACCAGGGCATCACCACGCTGGAGACACTCGTCAGCAAGGCGGTCAACGCGCCCCGCTCCGCCCCGCCCGTCAAGATGGACACCGCCCAGGCACTGAGCAGGCCCAAGGCCGCCTCCTCTCAACCCGTCACCCACCCGGCCCCCGCCATGGCGGTGGTTGTGGACGGCGTCGAGCACGACCCCCGGGACCTGTCGCGGTTCGACGGCCGCCCGCTGACCTACATCTACGGCACCGAACGCCTGGTCGCGCTCACCGACGACAGCGCGCTGAACGGCGCACTGTGGGCGGCCTCGCAACTGCGCGCGGCCGACCCCCGCCCCGCGACGCAGGGTGAGGTCCAGATGTTCGAGCACGTGGACTACGCCGGCGACTGGTTCTGGTGCGGCGCCCACCAGGCGTACAACGACCTGACCAGCGTCCACCACGGCCCGCTCCACCTGCATGACTGGAACGACGTCATCAGCTCCATGGGCAGCACGAACAACGCGGTCCGCTACTACGAGCACATCAACTTCGGCGGCAGCTCCCTGTTCGTGCAGCCCTTCTCCGACATCCCCACCCTCGTCCCGAGCGGATGGAACGATCGCATCTCATCTGTCTGGAACATGGGCTGACCCAACCCCGCCGCGACAGGACGGCACCATCACCCTGCCCGGGGCCGACTGAACCTCGAAGAGAGGCCGGCGTCTCGGCGGGAGTGGCGCGGCCTCGGCGAACTCGCGCCGGGTTCGCCGAGGTGTGCAGCGCCACGAGGAACGTCGGTCACGAGTTTGCGCCTGCTTGGGCTCTTCTGCCTCTACCCGCGTAGACCCGCACGGACCAGTGAGTGCATGTCGTCAGCCTTGGTCAACGCGCTTCGAGTATCGCGAGGTCGCGCACCATGTAGCGGCGATGCTCGCACTCCTCCTCCATCACCACGCGCAGGCAGTCGCCGACCGAGCGCGGCTCCTCGGGATAGCCGGGCGCCGGTGCGCGCGTGCACCTCCGTGCAAGCTCGGTGTCGGTGAGGCCGTCGACGATGCCGCGCACCAGCGCCATACGGCCGGCGCGAGCCTCCGTCACCGCTGCGTACGACGGACGCGCATCAAGATCTATGCCGAGTGCCGCCGCGTCCGTGGGCGGATAGCCGGTGTGGGTGAGACCGAGCCGATGGAACGGCATCGGCTCGTCGAGGATCGTCCGGCTTGCCCAGGCGTCTGTGGCGAAGACGAGGTGGCGAAGCGTCTCGACGAAGGACCACTCGTCGTCGACCCGTTCGTGGCGAGCCGCTTCGGGCAGCCTCTCCGCTCGGGCGACCGTTCCCGACCAGAGCCGTTCGATCGTGTCCCACATTGCGCGGAAGTCATCGGCTGTCCGCATCGCCCGTAGCTGCGTGCGTTCGGGATGTCGCCGGTCAAGCTCGGCCTCGACGAAGGGGGTGACGTCCACGTCGTTGACGAGGAAGTTGCGTACGTCTCCGGACATGTTGACGTCCACGAGCAAGGAGTCGACGATCTTGATCCTTCGCATGTCGCAGTCGCGGAATGTCGCAGCGGCGAAGGTGGCGCTTGTGAAGCTCGCGCCGCGAAACTCGTCGGTGTTGTCGTACTGCGCTGCCATCGCGCCATTGTGCCCGTACGGGCGGCCGTAACGGTACAGCGTCGATGTCGACCTCAGCACGGTCCGTGAGCGGTGTGTTCAAAAGGGAAGGCAGGCAGGAACCTCAGCGCAGAACCAGGAGGTCGAGCCAATTAGCCCTGGGTTTTGTGGCGGAGGTCTGCTCGGCGTCCTGCGCGGCCCGGCGGAGTTGTTCTTTCCCTCGGAGGAATTCCTCCTCGGTGAGGCCGCGCATGATGGTGGCGGAGCGGCGGAGGACATCCACCTGGGCGAGGAACTCGGCAAGGCTCATCAGTGTCTCGGGGACCGGCTCAAGCGCGTCGCGGCGGAATCCCGCGGTGGCGAACGCCCGGCACGTCTGCTCGAGTGAGGGAAAGGTATCGGTCGTCCGGACGGTCTCGGGGAAGAACTCCCAGGGAAAGGTGCGCGTCGTATAGGGCCTGTCCGGGTATCCCTGCCGGATCAGAACGGGAGCGCCCGGGCGCAGGACGCGGCGGATTTCTCGCGCGGCGGCTTCCATGTCGGGGATGTGGTGGATCATGAGGGACATCCAGGCGCCGTCCGCCGAGCCGTCTGGCAGCGGGAGGGCGCCGGCGTCGCCCTCCAGCACCTGGATGCCCGGGCGGCGCGCAATCTGGGCCCGCATCGCCGCCGACGGTTCGACCGCGAAGATGTCGAGGCCGAACCAATCGCTGAAGGCGGTGGCGAACGCGCCGGTCCCCGCGCCGATGTCGACCACGGTCATCCCGGGCGACGGGCTGAGGTGACGTCGTACCGCTTCACGCCATTCTTCGAGCCCGTCTCGGGGAACCTCACGGACCGCCTTGTACGCTGCCGCGGTCTGGTCGTCGTAGGCGATTCTGGCCATGTCGCGCCTCCTGATTCACGCTGCTTCGAGATCGCGCCGCCGGGCTGTCGACTCACCTCGAGCAGATCGTCCCCAACTGGAAAGGCTGTGCGCCGCGAGTTCAGTGAGTGTTTTTCAACCTGAAGTCGCAGGACCGGCTCCCGCGCCCCAGGAAGGCTGGAGCGGCGAATTCTTGGGCACGGCCCGGTGGAAGGCCACAGCCAGATTCAAGGGTGATGCAATTAAAATGGCCTTGATGATCCTCGTCATCAGCACCGGCCTCACCGCGGCGGTTCGCTAATGCGGCGCTCCCTGCGCGGGATCAGCCTTTCCGCGGTCATTTACATGATTAATCATGATCGATAGGGTCGCCGGCATGAGTCTCGTCATCACAGTCGCGCGAGTCGAAGATGTGACCGCTCTGATCCAGTCAGCCGCATCTCTCTTCCAGGAGGACGGAGGCCAACGGGATCCCTTCATGGACGCGAACTGGCCGACACGAAATGGGCTCGACTACTACCTGGGTATGATCACCAGCGCAAGGAGTCTGGCGCTTCTCGCCCGCCGTGACTCGACCGAGGGCACGGTCGTAGGCCATCTCACGGGCCAGATGAGAGCTCCGAACGAGCTCAGGCCGAACGCGGTCGTCGCCGAACTCGTAAGCATGCGCGTAACGGAGGAACAGCGCGGACATGGTGTCGGAGCCAAGCTTGTGGAGCACTTCTTTTCCTGGGCAAAGGAGCAAGGAGCGAACCAGGCAACGGTCTCCGCGTACGCCTCCAACACCGATGCGGTCTGCTTCTATCAGGGCCGAGGGTTCCAACCCGAGCTCATCGGACTGAAGATTGATCTGTCATCCCTCGACCAGCAGGCGTGACCAGCGTCTGGATGTTCGTCCCGTGCTTCTTATACGTGCCGGAGCAAGCGGCGATCTGCATCAGCGTCTCGCCTGATGAGGATTAATTGGACCACGTGTAACCGTTGGTAGTGACCTGTCCTCCGCCAGACGTTTCGGCGTCGGCATGGGCCGGGCTTGCGAATGCGATACCGGCGGCAACGATCGCCGCAGTGATGAGCATTTTCCGTGCTCTGATTCTTGCAGCCATAAGGCACCTCCGAACGCGAAATCCCCGGCGATTCCGGCTTCGCCAAGGCCCGACGGAAGTGATCTTACATAGGCCATCGAACCTTGACAAGGACCTCAGTTTAGGACATGTCCTATTGTGTAAATTGCTGTCGGCATTGCCCATATTGACAGTTGAGTGACCGTCTGGACCGTTGAGAAATGTGATCGTGGCAGTACACCAGGACAGTCGCCACACGGTCACGGCTGCACGAGAGATGCCCGGCGAGCCGCACTGAGGTATGAGGCGCGCCTCGTGATCGCCCCCGACCATGCCTGGGCACCAGCCACCATCAGGTGATCGTGAGGGCGGCCCATAAACCAGATGAGCATAAGCGTGTGGACTGGCATGATCCGAATCATGACCAGGGGGACAGCTCTCAAAGACCTGAAGAGAGCAAGACGCTCCGGTGAACCCGTGAGAGTCAGGCGTGAAATCGCCGGCGCAGATCGACTTGATGCTTACGTGGTAGGCGTCGGTCGCAAGTGGGTGCTGTTGCACACCATCTCCGACGAAATCCGTCTCGACGGCTACTCGGCAATACGCCTCCGCGACATCCGGCACGCGACGCGCTCGGGATGGAAGGGCGCGATGACGGCCCATCGTGCCATCACCTTGCGCGAGGAGCACCCTCAGCCTCTGCCGGACATCGACCTTGACTACACCAAAGGCCTGATCGAGACGCTCACCACGGCGTTTCCCCTGGTAGCTGTCTACATCGAGAAGCTCGACCCCCATGTCTGCCACATCGGCCGTGCCCGCGGGATCACCCGGAACAAGCGACTGCGCCTCCAGGAGATCGGCCCGGCCGCGGACTGGGCACTCACGCCCTCCACGAACAGGACAACGGACATCACCCGGTTCGACGTCAGCGGCGGGTACATCGATGCACTCCACGCGGTCGGCGGAGATCCCCCAGAGTGCTGATCATCGGTGGCACGGCTCCTGCCCCATCGAATACGCACTGCCGCTTCGGAAGGTTCGGGTTCGCGCGGCGTGGACGGGCTCCGCTGCTGGTGAACGACCTGCAGTTGCATCTCCGGCCAGGCCGCCCGAGCCGGCCGCTCGGCCGACGGGCCGCAGATCTACCTTCCCGTGAGTGCCGTGAGCCGGTCCATCGCCTCCTGCCTCGGCAGGCTCGCGCCACGCCGGTACGCCTCCAGGTAACCCTCGTCGCCGAGCTGCCCAGCCAGTACGGGCACCAGCCGGCGCAGATCGGGGTCGCCCTCGTCGAAGACGCCCCTGATCACGTGGCTCATCCCGAGCGCCGTCGCGGCCCCCGCCGGGTCGCCTTCCAGCCCGAGCAGCCTGGCCAGCAGCTCCGCGGCCCGGGCCATGGCGTTGGCGTTGGTGTGTCCGAGCACGCCGCGCATCGCGCGGGGCAGCAGCTCGCGCGCCCGCTCCGCCGCCCCCTCGGTCATGAGGACGGCCATCCGGGAGGACACGATCACGTCGCTGTTCAGCTCGGGCGGGCCGGGTAGCCGGTGGATGACCGTATCGAGCTCGTTCACGGCCTGATGGGCCAGTTCCAGGTCGCCGGCGTGGCGGTGCACCTCGGCGAGCGGGAACAGCATGCTGGCTTCCAGCCTCCGGTGACCGTGTTCGCGACCCTGGTGCCGCGCGGCGTGGATGTCGTGCAGTGCGCCGTCCAGGTCGCCACCGCGCATTCGGTTCTGGGCGAGATGCGACTTGGTGATGAAGAGGTGTTCCTCGGTGCCGAGCTCGGCGGCGATCGCGACGGCGCGCTCGCAGGCCGCGACCGCACGTTCGTGCTCGCCGCGCAGGCCGTGGACGCGACTCTGCCGTACCAGGCTCATCACCAGCCCCCAGCGGTCGCCGACCTGCTGGAACAGTCGCAGTGCCTCCTCCCTGTGGCGGGCTCCCGTCTCCTGGTCGCCCTGTTCCGTGAGGAGGAAGTCGTACGCCCAGTGGGCGCTGGCGCGCACCCAGGGGTCGGGCGAGTCCAGCGCCTCCAGCTCCCGGGCGTCCTGGGTGGTGAGCTTGGAGATGCGGAGCAACGGCAGCGCGTTGTGGAACTTCGTCACCCCGGGACGGCGGAGGTTCTCACGGACCTCCTGCCCGCCTCCCCGGCCCGACGTCGACCGCACCACCTCGAAGGCAGCGCGCGTGTCGGCCGGCAGCTCGTCGCCGAACGTCAGCACCTCGCTCAGGAAGGCGTCGGACTGGGTAGACATCCCGCGCATGCCCCAGTACCAGATCATGGACCTGACGAGCCGGGCGGCCGTGGCCGCGTCGCCCGCCTCGACGGCGGCCCGCAGCACGGCGACCAGGTTGTCGTGCTCGGCGTCGAAGACCTCGACGGCGCGCAGCTGGTCCCTGGTACGCAGCAGCGGCTCGTTCTCCTCGGCCAGCGCCAGGAAGTACGCGCGGAACCGGTCGGCGATCGGCTCTGGAAGTTCGGCCGCCGCGTAGGCGCGGATGGTCTCCAGCATCCGGTACCTGTCGCCGACCTGCTGGATCATGGACTTCTCGACCAGTGCACCCGCGACGTACACCATGTCGTCGGCGGGGAGGGACGCGTCAGAGCAGATCGCCTCGAGCGCGGCCAGGTCGGCTCCGCCGGGGAAGGCGGCCAGCCGGGCGGCCAGCACCCGCTCGGGCTCTTCCAGCAGGTCCCAGCTCCACTCCACCATCGCGAGCAGCGTGCGCTGGCGCGGCAGCGCGGTCCTGCTCCCCGAGGTGAGCAGGCGGAAACGGTCATCCAGCCGCTGGGCGATCTGCGCCACGCTCATCGCCCGCAGCTTGGCCGCGGCCAGTTCGAGCGCCAGCGGCATGCCGTCCAACCGGCGGCAGATCTCCACCACGGGCACCAGGGTGGTCTGGTCGAGCGCGAACCCCTGGCGCACGCTGGCGGCCCGCTCGACGAACAGCCGCACGGCGGCTGACTCGGCGGCCTCTGCCAGGTCCGCGTCCTCCACGGGCAGGTCGAGTGGGTCGAGGTGGCACAAGGCCTCCCCGGTGATCGCCAGAGCCTCCCTGCTGGTGGCCAGGATGCGCAGCTGCGGAAGCCGGACGAGCAGCCGCTCGACAAGCTGGGCGGCCCCCTCCACCAGGTGCTCGCAGTTGTCCAGCACCAGTACGGCGGGGCCGACGTCGAGCTGGGCGGCCAGCCGCGCGGGGGCAGGAGCCTGCGGCTTGAACCCGCCCTCGAACAGGCCGCCGCAGGCGCTGAGCACCGCGTCCGCGATCTGGTCCGGCTGGGCGACCCCGGCGAGCGACACGAACCAGGTCCGTTCCTGGACGTGGTCCGCGGCCTCCAACGCCAGCCTGGTCTTGCCCGCGCCGCCCGGTCCGACGATCGTCACCAGTCGCGCGCCGACCATCAGCCGGGCGAGCTCGCCGAGTTCACGCTCCCGGCCGACGAAGCTGGTCAGCCTGGCCGGGAGCCGGCTGGGCGCGGCCTGCGGTCGTACCGGGGGTCGGTTCAGCTCCCCGCGGAGGAGGGCGAGGTGGACCGCGCGGAGCTCGGGCGAGGGATCCATGCCCAGCTCGTCACCGAGCCTGCCGCGGACCTCCTCGTACACGGACAGTGCCTCTGACTGGCGTCCGGCGGCCGACAGGGCCCGGATCCGCAGTTCGGCCAGGCGCTCACTCAGCGGGCGGGCGACGGCCGCGGTGCCCAGGTCGGCCAGCACCTCGGCGTGGCGGCCGAGCCGTACCTCCGCGTCGAAGAAGTCCTCGGCGACGGTGGCGCGTAACTCCTCCAACCGGGCCGCGACGTTGCGGGCGAACGAGGCCTCCAGCACGTCCGCCAGCGCGGCACCCCGCCATTGCTCCAGGGCGGCGCGGAGCAAGGAGGAGGCTTCACGGGGCCTGCCGGCCGCGAGCTCCCGCCTGGCCTGCCCGGCAAGCTGCTCGAATCGGTGCGCGTCCACGTCCTCGGGGCGCAGCGGCAGCCGGTAGCCGCCGGCCACCAGCTCCACGGACTCCGGCCCGCCCAGCGTCCTGCGCAACCGGGAGACCAGGCCATGCAGCGCGCTGACGGCTCCGGCGGGAGGCTCTTCGCCCCAGATGCCGTCGATCAGGGATTCGGCTGACACCGGACGGCCGGCCTCCAGCGCGAGCCGCGCCAGCAGCATCCGCAGGCGCGCGCCGGGGATGTCGATCGGGGAGGCGTCGTCAGAGGCGGCTTCGACCGGACCGAGGAGGGAGATCTGCACCGAGCCAGCTTCCCATCCGCGCCTTTCGTACGGCCGCCGGACCCCGGCCGGCGGCCGAACGCCCCGACCAGGCTCACTCCGGCGGTGACAGCACCCGTCCGCGAGGCCATACCGGCCGGGGTGATGGCGATGGTGACCGCTGGTCTCCCGCAGCCGGACCGGGCTGAGGCTGAGGGCCGACGCGACATCCGAATGTGACCCGGTTGGGGCCGGGACGGCTGACGGGCTCGTCAAATGCCCAGGCATCGTCGATGATGATGTCGATCCATGCTTCGTGGATTCCGTCGTGGTGGTAGCAGGAGGCGTAGGTAGATCGCGTAAGCCCCGTTGTCGTTGAATCCTGTCACGCGTTCGAAGGGGGTTTGGCAGATCAGGCGGGGGGAGGGGTGCGCGCGGTGTGCGTCTCCGCGACTTTCGCGATCTTTCCAGCGTAGGCGCGGAGTTCGTCATCGCTTGGGGGCGTGGTCCTGATGGCCTCCCAGTCGTCGATGAGGATCATGAGTTCAGTGATCTCCGGCGGATGGCCGCACTTCTCCGCGAGTTGGATGATCAGGAAGTCGGCGCCGGATGAGATGGGTAGCGTGCCATCCCGCATGGTCAGCGAGATGTCACGGGCGACGGCCCACGGCTCTTGCCGCGTGTCGATGGGGGGCATGCCGCACTCCGACAGCACTTGGCGGATGAGTGGCTCGATCTCCGACAGAGAGCCGATAGAGAGGGCGTGCCCAGCAAGCTCAAGCATGGCGGGCGTGTCCAGTCCGGCTCCGATCAGGTCGCAGGCAACCCATCCCGCATCTGCGACAGAGCCGACAAGCCGCCCATGGAGAAGATCACCTCGAAGCGAGGTCAGGTAGTCATGTACCTCTGCTGGGAGCCGCATGGGGGCAATTATCGAGGCTCCCGTACAAGTGTCTGATGGCGTGATCGACTCGCCGTGCAATATACGGAAGATGATCACCACGGTCGGGTGCACGTATGAAGGCCATGCCGCAGGTCAAGGTACGTGTGGTCCAGAGGCGCAACGCCCCGTACAAGCCGCCCCCATTGGGTGTGCGTGCCCGATGGCGCGGCGATCAAGGGGACTCGTGAGGCAGAGCTGCACGACAGCTGACCTGAGCCGGAGCAGCCAGGGGATCATGAGCCGAAATCTTCCAAGCTGGTGGCCAGCCCCGCAGGTATGTCTCTCAGAGAGGATGACCATATGGAGCATGCGGAGATCGTCATCGGCCGAGGCAGGCAGTCCGATCATGTGCTGATCCAGGTTCGCGGTCGTATGCATCCTGGCAGTACCGACTACTGGGACGGGAACTGGCTGATCTCTCCCATCCACGTGCAGGTCGGCGGGTTCACCGCCAGGATCGATGCAGGGCTTCGAGTTGAGGAGCTCCGCGACTTCCGGGTTGCTCTGGAGCGCATCCATGCAGACGTCAGGGGAAGCGCCAGCCTGTCCTCCATGGAGAATTGGATAGAACTCACCGTCGAGTGTCATCCCACAGGCTCTCTGTCGATCTCCGGGGCCGTGGCTGATCACCCTGGTAAGCGGAACATCCTTCACTTCGCGATCGAGAGCTTGGACCAGACGGACATCCCGCCGCTTGTCGACGCGCTCGTTGCCGTAGAGGAGCGATTCCCCATCCTGGGACACCGATGACCGCTTTCTGGAAGCCACCTAAGGAGCCACCCGGACGGCTGTCACGAACTCTGCCGGACGGATCTGAATGGTCGGGACTCAACGAGCTGCCGATGGGTTGGGGACTTACGGGTCAGATGTTCCGAGTGTGTACCGCGTGTAGTGGTCGCCAGGAGAAGTGAACTCGAGGCCGTTTTCATCGAGGGCGTTGTAGATCGTCACTTGGCCGTTCGGGAAGCCGAACCCCAAAGACACGATCGTCCCCTCCACGAG
Source organism: Nonomuraea helvata (assembly GCF_039535785.1). Lineage (NCBI taxonomy): Bacteria > Bacillati > Actinomycetota > Actinomycetes > Streptosporangiales > Streptosporangiaceae > Nonomuraea > Nonomuraea helvata. Next base: position 1,673,106 of record NZ_BAAAXV010000009.1, read on the forward strand.
ATCTCTGCTTCTCCACATCAGCAGTTCCACTGCCGAACAAGGCTCGCCGACCAAGGCAGTGAGCTCGTCTGATGCATCATCTCGCCATGCCAGGTGGAAGTCCGGCCAGTCCAGCGCGCGCTTCGGATCGATGGTGTTCCAGGTGATGGAGAGCTCGTCGAACTTCCAGTGGTTGATCTCGACCTGTTCGCCATCGAAGTCCAGGAGGATCGGGCAGTCGGCGAACCACTCATCCTGATCGAGATCCCACACCAGGAGTGCGCGGGTCAGCCGCCGCCCAGTGAGGTGGGCCAGCCGCACTCCGTGAGCGGTCGTGATCGCCGATTGTCCACTCAACCACTCCGGCCTGTATCCGGGGATCCCGAAGTTGAACATCCAGTGATTGTGCCGGAATGCCCTCACTTCCGCCGTGCCATTTGCGTGCCATTAAGGGCCGTCCGCTCCGCGTGCCAGCGCGTCGAGCTTGCGGGCGACCTCGCGTTGGCGTTCGTCGGTGGAGTGCTGGTAGATGAGAGCGGCCCGGGTGCTGGAGTGGCCCATGCGGGCCATCAGCTCGCGGCGCGACCGGCCTCCTAGTGCTGCTGCTCCTCCTGCCCACCGTCATCTGGCTTGCGATGACGATGCTGCGCCGCCGCAGGTAATGCTTTCAGCGGGGTACTCCAGTTCCCCAGAGGGGCGCCCTTGGTCAGTCAGTGTTCCACCAGAAGTTCGGGCGTCGCCGCAGCCACCGTCTCAAGAGGATCAACGCGCTCACCCGTGCGGAAGTTGAGAAGATCTTGGGATGGAATTCGACGACCCCACCCACATGCTCCAGGTATGCACCGAACGGCTCGGCGAGAAGGCCGGCCGACAGTTCGCAGCCATGGCCCGCCGCGGCTTCCGCTTGGACCCCCCTTCGGGCGACGCCCCAGCCACCGGGCGCTGCCGACTCGGCGGCCTGGCCCTGCTCGAACCGGGAAACCCCTGGCCCGAACTCGGCGGCTTCCCCCTGTCCCTGCACGCAGTACTCGACACTGACGCCCTCGCCCCCTGGCTCGGGGACGAACTGCCCACGCGACCGGGACTGCTCAACTTCTTCTACCTCGATCCGGATGTGCCGTACGAGGAGTACCAAAAGCTTGACATGTCCGGGCCTGAGGTATGTCGCGTGATTCCCGCCGACCCGGCACGGGCCGTCGAGACAGCCGCACCCGAACCGGCCAGGAGCTATCCGGCCATTCCAGTCCACGCGGCCCAGGTGATCATGCTTCCGGACTGCTGGGACGTCGAGAACGACGACGTCGAGTTCGACACGGACCAACACTGGGGCGCGACGTCGCTCATCCTCAACGAGATGAGCGGCCTGGACGCGAACACCGCCAACAGCCACTGCGCCTTCGGCTGGCCTGACACTTCGTACGCGTCCAGCGTGACCGATCGCGACGTCGATGGCCCCGCGATTCATCTGCTCCAACTCGCAGAGGACGGGAAGCTCGGATGGGGCTGGGGCGACGCCGGAACGATGTACTTCATGATTCCGGCGAAGGCGTTCACAGCGGGGAATTTCAGCAAGGTCGAGCCGGTCATGCGCTGCTGCTGAACCCGTACCTGGCCGAGCACATCAACCAGGTCAGTGAACGCCGCACGCACAAGCTCGACATTCATCTAGCCCAAGACGTCCAACCGCGAACGACGGAAGGTCGTCGGCTGGCGGAACACGCGAAGCCATCCCTGACAGAACCCGCCTGACAGCCCCGGAGGTGGGCGGCTGCCGTCTAGATCTCCGTTCTCGCTTGCTCGATTTGCCGCACGATGGCATGGGCACCATGCGCCTGTGCGAGGGCGTGCGCCTCGTCGAGTGTCGTGAGCGCGTCCGCCCGGCGGTCCTGGGCGGCGGCGATGTAGGCCAGCCCGACCATGTTGGCGGCCACGCCCGGCAGGGCCCCGACCTTCCGGCGCAGCCGCGACGACTCCTCCAGCCGCTCGCGGGCTTCATCCAGCCGACCGGCCATGTGTGCCGCGATGCCCAAGTGCCGTAAGGCCTCGGACTGGATCGGCTTGTCGCCGACCTGCGCCGCCAGCTGGCAGGACCGCTCCAGTTCCGGAACCGCAGTCTCGTTGTCATGCCGGATGACCTGATGTAGGCAGCCGATCCAGAACAACGCCTCGGCCTCGCCGCGCGCGTCGCCCAGCGCCCGGTACAGCTCGAGCGCGCGCTCGAACAACGGCAGTTCAGCCGGGTCCTCAACGGGTGATGAGCCGGCGCTGGCGCGCTCGTTGAGAAATCGCGCATGCAGGATCCGCCCACGGGCCAACGCGGCATCGGCCTCCACCGCGTCCAGGCTCCGTTCGGCGTCGGTCAGCACGCTGGCGTCGCCGCTGAACACTGCCCGTTCATAGAGCGTCTTGGCCTGTTCGATCCGGTCTTCGACGCTCATCGCCGCCCCCGCCCTGGCATCGCCACCACGTGCTAGATCAGCAGTAGAGTACTCCGGACGCGGATCGTCATGTGGATGGCCGGCGATGAGTGGGTTGGCCGGTATTGGCCGCGACGAACACGCCCTGCCTGCCGCCGAAGAAGCCGTCACCATCTATCTCGACGGCCAGCCCGTCGCCGTCCTCGGACGGTGGGGTGGCGGCTTCCGAGTCCGTGACCTCACCGTGAACCGCGACACCGGACTCCAGACCACCGGTAGCAACGGCAAACCGGTACGCCTCGTGGCCGCCACCATCGTGGACGGACGGCCCATCGCCATCACCACGAACGACGACTGGCGCGACCCACCGATGAAGGTATGGGACGTCGCCACCGCTCAGCAGATCGGCCGGCTTTCCATGGGAACCGTGGGCGCACTCGCCGCCACCACGATCAACGGCCACCCCATCGCGGTTGCCGCCAGCCACAGCACGGTAGCGGTATGGAGCCTCACCACCTTTGACAGGATCAGCCCTGACATCGAATTTCCCGACTCAGTCACCGCCGTCGCTGCCACCCCACAAGGCCACATCATCGTCTGCTTCGACCGTGACATCGCCGTACTCACCGCAACCCGGTCGAGCTGACCACGGCATGGTTCGACAGGACGGTAGAGATCCTCTGTGTCAGGCCCTCGACCTCCTCGCCGAGCATGGCCCTCAAGCCCTGATCACGCAGGTCCGCCAAGCCGAACACTCCGACCCCGAAGGCAGCGCCGGTCGCGAGGCAAGGCGTATGACGACGCCACAGCGGTTTACGTGGATACCCGGTTATGAGCCTGTTCGGTCCTCGATGGGCGCAGGGGACTCTCTAGATCTGCGACAGAGCCGTTGTTCTTACAGTTCTCCAGAGCAGGCCGAGCGCCACCATGTAGCTCAATTATGACCAGCTGTTCAGAAATTCAGGGACTCAGCCCGTGACGGTCGAGTTGCGGAAGACGAAGTAGTTCAAGTGGTCCCTGTGCAGGTAGTGGTGGAACTGCGTGGCCTTCGCCTGGGCTGTCTTGTCGGCAGTGACAACCGTCAGGAGGATGTACGTCTTGGTCGCGCCCGAGCGGATCTTGCCGTAGACATATTTGCTGAGCATCTTGTCCCGGCGCCACTTCACCGCACGGGAGGACTTCGCCAGGTGCGCGGCCGTGGCCTTGGCGGCCTTCACGGTGGGGAAGGACATGATGACCTGGACCGCTGTGAGGTGCCCCCTGTAGGCCGAGTAGGCGAGTTGGACGGCGCGCTCGCACTTGTTCTTGGCCAGCACACCCTGCCTGTCGATCGGGGCACAGGAGTCGTACGTCCAGCCACCCACCTTCTCAGCCTTGAGCGTGACGCTGCCTAGGCGGAAGGTCCAGTTGCTCAACTCGTCGTCGTCGATCGGTAAGCCCGGGCGTTCGTTCTCGCTGGGGCTCGGCTGGGCAGGTTGGGGCGTGGGGTCCGTGGTCGGCAGGGTCACGGCGGTGTCCGCGTCGGGAGCGTTCAGGTGCTTGTACAAGCTGAACGCGAAGCCGCTCGGCAGCAGCACCACCAGGATCGCGACCATGGTGGTGACCAGACCGGGGTAGTCCCGGGGGGCGGGTTGCCGAGGGAGTCCCATGCATTAATTCTGCCGTAGTTCATTACCGTCGGCCCCATTTATCCCATTAGTGAATTCTCTTCGCTGAACGGTGTCGCGCTAGCCTCGATCTTTCTCGACCTTGAGTTGGTCGGCTGAGAGGTTCAGCTGGGGTCGATTTTCTTGCTGTGGTCAGCGTGGGTGCCCGGCTGTCGCGCCGGGTGGGCGGGGCTCCACGGGCCCGGGGGGTTCCTTTCCTGGTCGTGGGGCGTGTTGGTGCTGGTCAGGTTGGTGCCGGCAGGGCGTGCAGGCGTGCCAGGGCAGTAAGGATCTGGCCGGCCCAGGGCCATCGCGTGGGGATGCGGAGATGCAGGCGGCGGCCTCCGTGCACCAGGCGGCGCCGAACTCCATGACGGTACCGCCATAGCAACCTCAAGCCGCTCCTTCCACCGAGCCACAATTGTGCTACGTGGTAGCACTTGATGGCACTCGGTTGTACTCTTGAGAAGTGAGCACTCCCGAACCGGACCCCTCGCACCAGATCTCACAGCGCGATCTTCGCAACCGGTCAGCCGAGATCATGGACGGCTTGGAAAGAGGAGAGCGATACGCCGTGACGCGTAACGGCCACCACATCGGCGACCTGGTTCCCATCCGTCGTCGGCGCCGGGCTGTCTCTCGGGCGGAGTTCGCCGCTGTTTCCCGAGGGATGCCTCTGCTGGACGACCGGAAGTATCGCGAAGACATGGATCATCATGTCAACGACGATCTCTACGACCCGTATGACCGCGCCTACGGCAGAGGCGAGTTCGCGCAGGACGAGGAATGACCTATCCTCAAGGACTGCTCGACACCAACGTCCTCATCCTGCGGGCGGGAATCGACCCCGACGAACTGCCCGACGAGATGATGATCAGCGCCATCACCACCGCCGAACTGTCTGTCGGTGTGCTGGTAGCGACCGGCCCACAGGAACTAGCCCAGCGAATGAAGGTCCTGCAGACCGTTGAGGCCGAGTTTGATCCCCTGGCCTTCGATGACACCGCCGCACGCGAGTACGGCCAGCTCTGGACCGCTGTCATCGCCTCGGGTCGCAAACCCCGCCCCCGAACAGCAGACTTGATGATCGCTTGCGTGGCCATCGCAAACCGGCTGCCTCTCTATACCTGCAGCCCCAAGGACTTCAAGGGTCTCGACCACCTGCTCGCAGTGGTCCCCGTCACCCGCCCACGATGAGGCATCACGCACCAGACTCTGCCCTGACCGACGACGGCAACTCGACATACTGATCAAGCACGCACGGCGACGGGGCCGAAAATAAAGATCAAAGTCCAGGTCAGTGAACACAACCCTGACCTGGGCTTTTGTATGTGTGGAGCCTAGTACTCCAGTGACATTTCGCGATCATGACTCGGATCTGCGCTGGTAGTGGCAGCGTCGGGCGGTGGCTTGGTGTCGGCGGCGCCAGTCTGACCAGCGCAGGACATGGGTGATCGAGCGGTGCCAGGTCAGCACGAGTACGGCGAGCAGCCGGCGGATCTCGGGCAGTGTAGCGGGATGCGGTCCTGGTCACTGGGTGGCTGGGCGGTGGCGACGGCCACCAGCAGGGCCAGCGCGAGCATGGCCAGGGTGATGTGCCGGTGCCAGGCCGTCCAGCCGCGTACCTGGTAGTGGTCCAGCCCGACCTGGCCCTTGGCGGCTTGGAAGGACTCCTCAACCGCCCATCGAATTCCAGCGATCTTGACCAGGGCCATCAGGGGCTGCCGAGTGGGCGCGTAGCAGCGGTAGAACGCCAGCTCGCCGGTGGTCAGGTTGCGCCTGATCAGCAGCCACCGATATCCGTGGGCCTCGCTTTCGTCGATCCGTGCCCAGGCCCAGGCGTACCAGCGGGGCCCCTTGGCACCTTGACCGGCGCGGTAGCGATGCCAGTGCCGATCGGACACTCGCATGGCGACCTCGGCCGCGCTCACCTGGACGCCCTCGAGTTCAACCCGCCGGTTACCCGCGATCGCCAGCACGTACCCCATCCGGCGCTCCTCCAGGGCGACGCGCAGGCGCGGGTCTTGCCCGTAGACCTCATCGCCGGTCACCCAATGGGCAGGCACGCCGGCCTCCAGGGCGGCCAGCACCATAGCCGTGGCCAGGCCGGGCTTGGTAGCGAAGGCGATCTCGTCCGGGACACCTGCCGCCAGGCAGCGGCCGGGGTCGGCCAGCCAGGTGTGCTCGGGCACGTAGAGCCGCCGGTCCAGCAGCGCGCGTCCCGCCGGGGTGGCGTAGGCGAGGAACACGCCGATCTGGCAGTTTTCGATCCGGCCCACGGTGCCGCTGTGTTGCCGCTGCACCCCGGCCGAACCGACGCCCTTCTTGACGAATCCGGTCTCGTCCACGATCAGCACGCCGTCGGGTCCGAGTTGGTCGACGGTGAAATCGCGGACGTCATCGCGCACCGCGTCGGCGTCCCAGCGAGCGGTGCGCCGCAGCCGCTGCAGCGCCTGCGGCCCGGTCAGCCCGGCGTGTTCGGCCAGGTTCCAGCAGTTCTTGCGGTCGATGTCAGCCAGCAGCCCGCGTACATAGGCGGTTGCCGCACGCCGCGGTTCGACGCGGCCGAACCGGCCGGCGATCTGAGCCATCAGCTCGTTGAAGATGACCATCCAGCAGTCAGGGTCTACGCTGTGGCTCGCGGCCACCGCACGATCTTTGGTTGTTCTCACAAACTCCGAATGATCACGGGTCGCGTCCTCGGAGCGGTGTAAATAGCTCGACGAGGTAGGTGCCGTGAGTGGATCTTAGGCGGCCTCGGTGGCAGGTGCCAAGGCCGGTTCGTCGGTAGGGCGGAGCTGAGTCGGCGGGTGGAGCAGCGCCCGGCGGAGGTCGTGCAGGATGCGCAGGCCCTTGCTGGTCAGGGTGAAGCCGCGCCAGCCGCGGGCGGCGCGATCCAGCACCGCCCAGACCAGCGACACGCAGGAGGTTTCGCCGGGGAAGCGGCCGATGACCTTGACGCGGCGGCGGGTCTCGCCGAAGGTGCGCTCGATGAAGTTGGAATGCCGGATGCGCTTGTGGTGCTCGATCGGGAAGCGCAGGTAGGCGGTCAGGCTTTGGCGGTCGGTGAGCAGGCACTTGACCGCCGCCGGGTAGCGGCCGGCCCAGGTATCGGCGAAGGTGTCGATGCGCCGCTGGACGAGGTCAACCAACCCCTGGCCGACCGTGATGTCATCGCCCAGCTCGCTGAGGTCGAAGATCTGCCAGTAGGCGGCCTTCACCTCGGCCTGGTCGCCGGCGCTGACCTTCGCGAGCACGTTTCTGGCGCGGTGAACGAGACACCTCTGGCGCAGTGATGTGGGGAAGACCTGCTCGGCGGCGCTGATCAGGCCGGGCGCGCCGTCGGAGATGATGAGCAGCGGCGGGCGCAGACCGCGGGCGACGAGGTCGGACAGGAAGTCGTGCCAGGAGTCGGTGGACTCGGCCGCGGCGGCGGCCAGGCCGACGAAGACGGGCTTGCCGGCGGTGGTGATGCCCCAGGCGGCCAGGATCGGCTCGGCCCGGCTGCCGTCGTGCATCTTGAAGTGCGAGGCGTCCAGGAACAGGTAGTCCAGCTCGACGTGCGTCAGGTGGCGGCGGCACCAGGCGTCGTACTCGGCCACGATGGCCTGACAGATGGTCGAGACCGTCGACTTGGACAGGGCGGCCTCGGGGCCGAGTGCGTCGGCCAGTGCTCCTTCGACGTCACGGACGGACAGGCCGCGCACGAACGAGGCGATGACGAGCGTTTCCAGGGCGTGGGTGCGGGTGACGCCGGTGCCGAACAGGCGGGAGACGAACTTGTCGGTGGTGCCGCGCAGCTTGGGCCGGGCGATGGTGATCGGGCCGCTGGTGGTCTTGACGGTGGTCGGGCAGTGGCCGTTGCGGTAGCCCGGCCGCACCGGGGCCTCCTCGTCGCCGCCGGTTGCGGTGACGGTGGCAGTGCGCTGGTAACGGGCGCGGCCGAGGAACGCGTCCACCTCGGCTTCAACGGCGGTCTGGATGATCAGGCGGGCACCGAGACGGGCGACGTCTTCGATGACCTCGACCAGATCACGGCCGTCGGCGAACAAGGCGTCGATCTCGGCGCGAATGGCCTGAACGGGCGGTAGTGTGCGTGCCACGAGCGTAGGTCCTTGCGTTGTGCGAACTTTGGTCGGTTCAGCACGGCAACCTACGCTCGTTCACTTTTACACCGCATCTCGGACGCGACCTGATCACGCGGTGGCCGTCGCCATGTGACCCCAAGTCCTCAAGATCGCCAAGTGTCACTGGAGTACTAGAAGGCAGGTCATATAACCGTGTGCTCTTGCCAGGTGGCTACATGCGCAGAGTCAGCGATCGTTGATGGCCACAATGACCGCAGTCAGAAGGCATCCCAGCCCTATTCCCACAAGTGCGACCGTGGCGGGGGCATCCAATGTGCCCCCGAAGTAGGCTGCCCAACCGACCACGATGAGGATCACCCAACCGGAGGCCAACAGCACGCGAGCCGCCTTGGAAATTCGGTGCAACGGCCGTCCCTTTGTGCAAGTGGCTTACAGGACCGGACCCACTCGTGAACACCGTGAGTGGAGCGGCGCCCGACTGTATCGCGCCAGCCCGCGCATCCGCCAGAGGGCCCCGACGCGGTTGTGAAGACAGCCCACTATATGACCGCCCCTCAGGGGTCAAGAGCCCCGAGCCATGATCAGTCAGGTTGCCAAGATCGACCAGGTGCAGATAAGCGATCACGAGTAGATTGCCCAACATGTCGGACTCCTCGTTTCGCTCGATGCGCATGGCGCGCCTCGTCCGTCCTCCCGGTATCCGCGAATGGGCCGACTCCAACGGCCACAAGATCGGCGGGACTGGCATGATTCCCTCTCACGTTCGCGAGGCCTACTTGGCCGCGAATCCCGAGGTGATCGAGGTCGTCCGTGTCTTCGCGCAAGACTCGAGGGTTGGCCCGGATGTATATGACTGGCCTGATGACGGACCGCTCGGCCCGGTCTACGCGATCACCTTCGTCCGTGGTCTCGACGAGCGGGAGGTTCTCCACCGCCTTGGTGCCGAAGAGCAGGACATTCGGCTCATCTCCGATGAAGAGGTCGCCGAACATCAGGGAGCGGAGAATCCTGAAGAGATCATCACGGTTGCTCGTCTCGGGGATTGGGTTGTCGCCGAGTGCAAGGGGCGTCGAGGGAGCCGATCCGAACACGTCAAGGCGCTGTCCATCGGCGGAGGCGAGGCCGTCGCCGTACAACGTGACCGCGGCGCACATGACCGATTCATCTACACATTGGACGGGCAAGTGATGACCAGCTTCACGCCGTCTCGCCCCTTCGATCGCCAGGGCAACGACCCGGACAGGTTGAACGGTTGCCTTCGCATGGTGGGCATCGACCCTACCAGGGACGACATAGTGGACAATGCCGTCCCTGCGGCTCTAGCTCTCGCAAGCAGGATCAGCGGCGTGGTGATTATTGATAACGGTGGTATCGACCTCCCTCCGCACTTCGCCGACAGGTTCAGCGGTGCGAAGATCCTCAATCGCGATTCTTCCAGACTGGGGGCTGCTGTCTCCGGTCAATGACGGCGCCAGGTCGGGATGCTCTTTCAGCATGTCGTCGGTCGTCTCCTGGAGTGCTGTCGCGAGGGTGTCCGCGTCGTTCGCCATAAGACGATCTTGGACACCCTCGTTCTCGTCTCCGCAGGCACCCCTTGGACCACACCACCAGGAGGAACCAGTGTCATACCCGCAACCGCTCACCCCCGAGGAGAAACTCGCCGACGCGAAGAAGCAGTTGAGCCTCCCGCGTATCGTCGTGATCTGTGGCTCCACCCGTTTCATGACCGAGATGACCGAGGCCGATCTGCGGGAGACCAAAGCCGGAAAGATTGTCGTCAAGCCGGGTTGCGACATGAAGTCGCCGCACGAACTTTGGTCCGATCCTGTCGAGGCCGAGGCGCTGAAGGTTCGACTCGACGATCTGCACCGAGCGAAGATCCGGCTCGCTGATGAGGTGCTCGTAGTCGGCGACTACATCGGAGACAGCACCCGAGCCGAAATCGCCTACGCCCGGTCGCTGGGCAAGCCTGTGCGGTTCACGCACCCCAAAGTAGACCCCGACGCCTGACCGCCCACCCCCCACTCCCTCCGCAGGCACCCCTTGGAATTGATCATCTAGACAGCACGGCGTCAGCGAGGTGACCGTCGCCAAGGCTTACCGGCTCCTCAATGCGATTCTGTCCACAGCTGTGGATGACCAGCTCATCAAGCGCAACCCGTGTCGGATCAAAGGCGCAGGCCAGGAGAAGTCACCCGAACGGCCCGTACTCACGGTCGCCCAGGTCTACCGGCTCGTCGACGTCATCGAACACCGCTACCGCGCCCTGGTCCTCCTCGGCACGTTCGCCAGCCCCCGATGGGGCGAACTGACCGGACTCCGACGCCGAGACCTCGACCTCGACGCCGGCACCGTCAAGGTCGAACGCCAGTTGATCCAGATCACCGGCAAGGGCCTGGTCTTCACCGACCCCAAGTCCGCGGCCGGCAAGCGCACTGTCGCCATCCCCGCGCTGATTCTCGACGAGCTCAAGGCACACGTGAAGGACTTCGCCCAGGATGGTAACGAGGGCCTGATCTTCGTCGGCCCGGATGACGGCCCGCTGCGCAACACCAACTTCAACCGCCGTGTCTGGGCCAAGGCGCTCCAGGACGCCGACCTACCGAAGCTCCACTTCCACGACCTCCGACACACCGGCAACACCCTCGCCGCCAGCGCCGGCGCCTCGATCCGCGAGCTGATGGCACGCATGGGCCACTCCAGCACCCGGGCCGCCCTCATCTACCAACACTCCACCGACGAGAGACAACGCGAGGTCGCCCGCAAGCTCGACGCCCTGGCACACGGAGCGCTTGACAAGGACCCAACGGGCACGGCCCTGAAGACAGCCCCAACAAAGATCAAAAGCCCAGGCCATTGACCTGGGCTTTTGTATGTGTGGAGCCTAGGAGATTCGAACTCCTGACATCCTGCTTGCAAAGCAGGCGCTCTGCCAACTGAGCTAAGGCCCCTTCGACGAAGATAGCTTACCGGGCGGACGAAGCTACCTGCGTCGTTCCAAGGTCATCGCTCAACACCAAACTCGGGAAGTCCACGATCGAGTCGAGGATATGGGTGGCGCCGCCCTTGAGGAGGCGTTCGCGGCTGTGGACGCCGGTCATCACGCCCGCCACGATCGAGGCGCCCGCGCGCTTGCCGCACAGCATGTCGCTTTCCGAGTCGCCGATGACCGCCACATGGCGTACGTCCTCCACCCCCAGGCGCAGCACCGCGTGCAGGATCATGTCCGGCCAGGGGCGGCCGCGGCCGCCGGCGTCTTCGGGGGAGATGGCGAGGTCGATCTTGTCGTGCCAGCCGAGCACGCTGAGGACGCGGCTCAGGGTGGTGCGGCTGAAGCCGGTGATCAGGGCGAGCTTGATGCCGGTGCCGCGGAGTTTGTCGAGGACCTCCAGGGCTCCGGGCATGGGTTCGAGACCTGCCCGCTCGAGGGTGCCCTCATAGGAGCGCTCGAACGTCAGGTTCGCCGCTTGCGCCTGGGCTTCGTTCCCGGGGAAGATCCCACGGAAGACATCGATCTTGGGACAGCCCCGGGACCGGTGCACGTGAACCATGGCACGCGCGTACGCTCCGGTCCCGGGCACTATGCCCTGGGTCGCGATCGCCTCTGCGAAGGCGCGCTCGACCATGGCGATGTCACCGACTGTGGTGCCTGCCAGGTCCAGGCACACCAGCTTGATGGGGACGACGTCACTCATCGCCTCGCCGGTCGGTTAGTTCTCGGTGCCGGTCGCCTCGGTCCAGAGATCGAGCTCTGCGCGGTCGGCCTGCACCTTACGCCAGATCAGCAGCCCCCCAAGGGCGATCAGCGCCAGAACAAGCAGCTTCTTCACGGTGTGACCCCACTTCTTCGACGGCCTCACCTGCCGGGGTGAGACCCAACGGTTGACATGCAGCCTAGCAAGGGATGGCTGCGCTCCCGGTGTTGCGCACGGGCCAGATGTGCGGAATGTGCGGGGAACGAGTGTTCAGCCCCAGGTGAGGACCGGTACGCGCGCCGCCGACGGCCTTTGGATCCCCTTTCCGTCCGTCGTGGGCGCTCGTCTGCCGCCCGCCTCTGGTGTCTGTTGTCCGCTAACTCGGACAACAGCTCGATCATGCCAAATATCACGCCTGTGCGTGTGGCAGGGCACGGCTCTACTTTGCGTATGTGTCGTCTGTACGCCTGTATGTGTCGCATCCGGCGTGCCCCGGCGGCTGTCCCTTGTCAGCCGTGCTGCGGCGGTCTCACGCGTATTCGCGGTGAGCTGCGTCAGCCTGCGACCGCGCCGCCGCTTCGCCCGAGCGCTGCCCCCATCGAACGGCCGGTGCCATCGCGGCGCCGGCCGCCACGAACGCCGCGCCGAGCACCAGCCACCCGACCGTGCCGCCCCCCAGCACCAGCGTGGTGAGTACGACGGGCCCGAGCATCCTCGCCACCGCCACCCCCGTCCCGAAGAACCCCTGGTACTGGCCCTGCTTGTCGTCAGGGGCGAGGCCGAAGCCGATCTCCCAGGACCCGGAGGCCAGCAGCATCTCGGCGAGGACCTGCAGACCGGCCGCCACGAGCAGGAACGGCCACCCGTACGGGCTCAGCGCGAACACGGCGCAGGCCGCGAACATCACCAACCCGGCGTTCCGCACCGACAGGGAGGCGGAGCGCAGGCCCTTCACCCCCCTGGCCACCCTCACCTGGAAGAGCAGGACCGTGCCGGTGTTGATCACCATCAGCACCGAGACCATCCAGGTGGGCGCGCTCGTACGCGAGGCGATCCAGAGCGGCACGACCAGGCTGAGCAGCGGCATGTAGAAGAGCATCACGGCGTTGATGAGCGTGACGAGAGCGTAAGGGCGGTCTCTGAGCACCGCCAGCCGAGGGCCGGCGGAGGTCACCTGGGTGGGCCGCACGGCAGGCAGTCTGAGCAGCAGGAAGGCGGCGACCAGGAAGCTCAGGGCGTCGAGTGCGAAGACCGCGAGGTAAGCGGGGCGCGTGTCGAGGTGGAGGGCGAGCCCGCCCAGGGCGGCGCCGACGGCCAGGCCGCCGTTGAGCGTGGACTGCAGTACGGCCCGTACGACCGTGCGCTCGGCGGGCGCGATCAGCCCGGCGAGCAGGGCCTGGCGGGCGGCCGACAGGCCGGTCTGCGCCGTGCCGTACACGCAGGCCACCAGCGCGAACAGCGCGAACGAGCGGACGAACATGAACGAGGCGACCGCCGCGGCGGTCGTGAGCGCGAGCAGCACGGCGACTCCGCGGGGACCGCGCCGGTCGGCCAGATGGCCGATCGGCACGCCGGCCACCGAGCCGACGGCCCAGCCCAGGGTGAGGCCGAGGCCGATCTCGGTGGCCGAAAGGCCGACGATCCTGGCGAAGTAGAACGCGGAGGTGACGAGGTAGACACCGTCGCCGATGGAGTTCGCGAGCTGGGCGAGGGCCAGGATGCGGCGATTGTTCATGCTTTCACGCCTTGTACGAAGGCGGGGTCATCCGGGTGGAAACGGCCAGACGGTTCCAGAAGTTGATGGTCGCCACGGCCACGATCAGCGCCGCCAGCTCCTTCTCGGCGAAATGGGCCGCCGCCTGCTCCCAGATCTCGTCCGTGACGTCATCGGCGGAGAGCCGGGTGGCGGCCTCGGTGTAGGCCAGGGCGGCACGTTCCTGCTCGGTGAAGAACGGGGACTCCCGCCAGACGGCGACCGAGTGCAGCCGGGCGTCGCTCTCCCCCGCCTGCCTCGCGTCGGCGCTGTGCACGTCCACGCAGTAGACGCAGCCGTTGATCTGGCTGGCGCGCAGCTGCACCAGGTAGAGGAGGGGCTTGGGCAGCGCGCTCTCCTCGACGAACCCGTCCAGGGCGCCCGCGTGCCGGTAAACGTCGCCGACCAGTGGTCCGAGCTTCATTCGTGGTGTCATGAGCCCATCTTGGATCCCCCTTTGTCCCGAGATAAGCTCCAATTTCCGACTAATTGATTGGGCCAAGATGGACGTCCACGTCACCCTGAAAGGCCGAGGTGACCTGGCCGCACAGGTCTACCGGCAGCTCCTCGACGCCATACTCGACGGCCGTCTCAGGTCGGGCGAGCGGCTCCCCCCGACCAGGGAGCTGGCGCGGAGGCTGGAGATCTCCAGGAACACGGTCGCGGTGGCCTACGACCGGCTGGTCGCCGACGGGTTCCTGGTGGGGCGGGCGGGCGCGGGCACATTCGTGTCAGCCGCGCCGCTCCACCAGGCCGCGCCGCTCCACCAGGGGCCGGCACGCGGCAGGGCGGCCCCGAAGGGCGTCGTGCGCCCGCGCTCGTTCTGGCGGGAGATCGGCGCTCCCGAGGCCGTACAGAGCGTCCGGTACGACTTCCGCGTCGGCGTGCCGGACCCTCACCTCTTCCCGATGGAGGCATGGCGGAGGCTGGTGGCCCGCGAGCTGCGGGTGAGCGCCGCCACGTACCACAGCCCTGCCGGATACGAACCGCTGAGAGAGGCCATCTCCCGGCATATCGGCATCAGCCGCTCCGTCCACGCCGGCCCCGACGACGTGCTGATCACGAACGGCGCCCAGCAGGCGCTCGACCTCATCGGCCGCGTCCTGATCGAGCCCGGCACCTGCGTGGCCGTCGAGGAGCCCGGCTATCCGCCCGCCCGCCTGCTGTTCCGCTCGCTCGGCGCCCGCGTGACCGGGGTGCCGGTGGACGCGGAGGGCATCGACGTCCGCGCCATCCCCGGCGCCGCCCGCATCGTGTACGTCACGCCGTCGCACCAGTTCCCCCTGGGCACGCCCATGTCGCTGGCCCGCCGCGCCGCCCTCCTGGCCTGGGCGGAGCGCCGCGGGGCGGTCGTGATCGAGGACGACTACGACAGCGAGTTCCGGTACGGCGAGCGCCCGCTGGAGCCACTCCAGAGCCTCGACCGCGCGGGCCGCGTCATCTACGTGGGCTCGTTCTCCAAGACCCTGCTCCCCATGCTCAGGCTCGGCTTCCTCGTCGCCCCCGCCTCGC
The DNA here is from genome assembly GCF_039535785.1 of Nonomuraea helvata. Classification (NCBI taxonomy): domain Bacteria; kingdom Bacillati; phylum Actinomycetota; class Actinomycetes; order Streptosporangiales; family Streptosporangiaceae; genus Nonomuraea; species Nonomuraea helvata. Next base: position 1,688,196 of record NZ_BAAAXV010000009.1, read on the forward strand.
TCGCGCCCGCGATGCACGCGGCCAAGCAGCTCTCCGACTGGCACAGCGACGTCCCCACGCAGGCGGCGCTGGCCCGCTTCATCGACGAGGGGCTCCTGGCCAGGCACATCAGGAAGGCGACCCGCGAGTACGCCGCCAGGCACGCCATGATCGCCGAGATGCTGGCCGGAAACGAGCGCCTGCTCCTGATCCCGTCCTCCGCGGGCCTGCACCTGTGTGCCCACCTCGCCCCAGGGGTGTCCGTACGCCCTGTGCCGGGCCTGGCGGTGGAGTCCTTGGAGGCGTACTGCGACGAGAGCCCGGCCCGGCCCGGCGTGGTCCTGGGCTACGGCGGGATCACCAGGGACGACATCCCCGAAGGGCTACGGCGGCTGCGGATGGCGACGGCCCCGCAGCAAGAACGGCCCCGCATTAAGAACGGCCCCGCATCAAGGATGGCGACGGCTCCAGAAGCGGCGGGCCCGCTCCCCTGACAGCTCCGGATCGTCGGGCGGCGACGGCTGCTGCACGATGACGACCGTGGTCTTCGCGTGGCGGGCGCAGTACATGCTGGTCGAGGGGAGGAAGATGCGGCTGAGCAGCCCGCGCCGCCCCCGCCCGAGCACCAGCAGGTCGCCTTCGCGGGCCAGGTCGACGAGATGGTAGCCGGGATCGCCGACCCGGCCGACCACGGCCGTCCTGATGTCGTCGGGCACGCCACCCGCGACGTCGTCGAACACGCCGGCGACCACCTCGGTGCAGCGGGCCTCCTCGCCGGATTTGAGCGCGTGCTGGACGGGCAGCGCCTCAGGGAAGGGATGGACGGGCGCGCGGCTGACGTGCACGGCGACCAGGGCCATCCGGTGCAGCCTGGCCGCCCCGATGGCCCAGGCCAGCGCCCAACGCGAGGCCGGGGACTCGTCCACCCCCACTATCAGCCTCGCACCGCCGGGCAGATCCTGTTCCACGGTGCCTCCTGTTAAGAAGTACGACCATAGTGCGCCCGCCGGCTTGTTACCGGGAGGTGGCACTTTCCGAACTATGGAGTCCCTGGCGAACCCCCGGCGTAGCATGCGGGGGTGGACCGAGGGTGGGTGCGACCCCGTCCCGCCCTCGACCGGCGGCTCGACGGGGCACTTACGTACAGGCTCACCTCGCTCGTCGCAACTACAGGCTACGGGAAGTCGACCGCTCTGGCGGGTTGGAGTCAGGCCGTCGGCGCCGTGCTGCACCGGCTCGGGCCCGCCGACCGCGACCTGCCCACGCTGGCCGGAGCGGTCGCGTCGGCCCTGTCGGAGAAGGTGCCCGGTCTGCCCGCCGACCTGGTGACCGCCGCGGGGGCCCCGCTCGGTCCCGACGCCGACGAACTGGCCAGGGCGTCGGCGCTGGCGGGCGCGCTGGCAGAGGCGCTGGCCAGGCGGCTGCGGCGCGGGCTCGCCCTGGTCTTCGACGACGTCGACGCCATCGCCGGCGCGCCGGGCTCCGTCCGTTACGTGGAGACGCTGGTCCGCGCCGCACCCAGACATCTGCACCTGGTCACCGCGTCGCGGACGCCGCTGCCGTTCCCGACCGCCCGGCTGCGTCAGGACCACGAGGTGCTCGACCTGGACGCGACGGACCTCGCGCTCACCCCGGACGAGACCGCCGCCTGGGCACACGACCGGCTGGGCGAGCAGGGCACGGCTGTCGCCGCCACGCTGCACGACGCCTGCGGCGGCTGGCCGGCCGCCGTGCGGGCCGCCCTCGACACACTGGCCCGCGAGGACCCCTCCGGCTGGCCCCGTACGGCCGCCGGCCTGGCCGCGAACTCCGCCACGCTCGAACGCCTCACGCTCGCCGCGTTCAGGGACCTGCCGCCGGCCATGCGCGAGCTGCTGCGTGCCGCCACCGTCCTGCCCGTGCTGACCGCCGAGCTGGCGGCCGCGCTCGGTGCGCCGCCCGACACGCTCGACTCGCTGACCAGCCGCGGCCTGTTCCTCGAAGCCGGCCAGGACGGCCACCGCCTGACTTCTACCAGCAGGCACGTGCTGACCAAGCACGCCCCGCTGGACAGGAACGAGGCCCACGACGTGGCGGCGGTCGCGTCCCGCTGGTACGTCGAGCGCGACCGGCCCGAGCTGGCCCTGCGCGCGGCCGTCGCGACCGAGCATGCGGGCCTGGCGGCCGCGCTCCTCGACTCGTACGGCCTGCGCCTGGCCGAGCGCGGGGACGTGCTCGCGGCACTGGAGCTGCTGCCCGAGGCCGCCAGGCACTCGCCCCCGATGGTCAAGCTGGCCGGCGTCGCCGAGCAGAACCGCGGCCACTGGACCCGCGCCCGCGAGCTGCTCGCCCAGGCCGCCGAGGGCCCGGCGTTCGACGCGTCCGTGGCCAGGCGGCTCGGCTTCATCGACCACCGGCGCGGCGAGTACGACGTCGCGCTCGCCATGTACCACAAGGGCCACAAGTACGGCTTCCCGCCCGCCGACGCCGCCATGTGCGCGGCCTCCGCCGCCTCCGTGCTCTGGCTGAAGGGCGATCGGGCAGGCTGCGCCGAGCTCGCCGACAAGGCGATGGAGCAGGCCGCCGCCTTAGGCGACCCCGGCGCCCTGGCGGAGGCCAACACGGTGCTGGCCATGCTCGCCTCCCTCGACGGCGACCGCCGCGCCAACGACGCCCACTATCTGCGCGCGCTGGAGTACGCCGAACGCGCGGGCGACATCGTCCAGCTCATCCGCATCCACGCCAACCGTGCCTCCCGCTACCTTGACGAGGGCTCGTACGCCGAGGCCCTGGCCGAGACGGACCAGGCGGGCAGGCTGTCGGGCCTGGTGTCGTTCGCGCCCTTCGCCGCGCTCAGCGCCGCCAACCGGGCCAAGGCGCTGATCGGGCTCGGCCGCCTGGAGGAGGCCGCCACCGAGGCCGCCGCGGCGGTGGCCGGGTGGGAGGCGATCGGCTCCAGGCTGGTCACGTATGGGCTGCTCCGGCTGGCCGAGGTCCAGGCGCTGCGCGGCGACCGCGGGGCGGCGATCGCGATCTACCGCCGGATCGTCGCCGAGGCGCCGCCCGGCGATGTTCAGGTGGTGTCCAACGCGCTCAACGCGCTGGCCGAGCTCCTCGCCGACGACGACCCCGAAGAGGCCGCCAGCGTGGCCGAGCAGGCGCTCCGGCACACCGAGGGCATCGCCGGGGTGACCGCCAGGGTCTCGGCCGCCCGCGCGGCGCTGGCGGGCGGGCGGCCCGACGCCGCCAGGGCGCTGCTCGACGAGGCCGAACCGGTCGCGGTCAGCCGCAGGGACCACGTCGCGCAGGCCGCCGTCGCCGAGCTGCGGGCCGAGCTGGACGGCGACGCCCGGCTGGCCGACGAGGCGGTACGCAGGTGGAGCATGCTGGGCGACCCGATCGGGCAGGCCAGGGCCGAGCTGGTCAGGGCCGCTCTGACCGACCCGGCGACCGGCGGCGGGGTGGCCGCGAGGGTGCGCGAGCGCATGCACGCGATCGGCTGCCGGGCGCTCGACCACCGGATCGACGCGCTGATCGTGCGGTCCGCTCCCGCGCCGGGCGCCCGAGTGGTCGTCGAGACCATGGGCACGTTCCGGGTGCTGCGCGGCGGCGTGCCGGTCCCCCGTACGGCCTGGCAGTCGCGCAAGGCCCGTGACCTGCTGAAGATCCTCGTCAGCCGCAGGGGGAGCGGGACCGCCAGGGAGCGGCTGGTCGAGATCCTCTGGCCGGATCAGGAGGGCGAGGCGGTCGGGCTGCGGCGGCTGAACGTCATGGTCTCCACGCTGCGCGCGGTGCTGGATCCGGCGCACGAGAGGCCGGCGGACGAGATCGTGGTCTCGGATGAGGGCACGTTGCGGCTGGACCTGTCGAACGTCGACGTCGATGTCGAGATATTTCTGGATCTGGTGGCTGAGGCCGTACGGCTCGATCAGGCAGGGCGTACGGCCGAGGCGCTGGAGCGGTGGGCGGCGGCCGAGAGCGCGTACGGCGGAGAGTTCTGCGAGGAGGACCCGTACGCGGACTGGGCCGTGGGGCTGCGCGAGCAGGCCCGGCTGGCCTACACGCAGGCGGCGGCCAGGCTCGCCACGGCGCGCGCGGAGGAGCGGCGCTACGACGAGGCCGCACGCTACTGGCTGCGCCTGCTGGAACGGGACCGTTACGACGAGCGCGCCCACCTCGGCCTGGTGCGCGTGCTCGACCGGGCGGGCCGCCGCGGCGACGCGCGGCGGCGCTATCACCTCTATGCGGAACGCATGCGCGAGCTGGAGGTCGAGCCCGCCCCGTACCCCGCCTGAACCAGACCTGAACCGGGCGGCGAGATGGTTTCCAGATGAGAACGGTCATCGTCCGGCTGGTCGAGCCCGAGCAATCGGGCGGCCAGCTCCGCGGGCTGCTCGAAGAGGTGGGGGGCGAGGCGGTGCCGTTCGTCGGCACGGACGCGCTCATGGAGCTGCTGCGTACCGCCGCCGGTTTGAAGCGGGATTCGGCCTGAACCATCCCCAAACCTCCGTCCCGACGATGGGTGTCGAGAGGAGGCGCGATGAGCGAGCAGGGGAGCGGTTGGCCGTTCGTCGGGCGAGGGGAGCCGCTGGCGGCCGTGCGCGGGGCGGTGCGGTCGGGAGCGGGCATGATGATCGCCGGCGCGGCCGGGGTCGGTAAGAGCAGACTGGCGGCGGAGGCGCTGGCCGGAATGCCGGGGTACGTGGTGGTGCGGGCGCTGGGCACGGAGACCGCGTCGATGATCCCGTTCGGCGCGTTCGCGCACGTGCTGACGGGGCCGCCGGAAGGCGGCGAGAACCTGCTGCACTGGGCGGCCCGCCACCTGCGCGACCGCGCGCGGCGGAGCGAGCTGCTGGTGAGCGTGGACGACGCGCACCGGCTGGACCCGGCCTCGGCGGCGCTGGTGCACTACCTGGTGGAGAGCGGCACGGCACGCGTCGTGGTGACCGTACGTTCCGGCGAGCCGCAGCCGGCCCCCGTGGCCGCGCTGTGGAAGGACGAGCTGCTCGACAGGATCGAGCTGCCGCCGCTGACCGGGAACGAGGTCGGGCAGGTGCTCGCGGGCGCGCTCGGCGGCGAGGTGGCCGCGGAGACCGTACGTCATCTCGCGCGGGTCAGCGAGGGGAACGTGCTCTACCTGCGCGAGGTCGTGCAGGCGGGGCTGGGCAGCGGCTGCCTGGCCGAACGGGACGGCCAGTGGCGCTGGCGGGGTGAGCTGTCGATGACGACCCGGCTGCGCGAGCTTGTCGGCGAGCGGATCGGCCATCTCGACGAGGACGAGCGCGAGGTGCTGGAGCTGGTGGCGTTCGGGGAGCCGCTGGGCACGGAGCTGCTGGCGTCGCTGACCTCGTCCCGGGCGGTCGAGCGGGTCGAGGACCGCGGCCTGATCGTCGCCGTGGACGACGGCAGGCGCGAGCAGCTGCGGCTCGGCCACCCCCTCTACGGCGAGGTGGTACGCGGCGGCTGCGGCACGTTGCGGACGCGGCGGCGGCTGCGCATGCTGGCCGACGCGCTGGAGGCCAGCGGGCTGCGGCGGCGCGAGGACGAGCTGCGGGCGGCCGTGTGGCGGCTGGACAGCGGTTCGGCCACCGCCCCGGAGAGGCTCGTGTCGGCCGCCCGGCTGGCCTGGGGCAGGCAGGACCCCCGGCTGGCCGAACGCCTGGCACGGGCCGCGATCGAGGCGGGGGCGGGCGTGGCTGCGGTCGCGCTGCTCGGCGAGGTGCTCATGGTGCTGGGTGACGCGGACTCGGCGCTGGCGACGCTGCGGCGCGCGGCACGCGACGCGGTCACCGAGGCCGACCGTGCCCAGTACGCCTTCAGCCTGGGGATCAATCTGGCGTGGGCGGGCGCGGACGCCGAGGCGTGCGAGGTGCTCGACGCGGCCGCGCGCACGCTGACCGAGCCTGCCTGGCTCCAGGAGGCCCACGTGTACCGGGCCGTGGCCGACTGCTTCGCCGGCCGGCTGACCGGGGCGGCGCGGTCGCTGGCGCGGTCCCGTACGTTCGGGCCGATGACGGTGCGCGCCGAGGCGCACGCGGCGTCCATGGAGGCGTGGGTCGCGGGGTACTCGGGGCGTGCCGAGGCCGGCCTGGCCATCGCCGAGCGGACGCTGGGCGGGCTGGAGAGCTGGCGGGACGAGGCGCCGCACGCGCTGCCGAGCTTCCTGGACGCGCTCTGTGCCGCGCAGGCGTTCTCCGGGCGGCTGGACGCGGCGGCCAGGACCGCGGAGCAGGGGATGGAGCTGCCCGCGGCGGAGCTGTCGGTGTCGGGGTTCGCGGCCCACCGGGCGATGGTCAGCCGGTTGCGCGGCGATGTCGCGGGCGCGCTGCGCTGGTGCGGGGACGACCTGGCCAGGATGCCCGCCCGGGAGCCGTACCTGGGGCGGGTGCTGGCCGAGCAGGCGCACGCGCTGGCGCTGCTGGGCCGGACGGCGCAGGCTCGGGAGGTGCTGGCGGAGGCCTCGGCGGCGGCGTCCAGGTGGGCGTTCACCCGGCAGCACGCGATGCAGGCCGCGGTGTGGGTGGCCGCGGCGGACGGCGACCTGGACGGGGCGGTACGGCTCTGTCTGGAAGCCGCGGAGCACGCGGAGCGGCACGAACTGTACGGGAGCCTGATGTTCGCGCTGCACGACCTGGCGCGGCTGGGAGCTCCGGCGGCGGACCACCTGCCCTCGTCGGCGGACCGGCTGTCCTCGCTGGCGGACCGGGTGGACGGGCCCTTGCCCGGTCTCCTGTCGAGGCACGCGCGTGCCGTCGGCGATCCGGCTTCGCTGCGGGCGGTGGCCGGGGAGTTCGAGCGGTCGGGGATGCTGCTGTACGCGGCCGAGGCCACGGCGCAGGAGGCGGCGGCGTACCGCGACGAGGGCCGCGGCACCCTGGCCAGGGGCGCGCAGACCAGGGCGTGGGCGCTGGCCAAGCGCTGCCCGGGCGTGACGACCCCGGCGCTGGTGGAGCTGGCCACGCCCGAGCTCACGCCACGCCAGCGGGAGATCGTGCAGCTCGCGGCGGCCGGCCTGACGAACCGGCAGATCGCCGACCGGCTGACGCTGTCCACGCGCACGGCGGCCAATCACCTGCAGGCGGCGTACGACAAGCTGGGGGTGAACGACCGCACGCAGGTGGGCCGGCTCCTGGCGTCGCTCTAGATGAGCTTCAGCAGGCCGTCGTACAGGGTCTGCCGCTCGTCCTCGGAGAGGATCTCGTACGGCGCGGCGGCCCGCAGGTTGGTGTCCGCCTCGATCCGGGCACGGACGGGCCCGTCCCGCAGGCCGACGATCCCGGCCGCGGACAGGCCCTCCGCCTGCCAGGCCACGGCATGCGCGTCGGCGCGGTGATACCGGAGCGCGGCGAGCCGGTTGAACAGCAGCACGCCGGGGGCGGCTCCGGCGGGCTCATAGGGAGGCGCCATCAGCGCCAGGGCGCCTCCTGGCACGCGTTCGGCATGATCGAGCACCCGGCCCGTGAGCCCGGCCAGCTTGGCCAGGTCGTGCCCGGCCCAGATCCGCTCGGCCACGGCGCCGTGCACCTCGTACAGGCGCCGGATGAACTCCAGCCCCGCCGTCGTCGCCCGCAGCACCCCGTCACCGTCCTCGGCCAGGGTGCCCTCGCGGAGGTGCTCCTGGATGCCGGGCTCGCGCCCGCCGGCGTCCCCGTACCGGTAGATCGTGGCGAGGTCGGTCCGGGTCAGTGAGCGGAGCGGCAGTGTGAACCGCAGGTCGGACAGGAATCCAAGGCTCACACCGGAGGACTCGGACAGTTCGGTGACCGCTCTGCGAGCCGAGGCATGCACGTTGACGTGGGCCGCGTCGATGACGGGCGCGATCGCCGCCGCATATTCCGACAATTCCCGAATTTTCGGCATCGGCCGCCATTATGGTCTATCCGCCTTCGCCTGGCGGGACGTGACGGCGGTTCGCCGGTAATGTCGGCGACATGTACTCGACGCGGGTTTCTCAGTACGTGAACGCGCCGCGTTCGGACGTCTACCAGGCGCTCGTGGACGCGGACGCGATCGCGAAATGGCGGGTGCCGACGGGTATGAGCAGCCAGGTCCACGAGTTCGACGCGCGCGAAGGCGGCTCGTTCCGGGTCTCGCTCACCTACGACGCGCCGGGACCGGCCGGCAAGTCGGGATCGCACACCGACACCTACCACGGCCACTTCGCGGAGCTCGTTCCGGGCGAGCGGGTGGTCGAGGTGTTCGAGTTCGAGACAGCGGATCCCGCGCTGGGCGGGACCATGACGATGACGACGACGCTCACCGACGCCGACGGCGGCACCGAGGTCGTCATCGTGCACGACGGGATCCCTGACGTCGTCCCTGCCGCCGACAACGAGAGCGGCACGCGGATGGCACTGGCGAACCTGGCCGCGCTCGTCGAGGCTGAATGACTTCAGCCGTCGCCACCGCGGGATTCTCCGCCTTTCACGGCCCAGGCCCTGAATTTGCCGAACGGCCATTGCGTAGATCAAGCAGCGGCGTGCGGACGCCTCACCGCTTGGACGTCGTCGCCTTTGGCGACGGGCTGGCGGTGGGCGAGGCCGAGGTAGGGGTGATGGAGACGGTCGCGGCCGGCGAGGCCTTGTTCGGCGTGTCGACGGAGGTGAGCCATAGCCCTCCGGCCACGGCGATCACCATCGTCACGACGACGGCGGCGGTGCCGTACCAGAGCCTTCGTCTCAGACGTCTGCGGTGCTCCTGCCGCACCGCTTCTTCGCGCCGCAGGGCGGCGCGCCTACGCTTCACCTTCCGCTGTGACATGGCAGCTCCCGGAATCTCTTTGGGCGTCACCATAAAAGGTCGGGCATAACACCGATCTAAGATCCGCGAGCCAGGATCAGGCGGCGGCGGCCTCGAGCTCCCGGCGCGGGGTGAGGCGGTTGCGCACCCAGCTCACGGCGGCAGCGGCGGGCCAGAGCCGGGAGGCCAGGTTACGCGTGTCGATACCGATCCGGGTGGCCGGGACCATCAGCGCGGCCGCCGCCGCGACGTTGTCCTGTCTGGGGCCGACGAGGGTACGGTGCGCGGCCTCGTAGCGGGCGAAGGCCGCCTGGGGATCGGCGGGCGTGGCCGCCAGTTCCTCGGCCAGGGTGTGGGCGCCGGCCATGGCCAGCGTGGAGCCGTCGCCGAACAGCGACACCGACGAGGCGGCGTCGCCCAGCAGCGCCACGCGCCCGTCGTGCCAGCGGTCGATGCGCACCTGGCTGACCGAGTCGAACCACAGATCCTCGGCGCTCCGTGCCCGCTCCAGCAGCTCCGGCACCTGCCAGCCGGCGTCGGCGTACGCGTCGGCGAGGATGCGCCTGTGCTGCTCGGTGTCGCGGTGGTCGAAGCCTTCGACGGCCGGGGCGCGGAAGATGAAGGCGGCCAGGGCGCGGCCACGGACCGGATGGATGGCGACCATGCGGCCGGGAGAGTTGTGGATGACCACCTCGCTCTGCTGTTCGGCCGGGCCGTCCAGCGGCATGGTGGCGACGTAGAGGCCCATGTGGCGGACGAAGGCGCTCTCGGGGCCGAAGGCCAGCCGGCGCGTCATCGAGTGCAGCCCGTCGGCGCCGATCACCAGGTCGAACCGGCGCGGCGCGGCCTGGTCGAAAATGACCTCGACGCCGGTCTCGTCCTGGCGGATGGCGGTCATGGTGTCGCCGAACAGGTACTCGGCCGAGTCGCGGCCGGCCTCGTACAGGATGGCAGCCAGGTCGGTACGCGTCACCTCGACCTCGCGACTGCCGCCGGCCCGCTGCATGGCACGGGTGTTGACGTGCTCCTCTCGTCTCGGTGACGGCTCTCAACTTATGACTGATTATGAAAATTCGTCAACTACTTCTTATGTGTCATAATGCTGAGTGTGAGCGAACGACTCCGAGACCCGCGCCAGCGGGCCGAACGCGCGAAGCGGATCCTCGATGTGGCCGCCGACCTGCTCCTGCTCCACGGCTACCGGCGGGTGACGATCGACGACGTGGCCGCCCGGGCCGGCATCGGCAAGGGCACCGTCTACCTGCACTGGAAGACGCGGGAGCAGTTGTTCGGGGCCGTTCTCACGCGCGAGGTCGGCTCGGCGATCGATCAGGTACGGCAGGTGCTGGCCGACGACCCCCAGGCATGCCGGCTGCACCGCTTCGCCCGCGCCTACTTCCTGGCCATCGCCTCCAGGCGGCTGCTGCTGGGCTTCCTCCTCGCCGATCCCGAGCTGCTCGGCAAGCTCACCGGCTCCCCCGACCGCGAGGAGCGGCACGTCAAGATGGCGCGCGGCTATCTGGAGCTGCTCGCCGAGCACGGCCTGCTCCGCGACGACCTGGGCCTGGACCAGCTCGGCTACGCCTACCAGGCGACCTTCGAGGGTTTCCTGCGAGCGGAGGGCGGCGCCCCTGAGGACGGGCGCGAGCAGCGGGCCGACCTGCTCGCCGGCACGGTGCTGCGGGCGTTCGAGAGCGAGGCGGCTCCCTCCGACGCCGCGCTGCGCGATCTCGCCACCGCCGTCGCCACCCTCCTCGGTGACGTGGTCGACGCCGACCGCGCCGAGGCCGGCATCCCGGAGACGGCAGGCGACGCCTGAGGGCCGAGGCCGGCATCCCCGACCCGTCAGGCGACGCTTGAGGCCACGCCGGTCAGCCGTACGGGCCGCCGCGTGAGCCAGGCCGTACGGCCTCGGCGAGGGCGTCCGCGAGCGGGTCCACCTCGTCGGCTCGCAGGAGCGCGACGGTGACGCGCAGCGCGGGTGGCGTGCCGATGCGGTTGCGCGCGCCGGGTGCGGCCGCCCAGCCGCGGGCCAGCAGGCGGGTGATCGCGGTGGCCTCGTCCGCGACGGGGACCCACACGTTGAGCCCGCTGCGCCCGTGCGCGCGGATGCCGCGCCCGGCGAGGGCCGTCACCAGTCCGTCCCGGCGCCGCGCGTACGAGGCCGCCACCGCCGCCGTGTCCACCGCGCCCGTCTTCCAGAGGTACGCGACGGCGCGCTGCAACAGGTGGCTGACCCAGCCGGCGGCGAGCCGCTGGCGGCCGCGCAGGCGGTCGAGCGTGACCGGGTCACCGGTGATCAGGGCGACGCGGAGGTCGGGGCCGAAGGCCTTGGCCGTCGAGCGGGTGACCACCCAGCGCTGCGTGATGCCCGCCAGCGGGTGCAACGGGAGGTCCACGAAGCCGGAGCCGTGGTCGTCCTCGACGAGCAGCACGTCCGGATAGGCCGCCAGCAGCTCGCGCAGGGCATGAGCGCGTTCGCCTGAGACGGCGGCGCCGGTCGGGTTCTGGGCGCGGGCCGTGATCACCACGGCGCGGACGCCCGCGCGCAGGGCCCGGGCGAGCTCCGCGGGCAGGGGACCCTCGTCGTCGAGCCGCATCGGCACGGGACGCAGCCCCATGACGGCGACCAGGTCGAGCAGGGCCGTCCAGCCGGGATCCTCCACGGCCACCGCGTCGCCGGGGCGCAGGTAGGTGGCCAGCACGCGTTCGACCGCGTCGAGGGTGCCCGAGGTGACCGCCACCGGCGCGTCCGGGATGCCGTCCGCGCGCATGCGCTCCCCGGCCAGGGCGAGCAGCTCCTCGTCGTCGCCCGTGCCGTACATGGCGGGCCGCTCCTCGTGTGCGCGGGCCGCGGCGGCGAGGGCGTCGCCCAGCCGCGGCAGGAGAGCTGGATCCGGGTTGCCCTTGGACAGGTCGCGCACGCCCGGGGGCACCTCGATGCGGATCTCCTCCCGGAACGTGCTGGCCGGGCGCGGCCTGACCCGGGTGCCCCGCCGCCCGGCGGTCTCGATGACGCCTCGCTCGCGCAGCAGCCGGTACGCGGCCGCCGCCGTGCCGGGGCTGACCCCGGCGCCGGCGGCCACCTCGCGCACCGGGGGGAGCATCGCGCCTGGTGGCAGCCGCCCCTCGGACACGGCGAGCTCGACCCCGGCCGCTATCTCGCTGGCCGTCCCACCGCTAATCAGGTACGTTTCTGACACAAAATCCATTATGTACTAATACAAAGAGGTACGGATGCTCATTCATCCTTGGGACGCGGCAGACGACACCGGCGAATGGCAGACCTGGCTGCGTACGCGTGACTTCGGCCAGCTCACCGCCAACGGCGTGAACGGCGGCCCGCCGGTCGTGGTGCCGACACATTTCCTGTTCGACGGCGACGAGGAGATTGTGCTCCACCTGGCCAGGCCCAATCCGATCTGGGCGGCGCTGGAGGCCAACCCGGCGACGGTGGTGAGCGTGCACGACGACTACGCCTACATCCCCTCGACCTGGCGCTCCGACTCCCCCGACGACGGCGTGCCGACCAGCTACTACGCCGCGGTTCAGCTCACGTGCCGGGCGCGGATCGTGGACGACAGGGAGGGCAAGGCCGACATCCTCCGCCGCCAACTGGCCCACCACCAGCCCGACGGCGGGTACGGCGAGATGGCCGCGGACGCCGGGCCGTACCGCAGGATGCTCTCGGCGATCCGGGGGCTGCGGCTGGAGGTGGTGGACGTGCGGGCCAAGTTCAAGTACGACGACCGTCGGCCGGTCGAGCTCCGCGAGCGGATCAGGGACGCGCTCACCGGCCGGGGCCTGCCGGGGGACGAGGGAGCGAAGGCGCAGCTGATCAGGCGGATGACCCGGTAAAGTGCCAATTAATTTAGTTTCATGTGAAATTGCTGGTCACCAGACTGAACGTTAAGATGACGGCATGACTGCGCAGGACGGCCCCGATCGCGAGCAGGTGCTCGCGTGGGTCGAGCGGGTGGCGGCGTTCGTCTCCCAGGAGTGGGGGCTCGCCCCGATCACCGGCCGCGTCCTGGGCTGGCTCATGGCCTGCGACCCGCCGGAGCAGACCGCGAGCGACATCGCCGAGGCCATCGGCGCGAGCCGCGCGTCGCTGACGACGAACATGCATCTCCTGACGTCCGTCAAGCTGATCCGGCGCTTCCGCAAGCCCGGGGAGCGGAACGTCTACTACCAGATCGAGGACGACGCCTGGTCCAAGGTCATCCGGCAGAAGCTCGCCGCGTTCACCGCGTTCGACGAGCTGGCGGAGGAGGGCCTGCGGCTCGGCTGGACCGACGAGGCGCAGGCCAGGCGCATCGAGTCGGCGAGGGAGGCCATCGCCTCCCTCGCCAAGGTCCTCGACCAGGCCTCCGGCTGACGCCCTGAGCGGGCTCCACAACTGTGGATAACCGGCTCGCCCTGTGGATAACTTCAGCCGCGCGCGGCCCGTATCCGCGCCGCCCGACGCCCGCCCGCTGATGGCCCCACGAGGCTCCAACCCCGGCAGATGCCGTAAAAGCAGGGCCTGACGGACTCCTCGTGCCACCCGGGAACCCTCCACGCTCCGATACACAAACCGTTACCCACACCCTGTGGATGAAGACGGCTTGTTGTGGATCACCAGTGCCAGTACGAGCGGGCCTCGGACAGCCAGTCCTTGGGGAAATACTGCTGGATCTTGAACGCCATGCCGAGGCCGCGGGCGATGTACTGGTCACGCTCCAGCTTCCTGGTGATCGGCTTGCCCGGCTCGCCTTGGTTGTCCCACCAGGATTCCCACTGCTTGACGCAGGTCTTCGCGCCGAGATACCGGTTGGAGCAGGGGGCGGGCGGCGACCAGATCTGGGTGTGGCCGAAGTCGACGACCTTGCCCGACGACTGCTCGGTGATCGTCCCCCACGCCTTCAGGCAGTATCCCTGCGCGGGGATGTCCCACTTCACGTAGTGCTGCTGTCCGGAGGTGGCGAACGTACGGAGGTTGCCGCACGTCGCGTCGCCGATCTGCTCCTCGGTGACCCTCACCGTGTAGTACGTGCCGTTGCCCCGCCACCCGTCCAGCATCAGCCAGTCGCCGTCGCGGACGAACTTCTCCGCGTAGTCCGGCGGCCATGCCTTCGGGTCGCCCCAGCTGATCTCCGATGTCGTGGACGACAGGGGCTTCCACGCCCACTGCCCGCCCACCTGCCCGTCGGCCCAGTGCTGCCCGGCACTGCGCTCCGCGAACAGGGAGTACTGACCGTAGTTCTCCCCCGCGCGGGCCGGACCGGTCATCCCCGCGAGAGCCGTGATCATCGCCGTCCCGGCGACGAGGAACGGCCTCGCCCCTACCTTCTGGATCTTCACCGGCAGCACGGTATCGAGCCCGACGCGGAGGTCGAGCTCAGATCGAAAATCTTCGAAGCGTCCTATTCCGGCTTCGGGGCCGGGCGGAGGAGGAACGCGACCCCGTCGTGCTGTGGGGTCTCCACCACGAGTCCGGTGCCGGCCAGCGCGTTCGCGATCAGGTCCCGGTCGCCGGACCATTGCAGCGCAAGCTCGTCCACCAGGTCGCCGTAGGCGTCGAAGCAGGACGTGTGCGACTGGGTGGTCCAGAAGACGGCCTTGGGCTCCTGGCCGTCCGGGGTCGCCTCGTGGACCTGCTGCCAGGCTCCGGAGGCGGTCGGCCAGAGGTCCGGCTCGGCGACGTAGCCGCGCGCCGCGAGCCGGTCGAATGCCCGGACGATCCGGCACAGGTCGGAGGACCGGTCGCCGGCCAGGCAGGTCACGACGCCTTCCTCCGGCTTGTTCAGGCCGTGGACCGCGGCGAAGAGCGCGTCCATCGCGGCGTCGGCCTGCCTGCCCAGCTCGTCGGCGTCCATGTCCAGCAGCGCGTCGTAGTCCTCGCGGTCCGCCTGTCCGGGAACGGAGACCACCAGGCCCTCCCGGGCGAACGACGCCTGGATGTTCGAGGACAGCCCGCCCCGCCACGCGATGGGCACGTCCCTGACCAGCGCGCCGTCCGGGGTGAAGTAGCCGTCGAGGTCGGCGGCCGGGCTCAGCAGGCCGCTGGTCTCGGTGTCGGAGGCGAAGAGCTTGGCGTCGACGATCTGCCAGCCCTCGTGCTCCAATCGGCTGAGAGCCTGGTCGAAGCAGTCTCGCTGCGACCGCTGCTGGGAGGCCTCTTCGAGCGCGTCGGCCAGTGTGTCGGCGATCTCCGCGCGGCGCTGTTCGAGGAACGCGCGTGTCTCGGCGATGTGGCTCCGGCTCAGCAAGGTGTCCATGACCATGGACCACCAGGCCTCGGCCTCGCTGAAGGCGTCCGGATCGAGCTCCTTCAGCGAGAGCCACAAGTCCTGCGTGTAGCTCTGACCGACCTCCAGGGACTCCCCGTTCAGTGCCTGCTGGCGCAGTCTGAGCCGGTAGAGGAACTCGACGAAGTGCTCCAGGGAGCTGTTGACCTTCTCCGCCTGCGGCTCGTCGTCCATCGAGAGCAGCCCGACGACGCCGTTGCGGATGTCGAGGAAGTAGCGCATGCCCGAGTCGCCGGAGGTCCCGCCGAGCGTGAGGACGTTGACATCGCCGTGGCCCGTCCTGAACACGACCAGCGAGCCCACCCGCGGTTCGGCGGCGATGAAGGTGGTGAAGGCCAGATCCGCCCGTACCGGCAGCCCGACCTCGGACAGAATCCGCACGTCCGCTTCCGACAGTCCCTGCTCGCGGCACCGCTCCGCGTCCATCAGCAGCAGGCCCTCGTCACCGAACGCTTCGACCATCTCTTCGTGCGTGACCACGATTCAGCACCTTGTCGTCGAGGACGTCACTCAAGAGCCCCTAAGCGTAGGGGATCTTGAGCTCCCAGCGGACCTCCCCGTCGTGCCATCGGTCGGTGGGGCGCAGGCCGGCCGAGCCGGCGACGGCGGCCGAGGCCGCGTGGTCAGGGTGGATGTGCGCGATGACCGTGCCGATCCCCTCGTCCGTGAGGTGCGCGACCAGGGCCTTGGCGGCCGCGGTGGCCAGCCCGCGGCCCTGCCAGGGCGTCCCGATCACCCAGGCGATCTCGGCGGTGCCGCCCTCGATCGTCGCCTGCACGTACCCGACCAGGCACTCTTCCTCCCGTGACCAGAGCACCCAGTTGCGCCAGCCGGGTGGCCCGGCGGCCAGCCGTTCGTAGCGGGCGCGCAGCTCCTGCGCGGTGAGCGGGACCCCGCCGGTGAACGTGTGCAGGGCGGGGTCGGACAGCACGCCCGCCATCTCGCCGGCGTGCTCCGGGCGCAACGGGAGGAGTACGAAGGCGGGGGTCTCAATACGGTCCACCCGGCCACGATATTCACCGACTAGCCGGAGGCGAGATCGCGGCGGCGCAGGCCGTACAGACCGAGGATCATCAGCACCGCGGCGATCGCGGTCAGCACCACTGTGGCCACCGGGGCGAAGGCCCCCAGCGGGTGCCAGGGAAGGTGGGACAGCACCGACGTGTTCACCACCCATTCCGGCATGTTCATGTAGGACCCCAGGACCTGCACGAATCCGCTGTACACGAGCACGGCCCAGGCCGCGGCCATGGCCCTTGGGGCCAGCCCGAGCAGCGCGGCGGGGATGGCGAGCAGCACCAGCACCTCCGGGGCGCGGATCAGGCTCGCCCAGAAGGCCTCCCCCACGAGGCTGGTATCGCCGGTCGACAGGGCGGCGCCGATGCCGAGCGCGCCACCGTACACCGCCGGCAGGACGACCACGGCGAGCGCGGTGACCAGCACGGACGACCAGTACCACGTCGATCTTCCGGTAGGTCCGGCCAGCACGGGGCCGATACGGCCGCGCACCTCCTCCGCCCGGAGCCGGATGACCGACAGGACCCCGAAGACGCCGGTGTAGAGAGAGCCGGTGAACACCATGAGACTGATCCAGGCTCGCCCGAAGTCCGCGTCGGCGGAGAAGATGGGGAGATTGGTCTGCTCCATTCCCCCGGTCATGGCGCCCAGGACGAGACCGATGGCGAGGAACGCGGCTCCCCACCCGGCGATGGCCCCCTGCTGGAGTCGCAGAGCAAGCCTGAACGGCGTGCGCAGCCAGGAAGGCGCCGAGGGCCGGCCAGGACGCGGGGCCATCAAGGAGGCGCCGAGATCCCTGCGGCTCGACAGGGAGTAGGCGCCCATGATCAGCAGTAGGGCGAAGAGCAGCGAAAGGCCGAGCGGCCACCATCGCTCGTCGGCCAGCACCCGGGTCTGCTGTGACCAGCCGATCGGGGACAGCCAGAACAGCGGACCGCCCTCCTGGCTCTGCAGCGCCCCCGCGCCGCGCAGGAGCCAGACGGTGAAGAGCGCGATGCCCGCGAGCCCGTTGGCGCCTCTGGGGTGCTCGGTGACCTGCACGGCGACCGCGGTGACCCCGGCGAACACCAGCCCGACCGCGGCGAGAGAGGCGCCGAACAGCAGTGCGCTGCCGACGGGGAACCCGATGCTGATCGTCGCGGCAGTGGTGAGGACCGCGAGCGCGGCATTGCTGATCAAGGCGGTGATCAGCGCCCCCGTGAGCTGCGCGTGGCGGCCCACGACGGCCGCCCGGATGAGTTCGGCCCGGCCGGTCTGCTCCTCTGCCCGGGTGTGCCGGGTGATGAGCATCATGTTCATGATCGCGGCGGCCAGCAGGAACTCGACCCAGTAGGCGGCGAGGAAGTAGCTCTGCGTGGTGACGTCGCCGAAGAGCGGCCCGCCGAGCACCCTCATGAAGGAGACGCGGATCATCTGCGAGGCCTCGGCCAGGGCCTCAGGCGTCGGGACGACCGCGCTCACGGCGGCGTTGTAGAAGCGCGGGACCATGACCGTGATGGCGACCAGCCAGATGGTGAGCTTGATCCGGTCGCGGCGCAGCGCCAGCCGTACCATGGTGCCGGTGCCGGTCAGGTGGCTGCCCGCCGGGCTCGTTCCGGTACGGCCGCGCGCCGGGGAAACCGTGGCGGTCATGCCGCCTCCTTGCGCTCGTAGTGCCGGAGCATGAGCTCCTCGAGCGTCGGCGGGTGGCTGACCAGCGAGGTGATGCCGAACGTGGTGAGGTGCCTGATGGCGGCGTCGAGGTGTTCGGCGTCCACGCCGAACCGCACGCTCACCCCCTCGACCTTCGCGTCGTGGATGCCGGGTAGCCGCTCGAGGCCAGTGACCGGGGTGGCGGTGTCGGCCGCGACCGTCGTCCGGGTCAGGTGCCGCATCTGCGCCAGCGTCCCCGACTCCACGGCCTTTCCGTCCCGGATGATGGTGATCCGGTCGGCGAGGGTCTCGACCTCGGAGAGGATGTGGCTGGACAGCAGGATCGTCCGGCCGGCGGCTTTCACCTCGGCGACGACCTGCTGGAACACCGCCTCCATGAGCGGGTCCAGCCCGCTCGTGGGCTCGTCGAGGATCAGCAGCTCCACGTCGGCGGAGAGTGCGGCGACAAGTGCGACCTTCTGGCGGTTGCCCTTGGAGTACGTCCGCGCCTTCTTCTTCGGGTCGAGCTCGAACCGCTCGATCAGCTCGTTCCTGCGCCGGTCGTCGAGCCCGCCGCGCAGGCGGCCGAGCACGTCGATGGCCTCGCCTCCGGTGAGGTTGGGCCAGAGCTCGACGTCGCCCGGCACGTACGCCAGCCGCCGGTGCAGCGCGACGGCGTCGGCCCAGGGGTCGCCGCCCAGCAGCCTGGCGCTGCCGGAGGTGGCTCGGATCATGCCCAGCAGGACGCGGATGGTGGTGCTCTTCCCCGCCCCGTTCGGGCCGAGGAAGCCGTGCACCTCTCCGGTGTTCACGGTGAGGTCGAGCCCGTCGAGGGCATGCGTCGGCCCGTACGCCTTGACGAGCCCGGAAATGGCGATGGCAGGAGTCATGGGTTTCTCCGAGTTGCGGTTGCTCATGCGAGGCCGGTGACCCGTGCGTCGAACTCTCGGTCGGAAAGGGACCTGTTGAGCTGCAGGAGGGCTTCGGCCTGCCAGCCGACGACGTAGCGGGTCTCCGGCCGGTCCGACTCGACCGCCTGCCGGATCGCCGCCGCGACGACGCCGGGGTCGGAGGCCGGGCCGCCGTCCATCGGCGTCTCGGCCGCGCGTGCCATGGCCTCGGCCATCAGCCCGTACGGCCCGTTCCCGGAGATCTCCCGCAGTTGCCGCGCGGTCCCGGCCTCGAAATCGGTCTTGATGATGCCGGGCTGGATGACGACGACGTCGATGCCGAACTGCCTGGTCTCCATGCGAAGCGTGTCCGAGAACGCCTCCAGGGCGTGCTTGGAGGCGTAGTACCAGGCGCCGAGCGGAAAGGCGAGCTCCCCGCCGATCGAGGACACGTTGACGATCGTGCCCGATCCCTGCCGGCGCAGCTGCGGCAGGACGAGCTGGATCAGCCGGGCCGGCGCGAACAGATTGATCTCGAACTCGTCCCGCGCCATCTCCAGCGGCGTGTCCTCGACGGCGCCGTGCACGACGGCTCCCGCGTTGTTCACCAGGACGTCGATCCGCTGGTGTTCGTCCAGGATCGTACGGACGACCCGCTGGCGGTCTTCTTCCTTGGTCACGTCCATCGGGAGGGAGTGACCGCCCGCTTCGCGGATCGCCCCCATCCGGTAGGCCCGCCGCGCCGCGCCGTACACGATGTGTCCTGCGCGCAGGAGCTCGAGTGCGGTGGCGTGGCCGATACCGGATGAGGCGCCGGTTACGAGGCATATCTTGGCAGCCATGTCAGGGTTCTCCTGAAGATTCGCGGGCTACGCGTCCCAGGCGACCGGGAGCTGGTGGACGCCGTAGACGATCATGTCGGTGCGCAGGGCCAGGTCCTCCGGCGAGGCGGCCAGGCGGAGGGTCGGAAATCGGCTGACCAGGGCGGGGAGCGCGACCTGCAGTTCGACGCGGGCCAGCTGCTGGCCGATGCACTGGTGGACGCCGTGGCCGAACGCGACGTGCCCGCCGGTCGGACGGAGCAGATCGAGGGTGTCCGGGTCGGCGAAGTGCTGCGGGTCGCGGTTGGCCGCCGGGATCGAAACGGTCACCGTTTCGCCCGCTTTGATCAGCTCGCCACCCAGTTCTACGTCCTCCAGAGCAGTGCGGGAGGTGAACGGCGCAACGCTCAGATAACGCAGCAGTTCTTCGACGGCACTCTCGGCGATTCCAGGATCGGCCCGCAGAGCGGCCAGCTGTTCCGGGTGTTGCAGCAGGGCGTAGGTGCCCAGGGCGAGCATGTTGGCCGTGGTGTCCAGCCCGCCCGCCAGCAGCATGAAGCCGAAGTTGATCAGCTCCTCATCGGTGAGGTCGCTCCTGGTCAGGCCGCTGAGGATGTCGTCAGTGGGGTCGGCGCGTTTCTCCGTCACCAGCTCGCCGATGAAGCCGCGCATCGCCGCGGCTGCCGCTCCGATCTCCTCGCGGGAGGCGTCCAGCCGGGCAAGGCCCAGCGCGTGGGTTTCGAAGCGGGCCCGGGCGGCGTAGGGCACGCCGAGCAGCTCACAGATCACCTGGGCCGGGATCGGATGTGCCCACGTCTTCACCAGGTCCACCGGAGGGCCCGCCTCTTCCATGGCGTCCAAGCGCTCGGTGGTGATCTCCTGGATCCGCTCGGCGAGCACGCGCATGCGACGCACGGTGAACTCGCCGGTGAGCAGGCGACGGTACCGGGTGTGGTCAGGTGGGTCCATCAAGGCAAACACGCCCGGCGGAGCAGGCTGATTGGACCTGGCGACGGCGGTCAGCGGTGAGTGTTGCAGCTCGCTGCGCACGCTGAACCGTGGGTCGGCGAGCACGCGGCGGCCAAGGGCGTGGGTGGTCACCACCCATCCCAGGTGCCCGTCCGGGTAGCTCAGCCGGCTCAGCGGACGCTCTTCCCGGAGCTGTGCGAGTCCGGACGGAGGATCGAAGGGGCGCTCCGTGGTGCGCTCTGTCGGCAGCGCGGGCACGGGGTTCGGCAGGGTCATCTCGGTTCCCTCCGCGAGAACGGCGATCGTTCACGCACCAGGGAAAGTTACGGATGCGTTTGAGAATTCAGCAAGCAGGAAACCATGTCAGCGCAGCTCAGGCCGGAGAGACTGGCGCAATAACAGTGTTGGCAAATGCAACAACCCGGGTTCGGCGTGTAGCGATGACGTATGCCTGAAGGCATACTTGTGCGCCCCGAGACCAGGGAGGGCGCATGCCGCGAGGCCACCTGACGTACGAGGACCGCCGCAAGATCGCCGAAGGGCTGGCGGGGAAGCTCCCCTACGCGGAGATCGCCCGTCGGCTGGGGCGGCCTAGGTCGACCATCGGCCGTGAGATCGCACGCAACGGCGGCCCGCACGGCTACCACGCGGCCCGGGCGCAGCAGGCGGCCGAATGGCGCGCCCGCCGTCGGCCGAACCCGCCGTCGGCCGCTCCGGCGAGCGCGGATGTCGACGGGCGCGACCCCCAGGCGGTACGGGAACTCGAGGAGAGACTCACTGCGAGGTTCGGGGGGATACCGACGATGGCGGCCAGGGTGATGGCCTGCCTGTTCGTCAGCGATACCGGCCACATGACCGTCGCCGAGCTGACCGAGCGGCTGGGGGTCAGCCCCGCGTCGATCTCCAAGGGCGTCGGCTGGCTGGAGCAGGTGGGACTCGTCAAACGCGAGCGCGACAACCGGCGTGAGCGGTACACCATCGACGCCGACGTCTGGTATCGGGCGTGGTTGGTGGGCATGCGGTCGATGACGCTGTGGGCCGACACCGTACGGGACGGCGTCGACGTCCTCGGTGCCCACACCCCGGCCGGCATCCGGCTCCGGACGGCCAGCCGGTTCTTCGACCTCATCAGCTCCGACATGGCCCAGGCGGCCGAGCACTACCGGCGGACGTTCTCCGGCGACGGCGGGCGGCCGCAGGGTCAGGAGAGCACCTGGTAACCCGCCTCCGCGATCGCCTCGCGGACCTGCGACTCCTGAAGCAGCGGCCCTCCGCTCACCGTGACGCGACCGCCGGTCACGTCCACCTCCACCCGCTCGACGCCCCGCAACGGCAGGACCTGCTGCCGGATCGTCGAAGCGCAGTGCCCGCAACTCATTCCCGATACCGCGACGGACAGGGTCATTGACGTGAACCTTTCCCTGGAACGGCCGAGCGCCGCCTGTGGATGGAGATACGCGATCCAGGGCTTCCGGGTTCAGCCTTCAGCGGGTCCCGTGAGGGGGAGCAGGCGGTCCACGAGCGTGTCGACGTAGTCGTGCGTGAGGGGGCCCGCGCCGAAAAGGATGCGGATGTACATGGGGGCCAGGATGTGGTCGAGCACCTCCAGGACGTCCGGCGGCTGTTCGCCTCGTGCACGGGCCCGGTCGAGCATGGTCTGGAGTTGGCTGGAGCGCTCGGCGAGGAACGCGTCGCGCGCCCGCATGCCGTCCTGACCTGCCGTGGACAGGGCGATGACCAGGCGCAGCACGGCCGGCCCGTCGGGCCCGGTGACGTCGCGGGCCACGTTGGCGGCGTAGGCGCGCAGGTCGCCTTCCAGGCTTCCGGTGTCGGGGATCGGGGACGTGGCGGTCAGCCAGGTGATCGCCACGTCCATGGTCAGCGCCTCGAGGGTGCCCCATCGGCGGTAGATGCTCGTGTCGGCCACACCGGCGCGGTTCGCCACCTCGCCGACGGTGAAATTGCCGTACCCGCGCTCGGCGACCAGGTCGGTGACGGCCTGGTGCACCGCCGCGCGGACGCGGGCGCTGCGGCCTCCCGGCCGTCGGGTCCGCTCTCGGTCCGTCTCCATGCCCCTTAGATTAACGCAGTTCATACTTGCGTTTGTGGCGTGTGTGAGTCGGCCGCCGGATTTCGACTGTTCGCCTCGCGGTCGGTGATCGGTCAACAGCCTGTCACGCGGCATCGATGGACTCGGGCGGATGTATAGCGCCCTTTGGAGAGGAACCAACCTCGATGTCCGCTTCTGAGAAACCCGAGGTCGTGACGCGGCGGCGGCTGCTGGCCGTCACCGGTGGGCTGGTCGGCGCGGTCGCCGTAGGCGGCCTGACCGGTCCGGCCTGGGCCGACGACCGGCGCCCCGGCGGTGGCCGCCGGCGCTGGCTGCCCGGCGACCACCATGTGCACAGCGAGTTCAGCGTCGGCTACGACAACTCCACGACCCCGCCCAAGCCGATCCTCGGCGGGGACGCGATCTACCCGTTGTCGGTCAACGCGTCGCACGCGCAGCAGTTCGGGCTGGCCTGGATCGTGTCCACCGACCACGGCGGCCCGCTTCTCCAAGCGTGACCCGTTCCCGGCCGACCCCACCTTCGACACCGAGCAGAAGATGCTCGAGGCGTTGCGGGTGATGCGGCAGCTCCCGCACAAGCCGCTGCTGTTCGCCAACCACCCCGCCCGCTCCGCCACCGGGCTGGGCGTCTACGGCCAGGACACCCCGGCGGAGTTCCGCAACTGGCACGACACCGCGCCGGAGATCGCGCACGGCTTCGAGGGCGCACCCGGCCACCAGGCCGGATCGCTCAACAAGGACGGCAGCGTCAAGCCGGACGGCGAGCGTGGCGGCTACGGCAACTACCCCACGATGGGCGGCTTCGACCAGATGACCGCGCGGCTCGGCGGTCTGTGGGACTCGCTGCTCAGCGAGGGCCGCCGCTGGTGGATCACCTCCACCTCCGACTCCCACAGGCACTACAGCGACGGCGGCAGCGACTTCTGGCCGGGCGAATACTCCAAGACGTACGTGTACGCGGGCTGGGACTACGCCGACATCCTCGACGGCCTCCGCGGCGGCCGGATCTTCGTCGTCATCGGCGACCTGATCGACCAGCTCGACCTGACGGTGTCCCGCACCGGGGAGGCCCAGGGCCAGGCCGACGGCAACACGGCGACCGTCGGCGAGACCCTCCGGATGCGCGGCGGCGACCGTGACGCCGAGGTCGAGGTCCGTTTCCGGGTGCCGCGTACGCCCAACGCCAAGGGCGAGCGCCCGCAGGTCAACCGCCTCGACATCATCACCGGGCGGATCACCGGGCCGGTCCAGGACCGCTCCGCCGACACCAACCCCACCACCAAGGTCGAGGCCCGCTACGGCCCCAGCCAGTGGCGGCGCCAGGGCGACGAGATCGTCGTCCGTCACACGCTGCGCGACATCGACGGCCCCATGTACGTCCGCGTCCGCGGCACCAACACCGCCGAGCTCGAGCCCCAGCCCGACCCGCACGGCTCCGACCCGTGGGCCGACCTGTGGTTCTACTCCAACCCGGTGTTCATCGAGCGCTGACGGCAACCCGCCTTCGTACCGGCCGGCCGGACGCGGCTGCCGAGCCGCGCCCGGGTCCGGCGCTCGTCACGGCCGCAGGGCCGCTCTGCCGAGGTCGGCGACTTCTTCGTCACCCGCCCGCTCCAGGAAGCAGTGGTCGAGCTCCTCAGCTCCCCCACCTGGGAACGGCACGTCCGCACCCTGGCCGCGGCACTGCGGGAGCGGTGCGGAGCACTGGCGGCCGCGGTCACGCGCGAGCTTCCCGACTGGACCCTCACCCGTGTCCCCGCGGGCGGGCTCCACCTGTGGGTCCGCCTGCCGACTCGCGTCCGCCGCACCGGGCCCCTTGACCCGTGTGGGCGCGGCGACCACCACACACCGTGGATGCGATGAATACTGATCGTCATGCGCGTCGATTTCGATCCCGAGGCCATGGGCGGTACGGCCTTCTTCAGGTTCCTGACCTCGGTCGTCATCCCGCGCCCGATCGCGTGGATCTCCACCGTCACACCGGACGGAGCCGTCGAGAACCTCGCCCCGCACTCCTTCTTCAGCATCGCCAGCACCGACCCGCCGATCGTGCAGTTCACCTCGATCGGCCGCAAGGATTCCCTGCGCAACGTCGAGGACACCGGGGAGTTCGTCGTCAACTTCTCCGCCGAACCTCTGCTGCACCTGATCAACTCCACCGCGACCGACTTCCCGCGGAGCGTCAGCGAATTCGACTTCGCCGGAATCGAACGCGAGGCGAGCCGTCATGTGCGGCCGCCCAGAGTGGCCGCCTCCCCCGTCGTCCTGGAGTGCCGTTCGCACACCACCCTGCGCATGGGCAACTCCACCTTGGTCTTCGGCCGGGTGTTCCTCGCGGCAGTGCACGAGGACTACGTCGTCGGGGGCCGACCTGACGCCGAACGACTGCGTCCGCTGACCAAGCTCGGCGCGGACGAGTGGGGAACGCTGGGCTCGATCCTGCATCTGAGCCGCATCCCTTACGAGGAGCCGCAGCCCGCATGAGCGTCCTCAGCTCACCGCCCGCTTCACCAGCTCGCTGATCCGGGTCTCCACCTCGGGCGTCACCTCGGTCAGGGCGAAAGCGGCCGGCCACATCGTGCCCTCGTCCAGCTTCGCCGAGTCGTTGAACCCGAGCGTCGCGTAGCGCGACTTGAACTTCGCCGCGCTCTGGAAGAAGCAGACGATCTTGCCGTTCATCGCGTAGGCGGGCATCCCGTACCAGAGCTTCGGCGCAAGGACCGGGGCGCTCGCGGTGATGACGGCATGGACGCGCTCGGCCATGATCCGGTCCGAGTCCTGCATCTCGGCGATCTTCGCGAGCACGTCCCGCGCCTCCTCCGCGGCCTTGTCCGCCGCCTTGTCCGCGCGTGAACTGCGGCGCACCGCCTTCTTCTGCTCCTGGGCGTGCTCCTTCATCGCGGCCCGCTCCTCGGCCGTGAATCCCTCGTACGTGCTGCTCTCGGTGTTGCTCATGACAGAGTTCTCCTTTGAAGATCCTGGATATTCAGCGAAGGACCTGGTGGTCCCGCCGCGTGCATCAGACGGTTGCGGTCTCCCAGACGAACCCGTCGGGGTCGGTGAAGGTCCCGGCAGCGCCGGCGATCACGATGCGGTGCGATCCGGTGCCCTCCTGGGGCATGCCGGTGTCCTTGGCGAGGGCGCGGCGAGGGTAGAGGGCCAGCGTGACGGCCGACGACGGGGTGTCGAACTCGACGTACTTGCCGCCGAAGCTCTTCGCCACGGTCAGGCCGCGGTCGACGTAGAACCGCTTGCTCGCCTTGACGTCCGCCACTCCCAACAGGAGCGCCACCTGGTCGACCTGCCGGGTGGCAGGGCCGGTGTCCTTCTTGTTCGAGGTCGCGATCTTGCAGATCGTTCCGTCCGGGGCGCGTACGACGCCGCCGTAGCCCCAGAAGCTCTTGGTGGCCGGCTTCAGCGTCGTTGCGCCGGCGTCGAGGGCGGCGCCGACGAAGGCGTCGACGTTGCCCGGCTGGGACACCACGAGTGACAGCGCGAACCCACGGAAGCCGGTCGTCGGCGCGTCCGAGGCACGTACGTTCACAAAAGAGTCCAGCCCGAAGGCCTGGTAGAAGGCGTCGGCGGCCGTGAGGTCCGGAACTTCGAGGATGACTGAGCCGAAGGAGGTCATAGCGGTTTTCCTTATGAACGAAGTGGGTTTGTCGTCTTGTAGGCGGCGGACCTGGCAGGGTGGGCCGGCGCTCACCGGTCCTGCAGGAGCCCGAGGACGTTGCCGTCGGGGTCGATGACGGTGGCCACCACGCGACCGGCGCCGACCTCGTGCGCGGCCTCCTTCACGGTGGCCCCCGCGGCGGTCAGCTCGGCCAGCTTCGCCTCGATGTCCGGTACGTGCCAGTAGACCACCGGCGAGGTCATGCCCTGCGGCCCACCGCCCGGCACCAGTCCGACGTGCTGGCCCTCGAGCTCGAAACCGACGTAGTAGGAAGACTCGACATGCGGCGGGATACCGAGCAGGGCCGCGTACACCGCCTTGGCCTTCGCCAGGTCGGACACCGGGTGCAGCACCGTCTTGATTCCCAGGTTGGAAGACATGGTCGCTCCTGTGGTCGTGGGCCCCATCGACCCGCTGTGTTCGTATGCACAGCTTTCCTGCCGGCCCCACTGACCCGCATCCGTGGCGACCACGGAACCGTCCACGGATCGACGGCACGGATCGCACGACGGCCACTACGGATGGAGCCCGGCGGAGATACGGCAAACTGTGACAGTGACCGCAGTGCTGGACATTTCTCCTCGGGAAGCCGAGGTACTGGAGCTGGTCAGGGCCCATCTCAGCAACGCCGAGATCGCGGCACGACTGTGCATCTCCGTGCGTACCGTGGAGAGTCACGTCTCCTCGCTGCTGCGCAAGCTGGAGGTGCCGGATCGACGGGCGCTCGCCCAGCGTGCGCCCGAGCCGGTCGGCACCGGCCCGTCTCGCCCGGCACCGGTGCTCCCGGCCCCGCTGACCTCGTTCATCGGCCGGGTGAGCGAGCGGGCCGTACTCACCGAGATGCTCAAGGAGCACCGCCAGGTGACCGCGGTCGGTCCCGGCGGCGTGGGCAAGACCCGGCTCGCGCTGGCGGTGGCCGCGGAAGCGGCCGGCGAGTACTCCGACGGGGTGTGGTTCGTCGACCTCGTCCCGGTCACCGACGCGGGCATGGTCGCGGCCGCGGTCGCCGGTGCGCTCGGCCTCGGTGAGCAGCCCGGCCATGGCATGACCGAGTCCGTGCTCGCCGCGCTGGCCGACCGTCATACCTTGCTGGTGCTGGACAACTGCGAGCAAGTGGTGGACGGGGTGGCGCTGTTTCTCGAGCGGCTGCTGGCGACGTGCCCTCGAGTGACGGTGCTGGCGACCAGCCGGGCCCGGTTGATGGTGCCGTTCGAACGGGTGTATCCGGTCCCGCCGCTGTCGCTGGCCGTCGACGGCGAATCGGACGCGGTCGCGTTGTTCATGGAACGGGCGACGGCGGTCGGCTGGCCGCTGGACCCTCCACTGTTCGAGCACATCGCCGAGATCTGCGAGCGGCTGGACGGAATGGCGCTGGCGATCGAGCTGGCCGCCGCCCGGTATCCCACCCTCGGACTGGATGGCATCACCACTGCCCTGTCCCACCCGCTCCGGATGCTCACCGGCGGCTCCCGGGCCGAAGACCGGCATCGCTCGGTACGGGCGGCGCTGGACTGGAGCCACGCCCTGCTGGAGCCGGCCGACCGGGCGCTGCTGCGCCAGGTGTCGGTGTTCGTGGCGCCGTTCACCGCTGCCGCGGCGGCGGAGGTGTCCGGGTCCGAGGAAGGTCTGGTCGCCGACGGGCTGGCCCGGCTGGCCGAACAGAGCCTGCTGGTGGTGACGGCCTGCCCGAGCGGGACCGGGTACCGGGCGTTGGAGACCATCAGGCAGTACGGGAAGGAACGGCTCACCGAGGCCGGTGAGCTGGCCGAGACCCGATCCCGCCACCTTCGCTGGTGCCTGGCCGAGGCCGCCGGCCTGGCGGTGGTGGGAGCGGACTGGCGGGCCCGGTTCGACGCGGTCGCGGACGACCTCCGCGCCGCCCTGGCGTGGGCGGCCGACCAGCCGGAGCAGCGCGCGGATGCCCGCCGCCTCGCCCGGCACCTGGCGGAGCTGACGTTCACCCGTCACCTGGTCGGCGAGTCCCAGGGGCGTTATGAGCAGGCCGCCGCGCTCGCCGACGATCCCGCCGCCACCGCGTCGATGCTCCGGCATGCTGCGGCCGTGGCCGGCTGCCGGATGCGCGGTGATGACATGTACCGCCTGCATCTCGCGGCCGCGGAAGCCGCCCGCCGCGCCGGGGACACCGCCGTCGCCGCCTGTGACCTGGCGA
Source organism: Nonomuraea helvata (assembly GCF_039535785.1). Lineage (NCBI taxonomy): Bacteria > Bacillati > Actinomycetota > Actinomycetes > Streptosporangiales > Streptosporangiaceae > Nonomuraea > Nonomuraea helvata. The sequence goes on from NZ_BAAAXV010000009.1 coordinate 1,716,426, forward strand.
CCATCGCCACCAACGCGTACCGGTTCGCGAGCAAGTTCGCCAGGAAGCTGCCTGCGGAGGAGACGGCCGCGCTCATCGCCCAGGCGCGGGAACTGGCCGGCGCGGACCCGGCGGCACAGGCCGCGGTGGCGTTGGCCGAGGCCGCGCGGGAGCTCAACGACGCGATCGGCGCCGCCCACGGCCAGCCCGACGACTCCGGACCGGAGAAGATCGCCCGCGCCGAACGGGCCGTCGAACTGACCCACCGTGCGGGTGATCCGCTCGCCGAATCCGCCGCGCTCGATGTGCTGACCGGCGCCCTGAGCTGGGCCGGTGACGCGTTCGCCGCCGCCGCCACGGCCCGGCGCCGGATCGCGCTGCTGTCGTCCGCACCGAACACGCCGGCCGCCACCCACGAGCTGATCGAGGCGCTCGGCGAGGCCGCCGAGGCCGGCCTCGGCACCGGCGATCTACCCGGGGCTCGCCGGTGGGCACGGCAACTCGCCGATCATCCGTTGCTGGCCGAGGTCGGCCACCGCGCCACGAGCTGGCTGCTGGTCGCCGACGCGCTGGCGGGCAACGTCGACCAGGTGCTCAGCGGCAGCATCCGGTTCCTCGACGCGTGGCGGCGGGCCGGCAGCCCTCCCACGTCAGCCCTCGGCCCGGCGGTGGCCGCGGTGGTGATGATCCACAGCCTCCGCGACGACCACGACGCGCGGCGCGAGTGGGGGACGGTCCTGGACCAGTTCGGCACCACGCCGGAACATGCCTACGGCTACGGCGCGGTCTTCGACGCGATGCTGCTGCTCCACCACGGGCAGGCATCGGAGGCTCTGGAGCGGATGGCCTCTGAGGCCGGCGAGGTGTGGAAATGGGTCACCTGGATCTGGCTCCACTGGTACGTGGCGCTGCGCTCGGAGGCCACCGTGCTCGCCGGGAGCATCGACGCGCGCGCCCGTCTGGCCGACGCCCGGACCGTCACGGCCGGCAACCCGGTCGCCCGTGCCATCGTGGAGCGTGCCGAAGCCCTGCTCGACAACGACCGGGAGCGACTGCTCGCCACGGCGGACGTCTTCGACGCCGCCGGCTGCCGGTACCAGTCGGCACGGACCCTGGTGCTCGCGGGCGGTGACCATGCCGCCCGCGGCGCCGCCGCTCTTGCCGAGCTCGGCCTCACCCCGATGGCCCTGACCTGACCTCTTGAAGCGGATGGATTGCGCTTCATGGCGCATACCGCTAACTTGGAATGGTCGTTCCAAGATAGGAGGTCGGCGGATGCCGGACGTCAAGCACTTCGATCCCGACGTGGCGTTGGACCAGGTGGTGCGCCTGTTCTGGGAACGCGGCGCCGATGTCACCGGCATCGCCGAGGTCACGCAGGCCACCGGGCTGAGCCGCTCCAGCCTGTATGCGACCTTCGGGGGCAAGGAGCGGCTGCAGGCCGCCGCGCTGCGCCGCTACCTGGAGCGGCAGTCACGGCCGGTGTTCGACGCGCTGGCCGCCGACGAACGTGGCCTGCCTGCTGTCGCCGGCTTCTTCGAGCGACTGGTGGCGGCACGCTGCACCGGTGAGCACGCCCGCTGGGGCTGCCTGGTCACCAACACGCACACCGGCGCCGCCCGCGAGGCTCCCGAGGTCCGGCAGGTCCTGGATGCCCACCACGCCGCCCTGCGAGCGGCGATGCGCGCCGCGCTGGAGGCGGCACGCAATCGCGGTCAAGTACGGCCCGGAACGGACCTGGAGGCGGGCGCGGAGACGCTGGCGCTGCTGGCCTACGGGGTCAACCTGCGCTCGCGGGCCGGAGCCGACGCGGCCGGGCTGCTGGCGGGCGTCCGCGCCGTACTGGATGGTTTCACCCACACCGAGGAGAGATGATGATCGATTTCCGTGTCTACAACGAGAGCGACGCCCCCGAGGCGGCCCGCCCGATGCTGGAGGCCGCCAAGAAGCGCATGGGGTTCGTGACCACGCTGAACGGCGTGATGGCCGAATCGCCCGAGCTGCTGGCCGGCTACAACGCCCTGGCCGAGCAGTTCGGCAAGTCCTCCCTGCCCGGACCGGCCAAGCACGTGGTGTGGATCACCGCCAGCGTGGAGAACGGCTGCGAGTACTGCGTGGCCGCGCACTCCACCCTGGCGTTGCGCGCCCGCGTCCCGGCCGATGTGGTCGAGGCCCTACGGACGGGCAAGCCGCTGCCGGACGCCGCGCTGGAGGCGGCCCGGCGCCTCACCCAGGTGATGGTCGCCCAGCGCGGCTGGGTGGACGACGCGGAGATCGAGGCGTTCCTGGCCGCCGGCTACACGCGTCGCCACGTGCTCGACATCGTCCTCGGCGTGGGGATGAAGACGCTGTCGAACTACACCAACCACATCGCCCACACCCCGCTGGACCCGGCCTGGCAGGGCCAGGAATGGACCCGCGATCAGCCACAGGTCTGAGTCTGATCCCGCGTCCGTCTCCGGGCGGCCTCGGCGGCGTCCTGCTCCGGTCGCACCTCAGGCGGCCTTCGCGTTGATGGCGACCGAGATGTTGCCGCGGGTCGCCTTGGAGTACGGGCAGATCCGGTGGGCCGCGGCGCCGAGCTCGTGAGCCGTCTGCTGGTCCACGCCTCCGAGCTCCAGGTTGAGCACGGCGCTGAGGCCGAACTCGCCGTCGTCGCCGTGGTGCAGGGTCACCTCCGCCGTGATGGCCGTGCTGGTCAGCCTGATCTTGCGTTGCGCCGCCGCCCTTCTGACGGCGCCCAGGAAGCAGGCGCCCCAGCCCGCGGCGAACAACTGCTCGGGGTTGGTGGCCCCGCCCGCTCCCCCGAACGCCTGCGGGATGGCGAGCGTGGTGTCGAGGAGACCGTCGTCGGCCTGGATCCGGCCTCCGTTGCGGCCTTCCCCCGTGACGGTGACGACCCCGGTGTAGCTGGCAGCCATGGCTCTTCCCTTCTGAGCAGGTGAAAACAGGCCCGGGAACACATCTCGCGTCACCGGTTCAACTGGTGACGATATTGGCAGCCAATGCGTCACCGGTCAAGCCGGTGACGCATTGGCGGTTACGCCAGGCGAGGTGGTGGCCCTGCCAGCGGGCGCGCAACCAGCGGTCGTGGCTGGCGATCACGATCGCGCCTGGCCCGTCGGCGCCCAGGGCCTCTTCCAGCTCGTCGGACAGGCGGGGGGAGAGGTGGTTGGTGGGCTCGTCGAGCAGGAGCACCTCGGGTGGATCGCCCACCAGCAGTCGCTCCGGCCCGCAGTCTCAGCAGGGTGGACTTGCCCGCACCGTTCTCGCCGATCAGCCCGATCCGGTGGCCGGGCGCGGCGGTGAGCGAGACGCCGTCGAGCACGCGCCGCGCGCTCAGCGTCCGTACGAGATCGCGGGCGAGCAGCACATCACTCACCGGCGGGTCCACCGGTCTCCAGCAGCCGCCCGCCGGACACCTCCAGCCGGCGCTCCACCTTGATCTCCGCGAGGAACCGCTCGTCGTGGCTGACCACCACGAAGGCCCCCTCGTACGCGCCGAGCGCGCTCTCCAGCTGCCCCACGCTGACCAGGTCGAGGTTGTTCGTGGGCTCGTCGAGCAGCAGGAGCTGGGGCGCAGGCTCGGCGCACAACACGCAGGCCAGCGTGGCGCGCAGCCGTTCGCCGCCCGACAGCACACCCACCGGCAGGTGCGCACGCGCGCCACGGAACAGGAAGCGGGCCAGCAGGTTCATCCGCTCCGCCGCCGGCATGCCGGGGGCGAACGCGGCCAGGTTCTCGGCCACGGTGCGCTCGACGTCGAGCAGGTCGAGCCGCTGCGACAGGTAGGCGACCCGGCCGTCGGCCCGCCTGGTCGTGCCGCCGTCGGGCTCCAGGTCGCCGCTGATCAGGCGCAGCAGGGTGGACTTGCCCGCGCCGTTGGGGCCGGTCAGCGCGATCCGCTCCGGTCCGCGGACGGTCAGGTCGATGCCCGGCTCGGCGAACAGGCCGCGGGCCTGAAGGCGCTCCCCGTGGAAGACCGTGCGGCCGGCGGGCACATTCGTGCCCGGCAGGTCCAGCGCGATCTTCTGGTCGTCGCGCAGCGCCCGCCCGGCCTCGTCGAGCCTGGCCTTGGCGTCGCTGACGCGGGCGGCGTGCATCTGGCCCGCCCGCCCGGCCGACTCCTGCGCGCCGCGCTTCATGTTCCCGGCGAAGATCCGCGGCAGGCCGGCGCTCTTGAGGTTGCGGGCGGCGGTGCCGGCCCGGCGCTCGGCGCGCTCGCGGGCCTGCTGCATCTCCCGCTTCTCGCGCTTGAGCTCCTGCTCGGCGCTGCGCACGTTGCGTTCGGCGGCCTCCTGCTCGGTACGCACGGCCTCCTCGTACGCGGTGAAGCCGCCGCCGTAGAAGCGGACCTCGCCCCGGTCGAGCTCGGCGATGCGGTCCATGCGGTCGAGCAGGGCCCGGTCGTGACTGACCACGAGCAGGCAGCCGTTCCAGTCGCCGAGCACGTCGTGGAGCCTGCGGCGCGCGCCGAGGTCGAGGTTGTTCGTCGGCTCGTCGAGCAGCAGGACGTCGGGCCGCTTGAGGAGTTGGGCTGCCAGTCCGAGCGAGACGACCTGGCCGCCGCTCAGCGTGGCCAGCGTGCGGTTGAACGCGAGCTCGCCGAGTCCGAGCCGGTCGAGCTGGGCACGGGTGCGCTCCTCGATGTCCCAGTCGTTGCCGATGGTGGTGAAGTGCTCCTCGGCGGCGTCGCCCGACTCGATGGCGTCCAGCGCGGCGATCACCGGGGCGATGCCGAGGACCTCGGCCACGGTCAGGTCGCCGGTGAGGGGCAGGCTCTGCGGCAGGTAGCCGAGCACGCCCTCGACGGAGACGCTGCCGCCACGGGGCCGGTGTTCGCCGGCGATCAGCTTGAGCAGCGTGCTCTTTCCCGCGCCGTTCGGGGCGACGAGACCGGTACGGCCGCCGCCCACGGTGAAGGACAGATCGCTGAAGACGGGCGTGTCATCAGGCCAGGAGAAGGACAGGTCGGAACAGACGATGAAAGCAGCGGACATGCGAGAAGACCTCGTACGAGAACGCGGGCGCGCCGAAGCCGCCCGGCAAAGGGGACAGGGATTCGGGGAACGACGACCAGAGGCCACGTCGGCGGCGGTCATGTGCGCCTGCCGGGGCCGGTCAATCTCCGGTATCACCCGGAAATGTCGTCGTCACCTGCCATGTCTGGTCTCCTGGCTTCCGATCTCAAGGGCCTTACACCATAGCAGCCCGGCGTGCGGGCTACCGCGCGGTCAGCGCGCCTGCGGAGTGCCGACGCCCCGCAGCAGTGTGTCGACCACGACGTCGGCGGCCTGCGCGGCGCTCAGCTCGGACAGGTCCTCGGCGGCGTGCTCCATCAGCGGCGACAGGACCGCGGCCACCCAGCCGGGCGGCAGGTCGGAGCGGAGCAGGCCCTCGTCGGTGGCGCGCTGCAAAAAGGCGTCGACCTCGTCGATCAGGCGGCGGCGGCGCTCGCGGAGCGTGACCTCGCGGAGCATGCGGCTCGTCTCCACGGGCCATTCGCGGTTGACGGCGATGATGCCTTCGACGTAGCGATGCAGCGCGACCGCGACCGGGGCCTCGCGTAGCCTGGCGGCCTCGACGGCCTCCTCGACCGCGTCGTAGCGTGCCGTGTAGACGGCGGCCATGAGGTCTTCGCGGGAGGCGAAGCGGCGGTAGACCGTGCGGCGGTCCACTCCTGCCGCGGCGGCGATGGCGGCGATGGTCGCCGAGGGGTCGTCGGCGAGCATGCGGGCGCCCGTGCTCAGGACGCGTTCCAGGTTGCGTGTCGCGTCTGCTCTCACGCGCCCAAGATACGTGAGCCCCCTTCACCACTTCGACGGCCCGGTGCGCACTTCCCGTTCGGCCAGCCACACCAGCACGTGGTCGGCGACCGCCCGCCAGCCGCCGTCGATGACCGGCGAATGGGCCCGGTCCGGGAACTGCTTGAGGCTGCTGGTGGCCGTCGAGTCGCCGTTCACCCTCCCCGACGGCATGGCGGGAACCGACCTGTACATCAAGCCGGGCAAGTTCCACCACCAGTTCGCCGCCGACGTACCCGCCGGCACCGCGGCCCTCATGGCCGCCACCCAACGGCCCATCGCCCGGGCCGGCCTGGAGGAGAAGACCGAGACCGCCGCCTGGAAGGCCAAGCCCACCTGGGCCGTCATCACGACCCAGGACCTCAACATCCCTGCCGAGGTCCAGCGCTACATGGCCAAGCGCGCCCACGCGCACTCCATCGAAGTACGCGCCTCCCACTCCGTCGCCGTCTCCCAGTCCAAGACCGTGGCCGGCGTCATCGAGAAGGCCGCCCGAGCCACCCGATAGCCCCACGACACGGAAGAAGGATGTCCCCGCCCCCACCATCAGCGAGGCGCGGCTACGGCTGCTCGAGACATACCGGGGCCAGCACCACCAGAGACATCTGTCACATAAATGAGTATATTAACTCTCCAAGTGCTACATTGATGAGACAATTACCGGGAGCATTGATCGAAGGAACACCCATGGCCAAGACATGGCTCATCACCGGAGCATCACGCGGCTTCGGACGGCACCTCACCGAAGCCGTCCTCGAAGCAGGCGACCAGGTCATCGCCACCGCACGCAGCCCCAAGCAGCTCGACGACCTGGTGGTCCGCCACGGCGACCGGATGCGGGCGGTCGCGCTGGACGTCACCGACGCCGCCGCGGCCGCCCGAGCGGTCAAGGAGGCCACCGACGCCTTCGGCAGCCTCGACGTGGTGGTCAACAACGCCGGTTACGGCAACAGCGCGCCGATCGAAGAGATGGCCGAAGGCGACTTCCGCGCCCAGATCGAAACCAACCTGTTCGGCGTCGTGAACGTCACACGGGCCGCCCTGCCCGTCCTGCGCACCCAGCGATCAGGAGTCTTCGTACAGTTCTCCTCCGTCGGAGGACGCGTCGGCGGCACCCCCGGAATGGGGGCCTACCAGACCGCGAAATTCGCCGTCGAAGGCTTCTCGGAGGTTCTCGCCAGCGAGGTCGCACCCTTCGGCGTCAAGGTCGTCATCGTCGAGCCGGGCGCGTTCCGTACCGACTGGCAGGGCTCCTCCATGGAGATCCACCCCGTCGGCCCTGACTACGAGGAGACGGTGGGCGCCATCCATCGCTACCGACGCGACACCGACGGAGCCCAGCCCGGCGACCCCGCCCGCGCCGCCGAGATCATCATCGACGTCGTCCGCGACGACTCCCCGCCCCGGCGCCTCCTTCTCGGCAGCGACGCCGTCGCCGCCGCCCAGAAGGCTGCCGAGATCCGTGCCGCCGAAACCGAGAAGTGGGCCGACGTGAGCCGCTCGGCCGACTACCCCGCCGACGAACGCTAGGCTCCAGACCCCCGCGCAGCCGTCCCGACCGTGGCGGCACCCTTGGGGAGCCCGTTCACAGTTACGGAGCAGGCATTTCGGGGAAGGCGGAACGCAGAGGCTGCTGGGTCGAAGCCCATCCGAGAATGCCTCGAACAGTACGCATGGGCGATCAAGACGTGGGGGAAGACCTTTCCGCCCCGGCACCCGTCCCTGTCGAACAGGACATCGGGGAGCAACACCATTGGTGATCATCATCATCTCTCTGGGGGCGGCCTGTTTTCTCGGCATCGGCTTCGTCGCCCAGCAGCACGCCGCGTATCGCGAACCCCTTGAGGAGATTCTGCACGCGCGCCTGCTGCTGGACCTGATGCGCATGCCGTTGTGGCTGGCCGGGATGGGGCTGATGCTCTGCGGCCAGATCCTCGGCGCCGTCGCTCTGCGGGAGGCGGACGTGGCGCAGGTGACGCCGCTTCTCTCGATGAACCTGCTGTTCGCCCTGACCACGGCCCATGTCGTCTACAAGGAACCGTTCGGCCGCGCGCTACAACTGGGTGCCGTGCTGGTGAGCGGAGGAGTGGCTCTTTTCCTTTTCGCCGGGCGGCCTCAGGGCGGCCGGCTTCCGGATCCGCTCTCCACGCGGTGGCTCGCGGCGCTCCCGGTGGTCCTGGCCGCGGGGGCGCTGGTTCTTTTCGGGCTGCGGCGTTCCCTGAAGGTCAAGGCGATGTCGCTGGCCGCCGCGGCCGGAGTGCTGTACGGGCTGCAGGACGTGCTGACCCGCAACACCCTGCTCACCCTCGGCAACGGGCCGAGCGTGCTCGCGACCTGGCAGCCGTACGTGCTGCCGTGCGTCGCCGTGGTGGGGCTGCTCCTCAACCAGAGCGCGTTCGACGCCGCTCCGCTGCAGATCTCGCTGCCGGCCACCACGGCCGCCGAGCCGATCATCGGGATCGTGCTCGGAGCGGCGATCTTCTCCGAGCATCTACGGGTGACTCCGGAAGCGCTCGTGGGCGAGGTGGCCGGTCTGATCGCAATGGTGACGGGCATCGTCATCCTCGGCCGATCCCGGTTCCTGGCCAAGCCCGCGCACCTCCGTCGCCGATAGGCGGCGGGAGGAGTGTCGGGAGCCCGGTCTTTCCACGTTCGTGGCCGGCCGCCCTTCAGCGCTGGGTGGAGGTCTGGTTCGCGTCACGCCGGTAGGTGTAGAGGATGAGCCCGTTGTGGAACTTGCCCACCTTGTCGTACAGCGCGCGAGCCGGGGCGTCTTCCAACGTGTTCCAGTAGAGACCTGGGAAGCCGTGCTCCTTGGCGTCCCGCGCCACCCACTCGATCACTGCCGTCGCGATACCCCGCCGCCGGACTTCCTCGTCCACGAACAAGTCCGCCAGATAGCATCTCCCGGCGTACCAGACACTGGCGTGGAACAGGTAGTGCGCGATGCCGACCATCTTGCCGTCCAGCCTGGCGGCGATCCCGCGTACCTGCTCGTCGTCGAGCAAGCGTCGCCAGGTCCGTTCGTAGTCGTCGTCGCTCCGTTCGACCTTGAAGTACGTGTCTTTGCCACGGGCCAGCAGTTCCCAGCAGGCGCGGTCGGATTCGGTCAGAAAGTTGATCTCCATCATGGCGCCCATCCTGCAGGCCTTGGCGTCCCACCGCGCGTGATGATCCTCAACCAAGATCGAGAAAGTCAAGGAATCGTCCTTCAGAACACGATCAAGTGCCGCCCGGCCCGCAGGTCCCCAGTGCGGCTTGCCGCCGGCAAGGCCCCGATCTCCGTTCTGCCCCATGAGCATCAGGAAGAGGCTCTTCTTAGCGGCCAGCCCGCGGGCGCGCCTGATCGTTGCCTCGTCCGCGTGCGCGTACGCGTCGAAGAACCGTGCGGCCGTGCCCGCGGGTAGCAGCACCCAGGCGGCGGCGAGGTCCCACGCCGGATCGCCGGCGAACAAGGCACCGAAGTCGACGATGCCCGAGAGCGTTCCGTCCGAGACGACGACGTTCGCGGGATGGAGGTCACCGTGCACCCACATCGGCGGGCCCTCCCACTCGGGGGCCGCGACGGCATCGGCCCAGACGGCCCGGACGGCGCTGACATCGCCGACGGCGTCGGGGTCAATGGCCTGCAAGAACTGCTCGAAGCCGCCCGTGCACCTCTTGGGGTGAGCGCCGAAGTCCGAACTGGCCGGCGCCTCGGCGGGCGCCTCCACGTGGAGCGCCTGGAGGAAACTCGCCAGCGTGTCGGCCGCGTGGGCGCCGCGGGTGATCGAGCCGTGGTCCAGCGGCTCGCCGGGAACCCACGTCATCACGGTCCAGTGCTTGGGGAAGCGCTCGGACGGTTCGCCGAACCGCACCGGGGTCGGCACCGGGAGCGGCAGGCTCGGGGCCAGCACGGGTAGCCACCGCCGCTCCTTGAGCTGGAGCTCCGGGGTGGGGTCCATGCGCTGCATGCGCACGGCCAACTCGTCCCCGAGGCGCCACATCTGGTTGCCCCAGCCGCCCGCCACCTCGCGGATGGCCAGCCCTGCGAGGTCCGGATGTTGCTCCTGCAGCAGGTCGCGGACCAGGTCTGCGGTGATCTCGATCTCGGTGTCGGTCATGCGAAGTCACAGTACCGAGGCGGCAGGCGGAGCGGCTCTCGCTCTCCGGGACGTCTCGCTGTGATTCCTCTGGCATCACCGATTCGGTTTCAGAGAGCTGCCGATCAGAGGCGTTCAAGCTATGAGCAGGCGAAGGCCGAGATCTGCCGCATCGAGATCGGCGAGTTCGCTGTTGCGTTCGGCCCACCGACCGGAGCCGAGGTCGTCGCTGAGGCTCCGCACCGCCCGCTGCTCGGCCTCCGGCCCTACCCTCGTCCACACCGACGTCGCACGGCGCACGTGATCCTCCAGATACGCCCCCGGTCGGCGCCAGTACGCCTCGAACAGGCCGTCAGCGCAGTCCCACGGGATGGGCACCGGCTCAGCGCGAGCGCCGATCGCGTCGGCCATCCCAGCAAGCGAGGGAAATTCTGCGAGGACGGCGGCGAACTCGGGCAGGTAGTCGCGGGTAAGCCAGAACCGGTCCTGCCATCCGGGCTCGTCGGTGTCGAACGTGAGCACCACCACGCGGCGGGCCACGCGCCGCATCTCGCGCAGCCCCGCTATCGGGTCCCCCCAGTGGTGAACGGTGGAGACGGCCATCGCGACGTCGAACGACTGGTCCTCGAACGGCAGGCTCTCCGCGGCGGCGGCCACGCACGGCGCCGAACCGGCAGGCCGCTGCCCTCGCATGACCGCCGATGGCTCCACCGCGGTCACGTCGCGATCAGCAGGCTCATAGGAGCCGGTGCCGGCCCCGACGTTCAGCACCGTCCGCGCGTCCCCGAGCGCGTCCCAGATCTGCGCGGCGATCCGCGGCTCGGTACGCCGTGTCGCGGTGTAAGCGTCGCCGATCGCGTCGTACAGCCGTGCACCGAGTACCTCCAGTTGCTCCTCCGGTGTCACCTTCAGTCCCTTCGCCCGTGCCTCAAGTTCCCTGTCGATGGCCGCCACCATGGCGTCAGCGCGATCACGCCGCTCCAGCAACAGGCCGCGCAGTCGGCGCAGGTGCGCGATCGCGTCGGTGGACGGATCGCCGACCAGTTCCGCAACCTCCCGCAGCCCGAAGCCCAATCGCCGGTAGGCCAGCACCTCCCGCAGTCGCTCAATGTCGCCCGCCGAATAGGCCCGGTACCCGGCCGCGGTCCGCGCCGAAGGCCGAACGAGCCTGATCTCGTCATAGTGATGCAGCGTGCGGACGCTTACGCCGGCCAACTCGGCCACACGTCCCACGGTCCAGTGCTCCTCCACGCCACCGACTATGCGGCCTGACGCCACGTGAGGGTCAAGAGCCCTGCTCACGGCGGCCAGCCGAACGCGAACCAGCGATCCGAGGCGACTCCTGCAAGCCAGAGCGACGGTCCAGTTCAGAGAAGCAGACAGCGACTGTGCTCGATGCCACGACGTCATCCCCGGCGCCCCAGCCGCCGCCTGGTGACGAGCCGTACTTCAGAACAACTAGATCAACTCGTGCCGGTGTGCAGCCGTGGCGGCCTGGACGCGACTGCGTACGCCGAGCTTGGCGAGGATGTTGCTCACGTGCGCGCCCGCCGTCTTGACCGAGATGAACAGTTCCTCGGCGATCTGCCGGTTGGTGCGGCCGTCGGCGAGCAGGCGCAGCACGTCCCGTTCGCGCGGCGTGAGGCCGAAGTCACGCTCCCCGGCCGGGTCGGTCTCGCCCTGTACGGCGAGGGGGATCCGGGCCAGGCGCGCCAGCCGTTCGATCCGGGCCCGCAGGGGCTCCGCGCCCAGGCGGTCCGCCTCCCGGGCGGCGTCGGTCAGATGGGAGGAGGCCGCGGAGCGGTCTCCCGTCTCCGCGGCGTGTTCCGCGGCTCGCAGCAGGGCCAGAGCCTGAGGGTACGGCTGGCGAAGATCCGCCCACGCGGCCGCGACGCGAGGCCAGAGGTCCGGCTGTCCGGTCTCGGCGGTGAAGGCCAGGCGGTGGGCTTCCTGGACGGGCCCGATCACCGGCAACGCGGCCGCGGTCTCGGGCAGGCCGGGCACGGGCAGGGGCGCGCCCGCTTCGATCACCGGCCACAGGTAGCGCGGGCTCGTTCTTCCGCTGATCAGCGCCTCCTCCACGAGCGGCGCGGCGTCGGCCGTGCGCCCCTGCGCTCTGCGGAGATCCACCTCCATGCGCACCAGCAAGAGGTGGTCCTGGGCATAGGACGTGCCTCTGGTGAAGACTTCGCGGGCGTGGGCAGCGGCGCTCTCGGCGCCTGCGAGATCGCCTCTGGCCAGCCCGATCGAGCCGGCCAGCACCATCAGGTACGCGCGAAGACTGGGCGTCGGCGTGACACGCAGGGCGTGCTCGACGATCTCGGCGGCCTCCTCCCATCGGCCCAGCGCGATCAGCGCCTCCGCGAGGTTGCCCGCGTGGATCGGGCCCGCCGTTCGGGCCAGACCCGACCGCGTGGCGGCGGTGAGTCCCCGGCGGGCCGCCTCGGCCGCCTCGGCATACCTACCGGCGCCCTGCAGGACGTCCGCCTCACAGCGATAGGCGTGCAGGAGCCCACCCTGGTCGCCGATGCGGCGGGCGGTCGCCTGGGCCTCGATCAGGTGCGGCAGCTGCGTGTCGAGATCGCCGGCCCGAGCCTGCGCGTACGTCAGGTTGACGGTGGCGATGACCTCGGCCTTGGCATCGCCAGCGGCCTGCGCCGTTTTCAGCGCCTCGCGCGCTGCGACCCGGCCTTCGGCTTCCAGAGGGACCGTGAGGAGGCGATTGGCGAGCAGGTTGAGTACGGTCGCGCGTGCCGGATGCTCGCACGGCGTCAGACGAGCGGCTTCGCGCAGATCGTCCAGGTCGCCCGGCATGCCGAGGAGGTGGCGCAGTTCGCCGCGGTGGGCGATCAGCCAGCCGGCACGCGCAGGATCGCTCTCGGCCGAGAGGGCTGTCTCCACCAGTTGGACGGCGGTCGCGTTCTCGCCTGCGGCGATGGCGGCGCGTACCGCTTCGTCGAGCACGTCGGCCTTGGACGTGGCCGGATCGGGCGCTTCTTCCCACAGCTCCAGCACGCGAAGCAGCATGTGCAGCTGTTCCGCGTGCGCCAGGGACGCCGCGGCGTCGGCGGCGGCGCGGCGAGCGGCCGCCAGGGTCTTGGACGGGTGGCGCTTGGCGGCGTGCCAGTGCAGGGCGGACTCGTACGCCGCCCGGCCCAGCGGAGCGAGTTCCGGGTCCCGCTCCAGGGCTTCGGCATACCGTACGTGAAGCCGCCCGCGTTCTGCGGGAAGCACGTCGTCGTAGAGCACCTCCTGGACCAGCGCATGACGGAACGCGTACACCTCCTCCTCGATCAGGAGAAGGTTCGCGCTCACCGCTGGGCGCAGCGCGTCGGTGAGGCGGGCGTCGTCCAGCCCGGTGACGGTGTGCAGCAGCGCGTGGCCGACCTGAGCGCCGCCTACGGCCATAGCGTGGACCACCTGCCGCGTTTCCTGCGGCAGCCTGTCGAGCGGCGTGATCAGCAGGTCGCGAATGGACGCGGGCACCGGCGCGCCCGCCCGGTCTGACAGCGCCTCGACGAACAGGGGGTTGCCCTCGCTGCGCCGGAAGACGTCCTCGATGACGGCGGGGGCCGGCTCGCCGCCGAGCAGGCCGCGAAGCTGACGGACCACCTCGCCCCTGCCGAGCCGGCCGAGCTCCATCCGGGTCGTCCACGGCCTGCGATCCCATTCGGCCAGCACCGGGCGGAGTGGATGCGTCCGGTGCAGGTGGTCGCTCCGGTAGGTGACGACCAGGAGAAAAGCCGCGGCCGCCTGCTGGTTTCTGATGAGGAAGTCGAGCAGTTCCCGGCTGGACCGGTCGCTCCAGTGCACATCCTCGGCGACGATCACCAAGGGCCGGTCCTCGGCGAGGTTCTCGAAGAGGGTGAGGATCTCCTCGAAGAGCCGCGCCTGCGTCAGTGCGGGATCGCCGTCGCCGGCGGGCCTGCCCAGGAGCGGGAGCAGCCTCCCGAGCTCACCTGGCTCACCACGGGGAAGGAGACGGAGGAAGCCCTCCGTACCGATCTTGCGCAGTAGATGGCGCAGCATGGCGGTGAACGGCGCGAACGCCAGGCCGTTCTCCCCCACCTGGGGACAGTCACCCGAGAGCAGCCACGCCTCCCCTGCCGACGACGCGGCGAACTCGGCGAGCAACCGGGTCTTGCCCACCCCGGCTTCGCCGCCGAGCAGCACGGTGGAGGCGGAGCCTTCTCGGGCATGTGCGTAGGCCTCAGCCAGAGCGGCCAGCTCCGCGTCCCTGCCTACGAAGACCATAGGTCCAGGCTGTCAGATCCGGACGAGAACTAGGGATGCCGGATAGGGCATTCGCCCGATCCGTCCGGCCGCCGGAACGGCGAAGCTGGCCCGGTGATCGAAACCGGTGCGCAACCGCTGCTCAGCCGTCCGATGGTCTTCCTGGGGGTGACCTCACTCGCCTCGATGACGAGCTTCTACCTGCTCGTTCCGATCGTTCCGCTGTATGCGGCATCAGGTGGTTCGGGGAACATGGGCGCCGGGCTGTCCACCGGCGTCACCATGCTGGCGACCGTGCTCATGGAACTGGTCATGCCGAGATTGCTGGCCCGGTACGGCTACCGCGCCAGCATGGCGCTGGGCGTCCTCCTCCTCGGCGTTCCCTCGGCCCTGCTGGTCCTGTCCGCCGCGCTGCCGGTGGTGCTGGCCACGAGCCTGGCGCGTGGCGCCGGCCTGGCCATCGTGGTCGTGGTGGGTCCCGCCCTGGTGGCCGAGCTGGCTCCGGTCCAGCGTCGGGGGGAGGCGCTGGGCGTGTACGGCGTGGCCGTCGGGATCCCCGCGATCCTGGGGCTGCCGATCGGCTTGTGGCTGGTTCCACTCGTCGGCCACGGACCGGTCTTCCTCGCGGGAACGGGGCTGGCGCTGCTCGCGCTCATCGGGATTCCCTGGCTGCCCCAAGAGGCGGCGCCGGTCGAGCAGCACGGAGGCGTCCTTCGCCCGCTGCGCCACGCCGCGCTCGCCCGGCCTGTCATCGTCTTCGCGGCGATCACCCTGGCGGCCGGCGTGCTGCTGACGTTCCTGCCGCTGGCCGTCCCCGCCGGCTCACCGGGGACCGCCGCGACGGCGCTGCTCGCGCATTCCTGCGCGATGCCGCTCGCACGGTGGGCGGCCGGCCGGTACGGCGACCGCCACGGCCAGTCGGTCCTGCTGGTGCCGGCGGTGATCGCCGCGGTCATCGGGATGGCCGGGATCGTCTGGCTCGACAACCCCTACACGGTGATCGTCGGGGCGGCGCTCTTCGGCGCCGGCTTCGGCGCCGCCCAGAACGTCACCCTGGTGCTGATGCTCGCGCGATCCTCCTCCTCCGCGTTCGGGCAGGTGAGCGCGCTGTGGAACCTCGCCTACGACGGCGGGATGGGGATCGGCGCCGTCGGGTTCGGGCTCGTGGCCGGGCCCGCGGGGTATCCGGCGGGGTTCGCGTTGATCGTCGCGGTGCTGGCTCTCGCCCTTCTCCCCTCCTGGCTCGACACACGATCCGAAAGGAAGCTCATCAATGAGCGATGACCTGCGGCGCGCCGTACAGAAGGTGCTGCCAGACGTAAGAGCCGACCTCGAGGCCCTCATCCGCATCCCATCGGTGAGCGCCGACCCGGCCGCGACCGAGGACCTGCGCCGCTGCGCGGAGCTGACGGCGGAGCTCTTCCGCGCCGGCGCCGCCCAGGAGGTGGAGATCCTGGACGACATCCCCGGCGGCCGGCCGGTGGTCCTCGCCAGTTGTCCCGCACCTCCCGGCCGTCCCACCGTGCTGCTGTACGCCCACTACGACGTGCAGCCCGCCGGCGACCCGGCCCTGTGGTCGAGCACCCCGTTCGAGCCACGTGAAAGCGATGGGCGACTGTACGGCCGCGGATCCGCCGACGACAAGGCGGGCATCGCCACCCACCTGGCCGCGCTGCTGGCGCACGACGGGCGTCCGCCGGTCGGAGTCGTCGTCATCGTCGAGGGCGAGGAGGAAATCGGCTCCCCGACACTCGGCGCCTTCCTCGACCGGCACCGTGACCAGCTCGCCGCCGACGTGATCGTGCTCGCCGACTCGGAGAACATCGAAGTGGGCGTCCCCTCGTTCACCACCACGCTGCGCGGCATGGCCAACTGCGTCGTCGAGGTGCGGACGCTGGCGGAGAGCGTGCATTCCGGCACGTACGGCGGGGCCGCTCCCGACGCGCTCACCGCACTGTGCCGCCTGCTCGCCACCCTGCACGACGAGGACGGCCACGTCACGGTGGACGGCCTCGCCACCGGCCGCCCGCCGCAGGCGGACTACCCCGCCGAACGGTTCCGGGCCGAGGCAGGCGTGCTCGACGGCGTCAGGCTGCTCGGCTCGGGCAGCGTCGCCGAACGGGTCTGGGCCGTACCCGCGGCGACCGTCCTGGCCATCGACGCACCCTCTGTGCCCGGAGCCGTCAACGCCCTCACCGCATCCGCCCGCGCCAAGGTGAGCCTGCGCATCGCACCGGGCGACGACGCGGTACGGGCCCGCGCGGCCCTGGCCAGGCACCTGCGCGACCACGCACCCTGGGGCGCACTGGTGGAGGTCACCGAGGCGGAGATCGCGCAGCCGTACGCGGTCGGCACCCGCGGTCCGGCCTTTGACGCGGCACGCCGCGCTTACCAGCACGCCTTCGGCCGCGACGTGGTCGACATGGGAGGCGGCGGCGCCATCCCCTTCGTCGCGGAGTTCGCCGCCGCATACCCGAACGCCGCCGTCCTCATCACCAGCCCCGGAGGCGATCCGGCCAGCCGCGCCCACAGCACCGACGAGAACCTGCACCTGGCCGACTTCGAACGCGCCTGCCTCGCCGAAGCGCTCCTGCTCGCCGAACTCGCGGACTGGCCGAGGACGTGACGATCTCAGCGACACCGCTGCCACCCGACCTGAGACAGCTCGCGGAACTCCACCTCTGCGACCAGAACTCCCCGCACGCTGGGCACCGCATGGCGGTGTCGTGTCGGGGTCATCTGCCACAATCCGCACCATGACCAGCATGCGTGCCCCCGAGTTTCGTCAGATCCGCCACCAGGACCAGATTGACACCGAACTGTCGGGCGAGCTGATCGACTGCTGGGTCAAGGTGAGCAACGCCGGCGGCGCCGTGGGGTTTCCGTTCCCGCCCGTCACCGTCGAGCAGGTCACCCCGGCTGCCGAGCAACTCATCGCGAACTTGCATCCCGACCGGAGCCGCGTGGTCCTGGCCATGGTCGACGGCGTCCTGGCGGGCTGGCTGAATGTCCGTCGTGACCCGCATCCGCTGGTGGCGCACTGGGGCACCGTGCATCACGTCCAGTCCCACCCGACCTTTCGAGGCCGTGGGATCGGGGCGGCCCTGATGAACCACGCCCGTCGGGTCGCCCGCGAGGAAATGGGCCTGGAGCAGCTGCATCTTGCCGCACGGTCCGGTATGGGGCTGGAGCATTGCTACGGGCGTCTGGGTTTCAAAGAAATCGGCCGCCGTCCGGGCGCCTTGCGCCTGTCCGCGAGCGACGATCGGGACGAGATCCTCATGATGTTGGCACCGCTGTGATCGGCCCGTCAGGGTGTGGACTGGTCTGCCTCGAAAACTGTGCCGCCGAGCGGCGGACGGCGACTCCGAGGTCACCTGTAACCCGCCGCACGGCGGCGTCTCTGAGATGGCGCGCCGTGCTGTGATCAGCGCGCGAAGTTGGTGTTGATGTTGGTGTTGCTGATCACCGCTCCGATGGCACCGAAGTCGGCGTTCCGCTGGAAATTGAAGTTCCTGTTCTCGTGGAAGCCGAAGTTCCTGTTCCCGTGGAATCCGTCAAAGCGATGGAAGTGACGGAAGCGGTGGTGGAAGCAGGCGAAGCGATGGAATCGGTGGTGGTGGATTCGGCAGTGAGGAACCCAGGGGTCACCCCAGCCGCTCCCCATGGACGTCCCCGCCGTCTGGACATATGCCACGTTGGCTTGTGTGGACGCGGGGATCATCTGCGCTGATGCAGGCGAGCTCGTGAGAAGAGCTCCGGCCGCCGCGACTGTCGCTAGGCCGACAGAGGTCTTCTTCAGCACGTCGATCTCCTGGTTACTGGCCTTTCGAGCCGGGACTCGGCCATGTCATCGATGGCCGCCGGCCACTATGGTTTGGCGGTCGGCCTCAGCTCCGCCATGAACGGCGGGAGCGGTACCGACGATCTAGAACTCGATAACGTGGCCCCCAAGTGCCTGGCGGTGACGCCCCAGGTGTTGCGCAGATGTCTCGGACGGATCCTTACCAGCCACGGGACCTTGGCGATCGTCGCTTCATTCGGGGCCAGCACACCTTCAGCCGGCCATAGGCGAGCTCCTGGTTCTCCTGCGGGCGTGGTGTCGCGGCCGCAGGCTCGATGAACCGCCTGGAGCGGCCGACCCCCGGAACACCGGCCGCACGACGATCAGACATACGCGCATCTCAGCGCCGCCACGATCTCGAGTGCCACGGCTCCGTTGATGAGAGTCGAGCCGCTACAGGCAATCACTCTTGGCACATCAATCGTAGCGCCGGGGCGACAGGTGGTGTGGGGATCAAGCCAGGAAGTCACCACCTGGATGAGCTTCGATCAGAGCAAGGGTGTGGACTACGGACGTGTCCTCTTCGACAGCCGACCCCAACGCGGGACGGAGTGTCCCGACGGGCTCGCAACTGCCGGCCATGGCCTCCACGTCGCGCCCGGCACCGCACAGGATGGTCGACCACTGACGTCAGCCGTTGTGCATCAAGATGGTCAACAGCCTGTTGGAGGCTCTGGCTGTGGGCATGGGACCGGCCCCGCTGTTGTGGCGAGGCCGGCGGCAGGTGTGGTGGTTAGCTGAATGTGACGTTGGCGACGTGGCTGCTGCCGTCGTTGAGGTTGAGCTAGAAGTAGCGGTGCTGCCGGCCGCGCCCCCGTCGAGCACGGCTTCGCCCACCTGAAGACCTGGCGCATCCTCACCAAGCTCCGCACGAGCCCCGCCACAGCAGCCGCACCAGCGAAAACCAAGATGGTGGATCTTCAGTGAAGATCCGGCTGGACCTCGGTCAGTCGATGCCTTCGACGATGCGGAAGTCGCGCTCGACACCGTCGGAGAGGGCGACCAGCGCCTCCTGGTAGGCCGCACTCTCGTGCGCCGCGACGGCCTGCTCGAAGCTGTCGAACTCGACCAGGACGGTGCGCTCGGCGATTCCGGCGTCGTGCGCGACGACCCGACCGCCACGGACGAGGGTCCGACCGCCCGCAGGCTGGACGGCCAGACGCGCCAGCTCGTTATAGGCAGCCAGCTTCTCAGGGTCTGAAATGGTGCGGTAGACGCTGACCCAGTAGCCCTTGGGCATGGAACCTCCAGTGTTGGGATGAGTGCAATTGACTTACGGGTTGGTCTCGGACGAGCGTCGGCGGGCGAGGGCGAGGCTTGTCAGCGTGGTGATCGCCATGGCGCCGATGCCGACCAGCGCCGCGGTGGTGTAGGCGCTGTCGTCGGGGAAGAGGTGGCCGGGGCCGGGGCCCGCGGCGAGGATCAGGCCGCCGATGGCGCTGCGCGGTCATGGCACCCCTTATCGTCGAAGTGACGATACCCATGATGGCACATCATCCGGTGGGGGACATATGTGACAAATGCCACGGGAGTGCCCGACGCGCGGACGACGTAGTTGAAGCTCATGGCGCTCGACGTCTCGCTCTTGGGGGTCCGTCGAAGGGGAAGCGGTTGGTACGCAGGTGCGGAATCATGCCGTACAGCAGCCGCTCGTCCTGGTCAGGCGGGGTACCCGGGGTGGCGCGTACGGTCGCCAGCAGGTCGGGCCGTTCACTGGGGTCGGGCAGCGGTAGGACCTGGGGATCGTGCCCCGTCATCCGGATCGCCAGCCGCAGGTTGAGCAGGGCGGCCCCGCGACTGATGCCGAGCCCGCGCCCCATGGGGATCGGTGACGGCCGGCAGCCGGTCGAGGTCGGCGTACAGGTCCATGGTCGCGTCATCGACACGGCGGAAGCGCCACGGCTGGGTGTTGTGCACTGAGGGCGCCGCGACGGCGGCGTGCACCAGCCTGCGCACGCCGGCTCGCGTGGCGAAGGGCTTCTTCCCGCCCGCGGACTGCGGAACGGCATAGGGCGCGGCGCCGGTGCCCGTCATAGGGCCATTCCGAGCGCAGAGGTAAGAACGGACATGAACCCAAGATCTCGCGCTGCACCATGTTCACAGCAGGGACCAAAGTCCTTCAGGGCGTGTCCGATGGACCGTTGTCGCCAAGACGCATCGACTACATGGGGAATCCGCTCTGCAAGGTCGGGACCAAGGTCCCTAGGCCGGTCCCGGCAGATCCGAGATATTCGGGCTCATGACACCCATGCAGAGAATCGATGCGTACTGGCGTGCCGCGAACTACCTGTCCGTGGGCCAGATCTACCTCCTCGACAACCCGCTGCTGACCGAGCCGCTGCGGCCCGAGCACATCAAGCCGCGCCTGCTCGGCCATTGGGGCACCACGCCGGGGCTGAACTTCTGCTTCGCCCACCTCAACCGGATCATCGCCGAACGCGGCCAGGACATGATCTACATCGCCGGCCCCGGCCACGGCGGCCCGGCGGCGGTCGCCCACGCGTGGCTGGAAGGCACCTACAGCGAGAAATATCCGGACATCTCACAGGACGCCGCCGGCATGCGGCGGCTGTTCCGGCAGTTCTCCTTCCCCGGCGGCATCCCCAGCCATGTGGCCCCCGAGACGCCCGGCTCCATCCATGAGGGCGGCGAGCTCGGCTATTCGCTCGCGCACGCCTTCGGCGCGGCGTTCGACAACCCGCATCTCGTGGTCGCCTGTGTCGTCGGTGACGGCGAGGCCGAGACCGGCCCGCTCGCCGCCAGCTGGCACTCCAACAAGCTCCTCGACCCCTACCTCGACGGCGTCGTCCTGCCGATCCTGCACCTGAACGGCTACAAGATCGCCAATCCGACCGTGCTCGCGCGGATACCCGAGGCGGAGCTGGTCAAGCTCATGGAGGGGTACGGCTACCGCCCGCACATCGTCGGCCCCGACCACGAGCAGATGGCGCGAACGCTGGACGAGGTGTTCGACCAGATCGCCGCCTACAAGGACGGACGCGCGGACCGCCTGCCGATGATCATCCTGCGCACGCCCAAGGGCTGGACCGGACCGCACGAGGTCGACGGAGTGCCGGTGGAAGGGACGTGGCGGGCCCACCAGGTGCCACTGTCCGGCGTCCGCGACAACCCCGAACACCTGGCCATGCTGGAAGCTTGGATGCGCTCCTACCGGCCCGACGAACTGTTCGATGCCGATGGCAGGCCGGTGCCCGCGCTGCTGCAGACGGTGCCCGAAGGCCCCCTGCGGATGAGCGCCAGCGCGCATGCGAACGGCGGCGAACTGCTGAAGCCGCTACGACTGCCGGACTTCCGCCACTACGCCGTGGAGGTCAAATCACCTGCGCAACAGACCAGCGAACCCACCCGCGTGCTCGGTGCCTTCCTACGCGACGTGATCGCCGCCAACCCGCACAACTTCCGGGTGATGGGTCCGGACGAGACCGCCTCCAACCGGCTGCAAGCCGTCTTCGAGACCACCGACCGGGCGTGGAACGCCGCCCTCGAGCCGACCGACGAGCACCTGGCCGCCGGCGGGCGGGTGATGGAGGTGCTGTCCGAACACTTGTGCCAGGGCTGGCTGGAAGGCTACCTGCTGACCGGCAGGCACGGCCTGTTCAATTGCTACGAGGCGTTCATCCACATCATCGACGCCATGTTCAACCAGCACGCCAAATGGCTGCAGGCCTCGAAGAGGATCCCGTGGCGGCGGCCGGTCGCCTCGCTCAACTACCTGCTCTCCTCCCACGTGTGGCGCCAGGACCACAACGGCTTCAGCCACCAGGATCCCGGCTTCCTCGACCTCGTGGTCAACAAGAAGGCCGAGGTCGTCCGCGTCTACCTGCCGCCGGACGCCAACACCCTGCTCTCCGTCGGCGACCACTGCCTGCGCTCCCGCGACTACGTCAACGTGATCGTCGCCGGGAAGCAGCCGGTGCTGGACCTGTTCACCATGGACGAGGCCATCGCCCACTGCACCCGCGGGCTGGGCATCCTGCCGTGGGCCTCCACCGACCAGGACCGGGAGCCGGATGTGGTGCTCGCCTGCGCCGGCGACGTCCCCACCATGGAGACCCTCGCCGCCGCGGCCATCCTGCGCGAGCACCTGCCGTCCCTGAAGGTCCGCGTCGTCAACGTCGTGGACCTGATGCGGCTGCAGCCGCCGTCGGAGCACCCGCACGGCATGCCGGACGCCGAGTTCGACACCCTGTTCACCACGGATAAGCCGATCATCTTCAACTTCCACGGCTACCCATGGCTGATCCACCGCCTCACCTACCGCCGCCACGGCCACCACCACCTCCACGTGCGCGGCTACAAGGAAGAAGGCACCACGACCACGCCCTTCGACATGGCCATGCTCAACGACATCGACCGCTACCACCTCGTCATGGACGTCATCGACCGCGTCCCCGGCCTCGGCACCACCGCCGCGCACCTGCGCCAGCGGATGACCGACGCCCGGCTCCAAGCCCGTGCCTACACCCGCGAGCACGGCGAGGACCCCCTGGAAACAGGCTCGTGGACATGGCCGGCCCCATTCTCGTCCTGAACACCGGATCCTCGTCGATCAAGTACGAGCTGGTGGACGTCGAGACCCGCGAACGCACCGCCGGCGGCCTGGTCGAACGCATCGGCGAGGAGACCGGGCGGCTCATCCACCGGACCGGGGACGGGCCGCCATACGTGCGGAGCGGCCCCGGCGGACGGGCGCACTGCTAGGCAGGGCCGTCGCCCGGGCCGTTGCCCTGTAGGGCGGTGATGGCCTGCTGCCGTGTGGAGAGTTGATCGAGGCGTTCGAGCAGGCCCGCGCGGTGGAGGAGCCTGCGCAGGTTGTCGGGGGCGCCGGCCGCGACGATGCGTCCTTGCGCGCAGCGGCACTGCCGGCGCATCAGGTGGGCCGAGCTGTGGACTGGGCCCGGACCAGGAAGTCCGCAGCTGTCGGCAGAGCATGCCCCGGGACAGCTCGAAGACGAACTGGTCGGGCAGTGGCGGCGTTGTCGTTGGATGTGGGCCTCCAGCGCGGTCAGAACACGATGCGAGTCACCGTCCATGTCCCTCTCGCGATATCGTAATTGCGAAGATGCGTAATTGCTTCGATCGTGTTGTTCGCGGGCTGCGTCGCGCGGGAGGATGAGAGGTGTAGATGAGCACGGTGTTTGCTGCTGCGGTGCGAGAACGGGCCGGCTTGGCCTGGCGGGCGCTGCAGGCCGCCCGTGACGCTGATGACGCGCACGCGGTGCTGGTGGCCGAGGCCGAGTGGGAAGATGCTCAGCGGCTGGCCCAGGCGCACGGGATCGCCATCGAGAAGGGCCGGCCACGTGCGCAGGGGGAATCATGGGCATGATGTCGGTACCGCTGTATGAGGCGAAGGCCGAGCTGTTTCGGCTGTTGGGCCATCCGGTGCGGATCCGGGTGCTGGAGCTCCTGCAGGATGGGCCAATGCCGGTGCGGGAGCTGCTGGCCTCGATTGAAGTGGAGCCGACCGGGCTGTCGCAGCATCTGGCGGTGCTGCGCCGCTCGGGCATGGTGACCGCGCAGCGTGAGGGGGCCACCGTGGTCTACGCGCTGGCAGGTGGCCGGGTGGCCGGGCTGCTGCGCGCGGCCCGCGAGTTGCTGACCGAGAAGCTGACAGGACAAAGCGAGCTGCTCAGCGAACTGTTGGAGGACAACGCCGGAAGCGGCACTTCGTGAGCCTGTTGACCTCGGTGAACTGTTTCCGCCTGCGTGCGCCGCTGGGACGTGCCAATCTGTCTGCCGTCGGCCACTGTCCGTACCGAGATCTGTTGGCCGGGCCGGCGGCGCCCCGGGAGGGCGAGGCCCTGTTGTACGCGCTCGGGAGCCGTGAGGTGGTCGAGCCCGAGGGCGTGGTTCGACGGCTGCCGGCCGGGGTGCGGCAGCTACCGCATCAGCCTCGACCCGGGTGATCTGCTGCTGGTCGTCTGGGTCGAGGCTGGTGAGTCGCGGGAGGGGCAACGATGGGGTTGTGGCGGAAGATCGCGAAGACGGGGCGGGTGGCTGAGCCCGCGCCAGAGCGCGAAGCGGGTGAGCCGTCGGCGAAGGCTGCGGAGCTTGCCGGATCGGTGCAGATCAGGCATGTGGACGCAGGGTCGTGCAACGGGTGCGAGGTGGAGATCGCCTCGGCGTTCGGCCCGGTGTATGACGCCGAGCGATACGGTGCGCGGCTGGTGGCTTCGCCGCGGCATGCGGATGCCCTGCTGGTGACCGGGCCCGTGACCCGCAACATGGAGGTGGCTCTGCGCCGTACCCATGACGCGGTTCCCGAGCCTCGGTTGGTGATCGCGCTGGGTGACTGCGCGCGCAACTGCGGGGCGTTCGCCGGAGCCTATGGGGTGGCCGGGGCGGTGAGCGACGTGGTACCGGTGGACGTGGAGGTGCCGGGGTGCCCGCCGGAGCCTGAGGCGATCGTGGCGGCGTTGCGCGGGCTGACCGGCCGATGAACCTGGTCGGCGCGCTATATGTGGCGGCGCTGTCCGGCTGCGCCATCGCCGCTGTGACCGCCTTGCTGGCTCCGCCACGGGCGCGGCTGCATCTGGCGGGCTGGTGCACGGCAGGCGCGGGCGGGTTGGCGGCGGCGTCGGGTGTGGGGGCGGTGGTGGCCGGCGGGGCCGGTCAGAGCTGGTCGGCCTGGCTGCCGGAGCTGCTGCCGCTGGCCGGGGTACGGCTGACGGTCGACCCCCTGGGCGGGGTGTTCATCGCGGTCACCGGGGTGGTGGCGGTATGCGCCGCGATCTACGGGATCGGCTACTGCGACCACGGCCTGGACGGGCGCGTGTTCCAGTCCGTGCTGCCGCTGTTCGTGACGGCCATGCTGGTGGTGCCCGCCGCGGCCAGTGTGAGCACGTTCCTGCTCGCCTGGGAGCTGATGGCCGTGTCGTCGCTGCTGCTGGTGCTGGCCGAGCACCGGCGGCGGGCGGCGGTGGGCCGGGCCGGGCTGTGGTACGCGGTCATGACCCACCTCGGCCTGGTGACGATTTTGACCGGGTTGGTCGTGTTCGCCGCCGGAGCCGGTGGGGAGAGCTTCGACCAGCTGCGCGCCGCCGCGCTGTCGCCGGCTTCCAAGACCGTTGTGTTCCTGGCGACGTTCGCCGGGTTCGCCTCCAAGGCGGGCATCGTGCCGCTGCACGTGTGGCTGCCGCGGGCGCATCCGGAGGCTCCGAGTCATGTGTCGGCCCTGATGAGCGCGGCGATGGTGAACATGGGCGCCTACGGCGTCGTCCGGGTCGGGCTGGATCTGCTGCACGGCGGCCCGGCCTGGTGGTGGCTGCTGGTGCTGGCGGCGGGCGCGGCGTCGGCGCTGTTCGGGATCTTGCAGGCGGTAGTGGCCTCGGATCTGAAGCGGCTGCTGGGATACTCCACAACGGAGAACCTGGGCCTGGTGCTGGTCGGGGTGGGTGCGGCCGGCTTCTTCGCCGCGTCCAAGCTGCCGGTGCCGGCGGCGTTGGCGCTGGCCGCGGCACTGCTGCACGTGGTCAACCACGCCGCGTTCAAGACGGTGTTGTTCCTGTCGGCGGGCTCGGTGCTGCACGCCACGGGCACCCGCGATCTGGACGCCCTAGGCGGGCTGCGCACGCGGCTGCCGTACACCACCGTCGTGTTCGCGGTCGGCGCGTTGTGCGCCTCGGCGCTGCCTCCCGGCAACGCCTTCGTCAGCGAGTGGCTGCTGCTGCAGAGCCTGATCCACGCGTTGCCCGGTTCCGGGGTGGCGGGTGCGGTGACGATGCCGTTGGCCGTCGCGGTGATCGCGCTGTCGGCAGGGCTGGCGGTCGCCACCTTCGTCAAGGCGTTCGGCGTGGGGTTTCTGGCTCGGCCGCGCAGCGCGGAGGCCGAGCGGGCCGGTGAGAGCCCGCCTGCCATGCTGGGCGCGATGGCGCTCGCGGTGGCGGGCTGCGTGGCTCTGGCACTGGCCCCCACACTGGTCGTGCCCGCGCTCGGCCGGGCGGTGGGCGTGGTGTTCCCGGCACGGGACGTGGTGAGCGGAGAGTTGACGCTGCGGCTGGCAGGGATCTCAGGGATGGTCTCGCCGCTGCTGATCGCCGCTGCCCTGGTGATCGCGGTCGTGGCCGTCCTCGGTCTGGTACGGCTGACCGCGGCGCGGCGGTCACGGCGCGCCGCCCGGCTCTGGGATTGCGGCGCGGGACCGATGTCGGCCCGGATGGAGTACACCGCGACGTCGTTCGCCGAGCCGTTGCAGCGGGTCTTCGACGACGTGCTGGCCCCCGAAAGCGACGTGGACGTCACCCCGGTGAAGGAGTCGGCCTACTTGGTGGAACGCGTGCACTTCCACGCGCGGGTGCCGGACCGGATCGAGCGCCGGCTCTACGTTCCGCTGGTTGCCGCCGTGTCGGCCGTCGGACGCGGCGCCCGCGGGCTGGCCTCCGGCAGCGTGCACCGCTATCTCGGCTACGGGTTCTGGGCGCTGACCGCGATGCTGATCGTCTTGGTGGTGCTGTGGTGATGGGCGTGATCGGAGCCGTGCTCCAGGTGATTGCCGTCGCGGTCGGCTCGCCGCTGCTGTTGGGGTTGATGCGGCAGGTTCGCGCCCGGCTGGAAGGACGTGCCGGTGCCGGAGTCCTGCAGCCGTGGCGAGACCTGCGCAAACTGATGCGCAAGGAGGCGATCACTCCGCGCGGCACCGGCTGGGTGTTCCGCGCGGCGCCGCTGCTGCTGGCCGGCACGGCGCTGGTGGTGGCTGCGGTGGTGCCGTTGGTGACCACGGCCTCGCCGCTGGACGGGGTCGCCGACCTGTTCGCGGTGACCGCGCTGCTGGCGCTGGGGTCGGTGGCGCTGGCGCTGGGCGCCCTGGACACCGGCACGGCGTTCGGCGGGATGGGCGCCAGCCGGGAGATGACCGTGCTTGCGCTGGTGGAGCCGACGATCCTGGTGTCGACCTTCGCGCTGTCGATCAGAGTCGGCTCCACGAGCCTGGGGTCGATCGTGACGGCGACGGTGGAGGATCCCTTGTCGGTGATCTCCCCGGTGAGCGTGCTGGCCGCGGCCGCGCTGGCGATCGTCACGATCGCCGAGACCGGCCGGATCCCGGTGGACAATCCCTCCACGCATCTGGAGCTGACGATGATCCACGAGGCGATGGTGCTGGAGTACGCCGGGCCGGACCTGGCGCTGATCGAGTGGGCGTCGGCGATGCGGCTGTCGGTGCTGCTGGGCCTGCTGAGCAGCCTGTTCTTCCCTCTCGGTATCGCAGGCGCGGGCGCGGGAGTGCTCGCGCTGCCGCTGTCGGTGATCACTCTTGTGCTGAAGGTGGGGCTGCTGGGAGTGCTGCTGTCGGCTGGTGAGGTGTTCATGGCCAAGCTCCGGTTGTTCCGCGTTCCCGAGCTGCTGGCCGGGTCGTTCCTGTTGGCGTTGCTGGCTGTGGGCGCTTCCTTCTTCCTGGCCTGAACATGGGGGTGAACATGACTGATGCGATGTACGTCCAGCTGCTGGACCTGGCCTGCGGGGCGTTCCTGCTCACGGGTGTGCTGGTGCTGTGGCGGCGCGAGTTGTCGGCGATCGTGTGGCTGTTCGCCCTGGAAGGGGTGGCCCTGACCGCCCTGATCGTCGTCCTGGGCGTCTGGCAGGCAGACCTCGAGCTGATTCTGGTCGGTCTCGGGGTGGGCGCCCTGCGTGCGGGGCTGCTGCCGTACCTGATGCGCCGCGCGCTGGTGGCGAGCGGCGCGGGTCGCGAGACGCAGCCCCTGGTCAATGTGGCGACCTCGCTGCTGGTGGCGGCGGTGCTGGCGATGCTGGCGTACGCGGTCTCCCAGCCGCTGGTACGGCTGTCGCCCACGCCGGCGACGCAGGCCGTGCCGATCGCGCTGACCGTGCTGCTGATCGGTTTCTTCGTCCTGGTGACCCGGCGGCGGGCGCTGTCACAGCTCGTGGGCTTCCTGCTGATGGACAACGCCATCACCGCCACCGCATTCCTGACCACCAGCGGCGTCCCGCTCGTCGTCGAGCTCGGGATCTCCCTCGACCTCCTGCTGGCCGTGCTGGTGCTGCAGGTACTTACCACCCGGATGCGGGCCGCCTTCGGCGGCACCGACCTCGACGAGCTGCGGGAGTTGCACGACTGATGGCCAGCTTGCTGCTGATCGCTCCGGTCGCCGTGCCCGCGGCCGCCGCCTGCGTCTACGCCGTGCTCGGCTGGAACCGGATCACCGCCTGGCTGGGCGCGCTCGCTGCGGCCGGGCTGCTGACCTGTGCCGTCGCGCTTGCCACGACGGAGAAGCTCTACGGCGGCGGCCACGCGTTGGGGGAAGCACTCGCGGGACTGCTGCACAGCGACGCGCTGAGCGCCTTCATGCTGATCGTCATCGGCACGGTCGCGCTGCTGGCCATGCTGGCCAGCCCCGCTTACCTCGCTGCCGAGCTCGCCGCCGGGCACACCGGGCCTCGCGCGATGCGCCGCTACGGCGTGCTGACCCAGTCCTTCATCGCCGCGATGGCGCTGGCCGTCCTTGCCTCCAGTCTGGGCCTGCTGTGGGTCGCCATCGAGGCGACCACCATCCTGACGGCGTTCCTGGTCGGGCACCGGCGCACCCGCCAGGCCACGGAGGCCGCGTGGAAGTATGTGGTCATCTGCTCGGTCGGCATCGCGCTCGCGCTGCTGGGCATCGTGCTGGTTCATTACGCCGGCGACCACGTCGGCGTGGCCTCCCTCGACTGGGCGGAGCTCGCCGAGCACGCGAACCGGCTCGACCCCGGCGTGATGCGCATCGCGGTCATGCTGCTCGTGCTCGGGTTCGGCACCAAGGCCGGGCTGGCGCCGATGCACGCCTGGCTGCCCGACGCGCACAGCCAGGCCCCGGCTCCGGTGTCGGCGCTGATGTCAGGGGTTCTGCTGTCGGTGGCGTTCTACGCCATCCTGCGCGTCAAGGTCATCGCCGATGTGGCGCTCGGCGCCGGGTTCACCCGCACGCTGCTCGTCATCGTGGCGCTGGCCTCTCTGGCTGTGGCCGCGTTCCTGCTGCTCGGGCAGCGCGATTACAAACGGCTGCTGGCCTACTCCAGCATCGAGCACATGGGCCTGGTCGCCCTCGGCGCGGCGATCGGCAACACCCTCGCCCTGGTCGCCGTCCTGCTGCACATCCTCGGGCACGGGCTCGGCAAGTCGGTGTTGTTCCTGTCCGCAGGACAGCTGCACCAGGCGCTCGGGAGCAGCCGGATCCACGCGGTACACGGTCTTGTGACCAGAGCGCCGATGCTGGCCGGGCCGTTCGCGCTGGGGCTGCTGGCCTTGCTCGGCCTCCCACCGTTCAGCCTGTTCGCCAGCGAGCTGGGCATCGCGCGGGCGGGCTTCGCCGCCGGGCTGGGCTGGGCGATCGCGGCGGCCCTGGTGCTGATGCTCGTCATCGTCGCCGCCGTCGGCCGCCAGGGCCAGCAGATGCTGCTGGGCGGCGGGCCGGGCGAGGCCATCGCGCTGCCGCGCGGAGTGGCCGTCCCGCTGCTCGCAGGGCTGGCCGCCTGCGCCGCCCTGGGCATCACTCTCGGGCCGCTGCACTCCTTGCTGCAGGCCGCCGCCACCATCGCCGGAGCAACGCCATGAGCCGGAGCAACGCCATGAGCACGCGCACCATCGCCGACATCGGCCCCGCCGAGTTGCCCACGCACGCCGCCCGGCTGCTGGCCGACGGCCACCGGCTGGCGCTGGTCTCCGCACGCCAAGGGGCCGACGGGTTCGGCCTGGCGTACCTGTTCGTCGCCGGCAGCCCGGATCGCCGTACCGAGCTGCGGCTCCGCCTCCCCTCCGAGCGGCCGGCCGTACCCAGCCTGGCCCACCTCTCCTTCCCCGCAGGCCGGTTCGAGCGGGAGATCCGCGATCTGTACGGGATCACCCCGCTCGATCACCCGCTCCCCCGGCGGCTGGTGCGCCACCACCACTGGCCGCGCGGCTGGTACCCGATGCGCACCGACGCCGGGCCACCGCCCTCCTTCGGCGACCCCGAGGGTCCTTACCCATTCGTCACCGTCGAGGGCCAGGGCGTCTACGAGATCCCCGTCGGGCCCGTCCACGCCGGCCTCATCGAACCGGGGCATTTCCGCTTCTCCGTGGTCGGCGAGACCATCATCAAGCTCAAGGCCAGGCTCTGGTTCGTGCACAAGGGCATCGAAAAGCTCTTCGAGGGCCGCCACCCCGCCGACGGGCTGGAACTGGCCGAGCGCGTCAGCGGCGACACCTCCGTCGGCCACGCGCTCGCCTACTGCCTGGCTGTGGAAGAGGCCACCGCGACCCCGGTCAGCGCCCAGGCACAGCGGGACCGAGCCATGTTGCTGGAGCTGGAACGCCTCTACAACCACGTCACCGACCTGGGCGCGCTCTGCAACGATGTGGCCTTCGGCATCCTGCACGCGCACACCGGGCGCATCCGCGAACAACTCCTGCGGATCAACGCTGAGGTCACCGGACACCGGCTGCTGCGCGGCGGCGTCCGCCTCGGCGGCGTCCAGCTGAAGGCATCCCCCGACCCCGATCGGCTGCGCGCCATCGGCACCGACGTGGCCGAGCTCGCCGAACTCGCCCTGCGGCACACCGTGGTCGCCGACCGCTTCACCGGCACCGCCGTCCTGTCCGGCGACGCCGCCGGCGACCTCGGCACGCTGGGCTACGTGGCCCGCGCCAGCGGCCTGGACCTCGACGCCCGCCGCGACCACCCCTTCACCGACCTGGGCGAATTCACCCCCGCCCGCCGCACCAGTGGCGACGTGCTGGCCCGCTTCCAGATCCGGGCGGAGGAGATCGCCACTTCCATCGCTCTGATCACTCACCTGGCCGACTCGCCTGCGGCACCGGCGGATTCACCTCAAGCCGAAGGATCTTCCTCGGGCGTGGGACTCGTCGAAGGCTGGCGCGGCACGATCGCCCACCGCGTCGAACTGGCCCCCGACGGGACCCTCACCCGTGTGAAGGTCGTCGATCCGTCCTTCTTCAACTGGCCTGCTCTTCCGGTAGCACTCGACAGCGCGATCGTCCCCGACTTTCCCTTGGTCAACAAGAGCTTCAACCTGTCCTACGCCGGCAACGACCTCTGACAGCAAGATGTGCCTGCACGCCAACGTCACCACCGTGGACGTGACGCGCGGCTGGTGGTGGGCTCACACGGCCGCGGCGCCCTGGGCTCGACAGTGCTCGGCTCCGGCAGTCGGGGCGTCCTGCGCCACACCCACTGCCCCGCGGCGGGAGACCGACACCGTACGGCACCACGTGCCGATCTTCGAGTCCCGCAGGCAACGGCAAGAGCACCAGAAGGCCGCAGGGATTCGGCACGGCGGTCAAATGACGGTCAAACGATCAAGAGGCCAGATCCGCGATCTCGGGATCTAGCCTCTGAACTGGTGAAACCGGGTGGGGCTACCAGGACTTGAACCTGGGACCTCTTCCTTATCAGGGAAGCGCTCTAACCGACTGAGCTATAGCCCCGCGCACACCGAACGTTATCGCATCCGCAGGAAGGAGGCGAACCGGTTGCTCGGACGAGAAAAAGCTTACCGTGTCCGGAGTGCTGCTCGCGCCGTTCCCGTCATCGGTCCCGGCGCGAGCAGCCTTGCCTACTCGGCCTCGCTGAAGGTGACCTCGACGCCTCCGACCAGGTCAGAGGCGATGTTGTAGATGACCGCCCCCAACGTCGAAAGCGCCGTGATCAGTACGACGTTCACAGCCCCGATCAATGCCGTGTAGCCAAGAATCCGCACAGGCTCGAACCACGAGGCGATGTTGATGGGGATCGAGTTCTGCCCCTGCTCGCCCTGGCCGAGCTGGTTGACCAGGTCGACCAGCGAGTCGAACACCCCCAAGGCCGACAGCACGCCGTACAGGACGGCCACCGCCACGAACAGCACCACGAAGCAGACCAGGGACACCACGAAGCTGAACTTCATGGCCGACCACGGCTCGACGCGGCGCAGGACCAGGTGGGCCTTGCGGGGGAGCCGGGCCCCCGAGCTGCTGGACGATTTCTTCTTGTTGGGCAGTTCGATCGCAGGCGGTGCCTCCGTGGCCAGCGAAGGGCGCAGGCGGACCGTCTCGTTGCCACCCTCCGCAGGGGGAGCGGGCGCAGGCGTGGGAGCCGACGACCGCGCGTCCTCCTTGGCCGGGCCCGGCTTGCCCGGCGCAGACGACGCGGGCGGCGCAGGCGGACCGGACGGACCGGACGGCCTGGGCTGTGCAGGCTGCGAGGACGGCGCAGGCTGCGCGGGCTTCGTGTCCTTGCTGTCGTCGACCGCGCCGAATGTCTCGGATTGGTTGGGCTTCTTCGGTTGCTGTCCGTTACCCGAAGCCGCCTTTGTCCTGGCGGGGCCACCCTGGGCGCTCATGGACTACTCTCCTCCCCCGTTTTCCTCAATTTCCACAGAAGTCTCCATCGACTCCGCGTTCCGGGCGAGGGCCACCACGCTGTCGCCTTCAGCGAGATTCATCAATCGCACTCCCATGGTCTGGCGGCCGGACTGCTTGATCTCGCCGGCACTCGTCCGGATCACCCCACCGGCGGACGTGATCGCGAAGACCTCGTCCTCTGGGTTGACCATGACGGCTCCGACCAGCTTGCCACGGGAAGACACGATTTTCGCAGTAAGCACTCCCCTACCGCCACGTCCTTGAACTGGATACTGCTCCACTGGCGTCCGTTTTGCGTACCCACCCTCCGTGGCGATAAGCACATCTTGACCATCGGCCATCCGATTCATGGCGAGAAGTTCGTCACCATCGAGGAACCTCATGCCGATGACACCGCTGGTCGCGCGGCCCATGGGCCGCAGCGCCTCGTCAGAGGCGGTGAACCTGATCGACTGGGCGCCCTTGGAGACCAGCAGCAGGTCGTCGTGCTCGGAGACCAGGCGGGCTCCGATGACTTCGTCGTCCTCCCGCAGGTTGATCGCGATCAGACCGCCGGTCCTGGGGGAGTCGTACTCGGACAGGCGGGTCTTCTTGACCAGCCCGCTGCGGGTGGCGAGGACGAGGTAGGGGGCGACGTCGTAGTCGCGTAGGTCGAGAACCTCCATGACTGTTTCGTCGGGCTGCATCGCCAGAAGGTTCGCGAGATGCATGCCACGCGCGTCGCGCCCGGCGTCGGGCAGCTCGTACGCCTTGACCCGGTACACCCGGCCCTTGTTCGTGAAGAACAGCAGCCAGTGGTGGGTCGTGGTGACGAAGAAGTGGTCGACGATGTCGTCCTGGCGGAGCTGGGCACCCCGCACGCCCTTGCCGCCGCGCTTCTGCGCCCGGTAGAGGTCGGTACGGGTGCGCTTGGCGTAGCCGCCCCGGGTGATCGTGACGACGATCTCGTCCTCGGCGATGAGGTCCTCGATCGACATGTCGCCGTCGTAGGCGATGATCTCGGTCTTCCTCTCGTCGCCGTAGCGGCCGACGATCTCGCCGAGCTCCTCGCCGATGATCTCGCGCTGCCGGGCCTCGCTGGCCAGGATCGCGTTGTACTCGGCGATCTGCGTCATCAGGGCGTCGTACTCGTCCTGGATGGACTGCCGCTCCAGGGCGGCCAGCTTGCGCAGCTGCATGTCGAGGATGGCCTGCGCCTGCACCTCGTCGATCTCCAGCAGCGCCATGAGGCCCTGCTGGGCGTGCGAGGCGGACTCGGAGGCCCGGATGAGGGCGATGACCTCGTCGAGCCGCTCCAGGGCCTTCAGCAGCGCACGCAGGATGTGGGCGCGCTCCTCGGCCTTGCGCAGGAGGTAGCGGGTCCTGCGGACGATGACCTCGACCTGGTGCGCCACGTAGTGCCGGATGAACTGGTCGAGCCGGAGCGTACGCGGCACGCCGTCGACCAGCGCCAGCATGTTGGCGCCGAACGTGTCCTGCAGCTGGGTGTGCTTGTACAGGTTGTTGAGCACGACCTTGGCGACCGCGTCGCGCTTGAGCACGATCACCAGGCGCTGCCCGACTCGCGAGGAGCTCTCGTCGCGTACGTCGGCGATGCCGGCCAGCTTGCCCTCACGCACCAGCTCGGCGATCTTGAGGGCGAGGTTGTCGGGATTGACCTGGTACGGCAGCTCCGTGACGACGAGCGCCTGCCGCCCCTTGTCCTCCTCGACCTCGACCACGGCGCGCATGGTGATCGAGCCGCGCCCGGTGCGGTAGGCGTCCTCGATGCCCCGCCGGCCGACGATCAGCGCCTTGGTGGGGAAGTCGGGGCCCTTGACCAGCCTGATCGCCGCTTCGAGCAGCTCCTCGTCGCCGGCCTCCGGATTCTCCAGCGCCCACTTGACCGCCGCCGCGACCTCGCGCAGGTTGTGCGGCGGGATGTTGGTGGCCATGCCGACCGCGATGCCGCCCGAGCCGTTGACCAGCAGCTGCGGGAAGCGCGCCGGCAGGACGTCGGGCTCCTGCGACTTGCCGTCGTAGTTGGGACGGAAGTCGACGGTCTCCTTGTCGATGTCGCGCAGCATCTCCATGGCGATGGGCGCGAGCTTGCACTCGGTGTACCGCATCGCCGCCGCCGGGTCGTTGCCGGGCGAGCCGAAGTTGCCCTGCCCGTCGACCAGCGGATACCGCAACGACCACGGCTGCGCCAGGCGTACCAGCGCGTCGTAGATCGAGGTGTCGCCGTGGGGATGGTAGGTGCCCATCACGTCACCGACGACGCGGGCGCACTTGAAGTAGCCGCGGTCGGGACGGTAGCCACCGTCGTACATCGCGTAAAGCACCCGCCGGTGCACCGGCTTGAGACCGTCGCGGACGTCCGGCAGCGCTCTGGACACGATGACCGACATCGCGTAGTCCATGTAGCTGCGCTGCATCTCGGACTGGATGTCCACCGGCTCGATGCGTTCAGCCGGGGGAGTGGTGTTCACGTCCGTCACAGGTAAATGTCCTTAAACATCGAGGAAGCGCACGTCGCGGGCGTTGCGGATGATGAACTCGCGTCTGGCTTCCACGTCCTCGCCCATGAGCACACTGAACAGGTCGTCGGCCTGCGCCGCGTCGTCGAGTGTGACCAGTCGCAGCAGCCGGGTCTCCGGGTTCATCGTGGTCTCCCAGAGCTGGCTCGCGTTCATCTCGCCGAGGCCCTTGAAGCGCTGCACGTTGTCGCGCGGCCGGGGGTCGGCCTTCCCGTTGGCGATGCCCTCGGCGATGACCGCGTCACGCTCGCTGTCGGAGTAGGCGTACGAGGCGTCCTCGCCCTTGCGGTCCCACTTGATCTTGTAGAGCGGCGGGCACGACAGGTAGACGTGGCCGGCCTCGATCAGCGGCCTCATGAACCTGAACAGCAGCGTCAGCAGCAGCGTGTTGATGTGCTGGCCGTCGACGTCGGCGTCGGCCATCAGGATGACCTTGTGGTAGCGCAGCTTGGCGATGTCGAACTCGTCGTGTACGCCGGTGCCCAGGGCGGTGATCAGCGCCTGGACCTCGTTGTTCTTCAGGACCTTGTCGATCCGCGCCTTCTCGACGTTGAGGATCTTGCCGCGGATGGGCAGGATCGCCTGGAAGCGCGAGTCGCGGCCGCCCTTGGCCGAGCCGCCGGCCGAGTCGCCCTCGACAATGAACAGCTCGCACCGCTCGGGGTCGTTCCACTGGCAGTCGGCCAGCTTGCCGGGCAGGCCGCTGCCCGACTCGAGCAGCGACTTGCGCCTGGTCAGGTCGCGGGCCTGGCGGGCGGCGATGCGGGCGCGCGAGGCCTGCAGCGACTTGTTGATGATGTCCTTGGCCTCGCCGGGGTTGCGCTCGAACCAGTCGCGCAGGTGGTCGTTGCAGGCCTTCTGCACGAACGACTTGGCCTCGGTGTTGCCCAGCTTGGTCTTGGTCTGGCCCTCGAACTGCGGGTCGGACAGCTTGACCGAGATGATCGCGGTCAGCCCCTCGCGGACGTCCTCACCGCTGAGGTTGTCGTCCTTGCCCTCCTTGAGGAACTTCTGCTCACGCGCGTAGCGGTTGACGATCGTCGTCAGCGCCGCGCGGAAGCCCTCCTCGTGAGTGCCGCCCTCCGCGGTGTTGATCGTGTTGGCGAACGTGTAGACCGACTCCGAGTAGGAGTTGTTCCACTGCATGGCGATCTCGACCGCGATGCCGTCGCCCTCCTCCTCGAAGGAGATGATCGACGCGTGCGCCGGCTCCTTCTTGGTGTTGAGGTGCTGGACGAAGTCGGCCAGGCCGCCCTCGTAGTGGTATTCGACCGTTAGGGGCTCGCCGTTGACGTGGTCGGGCCGCTCGTCGGTCAGCGTGATCGTCAGGCCCTTGTTGAGGAAGGCCATCTCCTGGAAGCGGCGCGAGAGCGTCTCGTAGTTCCACGTGGTGGTCTCGAAGACGTCGGGGTCGGGCCAGAACGTGATCGTGGTGCCGGTCTCGTCGGTGCCCTCGCCCTTGGCCAGCGGCGCGACGGGCTTGGAGTGCTCGTAGCGCTGGCGCCAGTAGTGGCCGTTCTGCTTGACCTCGACGTCCATGGCGGTGGACAGCGCGTTGACGACGGCCGAGCCGACGCCGTGGAGGCCTCCGGAGACCGCGTAGGACTGGCTGTCGAACTTGCCGCCCGCGTGGAGCGTGGTCAGCACGACCTCGACGGCGGAGCGCTTCTCCACCGGGTGGATGCCTGTGGGGATGCCACGGCCGTCGTCGATCACGCGTACGCCGTTGTCGGCCAGGAGCGTGATGTCGATCCTGGTGGCGTAACCGGCGAGAGCCTCGTCGACCGCGTTGTCCACGATCTCGTAGACGAGGTGGTGCAGGCCGCGCTCACCGGTGGAGCCGATATACATACCCGGGCGCTTGCGAACCGCCTCAAGCCCCTCGAGTACGGTGATAGAGCTAGCGTCGTAGGACAACTGCAAAATCCTCCTGCCGCGGACACGCGGCGGGGGAGGCGATCAAATGCAAAGCTGCCCCTACCGTGCCCGTCACCGTCGTGAGTGCCCCGATGCGCGGTCACCCAGGGGAGTCGGTTTGCTGCCGGGGTGACACGCAAGCGGACGTGTCCGGAATCCGTCTTCATTCTACCGGGTCCGGAGCCTGATAGTGGCAAGGAACGCGCCTGTGATGCTCTCTAGCTCGTTTTGCCCCCAGTCCAGCATCCCCCCTCCGGAAAGGGGGCTTATCGCGTCTGTGGCTTTCTGATCGCCCCTGGAGCCTAACCCCACGTCCTATCCATAGGTGTCGCCGGGGCCCCGGCTTCCGGTCACTCTCAACCCGCCGGACGGTCTCGGCGCGTTCTGCGGGCCTCTGACCTTGACCTTCGTGACTGTGCCGTCGCCGAGCTCCTCGTTCAGCCTGCGTACGAGGGTGCGGGCGAGCAGCCGCACCTGCGTCGCCCACGCCGTCGAGTCAGCCGCGATCAGCACCTCACCGTCCTCGAACGACTCCGGCTTGGTGTGGGCGGCCAGGTCAGGACCGACGATGTCGATCCAGCGTCCGAAAACCCCCCCGACGGCCGCCGACCGCTCCCAGCCGCGGTCGGCCAGCAGGTCGGCTATCGCGCGTCCGAAGAGCTGCGGGTCGCCGGCCTCCCTGCGCGGCCCGGCCTTGCGCCTGGGCTCGCGCCGGGGGAGCTGGCCGCGCTTGGCCGCGTCGGCCTTGGCCTGGGCGAGCTTCTCCCTGGCCATCGCGGCGCCCCTGGCCGCGGGATTGTCGTCAGCGGACACGGGTCACGCTCCCTTCTGCGACGTCGAACCTCGCCCCCACCAGCTCCGCGGGGACGTCGGCCGGCACGGCCGCGGTGATGAGCACCTGCTCGGCGGGGGCGACGATCTCGGCGAGCCGGCGCCGGCGCTGGCTGTCGAGCTCGGCGAACACGTCGTCGAGGATCAGCACGGGGTCGCCGCCGTCGGCCCGGAGCAGGTCGTACGCCGCCAGCCGCAGCGCCAGCGCGAACGACCAGGACTCGCCGTGGCTGGCGTAGCCGCGGGCGGGCAGGTCGCCGATGCCGAGCATCAGGTCGTCGCGGTGCGGGCCGACGAGCGTGACGCCTCGCTCCAGCTCTGCGGAACGGACCTCCAATAGCCGCTCCCGCAGCCGCTCTTCAAGGGTTTTCCCCAAGTCTGTGGATAACGTCTGTGTATCGAAAGATCCCCGCTCACCGGGGACTTCACCACTCCGGCCGTCCTCATCTGTGTCCCCACCTGTGGACAACGTGCTGCGGTACGCCAGCGTCGCGGGGGCGCTGCCCGGGGCGAGCGCGGCGTACGAGCCGGCCACCAGCGGGCGCAGCGCCTCGATGAGCTCCAGCCGCGCCCGCAACAGCTCCGCGCCGTGCCTGGCGAGGTGGGCGTCCCACACCTCCAGCGTGCTCAGCACGTCGCC
The DNA here is from genome assembly GCF_039535785.1 of Nonomuraea helvata. Classification (NCBI taxonomy): domain Bacteria; kingdom Bacillati; phylum Actinomycetota; class Actinomycetes; order Streptosporangiales; family Streptosporangiaceae; genus Nonomuraea; species Nonomuraea helvata. Next base: position 1,754,628 of record NZ_BAAAXV010000009.1, read on the forward strand.
CGCGCCCGCCGCCGCGAACGCGCTGTCGCTCTCCGCCCGCCTGCCGCTCCTGCTGCCCCTGCGGGCCTGCGCGGCCGTACGGAGGAGCGCGCCGCGCTGCTTGAGCACGCGGTCGTAGTCGGCGCGCACACCGGCGAACCTGGGCGTCCTGGCCACCAGCAGGTCGTCGAGGAAGCGGCGGCGCTCGGCGGGGTCGCCCTTGGACAGCGCGAGGTCCTCCGGGGCGAACAGCACCGTGCGCAGCAGGCCGATCACGTCACGCGCCCGCGAGACGGGGGAGCGGTTGAGCCTGGCGCGGTTGGCCCGCCCCGGGTTGATCTCCAGCTCGATCAGCGCCCGCCGGTCGTCCCTGTGGACGGCGCAGCGCACGATCGCCCGCGTGGCGCCCTTGCGCACAAGCGGCGCGTCGCTCGACACCCGGTGGCTGGAGTGCGTCGCGACGTAGCCGAGGGCCTCGACCAGGTTGGTCTTGCCCTGGCCGTTGGGCCCCACGAACGCCGTGACGCCCGGCTCCAGGCCGAGCTCCACGGACGCGTACGACCTGAAATCGGTCAGCGAGAGGTGGGCGACATGCACCCCACGAGGTTAGTGCGCCTCAGGGATCGGTGTGGTCACCGACGCTCGGTCTCGCGCGGCGGCACCACGTCGGCGCCCGGCGAGTCGGCGCCCTTGCCGGTGCTGCCCTCCGCCGAGGTGATCGCGTGGCCGCCGAACTGGTTGCGCAGGGCCGCGACCGCCTTCATCGCGGGGGAGTCGTCCTGCCGCGAGGCGAACCGGGCGTACAGCGCGGCGGTGATGACCGGCAGCGGGACCGCGTGGTCCACAGCCGCCTGCACCGTCCACCGGCCCTCCCCGGAGTCCTGTGCATAACCCCGGAGCTGGTCGAGGTGCTTGTCGTCGTCGAGCGCACGCACCAGCAGGTCGAGCAGCCAGGAGCGGATCACGGTGCCCGTGCGCCAGCTCTTGAAGGAGCCCTTGACGTCCTTGACGACGTCGGAGGCCTCCAGCAGCTCCCAGCCCTCCGCGAACGCCTGCATCATGCCGTACTCGATGCCGTTGTGGACCATCTTCGCGAAGTGCCCGGCGCCGACGTCGCCGGCGTGGACGAAGCCGTCCTCGCCCTCGGGCTTGAGCGTCTCGAAGAGCGGCATCAGCCGCTCGACGTCGGCCGTGGCTCCGCCGCACATGAGCGCGTACCCGTTCTCCAGGCCCCACACGCCGCCACTGACGCCGCAGTCGACGAAGCCGATGCCCTTCTCGCTCAGCTCGGCCGCGTGCTTCTGGTCGTCCACGTAGTGGGAGTTTCCGCCGTCGACGACGATGTCGCCCGTGTCGAGGAGTTCGCCGAGATCGTCGATCGTGGACTGGGTGGGCTTCCCCGCGGGGACCATCACCCAGACCGCGCGCGGTGCCTGCAGGCGCTCGACCAGCTCCTTCAGGCTGGAGACGTCGCTGATCGCCGGATCGCGGTCGTAGCCGATGACGTCGTGGCCGCCGCGGCGCAGGCGCTCGGCCATGTTGCCGCCCATCTTGCCAAGTCCGACCATGCCGATCTGCATGTTGTCTACCCCCTTGTCAGACTTCCATCATCCCCGATGACAGGTTCAGCCTGACAGGCGGATGGGCATGATCAGGTAACGGTAGTCCGGAGCGGCTCCGTCCTCCACAGGCTTGCCACCCGTGAGGATAGCGGGCTTCGTCGATGTGGTCATCTGGAGCCGCGCGACATCGGAGTCGATGGCCCCCAGCCCCTCCAGCAGGAACTGGTGGTTGAAGGCGATGTTCATCTCCTCGCCCTCGTAGTCGACCGGGAGCGCCTCGACGGCCTGCGCCTCGTCGCCGCTGCCCGCCTCCAGCACCACCTCGCCGCTCTTGAACGCCAGCCGCACCGGGGTGTTGCGCTCGGCGACCAGGGCGACGCGCTTGACCGCCTCGACGAACGGCCCTGTGGACAAGTCCGCGCGGGCGGAGAACTCCGTGGGCAGCAGCGAGCGGTACTTGGGGAACTCGGGGTCGAGCAGCCGGGTCGTGGTCCGCCGCCCGGCGCTGGAGAAGCCGATCATGCCCTCCCCGGTGCCGCCGGCGGAGCTGAGCGCGATCTCCACCTCCGCGCCGGTCGTGCCGAGCGCCTTGGCCGTGTCGGCGAGGGTCTTGCCGGGGATCATCGCGATGGCGGCGAAGTCGGGCTGGCCCGGCTGCCATTTCAGCTCGCGTACGGCGAGCCGGTAGCGGTCGGTCGCGGCGAGGGTCACCGTGTCGCCCTCGATCTCCATCCGCACGCCGGTGAGCATCGGCAGCGTGTCGTCCCGGCCCGCGGCGACGGCGACCTGGGCGACGGCGGAGGCGAACACGTCGCTGCCCACCCGGCCGGCGGCCGGCGGCATGGCCGGGAGGGACGGGTAGTCCTCCACAGGCATGGTGAGGAGTGTGAATCGGGCGCTGCCACAGGTGACGACCGCCTTGGCGCCGTCCACCACGAAGTCCACAGGCTGTGCAGGAAGAGAGCGGGTGATCTCGGCGAGCAGCTTGCCGGAGACCAGCACGACGCCGGGCTCACCGGTGTGCAGCTCGAGCGTCACCTCGGCGGAGACCTCGTAGTCGAATCCGGACAGCTTCAGCTGCTGCTCGTCGGTGACCTCCAGGCGCATGCCCGCGAGCACGGGCACCGACGGGCGCGCCGGGAGGCTGCGTGCCGTCCATGCCACCGCCTCAGCGAGGACGTCTCGCTCGATTCGGAACATCACGGTGATCAGCCTCCTGGGTTCGTCGTTGATTCAAGTCTTCACTCTCCCGCACCTGAGCTCCGGGAGAACCCTCTATGGGTCTTTGAGTTTCTTAGTTAGAGATAGAAGAGGTCATCACACTAGGGGCTGTGGAAACTGGGGACAACCAGCGTTCCGGCTGGTCAGCGGCCCTGTTTTCATCCACTGGGGATGTGGGTGACGCCTGGGGAGAACTCGCGCGCCTGGGGACAGAGAAACTTCACCCACAGGCCGTCCCCAGATCTTGGTGCCTTCATCCACCGGCATCGGCGGGTTATCCACGAGGTTTCCACAGGTTGTCCACGGGGTAAAACGGACACCCCTGGAGTCCCAGATTGCCTGTTCACAGGCCGTCCACACGTTATCCACGAGTAGTCCCCAGGTTCTCCCCAGGGTGTCCCCAGAGTTGTCCCCAGGACCTGTGGGGGATTTTTTCGGGCATTGTGTGGCGAAGAGCCGGCGGGTTTTGGTGTTTTCGCAGATCCACAGTGTTTTCCACAGGCTGTGCATGACGCTCAGGCCCCGCGGGATGTCCGCTTGATACGCAAAGTCAGCTCGTTGACCTGGTTGTACATCGACCGGCGCTCGGCGATGAGCGAGCGGATCTTCCGCTCTGCGTGCATGACGGTGGTGTGGTCGCGGCCGAACTGCTGGCCGATTTTGGGCAGCGACAGCTCGGTCAGCTCACGCGCCAAATACATGGCGATCTGCCGGGCGGTGACGAGCGCCCGGCTGCGCGAGGTTCCGCACAGGTCCTCGATGCTGATGCCGAAGTACTGGGCGGTCTCGGTCATGATCGCGGCGATGGTGATCTCGGTGTCGGACTCCGTGGTGATCAGGTCCTTGAGCACCACCTCGGCCAGCTGCAGGTCCACACCCTGCCTGTTGAGGCTGGCGAACGCGGTGACCCTGATCAGGGCGCCCTCGAGCTCGCGGATGTTGGTGGAGATGCGGCTCGCGATGTACTCCAGCACCTCGGGTGGCGCGGCCAGGCCCTCCTGGATGGCCTTCTTCCTGAGGATCGCGATGCGGGTCTCCAGCTCGGGCGGCTGCACGTCCGTGATCAGGCCCCACTCGAACCGGTTGCGCAGCCGGTCCTCCAGCGTGGTCAGCTGCTTGGGCGCGCGGTCGCTGGAGATGACGATCTGCTTGTTGGCGTTGTGGAGCGTGTTGAACGTGTGGAAGAACTCCTCCTGCGTCTGCTCCTTGCCCTCCAGGAACTGGATGTCGTCCACAAGCAGGATGTCGATCGCCCGGTAGCGTCCGCGGAAGCCGTCGGCCTTGTGGTCGCGGATGCTGTTGATGAAGTCGTTGGTGAACTCCTCGGAGCTCACGTATCTGACCCGCGCGCCGTCGTACAGGCTCTGTGCGTAATGCCCGATCGCGTGCAGCAGGTGCGTCTTCCCCAGCCCGGAGTCGCCGTAAATGAAGAGCGGGTTGTACGCCTTTGCGGGGGATTCGGCCACTGCCACGGCCGCCGCGTGAGCGAACCTGTTGCTGGCCCCGATGACGAATGTCTCGAATGTGTACTTCTGATTGAGCCGAGCCGGTTCGCTGGGTTTGGTGCTCTTCGCCTCCCACCGGTTCGGCGCCGGCTCCGGCTCTTTCTCCACAGGCGGTGTGTACGGCTGCGCCTGTTCAAAAGAGAAGCCGGGCTGTGGATATTCGGTGGATATCTGGGGCTGCTCAGGCTGTGGAGAATAGAACTGAGGCGGCTCGGCAGCCTGCTGGTGCTGCGATTGCGCGGGCTGTGCGTAACGCGGCTGGCTCTCCACATTCTGGGGATAACTCTGAGTCACAGGCTGTTGATGAGCGTCGCGCGACGGCGGCTCCGGCGCTGTGGTGTCGATCATCACGGCCAGCCGCATGTTCTGGCCGAGCTCCTGCGACAGCGCGTGCGCCACGAGCGGGCGCAGCTTGCCCTCGATGAGGTCCTTGAGGAAGTCGTTGGGGACGCCGAGCACGATGGTGTCGTTGGCCCGCGCGATCGGCCGGACCATGGCCAGCCACGTGCGCTGCTGGATCGGCACGTTCTCGTTGAGGAAGTTGTTCAGGGCCCTCGCCCATACCGTGCCGAGGTCGACACCGTTCATGGTGCGGTTCCCCTCCTTCCTCTCGCGGCCCCCCGCGATCGTTATCCACATGCGCGGCCGCCCGCTGTGATCGGCGGCCCCTTCGTCCACAGCGTGGAGGCCGGGCCCCGTGCCCAGGTCCTCCACAGGAGATCCACAAGTTGTGCACAGCCTTTGAGCGGGTCCGGAAGGGCCGACAGTATCCATGTGCACAGCTGTGTTCAAGCGTTGTCCACAGCCTAGTGGTACCTGGGTGCACATACTGTGGACGGTGGTCTGGCGGTGGAAAAGTCGCCTGTGGAAAGGTGGATAACCCGTTCAGTTTGACCTGGACGGTGCTTCCCCCGTAACGTACGACGGTCGGCTTGTCACGCGACGGCTATTTCGCGTGCCCTCGCTTCCCTGGCAGGCCATCCATGTGTGTATAAGCGTCCTTGCGGCGCACCATCAAGCCTGGAGCCCACCCGTGAGCAAGCGTACTTTCCAGCCGAACAACCGTCGCCGCGCGAAGACCCACGGCTTCCGGCTGCGGATGCGCACCCGGGCCGGTCGCGCCATCCTCGCCTCCCGTCGCCGCAAGGGCCGCGAGAAGCTGTCGGCCTGACCGCCCCACGCGTTTTCGGCCCGCCGGTGGATCTCGCCGGCGGGCGATAGGCGTATACGGTGCTGTCCCGTCAATCCCGCATGCGGCGCGGGGAGGAGTTCGAGGCGGCCGTCAGGCGCGGCAAGCGCGCAGGTCGCCCGACTCTGGTGGTGCATTTTGCCATTTCGGGGGAAGAGTTCCCTCGGGTGGGTTTCGTAGTGAGCAAGGCCGTCGGTGGCGCCGTGACCCGTAATACGGTCAAGCGACGGCTCCGACACCTGATGCGGGACCGTCTCGACCGGCTGCCGCGAGGTAGCCTGCTGGTGGTACGCGCCAACCCACCGGCCGCGTCCGCGCGATTCGAGCACCTGGCCGCCGAGCTCGACTCCGCGCTGGAACGTTTGCTCAGGCGGCGCGAGTCCTCGACGGGTGGACAGAAATGACGGAGCAACCGCAAGGGGTGGCGCCGAGCTTCGCAGCTCGGGCACTGATCATCCCGATCCGGTTCTACCGGGCCTTCATCAGCCCGATGCTCGGTCCACGCTGCCGCTTCTACCCGTCGTGCAGTGCGTATGGGCTCGAGGCGATCGCCACGCACGGAGCACTGCGCGGCACTTGGCTGACTGTCCGGCGCATCGGGCGGTGCCACCCATTCCATCCCGGAGGTATAGACCCGGTGCCCCCACGCCCGGTCCGGTCCCACGAAACGCAAGGGAGATAGCTCGGTGGAGCTGTCCTGGCTCAACTGGCTGTACACAGCCGTCGCCCAAGTCATCACCTGGATCCACCAGGCGTACAGCACGGTCCTCGACCCTAACAGCGGCTTGACGTGGGCGCTCACCATCATCACGCTGACCATCTGCATGAGGATCCTGATCTTCCCGCTGTTCCTCAAGCAGATGCGCTCATCGCGAAAGATGCAGGAGCTGGCGCCGAAGGTCCAGGAGCTCCGTAAGCGCTACAAGAACGACAAGCAGCGCATGAACCAGGAGGTCATGGCGCTCTACCAAGGAGCGGGCGCCAACCCCCTGGGCGGCTGCCTCCCCGTCGTGGCCCAGTTCCCGATCTTCATCTCGATGTTCACGGTGCTGCGGGCGATCGCGGCGGACCAGCCGAAGTTCGGGATGACGCAGGAGCTGGTCGACAGCGCCAAGCAGGCCCTCATCCTGGGAGCCCCGCTTCCCGCCAGCTTCTTCCAGGCGGCCCACGTCAGCGAGAAGATCGTCATCGGCATCTTCGTCGCGATCAGCTCGGGCACCACCTTCCTCACCGTCCGGCAGAGCGTCACCCGCTCCATGGCCCAGATGCCGGACAACCCGATGGCGCAGCAGCAGAAGATCCTGATGTACATCTCGCCGCTGTTCGCCTTCTTCAGCCTGAACTTCCCGCTCGGTCTGATCATGTACTGGGTCACCACCAACCTGTGGACGCTCGGCCAGCAGCACTGGTTCTACAGCCGCCACCCGATGCCGCAGTTCGACGCCAAGGGCAACGAGATCCCCGTGCAGGCCAAGCCGGGTCTGATCAACAAGCTCCGCAAGACCACGCCGGAAGAGCAGGCCCCTCCGCCCCCGCCTGAGCCTAAGATCGTCAGGCAGCAGCCAAGCCGCCAGTCCCGCAGCAAGCGCACCGGCAGCAAGAAGTCTTGAACACGAAGGAGAGGCCGGCCATGACCGAGGCCGAGCAGGAGAAGGCTCCGGATCTCAACGCGCTGGAGCAGGAAGGCGAGATCGCTGCCGACTACGTCGAGGGCCTTCTCGACATCGCCGACATCGACGGCGACATCGACATGGACGTCGAGGGAGACCGCGCCATGGTCTCCGTCGTGGGCCTCAAGGGCAACGAGCTCGTGGGCCCCGGGGGAGAGGTCCTGGAGGCGCTGCAGGAGCTGACCCGCCTCGCCGTGCACCGGCAGACCGGCGAGCGCTCCAGGCTGATGCTGGATGTCGGCGGCTACCGCGAGCGGCGCAGGGCCGAGCTCACCAAGCTCGGCACCGAGGTCGCCAACCAGGTCAAGGACCGGGGCGAGCCGAAGTCGCTGCAGCCGATGACGCCCTTCGAGCGCAAGATCGTCCATGACGCGGTGGCGGCCGCCGGGCTCCGGAGCGAGTCCGAAGGTGAGGAGCCGCACCGCTACGTGGTGGTCCTCCCCGCCTGAGGAGTGTTACGCCATCCGATCCGGCCGTCTGCCCGCTCGTATGCGAGGTGGACGGCCGTTTCGCATTTGTACACCTTTATCCCTGTACGTCCACCGAAACCGTGGTTCCGGCGCGTATGCGCCTTGTTAACGTTCTCCGGCTCGGTCCTCGCCATACCGACGGCGGCGTGCTCAAAGGTCGCCTTCAGACCGGCCCGCTAGTCTTCCACTGTGATCTCACCTCTAGCCTTGGGTAGAGACCACCCCGCAGTAGATCAACATCGGGCTGTTGCCCGCCTACCAGGACGGATCAGTCCCAGAAAGGGCCACCGACCAGTGAGCGATGAGCTTCCGGCGCCGCCGGACATAGCGCGGGACGTCTTCACCGGGGAGGCTTGGGATCGCGCGAACGCGTTCGCCGAGCTGCTGGTGGGACCCGGCGTGGTCCGCGGGCTGCTGGGCCCGCGTGAGGTGCCCCGGATCTGGGACCGCCACCTGCTCAACTGCGCGGTCGTGGCCGAGGCCGTGCCCCCGGACGTACGCCTGGTGGACATCGGCTCCGGCGCTGGGCTGCCGGGGCTCGTGCTGGCGATCGTCCGTCAGGACATCACGGTCACGCTCCTCGAGCCGCTGCTCCGCCGTACCGTGTTCCTGGAGGAGTGCGTCGAGGCGCTCAAGCTCGACAACGTCGAGGTGCTGCGCGGGCGGGCGGAGGAGCTGGCGGGCAAGCGCGAGTTCGACGTCGCCAGCGCCCGCGCGGTGGCGCCGCTCGACCGCCTCCTGAAGTGGGCCATGCCGCTGCTTCGCGAGGGTGGCGAGCTGATCGCCATGAAGGGGGAGCGCGCCGCCGAGGAGCTCGCCGAGGCGGAGCCCCAATTGCGGGCCATCGGAGCCCGATCGGCCGAGCTCGTGACGGTCGGGCGCGGTAAGGTCGAGCCGCCGGCAACACTGGTTCGGGTGGTAGCGGGTCGCGCGCCGGAGCGGGCCAGGCGGCGACGAGGGAGGTGACGGTTGTGCCAGTCGCGTCAAGCGGTCTGGGCTGGCCGGGCAGCCGTCCGTCCGAGAGTCCAAACGGGGTTGGCTGGCCCGAAAAGGGCGTGTCGCGACAGTCAATTCCCGACACCGGCACACCACTGGTTGAAAGGATGGCCATCGTGACCCAGACCCCCCTGAACCCCGGCGATTCGCCGTTGGTACGAGAGGCGCTCAGCTCAGTGGTTTCACGTGAAACATCTGCAACCCCCACCGCCGCCCAGACCCCCAGCGACGGGGACGGCACCTGGCCTCGCCCGCCCAAGACCAGGGTGATCGCGGTTGCCAACCAGAAGGGCGGTGTGGGCAAGACCACCACGTCGGTGAACATCGCCGCCGCGCTGTCCATGCACGGCCAGCGCGTCCTCGTGGTGGACCTCGACCCCCAGGGCAACGCCTCCACGGCCCTGGCCACGGAGCACAGGGGCGACGTGCCGGACGTCTACCAGGTCCTCGTCGACGACCTTCCGATGGCGGACATCGTCAAGCAGGTCCCCGACATGCCTAACCTCTACTGCGCACCGGCCACCATCGACCTGGCGGGCGCGGAGATCGAGCTGGTCTCCCTGGTGGCCCGCGAGGCCCGGCTGCGGCGCGCGCTGGCGGCGTACGAGGCGGTCGAGCTGGACTACATCGTGATCGACTGCCCGCCGTCGCTCGGCCTGCTGACGGTGAACGCGTTGGTGGCGGCGGACGAGGTCATGATCCCCATCCAGTGCGAGTACTACGCCCTGGAGGGGCTCGGGCAGCTCCTCAGGAACGTGGACCTGATCCGGGCCCACCTCAACCCGACGCTGAAGCTCTCGACCATCGTCCTGACGATGTACGACGGGCGCACCCGTCTGGCCTCGCAGGTGGCGGACGAGGTGCGGGCGCACTTCGGTGACACGGTGCTCAACACGGTGATCCCGCGCAGCGTCCGCCTGTCCGAGGCGCCCAGCTACGGGCAGTCGGTGATGACCTATGACCCGGGGTCGAGCGGGGCGATGGCGTACATGGACGCGGCCCGCGAAATCGCCCACCGCGCCACCGTGTCCTGACCGGCCTTCGCCGACGCCCTTCTTCGACTCTGAACTAAGGCCGAGAGAGCACACCCAGCCCCGGTTCGTTCCGCCGGGTCCGCCTGTATGCCGCCACGGATGCTCTGCATGCCGTCGCGGTATTTTCGCGTGCGGGTAGGCATCCCGCAGCGGTCCCGACGAGAAGCCTTCACCTCGCCAACGAACGGCCCATCGCCACCACGGAGACAGCGCCCGCCCGCCGTCAGTGAGATGGAGCCAGTCCGCCGTCAGCGAGATGGCGTTGGCTCGCCGTCGGTGAGATGGCGTCGGCCATCGACACGATGGCGGTGCTGGCTTATCACACGGGCAGAGACGGCGCCCGCCCACGACTACGCAGACGGCGCCCGCCCACGACTACAAAGATGGCGCCCGCCGTCACCATGATGACGGCGTCGGCCTATCGGCCCGGAGACGACGCCGGTGCACCGCCACGTTGACAGTGCCGGCCCCGCCGCCGCTGAGACGGCGCTGCGCTGCTCCACGCCACCGGCGCCCGCACCACGATCGTGGCACAGCCAAATGGCGCGCCTGTGAAAGGGCGGGCCTGTGATGCGATGCCCCCCGATACGACGGGCCACGATGCGATGCCACGCGGTGCGCTGGGCCTGCGGTGCGCTGGGCCCGCGATGCGCTGGACCTGCGGTGCGCTGGACCTGCGGTGCGACAGCGCCGCGATGCGATGCCACCTGGCGCGGTGGGGTGGTGGGGCAATGCCATGTGGCGCGGTGGCCAGTGACACTGCGGTCCGCAACACCACGTGCCCCTGAGCCGAAGGAGTGGGCTCGTGAGACGGCAGGGCGGGCTCGTGACACGGCGGGGCGGCGAGGTGGCCGCCCGGCTGGGTGGCGGAGGAGTGAGGGCTTCCCCGGCGGATGTGTCCGGAGGTAGTCGCCCGTTGGGTCAGCTTGGTCGGTCTGGTTGGTGGGTTTGTGGCCGTGTCGGTGTAAATACCGCGGGTCCGTGTGTGGCGAGGGGGCACCGCGCAGGGCGCGCAACGGTAACCTCTCCTGGAGTGACCGGAATCGACCGGGTGGATGAGGAGACGCAGTGAGTCAGCAGCGGCGGGGATTGGGCAAGGGGCTCGGGGCGCTCATCCCGACCGGTCCCATCGTTGACGGTTCGGGGACGGCGCCGGCCTCGTCGAACGGTTCAACGGGGGAGACGGGTCCGAAGCCGATCGCCGGAGCGTACTTCAAGGAGGTCGCGCTCGACGCGATCGTCCCCAACCCGCGCCAGCCGCGTGAGGTCTTTGACGATGAGCGTCTTGAGGAGTTGGCGGCCTCCATCCGGGAGGTCGGTCTCCTGCAGCCGATCGTGGTCCGGCCCGTCGGAGGCGGCCAGTACGAGTTGATCATGGGGGAGCGGCGCTGGCGAGCGTGTCAGCAGGTCGGGTTGGACGCAGTTCCGGCGATCGTCCGCAACACCCAGGACACCGATCTGCTCCGGGACGCGCTCATTGAGAACCTTCAGCGTGAGCAACTGAACGCTCTTGAAGAAGCCGCCGCCTATCAGCAACTCCTCGATGACTTCCAGGCGACGCACGAGCAGCTGGCCCAGAAGGTCGGCCGCTCCCGCTCTCACATCACCAACACCCTCCGCCTTCTGAATCTCCCTCCCGAAGTCCAGCGCACGGTGGCCGCCGGCGTCATCAGCGCGGGTCACGCCCGGGCGCTCCTCGGCCTCAGCAGCCCAGAAGAGCAGATACAGCTGGCCAAGCGCATCGTGGCGGAGCTCCTCTCGGTGCGTGCGGTGGAGGAGATCGTCGCGATGGGGAGCGCCAAGGCGGCCGGGAAGCCCGCTCGCGAACGCCAGGTGGCCAAGCCTACGGCCCCCGGCCTGACGCACCTCGCCGACCGCCTCTCGGACCACTTCGAGACCAAGGTGAAGGTGGACCTGGGGCGGCGCAAGGGCCGCATCGTTGTCGAGTTCGCCACCATCGACGACCTTGAGCGCATCATCGGCACCATGGCACCGGAGGCCGTCCGCGCGATGCGAGAAGCCGAAGACTGACCGTCCTTTGGTTCCGTGTTTCACGTGAAACCAGTGCCGCTGCAGACTCGGCACCTATGTTTCACGTGAAACGTGCCGCCCGCCCTCTCTCCCCGCGCTTCCGCCGTCGATAGCGCGAGGCATCCGTTCTCGGCCCCTGTTTCACGTGAAACAGGGAGCCGTGCGAGGGCGCGTGTTTCACGTGAAACAGCGGCCGGTGTGGTCGCGGTGTCTATGTGAGGGCGGCCTTGCGGATGTCGCTCAGGAAGTCGTCAACGTGCTCCGGGGTCGTGTCGAAAGCGGTCATCCATCGGACGATGCCGGCGGGCTCGTCCCAGTAGTGGAAGAGGTAGCGGCCCCTGAGGCTCTCCGCGAGGGCGGGCGGAAGGGTGGCGAAGACGGCGTTGGATTGGACTGGGTAGGTCAGGGAGACGCCAGGCAGATCAGCTATGCCGTCCGCGAGCCGGGCGGCCATCTTGTTGGCATGCGACGCGTTCTCGCGCCAGAGCCCGTCCGTCAACAGCGCCGACAGCTGGGCCGAGATGAAACGCATCTTCGAGGCGAGCTGGAGCGACTGGCGGCGGAGGTACGGGATGCCAGGAGCCAGCGAGGAGTCGAGGACGACCACCGCCTCCGCGGCAAGGGCGCCGTTCTTGGTGGCACCGAAGCTGAACACGTCAACGCCGACGTCCGCAGTGATGGACTTCAGGTCGCAGTCGAGGTAGGCGGCGGCGTTGGCGAGCCTGGCGCCGTCCACATGGAGGCGCAGGCCTGCCTCATGTGCGGTCTCCGCGAGAGTGGCGATTTCGTCGGGGGAGTAGCAGGTGCCGAGCTCCGTGACTTGAGAGATGGAGACGACCGAGGGCTGGGGGATGTGCGGATTGCCGATCACGTCCAGCTGTGACTTGATGTCGTCCGGGCGGAGCTTGCCGTGCTCGGTGGGGATCGTCACCAGCTTGACGCCGAGCAGGCGCTCTGCCGCTCCCGTTTCATGGGTGGCGATGTGGGCGCTGTCGGCGCAGAGAATCGAGCTGTAGCGGCCGAGCGTCAAGGACAGCCCGACCATGTTGGCGCCCGCCCCGTTGAGCACCGCGAACCCCTCGGCGCCCGGGCCGAACGCCTCCTTGATCTTGTCCTCGAACACCGCCGTCCACCGGTCGTCACCGTAGGCGGGCGCGTCTCCGCGGTTGGCGGCGGCTATGGCGTCCAGGACGGCCGGGTGCACGCCTGCGTGGTTGTCGCTGGCGAAGCTCTTCGGGTACATCGAATCGATCAGCACACGGTAAGGCTACTTACTCGCTCTCGACAGACGTCCGGCCCCGTCGTCCGTCCGGCCTGCGGGCGCGAGGGGGCAAGGGGTGGGCGTGCCACGCGCTACCGCGCCCTGTGCCGTCGTATCGGGCGGTGCAGCACCAGAGAGTCCGACGACAGAGTGCCCCCTCTGCTGAGGGAAGGGGGATGGCGCGCAGGGGCACTGCTTGCCCGAGCCGCGTCGGCCGGCTGCGTGGAGCGGTCTTCGGCCAGGCACTGTGGCGTCGGACCGGCTGCGTGGTGCCGCATCGGGTCGCTCACTGGAAGCAGGCGGCAGAAGCGCCAAAGTGCCCGCTGCGGCGAGGTCGTGCTGGCGGACCGGCGCCATCGGCCGGGGCGCACCGCGCCGCGCTGTGAGAGAGGGTCAGGCGTGGGAGCGGGAGGCCGCGTTCTGGAGGAGGGTGCGGCAGAGGTCGCCGAGGTCCTGGCCCGCGGCTTCGGCGGCCATCGGCAGGAGCGACGTCTCCGTCATCCCCGGTGCCACGTTGACCTCCAGGAAATGCGGGATGTCGGACGCGTCGACGATCAGATCCGTACGGGAGACGTCACGGAGACCGAGCGCCGTGTGGGCGGTCACCGCCGTCTCCGCACAGGCCGCGGCCGCCTGGGCCGAAAGGCGAGCAGGAGCGAAGAACTCCGTGTGCCCGGCCGTGTAGCGGGCCGCGTAGTCGTAGACGCCCTCGTCCGGGACGATCTCCACGGCCGGCAGGGCCACCGGGCCGTTGCCCAGGTCCACGACGGAGACCGCGACCTCGACGCCCTCCACGTAGCGCTCGATCAGCGCCGTGTCGCCGTATGCGAAGCAGCCGACCATCGCGGCGGGCAGCTCCTCCGCCGTGCGGACGATGGAGGCGCCCAGCGCCGACCCGCCCCGGGCGGGCTTGACGAACAGGGGGAGGCCGAGGCGCTCCACGATGCGGCCCAGCACCACCGTGGCGCCGAGGTCGTGGAACGTCTCCTTCGGCAGCGTGACCGACTCGGGCGTCCGCAGGCCGACGGAGCGCACGACGGCCTTGGCGGTGGGCTTGTCGAACGCGACCCGGCACGCGTCCGGGTCGGCGCCCACGTACGGGACGTTGAGCAGCTCCAGGACGGAACGGATCGCGCCGTCCTCGCCCGCGCCACCGTGCAGCGTCACGAACACGGCGTCCGGCGGGTCCGCGAGGATCGACGGCACGAGGGAAGCGTCGGTGTCGCGGGTCTCCACATCGACGCCCGCCGCACGCAGCACCTCGCTGACTCGGCGACCGGAGCGAAGCGACACCTCTCGCTCGTAGGAGAGACCTCCGGCCAGCACGAGCACGTGGCCCAGATCGCTCATCACTTCTCCTCCGCTGATCGCACGCGCCGCTGTCCAACCGTACCGCCATGGCGTCGTCGCCAGGCACGGTGCCGAGGCCATGGCGCGTCCGCCCAGCGGCATGCGGAGAGGGGCGGGGCCGGCAGGCCCCGCCCGAGAAGCGGCGCTAGGCCAGATCGGGGCCGGGAGTGTCGACGCCCAGGTGGTCGCGGACCGAGCCGGTGCCGAACGTGTCGCGCAGCTGCATCTCCTGCTCGATCACGCCGGCCAGCCGCCGCACCCCTTCCCGGATCCGGTCAGGCTCGGGGTAGCAGTACGAGAGCCGCATGTGCCGGGCGCCGCTCCCGTCCGAGTAGAACCCGGTCCCGGGGACGAACGCCACCCGCTCGGCCACCGCCCGCGGCAGGATGGCCTTCGAGTCGAGCCCTTCAGGCAGGCTCGCCCAGACGAAGAAGCCCCCGGCGGGACGGGTCCACGTCACCTCGGGGGGCATCAGGGAGTCGAGCGCGTCCAGCAGCGCGTCGCGGCGCTCGCGGTAGAGCTCCCTGAACGTCTTGATCTGCTCCTGCCACGGCTGCGTGGCGAGGTACTGGCCCACGGCGAGCTGGGTGAAGGAGGAGTGCGAGAGCACGGCCGACTCCATGGCCAGCACGAGCTTGTCGCGGATGGCGTGCGGGGCCAGCGCCCAGCCGACGCGGAAGCCGGGGGCGAGCGTCTTGGAGAACGACCCCAGGTAGACCACGCCGTCCGGATTGTCGGCCCGCAGGGCCCGCATGGGCTCCCCGTCGAACCCGAGCAGCCCGTACGGGTTGTCCTCGATGATCAGGACCCCGGCCCGCTGGCAGATGTCGAGCACCTGCTGCCGGCGGGCGATGTTCAGGGTGACGCCGCCGGGGTTGTGGAAGGTCGGGATCGTGTAGAGGAACTTGATGGGCGCCCCGGCCGTCTCCAGCGCGTAGATGGTCTGAGCCAGCGACTCGGGCACGATGCCCTGATCGTCCATAGCGATATGAACGACTTTTGCCTGATAGGCGGCGAACGTGCCCAGCGCGCCCACGTACGAGGGACCCTCGGCGAGCACCACGTCGCCCGGGTCGATGAAGATGCGGGTGATCAGGTCGAGCGCCTGCTGCGACCCGACGGTGACGACCACGTCGTTCGCCCCGGCGTGGATCCCCTCCAGCCGCATGACCTCGCAGATCTGCTCACGCAGGTGCGGGTCTCCCTGGCCGGAACCGTACTGCAGCGCGACGGGGCCGCGTCTGGTGACGAGGTCGGAGACCAGCTCGCCGACCATGTCGAGGGGAAGAGCCGTGACGTACGGCATGCCGCCCGCGAGCGAGACCACCTCGGGCCTCGACGCGACGGCGAAAAGAGCTCGGATCTCGGAGGCGACCATCCCGGTAGCTCGCGCGGCGTACCGATCGACGTATGCGTCGATGCGCGACCCTTGAGTCGCGGGTGTCTGACCGTGATCCAGCTCTCCTGTCACGGCCCACCTCCTAGGTGTCATATCGGACTGAAATACCAGATTACGCTAACCGGACATGTCGCCCGTGACGGGCTCGACCGTCGTGGTGTCCGCTGGCGGCATCTCCACTGGGCTACGATGCCACCTGTGGACGCGGTTTTCGCGCGTTTTTCCGGGTCAACGACAGGGGGCCGTAGTTGTCGCGCCGGCTGGTCAACATAACCCTGGACAATCTCGAAGATCTGCCTCGGCGCTGCCGACGGTGCGTGTTCTGGGAGCTCGATCCGGTGAGCGGGGAGCGGGCAGTGGAGTCAGGAGATCCCACGCTGGAGAAGGAGGCCTGGATCTCCGGCACACTCCTCGAATGGGGCAGCTGCGGGAAAATCGTGTACGTCGACGGGGTCCCCGCGGGGTTCGTGCTCTACAGCCCGCCGCTCTACAGCCCTCGTTCCGTGGCCTTCCCCACCTCGCCGGTCAGCGCGGATGCGGTGCTGCTCATGACGGCGCACATCATTCCGGAGTTCTCGGGTGGCGGGCTGGGGCGAATGCTCATCCAGGGGGTGGCCAAAGACTTGACCAGGCGCGGGGTGAAAGCCATTGAAGCTTTTGGCGACCTCAAGTGGGAAGAGCCTAGTTGCCTAGTTCCGGCGGAATACTTCCTTTCTGTTGGTTTTAAGACGGTTCGTCCTCATTTGCGATTCCCTCGGCTCCGGCTTGAGCTCAAGACCGCCGTCTCGTGGCGTGAGGACGTCGAGGTGGCCTTGGAGCGGCTCCTGGGCTCCATGAGTCCGGAACGCGCCCTACGTCCCGTCTGACGACCACTCAGCGCCGTACGACAGACAACGCGAAAGCCCCCCGCCACAGAGAGCGGGGGGCCGGGCGCGACCGCGGGAGAGCGGGTCAGATGATGCCGTCGAGCTCGCGCAGCAGCATGGCCTTCGGCTTGGCGCCGATGATCTGCTTCACGACCTCTCCGTTCTTGTAGACGTTCATCGTCGGGATCTGGAGCACACCGTACTGGCGCGGAACCTCCGGGTTCTCGTCGATGTTGAGCTTGACGATCTCCAGCTTGTCGCCGTGCTCGTTGGCGATCTCCTGGAGGATGGGCGCGACCTGACGGCACGGGCCGCACCACTCGGCCCAGAAATCGACCAGCACGGGCTTGTCGCTCTTGAGTACGTCAGCTGCGAAAGAGGCGTCGGTGACAGCCTTCACGGTGCGCTCCTTACTTACTTCTCGGTGTGGGCCAGCCAGCGCTCGGAGTCGAGCGAGGCCGCGCAGCCGGTGCCGGCGGCGGTGATGGCCTGGCGGTAGGTGTGGTCGACGACGTCCCCCGCGGCGAACACGCCGTCGATGTTGGTCGCCGTGGACGGCGAGGCCACCTTGACGTAGCCGTCCTCATCGAGATCGATCTGCCCCTTGACCAGCTCGGTACGCGGATCGTGCCCGATGGCCAGGAACAACGCGTCAGTGGCCAGCTCGCATTCCTCGCCGGTCTTGACGTTGCGCAGCTTCACGGCCTCGACGTGGGTGTCGCCGAGCACGTCCACGACCTCGGAGTCCCAGACGAAGCGGATCTTGTCGTTCGCGAACGCCCGCTCCTGCATGATCTTGCTGGCCCGCAGCTCGTCGCGGCGGTGCACCACCGTCACCATGCGGCCGAACCTGGTCAGGAACGTGGCCTCCTCCATCGCCGTGTCGCCGCCGCCGACGACCACGATGTCCTTGTTGCGGAAGAAGAAGCCGTCACAGGTCGCACACCAGGACACGCCGTGCCCCGACAGGCGCTTCTCGTTCTCCAGGCCGAGCTCCCGGTAGCCGGAACCCATCGCCAGGATGACGGACTTGGCGTAGTAAGTGTCGGTGTGGGTCTTGACGACCTTGGGGTTGGCCTCCAGGTCAACCTCGACCACGTCGTCGGCCACCAACTCGGCACCGAACCGCTCGGCCTGCTTGCGCAGGTTGTCCATGAGATCGGGGCCCATGATGCCGTCGGGGAACCCGGGGAAGTTCTCCACGTCGGTGGTGTTCATGAGAGCGCCGCCGGCTGTGACGGAGCCCTCGAAGACCAGCGGCTTGAGCTCGGCGCGCGCGGAATAGACGGCCGCGGTGTAGCCAGCTGGGCCGGATCCAATGATGATCACGTTACGAACGTCGCTCAACGCTCCACGCCTTCCTCGTCTGCTGTTGCACCCGCCTCAACAGATCCTAGGCCGCCGTGATTCCCTGCCCTGCACACGCCGGTCCCCTACACAGCGAAAGAGCCCGCCGAGGCGGGCTCTTTACGCGTGTTCTGCCTACCAGTGGCCCAGAGCGGGCTTTCGGAGGTTCTTACAGTTGAACGGGTCCACGATGTCGATGCGCAGCTTCTGCGTGGCCTTGTCCTTCCAGGAAGCCACGATGAGGGCCTCCTGTCCGTTGTACTGGCCCTGGTCCACCGCGTACGTCGGCAGCTTCGACCGGCTCGCCACCCGGCTCACGCACTTGTCGACCTTGCCGGCGTCGTCGGAGCCGTCGAGCACCATGCGCTGGAAGCCGAACATGCCTTCGAGCGGCTGGCGCAGGTCCTGGTCGCTGTAGTTGTGGCCGCTGTCGGTCAGCCCGTACGACGTGGCCCGCTGGTGGGACGGAGTCGCGGACGTGGTGGGGGGCGCGGGCTGCGCCTGGACACCACCGTTGCGAGCTCCCGTGCCACCGCCGGCGCTTACCAGCAGGCTGGTCGAGGTCACGACCGCGCCCACCACCGCGGCGGCCGCCGCGGCAGCGATCGCGGGCATCGCCCATCGGCGCCGCCGCGAGGCCCGGCGCTTGGCCGGGACGATCGTGCCGTCGTCGGAGACCACTCCGAGGCGTACCGGCTCTGGGGCTGGCTGGGGGGCCTCTTCAGCGGCGACCTCGACTGGTCGCTCCCACGGGGAGTCCCGCATGAGCTCATCCCAGTCGGGTGGTTCCACGAGGCCGACACCTCCCCGCCGGGACTCCGCCTCGGCGGCCAAGGCCTTGTCGATGCGCAGTGCGACACCCATCGGCATAGCCGGTGTGGGGGTCGCCGCGAGCACCTCGCGAACCGCCGCCAGGTCTGCCAGAAGCTCCCCACAGGGGTCGCAGACCGCGAGATGCCCGCGGACCTGGCGCGCCGTGTCGACGTCTAGGAGACCCTCGGCCAACTCGGCCAGGATTTCCAGATCGTAGTGCGTATCACCCGTCACGAAGTTCTGCTCCCTTCGCGGATGAGACGCGATTGAGGTCCGATCGGTTCCGCAGATGCGAAAGAATTGGGGCAAGTTTCGCGCGCCCTCGCGCACACCTGCTCTTCACCGTGCCGCTCGGCACTTGGAGCACCTGAGCTGCGTCTTCGACCGAGTAGCCCATCATGTCGACGAGCACCAGCGCCGCCCGCTGGTCGCTGGGCAGCAGTTTGAGCGCGGCCGAAACCTCCATCGAGACCTCGCGCTCGAGGGTCTGGTCAGGCAGCGGGGAATCCCGCTCGGCGGCCTCGATCAACTCGTCGTCCGCGACGGGTCGGACCGATTTACGGCGCATCCGGTCGAGGCAGGCGTTGACCACGATCCGGTGGAGCCAGGTTGTGACGGCCGCCTCGCCGCGGAACGTGGCGGCCTTGCGGTAGGCGGAGACGAAGGCGTCCTGCACGGCGTCGGCGGCCTCGTCAGGGTCACCGAGCGTACGCAGGGCGACCGCCCACATACGGTCGCGGTGTCTCTTGACGATTTCGCTGAAGGCGTGTGGATCCCCGTTGATATGCGCGGTCAGCAGCTCGGCGTCTGTGACCGCCGGCCGCTCCGCTGCTGAGGGTGTCTCGGGTGGGGAGTTCACAAGAGGGATTCCTGATTATGCCGATCCGGGAGAATGCACCACTACTTCATAGATGGTGCCATGAAAGTTGCCCGCATCTGCCGGAACACGAGTAAACCAGATCAAAACGTACTGACCGGTTGCCGGCTGATCAGGGGTCAGTGTGGTCTTGCCTGCCGCGTTCTTCTCGGTGGCCACCGTCTTCAGTGAGCCGAGCTCCGGCGAGTCGCCCACCTTGAGCTCGACCGTCGCACCCGAAGCATCGGACAGCGTAGCGACCACATCGCTGATCTGCATGGATTTGCCCATGTCGAGCAGCAGGCCGACGCCCTCCTTGAGGTTGCCCAGGTCCGCGCTGGTGTAGCCCTCCGTCTTCCACAGGGTGCTGGGCTTGCCGTCGATGGCCAGACCGGCCATGTCGGACTTCTCGTCCTTGTCGCCGAGCGGGTCGAACCCCTGCGCCTTCTTCGGCTTGACCACCTGGGTCTCGGCCGAGGCCGACGTGGAGGAGCTGGGGGTGCCGCCCTTCGCCTCGGGCGTGGTCGGGCTGCCCAGGCTGCGGCCGATCGTCCAGGCGCCGACTCCGACGGCCGCGATGACGAGCAGCACGACCAGCGTCATCAGCACCCGGTTGAGTGTGCTGCCGCCGCCGTTACGCGGAGGACGCGGCGTGGGCGGCAGCGGCGGGATCGTGAGCTGCTGGCGGTGCGCGATGTCGAGGCCCTCGGTCTGGGAGGCGGAGGCCACCGCGGGGGTCGAGGGGTAGGAGATCGGGATCGGCATGGGCCTGGCCACGTCGGCCAGCGCCTCGGCGACCTGGGACGGGCTGGCCAGCGCGCCCTGGCCCTTGCGGGCCTCGGGCAGGCACGCGCGTACGGTGACCGTGTCGAGGTAGCTCGGCACCCCGGCGGTGACCTGGCGGGGCGTGCAGAAGTGGCCGTCGGTCATGGGGGCCGCGGGCAGCCCGCCCTCTTCCTCGTCGCCCGGCCAGTGGCCGGTCAGCCCCGCGTACAGCAGCCGGCCGAGGCCCTCGGCGTCGTCGAGCGCCGGCTGGTCGGTGGTGAGCCCGGACAGCGCCGCGTCGACGGCCACGCCGAGCACCTTGACCGTGTTGCCGGTCGTCCACACCAGGTGGGACGGGCGCAGGCACAGGTGGTAGAGCTGCGCCTCGTGGGCGTGCGCGAGCGCCTCCGCCGCCTCGGCCACCAGCCCGGCGGCCCGCTCGGGCTCCAGCGGGCCGGAGGCGAGCAGGTCGGTCAGGGACTCGCCGGTGACCCACTCGCTGACGACGTACGCGGCCTTCTCTTCCTCGGCGGCGTCGAACACCTGCGTCAGGCGCGGGTCGGTCAGCCGGCTCGCGGCGCGGGCGGCCGTGACGACCTCGTGGACGCGGGGGAAGTCGGGCGAGAACGTGTGGACGGCCACGGGACGCGCGAGTATCTCGTCGATGGCCTTCCACAGCGTGGCGCCGTCGGACTCGCTGACGCGGTCCTCGAGCCGGAAACGCTCGGCCAGACGGGTGCCGGGTTCGACGGCCGACGTGCTCACAGGCTCACTCCGCTTGGCCGATCGGGCGTGGTCATGACTTGAATCACCTGCGTGGTGGTGTCCCACGAAGGCACGCTATGCCGGGTGGATCCGCCCACGCCCCTCCTGCTTCCATTCGCGCGTGTCGGGCTCCATGGTAGTGCCGAGTGGAATCGGCCCGCGTTCTTTACCGACCTACCCGCCCCGCGACCATCCCAACGATGGAATTGACCTCCGGGATGCGCATTCTGTGGGCGACGCCGAGATAGAGCAGCAATCCCAGGCCCCCGCCCACGGCCAGCACGATCAGGGAGTTGACGAACCCTAGCCCGGTGAACACTCCCGTGACCACCCAGACCGCCGCCAGGGCCACCGCGGCGGTGGGCATGGCCGCGAGGTACATCCTGGTCAGCGCCATGCCGATGGTCCAGCCGCCCAGCCCTCGGACCCGGCGGCTGGCCAGCCACCAGGCGGCGAGCCCACCCAGCGCGTACGCGATGGCGTACGCGAGGGCCAGCCCCATCACGGTGTAGCGGGCCGGCAGCAGCGCGTTGAACAGCAGCATGAAAACCGCGTTGACCGCCGTCGTGCCCGCGCCGATGAACACCGGCGTGCGGGTGTCGCCGAAGCTGTAGAAGACCCGGAGCAGCAGCTGGAACAGCGCGAACGGCACCAGCGCGAGCCCGTACACCTGCAGCACGTTGCCGATGTAGACGGCGTTGGCGACGCTGTTGGTGCCGTGACCGTAGATGGGCACGGTGATCGCCGGACCGAGCACCATGAGCAGCAGCGACACCGGCACCATGAGCGAGCAGATCAGCCGCACGCTCGACCCGAACTCGCTGCGCACGTCGTCGAGCCGCCCTTCGCCGACGGCCCGGCTCATCCTGGGCAGCATGGACGTGATCACCGAGACGCCGATGACGCCGTACGGGAGCTGGAAGAGCTGGAAAGCCAGCGTGTACGGGCTGATGCCGTGGCCGTCCACCACGTCTCCCGCCGCGCTGGCGAGGTTGGTGGTCAGCATGAAGCCGAGCTGGGTGACGATCACGTAGCCGATCGTCCAGACGCCCGCCCTGCCCATCTCGCCCAGCCGGGCGTTGCGCAGGTCGAAGCGGGGCACGAAGGCGAACCCCACCCGCTTGAGCGCGACGATGAGGATGACCGCCTGGGCCACGATGCCCGCCGTGGTGCCCAGGCCGAGCAGCGCCAGACCGCCGGTCCCGACCTTGCTGATGTCGCCGCCGATGCCCAGCAGGGCGTAGATCAGGAACACCCCGATGACGACCAGGTTGTTGGCCACGGGGGCCCACATGGGGGCGCCGTAGCGGTCGCGGGTGTTGAGGATGGCGCCGGCCACCGCGCCGACGCCGAAGAAGGCGAGCTGCGGCAGGATGAAGCGGGCCAGCGTGACCGCGGCCACGTACTTGTCGCTGGTCGGAGCCCAGTCGGTGTAGAGATCGATCAGCAGCGGCGCGGCGAACACCGCCACCACCGCCACCGCGATCAGCGCCACCGCGGAGAGCGTCAGCAGCCGCTGCTCGTACGCCCGGCCGCCGTCGGGGTCGTGCTGCTGCGCGCGGACGATCATCGGCACCACGACGCTGCTCAGCACGCCGAGGAGCAGCAGGTCGAGAATGCTGTACGGGATCGCGTACGCCGCGTTGTAGGCGTCACCCAGCGCGAACGTGCCGATGGCGTAGGCCAGCACCATGGTCCGCACGAACCCCGTGACCCTGGACACCATCGTGCCCGCCGCCATGATGGCGCTGGCCCGAAGCATGCGGCTCATACGGTCTCACTCTCCCGGGTCTTGGCTGCGCGCGCGAGCTTCCGTTCCGACCTGCGTCGCAGCACCCGCGTCACCACGGCGGCGAGCATCACGGTCAGCGCGGCGCCCACGATCACCGAGGCGATCCCGGTATAGCCGGTCGTGCGGATGGTCAGCCGCTGCGGCTCGCCGTACGGCCGGCCGTCGGCGGTCTTGAGCTGGACGGTCACTATCGCGTCGCCGCTGGTGTCGGGGGCGGCGTTCATCTGCACCTGAACCATGCCGCTCTGCCGAGGGCCGATCGTCATCGGCTCCTTCTGCGCGAAGTTGACCTGCAACAGCTCGGGGTTGTTGGACGTGACGTCGATGTAGAGGGCGATCGGCACGCCCAGCTCGTTCTTGACACTGATCGGGATCGCGCCGCTGCTGCCCGCCAGCGTCCGCGTCCGGTTGGGGCCCGACCCGGTGATCTGGATCTTCTTGATCTGATCTGTCACCGCGGTGCTGACCAGCTTGTACGCCGAGCGGCCCGCGCGGGTGTTGTTGCGCCAGGCCGACGAGGTCAGCCTGAGCACCGCCGCGTCGAAGGCCGACGGCGCCTTGTTCTCCGTGATCAGGGAGGTGAGCTGCGCCTTCGCGGTGACGTCCGTGACCGGGGCGAGGTATTTCGCGGTCAGCTCGTTCTTGCGGTCCTGATCGGTGTAGGTCAGCCCGGCGCGCGGGACGGCCAGTCTCGTCGCCTTCAGCGAGTCCAGCGGGGTCAGCCGCAGCCAGGGCAGCTTGTCGGCGGCCTTCAGCAGCGCGGTGACGAGCTTCGGGTTGGGGTCCCAGCGGCGCGACGGGGCGATGACGATCGACCTGGGCGAGGTCTGGCCGGGCTCCGCGGCGATCATCGCGGTCTCGGCGATGAAGCGTTGCGTGCTGAGCAGCGTCGATGTGCCGGCCGCCGGCTCGAACAGCTTGCTCAGCCCGGCGTCGGCCACCAATGCGGTGACGGGCCCGTTCACCGAGTCGAGCGTGGCGGCGGCATCGGGCGTGAACGGCACGGGCGGCTGCGGCGGCAGGGTGGTCGGGTTGAGCAGGACCTTGTCGACCTTGTCCGTGCTGACGGAGAGCAGGTCGAGCGCGTCGGCGTCGAGCACGCCCGCGGGCGGCCAGTTGACGTCCGTCTTGACCTCGTGGCCGAGCAGTGCCCCGAGCCGCTGCTTGCCCAGCGCGATCGCCTTGCCGGGCTGCGCGTCCAGCCCCTGGTGCGCGAGCGCGGCCACGTCGGGATCGGCGTACGGGACCGCGAACACCGAAGAGGCGGCCAGCGCGGTGCGCATGGTCGTCAGCCAGCTCGCGGCCTCGGCGCTGGCCGGTCTGTCCTGGACGCCGTCCTTGGTCTTGACCTGGTACTTCGCCTTCGACATCGTGGTGAGGTCGTCGAGCAGCCCGGGCTCGACGAACCAGCTGATCTTCTCGGACGCCCCCTGCGCGATGCGCGCCAGATCGGCGAGCCGCCCCTTGCCGGTGACCGACTGACTCAGCTTGTCGTCCAGGAACAGGGGGCTGTCGGTCGCCCGGTGCGGCTGGTCGATGACGGGCAGGGCGATGGCGAGCTTGTTGCGCGGCAGCTTCGGCACCGTGGGCGGCGCGTAGGTGACGTACGTGCGCTGCGCGGTGATCCCCGTGTCGAACTGGGACACTTCCACGGCCACCGGGTAGACCCCGAACGAGGGGATCGCGGGGTAGGTGAGCTGCGCGGGCGTCGCGATGAACTCCCAGGTCACCTGGGCGCCCGCGGCCAGCGCCTGGACGTCGAAGCGGGAGGTGGGGGAGAGGTTGCCCAGGAATGCCGTGGGATTCTGGTCGCTCTCGTAGGCGGCCATGCTGGCGCGGTTGGTGAACCTCTGCGGCGAGTAACGCAGGCGTACGCTCAGGCCGTTCATCGGCGCGCCGGAGTTGTTGCGCAGTGTGCCGGTGAACTTGATCACATCGGCCCGCGAGGTCGCCGGCTGTGGCGAGATCGACGAAATCGAGAGGGAAATGTTCTGCCTGCTCGCCTTCGCGGTCTTCGTGGCAGCCGCGCCCGGCGCGGTCGCCACCACGGTGAAGGCGAGCAACGCGAAGAGCAGCGTGGCCTTACGGATCACGCGAATGCCCGAGCTGGAGTACGACGACGCACGCCCGCAATGGTACGGGCTCAGTGCCGCCGCGCGACCGCCTCACGTGATCCTTTTGCGCGCAGGTCGACCATCTTGCCTGGCAGGAGTGCCAACAGGTCGGGCATGCGCAAGCCGAGCGCGGTGTGCCGTTCGCCGGTGGCTGTGTAGACCGGATCGTCGTAGACCGGATCGTCGTCGTCCAGCAGCCGGTCGTCGACGAACATGGGCAGCGACTCCGGCAGCAGCAGCGGGCACACCAGCCCGTTCGCGTAGTCGGTGGCCGCGTTGACCACGTGGGCCGGGGCCGGTCGCACCCGGCGTACACCCAGCACTCCGCCGACGGCTCCCAGCGGTGGCGGCGCCGACACGGGGGAGGTGAACGCGATGACGACCTCGCGGCCGACCCTCGTGGCGACTTCGAGCACAGTGACCATCAGGCACCTGTCGGGTGCCGCCGAGACCGCCTCCGGCAGGTCTTCCGCGCAAGTCATGGGACGCGGAAGGCGTACGATCTCATGATGGACCTGGTGTGCGAGGAGCCAGCGGTGGATCGCGAGGGCGTCCTTCATATAGTCCTCCTTGCCTTGTTCCATGGCCCCCGACGGTCCCAAGACCGACGGTAACCCCGACCCGGTGTGGCTCGGGGGATATGTTTCGGCAGCACAAGAAGGACCAATCCGCTTGTCCGACTCAACTCTGACTGACAGCCAGCGACGGGCCATGACAGACCTGTTCCGCAAGATCGCACCGGTGGCCGACGAGCTCGGCCGCCTCTTCGCCGCGCAGGGGCACGAGCTTGCCCTCGTCGGCGGCCCCGTACGCGACCTGCTGCTCGGCCGCATCGGCAACGACCTCGACCTGACCACGGACGCCCGCCCCGAGCGGGTGCTGGAGATCGTCAGGGACTGGGCCGACTCCGTGTGGACGATCGGCATCGACTTCGGCACCGTGGGGCTGCGCAAGGGCAGCTGGCTGATCGAGGTGACGACGTACCGGAGCGAGTCGTACGACCCGAAGTCGCGCAAACCCGAGGTCATGTACGGCGAGACGCTCGAGGAGGACCTGGAGCGGCGCGACTTCGCGGTCAACGCGATGGCCGTGCGCCTGCCCGGGCACGAGTTCGTCGATCCCTACGGCGGGCTCGACGACCTGCGGGCCAAGGTGCTGCGCACCCCGGGCACCCCCGAGCAGTCCTTCGGCGACGACCCGCTGCGCATGCTGCGGGCCGCCAGGTTCGCCTCGCAGCTCGGGTTCCACGTGGACGAGCAGGCCGTGGCGGCGATGACCGAGATGGCCGAGCGCATCGAGATCGTCTCGGCCGAGCGCATCCGCGACGAGCTCGACAAGCTCATCTGCGGTGCCAACCCGCGCGAGGGCCTGCGGCTGCTCGTCGAGACCGGGCTGGCCGCGCACGTGCTGCCCGAGCTGCCCAAGCTCCGCCTGGAGATCGACGAGCACCACCGCCACAAGGACGTCTACGAGCACACGCTGACCGTGCTCGACCAGGCCATCGCGCAGGAGGAGGACGGTAAGCCCGACCGGCCCCTGCGCTGGGCGGCGCTCCTGCACGACATCGGCAAGCCGAAGACGCGCCGCCACGAGCCGGGCGGGCGGGTGTCGTTCCACCACCACGAGGTGGTCGGCGCGCAGATGACCAAGAAGCGCATGACGGAGCTGAAGTTCCCCAAGGACGTGGTGTCGGACGTGGCGCGGCTGGTGGAGCTGCACCTGCGCTTCCACGGCTACGGCACGGGGGAGTGGACCGACAGCGCCGTACGCCGTTACGTGCGAGACGCCGGTCACCTGCTGGACCGGCTGCACAAGCTGACCAGGGCCGACTGCACCACGCGCAACAAGCGCAAGGCGGCGGCTCTGTCACGCACCTACGACAGCCTCGAAGAGCGCATCTCCAGGCTCGCCGAGGAGGAGGAGCTGGCCAAGATCCGCCCTGAGCTGGACGGCAACGAGATCCAGCGCGTCCTCGGCATCGGTCCCGGGCCGGTGGTGGGGCGGGCCTACAAGTTCCTGCTCGACCTCAGGCTCGACAAGGGCATGATCGGCAAGGAGGCGGCTACCGAGGCGTTGACGGAGTGGGCTCGGTCGAACGGCGTTGGCGGATGATCATCCGGTAGACGACGGCCGCCACGGGGTAGCCGACGGAGATGATCGCGACGGCGAGGTAGGACTTGCCGTTGGCGGGCAGGATCACCGCCGCCAGGGCCGCGGCCAGCACGTACATGCCGTTGAAGAGCATGTCGTAGATGGAGAACGCGCGGCCCAGGTAGATGTCCTCGACGTCGCGCTGGACCGTGGTGTCGGCGCAGATCTTGACGCTCTGCCCGGCCACCCCGAGCACGAACCCGGCCGCCGGCAGCCCCCACTCCTGGAACGGCAGCACCAGCGCGGCCGTCAGCACCCCGGCCGCCGACAGCGCGATCGACACCCACCGCGTGATCGTGAACCGCGCGGTCGCGTACGGGGTGATGATCACGGCGAGGAAGTAGCCGAAGCCGGACGTGGCCACGACCAGGCTGACCCCGCGCAGGGCGGCCTCGGGGTCGCCGTCGGTGAAGTAGTAGCGGTAGAGGATGATGCCGAGCGCGGTCGCCATGCCGTAGAGGAAGCGGTGCGCGGCCATCGCCCCCACGGTGGCGGCGGCCACGCGGTGGCGTACGAGGTGCCCTGCGCCGTCCACAAGCCCGATCAGCACGTTGCGCATGGCCTCGCGCGCCTGCGGCTTCCTGGGGTCGTACTGGGGGCCGAGCAGGTCGCGTGCCATCGTCCTGGCCACCAGCGCGCTCAGCCCGAACACCACGCCGGAGGCCACCAGCAGCAGCGCGACGCCCCGGTCCGCGCCGCCGAACACCTCGCGCAGCAGGAACCCCACGCCCGCGCCCACGAACGTCAGCACGGTGCCGGAGGTGGGGACGACCGCGTTGGCCGCCATCAGCCGGTCGGCCGGCACCACGTGCGGCAGTGAGGCGCCGAGCGCGGACAGGAAGAACCTGTTGACTCCCAGCACCCCGAGCGCCGCCGCGTAGAACACCGGATCCGGCACGTCGGCGGCCACCAGCCCCGCCGTCACCAGCAGGAGCGCGCCGCGCACAATGGGCGCGACCACCAGGATCTGCCGTCGTGACCAGCGGTCGATGAACACGCCGACGAAGGGCCCGAGCACGCTGTACGGCAGCAGCAGCACGGCCAGCCCCGCGGCCACCTCGAGCGCGGTCGTCTGGCTCTCGGGGCTGAAGAAGGCGAACCCCGTCACGCCGAACTGGAAGATCCCGTCGGAGAACTGGGAGATCAGCCGGGTGGCGAACAACCGGCGGAAATCTCTCCCCCGCAGGACGACACGTAGGTCGGCGACGAACGACACGCCGCAAGCCTAGTCCTCCGCGCGTCGCCTACGATGCCGGGAGATGTTCGCACTGCAGGTGGCTCATGGGTTACGAGCGGTCGGCATGATCTCGTACGCTTCATAGCGTGACGATTGAGGAACACGTTGTGCTGGTCGACAGCGCCGGCCATGCACTCGGCACCGCGCCCAAGACCGAGGTGCACGGTCGCGAGACGCCCCTTCACCTGGCGTTCTCCAGCTATGTCTTCGACCACGAAGGCCGCGTGCTGCTCACCAGACGGGCGGACCGCAAGGTCACCTGGCCGGGGATCTGGACCAACAGCTGCTGCGGCCACCCGCTGCCGGGCGAGCCGGTGGACCGGGCGGTCGAGCGCCGGCTCTCCTACGAGCTGGGGCTCGCGGTGAAGAGCATCGACCTGATGCTGCCGACCTTCGCCTACCGCGCCGTCATGGCCAACGGGATCGTCGAGCACGAGCTCTGCCCGGTCTACCGGGTCACGGTCTCCTCGCCCGTCGTGCCCAACCCCGAGGAGGTGGGGGAGACGCGGTGGATGCCGTGGAAGGACTTCACCGAGGGGGTGCTGAACGGGCTGCTGGCGATCTCGCCCTGGTGCCGGGAGCAGGTGCCGCTGCTCGACGAGCTCGGCTCCGACCCGACGTCCTGGGAGCCTGCCTCGCCGTCCGAGCTGCCCCCTGCGGCACGCCTGTAGCGTGGCGCCGCGCCCCGCGATGAGGGGCCCGGCGCCACGTCAGCGAGGGGTCAGCGCTCGACCTCGCCCCGGATGAACTTCTCGACGTACTCCCGGGCCTCGTCGTCCGAGTACTGCTCCGGCGGCGACTTCATGAAGTACGAGGAAGCCGAGAGGATGGGACCTCCGATCCCGCGGTCGAGGGCGATCTTGGCCGCCCGCACCGCGTCGATGATGATCCCCGCCGAGTTGGGCGAGTCCCAGACCTCGAGCTTGTACTCGAGGTTGAGCGGCGTGTCGCCGAACGAGCGCCCTTCGAGCCGCACGTACGCCCACTTGCGGTCGTCCAGCCACGGCACATGGTCCGACGGCCCGATGTGCACGTCGGCCTTGCCCATCTCGTGCGGGATCTGCGAGGTGACCGACTGCGTCTTGGAGATCTTCTTCGACTGGAGCCGCTTGCGCTCCAGCATGTTCATGAAGTCCATGTTGCCGCCGAAGTTGAGCTGGTACGTGCGCAGCAGCTCCACCCCGCGGTCCTCGAACAGCTTGGCCAGCACGCGGTGCGTGATCGTGGCGCCGACCTGCGACTTGATGTCGTCACCGACGATCGGCACGCCGGCCTCGGTGAACTTCTCCGCCCACACCGGGTCGGAGGCGATGAAGACCGGCAGCGCGTTCACGAAGGCGACACCGGCGTCGATGGCGCACTGCGCGTAGAAGCGGTCCGCCTCCTCCGAACCCACCGGCAGGTAGGAGACCAGGACGTCGACCTGGTTGTCACGGAGCACCTGGACCACGTCGACGGGCGCCTCGTCGGACTCCTCGACGATCTCCCGGTAGTACTCACCCAGGCCGTCGAAGGTATGGCCGCGCTGGACCGTCACCCCCGTGGGGGGCACGTCGCAGATCTTGATCGTGTTGTTCTCGCTGGCGACGATCGCCTCAGACAGGTCCCGGCCGACCTTCTTGGCATCCACGTCGAACGCCGCGACGAACTCGACGTCGCCGACGTGGTAGTCGCCGAACTTCACGTGCATCAGGCCAGGGACCCGTACGTCCGGGTCGGCGTCCTTGTAGTAGTGAACGCCCTGGACCAGCGACGACGCGCAGTTGCCGACACCGACAATGGCCACGCGAACCGAACCCATCGCACTCGCTCCCTTACTCATCAGTTGACGTGGTATCTCCTTCGGGCCTCTCCTCAGACGAGGCCCGACGCTCTGTTGCGATCAGCTCGTTCAGCCAGCGCACCTCGCGCTCGACCGACTCGAGCCCATGACGCTGCAGCTCGAGCGTGTAACTGTCGAGACGCTCCCTGGTGCGCGCCAGCGCCGTGCGCACCGCGTCGAGCCGCTCCTCCAACCGGCTGCGGCGCCCTTCGAGGATGCGCAGGCGGACCTCTGCCTCGGTGTGGCGGAAGAACGCGAAGTGCACACCGAAGCTCTCGTCCTCCCAGGCGGAAGGACCGGCCTGCGTCAGCAGTTCTTGCAGCCGTTCCTTGCCTTCGGCGGTCAGCTTGTAAACGATCTTCGACCGGCCGCCGACGATCGTGGCAGGAGCGGGCTGCTCCTCCGCGATGAGGCCCTGAGTCAGAAGTGACCGCAGACAGGGGTACAGCGAACCGTAGGAGAACGCGCGGAACATCCCCAGCAGGGCGTTGAGCCGTTTGCGCAGCTCATAGCCGTGTAGCGGAGTCTCGTGCAGTGACCCGAGCACGGCCAGTTCCAAGACCCTGCCCTGTCCGCCGCCCACCGGAACCGCCCCCTCTCGCGTCGATGTATCGAGCCGATACATCCTGAGGATACGTCGCCCCGCTATATGGCTGCAATCTCCGAATATGCCAAGCCGTTGGGATGGAGTCGCAAAACGCCGTAGTCTGGCGCTCATGTGGTCACAGCGAAGGGTGGTGGATTACGGCCTGGCGAAACGGGCGGTGGTCCGCTCTCTACGCGCGGGGCGATCCTCGCGCGGCGATGTCTGTGACGCACAGCCGTACCTCCTTCGCGCGGCGCGCTATTTCGGCGAGCCGACCGAACGCCTCTGCCCGGTCTGCGAGAGGGAGAACGTCACCAACGTGACCTATGTCTACGGCGATTCGCTTGGACGGCATGCCGGTGAGGCAAAGGTCGCGTCAGAACTCATCGCAATGGCTCATGATTACGATGAGTTCCGGGTGTACGTGGTCGAGGTCTGCCAAGGTTGTTCCTGGAACCACCTGACGGTTTCGTACGTCCTTGGCAACGGACCGCCTGATCCAGCCGGCCAAGCGTGATGACCGAGGGCGGCGAGAACCTCACGCCCAACCGCCGTTTATGTTCCGACGACGATGCGAGGACGTGTTGAGTAACAGCATGAATGAGGGGACGGGCCGCCCGGGAAGGCGCCGTCGTTCCAGCTCATCCCGTTCTGTGCCCGCCGGCTCTCCCCCGCAAACCGGCGAACCGGCATGGGGAGCGGCGGAGCCGCCGCGTCGTCCGGAAGCCGCTTACGAGCAGACCGGGGCCATGGCGGCGCAGCCGTACGACGAGTCGCCCGGACGCGGCGACCAGCCGCCGCCGCGCTCGCGCGCCCGCCAGGACCCGCGCACGCTGAGTAACCAGGAGACGATCGTCAGCGACGCGCCGCGGCGCTCGCGCAGGCGGGGCGAGGGCGGGCCTCCCGAACCCCCGGGGCCGCCGACCGAGAAGGGCGGCAAGGGCGGCTGGCGCAGGTTCATACCGAGCTGGAAGATCGTCGTGGCCGGGGTCGTGGTGCTCGCGGCCGGCCTCTTCGGCATGATCATGATCGCGTACGCCAACACGCCGGTGCCGGACGCCGAGCAGGCCAAGGCCGAGGCGCTCGCAGAGCAGAGCACCATCTACTACCGGGACGGCAAAGAGATCGCCAAGCTCGGCACGAAGCGCGAGATCGTTCCGATCTCGAAGATGGCCCAGACGGTCAGGGACGCCGCGGTGGCCATCGAGAACAAGACGTTCTACGAGGACTCCGGCATCTCCATCTCCGGCATGGCCCGCGCGCTCTACATGACCGCGACCGGGCAGCAGCTGCAGGGCGCCTCGACGATCACCCAGCAGATGGCCAGTAACTACTACGACGGCCTCAACAGGGAAGTCTCCCTCAAGCGCAAGGTCTTGGAGATCTTCGTCGCGGTCAAGCTCAACGACAAGCTGTCCAAGGACGACATCCTCCAGAACTACCTGAACACCGTCAACTTCGGCCGGGCCTACGGCGTCGAGGCCGCCGCCAAGGCGTACTTCGGTGACAGCGTCACGGCCGCGAAGCTGACTCCCGAGCAGGGTGCCTATCTCGCCGCGCGCATCCAGCAGCCCAACTGGGAGCCTGACGCCCCCGCGCTCAAGGTTCGCTGGAACACCACCATCAAGTACATGGCCGAGCAGTGGCCCGACAGGTACGGCCAGCTTCCGCAGACCGCCAAGTGGCCCAAGCTTCGCAAGGACAGCAACGAGAACGAGCTCGGCGGGCTCAAGGGCTACATGGTGATGCAGGTCCTCGAGGAGTTGAAGCAGCGCGGTCTCACTCCCGACGCGGTCAGGAGCGGCGGCTACCACATCACCTCGACCTTCGACCGGAAGCTCATGCTGGCCGCCAAGGAGGCGGTGCAGAGCACGACCCGTAGCATGAGCAAGGAGTACCACGCGGGGCTGGCGGCCGTTGACCCGAAGAAGGGCCGGATCCTGGCGTTCTACGGCGGCAGCAACTACGTCAAGGACCCGTTCAACGAGCCCTTCGACGCCAAGAAGCAGGCCGCCTCCGCGTTCAAGCCGTACGTGCTGGCGGCCTGGCTGCAGGCCGGTTACTCGCTCAAGAGCTACGTGCCGGGCAACGAGACGGTGCCGAAGGAGATCCCCGGCATCCAGAAGGAAGGCATCAGGAACAGCCACAACGTCGGCCAATCCATCGATGTGATCAAGGCCACCGCCCAGTCGGTCAACACGGCGTACGTGTCGATGGCATTCGCGCTGCCCGGCAAGATCGATGAAGTGAAGAACCTCGTCGAGTCGGCCGGGTTCAACCAGGACCGCATGGAAGCGGACGTCAAGGAGCACAGCTACCAGTTCGCCATCGGCAGCGCTCCGGTGAGCGCGGTCGAGCAGGCCGCCGGCTACTCCATCTTCGCCAACGGCGGCAAGTACACCAAGTACCACGTGGTGCAGGAAGTCAGGCGGGGCAAGCAGGTCGTCTACCCCGAGCAGCGGGCCTCCAAGCAGGTCGTCGATCCCGGTGTCGCCGCCGACGCCACGGTGGCCATGCAGGAGGTGCTGCGCAGCGGCACCGCGGCGGGCCAGGGCCTGGGCAACCGGCCGGCCGCCGGCAAGACCGGCACGAACAACAATGAGAAAGAGGCCTGGTTCGTCGGCTACACGCCGCAGATCTCCGCCGCTGTCGGGTTCTACCGCGAGCAGTGCAAGACGAAGAAGGGCACGGTCGTTCAGCCCATCAACTCCAGCTGCCCGGAGACGCCCCGCGGCAAGCCGAGCACGAAGTACAACAGGGACAACCCCTACTCGAGGGCGTACGAGGTGTCCCTGGGCTTCGAGGGCGCCGGTCCGCCCACGGCCACCTGGCACAAGTTCATGACGCTCGCCCACGAGGGCCTGCCCATCGAGCAGTTCCCGAAGAGGGCCGAGATCGGGGTGCCCGAGAACATCGTGCCGAGCCCGACACCCACGCCGAAGCCGACCGAGGACGACCCGTTCGACACCGGCGACGACCCGCTGGGCGACCAGGGCAACCAGGACTGCTTCGTCAACCCGTGCAACGACGACGTCACCCCCACAGAGGAGCCCACCATCGACGACGGCGGCGATGACACCGGGTTCCCGCAGACCGCCAACGGTGACGTGGCCGGCGGCAACAACGGCAACGGTCACGGCAACGGCAACGGTGGTGGCCGCCTGCCCGCGCCGAAGCCCACGGGGTGGGCGTCGATGTCCAGGTCCGAGGAACGGTGACGAGCACGGAGGCGCGCGCCCCCTTCGTGGCGCGCGCCGTGCCGTACCTCCCCCTGGCCGTGATCGCGGCCCTGGGGGCGACCCTCGCGTACGTGGTGCGGCTGCCGTGCCGCGCCGGCGGCTGGAACGACCAGGTCTCGACGTACACGAACTTCTGCTACACCGACATCTACCCCCTGTACTTCGACAGGGAGCTGGCGACCCAGAACCCCTACTTCGCCCACGTGCCGTTCGACAAGCAGGTCGAGTACCCGGTCGTGCTGGGCGAGGTCATGCAGGTGATCAGCTGGATCGCCAGGGCGCTCACGCCTGACAGGGTCGCGCAGGCGGTCAGGTTCTACGACCTGACGGTCATCCTGCTCGGTGTCTCCTTGGTCGCCGGCGTCCTGCTGATGGCCGCGGTGGCCGGGCCGGCGCGGCGGTGGGACGCGCTCTGGTACGCCGTCTCGCCCGCCGTGGTGCTGGCCGCCTACATCAACTGGGACCTGGTCGCGGGCGCGCTGTCGATGGGCATGCTGCTGGCCTGGGCACGGCGCAGGCAGGCGCTGGCGGGAGTGCTGCTGGGGCTGGCCATCGCGACCAAGTTCTATCCCTTAATGTTCGTGGGCGCACTGTTCCTGCTCACCTGGCGTACCGGACGATGGCGACCGTTCCTGGTCACGCTGGCCTCGACCGTCGGCACGTGGCTCGTGGTCAACGTGCCGTTCATGATTCTGGCGTGGGACGGCTGGCGCAGGTTCTACGTCTTCTCCCAGGAGCGCGGGGTGGACTGGGGCTCGCCGTGGCTGTTCTTCCAGAGCAAGGGCTGGGCCATCCTCGGCGAGGGCGACGTGAGCAAGCTCGGCATGGCGGCCCTGGCCATCATGTGCCTGGGCATCGCCGTGCTCACGCTGGCCGCGCCGCGCCGGCCCAGGCTGGCGCAGATCTGCTTCCTGGCGCTGGCCGCGTTCATGATGACGAACAAGGTGTGGTCGCCGCAGTTCGTGCTCTGGCTGGTGCCGTTCGCCGTGCTGGCCAGGCCCAACTGGAAGCCGCTCGCGCTGTGGCAGCTCGCCGAGGTCTGGTACTTCGCCGCCATCTGGCTCTACCTGCTCTCCCAGCCGCCGCTCAGCCGGAACGACCTGGGCATCGGTGACGACACGTACTTCACCGCCGTATGGGGGCGGGTCATCACGATCGGGATCATGATGGCGTTCGTGGTGCGGGACATCCTCCGTCCCCACAAGGACCGGGTGCGCCAGGCGGACATCGACGATCAGGGAGGCGGAGTCTTCGACGACGCGCCCGACCGGTTCACGCTGACGTCCGCCGTCCGATGATCACCCGCTCGGCCGCCCGGGACGCGCTGCTGCTCTGGCTCGGCTCGCGGGCCGGGCTGCTGGTGGCGACGGTGCTCGGGACGGCGCTCACCGCGTACGCCGGCAAGTGGCGCCAGTGGGACGCCGGACTGTTCATCACGATCGCCCAGTACGGCTACGACGGCGAGCCCGGCCGGCCGGTGGACGAGGGGCTGCCCGCGTTCTTCCCGGGGTTCCCGGTGGTGCTGCGGGCCGTGCACGTCCTCGTGCCGGACTGGGCGGCGGCCGGGCTGCTGATCTCGCTGGTCGCCGGGGCGGTGGCCATGGTGGCGCTGGCCCGGCTGGCCGAGACGGAAGGCGCGTCCGGCTGGATGGCGGTGCTGGCGCTGCTGCTCTTCCCGATGGCGGTGTTCCTGGCGGCGGGCTACAGCGAGTCGCTCTTCCTGGCCTTCGCGATCCCGGCGTGGCTGGCCGCCCGGCGGGGGCTCTGGTCCGCCGCCGCGCTGCTCGCGGCGGGGGCCTCGTGCGTGCGGATCACGGGGCTGTTCCTCGCCGTCGCGCTCGTCGTGGAGTTCTTCACGCACAAGGAGCCCGTACGGCGGGCCGGGTGGCTGGCCGTGCCCTTCGTGCCGCTGGTGGCGTACTCGTACTACCACTACAGCCGCTCGGGTGACTGGCTGGCCTGGAAGCACGCGCAGGAAGCCGGATGGGGGCGCGACTTCGCGTGGCCGTGGCAGGCGTGGAAGACGACCTGGCGCTCGGCCATGGGCTCCGACGACTTCGCCGTGGCCTTCCGGATGGAGATCGCGGGCGCGGTGGTGGCGTTCGCGGTGCTCATCTGGCTGCTCCTGCTGCGCAGGTGGAGCGAGCTCGTCTACACGGGGTTGCAGGCGGCGGCGCTGATGACGTCGGCGTACTACCTGTCGATCCCGCGCTCGCTGCTGCTGTGGTTTCCGCTGTGGGTGCTGGTCGCGAAGGTCGCGACCAGGAAGCCGTGGGTGCTGGTCGTGTACGCGCTGATCTTCGGGCCGCTCATGCTGCTCAACACGGGACGGTTCCTGAGTGGCGCGTGGGCAGGCTGATCTCTATACCCGCTTTTTCGTCTAAGTAATCCAGGAAAGTTATCCACAGGCTGTGTGTATTTCCTAGAGGTTCTTCCGCAGGAACGCGATGTCGTCGGCCTGGCCCTCGCCGGGCGTCTCCACCACGATCGGCGCCCCGGCCGCCCGGCAGACCGCCAGGATGAGGTCGGGGTCGATCTTCCCCTTGCCCAGGTTGGCGTGGCGGTCGGCGCCGGAGTCGAAGTCGTCGCGCGAGTCGTTGCAGTGGACCAGGTCGATCCGGCCGGTGATCGCCTTGACCCGCTCGACCAGGTCGACCAGCTCCTCGCCGCCCGCGTGCGCGTGGCAGGTGTCGAGGCAGAAGCCCACGTCGAACCCGTCGAGCGCGTCCCACAAGCGGGCGATGCGCTCCAGCTTGCGCGCCATCGCGTTGCCGCCGCCCGCGGTGTTCTCGATCAGCACGGGGATCGGGCACTCCATGCGCTCGAACACCTTGCGCCAGTTGTCGAACCCCGTCTGCGGGTCGTCGTTCTTGTTGACGTGGCCGCCGTGCACGATCAGGCCCTTGGCGCCGAGGCCCGCGGCCGCCTTGAGGTGCTGCTCGAGCAGCTTGCGGCTGGGGATCCTGATGCGGTTGTTCGTCGTGGCCACGTTGATCAGATAAGGGGCGTGGATGTAGATGTCGACGCCCTCGACCGGCTTGGCGGGCAGCACCGGTTTGTCGTACCCCTGGGGATCCCCGAGGAAGAACTGCACCACCTCGGCCCCCACCTCCGCGGCGTGGGCGGCGGGATCATCCTGATCGACGTGGGCTCCGATGCGCAGCATGTCACCGAGCTTACGCCGGAGCGGCGAGCCTGGGGCGGAGGGCGGCAGCTTGCGTGACCAACGTAGCCCCGTGCGAGCGCGACCATCGAACGCGGTTTGGTGGGGGCCTGTTCGGGAAGTCGGCTGACGCCCCCTACGCGAGGAGAAGCGACATGGCACGATGGCGCTGGCGTGGCCTGATCTTATTGATCTACGTGGTGATCGGGATCTACGTGGCCTGGGTGTACGACTACATCACCCCCGGACTGCTCAGGGACGTCGCGGAGGCGCTGCTGGCGATATTCCTCTGGTTCCTGGTCCTGCTCGGCATAAACCTGCACATCGGCAGGTGAGCCCATATCGAACGGCCCCGGAGTACGTGCGCCGGGGCCGTCGCTCATGGATGGGGAAGGAAACCGCCGTGGGCGATGCCGAGCGCGGCCCCGACGAACGACCCCACGAGGCCGATGATATTGAGCGAGCGCTGCGGCGTGGTCACCGACACGTACTGGGAATAGAGGCCGACACCGAAGCCGAGCGTGCCGAACCACGACGAGATCATGTGCGCGGATACCCAGAACGTCGAGATGAACGCCACCACGCCGCACGCGAGCGCGGCCACGGCCAGGGCGTTTTCCACAGGGTGAGAATGTCCGTCGGTGTTGAGCGTGAGCCTGAACCGCTCCCTTTCGGAGGGTTGAAGCACGTGTGGCACTGTCACCACCCCCTAGGTTTCCTAAAGGCCTTCCCACGTACTCGCGGCTGGTAACCTGGGGCACGCTGCGTTGTGATGGGTGATCCATCACCCCGGCTGCCGAAAGGGGCGCCCGGGCACAAGCGTCAGCGTCCTCCTGTCACGGCAGAGTGTCGTGACCGCAAGAGTCCAGAGGAGGTTGGAGTCCCGCATGCGTCGTTACGAAGTAATGGTCATTCTGGACCCTTCGCTCGATGAGCGCACTGTCGCGCCGTCCCTCGACCAGTTCCTCTCCGTGGTCCGCAACGACGGCGGCACCGTGGAGAAGGTCGACGTCTGGGGCCGTCGCCGTCTCGCCTACGACATCGACAAGAAGTCGGAAGGCATCTACGCCGTCATCGACCTGTCCGCGGAGCCCGCGACGGTCAAGGAGCTCGACCGGCAGATGAACCTCAACGAGGGCATCCTGCGCACCAAGGTTCTGCGTCCGGACGTGCATTAACCCCGGCTTTTGTCGGGGGTGCCCCGTACATTGAGCCGTAACCCAAGCGAAGGCGTGCAGGAAGGCGAGCGCTAGCCATGGCAGCAGGCGACACCGTAATCACCATCGTCGGCAACCTCGTCGACGACCCGGAGCTGCGCTTCACCCCGACGGGTCAAGCCGTGGCCCGATTCCGCATCGCGTCCACTCCGCGGTTCATGGATCGCCAGACCAACGAGTGGAAGGATGGCGAAAGCCTCTTCCTGACCTGCAACGTGTGGCGGCAGGCGGCGGAGAACGCCGCCGAGAGCCTGCAGCGCGGCATGCGGGTCATCGTGCAGGGGCGGCTCAAGCAGCGGTCTTACGAGACCAAGGAAGGCGAGAAGCGCACCGTTTACGAGGTCGAGGTCGACGAGGTCGGCCCGTCTCTGCGTAACGCCACCGCCAAGGTCAACCGCACCTCCCGTCAGGGCGGTGGCGGTGGCGGCGGCTTCGGCGGCGGTCCGGCCGACGACCCGTGGGCCTCCGCGTCGCCCGCTCCGCCCCAGGGCGGCGGCGGTTACGGCGGTGGCGGCGGCTTCGGCGGCGGCGGCCAGCAGAGCGGCGGCGGCGGCGACTTCAGCGACGAACCGCCTTTCTAAATCCTGTCCACAAGCCCGAGTCCATTCCCGCCCGGAAGGCGGGGCTCTGAAAGGAGCACCACGATGGCTAAGCCGGCACTGCGCAAGCCGAAGAAGAAGGTTTGCCTGTTCTGCCACGACAAGATCTCCTACGTCGACTACAAGGACACGGCGCTGCTGCGGAAGTTCATCTCCGACCGCGGCAAGATCCGTGCGCGCCGGGTGACGGGCAACTGCACCCAGCACCAGCGCGACGTGGCGACCGCGATCAAGAACGCGCGTGAGGTGGCCCTGCTGCCTTACACGAGCACCGCGCGCTAAGGAGGCCTGTCGATATGAAGCTCATTCTCACC
The DNA here is from genome assembly GCF_039535785.1 of Nonomuraea helvata. Taxonomy (NCBI): domain Bacteria; kingdom Bacillati; phylum Actinomycetota; class Actinomycetes; order Streptosporangiales; family Streptosporangiaceae; genus Nonomuraea; species Nonomuraea helvata. The sequence goes on from NZ_BAAAXV010000009.1 coordinate 1,793,941, forward strand.
AACGAGGTCTCCGGCCTCGGCGCCCCTGGCGACGTCGTCGAGGTCAAGGACGGCTACGGCCGTAACTACCTCATTCCGCGCGGCTACGCCATGCGCTGGACGCGCGGCGCCGAGAAGCAGATCGAGACCATCAGGAAGGCTCGCGACGCCCGCGAGATCCGCGACCTCGGCACCGCCAAGGAGGTCGCCGGTCAGCTCGGCGCGCTGCGCGTCCGCCTGACCACGCGCGCCGGCGAGTCCGGACGCCTGTTCGGCTCGATCACCACGGGCGACATCGCCGACGCCGTCAAGGCCGCCGGTGGCCCGATCCTCGACCGCCGTCGCATCGAGATCGTCAACCCGATCAAGAGCACCGGCTCCCACCGCATCACCGTCAAGCTCCACCCCGAGGTGTCCGCTCCGGTGGACATCGAGGTTGTGGCCGGCTGACGACCGCGATTGGTGAAAGCCCTCTCCGTTGCGGAGGGGGCTTTCGCATTGCCCGCCCCAGGTGACCGGTCTGCCGTTACGCGGGCCGCATATGGGGCGATTGCCGTGGTCAGCGGCGCCCCTCGGGAGTAATTTTCCTATTCGGTCAGCGTAGAATGCCTTCGTTCTTTCGCGTTTTCCCCCTGGAGGCTCTGGCCATGGCCCGTCCCCTCATGCTGCTCGCGCTGGCCGTGGCGCTCGTCGGTTGCGCGCCTGCTGACAACACGGCCACCACGGCCGGTCCTGCCCCGTCCACCGCGTGCACCAAGGAGCAGCTCAAGCTCATCACCCCTGGCAAGCTGACCATCGGGACCGACAAACCCGCCTTTGAGCCCTGGTTCAAGGACGACGACCCCAGTAACGGGCAGGGGTTCGAGAGCGCGGTGGCCTTCGCCGTGGCGGGCGAGCTGGGCTTCGACCGTACCGAGGTGCAGTGGAGCACGGTGAAGTTCGACTCGGCGTTCGCGCCGGGGGAGAAGCAGTTCGACTTCGACGTCAACCAGGTGTCCATCACGCCCGACCGGGCCAAGGCCGTGGACTTCAGCAACGGCTACTACACCGTCAAGCAGGCCATCGTCGCCATTGACGGGAGCAAGTACGCGGGTGCGAAGAGCCTGGCCGAGCTCAAGGACGCGAAGATCGGCGTACAGGTGGGCACGACCTCGCTCGACGCGGTCAAGAAGATCATCCAGCCCACCGCCGACCCCAACGTCTACAACGAGCAGATCGACGCCGTGAACGGGCTGAAGAACAAGCAGGTGGACGCGCTGGTCGTGGACCTGCCGACGGCGTTCTACGTGACGGCCGCCCAGGTCGAGAAGTCCAAGATCGTGGGGCAGTTCAGCTCGACGGGCGGCACGCCCGAGGAGTTCGGGCTGGTCATGCAGAAGGGCAGCGCGCTCAAGCCGTGCGTCGACAAGGCCGTGGACGCGCTGAAGTCGAAGGGCGAGCTGGCCAAGATCGAGCAGCAGTGGCTCGGCTCCGCCGCGGGCGCGCCAGAGCTGAAGTGAGCGGGTCGAGGTGAACGAGAGCGCCCAGGCTACATCGGGCGAATGGGTTAAGTCAGAGCGGCAGCTCGAGCGGGAGCGGGTACGCAGGTCGCGCGCCCGCCGCTCCGCCTCGATCGCGACGGGCTCGACGATCGTCTTTCTCGTGCTGGTCGTCTGGGTCGTCACCAACTCGCCCGGCTGGCCCCGTGTGCGGGAGACGTTCTTCGATCCCGGGGAGTTCGCCAAGGCGCTGCCCGACGTGCTGAGCGGCTTCCTGCTCAACATCAAGATCTTCCTGATCGCCGAGCCGCTGATTCTGATCTTGGGGCTGCTGGTCGCGCTGGCCAGGGGGATCAGGACGCCCGCGTTCTTCCCGATTCGGGCGCTGGCCACGGTCTACACCGACATCTTCCGCGGCGTGCCGACGATCCTGGTGGTCTACCTGATCGGGTTCGGGCTGCCCGCGCTCCGGCTGCAGGGCATCCCGTCCGACCTGGCCACGCTGGGCATCATCGCGCTGACGCTCTCGTACGGCGGCTACGTGGCCGAGGTGTTCCGCTCGGGCATCGAGTCCATCCACCCGAGCCAGTTCGCGGCGGCCCGCTCGCTGGGGCTGAGCCACGGCAAGACCATGCGGTTCGTGGTGCTGCCGCAGGCCACCCGCAGGGTCGTGCCGCCGCTGCTGAACGACTTCGTCTCGCTGCAGAAGGACACCGCGCTGGTGGCCACCATCGGGCCTCTCGACGCGCTCAGGCAGGCGCAGATCCACGCGGCCAGCACGTTCAACTACACGCCCTACCTGGTGGCGGCGCTGCTGTTCATCCTGCTCACCATCCCCATGGCCAGGTTCACCGACCATCTGGCGGCCCGTACGCGCAGGAGGCGCGGAGCATGAGTCTTCTGACCGTAGAGGGGGTGTGGAAGAACTTTCACGGCCACAGCGTGCTGCGCGGCATCGACCTGGAGGTGCATCCCCACGAGGTGGTGAGCCTGATCGGGGCCTCCGGCTCGGGCAAGTCCACGCTCCTGCGCTGCGTCAACCTGCTGGAGACCGTGGACGACGGCGCGATCTTGCTCGACGGGGAGGAGATCACCGACCCACGCGCGAACGTGGACGACGTGCGCAAGCGGCTGGGCATCGTGTTCCAGTCGTTCAACCTGTTCCCGCACATGACCGTGCTCGACAACATCACGCTCGCGCCGCGCCAGGTGCACAAGGTGGCCAGGACGGAGGCCGAGGAGCAGGCGCATGACCTGCTGGTCAGGTTCGGGCTGGCCGACAAGGCCAGGGCGTACCCCGACCAGCTCTCGGGCGGCCAGCAGCAGCGGGTGGCCATCATCAGGGCGCTGGCCACCCAGCCCAGGCTGATGCTGCTGGACGAGGTCACCTCGGCCCTCGACCCCCAACTGGTCACGGAGGTGCTGGGGATCATCAGGGAGCTCAAGGAGTCCGGCATGACGATGATCCTCACGACCCACGAGATGGGATTCTGCCGGGAGATCTCCGACACGGTCTGCTTTCTCGACGGCGGCGTGCTGCTCGAGAAGGGGCCCGCAGAGAAGATCTTCACGGATCCGGAGAACGCCAGGACCAGGGAGTTCCTGCGGAGCGTGCTGGAGACCAGGCGGCTCTAGCGCCGGTGGAGCCCGCGTGCCGGCTCGACCGGGTCGCGGGGCCGCGTTTGCGGGGATGGTGCGGTCAGGCCCCCGTCACCAGCCACTCGGTGCCCGCGGCCCGGCGTACGAGAGTGATCAGACGTGCGACCATCCACACCCCGAGCGCGCACCATAGGGCGACGACCCCGAAACCGGAGGCGAGGAACGCGGCGGGCAGGTACGCCAGCGTCGTCCACACCCCCGCCCACGCCAGGTAACGCTGGTCGCCCGCGCCGATCAGCACGCCGTCGAGCACGAACACGACCCCGCACACCGGCTGGAACGCCGCCACCGGCCACAGCACGGCCAGCAGCAGCTCGGTGACCTGCGGATCCGCGTCGAACAGCCCGGGCAGCACCGGCCTGGCGGCGACGACCAGCACGCCGAGCACGGCGCCCGACCAGATGCCCCACTGCACCATCCTCTTGGTGGCGGCCCTGGTGGCCGCGACGTCCCCGGCGCCGAGCGAACGTCCCGTGATGGCCTGCCCGGCGATGGCGATGGCGTCCAGGGCGAAGGCGAGCAGCGTCCACACCTGGGTGGCGATGGCGTACGCGGCCAGCTCGGCCTGGCCCATCCTGGTGGCGATCACGGTGGCCGCGAGCAGCACCACCCGCAGGCAGAGAGTGCGCACGAGCAGCGCGAACCCGGCCGTGCCCGCCTGCTTGACCCCTTCGAGACCCGGCGTGAGCGGCGTGCCCAGCTTGATCGCGCCCCTGGCCACCACCGCCAGGTAGACGGCCGCGCCCAACGTCTGGGCCAGCACCGTCCCCCAGGCCGACCCGGCGATGCCCCACTGCAGGCCCAGCACGAACCAGGCGTTCAGTACGGCGTTCAGCATGAACGAGCCGATGGCCACCACCAGCGGCGTGACCGTGTCCTGCAGCCCGCGCAGCACCCCTGTACCGGCCAGCACGACCAGCATGCCGGGCGCGCCGAGCAGGCTGATCCGCAGGTACGTCACGGCCTGCGCGGTCTGGTCCCCGCCCGCTCCGAACAGCTCCACGATCACCGGGGCCGATGGCCAGCACACCGCAATGAGGACGACGCCGATGGCCAGGGCCAGCCAGATCCCGTCCACACCGCTGCGCATGGCCCGCGTGTGGTTCCCCGCGCCCGTCTGGCGCGCCACCGAGGCCGTGGTGCCGTACGCGAGGAAGACGCAGAGGTTCACCATTGTGGACAGAACGGCGCCCGCCACGCCCAGCGCGCCCACCGCCGTGGTGCCCAGCCCATGCCCCACGATGGCGTAGTCCGCGAGCAGGAAGAGCGGCTCGGCCACCAGCGCGCCGAGCGCCGGCACGGCCAGCCGGAGTATCTCCCGGTCCCTGGGGGTAATGAGCATTTGTCCATTATGGCCATTACGTGACTTGTCGGGGAAACTTTCTTTCCTCCACAGCCAGTGGATATTGTTTGCGCAGGTCAGATGCCATTCCGCCGAAGATCGGCAGAGTTATCCACAGTCTGTGTCCACAGGCCTTTCACACCTTGAGCGGAGTAGTCCACAGCTTGACCACAGGGTTGTCCACAGGCCGCGTTGCCAGTCGGCACACGACTCCGGGAAACTGTCAGACTGGTCGGCTACAAGTGGGGGTGGTGCGACCGCCTGCAAGGTGTTCGAGGGGGCGCGGTGAGCATTGACGAGGAGACGGGCGCCGGCCCAGGTTTCGAGCGCACCCCGCCGCACAACATCGATGCGGAGCAGTCGGTGCTCGGCGGCATGCTGCTGTCGAAGGACGCCATCGCCGACGTCGTCGAGATCCTGCGCTCCGACGACTTCTACCGCCCCGCCCACCAGATGGTCTACGACGTCATCACCGACCTCTACGGCCGGGGCGAGCCCGCCGACGCGGTCACCGTCTTCGACGAGCTGCAGAAGCGCGGCGAGATGGCCAGAGTGGGCGGCGCCGCCTACCTCCACACCCTCACGGCCGTCGTCCCCACGGCGGCCAACGCGGGCTACTACGCCAAGATCGTCAGAGAGCAGGCCATCCTCCGCCGCCTCATCGAGGCCGGCACCCGCATCGTCTCCTACGGCTACGGCGGCCAGAACGAAGAGGTCGACGACCTCGTGGACCGCGCCCAGGCGGAGATCTACAAGGTCACCGAGCGCCGCACCTCGGAGGACTACGCGCCGCTGGCCGACATCATGCCCGGCGCCCTCGACGAGCTCGAGGCCATCGGCAGCCGCGGCGGCCAGATGGTCGGCGTGCCGACCGGCTTCCAGGACCTCGACCAGCTCACCAACGGCCTCCACCCAGGCCAGATGATCGTCGTGGCCGCCCGGCCCGCCATCGGGAAAAGCACCCTGGGGTTGGACTTCGCTCGTTCGGCGGCGATCAAGAACGGGATGACCACGGTCATCTTCTCGCTGGAGATGTCGCGCAACGAGATCACCATGCGTCTGCTGTCCGCCGAGGCCCGGGTTGCCCTTCACGCCATGCGCTCGGGCATGATGGGCGACGACGACTGGACGCGCCTGGCCCGGCGGATGAGCGAGGTGGCGGAGGCGCCGCTGTTCATCGACGACTCGCCCAACATGTCGATGATGGAGATCCGGGCCAAGTGCCGGCGGCTCAAGCAGCGCAACGACCTGCGGTTCGTGGTCATCGACTACCTCCAGCTGATGAGCTCGCCGAAGAAGACCGAGAGCCGGCAGAACGAGGTCTCGGAGATCTCTCGTGCGATCAAGCTGCTGGCCAAGGAGCTCGAGGTCCCGGTCATCGCGATCTCCCAGCTCAACCGTGGGCCGGAGCAGCGCACCGACAAGCGCCCCCAAGTCAGCGACCTTCGCGAAAGTGGATGTCTGACGGCGGGCACCCGAGTCCTTCGGGCCGACACAGGGGCGGAGGTGTCGCTCGGCGAGCTGCTGAATTCCGGTGCACGCGACATCCCCGTGTGGTCTCTGGATGAGAAGTTGCGGCTGGTGCAGCGCACCATGACGCATGTCTTCCCCAGTGGTACGAAGGAGGTCTTCAGGCTACGGCTGACGTCGGGCCGGGAGATCGAGGCGACGGCCAACCATCCCTTCATGACCTACGACGGCTGGTGCCCCCTGAGTGAGATCGGCCCGGGCACTCGCCTCGCCGTTCCCCGCCATGTCCCCGCACCTCAGGATCTCGATGAGTGGCCTGAAAAGGAGGTCATCCTTCTGGGGCACATGATCGGAGATGGTTCATTCGTCAGGAACCAGCCCATTCGGTATGCGAGCAAGGACGAGGCTTGCCTGGAAGCGGTGACGGAGGCCGCCACACATTTCGGAGTGAGCGCAGTCCGGGACGACTACGCCGCCGCGCGGGTTACCACGCTGCGGCTGCCTGCCCCCTACCGGCTCACGCACGGCAAGCGCAACCCCATCGCAGCCTGGCTCGACAGCCTGGGTCTGTTCGGTCTTCGCAGTCACGACAAGTTCGTCCCCCAGGGAGTCTTCTCTCTGCCAAAAAAGCAGATCGCCCTATTTCTGCGACACCTGTGGGCGACCGACGGGTGCGTCTGGTGGGACGAAAAGCTCGGCCAGCCGCGGATCTACTACGCTTCGACGAGCCGGCGTCTGATCGACGACATCGCGCGGTTGCTACTCCGGTTCAACGTGATGACTCGCGTCAAAACGACACAGAAGGGCAACTATCGGCCGGGATATCAACTGCATGTCTACGGCGCAGAGAACCAGCTCCGGTTCCTGGAGGAGGTGGGCGTGCACGGCGAACGGGCAAAGCATGCTGCTCGCTGCCTTCCAGCGCTGCGAGCAGCCAAGGGCAACACCAACCTCGACACGGTCCCCCGCGAGGTCTGGGACCGTGTTCGTGACGTGCTGACAGAGAAGGGTATGACCCATCGGGCGTTCTCGGCCGAACTGGGGACCCAATTCTGCGGCAGCACCTTGTGGAAGCACGCACCCAGCCGGGAGCGCCTGGGGCGGGTGGCGGCGATTCTGAACGACGCTCAGATGGAGATGCTGGCCACGAACGACGTCTTCTGGGACGAAGTCGCATCAGTCGAGAGCCTGGGCGAGAAGCCGGTCTATGACGCCACAGTGCTGGGGACCCACAACTTCGTCGCCAACGGTATATCGGTTCACAACAGCATCGAGCAGGACGCCGACATGGTCATCCTGCTGCACCGGGAGGACGCGTACGAGCGCGAGTCGCCGCGGGCGGGCGAGGCCGACCTGATCGTGGCCAAGCACCGTAACGGTCCCACGGCGACGGTCACGGTGGCGTTCCAGGGACACTACAGCCGCTTCGTGGACATGGCTCAGCACTGATCGGGCTCCTGCGCCAGGTCGACGGGGATGAGCCGGGGTCCGGGCAGGGGCCCGTGACAGGCGTCAGGCGGCGTCGAGGGCCGCGGTGACCGCCCGGGTCTCGCGCATCAGCAGCAGGCCGTTGACCACCATCAGCGTCGCGGTCAGACAGTGGACGCTGAGCGCGGTGGCCACGGAGCCGTGGTGGGCCAGCACGGTGGTCATGTCGCCGTACGCGGCGAGAGCCTCCACCAGCAGTGCCCAGCCCAGCGCCCGGCGGTGGCCCGTCACCAGCAGGATGCCCAGGACCAGGCCCATGACGACGTCGCGGATTCCCTTGGTGATCAGGAAGCCGCCGCCGTCGCCGGACGGCCAGCTCGGCAGGCCGAAGGTCGGCGCTGTCGTCTCTGGGCTCAGGATGTACTGCGACCCGAACCAGAGGATGAAGAGGATGAAGGCGGCGGCCAGGACGGTGTTGATCTTCTTCAGTGACATTGTTCTTCTCCTTGCGAGTGTTCGTGAGCTTGGTGTGGGACAGGGCGGCGGATCGGTCCGGATCCGCCGCTCAGTTGTTCGCATGCGACGCACCTGTCATGCGCGGAGCTGGGCCGCGTGGTCGCGGGCGAAGTCGGCGAACGACCGGGCCGGGCGGCCCACCACCTTCTCGAAGTCGGGGGTCGTGTAGTCGCCCCACCCCGCCGAGTACGCCGTCATGTACTCCTGGGTGACCGCGGCGATCCACGAAGGCAGGCCCGCGTCCAGCATCGACCGGCGAACGTCGTCGGGCGTGACCGGCTGGTAGGCGATCGGCGTCCCGTACGTCCTGGTGAGTTCGGCGGCGGCGTCTCGTAGTGAGATGCTGGCCGGACCCGTGAGAGTGTAGGTGCTGCCCCTGTGCTGTGCGGGGTCGCGCAGGACCGCGGCGGCGAAGTCGCCGATGTCGCGTACGTCGATCATGCCGAGCCGGCCCTCGCCCGTCCCGCCGTACAGGGTGTCGCCGTTGACCGAGCCGAGAAGGTTCTGCATGAAGAAGGCCGGGCGGATGACGGTCCAGTCGAGGCCCGAGGCCGCGAGCTCGACGTCCGACAGGGCGTGCAGGCGGCCGTTGCGGGTCGGTGCGTCATGGGCGGCGCCGATGGCCGACATGCGCACGACGTGGCTCACCCCTGCCTTCCGGGCGGCCCAGACGGCGTTCATGCTGGCGTGCGGCGCCTGCGGGCCCATGGCGGTCAGCAGCCACAGGGTGTCCACGCCCTCGAAAGCCCGGTCGAGCGTGGCGGGGTCGTCCAGGTCGCCGACCGCCACCTCCACGCCCGACGGCGCCTTGGCCGCGTCACGCACCAGGACCCGTACGTCCGGGGTGCCGGTCAGGGAACGAAGGACAGCGCTGGAAACGGTGCCGTTGGCACCAGTGATCAAGATGCTCATGCAGCCGACGATATAGTAAAATTCAGTGACAATCAAGATTGATGACTAAAAGGAGGGTGTGACGGTGCGCAGGAGCCGGCGCAAGCAGGACGAGCCCGATCTCGGCATCCTGTCGAGCAGGACTCTTTTCGGCCTGCAACACGAACTGGTCGAGACGCTGGCCGAGCAGGGACATCCCAGGCTGAGGCCACGGCACGGGGCGGTGATGGCGTACCTGGACGAGGAGGGCAGCAGGGCCACGGACCTTGCCGCGCAGTCGGGCCAGCACAAGCAGGTGATCGGCACGCTGGTGGACGAGCTGGTGGAGCTCGGCTACGTGGAACGGCAGCCTGACCCGGCCGACCGCCGGGCCAAGCTCATCGTGCCCACCGAGAAGGGGCGCGACCACATGGTCAAGTCGGACGCCATCATCGCCGCCATGGAGGCGGAGCACGCCAGTGCCGTGGGCGAGGAGGCGTACGCGGAGTTCAAGAGGGTGTTCAAGCTGGTCGCCGAGCGCCAGGCGGACGCGGGCCGGCGGAAGTGACGGCTCAGGCCTGGCGCAGGGACATGACGAGGTAGCGGAAGGCGGGCTGGGCGTCGCCGGGCACGTCCTGGATCAGGGCGGGCCTGGTCGGCGACTCCATGTTGATGCGGGCCAGCTCGCTCTCGATCCCGGTCAGCCCGTCGAGCAGGAACTGCGACTGGAAGGCGATCTGGATGTCGTCGCCGCGCAGCTCGCAGTCGACCACCTCGGCGCCGCGCCCGATGTCGCCGCCGCCCGCCTGGATGAGCACCTGGCCCTGACTGAACGACAGCCGGATCGCGGTGTTGCGCTCGGCCACCAGGGCCACCCGCTTGATCGCGTTGACGAACGGCGTCACCGCCACGTCGGCCCTGATCGACCAGTCGGAGGTCAGCCGGGCGCGGTAGTCGATGAACTGCTCGTCGAGCAGCCGCACCGTCGTGCTGCGCCCGACGCTCTCGAACCCGGCCACCCCGTCGCCCATCGCGATCGACACCTCGCCGCCCCGCAGCGACTTGGCCACCTCGACCAGCACCTTGGCCGGGACCATGGCGGAGACGGCGAGGTCGGGACCGGCCGGGCGCCAGGTGAATTCGCGGGCCGCGATGCGGTAGCGGTCGGTGGCCGCCATCGCCACGGACTCGCCCTCGATGTCGACCCTGATGCCGGTGAGCATGGGCAGCGTGTCGTCCCGGCTGGCGGCGGGCGCGACCTGGCCGACGGCGGAGGCGAACACGCCGCCGCCGATGGCGCCGATGCTCGGCGGCATGGTGGGCATGGTCGGGAAGTCCTCGACCGGCATCGTGATCAGCCCGAACTCCGCGCTGCCGCAGGTCAGGACCGCCTCGGGGCCCTCGGTGACGATCTCCACGTCGTCGGCGGGCAGGCTCCTGCTGATCTCGGCCAGCAGCCGCCCCGGGATGAGAACGCGGCCCTCCTCGGCCACGTCGGCGTCGATCGCCGCCCTGGCCGAGACGTCGTAGTCGAACGCGGACAGGGTCAGCTCGCCGCCCGCCTCCAGCAGCAGCCCGGACAGGACAGGCACCACAGGCCGGGCAGGGAGCACTCGGGCAGCCCACGCCACCGCATCTGCCAGAACATCGCGGTTAACCCGGATCTTCACCTGTTACCACCCCTTCGTCGCGCCGTCCCTCTATGAAAATATCCGGTGCGACTGACAAGTCCGGGCGGTCTCCGGCGGATGACCATCGCCTGGTGCGGGACCGTACCGGATGGGAGAGCTAGCGGCTGTTGAGATAGGCCAGTACGGCGAGCACGCGGCGGTTGTCGTCGTCCGACGGCGCGAGCCCCAGCTTGGCGAAGATGGAGGCCGTGTGCTTGGCCACGGCGCTCTCGCTGAGGTAGAGCCGCTGGCAGATGGCGGCGTTGGAGCGCCCTTCCGCCATGGCCTCGAGCACCTCCCGCTCGCGCGGTGTGAGCGCGGCCAGCGGCTCGTGCCTGGCGTTGCTGGCCAGCAGCTTGGCGATCACCTCGGGGTCCATGGCCGTGCCGCCCTCGGCGACCCGGCGTACGGCGTCGATGAACTGCCCGGCGTTGAAGACCCGGTCCTTGAGCAGGTAGCCGATCGCGCCGGAGCCGTCGGCCAGCAGCTCGCGCGCGTACAGCTGCTCGACGTGCTGGGACAGCACGAGGATCGGCAGCCCCGGCACCTTCTCCCTGGCCGCGAGCGCGGCCCGCAGGCCCTCGTCCGTGAACGTCGGCGGCAGCCGTACGTCCACGATCGAGACGTCGGGCCGGAGCTCCAGCAGACCCTTCAGCAGCTCGGGCCCGCTCTCCACGGCCGCCACGACGGAGAAGCCGTGGGCCTGGAGCAGGTGCACGAGCCCGTCCCTGAGCAGGTAGAGGTCTTCAGCGATCAGTACGTTCATCAGCACGACAGTCTGGTCGGTTTGACGCGTTCGAACCAGCGCTCGCGGTTGTGGGTGGACGGAAGCCAGATGGCGAAGATGTACATGAGAACGCCCACGGTGATCATGCCGAGGATGACCGGCCACTGCCAGACCTCGGGCATGTACAGCGCGAGGAACCAGGCCTTCTCGTCAATGTCGAAGATCTTGAAGATGCTCGCCACGATTCCCTGAGGGAACGTCGGACACCAGGCCGTGGCCCAGAGCAGGATGACCGTGACCGACTTCCAGCGCGGCATCCGGGAAAGGCTGCCCGCCAGGTGGTCGGGCAGGACCTGGGGCAGTTCCATGGTCACGGTGGTGGGGCCGCCGGGCGGGCTGTTCAGGGCGAGCACGCCGTCGAAGGCCGCCAGCCGCCGTTCGATGCCGGACAGGCCGCTGCCCTTGTCCGGGTCGGCGCCGCCCATGCCGTCGTCGGTGACCGTGACGCGCAGGTCGGGGCCGTTGGAGCTGATGTCCACCGTCGCCGAGCGCGCGTCGCCGTGCCGGGCGGCGTTCGACAGCAGCTCGCTGATCGCGAAGTACACCGCCGCCTCCACCGGAGGTTCCGGCTGGTGCGGCAGGTCGACGTCCACGGTGACCTGCATCGGGCTGTCGAGGGCCAGGGCACGTACGGCGTCGGCGAGCCCGCGTTCGGCCAGCACCGGCGGGTGGATGCCGCGGATCACGCGGCGCAGGTCGGTCAGTGTCTCGGACGAGGCCTCCCTGGCCTTGGAGAGCAGCGCCTTGGCCGCCGAGGGGTCGTCGTCGACGAGCTGCTCGACCGCGCCCAGCGTCATGCCGATCGCCACCAGCCTGGCCTGTGTGCCGTCGTGCAGGTCGCGCTCGATCCTGCGCATCTCGGCCGCCTGCGAGTCGGCGGCGAGGTTACGCGTCCGCTTGAGATGGCTCACCTGGCTCGCCAGGCGGCTGGCGGCGGTCGCGCCGAGCAGCAGGTCGCTCCAGAGAGCGTAGACCCGCAGGCCGCGCCCGGGGATCAGGACGAACACCGGCACCAGCGCCGCCTTCACCACCGGGTCGAGCACCAGCCAGAGCACGTCACGCCAGGTGGCGGGGTCGCTGACCAGCCACTTCCACCGGTTGTTCCAGGCGGGTATCCGCGGCGTCTTGTAGAGGGTCCGGTCGGAGCGGTACATGCCGTCTGCCTGGCGCACCGGAGGCGGGGGTGCGGGCAGGTACGGCGGCTCGATGTCGACGTCGGCGAACTTCCGCATCAGCCGCCGGTTGAGCCGGGCGAGCCCCCTGACCATCCTGACCTGCGGCGGGAACAGGAAGATCATTCCTATGGCGAGCGACAGCAGCAGCATGCCGAAGCTCAGCACGATCGCGGGCACCTCGATGACGAGGAGCGCGAGCAGCGCCACGACCTGACCGAACCTTCGCACCAGCATGCCCCCAGTCTGAGCCAGCGGGGCCGGTCCCACCATTGCACCTAACTACACCCTTGCGCGGCATCCAGCCGGATTCCCCGACAATTCCGCCCTTCCTAGCGTCTACAGCATGAAAGTCATCGAAGTCAGGAACCTGCGCAAGCAGTACCCGAACCACCTGGCGGTCGAGGACGTGTCGTTCGAGGTCGCCGAGGGTGAGATCTTCGGCATCCTCGGCCCGAACGGCGCGGGCAAGACCACCACCGTGGAATGCGTGGCCGGCCTCCGCAAGCCGGACGGCGGCACCGTACGCGTGGCCGGGCTGGACCCGCAGCTGAACAGGGGCGAGCTGCGGCACGTGCTCGGCATGCAACTGCAGAGCGCGGCGCTGCCGGAGAAGCTCAAGGTGTGGGAGGCCATCGACCTGTACGCCTCCTTCTACCCGAACCCGGCGGACTGGCACGAACTGCTCGAACGGGTCGGACTCGCCGACAAGCGCGACACGGCGTTCAAGAACCTCTCCGGCGGCCAGCGCCAGCGGCTCTCGGTCGCGCTGGCCCTGGTGGGCCGGCCGCGCGTGGCGGTGCTCGACGAGCTGACCACCGGGCTCGACCCACAGGCCCGCAGGGACACCTGGGAGCTGGTCGCGGACGTACGCGACTCCGGCGTGACGATCGTCCTGGTCACCCACTTCATGGAGGAGGCCGAGCGGCTCTGCGACCGGCTCACCCTCATCGACAAGGGCAAGGTGGTCGCCACTGACACGCCCGCCGGGCTCATCGCCCAGGTGGGCGGGGAGCAGCGGGTGAGGTTCCGGCCGTCGGCGCCCGTCGACGACGGGCTGCTGCTGGCCCTGCCCGAGGTGCGCGAGGTCGCCAGGAGCGGCGACCAGGTCGTGGTGAGCGGCACGGGCAACCTCGCCGCCGCCGTCACGCTCATCCTGGCCCAGCACCAGATCGTTCCAGGAGACCTGCGGATGGAGCAGGCCACGCTCGACGACGCGTTCCTCGCGCTCACCGGAAGGAAGCTGTCATGAAGCTGCTCCTCGTGGAGACCAAGCTGCACCTGCGCGAATGGCCGTTCCTGATCTTCACGATCGGTCTGCCGGTCGCGCTCCTGGTCGTGCTGGGTCTCAGCGTCCCGTCGATGACCGAGCGGGTGGCGTCCGGAGAGAGGTACGTGGACACGCAGATGCCGAGCATGATGACGCTGCTCTCGCTGCTGATACTGGCCTGCAACGTCATGCCGGCGGTGCTGAGCGCGTACCGCCAGCAAGGGGTGCTCAGGCGGATGTCCACCACGCCCGTGCACCCCGGACGGCTGCTGGCCGTGCAGCTCCTGATCCACCTGGTGGTCGGAGCGGTCTCGACGGCCGTGCTGATCGTGACAGGCTCGCTGGTCTTCGGCTCGGCGGCGCCGCGGCAGTGGGTGGGGTTCGTGCTGGTCTTCCTGCTCGGCAGCGCCGCGTTGCAGGCCATCGGGCTGGTGATCGCCGCGCTGGCGCCCAACCCGAAGGTGGCGTCCGGGATCGGGTCGGTGGTGATGTTCCCGCTGATGTTCCTGGCGGGCATGTGGGTGCCGCGCGACATCATGCCCGACGCGCTGCGGGCGGTCAGCGACTACTCCGTCGCGGGACCGTTCGCCGAGGCGCTCAGGGAAACCTGGGCGGGTCACCCGCCGCAGACCGTGCACCTGGCGGTCGTGGGCGCCGCTCTCCTGCTCTTCGGCGGGCTGGCCGCGCGGCTGTTCAGATGGGAGTGAGGCTAGCGCCTGGCCCAGACGGGGGGCGCACCGGTGACGTTGGTCATCAGGGAGTAGAGCGAGGACGAGGCCGTGATGAACAGCCGGTTGCGCTTGAGCCCGCCGAACACCAGGTTGGACGTGGACTCCGGCAGCTTCAGCCGGCCGATCAGCGTGCCGTCGGCGTCGTAGCAGAGCACCGCCTTGCCCGCCGCGGCCCAGACCCGGCCGGTGTCGTCGAGCCGCAGGCCGTCGAAGTTGTCCTGCTCCGTGCCCTCGGCGAACACCTTGCCACCCGCCAGCGTGCCGTCCTCCCGCACGTCGAACACGCGCAGGTGCTTCATCCGCGTGTCGGCGACGTACAGGCGGCTCTCGTCGAGCGAGAACGCCAGGCCGTTGGGGCGCACGAAGTCGTCGGCCACGATCCGGACCTCGCCCGTCACCGGGTCGACGCGGTAGACGTGACAGCCGTCGATCTCCTGCTCGGCGGCCCAGCCCTCGTAGTTGCTGATGATCCCGTACGGCGGATCGGTGAACCAGATCGACCCGTCGGAGCGGACCACGACGTCGTTGGGGCTGTTGAGCCGCTTGCCCTGCCAGCGGTCGGCGATCACCGTGATCGAGCCGTCGTGCTCGGTGCGGGTGACGCGGCGGTGGCCGTGCTCACAGGAGATCAGGCGGCCCTCGCGGTCGAGGGTGTTGCCGTTGGTGTAGCCGGACGGCTGGCGGAACGGGCCCACCGCGCCGGTCATCTCGTCCCAGCGCAGCATCCGCTCGTTGGGGATGTCACTCCAGACCAGGAACCTGCCGGCGGCGAAGTAGACAGGGCCCTCCGCCCAGCGGGTGCCGGTGTGGAGCCGTTCGAGCTGGTCGTCCCCGCCGATCGCGGCGAACCGCTCGTCCAGCACCTCGAACTCAGTGGCAATCATGTCCGTCATGCCGCCTACCATACGCTGTTCGGCTAAGTGGGCATACCACCAGATATCATCTTGCTGTGGATGATATCGACAGAAAACTGATCGGGCTGCTGCTGGAGGACGCGACGCAGTCATACGCGGTGCTCGGCAAGGCGGTGGGGCTGTCGAGCGGGGCCGCGCACGAGCGGGTGCGCAAGCTGCGTGAGCGCGGAGTGATCAGGCGCACCACGATCGAGGTGGACCAGGCGGCGCTCGGACGCACGGTCACGGCGTACGTGCTCGTGGACGGGAGCACGTGGATGGGCGACAGCGCGGACCGGCTGGCGGCGATACCGGAGGTCGAGGAGGCGCACGTCATCGCGGGTCCCGCGTCGGTGCTGCTCAAGGTCCGTACGCCCGGCACGGCGGAGCTGCAGGACGTGCTGCGCCGGGTGTTCGGCGTGGACGGCGTCACGGGGACGCAGACCGTCGTGGTCCTGGAGACGTTCTTCGAGCGAACTCTCAAGTAATCTCCAGGTATGACGAAGGTCGCCTGGAACACCAAGGAACTCTCGGTCGGCCAGCTCGCCGAGCGCAGCGGGGTGGCCGTGTCCGCTCTGCACTTCTACGAGACCAAGGGCCTGATCAAGAGCCGTCGTACGGCGGGCAACCAGCGCCGGTACCACCGCGACACTCTGCGCAGGGTCGCGTTCATCAGGCTGGCCCAGCGCATCGGCATCCCCCTCAAGACCATCAGGGACGCCCTGTCCGAGCTGCCGGACGAGCGCACCCCCACCCGCGCGGACTGGGCCCGGCTGTCGGCGGCCTGGCGCGGCGAGCTGGACGACCGGATCGAGCAGCTCCAGCGGCTACGTGACGACCTCACCGACTGCATCGGATGCGGCTGCCTGTCGCTGGACCGGTGCCCGGTGGCCAACCCGCAGGACCGGCTGGGTGACGAGGGGCCGGGCGCGCGCCGCATCGACACCCGACTGTGCCCGCCGCCCGCCTCCGGCACCCCCGCCGGTTGTGCCCCCGAGACCGGCTGCGTCTCTTCGCCGGACGCCCCGCTCCCCGCAGCCTCCTAGCGTCCCGGCTGCTCGGCCGCCGGTACGGCCAGGCGCAGCGTGGGGAGACGGTCGCTCGCGCGCCCTCCTGGCCTGACGGCTCCGAGCAGAGCCCAGCCGATTACCGTGGCGCGCGTCGCTCCAGGACGGCGGGTGGAAATCAGCGGGAAGTCTTGGCGGGCGGCACGATGAGGGTCGGCCGGTGCGCGTGGTGCAGCACGTGGTTGGACACGCTGCCGAGCAGCACCGACCGGACCCCGGCCAGACCGCGCGAGCCCGTGACGATCAACGAGGCGTCGATCTCGTCCGCCACGTCCACAATCGTCTTCCAGATCGACTCGTTGTCGGCCACCGCCCGGAAAGTGACGTCGGTGAGCCCGGAGGCGATCGCCAGCTCCGCCCCCTCCTTGGCATGATGCTCGGCCAGGGCCTGCGCCTCGTCCTCGGTGGCCGGGTCGATGGCGCCCGCGGCCAGCGGATACTTCTTGAGCTGGACGAGCAGCGGCTCCCACACCGTGATGACGACGGTGGGCCCGGCGGTGAGGTGCTTGGCCGCGAACTCGATGGCGGTACGCGAATCAGCGGAGCCGTCGTAGGCGACAAGAATGGTCATGGCGTTTTCCCTTCGCTATTCACTCTTTCGTTAGAGCACTGAAGCGATCAGGCGCCATTCCTGGGGGAGTTGTCTGCTTTGTCACACCCTTTACCGGCGGCAGGCAGTCAGGACTCGGTGAGGGCGATGAGAATGTGCTCCATGCAGGCGTGGCCGGCCCGCTCGGCCGCCGCCGCATCGCCTGACGCGATGGCACGCGCGATGGCGTCATGCGGGATGTAGCTCTTGTTGAGCGAGGTGCCCGCCGCCGTGATGCTGGCCCGCAGAGCCGCCGAGAAGTCCTCGTACAGGTCGATCAGGACCAGGTTGTGCGTCGCGTGCGCCACGGCCATGTGGAAGGCCAGGTCGGCCTCCACGAAGAAGTCGGGGTCGTCCAGCTCCCAGGCCCGGTCCCGCTCGGCCAGTGCCGCCTCGATGCGCTTGATGTCGTCATCGGTGCGTCGGGTAGCGGCCAGGCGCGCCGACTCCACCTCGAGCGCACGCCGCACCTCGAGGATCTCCAGCTGCTCGGCCTGCCTCAGCCGGCGCAGCATGGCGCCGGAAAGCTCGCTGGTGGCGCGGACGTAAGTGCCGTCCCCCTGACGGCACTCGAGCAGCCCGGCGTGCGTGAGAGCGCGTACGGCCTCTCGAACGGTGTTGCGACCCACTCCGAGCTGCTCCGCGAGCACCGTCTCGGTCGGGATCTTGCCGTTCATCGGCCACGATCCTGAGGTGATCTGCTCCTTGAGCTGATCGATCACCTGATCGACGAGCGAAGCCCGCTGCGCCGTACGCAGACTCACAGTCCGCCTCCTCCGGGGAAACCAATCATCCTATGAGTCAATGACTGGTAGACCCTAATTATTCCAGACTCAAAACGCCAAATCTGGAGCTCCGGGAGGCTTCAGCGAGGAACTGTGGCGTCGACCGTCACTCCTGCCAGGGCAGAGCGGACTCCGGCGGCTTCGAGCGCCTTACGATATGCGGCGGTCTGCTGTGCTCTGGAGCCGACCACGCCGTACAGGTCGCCGAGCTCACGCCAGCAACGGGCGGCCTGCCGGTCCGAGCCGAACACCGGACGGTCGAGCGTGTCGAGCACCCGGTGGGCGTCGCCCAGGTGCGCCGAGGCGTCGCCGCCCAGGTCGATCGCCACGGTGGCCAGCACGAGGTGGGCCTCGGCGACCGTCGTGCCCGTGCGGTCGTCCGCCGGTGAGAGAGCAGCGGCGGCCAGCTCGCCCGCGCGTGCCGGCTTGCCGGCGCGCAGGTTGACCCGCGCGTGCACGATGAGGCTCTCGCCGTACTCGCTCTTGGTCGCGGGGGAGGCGGCGAACGCCTTGGACGCGGCCGAGACGAGCCACTCGGCCTCGTCGAGCGGCACCGTGGCCAGCCGGGACCAGTGCATGGCGGTCCTGGCGAGCTGCAGCGACAGCCGGACCTGGCGGCCCGCCATGATCGCGTCGTCGGCCAGGCGCACGGCCAGCGCGGAGTCCTCGCCCGCCGCGGCGGCGGCGCTCGCGTGCCACAGCGCGTGAATCTCTCCGGAACGGTCCACAACTTCAGGTACGCCGGTCAGGCCCAGCACCCTCTTGACGTATTCGAGCTCTGGGGAGCCGCCCTCGCGCTCGCTGCGCGCCTCGACCAGCGCGGCGGCCAGGTCGATGGCGATCTCGCCCTGCGTGATGGACAGCCGCTCGGCCTGCTTGAGCGCGGCGGAGGCCAGGTCACGGGCCCGCAGCCGGTCGCCCGCCCGCTGGTAGCAGCGGCTCAGCGCGATCGTGAGCGGGAGGTCCGCCAGGCGCTCGGGGTGGGCCGCGGCCTCCCTGCGCAGACGCTCGAACGCCTCCACCGCCTGGCCGAGGCGCCCCTGGGCCTCGAGCGCGCGTGCCCTGCCGAACCGCGCGTGCGCGGTCAGCATGGCGTTCTCCTCGTCGGCGGCCTTCACGATCTCCGTGAAACGGTCCGCGGCGACGGCCGGGTCGCCATGCTGCAGCTCCAGCTCGGCGTGGCGCAGCCCGAGCTCGGTGTCGATGCGCTGCCGAGGCTCGATCCCGTGAAGGAGGAACTCGGTCGTGCACCCCAGCCGCTCGGCGAGCAGCCGAGCCACGACAGGAGTCGGCGTGCGCTTGCCCGACTCAATGAGCGAGACATAACTGTCAGACAGGTCGGGTCCGGCCAGTTGGGCCTGGGACATCCGCCTGTTCAGCCGCAATCCGCGGACGCGGTCACCGATGGTTCCCTGACTCGGCATCTCATCTCTCAAGGCGGGGAAGGGTCAACAACACGCAATGATTGCATGAAGTAGCCGAATCGGGTATCCCTGCTGAAGAATTCCCCGCCGGGAGATTAATCGTCACTCTCGTCCTTGCTCGGAAAAAGCATGCCGCAGACCTCCAGGTACAGGGTCTCCGGATACGGAATGTACTCAACCGTGGACAGTGCTTGATCCTGACCGGCTGACTCAAGGATGAACTCACCGTAACCGAGCATGCGCCCAAGCAGAGATCTTTGGAAGCTCATGTCGGTGACCTTGCCCAATGGCATCATCGCGACCTTGCGGGTGATGAGCCCGGTGGTCAGCAGCATGCGCTTGGAAGTCACCACAAAGTAATCGACCGACCACTCCGCGACTTTCCATACGAAACGGACAAGTAGCAGGAGCCACAGCCACCACACCACGACCAGCGCCGTGCCGCCCTGCTCGCTGCCGCCGAAGAACTTGCTGAGCAGTCCGGCGAGGATCAGGCCGCCGAGAACCTCGGCGACCGGACGCAGCAGGATGGCAGGGTGCCGTCGCACCATGATGAACTGTTGTTCTTGGGGGAGGAGGTATCGGTTGACCGACGACGGAGCGGAGTCCCCGTGGGTCACAAGTCTCATGACAGGCTGTTCACAAATTGCGCCAGCGAGTCGGCCGCGTTGAACACCGTGTCGAACGCCCCCTTCACCGAGTCCGCGGCGTCAGATGGCCGCGCGAACAGGTAGTACGCCACAAATGCGATGCCACCGTATGTGAGGACTTTTTTGACCTGCACCGTCGCCTCCGTGCCCTTACCCACTCCACCCGCCCTCTACATTACCCACCCGAGTGCCCGGGTAAAGGTGACTTGACGGGATAGTTTTGATCTTGCTTAGCCTCGTTCGCTGGCCACCAGAGCCAGGACGTGAAGGTGCTTGCGCGCGATGCGCTCCACAAGGCTCGGGTGGGCGTAACCGGTGACCTCCAGCGCGCCGTAGTGCGCCGCCTCGACGCACCGGGTTACGGTGGTCGCGGAGTGAATGCCGGCGAACTCGTCGCACAGCACCGTCTCCACCTCCGCGTACGGAGTCGGATCCGCCTCGGTGTGATCGCTCATCGTGCTCCCCACGAGCATGCGGAAGTTGCCTTCCTGCCTCTTCGTACCCACCTGACAACAGTATGTAACGAAGGGATGACTGCGCGTAACAGGGAGGGGCCTTTTCAGGACACGCCGCAGGATCAGACGACGCCGTAGAGGCGGTCTCCCGCGTCACCGAGGCCGGGCACGATATAGCCGTTCTCGTTGAGCCGCTCGTCGAGAGCGGCGGTCACGACGCGGATGGGCTTGCCCGAGTTCGCGAACACCTTGTCCATGTAGGCCAGCCCCTCCGGGGCGGCCAGCAGGCAGATGGCCGTGACGTCCACGGCGCCCCTGTCGAACAGGAACTGCACGGCGGCCGCCAGCGTGCCCCCGGTCGCCAGCATGGGGTCGACGACGAAGCACTGCCGTCCCGAGAGGTCGTCCGGCAGTCGCGTGGCGTATGTCTCCGCCTTGAGCGTGGACTCGTTCCTGATCATGCCGAGGAACCCGACCTCGGCCGTGGGCAGCAGCCTGGTCATGCCGTCGAGCATGCCGAGCCCCGCGCGCAGGATGGGCACAACGAGCGGCTGGGGCTTGGCCAGGCGCACGCCGTGGGCCGGGGAGACCGGCGTCTCGACGGTGACGTCGGTGACCCGCACGTCGCGGGTGGCCTCGTACGCGAGCAGCGTCACCAGCTCATCCGCGAGCCTGCGGAAGGTCGGCGAGTCGGTGCGCACATCACGCAGCGTGGTCAGCTTGTGCGCCACGAGCGGATGATCTACGACGAGGGTTTCCATAAAGGACAACGTATCTGGTGGTGGACAATGCTGCCGACCCCTGACAACCGTGGTCGATCACTGACTGCGGCGGCCCGAGGTCATTGGTTTTGATCACAATTTGGTCGGAGAGGCACACGCCCAGTGGCCGGTTCTGGAACGATTGGGTGCTGGTGATATCTGTCGGGTCAGAGGTCGGGTGGAGATGGCGATGACAGACGAAGACGCTCTTGACTTCGCCATCGTGGTTTATCGCGAGGACGATCGCTGGGATGCCGAGCTCCTGCCGGTCACGCTCACGTCCGACCTGAAGGGGCTCATCCACGCCCTGCGTCAGCAGCCGAGTGAGAGCGGCACGATCGGCCTGGTCGCCGTGGGGGATGAGTTCTTCGTGGCGCTGCGGGTCCTCGGCGAGCGGGTGGACGTCTTCCTGTCCGACATCGCCGCCTCCTGGGACTTCCCGTTGGCGCGCGAGGTTCTCGACTACCTCGACGTGCCGGTGCCGGACGAGGAGGAGCTCGATGAGATCCTCCAGGACGAGGAGACCGTGCTCCCCGCCGGAGATCTGTCGATCTTCGCCGATCTCGGGTTGGACGAGATGGAGCTGGGCATCCTCTCCGGCGACATTGACCTGCTGCCCGAAGATGTACTGTCCAGCATCGCCGCGCGGCTCGGCTTCTCCGAGCCGTTCGAGCGTGCCATCGAATCGGTCTTCGGCTGACCCCCTGGAGCGCGGACATGGCGTCCAACACCTTCTCTGCGGCTTTCGTCAGGACCTCCGACGGCTGGAGCGGTGCCGAGGTCGATCTGAGCGACGCCGAGATCGTCGACGACCTCGGTGACGCGGTCACGGAGGCGCTTGGACTCGCCGGCGACGAGCTGGCCCTGCTCTGCGTGGAGGTCGAGGACGAGTGGTTCGCCATCGTCCGATACCGGGACGAGGACGAGCCGCGCGTGTTCCTGTCCGACGTGCACGCGGTGCTTTCCGACAGCCTGGGTGAGCTGTTCGCCGAGTTCGCCGGCGTGGCGCCCGACAAGGAGGGCAACGGCCTCGGCGTGCGCCCCGCGGGTGACTTCGAGCTGCTCAGCGATCTCGGAGTCAGCTCGGAGGAACTGCTCGAGCTGAGCATGGAGGAGGGCGTGCTGCCGGCCGACATCCTGTCGGTGATCGCCGAGCGGCTCTCCTTCGCCGACGAGCTCGACCGGCTGCGGTGATCCGGCTCTCGGTGGTCTGGCTCGCGGTGATCCGGCCCTCGGTGATTCGGCCCTCGCCGTGACGTACGAGGAGGCCATGCGCCTGGCGCTGGCGGAGGCCGTCACGGCGGGCGCCAGAGGGGAGATCCCGGTGGGCGCGGTCGTGCTCGACCCGCTCGGCGAGGTCCTGTCCATGGCGGGCAACGACCGCGAGTCCTCGGCCGACCCGACGGCCCACGCCGAGGTGCTCGCGCTCAGGCAGGCGGCCATGGGGCGCGGGCAGTGGCGGCTGAGCGGCTGCACGCTCGTCGTGACGCTGGAGCCCTGCACGATGTGCGCGGGCGCCGCGGTGCAGGCCAGGGTGGACCGGATCGTGTACGGCGCCGTGGACGAGAAGGGCGGGGCCGTGGGCTCGCTCTGGGACGTCGTACGCGATCGCCGGCTCAACCATCGGCCCGAGGTCGTCATGGGGTTGCTCGCCGATGAGAGCTCCTCCGTACTAAAGCGGTTCTTCGCTACTCGGCGGATCCGGTAAGCTCATGCGCGGTGGTGTCGCCTAGTGGCCGAGGGCGCACGCCTCGAAAGCGTGTGATGGGGCAACTCATCCGTGGGTTCAAATCCCACCACCACCGCCGCTAATTGGGGCCTCTGACCTGCACTAACAGGTCGGAGGCCCTTCGTCTGTCAAGATCATGGGGGTCATTTGGGGGCATCAGCCCTCAGCCATGATCACGCAGACGGTTTCCGGTGGCGGTGGTCGCTCACCTTCCGACCCGGAAGGAACGCCAGAAAATGGCATCGATCGAACCGCGCAAGGGCGTGAAAGGACGCGTGAGCTACCGCGTCGTCTGGTACATCGACGGCAAGCGTGAGAACGGACGCGACACCGAAACGTGCGATTCACACGCCATCGCCAAGCGCTTCAAGAACCTTGTCGAGCTCGCTGGCGATAACCGCCCGGCAGGCTATCCCAAGCGCTGCAGGGGCATAGGCATCGACGAGCGGCAGTTCAAGTCCGAGCCGCCCCCCGCGGCTGCGGACGCCGGGAGTAGCCCGCATGCCGCCGCCGAGGTCCCCACGTTGGGCGAGGCCCTCGACCGGTACCTGAACCAGCCGAACCACCCGGCAGAGGAAGTCCAACGCATCGGCTACCGGCGCCAGTTCAATCGGCATGTCCGCACGGCCATCCTGACCCTGGAGGACGGGACCAGAGTTGGCCCGCTCGGCGGGCTGCCCGTCACCGAGTACACCGCCGACGTCGACCAGGCATGGGTCACCTGGATGCAGGGGCGCAAGCACATGGTCAGGGGGGAACTGGTCCCGTACTCGGCCAAGACCATCCACAACATCCACGGCGGGATCATCTCCCCGACCCTGGCCTACGCCAGCGTCAAGGGGCTCATCGAAGGCAACCCCTGCGACAGCGTTCGGCTTCCAGACAAGTCGGTGCGCGCCGTGACGCGCGACGAGGTGCCGACCGCCGAGGAGATCGCGTTCTGGATCGCTCTCGCCTACCAGGTGAGCGAGCTCGCCGGCGACCTGGTCACGCTGGCCATCGCCACGGGTCTGCGCTTCGGGGAGCTGACCGCGCTGCGTCGCTGCGACATCGACCTCAAGCGGCGCCTGCTCACCGTGGCCGGTGCGATCAAGGAGCGGCGTGAGCCGCGTGAGCTGTACCGAGCCGACTACGGCAAGACCGACACTGCCTTGCGGACCATCCGCATCCCCAAGAGCGCGCTGTTCATGCTGCAGCGCCGCATGGAGAAGCTACCGCCGCAGGGCCTGCTGTTCACCGCTCCCAGAGGGGGCATCCTGCACTCCAACGGCTGGTCACGCACCTGGGCCAAGGTCGTCGACCTGGCACAAGAATCAGGCATCCTCACCGCTGCCACGCTTCACAAGATGCGCCACTTCCACGCCACCGAACTCCTGGCGGCCAACGTCTCCATGGACACCGTCAGCCGCCGCCTCGGCCACGCCTCCGTACTCGTCACCAGCGCCATCTACGGGCACCTGACGCCGGAGGCAGATCAGCGTGCCGCCAACGTCCTGGATGCTGTGATGGGCGGCGGCAAGCCGAAGAAGCGAAAGAAGAAGAACAAGAAGGAGAAGAAGGCCGTGGCCAACCTCCTCCACGCTATCCCGGCCTAGCGCCGACTCCGCCGAACGCGCCCCAGCCGCACGAAGCGGCAGGGCGCGTTCCTTGTTCCTCTGCCGAGGGCTCACGGCCCGTCTTGCTCAGGCGCTCTCCTCAGGGATCTGAAGCTCGCGTTCGACCACCCAACGCGTAGTTGGGATGGCGATCTCCGCCGTGGCCACGGCCCGCTCGCCGGCGAGGTACGTGCGCCAGATCACCAGCATGAGGGTGCCCTCCGGGCACGCCAGCTTGACGGCCTCGTCTGCGGTCGCTGGCCGCGCGGTCTCCCACTCGACGACCCGGTCGACCTGGACGCCGATCACATGCATCCGAGCCACCACGCCGGACAGCGCATGTGGGCCTTCCTCTGGAAAGGCGATCGGCGTACCGCGCACCAGATCGCCCGGTTCCCATGAGGAGGCCACGGCGGCAGCCTCGGAGTCCACGTACCAGACGTATTCGATCCGCACCACGTCGGCACCGACGGGCATCCCCAGGCGCTCGGCGACTATCACCGGGGCTGGCCCGGTCTCGCCCATGCAGCGGAAGCTGGCCTTGCCATCGGTCGGCCGCAGATCCGGCAAGAACGGCGGCGCCCCGTATACGCGTCCCCCGCTCGCTCGCACCAGGCGCCGCAACCGCGGCCTCTCCTTGACGTACGTGCCGGAGCCTGGCCGACGCTCGATCAACCCTTCTCGCTCAAGCTGGTCGAAGGCTGCATTCACTACGTTTGAGGATACTCCTCGATCACGCACGAGCTGAGGCCGCGAAGGTAGTTTGTGGCCAGGGGCAAGCTGTCCACTCAGGATGCCTTCCCTGAGCTCTTGCGCCAGCTGGACGTACAGCGGGTCTTCCACAGCGACAGCTTGACGGCCTGTCCCGACAGGTTTCAAGGTGTCGGGACAGAATAGGATTCTGTTGGTACAGGTTGGAGGGGGTGAATGAGCGAGCAGCCCTTCGAACTCACGCTGCCCGCAATTCCCGCCATGGCGCCCGTCGCTAGGCAATTCACTCGCGGCCTCGTCGATTACCTCGTGGATGCGAAGGCCGCAGGCGAGCTCGAACTGGTCATCACCGAGATGACCGAAAGCGCCCTGGCTGCTCTTCCCGAAGGCGTGTCTCCGGGCATCTTGCACATCCGGGCCTCAGTCCGCGACGACCGCATCCGGATCGAGGTCACCGAGGGGGGAGAGGTCGCCCTGGTTGACCGCCGCCCGCGGGATGTCCAGGAGTACAGCATGATGCTCATGAGCGGCTGCGAGTACCGCTGGGGCCGAGACACTACTCAGGCGGGCGAGCTGGTCCGTTGGGTGGAAGTCCCCTGTCCAAAGCAATGATGATTCGGTCAAACGCCTCTATGTGAGAGTGATCTCATCGAAGCGGACGGCACGATCGCCGGGGATGACGATCGGATCCGCCACCTCGACAACGCGGTCACCCGCGTACATGAGCCGGGTGATTGCGAACACCGGGACTCCGGCCCCGAGCTTGAGTGTCGATGCCTCGTCCGGGGTCGGCATGCGGATCGCAGTCTCCTCTGTGACGCGGTCGATCTCGATGCCCAGCGTTCGCAGTTGCCCGATGTTCCCGCCTGGCCAGGGTTCGTTGTGAGGGTCGGCGACCGGCGTGCCTTCCACGTCTTCAGCGAGTAGGCACGAGCGGGACATCTGCGACGGGAGTTCGCCGGCGTAGAAGACGAACCGGCGCTCAAGGACGCGCGTCTCGGCCTCGACGCCGAAGAGCCTGGCCAGGTGCTCATCGGCTGCGATCCACCGGAATGCCTTGTCGAGCCTGTACTGAGACCAGGTGATCCCGGCGTTGTTCGTAAAGCTCGTCTGAGGGACCTCCTGCGGGCCGGCATCGACCAAATAGCGGTCCATGGTGATCCGGCGGACGGGCAGCCGCTCGCGCACGACGGTGCCGCCTCGGCCGGAGGTGTCCACGAACCCCTGCCCCTTGAGCAGGCCGATCGCCTGGCGGATGACGATCACGGAGACCTCGTACTGCGCGGCCAGGTCCTCCTGTCTCGGGAGGCGATCCCCGGGCGCGTATTGGCCGCTCACGATCGCCTCACGTAGTTCCTTGGCGACGTGCTCGTAGGCGTGGCCCGGCACAGTATGGCTTCTCCTCGCGTGGTGATGTTCCCGGTCCGGTTGACATGCACCATACTCTTTCGTCATTGTCGTATACGTTAATGAATTGCCGTATGTAGAGACGGCCATCGGCAACTGCAATTCCGCATGACCTGGCACTGTGCCCGCTGTCCTCATCACCTGACCTATCCAGGAGGTCTGGAACCATGAGAGTCGTATCGGCTTTACCGCCGCATGAGGGCCCTTCATCGTCTTCCGGCTGCAATCGCCTTCAGGGGTTGAGCGGCGGCGCGGGGCTTGCTGATGAGGGGGCGGCGTGAGTGCCTTCGGCTTGCGCACCGAGCCGCCGCGCAGGCGACGGGCAACGACCGCTGCCGTGGTTCCCGCGCCTTGCTACAGCAGCCAGGACCCGCCGCTGGCCATGGGATGCGGCGTATGCGGTCATCCACCGTACGGGCACGGCTGCGACGCCATGGGCCCCCACGAGTACATCGTTCCCACCGCCGAGCAGATGGCCGCGCGCCTTGATCTATATGTCGCGCACGGTTTACATCGGCGCCGAATGTCGGACGCGCAATGGTCTCCCGCGCGTCCATGCGCTTTGGTCCTCCACGACGAAGGGATGACCGAAGTACTCATCGACTCTGTGCCAGACAGTGCGCCCGCGCCGATGGCGCCAGCCACTGCGCCAACCGGGCTCCAGAGCGTCCCACAGCCCGTCCAGCGCCCGACACAGCCACATGCGGCCGACACACGCCGTTCCGGCTGGCGGCGGCCAAGGAGGCCGCTACATGGACTCCCTGCCACCCATCAGGCGGCCCGCCCGTATGACGAGAAGGGACGACACAGATCTACTCACCGTTCACGAGACGGTGCAAAGGGCGGGCGTCCGCCCCATCAGGGGCCTGCCGTAGCTCCGCGTCCCGTGCCCGATCCTTCACCCCTTCGACCACCGCATCGCCCATCCGCTCCACCTCGTCCCGGCTGACGCAGCCGCAAAGCGTATCCAGCGATGCGTACAGTCCGCGCCGAACGGCTAAACGTCTTGGACCATGGCCACGACTGAGTCCGTATTCGCAAGGCTGGGCAGGACGCGGACAGCCCCGGCGTCACGCAGGTCATCAACGGAGCTTCGCCCTGATGCCACCGCGATCACTGGTACGCCGTTGTCAAGGGCGGCTTCGACATCGGCCGGCGTATCTCCGATGAGCATCGCATCGCTGGCCGCGATCGGTTCCCCAAATATGGATGCAGCTCGTCCTAATGCGATGCGCACCAGCTCGGCGCGCAGATCATTGTCCTCCCCGAAAGCCCCGATGTCCCAGCGGATATGCCTGTCAAGGCCGAAGACTTGGAGCTTGATTTCCGCGACCATTCGCACGTTTCCAGTCAGAACGGTCTGCATGACTCCGGGTATCGCGCCCAGGGCGTCCAGAGCTGCGGCGGCGCCAGGTAGTGCGTGGCCGCGTTCCCGCAACTCCGCAGCCCGCGCGAGGTGCGCCTTGGTGAGCGCTGAAGCGAACCGCTCGAAGTCATGTCGGTCGGTATGGAGGCCATGGAGCCTTGCGGTCTCCCGGAAGATCACAGATTCGGTGATGCCGTCGATCTTCGCCTGCTTGAGCATGGGTACGCCTGTCACCTGCTCGAATGCCTGGGCTGACAGTTCGCGACCGACGCCCCTTGTGTCGATGAGCGTATGGTCGATGTCCCACAGCACGATTCGGCGATCCATCATTGATTCCTCCAACGTCACCCATCGCTGCTCCAGACTGTCACACACTCGTGTAGATCTGGCCCTGTGGGGCCGGGCCCGTCTACGCTCGATGCATCAATAGGAAGGGGGGTCGGATGAGCGTATCTGCGCTTCCCATCGGCGAACGTATCCGCTATTGGCGAGAAAAGAAGCAACGCAAACAGGCGGCCGTCGCCGGACTATGCGGTATCACCGAGGAGTACTTGAGCCAAATCGAGCGTGGCCTGAAGATCCCCTCTCTACCAGTGCTCCAGGCTCTCGCGGCCGAACTCGGAGTCCCGATTTCGGCTCTTCTGGGTGAGAAACGAAACGAACTCCTGGCAGAGAATGCCTACGTTGCCGACAGCGTCGTCACTGCTCTGATGGGGTACGGGCCGACTGGCAGCGCCCAGCCCGTGACGCTAGCTGAGCTACGCGAACGTGTGGAGTCGGCATGGCGAATCTGGCAAACCAGTCCGAAACGTTTCACCGAGGCCGCCTCCGTTCTTCCTGCTCTCATCGTCGATATTGAGAACGCCATACGAGCTCACCGCCTCGGCTCTGACAGCGCGGCGCGGCGGGATGTTCTTAGAACGGCCGCAGACCTTTATTTCATGCTTCGCTCGTATTGTCGCCGTGCTGGGCGGGTTGAGCTCTCCCTCATGGTTGCGGACCGAGCATTGCGCGCAGCCGAGGACGCTGATGATCCAATTCGGTTGGGTGCGGCGCAGTGGAATCTCGGACATGTTCTTCTCGCCGATGGCGAGTACGAGGGAGCCAAGCAGGTCGCGCTCCAAGGCATTGAAGGTCTGCGTGCCCTGCCACAGGACGCAGACATGATCGCGATGGCGGGCGCGCTGGAACTGGTGGCGGTCGTCGCTGACGCTCGGCGCAAGCAGTGGTGGCAAGCACGCGAACGCCTCTCCGGCAATGCCACGCCGCGGGCCCAGCAGGTTGGCGAGGGCAACACGATGTGGACGGTCTTCGGTCCTACTAACGTCGAGCTCCATGCGGTGAGCATCGAAATGGAGGCTGGCGAGGCCGCAGAGGCCCTACGTGTTGCGGATCAGATCGACACCAGCCACCTACCGTCGATGGAGCGTCGTTTTACGTTCCTGCTGGAAGTTGCTCGCTGTTACGACTTGCGTCGCGAGGATCCTGCTGTGCTGGTACACCTCCTGGACTTGGAGCAGATGGCACCCGAGGACCTGGCCAGGAACCCGCTCGCCCGAGACATGGTTACCCGTCTCCGCCGTCGTGTACGTCCTACGTATCGCCGACAGGTTGATGCCCTGGCTGAGCGCCTTAGCTCTGTTTGATCCCTAGCTGCTGGTTACCCGAACTGTCAGTTCGGGTGAACCTCTCTCGCCTTCCCTACCGTCGCTGGAAACGTCACTCCACGGACAGCGATGGTGACCAATGCAAGGGATGGCAGACGCGGTCCAGACTGCCGCTGGCATGCAAATCGCGCCGATGGCGGCTGAATGGGATGGCATCCGTGTGCCGAGGCACGTCGGCCTGGCCGTGCTCGAGCGCCTGCCCAATGCCAGGCTGCCGGTCATCGTCGATCCAGCAGAACGCGCCCTGTACTTCCTGGTGCCTGTCGGCACCGCCGACGACTGGGAACTACCTGACCGGCGGATTCTCGATATCACGCGTCACATCAACCTCCCTCCTACGCAGCGGCAGATGCCGCCTGGCCGCTACTGGCTCACGGTGCCGGGGTGCTCAGCGCGACGCGCCGGACTGAGATCGCTACGCGCGGCGCTGGTGGGCGTTTGGAACGTCCTGCTTGTCTCGCGAACGGACACGAGGCCAGTAAGCGTGACCGCCGGCGCGTACGCCGATGGCATGCGAGACATCGCTCAGCCTGGTGCCGGTCCTGCCGTACTCCGTCCCGCTCTCCGTATCCAGCCGAGGCTCATATGACGACCCAATCCACAGGACCGGGAAGCACGTTCGACCCGTCCACCGCCACGCCTTCCCGCACGTACGCGTCCCTGAGAGGCGCCCCGAATGACGCGCTCGCCGCCGACCGGGAAGCCGTCGCGGAACTGCGCAACGCGATCGAGAAGGTGGACGAAGTCGTCCGGGAAAACGCTGAGGCGCTCGTGCGGGCGGTCCGCTACCTGGCCAGCGTTGGCTATGACCAGTTCGCCGATCTCGGCGGCGGCCGCCCCCTGCAAGGCTTGGACGCCCGTAAGCTTCCCGACCTGGCGGCGGTCGCCGCACAGGAGCGGCCGGGGATGCGGTGGCTGCTCATCGACTCGGACATCACTGCGATTACGGCAGGCCGGGCCATCCTGCGCGGCATAGCTGAGACCGAGCAGGTAGACCTGCGCGACCCGACCAAGGTCCTCAAAGCGCTCGACGTGCACCTGGATCTGAACCGACCGGTGATCGTGATTCTTGGAGCGGTACTGCACTTCCTGACCGACTGGGAAGCGACCCAGCTCATGACCGCCCTGTGGGGTGATCTACCGACGGGCAGCATGGTGCTGGTCACGCACGTGACCAGCACCGGCGTAGAACCGGAAATGGTCGCGCGTGGCAAGGCCTCCTACGAGGCCCGGCACAGCATCCGTATCTACCCCCGCACTGAGGAGGAGATCACGGGGCTGGCTGGAAGGTTCGTCATCCGCGAACCCGGCGTCGTCGCCACGGTCGACTTCATGCCCAGCCTTGACGAACTGGCACCGAAGGAAGCGCCGCATTTCCTCATGTGGATGGCCGAGCGGCTTCCGGACTAACCCGCACCTCCCCTTTTGGAGGCATCACATGATCCTCGTGTGGCAGAGCAGCCCAGCCGCACACTTGGCTGCGCAGCTATGCCCCCAGTACGGGCGTCCCGCACCCTTCGGGGCCGACGTGGACACGCGCCAGCCACACCCTCAAGCGTCTCTAGCCCCAAGGACGAGCACGTTCCTCTCTGGGGGGAGAGACACCACGCAAGTCCCACCCCTCAACGGAGGCACAGTGAAAGACCTTCTCGACTTGGAGAAGCTGTCCCGGCCCGCGTCGCCTTCACGGGTGCCTCGATGCTCTGCCTTGCCCGGAGGAACCATGCTCATCGACAGCGGCGACGCTGCCGCCGACGCTGCGGGGATCGAGTTCGTCAAACGCTTCCAGCCGCGTGTGCCCCATTGGTGGCTGATGTACTCCCGCCGCAAGCGCAGTCTCGTCGCGTTCTACCAGGGGAATTGCCCGCCGCCGGGCCTCGTCGTCGAGGCTGAGCACCCCGACGAGCTGCTCAAGCTCATGAGCCTCGGAGCAACTGCGCTGTGGCGGTCGCCGGCTGACCAACCAGCCCAACCGCCCGCCCGTACGGGGAATCTTTCCGGGCATGGTGTGGGCGGCGGACGATGAAGCGAGACGTGGCTCGGCAGGCAACCCCGCGCGCAGGCGGGAGTGCCACGCCACGTCTTGGCGCGGCCCGGCCCGCGGATAGGGACGGTGCTCCCCTTGCCGGCCGCGCACCACGGCGCGGGCTTAACCCACCCCGGAAGTCCATTCCTTCCTGGCTCGCGCCGCCTACCCCTCGTGCCCCACGGCGGAGCCCCTGTCCGGCGTGGGGCACGAGCTCCACGAATTCGAGGCAACCAACCGAAGGTCACCACAGATGGATGCCCTCATGCTGGTCGTGCTCCAACGCGGCTACCTGTATGCCTACCGCCGGCCGGTACCCGGGGAAGCATCCCGCGCGCCGGTTACCGCTCGATCGCCCACACCACCCGAATCGAGCACGGAGACAGCAGATGAACCAGCGAGCCGACCGCTCGCGACGACCTAGCACGCAGACGACCGACACGTTCGAGTGGACGCCGTACACGCCGTCCGGCGCCAATCTCCGAGTCGGCCACACCTCCTGCTGTGGCAGGTACGAGCTTGCGTCGGAGGGCGGCCAATACGTGGTACTGCGCCGCGCCGCTGACGGCTACGAGGAGACCCGACGCGGCCGTTACCGCGCCGCAGTCACGGTTTACGTGGCTCTCGTGGCAGAGCATCGCGAAGAGCATCGGAGCCGGGGAGAAGAACCGGAGTACGACGCTCTCCTCGACGGCGCCCGTGCGGTACATGGCATATCCCAGCTCCCGGCGCGTCCAGTGGACAGTGAGGACAGCCCCGGCCAGCGTGAACCGCGTCGCACCGACCCCTCCGTTATGCCCCGACCCGATGAACAACAAGGAGATCATCTGTGAATGACACGACCATCGACGAGGCGCGGGCCGCTGAGCTGAGGGACAAGCTCGCGGACGAGCTCAAGGAGGCCGGATACATCAAGTCGGCTCAGGTCGAAGCGGCGTTCCGCGCGGTTCCCCGGCACGCGTTCGTGCCGGCCGACACCCCGCTGGAAGTCACCTACCAGGCCGACAGCGCGGTGGTCACCAAGCGAGACGAGTACGGCGTCGCCATCTCTTCCGTCAGTGCCGCGTACATCCAGGTAGCGATGATCGAGCAGGCCGAGCTGGAGCCGGGCATGTCCGTGCTGGAGATCGGTTCAGGTGGCGTAAACGCTGCGATGCTCGCCGAAGTCGTCGGGCCGGACGGGCAAGTGCTCAGCGTGGACATCGACCCGGAGGTGACCGCCCGCGCCACCGAGCTGCTGGACGCCGCCGGCTACGGCGACCGGGTCAAGGTGATCACAGCCGATGCCGAGCACGAGATTGCCGGGTTCGGGCCATTCAACGCGATCATCGTGACGGTCGGCGCGTGGGATTTGGCCCCGGCGTGGCGGCGCCAGTTGGCCCCTGACGGCACGCTCGTGGTGCCGTTGCGGATGAACGGTGTCAGCCGCTCGATCGCGTTCCGCCGCGCGAACGACCACCTGACCAGTACGTCCGCCGTGGTGGCCGGGTTCGTCCCCATGCAGGGAGCCGGTCAGCACATCGAAAGGGAGTTCCGGCTGCCCGACGCCCACGGGCACGCCGTCACGCTCCGGTTCGACAGCGGAGCACCCGACGATCCCAGCCTGCTGAACGGTGTCCTGGCCAGCGACCGCAGCGAGGTGTGGTCCGGCGTCACCGTCAAGCACGGTGTCTCGTTCGCCGACCTGCACCTGTGGTTCGCGTGCTTCCTGCCTGGCTTCTGCAAGCTGGCCGCCGAGGAGGGAACTGACCTCGCCCAGGAGCGCAAGACCTGGTTCCCGTTCGCCGGGGTGCGCGGCGACTCCTTCGCCTACCTGTCGGTGCGGCCAGCAATGGACGGCGCAGGCGCGGAGTTCGGCGCCCGCGCCTACGGACCGCACGGCCAGGAGGCAGCGACTGCCATGGTCGAGCAGATCCAGGCGTGGGACAAGCAGGCCAGGAACCGGCCAGAACCCACATTCGCCTACTGGCCGACCGGCCACATCCCCGCCGACCTACCCGAGGGTACGGCGGCCCTCAACAAGACCCACGGTCTTGTCACGATCTCCTGGCCCACCGGCTGAAGACCGTTCACGGGCCAGGATGCCCCACACCCAACCCGATGAGGAGTGTGATCCGATGGCTCCAACGCTGACCCTCGACGCCACCGACGTCCTAAACCTGGGGAGCGTCGTCGCCGACGAGGAGTTCGAGCTGGACATGCGCGTCGTGGAGGCCAGCACGCCGCTGGTGATCATGATGTGCGACACCAGCGACGGGTGCGGCACCTCGTGCAGCACCAGCGCGTGCACCACCAGCTCCAACGACCCTTCCTGAAACACTCTCAGCCGCCGGCGCCCACGATCTCGTGTGGGCGCCGGCGGCGCGGCTCACTACCGACCCAGCAGAGGGATCACGATGAGCGTCCCCCCGCGCTACCGGCACACCGGCCTGGTGATGGTGCGAGCGAGCACCGACCCGGGCGACCTCGAATTACCCACCCGCCTCAACCTGCGCGACCCCGCCGCCATCCAGCAGGAAGGCCGGGCATGGCTGGCGAGGGTGTGGACCCGCGGCGAAGTGCGCGAGGCCCTGCAGATGGCCAGTCCCGATCTTGGTACGCGCGTCGACGACCTGCTCGGCTCTACCATGGCGCCCGGCAGCGACGTGCGCCGCGCCGTCATGGCCACCGTCTCCTACCTGCTGCGCTGGCAGCGCCGCCCGACCCCGTTCGGGCTGTTCGCCGGAGTCGCCACAGCCGCTATTGGGCCCGCGAGAGCCGACATCGGCACACAGCACCGCGCGTTCGCGCGGGTGAACGCGGATTGGGTCACCCACCTGACCGATCAGATCGAGCGGCATCAGGGCCTGCGGCCACGCCTGACGGTGATCGCCGACAGCTTTGGGATCGCCCGCGACGGCCGCTTCATCGTCGCCACCCGGGCACAAAGCGGCGCTCGGCACCCCGGCCCTATGCGCGAGGTATCCGTGCGTCTGACCCGGCCCGTGCAAATCGCTCTGGCCGCGGCCGCGACACCGGTCAAGTTCGACGAGCTCGCCGCCGAGCTGACCGCGCGCTTCCCAGATACCGCGCCGGGGAAGATCCGCGCTCTGCTGCACACGCTGGTGGACCAGCGCATTCTGATCACCAACCTGCGTCCGCCGATGACAGTCGCCGACCCGCTGCAACACCTGATCGGCGTCCTGCATGACGCGGGCGGCGGTGACCTGGCCGACGTCAAAGGGCTGCTGCGCCACCTCGAACGCATCCGCGACCTGCTGACGCGCCACAACACCACCGCCCCCGAGCGGGCCGCCGCGCTCCGCACCGCGACACGCGTGGAGATGGCCGCGCTCGCCCCGGGCGCCGGGCTGGTCACCGACGTGACCCTCGACGCCCGGGTCGCCGTCCCCGAGGTCGTGCTGAAGGAGGCCGCCCGAGCCGCCACCGTCGTGCTGCGCCTCTCCACGGAGCCCTTCGGCCGCACGGCATGGATGGACTACCACGCCCGGTTCCTCACCCGCTACGGCCCCGGCGCTCTGGTCCCGGTGAAGGAGCTGGTGGCCGACTCTGGGCTCGGCTTCCCCGGCGGCTATCTCGGCGCCCTCCGCGCCCGGCCCACCTGGCGCACGCTCACCGAGCGAGACGCCGCGCTCCTGGCCCTCATCCAGAAAGCCGCCCTGACCGGAGCCGACGAGGTCACGCTCACAGAGGCGGACGTCACCGCGCTGACCGTGGGCGACCACGACACCGTGGTGCTGCCCCACCGCATCGAGCTCGGCGTCGCCGTGACCGCCTCCTCCACCGAAGCGATTGATCGCGGAGAGTTCGACCTGCACATCACCGCCAACCCGCGCGCCCACACCAGCATGACCGGGCGGTTCACCTACCTGCTGGACAAGGACGACCGCGCCCGCCTCGCCGCCTCCTACGGCACCGGCCGCGAGCACACCAGCGACGATGCCGTGGTGGTTCAGCTCTCCTTCCCGCCCCGCCGCCCCCGCAACGAGAACCTCACGCGGGTCCCGTCGCTCGTCCCCGACGTCGTACACCTGGGCGAGCACCCCGGCAGCGGCGCGATCGGTGTCGACGACCTGGCGGTCACCGCCGACTCCGCCCACATGTACCTGGTGCAGCGCTCCACCGGTCGGCGCGTCATAGCCCGCATCCCCCACGCGCTGGACACCACCGTCCAGACTCCGCCGCTCGCCCGGTTCCTCGCCGAAGTCGCCGACGCCCGCAGCGCGGTCTACAAGCCGTTCAACTACGGCGCCGCCCGCACCCTGCCGTACCTTCCGCGCATCCGCTACCGGCGCACCATCCTGGCCGCCGCCCGCTGGCTCCTCACCACCACCGACGTACCCGGCACCGGGCAGGGCTGGGATGCGGCGCTGCAGGCGTGGCGACAGCGGTGGCGCACACCAGCGCGTGTCCTGCTCTGCCATGAGGACCTGCGTCTCCCGCTCGACCTCGATCAGCCGATGGACCGCGCGGTCCTTCAGAGGCGGTTGGAGCAGGCCGGACGGATCGAGCTGCAAGAAGACCACCCGCCGCACGGGCTGGACTGGATCGGCCGACCAGCCGAACTGCTGATCCCCATGACCGCGCTCAACCCGCCGCAGCGCCGCCTCCCGGCGACTGCGGCCCCGGGCGCCGCCACGCTGGTGTGCGCCCACCTGGTCGGCAACCCGGCACGGTTCGACGACATCCTGACCCGGCACCTGCCGCTCCTCGCTGACGAGCTTGCCGACCTGGTCACCTCCTGGTGGGTGCGCAGGCATCGCGACATGATCCGGCTCGACGCCGACCAGCATCTCGCCGTGTTCCTGCGTCTGGCCGACCCCGGCCAGTACGGGCCGGTCGCGGCACGCCTGGCCGCGTTCGCCGCCCGGCTGGAGACGCTCGGCATGCCCGCGCAACTCACCATCGCAAGGGCCCACGAGCAGCCCGGCCGGTACGGCGAAGCCGCGGCACTGGCGGCGGCCGAGCAGGCGTTCGCCGCCGACACCGAGGCCGCCATCGCGCAGATCAGCGTGGCCGACGCCGCCCGGCTGCCTGGCCAGGCGCTGGCCGCCGCGTCCATGGCGCACCTCGCCGCAACGTTCGCCCCCGACCCCATCGCCGGCTACCAGGCGCTGCTCCGCTGCCTGGAGCAGCAGACCGGCCCGCTGGATCGCACGCTGCGCGACCATGCGCTCCGCTGGGGCGACCCCGCCAACGACTACCAGGCTGTGCGCGCCATCCCGGGCGGCGAAACCGTCGCCGCCGCCTGGCGGGCCCGGGATACGGCGCTGACTGCCTACCACCGCGCGCTTGCCGAGCAGCGCGACCCGGCCACCGTGCTGCGAACCCTGCTGCATGACCACCACGTGCGGGCCCTCGGCGTCGACCCGGAGTTCGAGAAGATCACGGGCCGCCTCGCCCGCGCGGCCGCCCTGCGCTGCCTCGCCCTGGCAGGCGCCCTATGAACAGCCCGGCACCCGAACCGGTGCAGCTCAGCGAACACGAGATGGCGAGCCAATCCCTCACCAAGCCGACCGCCGCGGCCGCGCTCCTGCACATCGAGCGAGCCCTGTCCGGCACCGGAGACTGGCAAAGCGCCCACGCGCACATCCGGCAGGCCGCGGCCGGACCCATCGACAGCGCACCGCACACCGGGCTCTACTACGGAGCGCCGGCCATCGCGTTCGTCCTGCACGCCGCCAACACAGGCAAACCCCGCTACCAGGCGGCGGCCCGCACCCTGGACAAGCACGTCGCCCGGCTGGCCCAACGCCGCCTGGCCACCGCTGCGGAACGGATGAGGCGACGAGTACCCGCCGCGTTCGCCGAGTACGACCTGTTCCGCGGACTGACCGGACTCGGCGCTCTGCTGCTCCTGCGGGCGCCCGGCAGCGACCTACTCGGCGCCGTCCTCAGCTACCTAGCCGCGTTGACCAAACCGCGCCGCGTGGACGGCGTGGAGCTGCCGGGCTGGTGGGTCGACCACGACCCCGACCCGCTCATGCCGACCCCCGGCGGGCACGTCAACCTCGGCCTCGCGCACGGCGCGGCCGGGCTGCTCGCCCTGCTCTCCCTCGCATCTCTGCGCGGCTGCACGGTGCCCGGCCAAACCGACGCGATCGACACCTTGGGCGGATGGTTCGACCAGTGGCGGCAAGACTCGGCAGACGGAACCTGGTGGCCGCAGTGGCTCACCCGCGATGACCTCCGCACCGGCCACACCGCCCAGCCCGGCCCGGGTCGGCCGTCGTGGTGCTACGGCACGGCCGGGATCGCCCGCGCCCAGCAACTCGCCGCCCTCGCCACCAACGACCCGGTCCGGCGAGGCATCGCCGAGAAGGCCATGGCCGAATGCCTCACCGGCCAGCACCTTCAGAACATCACCGACGCGGGGCTGTGCCACGGCATGGCCGGCGTATATCAGACCGCCTACCGGGCCTCCCTCGACGCCGCCACCCCGGCGATCGGGCACCGGCTCCCCGCTCTCGCAGCCGCGCTCACACAGCACGCAGCGACCGACCAAGACGACGCCGCAGGGCTGCTGACCGGAGCCGCCGGGGTGGGCCTGGCCCTGGAAACCGCACGACACACCACACCCCCGCGCTCTGGATGGGACGCATGCCTCCTCATCACCTGACCACCGCCCCGGCGCACCAGCTCGCCGCCGCCGTCCTCGCTCTCCTCGCAGGGGCAGACCTGCACGCCGCCGCCGCCAACATCGGCGTCGATCCGGCCGACCTCGACGAAGCCGGCATCGTGTACCAGGCTGCCGGGCTCGCGGCGCTCGAACGACACGCTGAGGCCGGCTGGTACCAGCTACGCGTCCAGTTCCCCGACTGGGACAACCCCGAGCAGATCGGCGCCGATCTGCTCGGGCCGTGCCTGGAGCAACTCCAGGCGGGCGGCGCGATCGCCGGGTGGTGGTTCCTGCGCAAACCCCCGGGCTGGCGGCTGCGCTTGCGCGACGCGGAGATTCCGGCCGTAGATCAGGTGCTCGATGAGCTGACCGCCGCCGGGGCGCTCACCCGCTGGTGGCCGACCGTGTACGAGCCTGAGACCGCCGCGTTCGGCGGGCCGGCCGGGATGCAGGCCGCGCATGACCTGTTCTACGCCGACAGCCTCGGCGTCCTCGACTACGCCCGCCAGGCCGCTCCCGATCTCGGTCGCCGTGAACTGTCTATCGTGCTCATCAACGCCCTGCTCCGGGCCGCGGGCCTGGACTGGTTCGAGCGCGGCGACGTCTTCGCCCGGGTGGCCCAGATGCGGCCCGCGCCTTCCGACGCCGACGCCGCCCGCGTCGAAAAGCTCGCCGCCAACGTGCGAACGCTGCTGGCCATCCCCGCCCAGGCCGACAGCGAGCCGTTCGCCCCCGGCGGGCCCGCCGCGTTCGCCGCACCGTGGCTCACCGCGTGGCAGGCTGCTGGCCACCAACTCGGCTGCGCGGCGGCCGAAGGCCGCCTCGACCGCGGGCTACGCGCCCTCCTCACCCACGTCGTGATCTTCCACTGGAACCGGCTCGGCCTGTCGGCCGCCACGCAAGGCATCCTCGCCCGCGCGGCCACGGCCGCCTTCCTGCCCGGGAGCTGACGCTATGGACCGCTCAACGCTGACGGCCGCCGCCCGATACTTCCCGCTCGTCGGCTGGGCCCGCCCCGCCTACCCTCGCCTCTCTGACCGCGTCGCCGAGATCGCCGGCATCGCCGACGCCGCCGGGCGGCCAGGCGCCGATCGGCTGCACGAGGGGGCCCACGCGCTCAACAAGGCCGCGCTACTGGCCAGCGACTGCGGCATGCCTGATCTGGCCCGTGACCTGTGCTGGCAGCACATCAACATCTACCGGCAGGCATGCCATCCCCTCACCGCGCGCCAAGCGAGGTACATGCTCGAACCCGTTCACAACCTCGCCCGGCTGCAGATCCGCGCCGACGCCGGAAAGCCCGCGATGCGGCTGCTGGATGCGATGTACCAGGCGGTCATGACCAGCACTGACCTGCTGATCGAAGGGCACACGCTTCCGCTGGCCAGCCTCACCGGCGGCCGAGACGAGCGTCACAAGCTACGCGAATGGGCGTGGCGGCAGTACGTCGCGGACGGGATCCGCACCCTGGCGCTCGCCGGCCGCTGGGATGAAGCGGTCACGCATGCCCGAGCGCACAAAGGGGTGGGCGACCACCTTATGGAGGGGCGCCAGGCCGTGATCGTCGCCCACTGTCTGCGCGGCGCCACCCGCGCGGCGCACGACGTGCTGGGGGAGAGCACCATCACGGAGCCGTGGGAGCGGCAGGTCGCCGCCTGCCTGCGCGTGATGTGCGCCGACCCGGACACGGCGGCGAGCCAGTACGTGCGGTCGATGGTCGAACTGTTCCTCTCGGCGAAGCCCGCGCCCGACTTCATGGTGTTCCGGGCCCGGCTCGGCCTGACCGTGGCCACCATCGCCAGCAGCAGCCACCCGCACACGGCCGACCAGGTTCATGCCCAGGTGGCCGCCGAGGTGATCGAGAGCGGAAACGGGTACGCCGCCCGCGACGTCCTCACAAACCCCCGCCCGTTGGCGGGGGTGTCCGAGGCTCACCGCCGGGCCCTGACCGGCATCGTGGCCGCCTCTGGCCTGAGGGCGGGCACAATACCGGCGCCGCTGCTCGACACGCTGACCACCTCCGTCAAGACTGCAGGCGAGATGCTTGCCTCTGCGGTGCGAAGCTCCTGACCTTAAAACTCCGGCTTGTCCGCCACTGCGGTCGCGTTGGGAAAGCTCAGTCACAAGATCACCTGACACGATGACCGAACGCCTGCAGACACCAGATGATCACTACATTGGCCAGCGTTGAGGGCCCGGACCATAGGGGGACGCATCATGGGCGACACCCACGAGTCGATCACAGAGCTACTCGATCGGGGGGTGCGTGAGCGCGTGTTCCCCGGAGCTGTCTGGGCCATCGGTGACCGCGACGGCGTGCGCGAGTGGGGCACCTGCGGAGTGGCCGATCCCGCCGTTCCCGGCTCTCTGATGCGGCGTGACACGATCTTCGACATTGCCAGTCTCACCAAGATCGTCGCGGTCTGGGCCGTCATCGGCGGCTTGTGGGAGGAGGAGCGACTGCCGCTCGACGTACCCCTGGACGGATTTTGGCCCGAGGTCGCTGGCCACCCCATGGGAAACGTCACCGTGCGGCACCTGCTCACCCACACCGCGGGGCTGCCGCTCCGCGCCAACCTGAGAAACCAGTACGGCACCGACCCGGGCGCCATCCGCGCTGGCGTCCTACACGAGAAGCCGCACGACTTGCCGGGGCGGGCGGTCAAGTACACCGACCGGGCCGCCCTCGTGCTCGGCTACCTCGCCGAGCACGTCTCCGGCCGCCCGCTCGACCGGCTTGCCCATGAGCGGGTATGGCAGCCCCTCGGTATGAACCACACCCGCTTCGGTCCCCTGCCGTCCGAGCTCGCCGCCGACTGCGCCCCCACTGAACTCGACCAGGACACCGGCACCCACCTCAAGGGCATCGCCCACGACTTCTCCGCACGCCTGCTCGGCGGGGTGTGCGGCATCGCCGGTGTGTTTTCCGTCCTGGACGATCTGGCGCTATTCCAGCGCCACCTCCTCGATCCGGCCGCTCACACCAGCTTCGGCCTTGCTTGGGTGACCGAGTCCCTGCAGGTGCACACGGGGAGCCTCACGCCCAGCCGGGGCCTGTTCTGGCACCCCGCCCCCGGCAGCGACGACACCTACGTCCACTACGGCTTCACCGGCACAGGCATGTGGACATCGCCCAAGCGGGAACGATGGGGCGTTCTCCTGACGAACAAGCTCTACTACAGCCGCGACCGCGACCCGCTCATGGCCATCCGTGACACCTTCTGCCGTCTCGCCTTGGGATAACGGCGCCTGAGCTGAGGGACCGAGACGGCCCTTCCTCCCCGGCGGCACACCCCCAAGCCGAAGGACAAGGCGATGACAATCCCCCTCACCCCTGACGGCGGCTTCTACGGCTGGGCGCCGGCTGAAGGTTCACCGCGCTGGCGTTGGGTGGCCTGGCTGGGCAGGCCCGTCGCCTTCGGAGACGACGAGCTAGCCGCCGTGTCTACCCGCCAGTCCGCACCAGCAACCCCTACCTTCCAGAGAATGGAGAGCACCATCACTACGACCACCGACCCCGCCGACCTGCGCAACGCCATGGTGGACAAGTTCACCGGCTCCCGCCACCTGCGCACCCCCGCGATCATCGACGCCTTCCGGCGAGTCGAGCGCCACCGGTTCATCCCCGACGCCGACGTCGAGGCCGCCTACGTCGATGACGCCGTGCCGATCAAACACAACGAGGACGGCGAGATGATCTCCTGCATCTCCGCGCCGTCCATCGTCGCCACCCAACTGGAGCAGCTCGGCGCACAACCCGGCCACAACATTCTGGAGGCCGGGGCAGCCACCGGCTACAACGCCGCCCTCCTGTCGCGGCTCGTGGCCCCTGGCGGGCACGTGTGGACCGTGGACGTCGACCAGGATCTCGTCAACACCGCCAGTAAGCATCTGGAGGCCGCTGGTGTGTCGAATGTGACCGTGCTGCTGGCCGATGGCGCGGCAGGGCTCCCCGAGCACGCCCCATTCGACCGGGTCCAGTTCACCGTGGGCGCCGGCGACATCCCCCTCCCCGTGTTGGAGCAGCTCGCCCCGGGCGGCCGCCTGGTCATCCCGATGCGGATTCGCGGCAGCATTTCCCGCTCCTTTGCGTGGGAGCGCGACGGCGAGACCTGGAAGACTGTCTCCTGCGAGATGGCCACGTTCGTCCCGCTGCGCAAAGGCATCTGCGACGACGTCCGCATCCTGATCTCCATGGCCGGGGAGGGCAACGTCCGGCTGGAAACCTACAGCGAGCAGCTCGTGGACCGGGAGGCGATGCGGACCGTATTGGACGAGCCGTCCCACAAGCTCTACACCGGCGTGAAGTTCCGGCAGGGCTCGCCCTTCGAGTGGGTCTACCTGTGGCTGGCGTGTGTCCTGCCCAACGGCCTGTCCCGAATGCCCGGCCAGCGACCTGGGTTCACCCCGCACTTCGGGTGGGGTTCCATGGCGGCGCTCGACGGCGACAGCCTGGCCTACCTGACCGTCCGCGAGGGCGACGACGTGGACGGCCGGTTCTGGGAGATCGGCGTCATCGGCCACGGCCCGCGCGCCGCCTCCCACGCCGAGCAGGTTGTCACCGCGATCCAGGAGTGGGACCGTGACCACGGCAACGACGCCCCCGCCCCCGGCTTCCGGATGGCCACAGCCGCCCACCGCGATCTGCTGAAGGCCGCCGACCCTCGCTTCGTCATCGACAAGCCCAACAGCCGACTCGTTGTTGACTGGCCGTAGAACAGGAGCAGTGCGAGGCCCTCGACCAGATCGACGAGGTGATCTGACCATGCCCGCAGCCGATGGTCAGCGCGCCTCGACAGCGCGAGCGGCCACCAGCCGGGCCACGTGAGCCCGGATCCGGGCGCGATCCTCAGGAAACACCGAGTCCCACTCCTCATCGAGGGCGAACCAGCGCGGCGGCTGCCC
Organism: Nonomuraea helvata; assembly: GCF_039535785.1. Classification (NCBI taxonomy): domain Bacteria; kingdom Bacillati; phylum Actinomycetota; class Actinomycetes; order Streptosporangiales; family Streptosporangiaceae; genus Nonomuraea; species Nonomuraea helvata. The sequence continues at coordinate 1,836,962 of NZ_BAAAXV010000009.1, forward strand.
GGTCTCCCCACCCAGCGGCACATCGAGATCGGCTATCGCGGCGTACGACAGGCCAAGCGTCGGCGACCAGTCCGAGCGGTAGGAACGCACACAGACCGCAGCCGGCACTTCCAGCAGTTCCGCGTGCAGCCCGGTCTCCTCGAACAGTTCGCGTGCTGCGGCGGCGCGGGGAGCCTCTCCCGGCTCGACCTTGCCACCGGGAGGCACCCAGCCCCGCACCCGATGCTTCACCAGCAGGACATGTCCGAAGTCCGGATCGGTCACCCAGACATCCGCCGCCAGCGGCTCCATCGGGTGCTGACGCGCCTGCTCCAGCCAGGCCCGCGCACCGTCGAACTCAAGGGCCGCCAAGCCGACATCGACGGCCACAGCATTCAAGATCGCTTCTTCGTTCTCGCGGTGGCTCACCCCGCACACTTTACGTCGCCGCCTCCCTATGAGATGCCAGCCACCGACACGAACCCGGCTCCGGAAAGGGAGACCCGCCATGCATCGTGAAACGGCCAAACCAAAGGCATGGACCACCGTGCCCGCACGGTGGGGCAGCGCGATCCTGGAGGAGACCTTTGATGTCATGCGCGACCGCGACCCCTCTGATGGCCATCCGTAACGCCTTCCGCACGCTCGTCTTCAGCTGACCCCGAGGGGACGGTGATCCCGTGAGTGAGGACCTTGCTGGGCTGTGGCCGTTGTTCGGGCTCCGCGTGCGAACCCCGCGGCTGGAGCTCGCTGTTCCCGACACCCCGGACCTGCTCAACCTGGCCCAAGCGTCCGGCGACATCCAACCCGCCGGCGAAGCCCGCTACCAAAAGGCGTACCTGTACGAGCCGTCACCCGACAGGGAGCGGCACCTGCTGCAGCGGCACTGGCGGGCCTTGGCTCACTGGCGGCCGGAAAGCTGGGACCTCCATCTGGCCATCCGCGTGGGCGGCGTCGCGATCGGCGTTCAGAACATGTGGGCAAGCAACTTCGGGACCGTTCGCGTTGTGGAGACCGGATCGTGGATCACCCGCAGTCGCCAGGGGCGGGAGTACGGCACCGAGGCCCGCGCCGCCGTCCTCGAGTTCGCGTTCGCTCACTTGGGTGCGTTGGAAGCGCACACCTCGTACGTGGACGGCAACGTCGCCTCCGAGACCGTGTCGCGCCGGCTCGGCTACATCTACAACGGCCGCCGCGCCTACGAGCGCGACGGTGTCCGCACGGTCGAGCATTGCATGCTGCTGGAGGCTGCGACGTGGGAGACGTACCGCGCGCCGGGCATCTCAGTTGGGGGAATCACCCCTGCCTGCCTGGAGCTGTTCGGCGCCGCCTAATGGGAGCTACCGGGTTGGCTGTTCGGGCGGACTCGGTGTCCGGTAGCCGCCGATGGGTGAGCAGTCCCGCCGCCTGGGCTGATGGTTGAGTCCTGGGGTCAGATCATGCCCTCACCCGGCGCGCACCTTGAACTGGCGCCTCTGCCGACTGGAAGCATTCGACGGGTGCGGTCAACCGATGCGGGCCGGTACCGCTCGCGCAATGCGGTGCCCAACAAGGCGCTCGGCCTCGGCGAGCGGATACCAGGCGGCACCCCTCACCTCGGACTCCTGGATGCGCCCCACGTCCGCATCTGTCACGAACGCATACCCAATGTCGAGGTGGTGGTGCTCCGGTTCATCCTTCGCCGGTCGTGCCGGCACCCTGCCGTACTCGATGTATACGGGGCTCTGCGACGCTGGGACGACCTTGCCGGGGTCGACACCGGTCTCCTCGGTCAACTCCCGCAGCGCTGCGTCGATCAAGGAGACGTCGGTCGGTTCGAGGTGACCTCCAGGCTGCAACGGGATCCCGTACGCGAGGTGTTCGACAAGCAGGACCTCGACGCCGCCGCGGACAAGCAGCGCGCCTACGGTCGCGTGCATCCGGAAGTTCCGCCGCGACGCGAAATCCCCTCCCTGAGACAGCAGCTGCACCGGCTCAGACAGCAGGGCGACCTCGTCCGGGTAGCGCTCAAGGTAGGCGGAAAGCGTGCTTGAGATGTCGGAGTCACTGATCGCCACGGGGCACCCCCACACCAGCCCGAGAGCAAAGCTCCCCGTAACCAATTCCTCGGATGTTCGCGACGAGCACTGACACAGTCGGCTCCTATGGAAGCGCGTGGCCTTGAGGAAGGAGGTTCGCACCTTACAGCTGGGACCCGACCGGTGCGCGCATGCCACGCCGAAGAGACACGGGCAGGTGCCCACACTCCCTCCAGCCCCAAGTGATCTCTCCATCGAACGGCACCCCTCAGGAGGGGTGCCGTTACTACGACGCCCTACCGTCTCGCTGGATGGCCGCTTCCAACGCCCGGCGAGCCGCTACAACAGGTGGTAACGGCTCAGACATCCCCAGTGAGCGCCGGATTGCCTGATGCTCGTGCGAGGGACGCTCCTTTGCGGCCTCCGCGGCTACGTACAGTGGATCGCACAGCGGGTCCATAACGATTCCAGTAAGCACTCCGTTACGGACCGACCAGGCGAATATGTAGGGCGAAGGGAGCGCCCGCCTCACAACAACGAGGCCGGGCACGGTGGAGCGGGACGTGGTCAAAATAGGCACCTGCCACCCGTGTAACGGTCCACCCGGAACAGCCCAGAATGATCGCGAATGAGCATCATATGGACGAGCTATGAACTGCCGTCAAGGGTAATAAGCCGCCTCGCGGTCACAAGCCGGACACAAACGCGATCTTCATCTCGAAGTAAACCAAACCGGTCATGAAGGCGTCTGGTCGGAGCTGTCGTCGATCTCGTTCAAGATTTCGATCATCTGGCGGCGAGCGGCATCGCGCTCCTCGTCCGTCATCTGCTCATACTGGGAGCGGACGGCAGCAAGGACCACCTCGAAGTCCTGAGTGACGGCCACCCGCTCAACGGCAAGCTCCTCGCCTGCCAAAGGAGCCCGGCTCTCGCTGACCTCAACAATCGGTTGCTCCTCCAGGGCCTCCGTTTCGCTGGCCAGGAAGGACTCGATCGCCCCTTCCTTGAGCATGTAGGCCCGCTCGATCCGGGCATAGGTCCTCGCGTCATAGTTGTCGCGATCGCCCCGCTCAAGGTCGCTAGTGGTCCGGTAATCCAGCAGATGATCGTCGACGAAGCGTCGACGGAAGCGCCAGTCCGCATTCACGGCACGAGCCAGCGACTTGCGGCGCGACTGGAGCAGGTCACCAAGCCGCACCCAGGCCGGGTCGTTGGCCACCACACTCACTCCTCAGTTCTCGTCCGGGCGCACCGTGCAGGGTTGCTGTCCGCATGGCCGATCTGTGTCAACAGGTTCGGCTGTGCCTACAGGTGCATGCATGCCCCGATCTTTCTCGAATCAAAATCAGGCGTCAATGCCCAATTGGGCAAGAGCATATGGGCTGGTCAGCGGCACCAAGCATGGGAGCGGTCCCAGTCATCGTTGATTCATGCATGTGTTCGATTTTGCCGAAAGTGGCGTCAACGCCTAATGTGGCGTCATGACACATTCGCCCTTCTCGCACAACGGTCATGCCATTCGCGCGATACGTCAGGCGAAAGGGCTCACCGTGACCGAGCTGAGTCGGCGGGTGGGCATCACGCCGCAGTCACTGAGCAACATCGAGCTGGAGCACCGCCCGGGCAGTGCGCACACCCTGAACCGCATTGCGCTTCACCTCGGGATCAGCCTGGCCGCCATCTGCCGGGACAAGATCGCCACAGAGTCAGCCCAGGTGTCCGATGCCGCCCAGGTCTAAACGGCCGTTAGTGCCAGATCCGCTGGCCAGGCCGACCATCTCCGTTCCGGAGGCCGGCGAGCTGCTGGGCCTGAAACGGTCGTCGTCATACGAGGCGGCGCACCGCGGCGACATCCCCACCATCCCGGTCGGCCGCCAGCTGCGCGTGCCTACCGCAAAGCTCCTGGCCATGTTGGGCCTGGCCTGAAACGCAGAAACCCCCACAGGCCGTGCCGGGCTCGTGGGGGCCGATCCCCGAAAGAGGGAATCTCGCAATGTCTATTCTCCATCACGCCGGGGGCAACGAGTTCCAGCCTCCATCGCGGGGTGAAATCCTCGCCTTCCTCGACCAGCTCCGCGGCGAAGCCATCGACGACATCGTCAGTGCCCGACAGGCCGCATCGATCGAACGGCCAGATGTGCACGCGCACCCTGCTGGACAGCCGCACCCATACCAGGGGCCAGCGTGACGAGACACCGCACGACTACCGAAGCCCGCATTTCCCGGCTGGCCGCACGCTGGCCGGTCGGCGCGCTGGTCCGCCACCACGGTGCCCACCGGCGAGGCGTCATCGTCACCGCGGCCGACGAGATCGCGGCGCGCTGGCACAACAGCGGGCGCGGCCATGTCTCACTGCTGCCCTACCGCGACCGCCAGGACCTGGGCGGCCTCGTGAATGTGGCATGGGAGCACGGCGACACCTGCTGGACACGCATCGACGTGCTCGAGGTCGTCGACGCCACCGGCGTATACCACGTCGAAGAGGAGCACTACGGATTCGCGCCCGTGTACCGGCTCGCCGTCAAGGACCAAAGGCCGTATTGGTCGACCGAGGAGTCGTTGATGGACGGCTGCCGATGGGCCGACCGTGACGACCAGTTCGTCGCCGACATCCTGGCGGCAGCGTGAGCGCCTACACCTCTCGGTCGCTGCCGACACGACTGCGCTGGCCGAACGGCTGCCCACCGCCCATCGACGGCTGCCGTCGCTGTGGCCACCGCGCCGCCACACACGACCTGGCGCTCCTGCACGGTCGCGCCCACCCACACACGTTCGAGCGTCCGACGCCAGCGCAGCAACGAGCCCGCATAGCGGCGATCACCCGGAGGCGTACGTCATGATCGCCTTGGAACAGGCTGACCTCGGGGTGCTGTTCGTCGTGTTGGTGGTCACCGGCGTCGCGTCCTTCCTCCTCGGGTTGTTCGCCGGCGCCCCACAAGGGTCCGACGGCAACCCACGGGCCGCAGGCAATCTGCACAAGCGGTTACCTGCCCTGCTGTGGAAACCCAAGCTCCAGCTGATCCTGGATCATCATTGGCAGGTCGAGCGGTTGACAGCCGAACGCGACGACGCCCGCCAGATTGTCTCGACGCAGCTGGCTGAGTTCGGCAAGCTCGCGCACCAGCTGCACCACATCGGCTTCGAGCTGGCCATCGCTACGGCCACAACCGCCACAGCTGAGAACGCAGCGGCGGTGCTGCAATCCCAACTCGACAGGGCGTGCCGCGAACGCGACACGGTCGGCGATCGGCTGGAACTACTGATCACCGGTACCACCGGACTGGCCGAGTCCTGGGAGCGGCTGAGCGAGGTGCCCGCGAGCCTGCCATCCGCCGCCCGGGAACTGCGCGACCTCCTGCGGCAGCTCGGCATGACGGCCGCACCCCTGGGCCGTGATGCCGGATGATGCCGCCTACCGGGCACCAACCGTATGCCGCCCAGCTCCGAGAACAGCTGGCCGAGCACGCTGCCGAATGTCCGCTACCGATGTCGGCTGGCTGCCCTCGCTGCCGCGCTCACGTCCTGGCCGTGCTCGCCGACGCGTATCCCACCGACACGCCCGCTCCCGGCCTGGGGCGTCCCCTGATCACGATCGTGGCCTACGGCACGCCAGGCCCTCAGGGCAGCAAGAAGGCGCACCCCATCTACCGCGGTGGGCGAGGCAGCGAACGCGTCTTCACCGGACGAGTCGCCATGGAAGAGTCCTCGGCGAAGGTCAAGCCGTGGCGGGATGCTGTAGCAGCAGCAGCGGCTGAAGCCATGGCCCCGGCGGCGGCCGCGCTGGATCTGCCTCGCTGGCAGCCACTCGACGAGGCGCTGGTGGCCCAGTTCGTGTTCTCGCTGCCGCGAGGCGCAAGCGTGAAACGCCCTCAACCCACCGTCTATCCCGACCTGAGCAAGCTCGTCCGGTCGAGCGAGGACGCACTCACCGCGGCAAAGGTGTGGGCCGACGACGCCCGCGTGGTCGGCTACCACGACTGCCACAAGCGCTACGCCGGCGACCCTGGCGCCTTGCCTGCGCCCGGCGCGGTGATCCGTGTCTGGCGGGCCCCGTGACGCTCAGGCAACCGCTGAACCGAACGCGCGTTCTGGTCGCCCCACCAGGGGAAATCCCATCAAGAGACGAGTTCCGATGCCAGTACCCAAACTCGACAGCAAGATCCTCAAACGTTTGGAGGACTCTTTCCTGCCGCACACCCGATCCCTGTACGACCGCCTCGGTTCGTCGGTCGTCGCCATCGTCGAGCTGACCTCGGTCGAGCGCGCGGAAACTGCCGCCGAAGAAGAGAAGGCGCCGACCGTGAAATTGCGCGTCACGGGCCTGGAGATCGCCACCCGCGACCAGGAGGACGCCTTACGCCGCGCACAGCAGGCGATGTTCCAGCTGCGCACCACGAGCGGCACGCTCGCCGAACTCGACAGTGAGCAGGTCACGCGCCACATAGCCAGACTGCCCAACCGCATCGTGCAGCCCGAGGAGTAACACGCCCATGACCAACCCAAGCGCCGACATCGGCTGGGTCATCCTCGAACTGCTCGGCCATCGCCGCCTGGCTGGGCACGTGACAACGGAGGAGATCGCCGGTGCGTCGTTCCTGCGGATCGACATCGCGGGCGCTGCCGATGAGCCGCCGATCACCCAGTTCTACGGGCCGAGCGCCGTCTACGCCATCACCCCCACCTCCGAGGAGATCGCCAGGACGGCCGCGGCCCGCAGCCGTCCTCGACCGGTCCAGCGATGGGAGCTTGAGCCGCCCCAGAGCTACGAGCCGGAGGAGGCTCCGTACTGATGCCCCCAACCACCAGCGAGGCGCTGCGCGATGCATACCGCCGTGCCGCAGCCGCCGTCGGCGTCCCGACCGACACGCTCGATACCGCCCTGTGGGAGCAGGACCTCGATGTAGTTCCGCATCTGGTCGGCGATGAGCGGCAATGGCGGCTCGCCCTCGGCGGAACCGAGGAGGCTCGGGTGCTCGACAGCGAGGAATTGTTGAGCGAGCTCGGTTTCGCCCTGCTTGCGCACCCGCAGACATCCCTTGCCCTGCGGCCGGCTGAGCAGGATGAGGTGGCCGCGTTCATGCTGTTCGGTGCCGAAGGGCTGAACGGGCTGGACGAGCGCCGACGTCTCCAGGAGGAGCTCGTCGGCAGGGAAGTGGCCGAGGCGCTGACCATCGCCATCGGCGCGTCCGCTGACGCCTCGCCCGCCGCGGATGGCCGGTTCCGCCTCGACGAGATCGCTGTCGAACTCGACGCCATCGCCTTACGGCTGCGCGAGCTCTCGGTCGCCGCCGAGCGGCCCACCGTGCCAGTCGAGCTGCGCAAGCTCTGCGACCAGCTCGACAGCTACGCCACGGGCGTCAACGGCCTGGCCGAATCGCTGGCTGAGACCGACGCCATCATCAGTGAGAACCGGCCGCTACGCCCCGCCTTCTCCCCTGGTCGCCCGTGGGGACTACGGGCGCTGGAAACGCCGCTGGACTCCTCCGGCAAGCGGAACCCGACCGTGCTGTCCAACTGGCAGATCTGTTCGCTGGCCAGGCCGGCGGGCTGGGGCGAGCCTGAGGAGCCGGGAATCCCGTACCTGACAGGCATCGCCGGGCTGCCCGGCCTGGAACGGTGGGAGTCAGCCCGCGCCACCGACCGGCGCGCCGCCGAACGTGCCCTGGCTATCCAGCAGGAGGCCGCCCGCCAGCCGTGCACCAGCTGCAGCGCCGAGCCCGGAAAGCCGTGCACCACGCGGACGGGCCGGGTGGCCGAGATGTTCCACCGGCCGCGCCTAACGGCCGCCACCGCGGCGGTCGACCAGGCCGACGACGACACACCGGCTGAGCATCGGGCCGACCCGTGACCCTGGCTGAGCGCGCCCTGTGCGCCATCGGCGAGCGCGGCTTCGGCGACGTTGCCCGTGATGAGGGATAGACAGCAGGCATGTGGCCACTGGGGCGGTGACCGCCGGTGCGGTGACCGCCCCGCGCGGCCGTACATCATCGGGTGGCGCTGCCCCCAGCACACCCCAGCGGCGATAGCCGGCCGCCCTGAGCCGTCCGGCGGATATTGCGCGCCGGCCCGGTGCTACTGCGGCTCATGTCCTTCCTGGAACCCCCTCGCCGACCCGCCCGCCCCGATCGACGCCTGGGGCCTGATCGCGCCCTGGCAGATCGCCCCCGCAGCGGCTTTAAGCGAATTCCGCCGGCCGCGGCGTGGTGCCCGCGCGACCTCCTGACCCCTCGCCTCCGCCTCAACCGACCCGGGAGATCCACACTCATGGCACGCGGTGAGATCCACATCCAGCTCAACGTGGACTTCGCGGACGACCCCAAGGTTCGCGCCCTCGCCCGCTATGGCCGCGACGCCCGCAGCATCCGCGATCTCTACGTGCAGATGCTCTGCTACGCCAAGCGCAACCTGTCCGACGGACACGTCCCCACCGAGCAACTCGGCATCCTCACCTACCCCGACAGTCCGGCCCGCAGTAAGAGGGACGCTGACCGGCTGGTCGAGGTGGGCCTCATCAAGGCTGTGGACGGCGGCTGGTACGTGCCCGCCTACCTCAAGCGCAACAAGTCCCGAGCCCAGGTTCAAGCAGCGGTCGAGGACAAGGCCGATCGCACCGCCCGCGCCGCCACCGTCGGCAACCACCGGCGCTGGCACGAGCGGCGGGGCAAGCTCGACTTGGAGGGCTGTGTCCATTGTCGGGATGCGATCGCTCGACGTGATCGGTGGGCGATCGCAGCCAGCGATTCGCTCGGATCTGGGTCGGATCGCACAGAGACAGAGACAGAGACACAGTCACAGACAGAGCCACAGACAGGGTTGGATTCTTCTCCGAAGAATCCCCCTCCCCCCAACCCCCCATCGCCTGCCGGCGACGCAGCGCCAGCAGAGGCGCAGGCCGCACGTCGGGATGCGCTGGTGGCCGAGGTGCTGCGCGTTCGCCCGGAATGGCAGGCATCTTCGATCCACCGGGTGCTGAACGACCCCAAGCTGGCCAGCACCGTGTGGCCGCAGCTGGAGCGCGCACTGCTCGCCGTGGCGGCCGACCCCTCAACGCAAGGTCCGGGCCGAGTGCTGTACGACGGCCCCTGGTGGTCCCAGCAGCCTCCGCCGCAGCAGCCAAGTCCGCGCTGCGGCCAATGCTCTCCCGCGCGCCGACTTGAGGACGCCGACGGCCGCGACCTTGGCCCCTGCCCGACCTGCCATCCGGGGAGAAGACGATGAACCAACGCGTTGACGAGATCGAATTGGCCAAGCGCGAGCTCACCCGTCGGCTCACCCCGTACATCGCAACCGAACGCGCCTGGTCCATCGGCGCCGATTATGTGACCGACCTCCTTGCACGTGGCTGGCGACCGCCTCTCGATCGCCCTCCCAAACCCAGCCGAAAAGGCGACTACGTCCGAGGGGCGGCCCTGGCGCGCGAGCTCCTGGCCCAACGTCTGCAGAGCGCTGACGCGGGTGACAGCATCCCCGATCCCGACGCCGAAGCTCTGCGCTCAAGCCTTGCGACAAGCGGGACCTGCTGTCCGCGTACGACCTCATCTCCCGAACGGGGTACGACCTCACGTCCAGAGGGTCGGCATGTCATTGACGTGTTCGAGCTGAGTTAGTGATCATCCTTCGATCTGTCAGCCGGCAAGCAGACGAGATCGAAGGATGACCACGCTCAATGATCCTGGATTCGAGGGATTGGATGAATATCCGTCGCTTCCGCGCCCTGCATGAAGCGGGCGTGAGTATCGCCGCGATAGCTCGGGAGACCGGGCACGACTGGAAGACCGTTAAGAAGTATCTGCAGGCTGAGGGTGCGGTCCCGCCCTCAGCGCCGTCACGCAAGGGGACCCAGCCGCGCAAGCTCGAGCCGCTGGAAGGCGTGGTGGAGAGCTGGCTGCGGGCCGACATCGGGCTGAAAGCGTCGGTGATCCACGAACGGCTCCAGGCCGAGTACGGCTGGAACGGTCACTACCAGCGGATCAAGATGTTCTGTGCCGAGGCCCGACCCCGCATCCGGGCCGAGCTCGGGCTGAGCCTCGACGACCTGGCCGGGCTGCACCGTCGCTTCGAGGTGACCGCCGGCGCCCAAGCTCAGGTCGACTGGGGCGACGAGGGCGGCATCCTGGCCCACATGGGCATCGCGAAGGTCTACTCCTTCCATATGGTGCTGTCCTACTCACGCGACCCGTTCTGCTGCTTCACCACCAGCATGGACCTGGCCACCTTCTGGGAGTGCCACCGGCGCGCGTTTGACCACTTCGGCGGCGTCCCAGGCGTGATCGTTTACGACCGGACCAAGACCGTCGTCCGTCAGCACGTCGCCCCGGGCAAAGCGGTCCCGCTGCATCCCGAAGCGGTGGCGTTTGCCGGGCACTACGGTTTCGACATCGATGTGCTGGCTGCTCACCGGCCCACTGGGAAGGGCCGCGTCGAGCGGCAGGTCGACATCCTGCGCGATCACGTACTGGCCGGACGGAGCTTCACCTCGATCGGCGAACTGGACACCGCTTTCGCCGCCTGGGTGCCGATCCGGCGTGGCACGGTGCACCGCACCCATGGCGAGGTCATCGGAACGCGCGCCGTCCGCGATCATGATGCACTCGCAGCCCTGCCCGCCAGCTCCTATCTGGTGGCCGAGCGGCATCTGCGGCGGGTCGGCAAGGACTGCTTGATCTCCTTCGACGGCTGTCTGTATTCCGTTCCCGCCCGCCGGGTGCGCGCCGGCCAGCAGGTGGAGTTGCGGGTCACCGGCAGCGAGGTGACCATCTGCGACCCGGCCGCCGTCAGCGCCGCGGACGCTTTGCTGGCCATCCACCAGCGCGCCACCGTCTCCGGCACGTGGGTCGTCGACCCCAAGCACTGGGACGGCCTGCCCGACGGACACACCCGCGCCACGACCAGCGGTCCCGTCCCCTCCAGCCTCGCCACCGGCCAGCCCGTCGAGCAGGACGCGGATGGCCTGGCCGCGCTGCTGAAACGCTCGGCCGCCGCGCAGATCCCCGTCGCCCGGCGCCCGCTGGCCGCCTACGACCTGGCCGCGGGCCTGAATTCCACCCCGATCACCGAAGGACTGAACTGATGTCGCAGCTGGTCACCAACCGCATCAAAGCGCACGCCACCCGGCTCGGGTTGCCCCACCTGGCCGCCAGCGTCGACCAGCTCATCGCCCGCGCCAACGCCGACAAGATGGGCTACCTCGACTTCCTGGACCTGATCCTGGAAGAAGAACACGGCGTCCGCGACGGTCGCCGCTTCCGCGCCGCGCTCAGGTTGTCGAAGCTGCCCCACCACAAGGAGATCACCGAGTTCGACTTCTCTTTCCAGCCCGACCTCGACCCGCGCAAGATCAAGGACCTGGCCGCGCTGTCGTTCGTCGAGGCCAAGGCCAACGCCGCCTTCCTGGGGCCGCCTGGGGTGGGCAAGACCATGCTCGCCGTCGGCCTGGCCGTCGCGGCCTGCAAGGCCGGCTTCTCCATCTACTTCACCACGCTGGACGACATGGTCCGCCAGCTCAAGGAGGCCAACGCCATCGGCCGTCTGGCCGCCAAGCTGAAGACCTACACCCGCCCCAACGTCCTGGTCCTGGACGAGGTGGGCTACCTGCCCCTGGAAAGGGACGAAGCCAACCTGGTCTTCCAAGTCATCTCGAAAAGATATGAAACCGGGACGATCTTGCTGACCAGCAACAAAGCCTTCAGCGAGTGGGGAAGCGTGTTCGGAGACGACGTCCTGGCCACCGCAATCTTGGATCGGCTCCTGCACCACTGTGAGGTCGTCTCCATTAACGGGCCAAGCTACCGGCTGAAGAACCGGCTCACCACCATCAAGGGAGGTTCAGAAGTGGCATGATCAACCCAGCCGAACTCAGGACGTGAGGTCGTACGCGACTCGCCAGATGAGGTCGTACCCGGACACCTGCGGAGCGATACCAGCCTGCGTGGAGCCGGACTGCTCGGATCGGCTGCCAGCACACACCCGCCCGGGCCAGCACCGGCGCACCCCCAAGTCGAACCACCGTCGCATCGCTCGCCGAGGACAGCTCGGCCTCTGCCAACCTGGAATGTCGAAGTCATAATTAGTTATGATCAAGATATAAATCCCGGGAAGGAAAGGAAGCCGAGATGCCAGGAACGGAAGCTGTCACGGTCGAGAGGCTGTGCGAGGCGCCGCGCGGGGAGAAGCGATGACCGCGACGTTAGAGGCCGGTACGGCACGGCTGCTCGGCCGGTTCCGGCATGGCAGCCGCAACTGGCGCAACGCCCGCGAAGGCCGAGTCGGAGGATCGACGATCGCCGGGATCGCGGGCTTGTCCCCGTGGCAGTCGCAATTCTCCATCTGGTGCGAGATGGCCGCACTCATCCCCGCCAGCAAAGAGACCAAGGCGCAGGCCCGAGGACACCTCCTGGAGTCCACCGTACGGAGGTGGTTCGCCGCCCAGCATCCCGAATGGAAAGTTCGCACCGCCGGGACGTACGTGCATCAGGAGCGGGACTACCAGCTCGCCAATCCCGACGCGCTTTGCTACCAGGACGGTGCCCTGGTGGAAGGCGCCGAGTTCAAAACTGACGCCGACGCTGCCGGTTCCGGCTGGGGACGCCCTGGCAACGACCCCAGCCAGGTGCCCGTCTACTACCGCGCCCAGGTGCGGTGGTACATGGACGTGTTCGGCCTGCCCCGCTGGCGGGTCGTCCTCCTCGACGACCGGTTGACGTTCCGCGAATACGTCATCGAGCACGACCCCGTCGAGGCGGCGATCCTGCGCGACGCCGCCGAAGACTTCCTGGCCTCCCTCTTCTGGGATGAGATGCCGGAGCTGGACGACCACCCTGCCACCTACGCGGCGGTGCTCAAGCTGCATCCCGAGATCGACCGGAACGCCTCGGTGATCCTGCCGCACGAGCTGGCCTACAAGTACATCGACGCCCACCTCGGCCTCGAGGCGGCCGAGAAGCGCGTTCAGGCCGCGAACACCGAGGTGGCCGCGTTCATGGGGCAGGCCCGCCGCGCGCTGTGGGACGGCTACCGGGTGGCCCGCCGCCAGCTGTCCTCTGCCCGCACCCCGTACCTGCGCCCCGACGAGAAGATCGCCGGCATCCCCATCCCCGCGCCGCAGGAGTGCGCGGCATGAGCGGCTACCGCGAGGAGACCTGGGAGCAAGCCCAACCGCAGCGGCCCGGCCAGCCGACCGGGCAGGAGCTGCAACTGATCGAGGAGATGACGGCCGAGGTCCGCCGCCACCGCGACCACCTGGCGGCGGTGCTGCCGCGCGGCGCGACGCTGCAGCAGATCATGCAGGACGCCCTCAACTGCCTGCGCGACACCAAGGACCTGGCCTTGGTCCACCGGCCGACGTTCGTGGGCGCGATGATGACGTGCGCAAGCCTCGGCCTACGGCCCGGCGTCCCCGGACTCGGCCACGCGTGGCTGCTCCCGTTCCGCAACGGCGAGGAAAACGGCCGTTTGGACGCCAAGCTGATCATCGGCTATCAGGGCTACAAGGATCTCGCATACCGGCATCCGAAGGTGGTGGCCGTCGAGTCGAAAGTCGTCCACGCGGCCGACACGTTCGACATCGACATAGGCGAGAACCTGCTGACCCACAAGCCGCCGCCGCTGGGAGTACCGCGCGGTCCCGTGATCGGCTTCTACGCGCTGGCGAAGATCCAAGGCCCGTATGGCACCGAACGCATCCTCACCGAGCCGATGAGCCTTGCCGAAATGGAGGAGCACCGCGACCTCTACGCCATGCACCGAAGGTGGGAGAACGGGCGTCGGGTCGTCGCTGGAACCTGGATCAGGCACTTCATCCCGATGGGGAAGAAGACCATGATCCGGGCGCGGCTTGTCAAGGAGATCCCGATCGCTCTCGACCTGGCCACGGCGCTGGCCGTCGACGAGGGGTTCCGAACCGACCTCAACCCTGACGCGGACCCGGCGCGCGTCACCAGGCATCCGTCCGATGAGCCGCCACCAATCGACCCGCGGACCCCCGTCCGCGAAGCGGCCGTGATCCGGCCTCCGAAGCGGGACGGCGGCATCACCCCGGACCAAGACCGGCGCATCGCCCGGCTGATGCGCCAGCGCGGCATGACCAAGGAGGCCGCGCTGGACCTGGTGCAGCGGACCATCGGCGAGCGCCGGTCGGCCCGGCAGCTGTCCGAAGAGCAGGCGGCCAAGGTGATCGCGGCGATTGAGGCACTGCCCATCGATGGCGCAGTCCTCACTCCGGACCGCGAAGAGGCCGAACAGCGCATCGTCGCCCTGTTCGACGGCCTTGACTCGCTGCTCAGCGCTGAGCGCCGGGTGCGCGACCTATCGACGCTGCTCGGGCGGGACGTTCGCACCCCTGCGGATGTCACCCACGGGGAGCTGGGCGACATCGCCGACGTGCTGACCGCGTGCAAGGGCCAGACAGCCGAATGGGACGCCGCGGTCAAGGCGGCGGCCGACCAACGAAAGGCAGGCGTGACATGACCTCCAAGGCTCGGACGGGCATCGAGCACGGCACGGTGCGGGGCTGGCGGCAGCACCAGAGACGCCGGATACCCCTGAACGACGAGTGCGGGTGCCGGGAGGCCCGCCGGCAGGCGGACCAGGCCAGGAAGCTGGAAGCAGCGAACCAGCCGCCACCACCGCAGCTGACACCGCCGCCCGGCCTGTGGGCGCCCGCCCAGGACAGCCCAGCACTCGGCACGCCGATCAAAGGAAGGGAGCTGACGGAGGGCGACGTGATCGTCCACGTCGGACGGCACTACCCGGTGGAGCGCTTCGACGCCTACTTCGGGTCCCTGCGCAACGAACTCGGCCATGAAACCCGCACTGCCGTCTGTGGCACCTGGGAGATGGCGATCGGCCCTGACGCGACGATCCACATTGTGCCCCGCGACGAGCGGTTCTGCCCCCCGTACGCGCACGCCAGGGACGCCTGTCAGCCCTGACGCTCGGCCGAAGCGGACGACCGATCGGCGGCCTCGGCCCCGCCCCGGGGCCGCCGCATCTCGCCGACCGCAGCCTCGCGACGAAGAGCACCCACCACTACCAGCGGCCGACTCGCAACGAACGGGTGACCGGGATGGCCAGGGCCACGAGACGCCTCACGGGCGGACAGGAACCACTGTCCGTTCCGGATGAACCTGTCGGCGGCGGTATGCACTGAGCTGTGGTTTGACAAGTACGTGTGCACGCTGCCGGTCCCAGTTGTTCACCTCAACCTGACGGATTCCGTGGCCTGCAAGGTGAAGACGAACGTCGCGCCTTTCCCGACTCCTTAGCGCCCGCCTGAACTGATGTCACAATATGCAACTGATAGACTACTTAGAGTTCAAGTCGGGTGGACCCCTGCGAACAGGCGCACACCCATACGACGAGAACCCGTGTGGTGGCGCTGTCGCGGAGGTGGAGAAGCCATGAAGGTTGGTCTTGGCCTGCCGATCAGCGACCTTCCGTCGTTGCTGACCTGGGCGCGGCGCGCGGAAGCCGGGCCGTTCACCACGCTGGGGCTGCTCGATCGCATCGTCTATGACAACCCCGAGCCGCTGGTCACTCTGGCCGCTATCGCCGCAGCCACCACCAGGATCCGCGTGCAGACCGAGGTGTTGCTCGCGCCAGTGCGCGAGCCGGTGCTGCTGGCCAAGCAGAGCGCGACCCTGGACCGGATGTCCGGCGGGCGTCTCACCCTTGGTGTCGGCGTGGGCGCACGCCCGGAGGATTTTCTGGCGGTGGGCGCGGAGTATGCGATGCGGGGCCGCCGGGTCGATGAGATGATGCCGGTCCTGAAGCGGATCTGGTCGGGTCGACCCTACGGTGATCAGGTGGGTCCCATCGGCCCTGCCCCCGCCCGCGAGAACGGTCCGGAGCTCCTGTTCGGCGGCTTCGTCCCGGCTGCTCTCAAGCGCGTCGCGCGCTGGGGCGACGGCTATCTCAGCGCCACGCCCGTCGAGCGCACCGACCAGTTGTTCCGCACGGCCGAAAAGGAGTGGGCCGCGGCCGGACGTGCGGGCAGGCCGCGCCTTGTCGGCCAGGTCAACGTGGTCTTGGGGCCGCAGAGCGTGGTCGAGGACGCCAAGCAGGCGATCGACTCCTACTACGCGTCCCTGGCCGGCTCGTACGAGGTCCATATGGTGACGACTGCGGACCAGATCCGCAGCGCGATCAGCGGGTTCGCCGATCTCGGCGCCGACGAGGTGATGCTCTACTGCTGGGCTCACGACCCGGATCAAGTCGATCGCCTGGCCGACCTCGTGGCCTGACCCGCCACCGGCGACATCCCGCAACGACCTGCGTGGCCGCTGCAGGCTGGAGGCGGTGAACGGCCCGTCCGGAGGCGTCTCTCGCCTCGCCTGAGGGAGTCCCGGCATGGCGGCCATCGGGCGGCCCTTATGGCCGAAGCATGCCGCAGACCTACCGCCGCCGGGTCTACCAGATCAACCGACCCGGTAACCGCCCTTAGCGGACGACCTCGATGTTGGCCATCATGCCGCGGTCCTCGTGGTTGAGGATGTGGCAGTGCAGCGGGTACTTCCCGACGAAATCCCTGAACCTCGTCCTCATCACCACTTCGCCGCGTGCGGGGAGCTGCACCGTGTCCTGCCAGTTACGGGCGTCGTACGGCCTGCCGTTCACGCTGATCACCTGGAAATCGTTGACGTGCACGTGGAAGGTGTGCTCCTCGTTGGCGAGGTTGCGCACCCGCCACTCCTCGGTGGTGTTCAGCCTCGCCCGCACGTCGATCCGGTTCGGATCGAACAACTTGCCGTTGATGAAGAACTGGTCGGCGCGGGTGTTTTCCGAGAACGTGATGACCCGCCGCTGGGCGATGGGATCCTTCCTCAGGTCGTCGAAGTACCGGGCCGCGAACGTCGTGGGCAGGCGTGCGGGCGTCACGGCGCGCCCCGCGGACACCAGGGTGGCCAGGGTCGCCTCAGGGTAGGAGTCGCCGTCCTTGCCGGTGCTGTAGGGCTGGGTCACCAGGCGGGTACGGCCGGCCGGCGGCCCCTGCACGAGCACGTCCCACCGGCTGCCAGGAGGCATGAGCAGCATGTCGGTGCTCCAAACCCTGGCAACGGGATTGGCGTCCTGGGCGATGACGTGGAAGCGCACGCCCTGAAGCTGGACGTTGTAGGCGATGTCGGCGCCGATGTTGGCCAGCCGCCACATCTGCGTCTCGCCGGGCCGGATGTGGATGATCGGATTGATGAGCCCGTTCACGGTCCGGGTGGTCGGAGCGTTGCTGTCGATGTTCGCCGTCGGTATCGCCCCCGCGTGCACCTGAAAGTCCTTCAGCGCGATGAGCAGCTCGGCCGTGTCATGGAGGTCGGACGGCAGGTACCGGTTCAGCCCCTCGATCACGATCGCGCCCGACAGCCCGGCGAACACCTGCGCCTCCGAGAGCGGGTGCGCGTGGGAGTGGTACCAGTACGTGCCCGGTGCCAGGTCCTCGGGCAGCCGGTAGGTGTAGTGGTAGGTCTTGCCCGGCATGATGTGCAGGTAGATGTTGTCGGAGCTGTCCCTCGGTGAGACGTGCCAGCCGTGCGTGTGCAGGTTGGTGTGCTCGCCCAGCCGGTTCACCAGCTCCAGGTCGAGGCGGTCGCCGGGAAACAGGCGCAGCGTCGGCGGCATGTAGTCGCCGTTGTAGGTCAACGCGCGGATGTCTTGGCCTGCGAGCCGTACCACGCGTTGCTCCACGACCAGCCGCACGTGCAGGCGGCCGTTGCGGCTCGACAACTCGCGCGGCTGGCGGAAGGCCGGCTGCGCCTGCGCGGTCGGGGTGGCCGGACTCGCCGGACCGGCAGGACCGCCGGGGACGGCCTCCATCGTGGCGGCGGTGCCGCAGCCGGTCGCCACCAGCAGGGCCAGCCCCAGCAAGAGGACGGCTCTGGACAGGGCCATGGCGCTCCTTGTCAACGACGTGGACAGCCACGTGGATGCCCGGCGTCGGCCCGCCCACACTGGAGCTGACCCGCATTTTCACAAAGATTGGCCGGTCCCGACCGCCGTTGGAGCAGGCTGTGCTACAGGGCGCGCGGCACGGCCCTCCGGTCCTGTCCCGGGTGAACGGGCTTCGACGACCACGCTGGGGACATGGTTCTCAAGATGGGCCAGAAGGCGCCGGAGTTTTTCCTGGACGCCCCGTGGCGCTCCCCTACCTGAACCCCCGCCAGCGGCCCGACCCGCAACGAACAGGGTGGCCGCGATGGCTCGGGCCACGAGACGCCCAGCCCGCGGCGAGCGCACACGTGACCTGCCGCCCCGAAAACGTCCGTTTGACGATCGCCGATTTGATATCAACATCATATTGTGTGACGCTGCCGATATGGCGACGGCATGGGCGGAGAGGGAAGCCGCACGGGTGGGCCTCAAGGAGGCTTACGACAAGAAGGAGGCGGCTAAGGCCGCCGTCACGCAAGCCGTGGTCGATGCACGCGGTGTGCGGGTCACCTGGAAGAAGATTGCCGACGAGCTCGGCGTGGAGCCCTCCAACGCGACCCGCAAGTACAAGCCGTCCGTTGACAAGATGGAGCCGGCGAACACGTGGGAGAACGAGCCCGACCCTGAGTTGCTGGCGCTCGCCGCTGTCCGGGACGCCGTCAGAAAGCACAAGGAGGCGGTGCGGGCCGAGCTGCTCGCCGTGGCCGCCGCCCGCGCCCTCGAGGTGACGTGGAAAGAGATCGGTGAGGCGGTGAAGATGGCGGAGCCGAACGCGTTCGTTAAGTACACCGCCCTCCTGGAGGAGAAGCGCGTTGTAACGGTGCGCGGCGAACCGCCAGCGGAGTGACGTCGCCCGCGACATCGACGCCCCTGCAGCCTGCCAGGCGCAGGGGCGTCGTCGACTCTATGTCTTGACCTGCGATTTTTGTCCAATCCGTGCCCGTTCACTATAGATATCAATATCATAAAATCCTATGATGAAGTTATGAATCTTTCGATCACCCTCGATATGACGATTCCCCACGCCCTCGGCGAATGGACGCTGGCCGAAGCCGTCGAATCGCTCAAGCGCCAGCGCTGGACCAGCCTGCTGGAGAACACGCCAGAGGACATCAGCGAGCACGAACTGACGTTCCGTCGGGCCGTCCGCCACGGCCGCACCCCCACCATCGGCGAAGTGCTGGCCGCCTACTACGTCGCCGCGATGGAGCAACTCGACAAGGAGTACTACGAGGACGAAGCCATCACCAACGGCCAGTACCGGTACCGCAAGTCGGAGATCCGGCGACTCGTGTTCCGTAAGGCGGTGTGACGATGGCCAGGTACTGGCTCGCGTGCAGCGGACCATGCGGCGACCAACAGGGCCGCACCTGGTGCCAGGTGCCGCAGTGCGCTGGCCATGCGGACAAGCGCGTGCGCGTGGCCCGGCGCCGAGGCCGGGATCGGACCCCCTTCGAGACCAACTTCTGCAACGGATGCAGCAGAAACGGCACGAGGAAGCTCGCAGTGATCGCCGTCGTGGGCGACGCGCCACGCCGCCGCGAGGAAGCGTGACATGACGCACTGGTACATCGTCAACGAAGACGACGGGATCGTCCGTCGCGAGCCGACCCGCGCAGCCCTGGTCAGGTGGGCAAGGTTTGCCTACGAGGGCCACGTCCTGCCCGGCAAGAAGCGCGTCAACGACGGCCACTACCGATACGCCATCGGCGCCGACCGCGACGACTACCGCCTCGTCAGCGTCTTCCGCCGTGACGCCCTGAAGCACACCGCTTACGACCTGGACCAGGAGCCGCTGTACCCGTACCCGAACGACCCCTGGCAGCTCGGGCCGCGCGGCTCCGACTGCAGCCGCAGCGACGATGGACAGGAGGGCTAAGCCATGCTCGGTGACCGGATCAAGCTGTACTGGGACCTGCACACTCACGCCTGGTCGATCGTCGCGCTCCGCGGGGACCGAAAGGGCCGGGTGGTTGGGAAAGCCGACAACGTGACGCTGGCCGGCGTAACCTTCAGGGTCTCCGCGCCAGGCCGGGCTGACTCGCACCGGCGTGGCCATCGAACGGTCCACGCGTGGGTGCTCGGCACGGTGGTGTCGATCGACCGAAAGATCGACGTCAGCGGCATGATCAAGATCACATACAACTGGGCTGCGGACAGGGCCTCGACATTCGAGACCCCCGACGGAACCCCGATGTTCTGGGCGCCGCTCGTTCTCATCGCCCGCGACCCTCGCAAGAAGGAGCACGGGTACGGGTGGGTGGCCTCCGGAAACGGCGGACCGGAGGCGGCGCGATCATGACCGCCCTGATTCTCCTGACATGCGAGAAGCACCCCACCGTGATGGGGTGCGACGACGACAAAGCGTTCGCCGTCGAGACCGTCTCGGCTGCTCGCGTCCTGTGGGCGGCGAGGCACCCGAACAAGGCCGACACCAAGTTGGCCCGGGTGAGGCTCGGCTGTGAGATCGCGGGCTGCGGAAACCTTCTGTCCTTCCCCGCCGACAGCATCACCGAGGGACGGATATTCGCCTCCAGGCACCAACGCGGCTGGTATCTCGCCCGGCGGGCGGGCGGACGCCTCATCGACGGCTGCCAGTGGCACCTCGGCTCGTGCTGCGTCCACCACGCAGACCGCTCCTGGGAGAGATTTCGCCCTCATCCGACCCTCGACCCGGGGGCCGTGCTGCCCGGCGACCCCGACTTTCCAGGGCAGGCGCGAACTGGCCAGCTCGACTTGTTTGACCTCCAGCATCGGCCACTTCGCCGGAACCAAGATGATCTCCATCAATCGGATGCGGCAAAGCCGGCCGGAGAGCGATAGAGCTCCAGCGTGCTATTTCCGCAGGTCAGAGCCATATTCAACTTGCTATCAAATTCATAAAATGTTATGGTTGGAACATGATCAATTAAGTGAAAGGAGTCCGAGATGGCCACCGAAATCACGCTCACCACCTCCGAGACGGCAGCCGCCTTCGGCGTCAGCGTTCGCACCGTTCAGCGCTGGGCCAAGAACGGCACCCTCGCGGCGGTCAAGAGGGCAGGCCGGTGGGTCATCTCCTTCCTCGCCGACCTGGCCGACTTCCCGTCCACCGCCGTCGGCAAGGCACGCGACCTGCTGGAGTTCGGCGGCATCCTGGCCACTTCCAGGCCCGGCATGTATACCGCCGTATCCAGCGACGGCAGCTGCACCTACCTGGTGCACCGCACCAACTGCACCTGCCCGGCCGGCCGCAAGCAGCGGCCCTGCTACCACCGGGCGGCCGTCGCGCTCATCGGCGCCGCCCGCACCGCACGGGCCGCCTGACGGCCCGCCCACAGCGGCTGCCCACCCGGGCAGCCGCTCCCGCATTTCTCAAGGAGGTTGACATGCCCCCAACGGCGAATGCTCCCACCGACATGGACCCCAGCACGGAGGCCCCAGCCGAGACCGCGCCACCCGTACCGGACGCCGAGCCCACGCCCGACGCCGCGGCCGAGACCAAGCGTCGCAGACGCAGCCCTCGGCCCAGAAGTGGAAAGAAGGAGAAGGCGGCCACGGCCGAATCCGTCCCCGAGGAGCAGCCTGCCCCGGAGGCCACACCCCCATCCCCAGCGGAGGAGGGCGAGCCCGAGCCGGAGACCGCGGCCACCGAAGAGACGGCGCCATCACCCGAAGGCGAGCCCATGCCGGAGGTTGAATCCGCGCCACACGTCGACACCGGCGCGGAGTCCACGCCGGAGGTCGAGGTGGAATCCGAGCCGCAGTCGGCGCTCACAGCAGAGCCCGAACCGGAGGAGGACCCACTCGTCCCCGAGGCCGAGCTCGAGACCGAACCGGAGACGGCGATCGGACCTGAGGTTGAGGACGAGCCGGCCGCCAACGCGGATGGCGAACCCGGGGCCGAATCCGAGCCGCAGGCCGAGGCGGCGACCGCCACCGCACCTGAGCCCGAGCCTACGGCTGAGCCCGAAGTAGGCGAGGCCGAGTCCGAACCGGAGACAGATGTCGAGGCGAAGCCCACGAGGCCGAGACCCAGGAGGAAGAAGGACGCACCGCCACCCGTTCACTTCCGAGCAGTGCGGGAGGAGCTGGCCCAGGCGGTGTCGTGGGTCGCCCGCTGCCTGCCGCAGAACCCAGTGGTGCCAGCGCTTGCTGGAATCCGTCTCGACCTCGCGGGCGGCAAGCTCAAGCTGTCGGCGTACGACTACGAGGCCTCAGCCGAGGCGATCATCGACGTGTCGACTGATCGCCCCGCGGAACTGCTCCTGCCCGGCCACCTCCTCGCTGAGATCACGAAAGCGCTCGCCGACTACGAGGTGTACGGCAGCATCGACGGCGTCAAGGTCTCCCTCTCCTGCGGGGACGCCCACTTCACGTTGACGACCATGCCGGTCGAGGACTACCCGGATCTGCCCGAGATGCCGCCCCCGGCAGGCCGCGTCGCAGGCCATGCCTTCGCCACCGCAGTCGGCCAGACCGTCGTCGCGGCAGGGAAGGACGAGACGTTGGCCATGCTCACGGGCGTGCGCTTCGAGATCGAAGGTGACGCGGTCACCATGGCGGCAACCGACCGCTTCCGCCTGGCGGTGAGCCAGCTGGCGTGGCGGTCAGCAGAGCCCGATATCACCACCGCGGTGGTGGTTCCGAGCCGGCTGCTCGCTTCCGCATCCAAGAGCTTCGCAGCAGTGCACGATGTGGAGATCGGGGTGACCCGTGACGCCGAGCACGGCGGCCAGCTACTGGGCATCTCGGGTGGAGGCCGCCGCACGACCGTCCGGCTCCTCGAACCCGAATACCCGAAGTATCGGAACTTCGTGCCGCCCGAGTTTCCGTACGAAGCGGA
Organism: Nonomuraea helvata; assembly: GCF_039535785.1. NCBI lineage: Bacteria > Bacillati > Actinomycetota > Actinomycetes > Streptosporangiales > Streptosporangiaceae > Nonomuraea > Nonomuraea helvata. The sequence continues at coordinate 1,859,702 of NZ_BAAAXV010000009.1, forward strand.
TTTGAATACCGCTCAGCTCCTGGCAGCAGTCAAGCGGGTAACGCTGGTCGCCGGTCGTGGTTCACCGGTTCGGCTCGCCTTCCACAAGGACAACAGCCTGCTGGTGTCGGCCGGCGACGGCGACTCGCACGCCTTCGAGAAGCTGCCGGTGGGGTGGCCGGAGGAGACCTTCGCCATCGCGTTCAACTACGAGCTTCTGCTGGAGGGCCTGTCCGCCGTCCGGTGTCCGGTAACGAGGTTCCGAATGACGGAGCCGACCAAACCCACCGTGCTCGTCGGCGTCGTCCCGGCGGAGAAGGGCGGTGAGATACCGGAGCACGTCATGGACAGCTACACGTACCTGATCATGCCAATGCGGGTCGCCTGACTGTCGAGTGCGCGCCCGCCCGGTAACCATCGGGAGGGCGCGCACCTCCGCAACTCCAGCGTTTTCGCAGCTCAAACCCCCGAAAACTCTGTACGTCATGATCGTAAGAAGTTATGATAATGATAGTTCAATCAGTACAAGCCACCCACCCAAGGAGACAGTTGTGAGCACCAGCCCGACCACCGAAGGCCAGGCCACCACCACAGCGCCGGAGGCCACGAAGGACGCCGGAAAGATCGTCGCCAGAACCATCCCCGTCTCCGCGATCCTCCCCGACCCGGACCAGCCGCGCGAGCACTTCGACGAGGAGAAGCTGAACGAACTGGCTGCCTCGATGAAGAAGCTCGGCCAGCTCGAATCGATCGCCGTGCGAGTCGGCCCCAAAGGCACGTACCTCCTCATCGCCGGCGAGCGCCGCTGGCGCGCCGCCCAGATCGCCGGCATCACCAAGCTGCGCGCCAACGTCCACCTCGGCGTCGCCGACGGCGACCCGATGACGCTCGCCAAGCAGGTCGCCGAGAACGTCGCGAGGGCCGACATGACCCCGATGGAGGAGGCCAAGGCGTTCAAGCGCCTGGTCGACGCAGAGTACTCGGTGGAAGAAGTCGCCGAGATGTGCGGTAAGTCGGCGGCTTACGTCGGCTGGCGCATCGACCTGCTCAAGCTCGCCCCCGCCGTCCAGGACGCGGTGGCCAAGGGGCATCTGCCGGTGAACCTCGCCTGGTACGTCGCCCAGCTCGCCCACGACAACCAGGTCCGGTTCCTGTCTCGATGGGTGCGAGGCGACTTCCCGGCCGCACGGGACGCCGAGGCCTTCGCCCAGGCGTGCGCGACCGAAGAGAAGCGCCAGGCTGAGCAGGGCGCCATGTTCGTCCTCGCCGACGCCGAAGAGGCAGCCCAGGCGCTCGCCGACGACGGCCAGGAGCCACTGTTCGCCCAGCTGTCGGACGACGAGCAGGAACGCATCACGGTAGAGCGCAAGAAGCTCCTCGGCAAGATCGACCGGATGTCCGAGATTGGGACGGTCCTGTCCGAGATCGCCACCATGGAGCCCGGCGAGCTGGCCCTGCTCTTGGCGGGAGCCCCCGGCGGGCTCGCCGCTCAGCGCCAGCGCATTACGCACCTGCAGAGCCTGGCCGTCAAGGCCAACAAGTCCCTGCGCGACGCGCAGATGGCGGCTGCCGTCCGCGCGGGCGGCACGCAGGTCGCGCCTGAGACCTCCACGGAAGACGCGCAGGACTCCACCGCGATCAACCACGCATAGAAGAGTATCAAAATCATAAAAATCTTCGGGGGTGACATGGTCGCCCCCGAAGGTCCGCCAGGAAGGAGGAAGCCGTGAGGGCCGCCACGCTGACACGCCGGTTCTACCGCTTCTACCGCGTCACATACCTCGACACGACATGGACTCTGTCCGCCGACCCGGTCGGCAACGCCCGCGTGGTGAGCCTGCTCCGTGCCGCCCGCGGCTGGTCCCTCCCCATCACCGTCACACCGTTCACTGTCCACCAAGCCGCATTCGCCTGCGCCTGGTGCCTCGCACGGCCCCGCGCCTTCGTCTGGACCGGAACCGTCCGCCGCGAGAGCCCTTGGTGTGACGCCCCCCAGTGCCAGACCGCACGACTGCGACGCGCGGCCGGCTCACCGCCCACGCGCGGAAAGGAGATTCCAATGATGACCGTGGAACCCGGCTACACCGTGGCCTACGAACTGGCCCAGGTCATCGCTCTGGCCGAACTTGCAGTGGCGGCCGAGTCGACCGCCGCCATGGAGATATCACAGGACGGCAGCCGCTTGCGATTCAACGCGGGCCCGCAGACCATCCTCGCCGCCCTCGGAGACGAAGGCCGCACGATCGGTACGCGGATGACGCTGACCTTCACGCCCAACGATCCCGTAACCAGCGTCGAGAGCAGGAACGACATCAGCGACCTGGACTTCATGCGCGGCTGTCTCGCCGAAGGCGGCAAGAGGCTGTACCTGACGAGGAGCCACCGCCAGCGGTCGGGATGGCTGATGACGTGCAACCCAACGCTGGACCAGCGGAAGCCGCCGTACGACGTGCCCGAACGATACAAGGTGATGTGCTACACCAGCCCCGGTCCTTGGCACCTGCTCGACCTGGAGACTGGTCTGGCCTACCGCGCCAAGCCGGGGCAGGCCGCGCTGCAGGGATCGCGCAGCGAGATGGAGACCCTGGCCGGGCGGCTCAACGCGTCGTGACGCGCCGCCCTTGACTACGCGGGCGGCTCCTCACAGCCGCCTCCTGCCTCCACTGCCATATCAAAGGCGCCACATCTTGCGATCTCGATACGAACTGCGGCGTCTGCTCCCCAACCCTCCGGCCCACCGAAAGGCGCCGCAATGCCCGCACACCAGCCCGCGCCCCGGAGCCCTCGGCAGAGCAGCGGTAAGAGGCTCCCGGCTTTCGCTCCGCACTGCGCACGAGGGGACAGGCCGTGAGTGGGCAGGTGAACCGCGTTCAAGGCGCGCTGTTCGAACTCCCACCGGCCCGACCGGCGCCCGAGCGCCCGAGCAGGCTGCTCATGCGCAATTCGCGGCTGAGACGCGACCCTGAACGCATCTGGAACTGGACGCTACCCGCCTTGGCCGCCGAACTGCCGTCCGGGCGGAAGATCGTGACGTGCCCGTCCGCAGGCACCTGCGCCGACATCTGCTACGCCCTCTTCGGGACGTACCGCTTCCGCAATGTGCTCGAGCGGCACGTGGCCAACCTCCGCTTCGTCGTGGAGGACCTTGAAGGGTGGGAGCGCGTGATGCGAGCGGAACTCGGCGCGCGGCGCTTCCGCGGCGCGGCGGTCCGCATCCACGACGCCGGCGATTTCTTCAGCGACGCCTACCTTGCGGCCTGGCTGCGCATCATCGACGCCCGACGCGAGGTGTTCTTCTACGCCTATACGAAGGAAGTGAGGAGATTCAAGCGAATGGTGGAGCCGCAGCCCCCGCCCAACCTGGCCTGGGTCTACTCCCTGGGCGGAAAGCACGACGCCATGCTGGACCTCGCCACCGACCGGGTCGCCGACGTGTTCCCCACCGAAGCGGCGATCACCGAGGCCGGCTGGCATTCGCAGGCGCCGTCCGACCTCCTGGCGGTGCGGGGCCCCAGCCCAGTCGGGATGTCCGTCAATCGAATCCCGACGGCGGTGCGCCTCCTGGGCAACCGCACGCTCGGCCAGATGCAACAGGAGAGCGACCGCCGCAAGCGCGCACTCAGGGCTTCACGGAGAGGAAAACCGCTATGACCCAGCCCGCCCCTGATCACGAGCAGCACATCCGCATCGCCATCACCCACCCCGACCCGCCCGAGGGCGGGGACTGCCGCGTCACCGTCCGGAACATCACCACCCGAGCCCAGCGCGGCAATGCCGAAGGCCGGCTGCCCACGACGGACACCGACGATGGGCCAAGGCACGGGCCACGGTACAGGTCGTACTGCGGCGGGTGCGGTGAGGAGGGCCCGCTTCGGGAGGACGAGAGCCTCGCGGTGGAGGACGGCTGCGATCACGCCTATCCCGGGTGGCGCTCTATGCCGGTCGTAGTGCACCGGCCCTACACCGACAAGCCGCAGCCGCTCGCCCGCTGGAAGGAGCAGGTGCGCGCGGTGTACCCAGCCGGGTGGCTGGATCGGCAGGGGCCGGTACGCGAACTGCGTCACGGCCTGGGGAGCCGGCATGTGCCCGGCCTCGCACCAGGCGGCGGCTACCTGATGGCGGTAATGCGGCCGGACCCCAAGAAGTCGAGGAGCCTGCCCGCGATCCAGACGTCGCTGTTCTAGCGCCCCGACAGGCGAAGGCTCTTCACCTGCTCTGACCTGCAAAAACAGCCGTTTCTCAGGCCTATTTACATTGCTATCAAAATCATAAAAAGTTATGATGATCACTATAACCAATAAGCCCCACAAACCCCGAAGGAGCCCGAATGTCCGCCAGCGCGACCGCCCTCCGCGACCAGGCCAACCGCGACGACCAGGCCGCCTACGACTCCTTCGAGCGCTGCGACACCGACGGCGCTCTCAGCCAGTGGGCCCACAGCCTGAACGCCCAAGAGGCCCGCCTGCAGGCCGACATCACCGAGGCCGGCGGCGTCGCCCTGTTCCCCGCCCTGTTCGACCTGAACGGCAACCTGGTGCGCGCCAAGCTGATGCACGGCCAGTGGGGCGCCTACTTCGCGCTCCTCGACGAGCGCGGCCGGATCACCGGCCAGTGGTTCACCCCCTCCAAGGCGAGCGACGCCCGCCGCGCCCGCGCCGCCGACGCCGCGCGCACCGTCGGCGACCTCAAGGGCGGCTACATCGGCTACGTGATGGCTCCCGCCAAGGCCGAGCTCCGCGGCGGCAACGTCGCCACCGTCACCGCAGTCGCCGTCCGCACCGACAGCGGCTACTCCCCGGACGTCGAGATCGTCGACAACGGCCAGCACAACGAGTACGGCGAGACGTTCGGCCGCTGGTACGCCATCCGCGGCGGCCTCATCTGACCTTCCTTCCTCCGGCCCCGGGGCACCCGCCCCGGGGCTCCCACCCATGCCTCAAGGAGGCCCCGCCCATGACCGCCGCGAACCACGCCCAGATCACCGCCACCGTGGACGCCGCAACGCGAGCCGCGACCACCAACATCGACGCCTTCGTCAAGGAGGGCCTGCGCCTGCTTGACACCTTCCACGCTGGCGAACTGGCCAAGCCGTACGAGCTGCCCCTCGTTCTGGCCCTCCACATCGACCGGATCCGCGACATGGCTCTGCAGGCCATCAATCCCGCCAACGCGGCGAACCGATCGAACGCGTGGACCAACCTGGCCATGCGCACCGAGCCGGTGTTCGTCGCACCCGTCGCCACCCTGGCCGCCTGCGCTGCGTTCGTCGCCGGCGACAGCAGGCAGGGAGCCGAAGCCCTGGAGACGGCGCTCATCTGCGACCCCGGCTACCGGGTCGCCCACCTGCTGCAGGGGATGCTGCGGGTCCGCACCGTTCACGCCGACTTCGACGTGTCCAACATCCCGTTACCGGACGTCCAACCGCGCCACATCTGGGCAATCCCGCTGCTCCGCCGTGTCCGCCTGTACCACGCGCTGACCGAGAGGGGCCCTGCCGCGAACACCGGACACGACCCGTTCACCGCCCGGACTGCCGTCGCCCAAGCCGCACACGACAGCGGCCTCGCCGTCAGCTTCACCACCACCGACTCCGCCCACTACGAGCGAGGCGGGAAGGCGCTGACCATCACCTACGACAGCGACGGCGGCCTCGTCCACGCGTTCTACATCCACGCCAGATCCCAGCCTGGACGGCGGCTCGACTCGCTGGCCGACGTCCTGGCCGCCCTCGACGCGATGACCTCCAGCCCGGCCGACATCCCGCCCGCCTGACCGCCCGCCCTCCGGGGCGGGTGAACCCGCCCCGAGGCACACCACCCACATGGAAGGACCAACATGCTCAAGTTCGTCTTCGACGTGCCCGCCACCGCGACCATCAAGCTCTCGGCCGACGGAGAGCAAGCCGCCGAAAGGATCAACGACGACGACAAGGAGGCGCGTTTCGAGACCCGCGCCATCGACGGCGAAAGCGGGGACTACTGGCAGATCGAGCTGGTCGTCCTGAGCTCGCGAGGACGCGCCACCCTGGCCGAAGTCTGGGACGACGGCACGCTCACCGCGGGGAGCCACGTCCAGCCGAGTCCCGTGCGGGAAGCCGTCCTGCCGGACGCCACCCGTGCCGAACCCGAGGATCGCCTGACCGCCTGGGAACACGCCGCCGACAGCGCGTGCGGCGACGAGCACGCCGCCGCAGCCGATCTGGCCGACGTCGTTCGCGCCCTCCTCCAGCGGGTGGAAGGCGGCAAGAGGTGAAGATCCCCGACGACGTGCTCGCCGTGCTGGCCGACCCGCGCGTGATCATCGCTGGCGACCGCGTGCGGATTCCATTCGAGCTGGACAGGCCACTGTACGAACGTGTCGACCACATCCTTCGGATGGCGGGCGGCAGGTGGGACCGCCGCAAGAGGGTCCGCGCTCATGTGTTCGGCCACCAGGTCGAGGAGTTCATGCGGCAGGCGATCGCGTCGGCTGAGTTCCCGTCCCGGTACGAGCAGGGCTGGTACCCGAGCCCGCCGCCTGTGGTCGAGAAGCTCCTGGAGCACGCCGGCATCAGCGACCAACGCCCGGGACTGACCGTGCTGGAGCCGTCCGCCGGGACCGGCTGCATCGCCGGACCAGCCGCCGCCCGCGGCGCCGTGGTCGATGTCGTCGAAATCGACGCCCGCCGTGTCGAAGTACTGCACCGACAGGGCTTCGCCCGCCGTGTCGTCCACGGCGACTTCCTGACCGATGTGCACCCGCTCGACTACCCGGAGGGGTTCAGCCGTGTGGTCATGAACCCGCCGTTCAACGACGCGGTCGCCCATGTCGAGCACGCGCTGGGGTTCCTCGGCGACGACGCAGTTCTGGTGTCGGTCATGCCGGAATACGTGCTCTGGCGCAGCGACCTTACGACCAAGAAGTTCCGGTGGCACGTGGAAGGCAACGAAGGCGAGTTCGTGCCGCTGCCCCGGGACGCGTTCACACCGTCCGGTGTCACCGTCCACGCCGTTCTCGCGATCGTGCCGACCGGCCACGAAGGGTGCACCGTCCGCAACCACAGCTGGCATCGCAGGTACCCCAAGCAGCAATACGAGCTGTTCGCCCTCTGACCGGAAGGAACCTGATCTGTGACTCACATCGTGCACGACCACGCGGAAGGCAGGACGAAGTGATGGCCCGGCGCCGCCGCCAGGCCGGCCCCGATGCGCGCCAGTTCGACCTGTTCACGATGGCGCCGCAGTCGACGGCCCCTCTACTGTCCACGCCCACGCCGGCTACAACCACGCAACTACCCACACCTTCCCCAACCCCGCAGCCCGCGCTCACCACCGCGGCGGCCAGGCAGGCCCCGCCCGACGCCCACCTGGTCGACGGCGACCGCAGGTACAGGCTCTCCCGCCGATCAGCTGCCGACCTCGCCGAGCGTGCCGCCGAGGCATGGCATCAACGGCGCGCTGGCAGCGATATCGCGATCCCGATGGGGATCGTCGCCGGCCTGACCCTGCTGCGGAAGACCGGAACAGACGGCACCGACACGGCCCGCTTCGTCCTCGGCCTCGACAAACGAGCCCTGCTGAAGTTCCACCAACGGATCTGGGGCTACGTGTGGATCCGGCACCCGTACCTGGTGGAGATCGCCAGACCGATCCACGAGTGGCTCAGCGTGGAGGAGGACCCGCCCGCGAAAGCGATCGATGCCGTTCACGCTCTCACCCACACCATGATTCGCAACGGGCTCCTCGACATCACCGGAGACCCCGACCCGATGATGCGCTGCGAAGCCGATCTGTTGGGGATGGTGCTCACCCAGATGCGGTCGGAGAGAGCGCGCCTCGCGCTCGCTGAGGTTCACACCCCGCCCGACATGGCCGATCTGATCGTCCGCGTGCTGTTCGACCGCGGCGGCAACTTGAAGCCAGGTCAGTGGATCGACGAGCCGACCGCCGGCACCGGCGGCCTGCTGCGCTCGACCGCGCTGCTCATGCGCATGCAGGGCATGAACCCTCACGAGTTCGGATGGTCGCTGGGGGAGATCGATCCGATCGCGGCCGCGTGCGCAGCCGTCAACGCGGTCGTGTGGGACCTCGGTGGCAATGTCCTCATCCACGTCGGTGACACCCTGGCCACCGGCAACGGACCGTCGCGGGCCTACGAGCACCGCAAGGCGGTAGAAGCCCACTACGAGAAGGTGATGGACAGCGCCACCACGGCAGCGCGATTCATCGCCGCCCTCCGCAAGGCCAAGACGCTCATGGGCACGGTGGAGAAGTCGCGTCAACACCCTCACCGGACAGGCCCTGAAGGTCATCTTGGAGCGGCCGTGCAGGCGCGCATCGTCCGGCCCTGAGCAGAAGGACGGACCCACCTTGAAGGTTTGACGTGCCCAACCCGTCACACATTGTTATCAAACAAGTAGAAGAATATGATCACGATATGAAACACGCGCTCGCAACCTGCACCTATCAGGAGTTCACTCCCACCATGGGCTACGCCGTCCGTACCACCGTCGGCGCCCCGCGGGGGCCCCTGCCCTACGACCTGGCCGGCCACGCCACCCTCCTCACCCCCAGACGGGAGATGCTCGGCCTGTCCTACGAGGCCTACAAGCCGCGCTACCTCCAGCTGTTGGGCAGCGCCGGCTTCGACGCCATCGCCGCCGAACTCGACGAGATCGGCAACGGCCTCTCCAGCGGACGACCGCTGGTGCTGCTGTGCTTCGACCGGCTCAACAAGCCCGGCGCATGGTGCCACCGGACGATGGCCGCCGCCTGGTTGCGAGAGCACGCTGGCATCGAGGTGCCGGAGCTCGGCGCCCAGTTGCCACCCAGCCTGTTCGACCTGTGATCAAGAACCTGCCATCACGGGGCGGCACACCCGGCGCCGCCCCGCTCATATCCAGCTCGGGCTCGACGAGTGGACGGCCCCGCACGGCATCCCAGAGTCGGACGGCAGGGACGTCCCCTCCTTCATCGCCGAGGACCAATCGGCCGTCTCAGGCCATCTCAGCCTTACCTGAGGTGGACCACCAGGCCGACACTCACCTGGCCAGCCAAGTGTTCAGATAGCAGCAGGTGGGCGGTCCCACATCGGGCCTACCCGCCTCGCATTGCTATCAAAATCATAAAAAGATATGATAGAGATATAACAACAGTCTGTGACCAATAAGGAGAAGTGCGTGACCACCACGACCCCTCACCCGACAGCGGTTCAGCCGCTCAGCGACCCGGCAGCCCTCCTCACCTCCACCCGGCTCCGGGCCATCGTCGACGAACTCGGCGACCGCTACCTGGAGCGCAGCAGCGTCATTAAGGCTCTCGTCGCCTGCATGCTGGCCGGCGAACACTCCCTGCTGCTCGGCCCGCCCGGTACTGCCAAGAGCGAGCTGGCCCGAGACCTGACCGGCCGGATCCAGGACGCCCGCCTGTGGGAGGTGCAGATGACGAAGCACACCGACCCGAAGCAGTTGTTCGGCCCGATCGACGTGGCCGCGCTCATGCAGGGCCGCTACGAGCAGGTGTGGGACGGGCGCGCCACCACGGCAAACATCGCGTTCATCGACGAGATCGGCAAGTGCGGCCCTGCCGCCCTCAACGGGATGCTGACCTACCTCAACGAGCGTTTGTACCACCCGGAGGCGGGCGGCTCGCCCATCCGCTGCGCGCTGCTGTCTGCGATCTGCGCCAGCAACGAGGTGCTCGAAGGCCAGGAATCTGCCGCGATCTATGATCGGCTGCTGGTCCGTCTCGAAGTCGGCTACCTCGCCGACGTGAGCAACTTCGCCACGCTGATCCGCTCAGCGACCGCCCCGGCCGTACCGCCGGCAGCGCCGACCACGGTGTTACTGGCCGATGTGGAGAACGCCGTGCGCGTCCACGTGCCCCGCATCGAGGTGCCCGACCCGCTGATCGACGCCGTGTGCACGCTGCGGACGGCGCTGCACCACGAAGGGCTGATCGCCTCAGACCGGCGCTGGAAGAAGTCCATCCGGCTGCTGCAAGCCGCCGCCTTCCTGGACGGCCGCCGCGCGGTCACCTCGAACGACATGGCGCTCCTGACACACGTCCTGTGGGACAGCCCCGCCGAGAAGACCACCGTCGAAGAGCAGGTCCTCCAGCTGGTCAATCCGGACGCCAAGGAGGCCCTGGACATGCTCAACATGCTCGACGCGATCGAAGCCGAGCTCAACAAGCTGGCCGGGCAGTCCCGCGAAAAGCTGTCCGAATGGGGGATCAGGGAGGCCAACCCCAAGCTCGCCAGGTCCGCCAGGAAGCTGAAGGAACTGCTCGAGCAGTCGACCGCGGCCGGCCGGTCGACCGACACGCTGAACGAGGTCATCGCCCGCCACCGCGCCGTGAACAGTCGCGTGATGACCGAAGCGCTCAACATGCAGCCCACCGGCATCTGAGGAGCCCGACGTGGCCGCGGAGAACGCGAAGAACACGAAGAAGGCGAAGAAGCCGCTGGCGGCACTGAAGGACCTCGCGGCCAGAGCCGGGCGCTGGCTCGGCCTGGCCGCGACTCCCGCACCCGCCAAGCACACCAAGGTCGTCGACTCCGACCGGTGGGACGAGAGGACCTGGACCGACATCTACAACCAGGCTCGCGCCCTCCGCGACATGGCCGACGACCTGGCCGACCGGCACGACTACACGACTGACCTGCTCCGCGACGTGTGGACCGGCGCCTACAAGGCGGTGCCGCAGCTGCACGAGCTTGCCGACATGGACCCGTCCCGGGCGGTGAACCACCAGGTTGTGTCCTCGCTGGTGGAATCGCCCGGGTTCCGCGAGCTGCGCCGCGACACCGTCGGCGACCCCTACGCCGCAGCGATGGCGGTGCTGGCGCAGGGCAGCGCACTGCGCAGCATGCTCGAAGAGACCCGCGAGGCGCAGCAGGCAGCGAAGGCAGCGCAGGAGGCGCAGGAGCAGGCCGCGCAGGCGGCACAGCAGGTGCAGGCGGCGATGGAAGCGGCAGCAGCCGCAGCCGACCCGGATGGCAGCGTCCCGGGCGCCGCCGAAGCCCAGGTAGCGGAAGCCGTCGCAGCGGCTGAAGCCGCCGACCAGGCCGCAGCCCAGGCCGACGCAGCCGCCCAGCTGGCGCTCGCCCAGGCCGGGCCGGCCATCCGCACGGCCGCCCGGGCCGCCGCCGAGGAGGCGGCCGGGAAGGTGCGCGAGGAAGCCGAGCTGATGGCCGCGTGGGGTGTCGAACCCGAGCGGCTCCAGCGGATGAGCTTCGCCGCACGCGCCGACCTGGCCCGCCGCCTCACCGGGAACCGGCTGGCCGCGTACGCGCAGCTGATCGGCCGGTTCCGGGCGATGGCCGGCGGAGAACGAGCCCGCCGCGTCGAGCACACCACCGGCGAACTCGTCGGCGTCACGGTCGGCGACGACCTGTCGCGGCTCGTGCCGTCCGAGCTGGCCGCGCTCGCTGTGCCCACGCTGCGCGCAGACTTCGCCGTACGCCTCGCCGAAGGCAGGCTGATGGTGTACGAGTCGCGCGACGAAGAGGAGACCGGGCAGGGCGCCATCATCGCCCTGGTCGACTGCTCCGGCTCCATGAGCCGCAGAATCGACGGCTCCAGACCTCTCGAACCCAGCGAGGTAACCCGAGAGGCGTGGGCGAAAGCTCTGTCGCTCGCCCTGCTGGACCAGGCCCGCGCCTCCGGCCGTGACTTCGTCGGCATCCTGTTCTCCAGCGAGGACCAGCAGCAGGCGTTCCACTTCCCGAAGGGCCGCGCCGACTTGGTCGACGTGCTGGAGTTCGCCGAGCACTTCTTCGCCGGCTGGACCGACTTCCAGGTGCCACTCGGCCAGGCGGCCGACGTCCTGTCCGACCAGTACAACGCCGACGGCAGCCGCCGCGGCGACATCGTCCTCGTAACCGACGGCGACGCCCGTGTGACCGACGAGTGGCTGGAGCAGTGGCGGCAGCGCAAGCACCTGCTCGGTTTCAGGGTGTTCGGCGTGTCCATCGCCCAGCGCCCCACCAAGGTCCTGGAGGAGCTGTGCGACAACCTGCGCGAGATCAGCGACCTGCTCGACCTCGACGCCACCCGCGACATGTTCCGCGTCATCTAGCCCCCCGACGAGCAGGAAGAGACCCGTCATGATCCGCTTCGACTCTGTCACCCTCACCTATGTGGGACTGGTCCTGGCCGCCAGAGACCTGTACCCGCTGAAACAGTGGCTCACCGCCAGGTGCCCCGAGTGCCACCAAGAGCCGCCCGTCGACGACCCCGGTCACGTCATGCTGCGCGGCTACGTCGCCGTGAGCTGCGCAGGTGGGCTCCTGGTCAACCCCAACATGCTGGGCATGCGCGTGCCGGACTGGCCCGACTGGAGGAGAGTCCGCCCGGACGTGACCATCGGCCGCTGGCAGCCCGCGGGAGAGCCGGACAGCCCCGCTGTGCGCGCGAAGGCCGTCATCACCGTGGAGCTACTCGCCCAGGCCGGGCAGCCCTTCGGCGCTGTCGGGCCGGACCTGGTGCGGCTCCTGCATGGCCAGGAATTCGAGGTGCAATCCGACCCGACCGACGACCCCAACGGCTACCAGACGATCACGATCACCGCGCTGCGGTGAGCGGGCGGCGGCGCCGGTCATCCCGACGCCGCCGCGCCAGCCCCACCACACCGACAAAAACGCCCGTTTGAAAAGACAGGAGGGAAGCTCCCATGACCAGCCAGGACCCCACCCCCACTCCTGCGACCCCCGCGCACCCCGTCGGACATGGCGGCACAATGGAAGCCCTCGCCGGATACGCAGCCGCCATGGAACAGGGCGAAACGCCGATCATCGGCTACCTGGTCCTGTACTCGGTCTTTGAGTCGGAGGTTACCCGCGACGACCTCCACCGATGGTTCTTAGCGCTCGGGTTGGATGACACGTTCCTACCGCCCCCGATCCGCGAGCATGACGCGTTCGAGCGGGTCACCGGCCAGGCCGGCGTGCGGGCCTCCTACCGGCTCGACAAGGACGCGGCCCGGCACCGCGTGCCCGGGCAGAAGGCGCCGGATCAGAAGGTCACCGAGGCCACGCTGATGATCCGCCACGTGTCCCGCGACAACCTGAAGGTCGTGCGGCACATGGTCCGAGAGGTCCGCGATGAGAGCCGGACGCGCCTGGAGTACGCCCCCCGGATGGCGGAGCTCACATTCTGGCGTGACCCACTGGGAAGTGGCCAGCCGGGCCGAGGCGTCCTGCAGGTGACCCCAGACGAGGCCGAGATCGCCAAGCTGTCGTCCGACGAGCAGGAGCGGGTGCGGGAGACCTTGGGAAAGGTGGAGAAGACCTATCAGCGATACTGCCGCTACTACAGCAGCGATCGGCTGCGCACGCTCGTCCGCACCTACGTTGAAGCGCTGAACGCCGTCATGGTCCGCAGCGGCGGGGGCGTGTATTTCGTGCACAGCACGTACGCCGACCGGCTGGTGGCGCTGCGCGGCCTGGTGAAGCACTTCGGCGAGGGCAGCCAGCTGGCGCGCGTCCCGCTCCCCGACCAGGAGGAGATGCGCGAGATGGTGGTCGCCGCGCTCACCACGGAGGCGCGCGAGGACCTGGAGAAGCTCGCGCTCGACATCAGCAAGGCCCGAGCCGACGGCGTGTCCGATGCGCAGGTGCAGACCCTGTACAAGCGGTTCCGCGCCCTGCAGGACTCCGCAGCCGAGCACGCCAAACTGCTGTCCACCAGCCTGGACGACACACAGGCCGCCCTGCAGCTCGTCCACGCGCAGGTCGCCAGCCTGCTCGCCAACGCCGGGTGACCTCGCCAACGTCGGGTGACAGGGCGCCGCCCTGTCACCCGACACGAACGGCCCCGACCAAACGACAAGTCCGTGCCCGTAACCGTGACCGACGCAGAGGGAGCACACCATGACACCCGAACCGACCGCTGCGGCCTCCACCGCCGACCTCGGCATCGCCCCCGCGCGGCTTGTCGCGGAACTGCTCAACTGGCTGGCCGCCAACCTGGCCGTGCGCACCGCACGGGAGACGTATGTGGAGGCGACCGCCATGATCCGGCTGTGCCGTGTGCTCGGCGTACCCGCCCCTGAGGGCTTACCCGAGACCGCCCACGAGGCTTTGATCCTCCTGGCCATGAAGACCGAGACCCCTGAGCTGCAGCTCAGGGAACGGCTGCACCACCAGGCGACCGGCCGATACCGTCAGCTCCGCCAGGAGTTCCTGGCCAACGCTGATGCGATGACGTTGGAAGCCGTGATCGAGCGCGTGCAGAACTCACAGCGCCTCTGGGCCGCCAACCAGAGCAACCTGCCGGCCGGCCGCTGACGGACGCGATCACTGAACCCCACACCGTCCGGTGCGGGGTTCTCGCACGCTGCGGCCATTGCGCTGCCGTCCAGCGGCTCTACCTCGCTTGCCATGCGGAGCCGAACCGCTCCCTGCGCCGATCCGAGCCCCTCCAATCTGGCGACATTTCTGCAGCTCACAGACCCAAACCATGTACGGCAAGATCATTAAATATTATGATTTTGATATAGAAATTTGCGATTCACCACAGACCCTGGAGGCGAAGATGACAGACCAGGCCGCGAAAGAGCAGCTGATCGAGAATCTGTACAACGAGCGTACAGAACTGGCTGGCGCGTACACCGAGGCGGTCCAGAGCGGACGGATCGAGGATGCGGACGACGCGCAGGCCGAGATCGACAGGCTGGGGGCGAAGCTGCGAGAGCTAGGCGAGGATCTCTAAACAAGGAGTGGCTCGCACCAGGCGGTGCGGGCCTTCCGCGTTGTGAAGGCCCCCTCGAGTGCCCGCCACCTGGTGAACCGCCACCACAAGGCAAACACGTGCACATCAGGACATGCCGAATCTTGCCAAGATCGGCTACCATCGGCCCTGATCGGCTACGCGTGACACAGTCGTTCACAGGCGCCGGAGGTGTAACAGCTGCACACCCCGCTCCCGGCGGGGAGGATCAGGTTCGACTCCTGGCCGGCGCTCTTCGCCCCGCCTCACGCCAGGGAGGCCGACATGTTCCACGGATCGATCCCGGCCGCGATGCGGTCCATCGTCTACGAGCACGCCGGCGGATGGCCCACCGACCAGGACATCTACGTCGGCTGCTCCGGCAACTTCACCCTGGAACGGGTCCTGCACGCCCGCTTCGGCGCGAACCGCCAAGTGCATGGCAACGACATCCAGGCGTACTCCTGCGCGCTCGGCTGGTGGCTCGCTGGCCAGCCCTTCTCTTTCACCCTCCGCGACGAGTACGAGGACGTCCTAGGCTGGCTCAGGCCCTTCCTGGACGACCCCACAGACCTCCTCGCCACCCTCATGCTCGGCACACGCTTCCTCCAGTGGGTCGGCAAGGAAGGCCCGTACTTCCGACGGATGATCGAGGCGACCCGCGAGCAGTGGCCCCGCATGCACGACAAGACGGCGGCCAAGCTGCGGAACCTGACTGTGCGACTCGGCTCCTTCTACGCCGGCGACGTGCGCGACTACCTGTCCACGGTGGTCCCGGGCAACGCCCCGGTGGTGATGTTCCCGCCCTTTTACAGCAAGGACTACCAGGCGCAGTTCGCCGCTCTGGACGAATGCTTCAACTGGCCAGCCCCCACCTTCGACGACCTGGACGAGAACGGCAAGGAACAGATCATCACTCAGGTGCGGGACCGGCCGCACTGGATGCTCGGCCTGCACATTGAGCGGCCCGAGCTGCGCCCCCACCTCGCCGGTGTAGTGCAGACCGCGAACCGCGGCCTGCCCATCTACGTGTACGCCGCATCCGGGCCCCGACGCATCGTCCGCCCGCGCCAGCCGACGCAGCCGATCCCCATGCCGAAAATCGGCCCCGCCGACGAGCTGGGCGACCGGATGACCCTGCACGTCTTGAGCGGCGGCCAGTTCGCAGCGATCCGCAGCCAGTTCATGTCCAAGACGATCAAGCCAGGCACGCCGTTGCTCGCGTGCGGTGTCGCCGTCGATGGGCTGCTGGTCGGCGCGTTCGCCTACCTACCGCCGAAGTTCGACCCCGACTGCGCCTACCTCATGTCCGACTTCCCGGTCTCCTGGTCCCGCTACCGGCGCCTGGCCAAGCTGATCGTGATGGCCGCCACCACCAAGGAAGCCCAGCTTCTGCTGCAACGCTCGCTCTCGCGCAGGGTCACCGGCTGGTCGACCACAGCGTTCACCGACAACCCCAACTCGGCGAAGTACGGGCGAGGCATCCCCGGCGTCCGGCTGCAGAAGCGCACGGAGCCCGCGGCCGACGGCATCCACCGATACCAGCTGCAGTACGGCGGCCCCATGGGGGAGCGGACCCTCCTTGAGGTCCTGGACCTGTGGAAGCGCAAGCACGGGAAGGACCAGCGATGACGGACACCACCAGCCCCACGGTCAGCGCCACCGCCACCAGATTCCGGCCGAGGCTCGTGCCGCGCGACCCGCGCACCCTCACCCGCCTGCCGGTGAACGCCCGTTTCATGCGCAAGGAGGAGTACGACCGGCTCGTGGCCAACGTGCGCCGCGACGGCTGCCTCACCAGCGTCCCGCTCATCTACTCCGGCGGCGAGTACGAGGAAGGCCACGAACTCATCCTGTCCGGCAACCACCGCTGTGACGCCGCCGTTGACGCCGACCTGGACGAAATCGACTGCATGCTCATCGAGGAGCACCTGTCGCCGCAGCAACTGGTCGCCTTGCAGCTGTCCCACAACAGCATCGCCGGCGAGGACGACCCGGCCACGCTGAAGCACCTGTACGACCAGCTCGACGACGTCGACTGGCGCGCCTACTCCGGCCTGGACGACGAGCAGCTGGGCCTGCTCGCCGAGGTACAACCGGAAGGGTTGTCAGAAGCGAACCTGGACTTCGCCACCGTGAGCCTGATCTTCCTGCCGCCCGAACTTGAGGCCGCACGCCAGGCGTTCGACGACTCCCGCTTCGGCCAGGACGAGAGCTGGCTGGCGGCCCGCGCCGACTACGAGCAGACCCTCGACACGCTCGCCTCGACGCACGCCGCACACAAGGTCGGCAACGTCGCCACAGCCCTGCACATCATCCTCACGATCGCCGAACGGCACCTGGATGAACTGCGCGAGGGCTACACCGCCCCGGACGGCAGCGCCCTCCACACCGGCCGCGTCGGCCTGGAGACCGTGCTCGGCGCCCGCATGCTGCCAGCGACCGCAGCCGCCACCATCAACAAGGCCATCGCGGCAGCCGAAGGTCGCGGCGAGATCGACCCTGGCCAGGGCTGGCAGCTCCTGGAGCGACTCACAGGCGAATACCTCAGCGGCCCCAACCACAACCCCGCTGACCTGAGATAACGCTCCATGGGCAACCTCAGGCCGCTCAAGCTTGACCCCAACCTCGACCCCTGGGAACGACAACCGGACGAGTCCCTCACCCGCCACGCCCAGTTCTGCACGTACCGAGACATGGGCCGATCCCGCAGCCTCCGGAAAGCTGCCGAGATGCTGACCAAGAACGACCGTTACGTGCGCGACGTGGCGGCGGCCCTCCGATGGCGAGAGAGGGCCGAGGCGTGGGACCGGCACATGGACCAGCTGTACGAGGCGACGTGGGTCGAGGAGCGGCGCAAGGCCGCCGAAGCCGACGCGCGGATCCTCGGCGCCGGCATCGGCAAGATCGCCCAGCGGCTCCCCACGATGAACCCTGCCGAGCTGTCCCCGAGCGACGTGATCAGGCTCATGGACGTGACGATGCGGCACCGGCGCACCCTGTTCGGCGACCCGGCCGCCACGCTCGCGACCGGCCCGGAGGAGGCCGAGCGGCAGGCCCGCATCACGACGGAACAGGGCATGATGCTGGCCGACGTGATCAGCCGCACCTGCGAGGCGTTGCAGGCCGAAGTGCTCGACCTGGTCGCCGGACAGGCCCGCGATGGCGGCCACGAGGACGTAGAGGAGTTCGCCGCCGCGGTGGCCACCGCAGTGCAAGCGCAGTGGCCGACCTGGCTGTCTCGCATCGTGCCCGAGCAGATCGCAGCAGTCACCGGCGAAGGAGGGAGCGATGAGTGACGACGGGGATCAGCCGACCCACGAGCCGCTCACCCTGCACCTGGGCGACCTGCGCCCAGCCCGCTGCGTCCGCTGCGGCGCCGACGAGCAGTTCGTCGCCGCGACGATCTACGGATTGGCCGGGTCGGGCAGCCGCGTCATCGGCGGGATGGCCGTCTGCCAGAGCTGCGGCTGGTCACCGTACACCGCGATGACGCTTCCATGAACGGCCCGCCCGCGCCACGCCAACCACGACCGGCACCACTACGAAACGAGGCAGCATGAACCGATTCGACCTGAGACCGGCAGTCCAACCCACCCAGCACGCCCGCGCTGGAGGCTTGCATGCCTGATCCGCACGTGTCGATCACGTTGGACTTCAGGAGGCCTGCCGCTGCCGCCGTGGTGATGGAGCACGTGGTGGCGGCCGTCAACCGGTCGTCGATGCCGTACGAGCTGACCGGGACCTCCTGCCACAGCTTCGACCTGGACGACGTGGAGGAGTAGCCGGTGGCCGTCATCCAACGCTGGGAGCTGGTCGAGTACAGCGTCGATCTGCCCGCCGACCAGCGCGACATCGTCGAGATCCTCGACCGGCTCCGCGCCGAGCTGCCCGATCGCTGGGAGTACCGCGAAACCGTCAAGGTCACGATGGGTGACCGAGATCAGCTCGTCTTCCGCTACCGGAAGGCGCGGACATGAGCCGCATGTGGATCGTGGATGCCTCCGAGCGGCGTCACTTCGGCCATGCCCATGACGACGGCCTCGTGATCCTTGACGACTTGCCCCGCGTCTCGCCTCCCGTGCTGTGGCCGGTGCCGGCAACCCTCGTCCTGCACGCTCCGAGGTCCCGCCTGACCTGGTGGCCGTGGATGCTGGCGACCGGCCGGCCCGGGCCGGGCGCGTCGCGGGTGAAAGCCGAGTACCGACGCAGACGCAGATGACCGTCTTCCGAATCGTCCTGGCCGTAGCGGCCGTTTATCACGGGGAGTAGTACATTGCCGATCGACCCGCAGGCGTGCCCAGGGGTGTGCAACCGCAGGGCACGTCGGGCGTGGGAGGAGTACGACCAGGCGGTCATCGCTCACGCCATCGCCATGGACATCTACACGGGGGAATACCCGAAGTACCGGGCCGCCCTCGCTGCCTGGCATCCCCCTCTCGCATGGCCGGTCGAGCCTCGCGAGCCAGCCGAACCTGAGCAGCCCACCGTCCAAGTCCTCCGCGCGAATCCGGTGTGGTGTTGCCGCTGCCCCCGCGCCATCCGCGGCGCGCTGTACCAGATCAATGAGACGGCGGCCGTCCTCTACGCGGATATCACCGGCCACCGTAGCGCGGTGATCACGGGCCCGACTGGCAGGAGGTCTCTCGACCCCAGGGAGCTGATCGAGCTGCTCGACAACGTGTACGGGGATCTTGTCGAGGTGGCGGGCCAGTGGGCGGAGGTTCGCGGTCATCCGTTCCGGCCGCCACAGTCGCGCGGCAGCCACGCCCGCAACATCACCATCTCCTACCTGCTGGGGGAGCTCGACGACATCCTGCTGCACCACGCGTCGGTGGAGTTCGGGCTGAAGGTGCTGTATTGGGAGCGGAGGCTGCTGGACACGGCGAAGGCAGACCCGGCGAGCCGCCGGTCGCCGATCCGGTGCCCACGCTGCCGGGACAGGGAGCTGTACAGGGAAGACGACGGCTACTTCAAGTGCAGGTCGTGCGAATGCCTGCTGACACAGGAGGAGCACGATCGCCGTTACGCCGATGAGGTCGACGAGCACGACCACGAGCAGCAGAAGGCACACGCATCATGATCAACGTCGACGGATCGTACGAAGGTCCAGCGCTCTTGGCCGCCGGCGACGGCCGCCTCACCGGGGCCCACGCCACGATCCAGCTCGCCGGCGAAGAGCATCCTCTCGGCGGCGTGAAATTGGTCTGGGAGGCGACCGCGGATGTGGAGGGCCTGGTCCCTGCTGGCGTGGTCCTCGGCACAGCAGCCCTGCGCGTGGAGGGCAGCAAGGAGGACCTGCCCGTCGCGGTGGACGGCGTCGCAGTGCGGCGAGACTCGCTTCGGGTGAGCCTGCGAGGCCGGCGGCATGTGTGGACGGCCCCGTGAGCGACGGCACCCCGCCGGCCTGGCCGCCCAAGCCGCTCGCACCGCCGCTGCCGATGATCGACACTGAACGGGCGCAGCAGGCGTTCGCCACGTTGGGCGAGCAACTGCGGGCGCTGGTTGACGCGATGCGGCCCATCGCCGAGCAGGTGCTCCGCGACGTCGCTTCGGTCTGCGAGGTGTTCGCCGCGCTGGTGAATACGCCCGAGATGCGGGAGCTGGAAGTCGCCCGCCAGCGAGCACGATCGATGATGAAGAGCAACTACGCCAGACGGCGACGCAGGAGGGTGAGACGAGGATGACCGAGCAACCGGACTGGGTGCGTAACCTCAGCCAGGCTGCGGCCAACCTGAAGCAGGGCCTCGACCATGTGGGAGACATCCTCAGGGCTCAGACTGCGATGGGGTGGGCGTTCCGCGGCGACCTCGTCGCCACCCGGGCCGCGCTCGCCGGGGCGAGCGCTGAGCAGCTGCGCGAGTTGTCCGCCGCAGCCTCGGTTCTGGCCGCCGTGGCGGACGATGCGCTGGCGGGTGAGGCCGGGGGTGGCAGGCATGAGCGGCCGGGGGGAGACCGTCCGGCTGAGCCGTCGGTGGAGGAGTGGGAGAGCGGCCCGGACGCGGCCAGCGGCGGCGGCGAGCCACCGGCGCGCGTCGAGGGGCGCGTCCTGCTGCTGTTCGGGGCCTTCGCCGTGGTGGTGACCGCCTACCACCCGGAGGGCGACCCGTTGCACGTGTCGGCGGCCGGGCTCGCTGAGCAGCTGGGTGTCGGAATTGAGGAGCTGCCGGGTAGCCGGTTCATCGGGGAGATCGTTGACGACCGGGTGGTGAACGCGGAACTGATCTGCTGATCAGGGACAGGCGTTTTACCTGCGATTATGGGTGAGATACGCACTAAATGATCTTGTAAAATACCGTCCCAATCTCATAGAATGATCATGTCGACAAGGAAATGGCAGTCCGAATCGACAGCAGACCGATCACTCAGAGAAAGGGTTCACCCCCATGGGCCAAACGCCCGAACAGAATTTCGAAGATATGGCGGACGCCATCGTCCGGTCACTGACCGCCCTGCAAGAGGCCGCCCGCCGCCTCCCACTTCCGATCGTTCTCCCCAAGCTCAGATCCGGCATGTCCGCCCACGAGTTCATCGACCCGATCAAGGGGCTCCGCACCATGCTCGAAGCCGAGCCGATCCCCGAGACGGTGATCGCCCGGATCGACCAAGCCGCCCTCGGCATCCTGGCATCCATCGAACTCACCCAGATCGCCGCAGCTGACGAGATCGACTGGAGGTACGACGCCGTGCACATGATCTGCACCACGGCGGTCATCGCCGCGCGCCTGGCCGAGCAGGACCTGCGCAAGCCACGCAGAAGGTAATACCGGCCTACCAGCCCCGGGCAGCCAGGCCAGCCCGGGGCCCATCGGCGGCAGAGGGAAACCCGCCGCCACCCAGAACGATGAGGGCCTGGCAGGGACGGATCCGAAGATCCGAAGATTGGCAGCCCTGCCAGGCCCGCAGACTGATCTCCCAGAAGGAGTTCACCCACATGGTAGAGCACCGCAACGTCATCGCCCCAGAGATCGCCGAGCGGTACGGTCGGGCCCTGACCACCGTGACGGACGTCTGGCGCAAGCACCCCGACTGGCCCGCCGCCACCGGCCGGCGCGGCCGGTGGAACGAGTACGACGCCCAGGCCGTCGACGAACTGATCCGGCGCGCGTTCCTCCGCCCACCGGCACCCGAGGAGGGCAGCTCGGACGATCTGCTGACAATTGCCGACATCGCCGCCTACACCGGGCTAGCGAGAGGCACGATCGACGCCGACATCTCGCGAGGCCGCATCCCGCCCCCGGACAACACCGAGGACGGGAAGCGGTGGAGGCGCTCCATCATCGACGGCGTCATGAGTAGGCGGCACGGCTACCGCCGGGCCGGCACCGGGAAGGAAGCGCCGGAAGTGTGATCGGAGCGCCGTACGACGTCGCCTCCCGGCCCCACAAGCGAAAACGGCCGTTCTACTGGCGCCGCGTTGAGCCGCGTCGATCCTAGGGGTTGTCGCCAGCCTCGAGCCACTGGCAGGCTCGCCGCTATGACGAGACACGGAAACGAGGGCGGCTGGGCCGCGAGCGACTCGGGCGGCTGGACAGCTCGGAGCGTGGGCGGCGGCGTCCGCCACATGGGCGGCTGGTAGGCGTGAAGAAAGGCCCGACCCCAAGCTTGGGTTCGGGCCTTAACCATCTACTCCTTGCGCCGCACGAACAAGCCGAGCAGCCCCCACAGGGTGAAGCCGCCTGCGGCGCACCCGCCCAGGAGTGCGGCCGGCCATGTCGTGCCGTCCGCCCGGAGCAGCGCGGTCGCGATGCTGGTAGCGGTTACGACAGCCAGCGCAACCAGAAAACCACGTTCCAAACTCATAGATCCCACCAGAATCACCGGGTCGTATATGGGCAAGAGAAAGCACTCGGGTTCCCCTCCTGGCTCTCCTCCTCTCTTGAGGGGTCATCTCCCTTGCTTGCGCCGATCGGCGCTGCCGGTCGTTCTTGGTGGATGTGGTCATAGTAGGAGCAACACTGCTCCTCCCACTGGAAAACCCAGAAAGGGCCTGAACCCCATATGGGTTCAGGCCCTTTCTACTGGTTAGGGGTCACGCGATGTGCCGAGCGTCGGAGGCGGCGTGCGGCACATGGGTCCTCAGTGCGACGCCGGGCCGATTCGGGGCAAAGGGGACTCCCTCGATCCTCTTCAGTAGAACACGTGTACGCATAGGGTTGCCGGTTCGGGCCCTTCACCGTCCAGTGGAACGAGTACGACGCCCAGGCCGTCGACGACCTAGTGCGGCGCGTTTCTCCGCCCGCCGGCACCCATAGAGGGCTGGGCGGACGACTTGCTGACGATCAACGACATCGTCCCCTACACCGGGCTCACAAGAGGGACGATCGACATTCCGCGTTGTCCGGGCCGCATCCCCGGCCCGAACAACGCGGAGCACGGCGTGAAGCGGTGGAAGCGGTCCACGATCGACGACATCATGAGCAAGAGACGCGGCTAACGGCGGAAAAGGACGTCATGACGATTGTGTATGTCACGGGTGCTGGAGACCGCTACCACGCATCACGAGACTGTCTAGGACTCCAGTCAGGGCAACAAGGTGGCGAAGCCCAGGGCTACGAACTACGCGAGATAGTCGAGATAGACCTCAGTTCGGCTATCGCTGCAGGCAAGACCAGGTGCGGCACCTGCGGAGGAACGGCACCATGAGCCCCGAGCAGCAGCGCGAACTGTCCGCCGCTTCGACGCTAGCCGCTCTGGCCGACGAGGAGCTGAGCACCAGGTGAGTGTGGAAGCTTGGTCGGCAGTCGCCGCCGCCGTCTCGGCGCTCGCTGCAATCGTCGCTGTGGTCGTGGCCTTCTTCGCCTGGAAGGCGACCAAAAACGCTGCCAAGGCCACGGCCGACCTCACCAAGATCGAAGCTCGTCGCTGGCATCACGATCTGACCCCTCAATTCACCTTCGAGCTCGGCCCGGAGGCGGGAGATCGTACGACACTGAAAGTGTGGTTCAACGGGCCCGCCGCGCTGGGGGAACTCACTGTCAGCGTGACCATCCGCAACGACAAGCCGAGGAACTCCACGTTGGCTGGCTCGCCTTCCCAGGAGGAGATCGACGCGCAAGTGTGGGGGCCGTACCGGTTCGTCCCGCATGTGGATGGCGCAGACCAGCATGGTCGTGCGGCGGCACCGATCAAGCTTCTGCCTGGAGACGGACGCCAGTTCTCGCTGCAGCGGACCATCGCCCCTTCGTGGACTAGGGAGGAGTGGTGGCGCGACGAATTCAAGTACGCGCCTGTCCGCGTCGGGCTGCGGTGCACAAGTGGGGACGACGATCCGTGGACCGTGTACCACGAGGTACCGACAGTCCAGGGCACACCACTAGAAGGCCGGCTCTACGCCGCCGGCCGGGACACTGACGGTGGATGAGCTGATCGCGCTCCTGAAGGCGCGGGTCGACGAAGCCGAGCAGGCCCAAAATGCCCGTTTGACCGAGCCGGGTTGACCCCGCGCGGGGGTTGCCGTCGGCGCCGGGGCGCTGGCAGGCTCACCGCCATAACGAGACACGGGAACCACAGCGGTGGGTGGCTGGGATCAGCTTGCATCGAGATCTAGAAACATCTCGGATGTTGGGTGCGGCCAGGGCAGCGAGTAATAGTTACTGACCTGCTGCTCGATATGAGCCTTCGCTTCCGTGATCAGCGCCTCGATGTCATGAACCACTCCACCGTGGGTGCGCCTGCGTCCGTCGTGGACGGTGTCCCACTTGCTCTTCTTGCTCTGGCGAGTGGTGGACCCCTGCTCCTTGCTGCCGAAGCCTTTGAGTTTGCTGTTCCAGATCGGCTGGTAGCCCACACGCAGTCCGTTTTCACCTAGATCGGCGTGCACGTCTGGCATCAGCAAAGCGCGAAACCGGAACTCGGCTATGGAAAGGCCGCCCTCCATGATCGAGAGCCGGTGCTGCTTGAGCCGACTGTGAAGAGGGAAGCGCTCCCGCACCCTCTCCCCGGTCGCGCTGTTACTCGAGAGCGCTTGGCCTGCATATACGGGGATCTGCAGGTTCGCTAGTGGCAGGTAGAGATGCACGCTGGTGCCCCGGTAGTACAGCGCATACAGTCCGGAGCCCTCGAATCGAGGGATCTCATGCGTCATGGAGACCAGCGGTTGACGTTCAAAGTTCTCGCAGATGGTGACTGCGATCTGCTCGGTCGACAGCGGGTCGAACGACGCGGGGGTGTACTCGGAGGGCATGGCTTCCTGATCTGGGTTGGGGGGCGTCGACCCCAGGCCACTGGGACAACGGTGGAGCTGTGTGCCGGACCCGGCCAGACATCGGCCAGTTGGCGTTGCCCGTCGAGGACAAGGGCTCGTCCGAGGGCACCCCTCCGGAGGTTTGTCTGGATCCAGGCTTTGATCAGTACGGACCCTATGGTCTCGATCACTTTTGGGCCACTCGTTCGAGTGAATTACCCCCAAGATCGCCAACTCCGCGGTATGGTTCTCGCATGGTTGACCAGCCGCAAGAGACAACAGAACCGCGCACCAGTGTTGAACTGTTTGCGGGTGGGGGTGGCCTCGCCATGGCGGTCCACCAAGCGGGCTTTCGTCCTCTTCTGTTCAACGAGTTCGACCACCGGGCCTGCGAGACGCTTGTGGCCAGCGCCAAGAAGACCCTCGGGGTCGACGGCTTGGTGCGAACTGAAGAGAAGCGGCCTGAGCCGCCAGAGCCAGGTAAGCCCGCGCCTCTGTATCCGGGGGACGTGCGCGATCTGGATATGAGTGCCCTAAAGGGCAGGGTCGACCTCCTAGCAGGAGGTCCTCCCTGCCAGCCGTTCAGCGCGGGCGGCGTCGCCAAAGGCGACGAGGACAAGCGCAACATGTTCCCCGCCATGTTCAAGGCGGTGCGTGAGATTCGGCCGAAAGCCGTAATCTGCGAGAACGTGCGGGGCCTGTTGCGGCCGTCTTTTAGGGATTACTTCCAGTACATCCAGAACGAACTGCGGCTTCCGTTCGAGAAGCGGAACGACGAAGTGAGGTGGCAGGATCATAACGATCATCTGACGAGCATCCTCGCGAAGCTCTCCGATGATGATAGTGATCCTGACCATTACAAAGTCGTGATGATTCCGGTTAACGCTGCTGACTACGGCGTTCCTCAGGTGCGCAACCGCGTCGTCATCGTCGCCTTCAGAGCTGACCTCGGCGTCGACGTCGAGGCATTCGAGAAGTACGTCAAGACTCCGAGATTCTCTGAAGACGCCCTGTTCCGCTCCATGCGCGACGAGGATGGTCCGTACTGGCAACGCCATAGGGTGCCAGGTCATGTGCGCGATCGAGTCCGGGCCCGCCTCCCTAAGGTGATCAAAGAGGACGACTGCCAGCCTTGGCGAACACTGCGCGACGCGATTCAGGGCTACGGCACAGATGCGAAGCTGCCGGCGCTGCCCAAAGTGAATCTGAAACGACTCGACGAGAAGTTCGACTTCGGCGAGAGGATCGACGTCACCGACCACATCGGCTGGCCCGGTGCCCGGATCTACAAGGGGCATACCCCGAACGAGCTCGACCGGCCTGCCAAAACAGTCAAGGCTGGCGTGCACGGTGTGCCAGGCGGCGAATCGGTGATGCTGTTGGACAGCAGGTACCGTGATTCCAATTCTCCTGATGGGTGGACCTATCGGCATCGCTACATGACCGTTCGTGAGACTGCTCGCGTGATGACCTTCCCCGACGCGTGGCTCGGCGCCGGTCCACGGGGGGAGCAGATGCGGCAGTTGGGCAACGCGGTTCCGGTCGTCCTAGGCGAGTTCTTCGCCAACGCCGTCGCCGAAGCGCTCGCAGCCGCAGGACACTGATGTCATGGCGCGGAAAGGCGACGAGGGACATTGGAAGGAACGGCTGCCCGCAGAGCGTGCGTACAAGCGTCGCGCTGGTGCCGTAGCTCCATCTGTGGAGCAGGATCGTGCTGCTGGTGGCCGCAGCCGCCGCAGCGTCGCCCTCAGCGGCGGCCGCTTCGCGCGAGCCTCAATCACGCTTCGGCTATACAAGCGCACACGGCGCATCCGTGCATACCTGCGCTGGTCGCAGAACGGCAAGACGGAGGAGAGGTACGTCTGTGAAGTGGAGCGCGATTCCCGTCGGGAGAACCTTGTCGAGGCATGGCGACAAGCTTGGGCGCAGGGATTCTTGGCTGAAGAGCCCCTACCACCTGAGTCAACAGCTTCTTCACCAGAGGTCCGTGCCTCCATGCGGGGCAACCGCGGCAAGGATACGGAGCCGGAACTGGCCCTTCGCAAGCTGCTCTATCAGCGTGGCCTGCGTTACCGGGTCAACGCCCAGCCGCTCGCCGAGATTCGACGCAAGGCGGACGTAGTCTTCCTTGCCGATCGAGTCGCGGTCTTTGTGGACGGCTGCTTCTGGCACGGATGCCCAGAGCACTATCGTCCTTCAACGAGGAACGCGGAGTTCTGGCGTGAAAAGATCGAAGGCAACAAGGCCCGAGACGCGGAGACCACCGAGCAACTAGTGGCAGCTGGTTGGACGGTCATCCGGATCTGGGAGCATGAAGACCCTGCTGCGGCCGCAGACAAAGTCGGTCACGTGATCACACGACTGAGGCTGGACGCTGCTACGACTGCTACAGCGTCCACTTGAGGCGACGCTCTCCCCAGTAGGCCCTTCACATCCTCCCCTCCACATCCCCGAGATCGCGCTCGGCCTAACGGTTCGCGAATGGCTCGGCTTGCGCCCCTGATCAGCGGCGTGTCACACTTCCCGCAGGCAGATCACGTATGCCCTCAGCCAGGCCGGCTGGGGGCATCGCGCATTTCGGGGGTGAGCATGGACCCCGAACCGATCAGCGCGCAAGACGCCGCAGCCCGTCTTCGCCGTCGGCCAGCCACCGTCCGGAAGTGGCGCGAGCGTTACGGCGCCCGCATCGTCGGCCGCGAGCAGCGGCGGGACTACTTCGACTGGCACGACTTGGCGACGATCGACGGCTGCATCGCTCGTGGGGAGGAGGTGCCAGCGACACCGGAGCAGCGTGACGCGCTGCGCGCGTCTCTGCGTGAACGCTGGCAGGGTGCGGCCTAGTCGCCGACCCGGTACCGCTCGATCTTGGCGAGGATCTCGTCGTCGGCTGGTTTGATCATCCAGGTGGCGACGGGCGGCACCTGGTGGAGCAGCACGTGGTCGAGATCGGGCAGGCCCAAGTCGCCCGTCAGATCGACGAGATAGGCGTGCAGCTCCGGCCGGCGCTTGAGCGGACGGCCGTTGTCGTCGACGGCGTCGAACGGTACGCGCGGCGCCTCGTAGCGTGCGTACACCTTGGCGACGACCCAGTGCCGGATCGGGTCGCCATGGGGTGCCACCCAGCCGCCAGCGCCCTTGTCGTAGGGCCAGTTCTGCAGTACGACGTGCGACTCCTCCATGCCCCGATTCTCGTACGTGCGTTCGATGTCTGTCAGGTCGGGGGGTGGATGTGGGGATCGTCTTCCAATACCTCCCTCCGGAGGAGGCGGCTCTCCGGACCACGGCTGGCTTCCCTCAGTTCGTGATCAATCAGGGATCGGTCTTCCCGGTCACCGGTCTGGCGTTCGACGGCGCTGGCACCGCTCAGGAGTACGCGTACTGGAAGTTCACGCCGTTCGGGTACGTGACCGACGCGGACGTGTCCGTGGAGATCATCTGGTATGCCGCCTCCGGCACCAGCGGCACCGTCAACTGGGGGGCGGCCATCGCCTCTATCACGCCAGGCGTGGACACCGAAGACGTGGAGACCGCCGCGTTCGCCAGCATGCCAACAGTGACAAGCAGCCATCTCGGCACCACGGCGCGCCGCTTGCACAGAACCGTCGTCACGATCACCGACCAGGACGGCATGACCGTCGGCGATGAGTGCTGGCTGCGCGTCATGCGCAATCCCGCGGTGGACACGCTGACTGCCGACGCGATCCTCACGAGCGTCCGGATCTCCTACCCGGACACGTAGGAGGCGGTCTCGTGTCGGTCCGGTTCGACGTGGACGGCGAAAGCTACACGCGGGTCACGGGCCTGGCCGGTGTGGCGAGCTGGACAGTCACCTGCTGGGCGCGGCTGGCAGTCAACCGCGGCACGACGACCGTGCTGTGGCAGATCGACAACGGCACGGGGACCAGCCGGCTGCGATGTAACGCCTGGGATGGCGCAGCGCTGACGTATCAGACCGACGATGGCGGTTGGTTCGGGCTGGCCGGGCAGACGATGACGGTTGGCACCTGGTACTACATCGGCATCTCGGCCGACGCCAACCCGGGCCTAGTGAGAGTCCGAGTAAGGGCGGCGGGAAGCGCCACGTGGGGCGGAGGGAACCCGGCCCAGGCCAACGTGACGATCAGCGCCAACACGCTGCGGCTCGGCGATGGGCAGGCCGCGAACGAGTTCCTCAACGGGTCGCTGGCGGCAGTCAAGGTGTGGAACGCGCCGCTCACGCTAGAGGAACTCGAACTGGAATCGTGGACGTACATGCCGCAAAGGACAACCGGCATTCGCGGCTGGTATCCGTTCACGCGGGTCGAGACTGTGGACTACTCGGGCCAGAGTCAGGTCCTGACGGGCGGCAGCGGGGCAACACTCGAAGACGGGCCGCCGATCCCGTGGCAGCGAGGACGACGTCGAATCGTCGTCAGCGCCGCCAGCCCCGGCATCGCCGGGCAGGTGGCTGGCAGCCTGCCGCCGCTGGGCGGGGCGGCGGCTGGGGCCGCCCGAGTGTCCGGCCAGGCCGCGTCCGCGCTGCCCAGCATGTCCGCGGCCGTTCAGAGTTCGGTCGAGGTCTCTGGCGACGTCGATGGCGCGCTGCCCGCGTTCTCGGCTGCGGTCGACGGCTTCACCCACTCGCCGGGGCAACTGGCCGGTACGCTGCCCGCGCTCTCCGCCGTGGCGGAGGGCCTCATCCCGTTGCCGGGAGAGCTGGTCGGCACGCTGCCGCCGCTCGGCGCGGCGGCGGAAGGCGAAGTCCTGTTCGGCGCCGTCGATGCCACGCTGTCGCCCTTCAACGCTGCTTTGGCCGGTGCCGCGGTTGTGGAGGGGGCGGCGGATGCCGCCCTCCCCGGCTTCTCATCCGAGATGGCGGCCGACGTCATCTACGACGTGACCGTGGACACGCCGGGGCCTGACCAGGGCTGGTCGGCTTTACCGCCTGCCCGGCCGATCGATACCAGCGGCGTCGCCCGTGGTTGGGTCGCAGGCCGGCCTACGACCTGACCGGGAGGGGGACGGCGTGCTGCGGATTCCGTGGCTGTCGGTCGAGTTCGTCAAGGTGCCGATCACGACGGGGCCGCCCGAGCTCACCGACCTGCCTGTGCACATGGCGATCCTGCCGAAGGGCCAAGATCCCAGCCCCGGTGATTGGAAGCCGGCGGCGTGGATCGGCATCAGGGCGTCTGTGCTGATCGGGCCCGGGACGGGGTTGCCGCTGGAGAAGGGGCTCACCTACGGCATCTGGGTCAGAGTCACGTCCGCTCCGGAGATGCCCGTCCTCGGGCCTTTCCCGCTGCACATCACCTAAGGAGGGCCGACGATGGTTACACGCATCCCCGACGGCGTCCGTTCGGCCGCCTGCGACGCGGTGGTGGACCGGGTCGACGTCGGGACGACCAACCCAGCCGGCCGGTTGCGCATCTACAGCGGGTCGCAGCCCGCTTCGGCCAACAGCGCGGCCACCGGCACGCTGCTGGCCGAGGTGCCGTTGGCTCTCCCGGCGTTCACGGCGGCCAGCAACGGCGTGGCAACGCTGCTCGGCGTCCCGCTGACCACGGATGGCTTGGCCGCCGGGACCGCCGGATGGTTCAGGATCGTGGACCGCGACGGCGGCACGGTGCTGGACGGTTCTGCGGGCACGTCGGGGACGCAGCTCATCCTGAACACGGCCACGATCTCTCCCGGCGTGACCGTGCAGATCAACTCCGGCACGATCACGATGCCCGGAAGCGAGCCGTGACCCGGTGACGGCGACGCTGTCGCCCTGGAGGGTGGCGGCCAACCGCTTCCGGCCGAAGCCGCGCAAGTGGGCGAGTCCAGGCGCGATGGCGTCCGCGATCGATCGCGGCCACCGGCAGACGGCGATGCTCGCCCGCATCGACCAGGAGCTGGTCGAGCTGTTCGACGGCAAGGACGACCGCGGCTTGATGATTTTCACGCCGCCGCAGGAAGGCAAGTCGGAGCGGGTCTCCCGCAGGACACCGGCATGGCTGCTGGCGCACGATCCGACGCTGCGGATCGCCATCGTCAGCTACTCGGCGGACAAGGCCGTCAGGTGGGGCAAGCAAATCCTGCGGGACGTCCGCGCGCACCCCGAACTCGGGATCGTCCTGCGCAAGGACGCGCAGACGGCGGGCCGGTGGGAGACCGAACAAGGCGGGCGCCTGTTCTGCGTCGGCATCCAGGGCGGTATCACGGGCGAGCCCGTGGACGTAATGGTGATCGACGACCCGGTGGAAGGGCGCGCTGAGGCGGAGTCGGCCACCTACCGGGAGGCAGCCTGGGACTGGTGGGAAAGCAACGCGTCCACCCGCCAGTCATCCCGGTTCCGCGTGCTGCTGATGATGACCCGATGGCACGAAGATGATCTCGCGGGTCGGCTGCTGGCGCGGGAGCCGGGCCGGTGGCGGGTGCTGCGAATCCCGGCGATCGCCGAGGAAGGCGACCCGCTTGGCCGCCGTCCAGGCGAAGAACTCGCATCGGTGCAGCAGCGCCGTCGCGGGTACTTCCACCAGCTGAAGGAGCTGCGGAGCGCGTACGTGTTCAGCGGCATCTACCAGCAGGCGCCCACCGTGGCCGAAGGCAACCTTTTCCGGAGGGCGGATTTCAGGTACTGGCACCAGCTGCCCGCCGACCCGTCCAGGCACGGCCCGCTGTCCGGCGGCCGAATCGACCTCGGCGGCCGGGCAGTCCCGCTCGACGACCTGTGGAGGTTCCTCACCGTCGACCTGGCCGCGTCGACAAAAACGTCAGCGGACTGGACGGTCGCCAGCGTGTGGGGAATCTCCCCGGACGGCGACCTGATCCTGCTGGACCGGCGGCGCGGCCGGATCGAGGAGGCCGAGCACTGGGATCTGGTCCGTCCACTACGCGAGCGGTGGGCGGCCGACACCGTGTTTGTGGAGGCCGGGTGGATCGGCACCACGCTGGTGATCGACGCGACCGCGAGCGGCGTGCCGGTGCAGCCGCTCACCGCCGACACCGACAAGCTGACCCGTGCCTTGCCCGCAACGTCGAGGGTGAAAGCGCACCGCGTGTGGTTCCCTGCCGGCGTGCCGTGGCTGGATGAGTGGTGCGACGAGCTGGCCGGGTTCCCCTCGGCTCAGCACGACGACCAGGTGGACACCCTGGCGTACGCGGCGCGCGTGGTGACGATGCATTGGGTGCGTCAGGACGCCGCCGGGCCGGACGGCGATGCCGCCGCGTCCGCGGGCGCGGCGATCGAGCAGGCGTACACCGCGGCCACGGGCGGCGACACGGGCGGCATCGACTTCATGTCCCTCGACTACTGATCTGCGGCCGGCCACGGCCCGCCATGACCACGGAGCGGGGTGAGCGATGGCCAGCATCCCGACCAGCGACATCGGCGGGCTCGCTTCGATCGTCGGCGGATGGTGGATCGACGACTGGCTGGAGGTCCTGCCGGATCTGACGTGGCCGCTCAGCGTCCACACCTACGCGCGGATGCGTCATGACCCGCAGCTCGCCGGAGTCCTGGCCGCCTACACGCTGCCGATCAGGCGGGCGGTGTGGCAGTTGGATCCGGCCGGATGCCGGGACGAGGTCGTGGCCATGGTGGCTGACGACCTGGGCCTGCCGATCAAGGGCGCGGACGAGAAGCCGGGGCCAGCGCGGCGGCGTGGGGTCAGCTGGTCCGAGCACGTGCGCATGGCGCTGTTGTCGCTGGTGTTCGGCCACATGGTCTTCGAGCGGAGGTACGAGATCCGGCGCGGCCAGGCACGGCTGGTGTCGCTGGGCGAGCGGATGCCGCACACCATCGACGAAATCGAGCTGGCACGGGACGGCACCGTCCGGTGGGTGTCACAGGACGTCGCTGGCAGTGGCCGCCCCATCCCGGCTGACCGGCTCGTCTGGTACGTGCACGCCCGGGAGGGAGCGAACTGGGCGGGCCGCTCGGTCATGCGAGCGTCGTACGGGCCGTGGCTGCTGAAGCACGAGCTGTGGAGGGTTCACGCGACCAGCATCAGACGTTTCGGGATGGGCATCCCGAGCGTGGAGGCGCCGTCCGGTGCGACCGCCAACCAGGTGGCGGAGGCGCAACGGCTCGCCTCCTCGATGCGGGCGGGCGACCAGGCCGGGATCGGGCTGCCGCCCAACTTCAAGCTCAGCCTGACGGGCATGACCGGGTCGGCGCCGGACGCACTGGCGTACATCACCTACCTCGACCAGCAGATGAGCAGGTCAGCCTTGGCGGGGTTGATGGATCTCGGGAACACGCCGAATGGTTCCCGGGCGCTCGGCCAGAGCTTCTTGGACTTGTTCTTGCTGTCCCTGCAGGCGGTCGCCGACGAGATCGCCGACGTGGCCACCTCCGGGCATCCGGCGCTGCCCGGCATTGTGACGCAGTTGGTGGATTTCAACTTCGGCGAGGACGAGCCTGCACCGCGAGTGATCGCGAGTGACGTCGGCACGCGGCATGAGGTGACGGCCGAGGCGCTGCAGATGCTGCTCTCCGTTGGCGCGATCACCGCCGATGACGAGCTGGAGGCGTACGTACGGCAGGCGATGCGTCTGCCGGAGAAGGCGGAGGACGCGCCCCCGCCACCTCGCCGCCCCGGTCCGGACGAGCCAGAGCCCGAACCAGGGCTGGAGCAGGAGGAAGACCAGCAGCGCCGGGCAGTCCCGCGGCGTCGGTCTTTGGCACGTCAGCGCGGGCCCCAGGCCGCGGCCGGGGCGCGGCGTCAGCTGACCTTGGACGAAGCGGACTCAGGCGTCGATCCCGACGCGATCCAGTCCCTGTGGCAGGAGGCTCTGGACACGTTGATCGCCGCGTGGGTTGCGGTCTCGCAGGCGTGGCGTGACGCCCTGGCCGACCAGGTTAAAACGGTCGTTGATGCCGGGGATCTGCCATCGCTCGCCCGCATGGAACTCGACACCGGCGACGCCGAACAGCTCCTCACCGACGCCATGACCGACCTCGCAGCGGCGTCCGCCGAGCAGATGGCAGCGGAGGCCGCCGCCCAGCAGGTGGAGGTGGAGCCGCCGCCGGTCGATGAGGACCACTTGGGCGCGATCGCCGCAGCCCTCTCCGTACTGCTCGCGGCGTGGCTGGCCGGGGCCGCCGCCCGGGAAGCGCTGCGGCTGGCCGTCCCAGGCGTCGGCGGAGACCAGGTCGCCAACGCCGTCATCGAACACCTGGAGGGCCTGTCTGACGCCTTCCTGCGCGAACAGCTCGGCGGCGCGCTGTCGACGGCGCAGATGGCTGGCCGCATCGCCGTGCTTGAGGCCGCACCTCCAGCCCGATACCAAGGGCTGGAAGTGCTCGACAGCAACACGTGCGGGCCGTGCCGGGACGTTGACGGCCGCCTGTTCGACGGCCTGGGGGAGGCCAAGGCCGCCTACGCGCCGGGCGGCTACATCGACTGCCAGGGCCGATTGCGGTGCCGCGGCACGGTGATCGCCATTTGGGATCCGGCATAGGCAGACAAGAGCCGCCTGATCTTGCATGCCGAACGATTCGGCTCGATCACGGCGCCGCAGGATAAGGATCTCTTGGGCGTTTCGCAGGCGGAGTTGCCCGGTGGGTTCTCATGTCGATCGCTCGACGCCGAACCCTCTTTGCGCTCCGCTGTCCTCGCCCGTGTCGGCTCCGTGGCGGAGGGTATGCCACCCGTCCGCGCCTATCTTCACCCGCCATGCCAGCGGCCATTCCCGCTGCGCGCCCTCGGCCGGCGCCGCTCGCACGTCAGTGAGATTCGCCCCGTCTAGGCCCGTTGCTCCCTCGAACACGACACTTCTATTGAAAGTCGTCTTTTGGAACATCACGTCTCGATTGAAGGTCGTCTTGTTGAACCAGGCGTCTCGATTGAAGGTCGTCTCGTCGAACCAGGCGTCTCCGTTGAAGGCAGCCCCGGCGAACCAGGCGTCTCGATTGAAGGTCGTCTCGCCGAACCAGCTGCTGCCGGTGAAGCTGGCATCACTGAACGTGGCGTCAGCGTTAAAGGTCACATCAGCCCACCCGACATCGCCGTTGAAGCCCACCTCATCGAACCGGGCTGCGCTGTCGAAAATCGCCTTGTTGAACCAGGCAATGGTGGCAAAGGTCGTCTTGGCGAACCAGGCCGCGCCAGTGAAGTGCGCTTCGCTGAACCACGCGGTGCTGGTGAAGGCTGTCTCGTCGAATCTGGCGACGCCGTCGAAGGTCGCGCCGTCGAACTGGGCATCGCCGATGCGGCAACAGCTCAGATCGAGGTCGATGAGCGTGGCGCCGGTGAGGTCGAGCCGGATGCCGGGCCAATGCTGCGGGTTGGGCTTGGCCCGTGCGGGCCGCCACCGGGACTTGGGCGGTGAGGCCTGATAACGCAGGTGCGCGGCCAGGATGCGTTGGGCGGTGAGTCGGACCTGGCGTTCCTCGCGCGGGTCCCGTCCGGCCGGGGGCGTAGAGATGCCAGCCACGGCGGCACGTGGGACGGCGGACTCGGGAGTCTCGGTCCGACCCGAGGCCGGGGTGTACGGCATGCGCAAATAGGCGCAGATCACATCCACGATGGTCTGCCGTAGTGCCGGGGTGTCCTGAGCGAGGCGTTCCAGGGCGTACAGGCCAGCGAGACGGACTGGAGCCTGATCATTGCCGAGCTGTTCAGCGGCCTTGGTGTACAGCTCGGTGACCCGGCGTTCCGTGGCGTCATGAGTGGTGTGCGCCGCGGCCAATTCCTGGTGACGCTGTCGGCGTACGGCGAGCAGCAGAGTCACGGCAGCGCCAACACCGGCCGCAGCCGCCAACGCAGTGCGGACGGCTTCAATCCGGGCGGACACCTGCTCGGCAACCGGCAATTTGTCCAGGTCCTGAAGCAGCCATGAGGTGGTCCCCCAAGCTGCCACGCCGATCAACAGCGCTGCGGGGAGTGCCCACCACCACATCGAGCGCGGCGGACGCAGCTCGGGTGGGCGAGCAGGTGACTTGGAAGGCCGCAGGAGGAAGCCCATGACTCATTTGACCGCGCCATGCGCCGCCTGCCAGCCCGAGTAATCAAGTCGTGACGGGGCCCGTGAGCCTCGGTACACCTCTTTCCTGCTGGCTTCCAGCTGGGCCCGATTCTGAGCAAGGAGGACTGACGGGTGAGGCATACAACCGCGCGGCCACGCGCCCGACAGCGGGAGGAGCGCGCCGACTGGTACCGCATCCGCAACGCAGCCGGCGACGACGGAGCCCCCGCCGAGGTCTACATCTACGACGAGATCTCCTGGTGGGGAGTCTCCGCACAGGACTTCATCAGCGAGCTGAAAGAGATCACCGCGAGCAAGATACGGCTGCGGCTCAACTCGCCGGGTGGCGAGGTGTTCGACGGGATCGCGATTGCCAACTTGCTCCGGTCGCACCCCGCCAAGGTCACGACGTGGGTGGACGGTTTGGCCGCGTCAATCGCGTCGGTGATCGCCCTCGCCGGCGAGCAGGTGATCATGCAGCCGCACTCGCAGATGATGATCCACAACCCGTGGGCGATGTGTATCGGCGACGCCGCCGACATGCGGGACGCAGCCGAGCGGCTCGACCGCCAGTCCGACAACCTCGCTGCCGTCTACGCCGAACGCGCCGGCGGCGACGTGAAGCACTGGCGCGAACTGATGCAGGCCGAGACATGGTTCAGCGCCGCCGAAGCGGTCGCTGCGGGCCTGGCCGACGAGGTGGCCGAGCACGGCAACCCCGACGACGCCCCACAGGACGCCCCCGATGACGACGCCAAGGCCAGGGCTCGCGCATGGGACCTGAGCGTGTTCCGGTACGCCGGCCGCGCGGAGGCGCCCGCCCCGAACCTGACCGCCGTCCGCAACACCCGCCTGCCGGTGATCGGCCAGGCCAAGCATGCTCCCCCGGCCGGGCCGGCCGCGGGGCCCCAGAAAACACAGGAGGAGGACAGCATGTCCACTCTCGCCGAGGGGCTGCGTGAGCGGCTCGGCATCGCCAGCGACGCCGAGCTCGACGACGCCGCTCTGCTGGAGGCGCTCGACGAGGCGTTGGCCGAGCGCGCCGACGACGAACCTGCCCCGCCCGTCCCAGAGCCGGAGCCGGTGGCGGCGCGCGTGCCCGACGGGATGGTGCTCATCGATGAGGCCACGCTCGACGAGCTGCGCTCCAACGCCGCCGAGGGCGTCGCGGCACGGGCGCAGCAGCGCGCCGAGGCCCGCGACCAGGCGCTCAACGAGGCCATCCGCCTCGGGAAGTTCCCTCCCGCCCGGCGTGCGCACTACGCGAAGGCGTGGGACGCCGACCCGGACGGCACCCGCCAGCTGCTCGACTCGCTCGCCGAGGGCCTGGTCCCTCTGGACCCGATCGGCGAGCCCGGCGGCGAGCCGCACAGCACGGAGGAAGACGAGGTCTACGACCGCATCTTCACGACCCCCGGAAAGGGGTAACCGATGGCCGACTACCTTCCCGTCTACCTCAACGGTGTCGAGCCGTTCACGATGACCGCCAGCGCTCCCGTCACCGGCGGGCAGGTCCTGGCCGCCTCCGGCGTCGGCACCGTCGCCCCCACCGCGGGGCCCAGCGGTGCCGCGATCGGTATCGCCCAGAACGACGCCCCCACGGGCGGGTTGGTCACCGTGTGGCCCCTATCCGGTGTGGTCCACGAGTCCACCAGTCCCGCCGGCGTGGCCGCCGGCGCGGCCCTCACTTCATCGACGTCCGGCGGCATCGACTCCGGAACGCTCGCCTCGATCGCCGCTGCGGGCACCCACATCGGCACCGCGCTCACCACGGCCGGCGCGGGTGCCAAGGCCCGCTGGATCGGCCGCTAACAGAGAGGACAAGGCACCATGCCTGTCAACCCCCCGGGCGCGCCGACCCTTGCGGGCGACCTGCTCACCATCCACCGGCTGCTCCAGTCGCCCGAGCAACTGCGGCGCCGCCTCCGGACGCTGGACGACATGCGGTTCGTCGCGGACCAGATCCTCACGCAGCGTTGGCGCTCCAGCGGCGGCGCGGTGCTGTTCGAGGTGTCTGAGCCGATCATGACGTCCCGGCCGGTGGAGCCGGTGTCGCCAGGCTCCACCTACCCGTACGCGCCGACGGCCGACGGCGCCGCCGGGCTGTCGGCCGTGCAGGACTGGGGCCAGGCGTCCCGCCTCACGGACGCGGCGATCAAGCGGCGTGTCCGCGGCGGCGACGAGCTGGACCGCGTGCTGCGGAAGATCCTCAACACGGTCATCGCCAAGATCGACGCCCTGGCGATCGCCGCGGTGGCGTCCGCCGTGACCAACACCGTCAACGCCGACACCTACGGTGGCGCGTGGAACGGCACCACGCCGAACATCCTGCGCACCCTGGAGGCCGCGAAGGCGTTCATCGCGGACCTGGACATGGGGTACGAGCCGGACACCGTGCTGCTGTCCAGCGAGATGTACGCGATCATGGTCAGCGACGACCGGGTCAACAACCTCAGGCGACGGGAGACCACCGACAACCCGATCTACGGTGGCGACGTCGAGATGATCGACGACCTCGTCGTGGTGAAGGCTCCGGCCGCGCGCCTGCCCGCCGCCGACGTCTGGGTCCTCGACAGCCGGCAACTGGGCGGCATGGCCGACGAGGTCGGTGCCGATCCGGGCTACGTGATGGCCGAGATGGGCGTGCAGGTCCAGTCCGAACGTATCGCGAGAGCGAACGCCTGGGACATCTGGGCGCGCCGCCTCACGGTGCCCGTGGTCCAGGAGCCCGGCGCCGCTGTCCGCATCACCAACACGAAGGACTAGCCGATCATGGCGAAGACGTACCAGGTGATCGGGGCATGTGTCACCAACGTCCCGGTCTCCACCAGCCAGGGGACCCAGCTGTCGACCTTCTACACGGGCCAGGTCCTCCCCGCCGATGTCCCCGAGGCTCGGATCCAGCACCTGCTGTCGGTCGGCCTAATCAAGGAGCTCGAGTCGACGGAGCCGGCCGAAGCAGCGGCGGCGCCCAGCGGCGAACCCGAGCCCGCGGTGACCGCCCGCTCCTCCAAGCCGGATCTCGTCGCGTACGGCGTCGCCCGGGGCGAGGACCGCGCCGAGCTGGAGAAGCTGACCCGCGACCAGCTGATCGCGAAGTACGTGCGGCAGCCGGACAAGCAGTAGCCGACGTGGCCCGGCGCTCGCCCCCCGCCCGCGCCGGGCCACCGTCGCGATCCGCAAGGGGAGGTGAGCAGTGGTGGCCGAGCCGTGGACACCGAGCCTGGAGATGGTCGCCGACCACATCCCCACTCGGACCCGGCCGATCGAACCGCCGGGCGAGACCCGGTATCTCAACACGTTCACGTCGGAGACCACCCCGACCGACGTGCAGGCGCAGCGCCACATCGAAGACGCCGTGGTCACGGTGCTCGGGGCGGTGGGCGGAGTCGTCCCGGCCGCACCCATGTTCCTGTCCATCCTCGCCCGTGAGGCGGCTGCGTTGCGTGCAGCCGCTGACATAGAGATCGCCTACCCCGACCGCGACGCCGACGTGGCCGTGTACGAGCAGCTCAACGAGCTGGCGAACGCCAAGCTCGAACGGCTGGTGCAGGCGATCAACGACCAAGGCCACGGCACCTCGGGGTCGTCGTTGCTGCCGGTCTGGTCGATGCCGGAACCGCCCTGGTGGGGCGACTACCTGCTGTAAGGGAGGCCCGGTGCTGATCGTCTGGAATGAGCCGGAGTTCGAGCGCGTGTTCCACAGCGAGACGGGGCCGGTCGGGCTGCACGTCGCCAAGCTGGCACGCCAGGTCACCCGTACGGCGCAACGGTATGCGCCCGTCTCTGCGGACGGCAGCGCGGGCCGACCGCCCGGCTACCTGCGGGCGAAGATCCGCTGGGACATGGGCCGCGACCTCATCGGCGTGTACGCCGACATCTCGTCACCGGCTCGCACCGCCAACGGCGCCCCGTACGGCCTGTTCATGGAGGTCGGCACCAGGCCGCATCCGATCCGGGCGCGCCGCCCTGACGGGTGGTTGCGCTGGTGGGGGCCCGACGGGCGCGTCCACTTCACCGAGGTGGCCCGCCATCCCGGCACCGAACCGCGAGCCTACCTACGGCGGGCGTTGGCCAGCCTGCGCGGGGCGTGACCCGTGCCGCGGGTCGCCGCCGTCACGGCGGTGCTCCAGTGGGTCAACGGCCATCCGACGCTGACGGGCCGCGGCCGGCCGCTCGACCGCGGCGCGTTCCGCGAACTGCCCCGGTCGCCCGCGCCCGGCTGCTACCTAGTGCTGTACCGGCTGGACGGGGCTGACGCGCTCACCGCCGAAGAACCAGCCGACGAGGCCCGAATCGGGGGCCTCGTGTGCGGGCCGGACGACGAGGCGACCGAGCGCGCCGCCACTGCGTACGCCAACGCTGTCGCCGCCCTGACCGGGACGCCGACGGCGATGGGCGACGTCGCCACCTGCCTCGTCACCGACGACATCGTCGGCCCCCAGCTCGTCGACAACCGGGCCGGCACCCGCGGCGAGCACGCCTACCAGGTCGACGCGACCTTCTTCCTCGTGCCTCTCATCCCTGGAGTGTGAACATGGCGGCTCTGCCCCTGCAGGTGCTGGTCCCGGCGGGATCGGTATCCAGCTTCGATCCGGCGTCGGGCGGGGGTGACACCTGCCCCTGCGGAGACGGCGTCTGGATCGAGTTCATCAACGCCGGCGCCCAGGCTCGCACCGTGACCCTGGTGACACCCGGCGCCTATCGGGGGTTGGCGATCGCCGACCGCGCAGTGCCGATCCCGGCGAACTCGACGGTGAAGGTGCCCGCCAGCGGCGACTACGCGGGCGCGAACGGCCGCGCCTCGATCACGTACGACGCGCCGACGGACCTGCGGGTCGGCGTCTTCAGGTACACGTCATGACGGCCGCCCGCCCGGCCAAGAGGCCGGCCGCCGAGCAGGAGAAGTCGGACCGGCCGCCGTACTACATCGCAACAGCGGCCCTGTACATCGGCGCCGCCCGCGCGCACATCCCGGGAGATCAGGTGCTGCCCGCCCACGTCGACAGGTTCGGCTGGGCCGACAAGGTGCGGCCCCCGGACGATCCGCCCGCCGTTCCCTCCGACCAGCCTGCGACCGACGAGGGTCAGGCCGCCACGACAGAAAAGGAGAGGTGACCATGGCCCGTGGCAAGCCGCGCGCACTCAGTCTCGGCCCCGGGTATCTGTACCTGGCCACGCTCGGAGCTGCCGAGCCGATGGATCTGACCACGCCGTGGGCGGCGGTTGATCCAGCATGGACCGGCCTCGGATATACGAACGAAGGTTCGGAGTTCACGTACGAATTGTCGAGCGAACCGGTGGAGGTCGCTGAGGAGCTCGACCCGATCGCCATCGCGCTGACCGGCAGAAACTTGGGCCTGAACTTCGCCCTCGCGGAGGTGACGGCCACGAACCTGCGGGTCGCGATGAACGGCGGCACCATCACGATCGGCACCGGTGTGGTGACCTTCGAGCCGCCGGAGCTCGGTCAGGAAACCAACGTGAAGCTCGGGTTCGAGAGCGAAGACCACAGCGAGAGGTGGATCTATCGGCAGTGCTTGAGCCAGGGCCAGATCGGCATTCCGCGTCGCAAGGGGGCCGAAAAAGCCTTGATCAACTGTGAATTTCTCATGACAAAGCCGGAGGGCCTGACGCCCTTCAAGGCGATGCTCGAACACCCGCGGAGGGCCTAACCGATGACGAAACGCTCCTACACCTCCAGGAAGAACCAGCAGAGCGGCTCAGCTGGCCTGCCGACGCAGGAGTTCGACCTCGACGACATCACCTGGGTGTGCGAGTCGAACGTCAGTGTCCTCGACCTGTCCGAGTACGCGCGGCTCGCCCAGCAGGGCGTCACCGCTGAAAGCTCTGAAGGGGCGGCCATCCTCGCCGATGTCTTCTCCGGGCTTCTCGGCAACAACTACCAGAGGTTCAGGCTGCACTGCCGCAAGAACGGCACAGAGCCCGGGGTGCTGGTGGAGATCCTGCGCGACCTGATCTCGGACGCCGCGCAGCGCCCTACACAGAGGCCCTCGGACTCGTTCGATGGGCCGCCGCCCGAGGAGGCTACGTCGAAGGTCGTTTCGCTCTCGCGGGGCGTTGTCAGCGTGCAATCCCTGAGCCCGGCGCCGACGGCGGAGGAGCCGCAGACGCAGGAAGACCAGCCGCGGATGGTCTCCTACGGCTGACCGATCTGCCGCTGGCTGACGCGCTCGACGTCATGCATGCCCTCTGGATTGAGTGGCGCACCGACCTCGTGCAGACGCAGGCCCTGCTGGCCCTGGCGGGTGTTGACGACGTCGCCGCCGACCCCCACGAGGCGTTCGACGAGGCCTGCAAGTCCGGATCCCCGCACCGGCAGGACCCGGAGGAGCGTCGCCGCATGATCGCTGAGCTGGTAGCAGCCGCCGGCGGAT
The DNA here is from genome assembly GCF_039535785.1 of Nonomuraea helvata. Taxonomy (NCBI): domain Bacteria; kingdom Bacillati; phylum Actinomycetota; class Actinomycetes; order Streptosporangiales; family Streptosporangiaceae; genus Nonomuraea; species Nonomuraea helvata. The sequence goes on from NZ_BAAAXV010000009.1 coordinate 1,901,886, forward strand.
AAGCCGCCCCGCATAGCCACGGACGGGCCGCTCGGCGGGGGGTGCGATGGCAACCCCGCTCGCCGAGGCGTTCGTGCGCGTTCGCGCCGACACCTCCTCCGTCAGGGACGACGTTCGCAAGGGGTTCGACGGCGTCGATGCGGACGGGCACGGCCGCCGCGCCGGCCGGGAGTGGGGAGACGGGTTCTCGTCCGGGATGGGCGGCAGCCTGTCCGAGCTCGGCGATGTGGGGCGGCGAGCGCTGGCGGCGATGCTGCCAGCGCTGGGCGACCTCGCCGCCGGGTTCACGAGGGCGGCGACGGCGGCGGGCGGGCTCCTCGCCGGCGTCGCCAAGTGGTCGACGCTGGCGGCCGGCGTCGCAACGGTCGGGGCCGCTGCGGCGAGCGCCGCCGCGGCCACGGTGGAGCTGGCCGCCGCGATCGCCCCCTTGTCGGGGCTTCTCGCTGGGCTGCCGGGCGTGGCCTTGACCGGCGCCGCCGCATTCGCGGCTTGGCGGCTGGCCACCGGCGGGCTCGCCGACGCGATGAGCGCTGCCCTCGCCGGCAACGCCGAGGCGCTCGCCGCCGCACTGGGCAGCCTTTCCGAAGGCGGCCGCGCATTCATCAGCGAGTTTGAGCAGGCCGTACCGGCCCTTCGCGACTTCCAGGCTGCCGCCCAGGACGCGTTCACCGGCCAGCTCGCGGGCAGCCTCGCCGGGTTCGTGTCGGCGCTCGACGCGCTCCGGCCGTCCGTGGCCGGCCTGGGAGCCGACTTCGGCGCGATCGTCCACCAAGCCCTCGCGTTCGCAACCAGCGCGGGCACGCTCGCGCAGTTCAACAGTGTCTTCGCCGTCACCCGCGACCTCGTCGGCGCGGTCCGGGACTCCCTGAACCCGCTGCTGCAGGGGTTCACGGATCTCGGCGTGGTTGGCAGCACATGGCTCGGAGGGTTCTCCACGGGCCTGCGGGACGTGCTGTCGACGTTCGGCGCGTGGATGTCGCAGATCGCTTCCAGCGGGCAGGCGCTGGCGTGGCTGCAGGAAGCCACCGGCGCGCTGCAGCAGCTGGGCCGTCTGGCGCTGGACGTGTGGGGCACCTTCACAGGGCTGCTCGACGCGGCAGCGGCGGCGGGCGGTTCGGCGCTGGGCGTGCTCGGCCAGCTCACCGGCGCCCTGAACACGTGGGTGAACAGCGCCGCCGGTCAGGAAGTGCTGGTCTCCGTCTTCGAGGCGCTGCACCAGGTCGGCGCCGCGCTGCTGCCGGTCATCACCGCGCTGGCGGGCGCCTTGGCCACGATCGCCCCGCAGGCGGCGGCCATTGCGACCGCGCTTGGCCCTGTCCTGACGTCCGCGATCGCCGCGCTCGCGCCGGCGATCGCTGCCCTCGGCCCCGGCATCGTCGCCGTCGTTCAGGGGCTCGGCGGCGCGGTCGCCGCGATCGCGCCAGCGCTGCTGCCGGTCGGCCAGGCGCTGTCCGGGCTGCTGGTCGCGCTGTCGCCCCTTCTGCCGGCGCTGGGCCAGCTCGTCGCCATCACCGCTGGCGGCCTGGCCAGCGCGGTGCAGTCCGTGCTGCCCGCGCTCACGCCGCTCGTGGCCGCGATCGCGCAGCTGGCCGCCGGGATCTCGCCGCTGCTTCCGCAGCTCGCGCAACTGGTCGCCCAGCTCGCCGGGGCGCTGCTGCCGGCCATCACACCGCTGCTGCCGGTCATCGTCCAGCTGGCGTCCACGATCGGCGGCGCGGCCGTGGCCGCTCTGTCTGGCCTGGTATCCGCGCTGTCGCCCGTCCTTGCTTCGGTTGGGCAGGCGTGGCAGCAGATCGGCGGCCCGCTGCTGGCAGCCGTGCAGGGGATTGTGCCGCACCTGGTCGCCTTCGGGCAGTCGGTCGCCGGGCTGGCACCGATCCTCGGCCAGGTCGTGACGGCCGCGCTGCCGATCATGGTGCAGCTGGTGCAGGCGGCCGTGCCGGTGCTCGGCCAGCTCGTCACGGTGTTCGGGACGCTGCTGGTCGCGCTCGCGCCGCTGCTGCCGATCGTCGTGCAGCTGGCGGGTGTGATCGGGCAGACGCTGCTGTCGGTCATCAGCAGCCTGCTGAAGGCGGTCACGCCGCTGCTCGGGCCGCTCGGGCAGCTGGCCGTGACGATCGGGCAGGTTCTCGCGGACGCGGTCGAGGCCGTCGCGCCGTTGATCGTCGCCGTCGCCGAGGCGATCGCGCAGCTGCTGCCGGTGCTCGCGCCGCTGATCACGCTGGTGGCGCAGGTGGCCGGGCAGATCGGCGGCGTCCTCGTGCAGGGCATCACGACCCTCGTCCAGGCTGTAACGCCCGTTTTGCCGATCATCGTGTCGCTGGCGCAGCAGATCGGGCAGGCGCTGCTCGCCGCGCTGCAGGCCGCCGCCCCCGCCCTCCTGGCGATCGTCCAGGCCGTCGTCGGGCTCCTACCGGCGCTCACCCCGCTGATCGGCATGGTCGCCCAACTCGTGCAGGCGATCGTCCCGCTGGCGGTCACGTACCTGCCGCTGTTCTCACAGCTGCTCGGCGCGCTCGCGCCGGTCATCACCGGCGTGATCGGCGTGGTCGGCCAGCTGCTGGCGGCGCTGACGCCGGTCCTCGGCGTCCTCATCCAGCTCGCGATGCAGGTGCTGACGCCGCTGGCCCCGTTGCTGCTGCAAGTCGTCCAGGCGTTCATGCCGCTCGTGCAGGCGGTGCTGCCTCCGCTACTCCAGCTGGTGCAGGCGATCACCCCGATCCTCGCACTGGTGGCGCAGGTCTTCGGGCAGATCATGACGGCGCTCGCCCCGCTGCTGGATGCGCTGATCCAGCTGGTGATGGCGGTGCTCACGCCCATCTTGCCGATCATCACGGCGCTGGCACCGCTGCTCGGCACCCTGGTCGGCGTGTTCGCCCAGCTGCTGGTCGCGATCACGCCGCTCATCGAGGTCCTGCTGAAGCTGATCGTCAGCGTCCTCACCCCACTGATCGAGATCATCGCGTCGGTCATCTCGTGGCTGGTCGACAAGCTCGCGCCGGCGTTCGAGTGGGTCGCCGGACTCATCTCGGGAGCCATCAACAAGATCGCCGAGGTCTTCCAGTGGCTCTACAACTTGCTGATCGGGAACAGCATCATCCCGGACCTGATCACCGGGCTGAGGGACTGGTTCCAGAAGGGCGTCGACTGGGTCGCATCGATCGTCTCCTGGTTCGGGGAATTGCCCGGCAAGTTCTCCGCCTGGTTGGGCCAGGTCGTGAGCTGGGTGCAGACCAAGTGGTCCGAGATCAAGAACGCCATCCAGTCCAAGATCGACGAGGTCCGAGAGACGATCTCCCGAGTCCTGGGCCAGATCTCCGACCGCTGGAACCAGGTCTGGGACACGGTCCGGAACTTCGTCTCGGAGAAGTGGGAACAGATCAAGGGCGCCGTGTCGCAAGGCATCGACGGCCTGCTCACCTGGTTCCGCGATCTTCCCGGGCGCATCGTCAGCACGCTCGGCAACCTGGGCTCGACCTTGTGGAACGCCGGCCGCGACCTGATCAGCGGGCTGTGGAACGGACTCCAGTCGATGTGGAACTGGTTCCGCGACGCCATCTACCGCTTCTTCTCGTCGATCATGCCGCAGTGGGTGAAGGACGCGCTCGGCATCGCGAGCCCGTCGCGGCTGATGGAGGCGATCGGCAGGCAGCTGCCGCCCGGCCTGGTGATCGGTATCGACCGCAACATGCCGCTGATCGAGGCCGCGTCTCAGCGCATGGCGGACGCGACGGCGGCCGCGTTCGACGGCCTGTCCTCGCCTGCGATGGAGTTCACGGGGACGTTCGGCGCGCCGGCCGCGCCCCGTACGGCTGCCGCCCAGGCGCGGCCCGGCATCGTCATCGAGAACATCACCATCCAAGGTGTGCTGGACCCGAGCAACCCGGTCTCCTACAGAGTCATCGTGGAGCAGTTGCGGGAGGCGATCCGCCAGCTGGAGCAGGAGGTGTTCGCGGATGTCTGACCTCCAGCTCGGCCGCCTCACGCTCCGGGAGACGCAGGCGTTCAGCGAGTCGGCGTACCAGGGCTGGTCGATGCACATCTCCGGCGTCGAGGTGTGTCCGATGGTGACGCGTGACGAGGTGTGGGCCCGCTTCGACGGTGCGCTCGGCGTGCAGGGCGCGTTGGTGCCGGTCGTGTTCGAGGAGAAAACGGAACGGAACGGGTACTACACCGTGCTGTCGTCGAGCGGGGAGGTGCTCGACCGGAAACGCCAGAACATCACCGAGATCAGCTGGAAAATCTCGCTTCAGCGCCATGGCCCGGACACGGACGTGGACCTGGAGTCACGCCTGATCGGGGCGACCCGGCAGAACGACTTCGGCCAGGTGGGCGAGCGGTGGAGCGCGCCGAGCATCGGCGCCTACGGCTACTACACCGGGGCGACGCTGCCCGGCGTGCTGACCCGAGTGGGCGCGGATGGGCCGATCACGGTGTTCCGTGGCGTCCCGGCCGGGGTGAACCCGCGCTGGGGCTGCGCAGTGGAGCACTATCTGCGAGGCCGCGTGAAGATCCTCACCGGTGGAACTGAGCGGGTGGGGACGGGCCACCCGCTCCAGGCCAGCCAGTGGGAGCTCACCAACGGCCTGGTCAGGGTCAGGCCGCTGAATAGCAGCGGCAGCCTCGAGGTGGCGTCGTTCACAAACGGCCGTTGGCGCGGCAAGAGGTGGTGGGTGCAGGTCGGCGCCGAGCAGATCACCCGCTGGGAGTCGGCCGGTGTGCTGCGCAACGACTTGGAGCAGTGCGTGATCAGGCTGACCGCGGTGCGCAGCCCCGTCGGCCGCGCCTACCTGGACCTGACGGTACGGCGCGGGTCGCGCATCGTCGAATGCTGGCTACAGCGTGGCGACTCCGGCCCGATGTCGGTGTTCCTCGCTGACCCGGAAACGCTCACCGACTCGACGTCGTACGCGACGCGATCGAGCGACGACGCCGACGGTAACCGCGTGGCTGTCGGCAGCGCCCGCAACTTCGACCTGCACACGTCGGGCGGCCTGACGCGAACCAATGCGACCTCGATGGACTGCTGGCTGGGCGTCGTCGCTGGCGGCGGCTCTGCGGTCAACGGTGACCGGGCGACGGACCTGCAAGCCCAGTACATCGGCGCCCTGCCGGAGATCGTGGCGGCAGTGCGGCGCTAGCTCGCGGGCTTCTTGCCCCGGGCGCTGCGGATCACGGTGGCGACCGCGATGACGTTGCACTCCTCGTTCGGCTTGCCCGGATTCGCCTCCATGATGTTCACCGAGAGCGCGTTCAGGCCGTCTGCGTCAACGTTGTAGGCGCTGGCAATCCGCTTGAGCGCTCGAACTTCGTGATGCCACTCGCTCTTGTCGTTGGGGTGTTCCGCGCGCGCTGCCGCCAGGGCCGTGCGGTACTCCTCGCGCGCCCGCCCCAGAGGTAGCGGGCCCCCGCCTGCACCGCGGCCGGGGAGTGCCAGCTTCCATGCCTTCCAGGCGTTGGCGTCGGTCCATCCCGGGGTGTCACCGATCCACGCGGCCGGCTCCGGGGTGGGGTGGTCGGTGTCGGCGTAGCGGGTGAGCCATTTTCCAACAGTCGCTCCGGAGACGCCGAACATGGCGCCGATGTTGTCCTTGCTCAGGTAGCGCTTGGCTTCCACCGCCACCCTCCTGTCTTTGTCGGAATGCGAGACAAAGACTAAGGGTGCCGAGAGACCTTGTCTAGAAATTCGACAAAGACTCGGGGGTGACTTGTGCCGGTCAACGAGAAGCTGATGGAGCTGGGGTCGTGGCAGATCACGCTGGTCGACGAAACCCCGAAGACCGTTCTGGACAAGATCGAGTATTTCGGGCATATCGCGTTCGTGCCAGCGCATGTGGAGCCGGGCCAGTACAACGATCGGCTGCTCGACATGGCGCGGTACGTCGGTGTGGTGACCGCACGCGACGTGGACCATCTGCGCAAGCAGATCAGCGGCCAGTCCACCGCGCTGTGGCTCGGCGACGCGGACGGTAAGGGCGACGTGCTGGAGACGCCTGTCTCCATCAACGGCAGCTTCGCCCAGGCGATCCGAGCCATCTTGGGCACGGGCACCGCAGTGGTGGAGGGCACCCTGCACTCGGTGCCAGGCATCTACCGGAGCACGCACGTCTGGCAGTCCAAGCGCAAGGCGGTGGCGTACGTGTGCGCCACGATGGGCGCAGAGTGGCGCGTGACGGGCAGCTGCAAGCTGGATGCGGGCCTGGCGTCCGACCTGTACGAGGACACCCCGTCCACAGTGATCGTTCGCAAGCGCCCGAATCGCAATACGGACGGGGACGACATGTCCTTGCGCGGTCTGCGCGGCGACATGGGCGTCGCGCAGACCGTGGCGGACTGGACCAGCCGGGTCGTGCTTCTCGCCGAGGGCAACGGCAGCTCGGTCGTGACGGCCGCCGCGAACAACACGGACGTCCCGTACCGCGATCTGCGCGGCCAACCGGTCAAGCGGACCCGCATCATCAGCGAGAGCACCACGTCGGGCGGCAACGCGCAGGCGCGAGCGCAGTACCAGCTCGACCAGTACGTCACCCCGAGGTCGCAGATGAGGATGACCACGGATGACTACGACGTGTCCGGAGCGTTCAAGCCAGGCGACTGGGCGTGGGTGTACGACCCGGACACGGATTTAATCGACCCGAAGAACGAGATCATGTTCCGAGGCGAACTCATCCATCCGGTTCGCCTCAGGATGGTGGGCGCGTCCTGGCCGGTCGGGCCAGAGATGACGGTCGCGTATCGGGGGCCAGGCGGCGACTGGCTGGACCTGACGCCGTACGTCGCCCACGAGGGCGGCCAAACGACCGTGGACGTGGGAGATCTACTCCAGTCCTTGTCGGGCCGCGGCAGCGAGCCGGTCGGCCCGCGCCCGATCCCGGACTCGACGGTGCCCGGCCCGGTGACTTGGGTGCTGCCATTCGAGTCGAGCGTCTACATCGGCCCGGACGGCACGACGCGCGCCAGGATGCTACTCCGGTGGGAGCAGCCGCTGAATAGCGACGGGTCCACGATCTTGGACGGTGCCCACTTCGAGATCGAGTTCGGTGTCTCCCCGGCCGCCACCGAAGGCTGGCAGACCACGTACGCCGCCTGGGGCACGCTGCAGACGATGGTGCTCGACCTGACACCCGGCCTGGCATACGACTGGCGCATCCGGGCTGTCGACGCCAACAACAACAGGGGCCAGTGGAGCACCGTCGAAACGGCGGTCGCCCAACCGGACACCATCCCACCGAGCACGCCGGCGGCACCGACGGTCGCGGCCAGCTTGATCGCCATCCAGATCACGCACACGCTCGGGCGAGCCTCGGGAGGCGAATGGAATCTTGAGCTCGACCTCGATCGTCTCGAAGTGCACGTCGGTGCGACCGCTGGCTTCACCCCGGACGAGACGACCCTGCGCGGGGTGGTCGCGGCGAACGCCGGGATGATGCAGGCGCAGATCCCCGCGGTCGGTACGGTGCCGGAGGCCAACACCAGCCTGCGGCAGGTCAAGGTGATCGCGGTCGACGCCTCCGGTAATCGGAGCGATCCGTCTGCTGCCGCGCCGGTGACAGCGCTGCTGATCGATGACGCGCACATCACGAACCTGACCGTCGACAAGGTGAGTGCGGGCGAGATCAAGTCAAACTGGCTGATCGGCGCCAGCATCCGCACGGCGAGCGCCGGCGAGAGGGTCGAGCTCAACGCCAGCGGCCTGCACGGCTACAACGCTGCCGGTGTCGAGCTGGTGACGATCTCCAACAGCGGCAGCTTCACCCTGCGCACTGCGGGGTCAGGCAGTCCACGTATCCAGCTCGACGGCACTGGCCTGCGCGGGTACAACAACGGCGGTCTGCAGACCATCGGGCTTGACAGCTCCGGCAGCTTCAGCCTCCGCTCGGGCAACACCGGCTCGCGGATTGAGCTCGACACCTTCGGGATGCGCGGCTACAACTCGACGGGCGCTCAAACCTTCGGCCTGTCAGCCTCCACGGGCAACCTGGATATGGTTGGCCGGCTGACGAGTAACGTCAGCGGGTCATCGAAGCGACTGGTGATCAATCCGAACTTCGGCGTGGACACCGAGATCCGCTTCTACGAGGACGCGACGCAGTACCACTACATCACCTCCTTCGTGGAAGGCGATATCAACCTGCAGATGGGCTCCGTGGCCAGCGACGGCCGGAAGTTCATCGTCCATCTCGCCTCTGGTGATGGAAACTTCGTCGGCTTGGTCGACTCCGCTACGACCACCCGCATCTCCGGAATCACGTCCTTGTCGGATGGGCGCGTCCAAGTCAGAGGCAGCGGCATGACCGGGGAAGGCGGCTCGTTCAAATGGCATGTGCAGTCAGGGCCGGGCGACGGCATGTTCAGAACGTTCTGGAACGGCTCGAACATCCAGTTCGTGAGGCAGGACACCAATTCCGTGGTGAAGACGTTCATCATCGATCACCCGTCGGACAGCGCGCGGTATCTGGTCCACGCGACGACCGAGAGCCCACACAACGGGGTGGAGGACTGGGGCATGGTCGAACTGGACGAGGACGGCCTGGTCGTCGTGGAGCTGCCCGCCTACTTCGAGGACCTCACGTCGCCAGAGGGCCGTGCGGTGTTCCTGTCGTGCCGGGATGTGCCGGACGGCGTGTCGGCCACATACCCGGCCAACGGCCGCTTCACGATCTCCGGCACTCCCGGCCGAAAGGTGTTCTGGCTGGTGAAAGCCGTCAGGAAGGACGTGCCGCCGCTGCTGGTCGAACCGCTGCGCACGCAGGTAGATGTCCACGGCGAGGCCCCGTACCGCTACTACACGATCATTAAGGAGCCGGATGACTGAGCAGACCGAGCAGAAGGCCTCCATTCCGATCGCGGCCACGCTGGCGGTCACCCGGCGGCAGCGCAACGACGCCCTCGACGAGAACGCCATGCTGTGGGCGCACGTCGAGCAGCTCACCGCCGAGCTCGACCAGGTCAAGGCCGAGCTGGCGCAGCTGCGTGACAGCGCCCTGGTCAGCGGTAGTAGTACGTCGTCTTCTTCTTCCGCCTGAAGATCATCCGGAACATCCACCAGGGGAGCCACACCAGCAGCCCCCACATCCCGCACGTGAAGATCGTCAACATCAGGTGTCTCATGTGGCTCATGCCGGACAGGCCCCGCTCCTTGTGCACCGCGGTGACCTTGCGCGGCGGCTGCGGAGGTTGACCGTACGGCGGCGGGGGCTTACGGGCCATGAAACATCTCCAGGGAAACGAGTGATCTTGACGCGGGTGAGACGCGTCAAGAACGTTCCCGGTTGACCGCCAGCGCGTGTCCGCATCCGGACATACCGATCTCCCGACGTGCCGCCCGTTGTCATGGGGCTGGACGGGCGGCACCCCTTTTCACCGTCTTGGCGACCAAGGAGTGCCATGAGCGACGATGACAGGCTGTCCAAGATCGACGCCAAGCTGGACGTGCTGATTGCCAAGCACGACGCCCAGGGCGCGACCGTCACCGACCACGAAACGCGGCTGCGAGTGGTCGAGCGCAACGCGGTCACGCGAACGGAGCTCGATCAGCGCTCCCGGCGGATCCAGGGCAACGTCACCATCATCATCGCCGTGGCCGCGGTCCTCGTGTCCCTCGTTTTCGGACTCATCTCGGCACTAGGAGGCTGACCAATGCCGTGGCTTACCCAACTCGCTGATGTCGCCCGCCGTACCGGCTGCCCGGTCACAGAGGTACGCGGGTGGAAAACCCGCGGCCACGGCCCACAGCCGGAGGTACAAGGCGTGGTCTGCCACCACACCGCGGGCCCGGCCGGTGGCGGCGACTACCCGTCGCTGCGGGTCGTTCGCTCCGGTCGCCCCGGGCTCAAGGGACCGCTCTCGCACATCGGGCTCGGCAGGAGTGGCCGCATCTACGTCATCGCCGCCGGCCGCTGCTGGCACAACGCCCCGTCCACGTCTCCGCTGCACGACAACTCCAGCTCGATCGGGATCGAGGCCGAAAACGACGGCAGCCAGCCCTGGCTCGCAGAGCAATTGGACGCCTACCACCGGCTGTGCGCCGAACTGTGCAAGGAGTTCGGCCTGCCTGCGAGCAGGGTCAAGGGCCACAAAGAGGTCAACCGGCAGAAACCTGACCCACACCACATCGCCATGGACGACTTCCGCAGCGCCGTCGCTCGACTGATCAAGGCCGACCAGGACGGTGACGGCTGGCCGGGCAGGCTCCTCCGTTACCCGCCGGTCACCCGTGGCGAAGACGTACGAGACTGGCAGCAGGCTGCCGCACGGCTCGGCTATGAGCTCGACATCGACGGCGCCTACGGCTCGGCCTCGCGCGCGGTGTGCCGGAAGATCCAGCGCGACGCGGGCCTCGACGATGACGGCATTGTCGGGCGGCTCACCTGGGCCGCCACCTTCCATGCTCGATGACCTGGCGCGGCTGTATCTGCTGCGCGCCTCCCATGCCCCCGGCCAGCCGTGTCCCCGTGGTTGGTCGGGCCGATCTCGCCTCGAGGAGAAAATCATGCGTCTGAACTGGAAGATTCGCGAGCCGCTCCTGCTGCGTGGAGCCGTCGCCCTGCTGCTGATGGGCGCCGTACGTCTGTGTATCGCGCTCGGCGTCATCCCGCCGGAGTGGGCGCTGGACGAGGCCCGCGTCGAGCAGCTGCTCGACGGCGCTGTTGTGGCGTGGGCGTGGTTCGCCGGCCGCCGCACCGTCACCCCCGTCGCCGCGCCCCGCGGCCGTGACGGGCTGCCGCTCGTGCAGCTGACTGAACGGCCGCGTCAGTAGGCGCGGCGCGTTCACCTACTCCTGCGTACGCCGGTCGCCTCCACCCGCCACGTGCGGGTGGAGGCGACTTTGTCATGTCTAAGAGGGTGCTTTCGAACCTCCGATGGGGTCGGGCTGCAGCCGGACCGCCAGGGCTCAGCCCAGCGCGTCCATCAGGGCGGTGACATAGGCGTCCAGCCGCTCCTCCACGGCACGCGTCGTCAACTCTGCCCTTCCTGCCTCCCTCCATGGCTGCGACACCACCTGCACCTCTTCTGAAGCCGCCAGCGCGTCCCGCACCTGCCAGTACAGCCGCTCGCTCGTGGCCGCGGCCAGCACCCCGCCGGCTTCCTCATACGCCTCAGCGAACCGCAGACCCCACGCCGGGCCGTGCAGCAGGGCGAGATTGGTGGAGCAGTGCGCGACATCGAGGTCTGCCGGGCCCCAGGAGGTCGCGGCCCAGTCGACGACGCCGGTGATCCGGGCACCTGCCGGGCTTGGGGGCGACATGTCGAACAGCACGTTGCCGGGTTGGAAGTCCCGGTGCAGGAATCGTCCTTCATAGGGCGGCGCGGGCTTGCGGATCACGTCGATCGCCGCGGCCCATGCCGCCGCGTCGGCGCCCTTCGGAACCACGACGGTGTCGGCGGTCGTCAGCGTCACATACTTCCGGGGCCGCTCGGCGGGCCGCAGCGCATGGATCGCTGCGAGTTGACGGGCCAGCAGAGGGACGCGTGTCTCCAATCCCTCATCGTCGAGGACCGTTCGGCCCGCCAGATGTGTCATGAGGAGCGAGGGATACTCGCAATGCGCGGCGGTCGGATCAACCGCGACCAGTCCAGGAGCCGGCACGTCGGTCCCCGTGAGCAGGGTCAGGGCGCCGGCCTCCCTGTTCAGCCAGTCCTCGGCGTACTCCATGTTGACTAAGGTCCGCAGCACCAGGTCACGGGTGCCTCCGTGCCGCGTGCCGATGGTCAGCCTCCGCATCTCGGCATTGATGCCTCCGTGCAGCGCCTCGGTTTCGACTATCCGTTCGCCGACCTCCAGATGCCGGCTCACCCAAGCCAATGTCAACGGTCGGACAGCCGCCTCGTCGTGGTTGATCATCGTGCCATCTCACCATCCCGACGGCTGCACACGCCAAGGCTTTGTCGATCAGTGCGTGAGCGCCGCTCAATGAGGTGCCAGCTCGCCGTCAGGTGCGGTAGCGGCGGGCGGCGGTGTCGGGGCTGACATCCAGAACGGCCGCGTCCCACAGGTCGGGCAACACCGCCCGTCCGTCACCGGCACACCACCACACTGACCCAACCCTCAGCATGAACACCAGCGCTCTGAGGCCACGACTGCACTCGCCCCCGATCTCACCCATCCCGGAGGCAGACGAGCGCACTCGCGGCGTGCCGTGCGACCTATCTACGACGAGTTGCGGCGAGATGCTGGGGGCGATGCGGCCAAGCTGCCACCCCAGCACCGTGGCGCGCTGGACGAGCTCATCCACGTTGGGGCTGTGCTCGTCAGCGAGTACTTCCTGGACGGCCTCGCGGGCTTTCTCGACTTGGGCGAACTCTGTGATGACGCCGAGAGCTTCGACGCGGCTGACCCTTGTGAAGGCGCCGGAGAGCGGGTTTCGAAGGATGATGATGGCCGCGATGGCAACCGTCGGCCAAGCAAGCGCGTTGACCAGGGTGGCGGCGAACTCAAGAGCGGACACATGAAGGCTTCGCGTTGTGGACGTTGTGTGTTACCCCGATCACTGTCGATAACTGCCTCGGTGCGCCAGCACGACAAGATCATCTTGCTCCCCATTTGGGGGCATGGGCTGTCCGGAAGGGTCCGCGTCCGTCCGGGGGAGTCTGGATACGTCCGCCTCTACCAGGTAATGTGCGATCACCACAGGCCCAATGGGGTGGGCGGACGGGTTCAAATCCCACCACCACCGCCACTGTGAAGGGCCTCTGACCTGCGGGTCAGAGGCCCTTCGTCTGTCAAGATCATGGGCCATTTGTGAACAGCCGCCGGTCGAGCTCTTGGGCGAGTGCTTTCCGTCAGGCTCTCGATGATCAGGCCGAGCAGGATGTAGTCGGTGTTGGAGTAGGCCCGGTAGCGGGAGCCGTCAGCGATCTTCCCGCCCTTGCCGTCGAGCAAGCGGGATCCGGCGGTTGACTGAGGTGAAGCCTGCGGGGGCGGCCACTCCCAGGATCAGCGTCGCGCACGCGAGCCCAGCCACGCCGGCTTTCGCACGATTCATCTTGTGGGTCCTTTCGATGATTGAACGCACGCGCAGGAGAGCTGCGGCGCAGTCCATGGCTCCCCGCGACGTGGGATATCGGATTCTGGTGAATGGGGTCAGGTCGCGGCGAGGGCTCCGGTGGGAGAGAGGCGGGCGGCGCGGATGGCCGGGTACAGGCCGGCGATCGCGCCGACCAGCAGCGTGGCCGCCACCCCGCCGACCATCGCCCACACGGGTACGACGGCGGGCCAGCTCTGGGTGCTCGCGTACAGGGCGGTCACGGCGGCGCCGGTCAGGACGCCGCCGAGGCCGCCGAGGGCGGACAGCACCAGGGACTCGGTCAGGAACTGCAGTCGGATTTGGCCGCGGGTCGCGCCGAGGGAACGGCGGAGCCCGATCTCGGCGCGGCGTTCCAGGACCGAGATGACCATGGTGTTCGCCACGCCCACCCCGCCCACCAGCAGGGCGACGCCGCCCAAGCCGAGCAGTAGCCCGGTGAAGGCGCGGTCGGTAGCCTGGCGGGCGGCCAGCGCGTCGGAGGGCCGGGAGACCTTGACCTCGTTGGGTGCCTGGGGGTTGGCGGTGGCGGCCAGCACTGCTCGTACCGCTTCGACGGCGGTGTCGGCGGTGCGGGTGTAGACGGTCGTGGGACGTTCGTCGAACCCCAAGTAGGAAGCCGCGGCCGGCCAGCCGATCAGCGCCGCGGCGTTCAGCTCGGGTGCCAGGGGCACCGGCCGGAGGATCCCGACGACAGTGAACCACCTGCCTCCGAGGTACACCTGGAAGTTCTGACCGGCGTCGCCCATGCCGAGCCGCCGGGCCGCTGTGTCGCCCAGGACCACGGCCGGATAACGCGCGGTCGCGGCGTTGAGCCAGGCTCCCCGCGCGAGGGCTGCGCCCAAGGTCTGAGGCAGGTTCAGGTACGCGGCCTGGACCGAGATGCCGCCGCTCTGCGCCTGCGGGATGCGGTCGTTGCGGTAGACGTGGGCCCCGGCGACCGTGCCCACCGCGGCGACCTGCTCGACGGGGCCTATCCGGGAGATCATCTCGACGGCCTCGCGTGGCAGCGTGGCGTCCTCACCGAACAGCGTGTTGCCGGGAGAGACGGTGAGCAGGTTGGTGCCGAGCGCGTCCAGGGTGCGGTCCAGCTCGGCCCGGCTTGAGGAGGAGATGCCGACGACGGCGATCATCGCCGCGATGCCGATGGCGATGCCCAGAGCCGACAACACGGCCCGCAGCGGGCGGGTGCGCAACCCGGCCGCGCCCACACGCAGCACGTCGCGCGGATGCAGCCGGGCGGGGGACAGCTGGTCCGCGGGCATTCAGACCACCGCCCCGTCGCGCATGGCCACCTGGCGCGGCAGGCTCGCGGCGATCTCCCGGTCATGGGTGATGACCACGACCGTCGTGCCGGCGGCATGCAACTCGCGCAGCAGCGCCATCACGCCCGCCCCGCTGGCCGAGTCCAGGTTGCCGGTGGGCTCGTCGGCCAACAGCAGCCCCGGCTCGCCGGCCACCGCCCTGGCAATGGCGACCCGCTGCCGCTGCCCTCCCGACAGTTCGTGCGGCCGGTGGCCGAGTCGGTCGCCGAGCCCGACGCGGACCAGGACGTCCTTCGCCCGGCGCATGCGTTCCCGCTTCGGCATGCCGGTGTAGAGCAGGCCGTCGGCGACGTTGTCCAGGGCAGGCAGGCCGGGCGCGAGGTGGAACTGCTGGAAGACGAAGCCGATCCGGCGGGCGCGCAGCGCCGACAGCCGGCGGTCCGGCAGCGTGGCCACGTCGTGGCCGTCGATACGGACTGTACCGGTGGTGGGCCGGTCCAGCGTGCCGATCAGGTTCAGCATGGTCGACTTGCCGGAGCCGGACGGGCCCACGATGGCGACCATCTCGCCGTGCCCGATCGACAGGGTGACGCCGCCCAGGGCCGTCACGCCCCCGGGGTAGGTCTTGGTCACCTCGTGGAGGTCGACCATGGCGTTCATGACGGCATCCCCACGGTCATGCCCTCGCGCAGGCCGTCACCCGTCACTTCGACCCGGCCGCCGGCGAACAGGCCGGTACGCACCGGGACGATACGGCTGGCCGTGCCGTACACCGTTTGGACGCCGTAGCCGCCCTCGGCGAGGGCGAGGAGCGCCGTCACCGGGACGGTCAGGACGTTCTTGCGGCTGGAGGCGGTGAAGGCGACGTCCACAGACGCCTGGTCGAACGCGGTTTTGTTGCCGCTGATCGCGATCGTGACCTCGATTTTCGTCTCCGGGTCCGCGGTCTCGCCGCCGCTGCCGTCGCCGGTGTCGATGACGACTTGGGTCTTGGTGATCTTGCCCTTGATGGTCTTGCCGTCGGGCAGTTCGACGCCTACCGCGGCGCCCTTTGAGGCCAACTGCTGCTCGGACACCTCCAGCTCCACGGTGACCACCCGCGTGGTGCCCGTGACGGACAGCACCTTCGTTCCCGGCTGGAGGGCGTCGCCGGTGGCGGCCTCGTGGGCGTCCACCCGGACCGGTCCAGCCGCGTACACGACCCGGCCGAGCTCCACCGTGCCCGTCTCCGGCAGGCCGAGGTCCTCCTGCCAGTCCCGCACCGCTGTGGCGGTCTGGGAGGAGTAGGAGTCGTCCACGGTGAATCCGTCGTAGCCGAGCGCGCGCAGGTTGCGCTCGAACTGCTCGACGTCGGCGCCCTCGAGCCCGGGTGACAGCGCGCGGTAGGCGGGCAGCGAGCCGTACAGGAGTGTGACCGGCGTGTCGTCCACGCGGTAGACGGCCTTGCCGCGTTTGACCGTGGCGCCGACGGCCGGCATGCGGGTCAGGGTCCCGGTCAGCTTGCTGGACAGCACCGTGGCGGAGCCGTGGCCGAGCGTTCCCGTCTTGGTCTGGGTGTCCACAAGGGTCTCCCGGGAGACCTGCGCGGTGGCCGGGGGCAGGCCGCCCGCCGCCGACCGCTGGGGTGCGGCTGCCATGCCGCCGTGGATCCAGAGCCAGGCCGCGGCGGCGAGCACCGCCGCGGCCAGGATCCCGGACGCCCATCTGGTGCGGGTCACCCACCGCTCCAGGTCTGGGTCGGCGCGCCGGACGGCGCGGCCGGCCGGTACTTGGCGCAGGTCTGCCGGGCCGCCTGGACCTTGGGGTCGTTGGGATCCATGCCGATCTCGGGGCCTATTTTGAAGCCGCCACTGGCGTCCGGGTCGGGGAACTTGGGCACGCCGTTGTCCCGCATGCACTGGGCGAACTTGCGTTGCTGCTCCACCTTCTGCGGGTCGGCCTGCTCAGGCTCGCCACCGTTGGGCAGATACTGCTTGCACTGTTCCATGGCCGCCTTCGCCTTCTGCGGGTCGGCCCCCTCCGGGAGCCTGACCTGGATCCTGCCGTCATCGCCCTGCGGGTCGGGCATGTCGACGCCGTGCTCGCGCATGCACTGCGCGAACTTCAGCCCGCCGTCCTCCCCTGAGGTGGTGCCGGCGGCATTCGCCGTGGCAGCTGGGCTGCCGGCGGAAGCGACCTGGGCGCCGGTCGACGCCTGCCCGCACGCGGTCAGGCCCGTGATCAGCAGGCCGAGCGCAATGACTGTCGTGATACGCATGAGACGTCCTTCTCTCTAGTCGGAGAGCACGGCGAGCGCCCTGGCCAGTACGGGATCGCGCCCCGTGGACACGTCCTTCGCGGTCGTCCGCACGTAGTGGTGGGGCGGCGTGCCGCTGCGGTTGATGACCTCGTGGTTCGGCCCGAGGTGGTAGAGCGCGGGCAGGAGCAGGACGCTGTTGTCGTCCAGCGCGTACGCCCTGGCCGGTCCCGACACGATGCCCGCGGTTCGGGTGCCGACGAGCGTGCCCAGGTCGTGTGCCTTGACCGCGGAGGTGAAGTGGTCGCAGGCCGAGGCGCAGTCGCGGTCGGTGAGCACGGCCAGGGGCAGGTTCAGCAGAGGGACGGCGTCGTCGGTACGGCTGGCGGTACACGTGTCGCCGGCGTCGCACAGGTAGGCGGTGATCTTGTCGTGCGCGAACGCGCCCAGCAGCCGGTTGGCCTCTTCCGGGGAGCCGCCGCGGTTGCCGCGCACGTCGAGGACCACTGCCTTCGCCTTCCTCAGGCCGGCGATCGCCTGGAGCACGGCGTCGGCGGCTTTCGGTGCGAAGCCGGTCAGCTTGACGTAGGCGATGCCGTGGTCCAGGAGCTTGGCGGCGACGGTCTTGGAGGCGGACTCGTACAGGGTGGGCTTCAGCGTCACCGTCCAGGTCCGGCCCGTGGCCGGGCGGCGCAGCTTGAGCCTGACCGCGGAGGTCTGCGGGTACTGCGGGTAGAGCATGCTCACCACGCCCGGCGACAGAACGCCGCCGGCGAACGGCGTGTCACCGTTGACCGCCTCGATGACGTCACCGGGGCGCAGCCCGTGCTCGGCGGCCGCTCCGCCGAGCACGCCGCGGACGTACAGCGGAGGCAGTGCCTGTTGCGGCGCGCCGGTCATCAAGCCGCTGGAGGGGAAGGTGGTGATGCCCAGCCCGTACTCCTGGCCCGGCTGGTAGCCGGGCGGCAGTTCGGCGCGCTGCCACCTGGCGTGGTTGTCGCCCAGGGCACGGATCAGGCCGCTGAGGGTCGCCGTGGCCAGCGACTGCCGCAGCGCGGCATCGTCCGGCAGCAGACTGCTCACGCGCTGGTAGACGGCGCTGAAGGCGTCCCAGTCGCCCTCGCGGTCGCCCGTCAGCGCGGGCATCACCGCATCGGCCACATCCCGCCCGTTCCGGTTCAGCTCCTGGGCGAACGCGGCGAACGCCGCGACCAGCAGCTTGCGGCTGTCCAGGACCTTCCTGTCGTAGTAGTGGTCAAAGACGCACTGGTACGCCTGCTCGATGGTGGTGATCGTGGTGGCCTTCACCTGCGCGGGCTGGGAGGGGCCGGTTACGGCGGCACATGGCTCAGCCTGCGCCGGGACGTTCTGCGCGGCTCGCGCCGCCGTGCTCGACGTCAGGAGCAGGGCTCCGAGGGACACGGCGAGCAGCTGTTTGATCGTGGGCAAGGGGGTTTCCTCACTCGCAGAAGCGAACGTCGGGATACTTCTCGGACGGCCCGTCGAGCAGGCTGCCGTCGCCCCCGCGCAGATGGCGGTCGAAGAAGGCGGCGACGTAGGCACGCTCGGCGGCGGCCGCCCGCACCGGGTCGATCGTGCCGACCGCCCGCGTCAGGGCCTCGGGGATGGCCTTCATCGCCGCCAGCTGGTAGATGATCGACTTGGCGTCGGTGTAGCTGGCGTGCGTCGTGCCGACGATGGACAGGAAATGCCGCTCGCCGCGCAGCTTGTCCCAGAAGCCGGACATCAGGACGCCGAGCTGCTGGGGCCCCGCACCGTTGCTGCTCATGACCATGAAGGGCCGCTTGCCGATCTTGGTGGCGACCTGGCCCACCAGCTCGGCCGCCTGCTCCGGCGTCGTTGTCGACGGATTGACGGGCACGGTCGGGACGACGCTACCGTCGAGGTCGATCCCGGCCTTGATCCGCGAGTCGTTGGCCATGGCCTGGGCGGCCGTCGAGCCGCCCAGGGAGTGCCCGAACACGCCGATCCGGTCCAGGTCCATGCTGTCGGCCAGTCCTCGGGGCAGCGAGCGGCCGGCGGCGAGCCGGTCGAGCACGAACCGCGTGTCGGCGATGCGCACCTTCATCACGCTGTAGGCGCCGTCCTTGTCGAGGCCGGGCCGGACGGTCTCCACCCGCCCTCCGGGGAACTGCACCGCGTCGGCGTCATAGGTATGGTCGATCGCCACGACGACGTAGCCGCGGCTGGCCAGATCCTCCACGAGCGTGGTGCCCAGCCAGCGGGACTCTCCCGCCCCATGTGAGTAGAGCACCACCGGATATGGACGGGAGGAGGGGCGGACCGGGGCTTCGGTGCGGGCGTGGGTGAGCGGGAATCGCACTTTGTCCAGGTCGATGTCCACGTCGCCAAGTTCGAGCTGCTTGGCGGCCTGCTGCAGACCCTTGGTGAGCGTGGTGCGATAGCGGGCCAGTTCCTTCGGTTGCATCCAGACAGTGGGCGTGCCACCGCGCTTGGCCGGGTACCACATGGTGACCATCAGCTCGCGGTCGTGGTTGCTGTCCCACCAGGGGTCCTGCCGTCCGCGGTCCACCAGGTGCAGCGAGACCATGCCGACGTCGTACGTGCCGGTGGGCGCGGGTAGCGTCAACCGTCGGGCCGCGGCCTGCGCGGCCGCCGGCAGTATGGTCGGCGCCACGGCCAGGCCGAGGGTGAGACCCGCCGCCCCGGTCAGGAGTCTGCGCCGGCCGAACGCAGTGCTGTGCATGTCATCTGTCATGGCGAACAGGTGTATCCAGGCCGCGGTTTCAGAAAAGTATCGTTGTCGAGCGGCTGATACCTTCCTGAAACTCCCGGTTCGGCAGGTTGCAGGAGACGACGGGAGGACTGGCGACAGTGCGCATACTCGTGATCGAGGACGACGAGGAGATGGCGGAGGCGATCGCCGCCGGCCTGCGCCGCTCACGGATGGCCGTGGACGTGGCACTGGACGGGCCTGCCGGGCTGGAGCACGCCCTGGAGAACGACTATGACGTCATCCTGCTCGATCGCGATCTGCCCGGCATGCACGGCGACGAGATCTGTGCCCGCCTCGTCAGCACCGGCTGCCGCAGCAGGGTGCTCATGCTCACCGCGGCAGCGACGAACGAGGATCTCGTCGACGGGCTCAGTCTGGGGGCCGACGACTACCTGCCCAAGCCGTTCGACTTCCCGGTGCTGGTGGCCCGCATCGGCGCGCTGGCGCGGCGCGCCCACCCCGCCGTCCCCCCGACCCTCCGCCACGGAGATCTTGTCGTGGACACCGCACAGCGCCTGGCCACCCGCGCCGGGCGGCGGTTGGAGCTGACTCCCAAGGAATTCGGCGTTCTGGAACTGCTGCTGGCCTCCCGAGGGCGGACGGTCTCAGCTGAAGAGCTGCTGGAGCGGGTGTGGGACGAGTTCGCCAACCCGTTCAGCCACACCGTGAAGATCACGATCAGTCGGCTGCGGGCCAAGCTCGGGGATCCGCCGATCATCGAGACGGTGTCCAAGTCCGGCTATCGCATCTGAGGGTGCCCATGTCCCGCCAGCCTCTATCACGTCTGAGAGGGCCCATGTCCCGCCGGCCTCGCCGTACCATCCGGATGCGTCTGACCCTGATCTACGGCGCGCTCTTCCTGCTGTCCGGTGCCGGCCTGCTCGCCGTCACCTATGCTCTGGTCGTCCACTCCACCAGCGCAGTCGTCTTCGACGGGCAGGACGGCCACCTGATCGGCGCTGCCGACGGCGCCCCGGACGCCGGCCGCCACCTGCTGGGCATCCCGGAAGGATTGACCGCCGAACAGGTCCAGGCTCAAGCCGACCGCATGCGCACCCAGGCCGTGCGCCAGCACGCAGCCGAGCTGCGCTCACTCCTCACCCAGTCGGCCATCGCCCTGGCCATCATGTCGGTCGTCTCGATCGTCCTGGGCTGGACCGTGGCCGGCCGCGTCCTGCGCCCGCTGCGCACCATCACCAGGAGCGCCCGGCAGATCTCCGCGACCAGCCTGCACGCGCGGCTGGCGCTGACCGGACCCGACGACGAGCTCAAAGAACTCGGAGACACCTTCGACGACCTGCTCGGCAGGCTGGACGCCTCCTTCACGGCCCAGCGCCAGTTCATCGCCAACGCCTCCCACGAGCTGCGCAGCCCGCTCGCCCGGCAACGCACTGTGGTGCAGGTGGCCCTCGCCGATCCCGGCGCCCACGCCGACCAACTGCGCGCTGTCTGCGAACGGGTGTTGTCGGCCAACGCTCAGCAGGAGCGCCTGATCGAGGCGCTGCTCACCTTGGCCCGCGGCGAGGCCGGCATCGACCACCACGAACCCTTCGACCTGGCCGAGATCACCGATCACGTCCTGCGCACGCACCGCCCCGAAGCCGACCGCCAGGGAATCCGCGTGGACGCCGCCCTCGGCCCCGCAGCGGCCTCCGGAGCCCCCCGCCTCGTCGAGCGCCTGGTGACCAACCTGGTGGACAACGCCCTGCGCTACAACGCCTCTTCCGGAACCGTCCACGTCACCACCGGCATGACGGACGGACGTGCCGCGCTCACAGTGGTCAACACCGGCCCCGTCGTTCCCGAGACGGAGATCGGGCGACTGTTCCAGCCGTTTCAGCGCGCCGGCACCGCCCGGGCCGGCCACGACAGCGGACTCGGCCTCGGACTGTCCATCGTCAAGGCCATCGCCGCCGCCCACGGCGCTCAGCTCGACGCCCGGCCGAACCCGCAAGGCGGCCTATGCGTCATCGTTACTTTTCCACCCCCTAGCCAAGACGGGGGTCGGGACTGGGAGCCGGTTGCTCCCCATTTGGGGGCATGAACCGTCCGGCGCAGTCCGCCTCCGTCCGGAGGAGTCTGGATACGTCCGCCCTCCCAGGTACTGTGCGAATCATCACAGGCCCAATGGGGTGGGCGTACGGGTTCAAATCCCACCACCACCGCCACGAGAAGGGCCTCCGACCTACGGGTCGGGGGCCCTTCGTCTGTCAAGATCATGGGGGCATTTGGGGACATCAGCCCCCAGCCAAGATCACGCAGACGGACTCCCGGTGGCGGTGGTCGCTCACCTTCCGATCCGGAGGGAACGCCAGAGAACGGCCTGAAGGGGCGCGTGAGCTACCGCGTCGCCTGGTAAATCGACGGCAAGCGTGAGAACGGACGCGACACTGAAACGTGCGACTCGCACGAGATCGTCAAGCGCAGCTTCGCCGGCACCTCGAAGGAGCCCTTGACTGCGTCTGCGGTCGCTACCTCGCCGCCCCGGCATCTGAGCCCGGATCCACCATCGTTGATCTCGACCACGAGTGGCATGCCTCTACCAGCCGGCATGGCCGGATCCCGTCACGCACACGTTGATGTGAATTGATGGGATGGATCTATCTCACCACCCGTTGCCGGTGATGTCCAGATAAGAGATCTACCGAGGACTCTGCAGCAAAATGCCCATTGGGGTAGACAGCGCCCCAGATTCGGCCTTAAATACATCCCATCTCTTCATGTCGGTGACACACGGATGCCGCCGACATGAAACATCCCCCGCTTCGGGATCAGTGCGAGGAAGTGCCGATGAGACTCACAACTGTCCTGTGCTCCACCGCCTCCGCCGTGTCCGCGCTGATCTTGCTCAGCGCCTGCAGCAGCTCCGGCACCACGGCCACGTCGAGCGACACGCCACTGGTCGGCGTGGACTACCCGCGCTCCGACACCGACTTCTGGAACTCGTACATCAAGTACACGCCCGAGTACGCCAAGGAGCTTGGCCTCTCGCTCAAGACCACCAACTCGCAGAACGACGTCGCCAAGCTGACCGCCAACGCGCAGACGTTCATCAGCCAGGGTGTGAAGGGCCTGGCGATGGCTCCGCAGGACACCGCCGCCATCGCCCCGACCCTCGCGCAGCTGGAAGCGAAGAAGATCTCGGTCGTCACCGTCGACACCCGCCCCGACAGCGGCAAGGTCTACATGGTCGTCCGCGCCGACAATCGTGCCTACGGCGAGAAGGCGTGCCAGTACCTGGGCACCAAGCTGGCCGGCAAGGGCAAGGTCGTCATGCTTCAGGGCGACCTTGCCTCCATCAACGGCCGTGACCGCACCGAGGCGTTCAACGACTGCATGAAGAAGAACTACCCGGGCATCACGGTGTTCGGAGAGGCCACCAACTGGGACGGCGCCGTCGCCGCGCAGAAGCTCCAGACAGACCTGACCGCCCACCCGGACATCAAGGGCGTCTACATGCAGTCCAGCTTCGCCCTGTCCGGGACGCTCCAGGTGCTCAAGCAGAAGGGCCTGTTGGTCGGTCCACAGGACGCGAAGCACGTGTTCGTCGTCTCGAACGACGGCATCCCCGAAGAACTCAAGTCCATCGCCGAAGGCAAGATCGACGCCACCGTCTCCCAGCCGGCCGACCTCTACGCCAAGTACGCCCTGTACTACCTGAAGGCCGCGATGGACGGGAAGACGTTCAACCCGGGCAAGACCGACCACGACAGCACCATCGTCCAGGTCCGTGACGGCCTGCTGGAGGACCAGCTCGCAGCCCCGCTCGTCACCGCCGACGGCGGCACCTACGGCGGTGTCCCCAGCCTCAAGAGCACCGACACGTCCCTGTGGGGCAACAACCTCGGCTGAGCCTCAGAGCTCGTCAGGAAACAGAACGGCTTACCAACACAAGGCGGTTGAGATGAGCGACGGGGAGCGAGCAGTCACCCCCGCGCCCGCCCCGGCGCACGACGGGAGAGCCCCGGCCGGCCCTCCCGTCGTCGAGGCGACGGGCATTGTCAAACGATTCGGTCCGACGGTGGCTCTGAACGGCGCCCGGATCACCATCATGCCCAACGAGACCCACGCGCTGGTCGGCCGCAACGGGGCCGGCAAGTCGACCCTGGTGTCCGTCCTCACCGGACTTCAGGCCCCGGACGAGGGAACGGTCACCTTCGGCGGCAGCCCGGCGCCCCGGCTCGCGGACCGCGACGCCTGGCGGCAGCGGGTGGCCTGTGTTTACCAGAAGTCGACGATCATCCCCACGCTGACCGTCGCCGAGAACCTCTTCCTGAACCGGCATGAGCACGGCCGGAGCGGGCTGATCAGCTGGCAGGGTGTGCGCAGCCGGGCGCGGGAACTGCTGTCGACCTGGTCGGTGGACGTGGATCCGCAAGCGTCGGCCGGCGATCTCAGCGTGGAACAGCGGCAGTTCGTCGAGATCGCCCGTGCGCTGTCCTTCGGAGCCCGGTTCATCATCCTCGACGAACCGACCGCGCAACTCGACGGCGCGGCGATCAACCGACTCTTCGAGAGAATACGCGATCTGCAGCGCCAGGGCGTGACCTTCCTGTTCATCAGCCACCACCTCCAGGAGATCTACGAGATCTGCGACATGGTGACGGTGTTCCGGGACGCCCAGCACATCCTGACCGCGCCGGTCGCCGAACTTCCCCGCACCGAGCTCATTGCCGCCATGACCGGCGAGGCGGCGGCCGACAGGCGCGAGGAACGGGCGAGCGCCTTCGACGTCGGCGCGACGTCGGCACTGAGCGTCCGGGGCCTTACCGGCCAGGCTTACGAGGACGTCACCTTCAAGGTGGGCGCCGGAGAGATCGTCGGCCTGGCCGGGGCCGCCGGCAGCGGTCGCATCGAGGTCGCCGAGACTGTCGTGGGGCTGCTGGCCGCCGACGGCGGCGAGGTCGAGATCGCAGGGCGGCAGCCAAAGCCGGGCAGCGTGCCCGCCGCGCTCGCCGCCGGCGCCGGGTTCGTCCCGCAGGACCGGCACCACCAGGGTTTCGTACCCGACATGTCGATCGCGGACAACGCCACGCTGTCCGTGCCCAAACGGCTCAGCCGGGGAGGGTTCCTGAGCCGCGACCGCCGGGACCAGCTCGCCGAGGGCATGATCGAGAAACTGGCGATCAAGACCTCAGGCCCCGATCTGTCGGTCTCCGCGCTGTCCGGGGGCAACCAGCAGAAGGTCGTCATGGCCCGCGCCCTCGCCGACGACCCCCTGCTGCTGGTGCTGATCAACCCGACCGCAGGCGTGGACGTGCGCTCCAAGGAGTTCCTCCTCGACAAGGTCGAGGAGACCGCGCAAGGCGGCACTGGAGTGCTCATCGCCTCCGACGAACTCGACGACCTGCGCATGTGCGACCGGGTCCTGGTGATGTTCCAGGGCCGAGTGACCTCAGAGATCGCCCGCGGCTGGCACGACCACGACCTAGTGGCCGCGATGGAAGGAGTGGACCTCAATGCCTGAAACCGCCCTCGCGGACACGCCCGCCCCCAAGCCCACGAAGCCCGAGGCCGGGCGGAAGGGGCTGTTCGGCGGCCGGATACCCGTGGCCCGGCTGCGCGATCTCGCCCTGGTTCCCGCGATCGTCGCGATCGCGATCGTCGGCCAGATCGTCAACCCGGTCTTCCTCCAGGGCGACAACCTGATCAACGTCCTGCAGACCATGTCCGAGATCGCCCTGCTGGTCCTTGCCCAGACGATGATCCTGATCGTCAAGAAGATGGACCTGTCTCTGGAGTCCACCATGGGCCTCGCGCCCGGCGTCGCCGCCCTGCTGGTGGTGCCGGCCGGCGTCGGACCCGGCCTCGGGCTCCTCCCCGGCGCCTGGTCGGTTCCCATCACGCTGGCCGTGGGTGCGCTCATCGGCGTGGCCAACGCCCTGCTGATCATCCGCTTCGGTCTCAACGGCTTCATCGTCACCCTCGGCATGCTGATCGTCCTGCGTGGCGTCCTCACCGGCATCTCGGGCGGCCAGACCTTCTTCCAACTGCCAGAGTCGATGCTCTACCTGGGCACCGCCCAGTGGTTCGGGATACCCGCCTCTATCTGGATCTGCCTGGTGCTGTTCGCCGTCGCGATCGTCGTCCTGGGCTGGACCAGCTTCGGCCGCTCGCTGTACGCCATCGGCGGCAACGTCGACGCGGCGAAGGCGGCCGGTATCCGCACTGACCGGGTGCTGTGGATCGTCATCGTCACCGGCAGCCTGCTGGCCGCACTCGCCGGGCTGATGCTTTCCGGGCGTCTCGCCTCCGTCGCCTCCGCGCAGGGCAACGGTTACATCTTCACCGTGTTCGCCGCCGCCGTCATCGGCGGGATCAGCCTCAACGGCGGCAAGGGCACCATGTTCGGCGCCTTCAGCGGCATCCTGCTGCTCTTCATGATCCAGAATGTGCTCACCCTCGCGGGTGTCCCCGCCCAGTGGATCGGCGCCCTCAACGGCCTGATCATCCTGGTCGCGCTGACCATCTCCCGCATCACGGGCGGCAAGGTCCAGGAGTGAACCGGGCGGCCCCACGCCGCCGTACGCCGCCCCGTCTTTGTTCCGTCGCAGGAGGTCGTGTCGCCGCCTGCCGCCACAGGAGTTGCTGCCATGTCCTCCGCTGTGTCCGTATCCGCCCGCATCACCGCGCTCGATGTCATGGACGTCCGGTTCCCGACGTCCGAGCATCTGGACGGATCGGACGCGATGAACCCCGAACCCGACTACTCGGCCGCCTACGTCATCTTGCGCACCGACGCCGGTGACGGACTGGAGGGCCACGCCCTGGCCTTCACCACGGGCCGTGGCAACGATGTCCAGGCCGCCGCCATCGCGGCCCTGGCCCCGCATGTGGTCGGATTGTCCGTCGACGAGGTCTGCGCCGACCTCGGCACGTTCTCCCGCTCCCTCGTCCACGACCCCCAACTGCGCTGGCTGGGCCCGGAGAAGGGCGCCATCCACATGGCCACCGGCGCCGTCGTCAACGCCGCCTGGGACCTCGCGGCCAAGCGGGCCGGCAAGCCTGTCTGGCGGTTTCTCGGCGAGATGTCGCCGGAGGATCTGGTCGCCCAGATCGACTTCCGCTGGCTGAGCGATGCCCTCACTCCAGAGGAGGCGCTTCAGATCCTGCGCCGCGCCGAACCGGGCCGCCAGCAGCGCATCGCCCACTTGCTGGAGCGCGGCTACCCCGCCTACACCACCACCCCTGGCTGGCTCGGCTACTCCGACGAGAAGCTGGCCCGCCTCGCCCGCGAGGCCGTCGCCGACGGCTTCACCCAGATCAAGCTGAAGGTCGGCGCGGACCTCGAGGACGATCTACGGCGTATGCGCACTGCTCGTCAGACCGTGGGCGAGGGCGTTCGCATCGCGGTCGACGCCAACCAGAGATGGGACGTGCAGCCCGCCATCGACTGGATGCGCGCCCTGGCTCCCTATCAGCCGTACTGGATCGAGGAGCCCACCTCCCCGGACGACATCCTCGGGCATGCCGCCGTTCGCAAGGCGGTCAGCCCCATCAAGGTCGCCACCGGCGAGCACATCGCCAACCGGGTTGTCTTCAAGCAACTCCTCCAGGCGGGCGCGGTGGACATCGTGCAAATCGACTCGGCACGGGTCGGCGGCGTCAACGAGAACATCGCGATCCTGCTGCTCGCTGCCAAGTTCGGGGTGCCGGTCTGCCCACACGCGGGCGGTGTGGGCCTGTGTGAGATGGTGCAACACCTGTCGATGTTCGACTACGTCGCCGTCTCCGGCACGGTCGAGGACCGGGTCATCGAGTACGTCGACCATCTGCACGAGCACTTCGTCGACCCGGTCCGCGTTGTGGACGGCCACTACCTCGCCCCGGCCCTGCCCGGACTCAGCGCGCAGATGCACCCGGAGTCTCTCAAGGAGTACGCCTACCCCGACGGCCCAGTCTGGACCGCCCGTGTCTGACGCCCTGCGTCTGGTCGACGCCCATCATCACGTATGGAACCTCGATCACCGCCCCCAGCCCTGGCTGGACGAGGCGGGCCACGAGCCGATCCGCCGCACCTTCGGCCTCGACGACCTGCGATCGACCGCGACCCGGCTCATCGCCGGCCGACAGCTGACGAGCACGGTGGTCGTCCAGTGCGTCACGTCCGTGGACGAGACACGCGAGCTGCTGGCTCTGGCGGACGAGAACCCGCTGATCGGCGCGGTCGTCGGCTGGGCAGACCTGACCTCCCCGGCGATCGGTGACGTGCTCGACGAACTGCGGGCCGGGCCCGGAGGGGCGTATCTGAGAGCCGTGCGGCACATCGTCCAAAGCGAGTCCGACCCGGAATGGCTGCAACGCCCCGCCGTGGAGCGGGGGTTGCGGGCGGTGCGGGAGCGCGGGCTCGGCTACGACGTGCTCATCCGCAGCCACCAGCTCTCCCAGGCGATCCGCTTGGCCGAACGCCTCCCGGATCTGCCGCTGGTCCTGGATCACGCGGGCAAGCCCCCTATCGTCCGGCAGGATCTGGCCGGCTGGGAACAGAACGTGAGACTGCTTGCCGGGCACCCGCAAGTGCGGTGCAAGGTGTCCGGGCTGGTCACGGAAGCCGACCCCGAGAAGTGGACGATCGCGGACATCCGCCCGGTGTGGGACGTCCTGCTCTCCTCCTTCGGCCCCGAGCGGCTGATGTTCGGCTCCGACTGGCCGGTATGCGTCCTGGCGGGGGGCTGGAACCGCTGGGCCGCCACCGTCGAGGTACTCCTGAGCGGCTGCTCCGCCATCGAGACCGACGCCGTGCTCGCCGACACTGCGACCACCTTCTACGGCCTGACATCCGCCGACGGGAGGACCGCCCCATGCTCCTGACCGAACTGCTGCACCCTGGAATCCTCGAAGCCCTGGCCGGAGCCGGCCACGGCGCCCGCGTCCTGCTCGCCGACGGCCACTACCCCGCCAGCACCGCCGCCGGCGAGCGTGCCAGGACGGTCCACCTCAACCTGGCCCCCGGCCTGCTGGACGTCACCGTCGTGCTCGACGTCCTGCTGCGGGCCCTGCCCGTCGAGTCGGCCCAGGTGATGGTGCCCCCCGAGGGCGCACCGGAGCCGCCGGCCGTCACCGAGTACCGCTCGAAGCTGGCGCCCGTCCCGGTCGAGAAACTCAGCCGCTTCGAGTTCTACGACGCCGCCCGCTCACCCGACCTGGCGCTGGCGATCGTCACCGCCGACATCCGTACCTACGCGAACCTGCTGTTGACCATCGGCGTTCGCACTGAAAGGACCGTGAGAACACGATGACCCTCGCCGTCCGTTACACGGCTGCCCGAACCCTGGACACGGCGCCCGTCGAACCCACCTCCCCGGGACCGGGTGAGGTCGAGCTGGCCCCCGCCTACGTCGGCATCTGCGGCACCGATCTCCACATCTTCCACGGTGACATGGACGCCCGGGTCAGCACACCCGCGGTCCTGGGGCACGAGATGTCCGGCCGTGTCCTCCGTGTCGGGCCGGACGTCGAAGGCTGGCGGCCCGGCGACGCGGTCACCGTGATGCCGCTGCGCTGGGACGACAGCTGCCCCGCCTGCCGCGCAGGCAACCAGCACATCTGCCAGCACCTGGATTTCATCGGTATCGACTCCCCGGGCGCGATGCAGCAGCGCTGGATCGTGCCCGCCGCCACCCTCGTACGGCTGCCCGATTCGCTCCCCCTGGACCGCGCCGCGCTCGTCGAACCCACTGCGGTGGCGGTACACGACGTGGGCCGGGCCCGAGTGCGGGACGGTGAGCGGGTGGTCGTCGTGGGCGGCGGACCCATCGGCATCCTGATCGCGCTGGTCGCGCGCGCCACCGGTGCCGAAGTCCGCGTGGTGGAGCTGAGCGGCCACCGGCGGATCCTGGCGCAGAAGTTGGGGCTGACCGCCTGGAACCCGGCTGCCGAGGACGTGCCCGAACTGGTCCGGCAGTGGACCGGCGACGCAGGCGCGGATGTCGCATTCGAGGTCTCCGGCGCGGCAGGCGGTGTGGACACCGCGGTCCAAGTGCTGGGCGTACGCGGCCGGCTGTGCCTCGTGGCCATCCACCCCCGGCCTCGAGAGGTCGACCTGCATCGGTTCTTCTGGCGCGAACTGACCCTCATCGGCGCAAGGCTGTACGACCGTTCAGACTTCGAGAAGGCGGTCACGCTGGTTGCCGACGCCACCATCCCCGCCGAGCAGCTGATCAGCAAGGTGGTACCACTCACCCAGGCGCCCGCCGCGTTCGAAGCGCTCGAGGCGGGTGGCGACGTCATGAAGATCCTCGTGGACTGCACCGACGACGCACAGGGAGCAGCCGTATGACTGCCTTCGACCTCACGGGAAGACTTGCCGTTGTCACCGGCGCCCGGCGCGGCATCGGCCGGGCCATGGCCCGGGCGCTGGCCGAGGCCGGCGCCGACGTCATCGGCGTCAGCGCCAACCTGGAGGAGTCCGGCAGCGCCGTCGAGAAGGACGTCATTGCCGCAGGCCGTACCTTCGAGGCGATCCGCACCGACTTCGCCGACACCGAGGCCGTCCGGGCCCTGGCCACGGACCTCGCTGGACGTGAGCGACCGGTGGACATCCTGGTCAACAATGCGGGCACCATCCGCCGCGCCCCGACGTCCGAACACGCCGACGCCGACTGGGAGCTGGTCCTCCAGGTCAACCTCAGCGCTCAGTTCAAGCTGACCAGGGCGGTGGGCGCGGCGATGGTGTCCCGAGGCTACGGGAAGATCATTTTCACGGCGTCGCTGCTCAGCTTCCAGGGCGGCATCAATGTGCCCGGCTACACCGCCGCCAAGCACGGTGTCGCCGGCCTGACCAAGGCGCTGGCCAACGAGTGGGCCCCGCACGGCGTCAACGTCAACGCCATCGCGCCCGGCTACATCGCTACCGACAACACTCAGGCTCTCCAGGACGATCCGGCGCGCAGCCGGGCGATCCTGGACCGCATCCCGGCCGGGCGGTGGGGCACCGCCGACGATCTCGCGGGCGCCACCGTGTTCCTGGCCTCCGACGGCGCCGCCTACGTGCACGGCGCCGTCCTCCCCGTCGACGGCGGATGGCTGGGCCGATGACTATGGGCGCCGGCACCGTGCTCTCCCCCGAGCAGGTGGGCGGGCCATGGCAGCCGGCGCCCGCTTCGTGGTCTCGCCCGCCGGCCGGCGGCCGCCCGACTCGCACTCCCCAGGAGCACACCTTGCGACACCGGAAGATCACGAACACCTCTGTCGAGCTCAGCGAACTCGGCTTCGGGGCCTCCGTCATAGGCAATCTCCACCGCGTCACACCGGCCCTCGACGCGGCAGCCGCGGTCGAAGCGGCCTGGGACGCAGGCATCCGGTACTTCGACACAGCACCCCACTACGGCCTGGGCCTGTCCGAGCACCGCCTGGGCGCCGCGCTGCGGGACCGTCCGCGGAACGAGTACGTCATATCTTCCAAAGTGGGCCGTCTGCTGGTGCCCAACGAGCGGCCGCGCGGGGTCGACGACGAGGGTTTCGTCGTCCGGGACGACCTGCGCAGGCAGTGGGACTTCAGCCGGGACGGGGTACTGCGTTCCATCGAGGCGACACTGGAGCGCACGGGCCTCGACCGTCTGGACGTCGTCTACCTGCACGACCCCGACGACCACTGGAGGCAGGCCGCCGAGGAGGCCATGCCCGTCCTGGCGGAACTACGCGGCCAAGGGGTGATCGGCGCCATCGGCGCCGGCATGAACCAGTCGGCCATGCTCGCCCGCTTCCTGCGTGACACCGCCGCCGACGTGGTGATGCTCGCCGGCCGCTACACGCTCCTCGACCAGTCGGCATTGGACGACGTCCTGCCCGCCGCTCAGGAACTGGACAAAAGTGTGGTGGCGGTCGGTGTGTTCAATTCGGGACTGCTCTCCCTCGACCGGCCCGCCGAGGGCATGAAGTACGACTACCGGGACGCGCCGCCTGCCCTGGTCGCCCGTGCCCTGGCGATCGCCGAGGTCTGCGTGGCGCACGGCACGACTCTCCCGGCAGCGGCGATTGCCTTTCCGTACACCCATCCCCATATCATCAACGTCACCCTGGGCATGCGGAATGCTGAGCAGGTCGCGCGGAACGCGGAACTCCACCGTCGGCACATCCCCGAAGGACTTTGGGAGGACCTCCGTACCCAAGGATTGATCAGATCGGACGTGCCCGCCGGGAAGGGGCACCAGAGGAGTTCGCATTGTCTTTGACCGACAAGGCCATTGAGCAGATCCGTGAGCTGATCCGCACCGGAGCCCTGCCACCGGGTTCGAAGCTTCCACCGGAACCGGACCTGGCCGCTCAACTGGGCCTGTCCCGCAACCTCGCGCGGGAAGCGGTCAAGGCACTGGCTGTCGCGCGAGTCCTGGAGATCCGGCGTGGGGACGGCACGTACGTGACCAGCCTGCAGCCGAGTCTGCTCTTCGAGGGTCTCGGCGGGGCTGTGGAGCTGCTGCAGGGCGACTCGGCCGCCCTGCAGGATCTGATGGAGGTACGTCGGCTCCTCGAACCGGTCGCCACAGCACTGGCCGCAATCCGGATCTCCGACGAACAACTCGCCGAGGTGCAACAGCACTTGGACGCCATGCGTGAGGCCCGCGACGACGTCGAACGGCTCAACGCCCACGACGCGGCCTTCCACCGTGCCGTCGTCTCAGCCACGGGCAACGACACGCTGCTCACCCTCCTGGAGGCCATCTCCGGCCGTACGTTGCGCGCCCGCATCTGGCGTGGCCTCGTTGACGCCGACGCTGCGGGCCGCACCCTCGCCGAGCACGAGGCGATCTTCACGGCCCTGTCCACCCGTGACGCCGCTCTCAGCCAGGCCGCTGCACTGCTGCACGTCAGTAGCACCGAACGGGGATTGAGGGAATACCTGCGCACCACCGAATCCCTCCCCGGCTGAGCGCCGACGGCGCACGGCACCGGCCGTTCGGGGGCATGGACTGTCCGGCGGTGTCCACGCCCGTCCGGAAGAATCTGGAGACGTCCCCGCCATGGAAAAGGGCCTCTGACCTACGGGTCAGGGGCCCTTTCTCGGTGCCGGGACGAGCGTGAGCCCGTCCCTTTCTCTCATTCTCAGTTGGGCAGCTCCAGGACCCTGGCGTGCAGGATCGATCGTTGGTGCAGGGCCGCGCGCAACGCGCGATGCAGGCCGTCCTCCAGATAAAGCTCGCCCTGCCACTGCACCACGTGCGGGAAAAGATCCCCGTAGAACGTGGAGTCGGCGGCGAGCAACGAGTGCAGGTCCAGCATGGCCTTCGTGGTGATCAACGAGTCGAGCCGGACCTGCCGTGGAGGGATCTGCGCCCACTCGCGGTGCGTCAGACCGTGTTCGGGATAAGGGCGTCCGTCGCCGACAAGCTTGAAGATCACCCCCCCGATTTTAGGAGAGAATTCGAATCCTTGCGCTGTCATGAAGCGTCAGCGCAGCTCATCCAGTCCGCAGTCACCGGGTTTACCGTTTTCGTAGCCGCGTTGGAAGGCGGCGACTCGTTGCTCGGAACTGCCGTGCGTGAACGATTCGGGATCGACTCTGCCGGTGGTGCGCTGCTGGATTCTGTCGTCGCCGACCGCCGCGGCCGCGTCCAGGGCTTCGGAGATCTCCGCCGTGGTGAACGGCTTGTCGTAGAAGCCGGTCTGGACCGCGTTGTGCGCCCAGACGCCGGCGTAGCAGTCGGCCTGGAGCTCGATGGCGACCGACGAGCCGCTGGAGCCGAGCGCGCCGAGCAGGTCCTGTGCGTGGTGGCCGTACTCGTGGGCGATCACGTACGCCTGCGCGAACGGGCCGCCCCTGGCGCCGAACTGGCTGTGGAGCTGCTCGAAGAAGCTCAGGTCGAGGTAGACGCGCTGGTCGCCGGGGCAGTAGAACGGGCCGACGGCCGAGCTGGCGGTGCCGCAGCTCGTCTTCAACTGCCCTGAGTACAGGACGGTCTTGGCCGGCCGATATCCGGAAATTTCCTTCTTCCAGTAGTCCTGGATGCTGTTGACCACGCCCACCACGCGGCACTTCTCCGATTGGTCGGCATCCTTGCCCGTATGGCACTGCTCGGCCAGGTTGGATGCAGGCCGTTGCCGGGCCGGCTCGCTGCTCCCGCCGCCGCCGCCGCCCACGTTGTTGAGCACGAAGACCAGCACGAGCACGATCAGGCTGACGATGCCACCACCGCCGATGATCATGCCGCCGGGGAAACCGCCGCCTCCGCCGCCTCCGCCCGAATATCCGCCGGCGTCCTCCACCTGCGAGGGGTCGAGTTCGACGTCGTCTCTGAAGTCCATTCTGACGTCCCTTCTGGGGGTGCCACCCGACTGACAGCTTCCCCGACGGTCCGTCTAAATACCTCCGGAGAACGTGTCACACCGCTTCGGGTCCCCGCTCTCGTACCCGACAGTGAACCACTTCTCCCGCTGCAGCGACGTGCCGTGGGTGAAGGCGTCGGGGGTCACGCGGCCCTGTGTGCGCCGCTGGATGCTGTCGTCCCCCACCGCCGCGGCCGCGCTGAGCGCCTGGTCGATGTCCTTCTTGGAGAACGGCTCGCGGAAGAAGCCGGTCTTGACCGCGTTCTGCGCCCAGACGCCCGCGTAGCAGTCGGCCTGTAGCTCCAGTCGCACCGATGCGCCGCCGGCGCCCGGCCTGCTGCCGGTGCCGACTCTGCTCATGGTGCCGAGCAGGCCCTGCACGTGGTGGCCGTACTCGTGGGCGATCACGTACGCCTGTGCGAACGGACCGCCCTCCGCGCCGAAGTCCCGCTGGAGCGTGTCGAAGAACGTCAGATCGAGGTAGACCTTGCGATCGGCGGGACAGTAGAAGGGGCCCACGGCGTAGTCGGCCGTGCCGCAGCCGGTGTTGACCGCCTGCGTGAACAGCACGGTCTTCGCGGGCGTGTACGTCCTGCGCCCGCGCTCGTCGAACGCCTGCCGCCAGTACGACTGGATGCTGTTGACCGTCCCGACGACGCGGCAGTCCTCGGACTGCTGGGCGTCGGCCCCGGTACGGCAGCGAGCGGCCAGATTGCCGGCCGGGCCGGGGGCGCCCGGGGCACTCGGCTGCTGCCCGCCACCCTGCCCCCCGCCCTGCCTGGCGCTCTCGTTGCCGCTGAACGGCGACGGGAAGACCCCGAACAGGAACATCCCGGCCACCGTCAGGATCAAGAGGAGGCAGCCGCCGCCCCGGCCGCCGATGGGCACCATGCAGCCGCCCCCGCCCGGCCGCGGACGGGAGGCCCGCACGTCCTCGACCTGCGACGGATCAAGCTGCGCGTCGTCGTCGAACTGCATGCCTCCCCTCATCCCCAGTAATGACTTGATTACGCAGGGCTATAGCCCGATGTAATGCAGAATCGGCTCTATGTACGCTAATCTTCCGATATGACGGGTGGATTGATCGGGATCGCGCTGGTTTCGCTGGGCATGGTTCTCACGCCAGGACCGAACATGGTCTATCTGATCTCACGATCGATCACCCAGGGCCGCCGGGCGGGCCTGATCTCCCTCACCGGCGTCGTCCTCGGCTTCACCCTCTACCTGACCGCGACGTGCCTGGGGCTGACGGCCATCTTCGCGTACGTGCCGGTCGCGTACACGGTGCTCAAGCTGGCCGGCGCCGGGTACCTGCTCTGGCTTGCCTGGAACGCCCTCAAGCCGGGTGGCACCTCGGCCTTCCAGCCGCGCGACCTCGAGCCCGAGCGCCCGCGCAAGCTGTTCGGCATGGGCCTGCTCACCTGCCTGCTCAACCCCAAGATCGCCATCCTGTACCTGTCGCTGCTCCCGCAGTTCATCGACCCGGCCATGGGACACGTGCTGCTGCAGAGCCTGGCGCTCGGCTCGGTCCAGATCGTGGTCGCGACCACGGTCAACGCCCTGATCGCCATCTCGGCCGGCGCCCTGGCCGCCTTCCTGGCCCGCCGCCCGCTCTGGCTCCGCGTCCAGCGCTACGTCACGGGCACGGTGCTCGGCGTCTTCGCCGTACACATGGCCACGGACCGCTCGAAGGCCCTCGTCGCCACCTAGCGGCAACCGCCCCGAGCTATCGGGACGTGGCCGGGCAGAACTCCGCGGAGAGCACGTCGTTGAAGACGCTCAGCGGAGCCCAGTCTCCGTTGAGCTGGCTCGTGACGCAGTGCTTGCCGTCACGCGTCCCCATGGAGTAGCTCCAGGAACCGTACGTGGCGCCGGGCCTACGCCGCCAGACAGACAGCCGACCGTCGGTCTGACGTTTGCGATGATCAATGAATGTTCAGGTAGTGCGCGGGAGTGGCGGCAGCGGCAGGGGGAGCCCGGGCAGGCCGTCGATGCTGGTCGCGACGTGCTCCTTCTCCTGGAAGTACGCGTCGAGCGACTCGTCGGTCTCGCGCGCGAAACGCGAGGCGTGCAGCGGCCGGTCCTCCTCATAGGTCATGAACGGGACGGCATACCCGCAGGTGTCGCGGATCTTCTCCGCGGTCACAACGATGATCGCGCGCAGGCCGTGCAGGCTCGGGTCGATGTCCGGGAAATAACCCATCAGCTCGTCCCAACGCGGATCGTCGCGGAAGACCGGCTCTCCGCGGCCGTGCACGCGCACAATGTTGGGCGGACCCTCGAAGGCGCACCACATCAGGGTGATGCGGCCGTTCTCGCGCAGATGGGCGATCGTCTCGGCGTTGCTGCCGGCGAAATCGAGGTAGGCCACGGTCAGTTCGTCGAGCACGGCGAACGAGCCGTTCAGGCCCTTGGGCGAGAGATTGATGGTGCCGTCGCCGCCGAGCGGCGCGGTCGCGGTGAAGAAAATGTGCTGCGCCTCGATGAAGGCACGCAGCCTGCCGTCTATCCGCTCGTAGCTCTTCCCCATGGCCCGATTATGACGGGGGTGGTCGTTTTCGCCGCTCCCTCGACCACCCCACGGACTCGATCACGCCCCCTATGAGCGAGTCGCCTCATAGTCGAGGCGTACGGTCGGGGCGGTCCGGGCCGCCGGCCGCATGGTCAGGATCAGCACGGCCAGCCCGGCGAAGATGACCGCGGCCACGAGCCCGGTGACGTGCAGGCTGAAGGTGAACGCCTCCCGCGCCGTGTGCAGCAGTTCCGCGCTCTGGTCTGCGGGAAGGTGCCGGCTGGCGGCGACCGCGCCGGCCAGCGAGTCGGACGTGCCGTCCGTACGGCTGCGGTAGACCACCGCGGCCACCACACCGAGCAGCGCGAAGCCGAGCGAACCGCCGAAGTAGTTGCCGGTCTCCGACATCGACGCCGCCGAGCCGGCGCGCTCCGGCGGTACGGACCCGACGACCAGCCCGGTGCCCAGCGCGAACAGCGGGCCGGTGCCCAGCGCCAGTACGGCGATGCCGATCATCACCAGCGGCAGGGCGAGCGCACCGTGGACGACGACCAGCAGCAGGCTGCCCAGCGCCGACCCCGCCAGCCCGCCGGCGATCGCGGTCGTCTGCTTCATCCGCCGGGCCAGCGCCGGTGCGGCCATGGTGCCGACCGCCACGCCCAGCCCCATCGGAGCGAACAGCACCGCCGACGCGACCGGCGAGAAGCCCAGCACGCTCTGCAGGTACTGGGTCACCAGCAGGCCCGTACCGGCCATGGCGACGCCGGCGAAGACCAGCCCGACGAGTACGGCCGTGAACGGGCGGTTGCGGAACAGCCGCAGGTCCAGCAGGGGAGCCTCCAGGCGCAGCTGCCGGCGTACGAACAGGAATCCGATGGCCGCGCCGACGACGAGGGCGGCCGCCGGCACGACCGGCATGCTCTCCACGACCAGCTGCTTGATGCCGTAGACCATCAGAAGCACCGCCACGAGCGACAGCCCGACGCTGGTCAGGTCCAGCCGGCCGGCCTGGTCGCTACGGAACTCCGGCAGCAGGAGCGGCCCGGCGAGCAGCAGCAACGCCATCGCCGGCACGGCGGCCAGGAACACCGACCCCCACCAGAAGTGCTGGAGCAGGAATCCGGCGAGTACGGGCCCGAGCGCGCCGCCGGTGAACTGGCAGGTCGCCCAGATCGCGATGGCCTGCCCGCGCTGTCGTTCGTCGCGGAACATGTTGGTGATCAAGGCAAGTGTGGACGGGGCCAGGGTCGCGCCGGCGATGCCCAGCAGCGCACGCGCGATGATCAGCATCAGCGGGCTGACCGCGAAGGCGGCCACGACCGACAGCACCGCGAACGCCCCTCCGCCGATCATCAGCAGCCGTCGGCGGCCGATCCGGTCGCCGAGCGTACCCATCGTGATGACCAGGCCGGCCACCATGAGCCCGTAGCTGTCGCTGATCCACAGCTGCTGGACGTTGGTGGCACCCAGGTCGGCGCTCAGCCGCGGGAGCGCGAGGAGCAGCGCCGTCATGTCCATCGCGACCAGCAAGGTCGGCAGCATGAGGACGACCAGTCCCAGCCATGCCCGATTGGTTCGCATATCCTGAACTCCCTGTTCTCTCGACGTTCCGCCTGCTGGTCGGAGCGGCCGAGAGCTTCTTGACACCGGTACGGGCGGAAATTTCGCGGAGCCGGCCGCCGCGGGGGAGATGCCGACCTCGCGCGCCGGGCGAAGAAATTGCCGCGAAAGTTCTGGCGGGGCATGTCAAGACGACGTCGGCGGCTCCGACCAACCGGTCGAAGGGCCCGCCGGGGCTCGCGAACCACGAGGAGCACGAGATGAAGTTCCTGATCAGCCTGCACATCAACCCGGCCGTGCTGGACGCGCTGACCGACGAGGAGAAGGCGGCGATCGGCGACGGCCACGCCGCGTTCATCGAGGCGCTGAAGAGATCCGGCGAGATGATCACCACTCAGGCGCTGGTCGACCCGTCGCAGGCCGCCGTGGTGTCCGTACGCAACGGCCAGCCGGTGGTGACCGACGGCCCTTTCCTGGAGGCGAAGGAGTACCTGGGCGGCTTCTACCTGATCGACTGCGAGAACAAGGAGCGGGCGATCGAGCTGGCAGCGCAGATCCCGGACACCGCGATCGAGGGGCTGGGGGTGGAGGTGCGGCAGGTGATGTTCGCTGACGGACAATTGGAGGCATGACAGCGCCCCCAGCTATCGAGGACCTGCTGCGTGAGCTCACGCCGCAGGTCCTCGGCGCGTTGGTACGCCGGCACGGCCAGTTCGAAGGGTGTGAGGACGCCGTACAGGAGGCCGTCCTCGCCGCCACCGTCCAGTGGCCGGCCGAGGGGGTGCCGGACAATCCGCGCGGTTGGCTCATGACTGTGGCGTCCCGGCGGCTCATCGACCAGATGCGCAGTGACCACGCGCGCCGTGAGCGGGAGTCGGTGACGGCCACCGACGTGGTGCCCGAGGACGTACCGGACACCGACGACTCGCTCGTCCTGCTCTTCCTGTGCTGCCATCCGACGCTGACCGCGGCCTCCCAGACCGCCCTGACGCTGCGGGCGGTCGGCGGCCTGACCACTGCCGAGATCGCCCGCGCGTTCCTGGTGCCGGAGGCCACCATGGCGGCCAGGATCAGCCGGGCCAAGCAGCGCATCAAGGCCGCAGGCAGCTCGTTCAGCCTGCCGGACGGCGCGGAGCGCGAGGAGCGGCTACGGGTCGTCCTGCACGTCCTCTACCTGATCTTCAACGAGGGCTATACCGCCTCGTCGGGCAGCGAGTTGCACCGCGCCGACCTCGCACGGGAGGCGATCCGGCTGACCAGGATGGTCCACGCGCAGCTGCCCGAGGACGGCGAGGTGACCGGGCTGCTCGCGCTGATGCTGCTGACCCACGCCCGCCGGGAGACCCGCACGACGGAGGCCGGCGACCTGGTGCCGCTGGACGAGCAGGACCGTACGGAGTGGGACCGCGTACTGATCGACGAGGGCATCGAGCTGGTCAAGACGTCGCTGGCCGGCCCGGAGCTGGGCCCTTACCAACTGCAGGCCGCCATCGCCGCCACGCACGCCGACGCGGCCACGGCCGAGGAGACCAACTGGGCACAGGTGCACGCCCTTTACCTGATCCTGGAACGGATCGCACCCAACCCGATGGTCACCCTCAACCGGGCGATCGCACTCGCCGAGACGGAGGGGCCCCTGGCCGGGCTGGCTCTGCTGTCCACATTGGACGGTGACGAGCGGATGGCCGGACATCACCGGCTGCTGTCGGTACGGGCGCATCTGCTGGAGAAGACCGGCGACACGGCGGGGGCGTACGAGCACTACCGGCGCGCCGCGAAGTCAACCGCCAGCATCGCCGAGCAGCGCTACCTGGAGTCCCGGGCCAGCCGGGTAAGGGAGCCGCGGTCCTCTTCAGGGAAGCTTGCGGAAGACGCCTGAAGCTCTGCCGATCACTCCGGTGGCCAGGAGCGGGCCGCCGGGGACGGCCGACAGCGAGGTCAGTTCGCCGCCCGCCGGAACCCTGGTCCAGTGGCCGGAGGGGGCACGTCCGAGCCGATGTTGCCGCGTTCTATCGGGAAGTCGCTTCTCGTCCAGTGGTCGCCATCCCAGTGGAAGACCGTGGGGCGGTGCGGGCCGTCGGCCATCGGCAGCCAGGCGCCGATTCCGACGATGTCCCAGCCGAAGGCCCACGCGTCGTGCCCGCCGGTGGCGATGACCTGTCCGTAGGTGACCGACGACTGGGCGGCCACCAGTTTCCAGCGGTCGTTGCCGTCGTCCCAAGGGGCGGTCCACGAGAGCCAGAGGCCGGCGGCCGTGGCCGCCAACCCGAGCCACAGGCCGCTGGTGCTCGCCGTGCCTCCCGGCGCGCGGGTGTCGGAGCTGGACCGGGGCATCTTAAGAAAAGTTCGCGTACGGTCTGTCGAATTCGCGTCGCCCGTCCGACGTAGAGGTGTACCGACCAGACACGCAGCCAAGGAGTCCATCATGGCCCAGTACGCGATCCTCATCTTCGACAACGCCGAGGCCGGCGACTACACGCTGGAGCAGCAGGCGGCGAGCAAGCGGCACGCCGACGACCT
Organism: Nonomuraea helvata; assembly: GCF_039535785.1. Lineage (NCBI taxonomy): Bacteria > Bacillati > Actinomycetota > Actinomycetes > Streptosporangiales > Streptosporangiaceae > Nonomuraea > Nonomuraea helvata. Next base: position 1,942,024 of record NZ_BAAAXV010000009.1, read on the forward strand.
CATCGAGTCCGGCGCCATGATCACGGCGTATGCGCTGCAGTCCGCCGACACTGCCACCTCGCTGCGCGGCGACCTGGTCACCGACGGCCCCTTCATCGACTCCAAGGAAGTCATCGCCGGCGTTTGCATCATCGAGGCCCCCGACCTGGACGCCGCCCTGGAACTGGCGCGTCATAACCCGGCCGTCCAGTGGGGCCGCGGCGGTGTCGAGGTGCGGCCTGTCGCGGGCGGTGTCGCGCCCATCGCCCGATGACGGCTGCGACGGACGCAGGACGGGCGGTCGCTGATGCGCACCGGCGCGAGTGGGCCTTCGTGCTCGCGGCGACGGTGCGCGTCGCGCAGGACCTGGACCTGGCCGAGGAGTGCGTACAGGAGGCGTACGCCGCGGCGCTGTCGGCCTGGGAACGCGACGGGATCCCGGGCAACCCTGCGGCGTGGCTCACCACCGCGGCCAAGCGTCGGGCGATGGACGCCATTCGCCGCGAGCGGACGTTCCGCGCGAGGCTGCCGCTGCTGGTGGAACCCGAAGAGGCCGTCGACGAGCTCGCCTTGGACGAGCTGGACAAACCGGATGAGGGGCAGGCCATGGACCCGGAGGATGTCATCCCCGATGAGTGGCTGCGGCTCATCTTCACCTGCTGCCATCCCGCGCTCGCGCAGGAGGCGCAACTCGCGCTGACGCTGCGGCTGGTGTGCGGGCTGCCGACACCGGACGTTGCCCGGGCGCTGCTGGTGTCGGAACAGACGATGGCCGCCCGCATCACCCGAGCGAAGAAAAAGATCTCCGCCGCCCGCATCCCCTACCGGGTGCCGCGCCCGGCGGAACTGCCGGATCGGCTCACGGCCGTGCTCGGCGTGCTCCACCTGCTGTTCGCTGCCGGGCACACGGCCCCATCCGGCCCCACGCTCATGCGCACCGACCTGGCCGACCGCGCGCTGCACCTGGCCCGCACGCTGCGGGGCCTCATGCCCGACGAGCCCGAGGTCTGCGGGCTGCTGGCGCTGCTCCTGGTCACCGACGCCCGGCGCGTCACCCGAACCGGCGCCGGCGGTCGGCTGGTGCGGCTTGAGGAGCAGGACCGCTCGCTGTGGGACCGCGGCGCGCTGGCCGAGGCGCACGAGTTGATCGTGGCCGGGTTGCGGGGTGGCCGCGCGGGGCGTTACCTGCTGCAGGCGGCGATCGCCTCGCTGTATGCCGAGGCGCCGACGTATGAGGAGACGGACTGGCCGCAGATCGTGGCACTCTACGACAGGCTGCTGTCGCTCTGGCCCTCGCCGGTGGTTGCGCTGAACCGGACCGTGTCGGTGTCGATGGCCCAAGGACCGGCGGTCGCGCTGGCGCAGGTCGAGGCGCTGGAGCAGGAGGGCCGGCTCTCCCGGTACCAGTACTTGCCGGCGATCAAGGCGGAGCTGCTGCAGCGACTCGGGCGTACGGACGAGGCGGCGGCCGCGTACCGGCAGGCGCTGGAGCTGACCGGCAACGAGGCTGAGCGGGAATACCTGGCCGGGCGCCTCACCGGCCAGGAGGCCGGCCCCGCGTAAGGGATCATGTACTGCGCAGGCACCCCAGGCTGGCTTCGTCATGCTGAACGCGCTAGTGCTGTTCAACACGTGGTACATGGACAGCGCGGTTACCTGGTCCCGCGCGGAGAGCTTCCACGTTCGCGACGAGGCCTGCCGCCGGCGGCGGTCACTGGCCCCGGCCTGGCCCCCCCACGCTGCTGAGCGCCGCCGAGTACGGCCGGCTGCCCGCCATCGAGCGCGACGCCTACGACGAAGCCCGGCTCGACCATCATGCGCGGCTGGTGGTGGCCACCTCCGCCGTTCGCCACACGGTGACCTGCGGGCGGCGCCTGGTGCTGCTCAACCGGCACGGGATCAGCGCCCGCTGCGGGCTGATCGTCTCGCGCCCGGCAGGCACCGGCAAGACCATCGCCATCGCCCAGCTCGGACGCGCCCTCCTGGCATCTGCTGGATTGAGGGACGGTCGGCTCCACGACGCCCGGCACACCGCCGCAACCGTCCTGCTGGTCCTCGGGGTCCCCGAGAGAACGGTGATGGCCATCATGGAGTGGTCCAGTAGCGGAATGGCACGCCGGTACCAGCACGTCACCGACGGCATCCGGAACACGGTGGCCAAGCAGGTTGACGGCCTGCTCTGGGAGACGAGTAAGGAGGGAGACGAGTCCTCCGAAGAGGTCAACTGAGACTGGAATAGCGAAAGGGGCCGACTTGGATGGGGTCGGCCCCTTCGCGTTTACTGCCTCAACCAGGCGCGGAGGATAGGGGATTTGAACCCCTGAAAGGTTGCCCTAAACACGCTTTCCAAGTCTGTGGACCTTCGTTCACCGCTGGTCACGCCGGTCTCTAACTGGGACGAGGAGCCAGACGGGAACCCTGGTGAACACCCTTGTACGGGGCTGAACTGAGACCCTAAATGAGACCCCGCCAGAGGCGGATCGGGCTGTAACACCGGGGGCGCCGCCCGAGTGTTACAGCCTTTTTGCGTGTGCGAGCTGGCCGCAGGGAGGCCGGTAGAGGGCGTGAGTTAGCAGCAGCTCTTCGAGGCGTTGACCGGTTCGACGGTCAACTCGCCGGCCGGTGCCGTGGCCGGGGTGCAGCAGGCGGAATCGGCTTCTTTGGTAAGGGTGTCGGCGTCGGCCTTGACCACGTACACCTCCCACGGCTCGGCACCCGGGCCACGAACCCAGACCTTGTCCTGAAGGGCGTAGCAGCAGGAGGTGTCGTTCTCCTCGAAGGTAGCCAGTCCGCCGTCCTTGAGCCGCTGGGTGGCGGCGTTGACCTGGGCGGTGTCCTCGACCTCGACGCCGAGATGGTCCATGCGGGTCGGCTCCCCTTCCTCGCCCTCGATGAGCACCAGCTTGAGCGGGGGTTCGGCGATCGCGAAGTTGGCGTAGCCAGGGCGGCGCTTGGCCGGTTCGGTGCCGAACAGCTTGGAGTAGAAGGTGATCGAGCTCTCCAGGTCGGCGACACGGAGGGCGAGTTGGACGCGAGACATGACGATCTCCCATCGTTGTTTCGACGAATGTCTAAGTAGTGCTGAGTTTGCGCCTCTGCTTAGGAATCTGTCAAATTAGAGATATGTCGAAACAGGAGCTGCCGGTGCTCGCCTCCGAGTGCTGCACACCGCTGATCGCGGAGCCGATCGCTGAAGATGAGGCCGCCGAGATGGCGCGTGTGTTCAAGGCGCTCGGCGACCCGATCCGGTTGCGACTGCTGTCCCTGATCGGCGCGCACGAAAGCGGCCGCCAGGTTGGTGACGGGGTGTGCGTGTGCGAGTTGACTGGTGCCTTCGCGGTGACGGCGCCGACGATCTCGCATCATCTGAAAGTGCTGCGTGAGGCTGGTCTGATCGACAGCCAGCGGCGCGGCACCTGGGTCTACTACTGGATCATCCCGGCCACACTGAAGCGTCTGACCAGTGTTCTCGCCCTGCCCGAGACGCTTGTCGCGGACGCGCGGTGAACCTGGCGCGCCGGACGCTTGCCGAGTTCGCCGGCACCGCCGCTCTGGTGGCCGTGGTGGTCGGCTCCGGCATCATGGCAACCGATCTTTCGCGTGACGTCGGCGTACAACTGCTGGCCAACAGTCTGGCCACGGCGGCGGGCCTGGCGGTGCTCATCTTGATCCTCGGGCCCGTGTCCGGCGCGCACTTCAATCCGGTCGTCTCGGTGGCGGCCTGGGTACTCACCCGACGCGACGCTGCCCCGGCGATGCGCGGACGGGAGGTGGCGGCCTACCTGCCTGCCCAGGTCGCCGGAGCCGTCGCGGGAGCCGTCCTGGCGAACGCCATGTTCGCGCTCCCTGCCGTTCAGATATCGGCTCGTGACCGGTCGGCGCCTCACCTGCTGCTGGGTGAGGTGGTGGCCACCGCGGGACTCATCGTGGTCGTCTTCGCGTTGGCCCGGCAAGGCCGCGCCGCGCTCGCCCCGGTCACGGTCGGCGGCTACATCGGCGCCGCCTACTGGTTCACCAGCAGTACGAGCTTCGCCAACCCCGCTGTCACCCTGGGGCGGGCCTTCACCGACACCTTCGCCGGGATCGCCCCTGCTTCGGTGCCCGGGTTCATCGTCGCCCAACTGGCCGGTGCCGCGCTCGGCGGCCTGCTGCTGGTCGTGTTCTACCCGAACAACCCGCAGCCCGGTACGGAGCCCGCCCGTGGCTCCGCCTACCAGGCCGCCGCTGATCAGCCTCGATAGGAGACAGCCATGTCCGATCAGATCGATGCGCCGCAGGTGTTGTTCGTGTGCGTGCACAACGCGGGCCGCTCCCAAATGGCCGCCGCCTTCCTGACCCACCTGGCCGGCGATCGGGTACGCGTGCGCTCGGCCGGTTCCGCGCCCGCCGATCAGGTGAACCCGGCCGTGGTGGCGGCGATGGCAGAGCGTGGCATCGACATCTCCGCCGAGATCCCCAAGATGCTCAGCATCGATGCTGTACAGGCCAGCGACGTCGTGATCACCATGGGTTGCGGCGACGCCTGCCCCATTTTCCCCGGCAAACGTTACGAGGACTGGGTGCTGGACGACCCGGCCGGGCAGGGCGTCCAAGCCGTACGCCCGATCCGGGACGCGATCGAGGCTCGTGTACGTGCGCTGATCGCTGACCTCATCCCCACTCCCGCAGACAGGTGAGCGTCACCACGAACCCGGGCGCGACGGCCCACGGGCCACTCATCGAGTCCATGCGTGCCGCCCATGCCGATCAGGTGCTGGCCGTCTACCAGCTCGGCATCGACGAAGGCCAGGCCACCTTCGAGACCACCGCCCCGACCTGGGCGCAGTTCGACGCGTCCAGGCTGTCCGACCACCGCCATGTCGCCCTGGGCACCCTCGACGGCACGCCCGGCCGGGTACTCGGCTGGATCGCCGCGTCGGCCGTCTCGGCCCGCAGCGCCTACGCCGGGGTGGTCGAGCATTCGGTCTACGTGCACCCGGGTGCCCGCCGCCGTGGCGTCGGCCTGGCACTGCTGCGGGCACTGATCGCCTCCACCGAGGCCGCAGGCATCTGGACGATCCAGTCCGGCATCTTCCCTGAGAACATCGCCAGTCTGGCCCTGCACGCACGCGCCGGGTTTCGGGTGATCGGCACCCGTGAACGCATCGGCCGCCACCACGGGATCTGGCGGGACGTCGTCCTGATCGAGCGCCGCAGCCCCACGGTGACGTGAACTCTCGGCCGGAGGCCGGCCGCTCTCATCCTGGAGGCTTTCCGGACCGCCTTTCATCGTCTATCGTCGATTAACGATGGATGGAGAGAAGGGCCCGCTTGATCGGCCGACCGCAGCCACGTACGCCTCGTGGTTCAAGGCCCTGGCCGACGCCACCCGCGTGCAGATCGTCTCGCTGCTGGCCCGCCGTGGCGTGCCGATGAGCGTGGGCGAAATCGTCGAAGCCGTGGACGTGGGCCAGTCCACCGTCTCAGCGCACCTCAAGACCCTTTCAGAGGTGCGGTTCGTGCTGGTCGAGCGCGTCGGCACCTCGGCGTTCTACTGGATCAACACCGCGTGTGTGGAGTGCTTCCCCAGCGCCGCCGATCTCGTCATGGGCCGCCCTGCTCCCGCACCGCCCACCTGTACCCCCGCGTCAGGAGACACCGATGAGTGAACCCACCGATCGGCGTGAGGCCACCGTTCAGCGCTACTCCGGGCTGGCCCAACTGGCGGCGTCCGGCGGCACGCCGCTGGACTGCGAGGCCGGCGCTTTCACCGACGGCTGCTTCGGCGCCGCCGCCTACGCCGACAGTGACGCACCCGATGTGCCGGAAGCGGCCCTGCGCGCCAGCCTCGGCTGTGGCAACCCGCTCGCCGTCGCCGACCTTCACCCCGGCGAAACGGTGCTGGACCTTGGCTCCGGCGGCGGCCTGGACGTACTGCTGTCCGCCCGCCGCGTCGGCCCCACCGGCCGCGTCTACGGCCTGGACGCCAGCCTCGACATGCTCGCCCTGGCCCGCGCCAACGCCGAACAGGCCGGAGCGAAGAACGTCGAGTTCCTGCATGGCCACATCGAGGACATCCCGCTGCCCGAGGCCGCTGTGGACGTCGTCATCTCCAACTGCGTCATCAATCTGTCCACGGATAAACCCGCCGTGCTGGCCGAAGCCTTCCGCGTCCTGACACCCAGAGGACGCCTGGGTATCAGCGACGTCATCGCCGACGACGGCCTGGACCCCGACCAGCGGGCCGCCGCCGAACAACACGTCGGCTGCGCCAACGGCACCCTCACCGCTCGCGAGTATGAGCACGTACTACGAGACGTGGGCTTCGCCAGCATCCGCATCACGCCCACCACCGACGCTGGTGGCGGGCTCCACTCCGCCATAGTCCAGGCCCTCAAGCCCAGCCCTAGTTGACGTGGATCGTTCGTTGAGAGGGTGTTGCTGAACTCTTGATCCCGGACACCACCGTCCCCGGGATGAATGGAAGGCATGAGAGAGGCCCCATGCGCATATCGGCGACCAAGGTCGAGCAGTATACGGCGATTCGCAACGTTTGCCCTGTCCGCTACCGGCACCTCGGGGCGATGTCCCTCGTCGATATGTCCGCGCGTTCGGGGGCACGGCCAGCGCGGCCAACGCGACTCCGAGCCGTCGTTCCGTCGCGAGGGAGAGGCCAACGTGCCAGGATAAATCACGTCAAGCCGTAACTCGCGTGGGCCGGTATCGCAGGGCGACCGCCCCCGACCGGAACTTACGGCGGTCCACGGGCTCGAGCTGGATGCGCTCGCGCAGACCGGCGAGCAACGTCGGCCCGTGTCCGGCAAGGACCGGCTGCACAAGGAACTCGTACTCGTCGATCAGTCCCAGATCTGCCAACGCCAGGGGGAGCGTCACGCCACCCACCCACAGGCCCTCGCCTGACTCCTGCTTGAGCCGCTGAACCGCTTGCCCGAAGTCGCCTCGCACCAGCTCGGCATTCCAATCGACCGCGCTCAGCGTGCTCGACACGACGTACTTCTTCGCCCGGTCGATGGTCTCGGCGAACGGGATCTGCCACTCATCCATCCAGTCAGGCCACGTGTCCGTGGCCGGCTTCCGCCACGCCGACTCCATCATCTCGTAGGTCACCCGGCCGAATAGCAGGGCATCGGCTCGCTCCATCTCAGCGGTCCAGTAACGCATCGACTCCTCGTCCGGGGGGAGCCCTGCCTCGTGATGGCAGCAGCCGTCGAGCGTGACGTTGATCGAGTATCGAAGTGGTCTCATCTCGTTGCTCTCCCTTGATGCGCGCAGCGCGTTTTCACCGGACGTCTACTTAGACGGCTGTCGGCGCCATTTCTCATCGGCGCCCGATCCCACCTGCTCAACACCGTCGTGATGCGAACCAGACCGCAGACCGAGCGCGCGACCGATTCGGGCGCTCGGGGCGTTCAGGTTCGCAACGGGTCTCGAAGCGCCCTGCGAGACCTACTGCCCCTCCAGCGCGCGGTGGGGATCGCGCTCGGCCTGCGTCAAGGTGAGGCCCTGGGCCTGCGCTGGGCGCACGTGGACCTCGACAAGGGCATTCTGCGGGTGCGGCGCAGTCGTCAGCGTCCCAAGTACGCCCATGGCGGTGGCGACCAGCCCTGTGGCCGGAAACCCGGCTACTGCCCGAAACGCAAGCAGGTCAACGAGGCCACGTCAGACACCAAGTCGAAGGCTGGACGGCGCGTGATCGGCCTGCCGGATGAGCTGGTGACCCTGCTCAGGAAGCACAAGGCAGAGCAGGACAGGGACCGCGAAGAGGCTCGCCAGCTCTGGCAAGAGGGGGACTGGGTCTTCACCACGGCGACCGGCCAGCCCGTGAGTCCGTACACCGACTACCACGAGTGGAAGGCCCTGCTCAAGGCCACTGGCCTACGGGATGGCCGTCTTCACGACGCCCGCCACACCGCCATTCTCGGCGTGCCTGAGCGCACGGTCATGGCGATCATGGGGTGGTCCGGCTCGGGCATGGCGGCGCGGTATCAGCACGTGACAGACGGCATCCGGCAGACCGTGGCCAAGCAAGTCGGGGGTCTCATCTGGGAGGCAGACAGGGGCTCTGGAAAGGCCAACTGAGACCCAAACTGAGACCCGAATAGCGAAAGGGGCCGACTTGGATGGGGTCGGCCCCTTCGCGTTTACTGCCTCAACCAGGCGCGGAGGATAGGGGATTTGAACCCCTGATAGGTTGCCCTATACACGCTTTCCAAGCGTGCGCCCTCGGCCACTAGGCGAATCCTCCGCCGACGAGCTTACCGGACTTCTGGGCGTGCGCAGACCACCTTTTCCGGGGTGGAGCAAGCACTGCGGCATCCGGCTAGACTGTTCAGGGACCCCTCGCGCGGCGTCATCCTGTGAACCTCCCCAGGGCCGGAAGGCAGCAAGGATAAGCGGGCTCTGGCGGGTGTGCGAGGGGTCTCTTCGTTGAGAGCCCCTCGCAGGCGGGATGGTCGCATGAGCCTTGCGCTTTATCGCAAGTACCGGCCCGGGACGTTCGCCGAGGTCAAGGGTCAGGAGCACGTCACCGATCCGTTGCGGCAGGCGTTGCGCACGAGGCGGATCAATCACGCCTACCTGTTCAGCGGTCCCCGCGGATGTGGCAAGACCTCCAGCGCCCGCATCCTGGCGCGCTCTCTCAACTGCGAGCAGGGTCCGACGCCCGACCCGTGCGGCGTCTGCGAGTCGTGCGTCGCGCTCGCCCCGACCGGGCCGGGTCACCTCGACGTCATCGAGATCGACGCCGCCTCGCACGGTGGCGTGGACGACGCGCGCGACCTGCGCGAACGGGCCTTCTTCGCCCCCGTCTCCGCGCGTTACAAGATCTACATCATCGACGAGGCGCACATGGTGACCCGCGAGGGTTTCAACGCGCTGCTCAAGCTCGTCGAGGAGCCCCCGCCGCACCTGAAGTTCATCTTCGCGACGACCGAGCCGGAAAAGGTCATCGGGACGATCAAGTCGCGTACGCACCATTACCCGTTCCGGCTGATGCCGCCCGCGACGCTCCGCGGTCTGCTGGAGGAGATCCTCACCTCCGAGAACGTGCCCTTCGAGCCCGCCGCGCTGCCCCTCGTCGTACGCGCGGGCGCGGGCTCCGCGCGTGACTCGCTCTCCATCCTCGACCAGCTCCTCGCCGGGGCCGAGGAGGACGGCATCACGTACGCCAAGGCCGTCTCCCTGCTCGGCTACACCGACGGCGACCTGCTCGACGAGGTCGTCAACGCGTTCGCGGCACGTGACGGCGGACAGGTGTTCCACGCGGTCAACCGGGTGATCGAGGGCGGCCACGACCCCCGCCGCTTCGCCTCCGACCTGCTCGAACGCTTCCGCGACCTGGTGATCCTGGCGAACGTTCCCGAAGCTGCCTCCAGCGGCCTGCTCGACCGCCCCGCCGACGAACTCGAACGTCTCGTCCAGCAGGCCGCCTCGATGGGCCCGGCCGAGCTGACCCGCGCGGCGGAGGTCTTCAACGCGGGTCTCACCGAGATGCGCGGCGCCACGTCGCCGCGGCTGCTGCTCGAGCTGATGTGCGCCCGCGTGCTGCTCCCCGGCGCCTCGCAGGGCGAGGAGGCTCTGCTCGCCCGCCTCGAACGCCTCGAACGCGGCGGCGCCGTCGCCCAGATGGCCGTACGGGCCGCTCCCGCCGCGCCCGCCTCCGCGGTCGGGGCGCCCACCCCGGCCGCCGTCCCCATTCCGCGGCCCGGCACCGCGTCGGGCCACGCCGGCGCCCGGGTCTCCGCGGTGGCGGGGGATGGTCCGGCCGGCGAGAATGCTCAGGCGCCTGCCGTTCCAGCTGCGCAGCCGCATGCCGCCGGTGCTGAGCCGGCAGCGGTTGCGGGGGCTGACGACCGGCCCGAGCCGGTACGTCCTGGCTCCCCGTCCGCGGGGGCATCAGGCGGTACGCAGGCGGCGGCGGTGGGCGGCGCGCCGCAGACGTCTCAGGCGGAAAGCGGGGGACCGGCCGGCGGCGCTCCCACGGGGAGCGGGGTCGGCGCCGTACAGGCGCAGTGGGCCGCCGTGCTCGCCTCGCTCAAGCAGCGCAGCATCGTGGTCTGGGCGAACGTGAGCACCAACGCCCAGGTGGTGGGCGTGGAAGGCAATATCGTCACGCTGGGCTTCACCCAGGTCGGCGCGATGAAGAACTTCACGGGCGGCGGCAAGGACGCCGTGGTGGCCGGCGCGCTCGGCGACGTGCTCGGCGGCACGTGGCGCGTCGAAGCGGTCGTCGGCGGCTCCCCGCCTCCTCCCCGAGGCTCCTCTCGGCCTCCGTCGCACGGTGGCCCGGCCGGAGGTCACGCCGGCCCGGCCGCGGGTCATGGTGGGCCGGCCGCGGGTAACGGCGCGGTGGCGGGCCCGACAGGGTCGGCCGGGTCGGCCGGGTCTCAAGGGGCGGCAGGCGCGCATGTCGCGTCCCAGCCCCAGGGCCGTACGGCGTCGCACGGCGGCGCCCACGACGCCCAGGAGCCCGGCTCCGACCAACCTCCGGCCGCCTCTCCTGGACGCCAGACCACGGACGAGTCCTGGCCCGACGCTCCCGACGACTTCGGCCCCGGCTCTCCGCCCACCCCGGACCCGACCCGCACGATGCCCGTCGCACAGGCCGCCGTTGCGGTGGCGGCTCCGTCCGGGGGCGTCTCACCGGGTGCGGGCGGTACTGGCATGGCCGCCGCGAAGTCGGCGGCGAGGGCCGCCGCCCAGGCGGGCCCCCGCGCCCCGACCGCCCGTGGCGGCGCCGCGGCCTGGCCGGAGACGGTCCCGAGCCGCAACAAGGTCCCGCTCTCGGACGACGTGGACCCCTTGAACGACGCGGACGCCGACGTGGACGCGGTCTCGGGCATGGCTCTGCTGGAACGTGAGCTGGGCGCCCAGGTGATCGGCGAAATCGACCACACCTGATCCGCAAGCGCCTCTCAGCGACGCGACGCGACGCGCCACACCGCACCGCCCGCTCTACGACGCCCCACTCGGCACGGGTGGACCCTCTTGCTCGTGGCTGCTCGATGGACGTCCCACCCAGATGGTGGGCGGGGTGCGGCCGTGGAGCGTCGAATGGGAGCGCTCCAAAAGGCTCACACGCAAAGGCGGGAGCGCGCGGCGGCGGAGCGGGGGTCGGTGTGGGGAAGGGAGGCGAGGCGCTCCAGGACCTCGTAGTCGTCATGGCCGTTGGAGGTCTGCGCGTACGCCCACAGCTCGTCAGGCGACCCGTGCCGGAGCAGGCACGCACGCACCTGCGCCTCCAGCTCGTCGCGTTCGCGGCGGATCTCCGGCGACTCCGAGCGCAGCAGCAGCGGACCCGTGTACGTGCAGGCCAGCGCACGGGTGTCGTTCACCGACAGGTGGCGTCGCACCTCCAGGAAGTCGGCCTCCAGCGGGCACGTCAGCCGGTACGGCTTGGCCGCGATGGCCTCACCCAGCTGGGTCCGCAGCCGGTGGATCTCCGCCCTGATCGTCACCGGATTGCCGTCGTCCCCGTAGAGGTGGAACGAGAGCTGCTCGGCCGTCAGCCCGTGCGGATGCAGCGCCAGCAGGGCCAGGATCTCCGCGTGCCGCAGCGACAGCGGCCGGTCGAGCTCGCCGAACGTGGCACTGGGCGGCCTCTCGCCGAGGAACGTGAGGGCGAGGGCAGGAGGCGTGTCGGACGGCGCGGGACGCAGGAGGTACCCCTCGGAGAACGGCTCCAGCAGCCCGACGGACCCGTCGCCGAACATCACCTGGCGGCCGGTGAGGCGCAGGCGCTCGCCCAGGTCGCCCGCCGGGTCGCCCAGCAGGACCCGGCCGGTGGACGACAGCAGCACGCCGGGCCGCCCGCGCAGGGACTCGTAGCGGCGGCGCAGGCGTTCGTCGCGCTCGTGCATGCGCAGCGCGAGCTGGGTCTCGGCGAGCTTGGCCGTGGCGGCGACCAGGGCGACGGTGGCCGGATGCAGGCTGCGCGCGGTGCCGCTGACGTCGACGCAGCCGATGACCATGCCGGAGTCGGGATCGGTGATGGGCGCGGCGCTGCACGACCAGATGTGCAGCACCCGCATGATGTGCTCCTCGGAGTAGACGTGCACGGGCCGGCCGGCCGCGAGGGCGGTGCCGATGCCGTTGGTGCCGACGCTGTCCTCGGTCCATTGGTGCCCGTCGGCCAGGCCGATCCGATCGGCGCGGCTCATGATCGAGTGACTGCCGTCACGCCAGAGCACACGGCCGTCACCATCGGTGACGATCAACACCTCGTCGGCCAGGCCGGTGAGCGTCTCGGCGATCATGGGCAGCAACGGGCGCAGGGGATGGGCCTGACGAGCGTCCTTTATGCGGGGACGGTCGTAAACCAGTGGCGCGCTCGTGCTCTCCGGATCGATCCCGGCTTGCAGGGAACGTTCCCAAGATGCGGTGATCAGGCGGCGCGGCAGCTCCGGCAGGGCGCGGCCGGTCCCCGCCGCTTCGTGTGCTCCGCGCAGAAGACGGGAGTACGCGTTGAGATGGGCGTAACTCATCGGTCACTCCAAGTAGTCAATTGAAGCATCCGTCTTGCGGACGATCCGCGCAAGCCATTCGGGGGGATTGCGGAGAGTGGTTGAACGTACGCAACCTGTGTGCAACGTTGGGCTCGTTAGGGTCCTGGATCAACGCGTCGGCGTGGTGCGGCCGCTCCGCCGACGTGGTGGCCGGGTCTCGGACGCTGGAGGGGGGCCGAGATCCGGCCAAAAACATCCCATAGGCGGGGGCACCCCAGTACATGACGCCGCCCAAACCCCGTAGGCTCGTGGAGTCACGAATGCGGAGCCACGAGGAGCGCACCACGGTGAACCCAGGGGATGTCAACCTGCAGCAGCTGCTGGAGCAGGCCCAGCTCATGCAGCAGCAGCTTGTGAGCGCCCAGCAGGAGCTCAACGACGCGCAGATCGAGGGCTCGTCGGGCGGCGGCATGGTCACGGCCGTCGTCAACGGTTCGGGCGAGCTGCTCGAGCTCAAGATCGACCCGAGCGTCATCGACGCCGCCGACCCGCAGGACACCGCCGACACGATCGCCGACCTGGTGATCGCGGCCGTCCGCGATGCCGTCCGCGCAGCCGCCGACCTGCAGCAGGAGAAGCTCGGCCCGCTGGCCCAGGGGCTGGGCGGCGGCGGCCTCGGACAGTTGCCAGGGTTCTAGGCATGTACGAAGGGGTCGTCCAGAACCTGATCGACGAGCTCGGCCTGCTGCCCGGCGTCGGTCCCAAGAGCGCGCAGCGGATCGCGTTCCACCTGCTGGCGGCCGATCCTGCCGACGTCAAGCGGCTGGCGCACGCGTTGCTGGAGGTCAAGGAGAAGGTCCGCTTCTGCCGGGTCTGCGGCAACGTGGCCTCGGAGGAAGAGTGCCGTATCTGCCGCGACCCGCGCCGCGACACGCACGTGATCTGCGTGGTCGAGGAGTCGAAGGACGTCGTGGCGATCGAGAAGACGCGCGAGTTCCGCGGCACCTACCACGTGCTCGGCGGCGCGATCAGCCCGATCGACGGCATCGGCCCCGACGACCTGCGCATACGCGAGCTCATGACGCGCCTGGCCGACGGCCGGGTGACCGAGCTCATTCTCGCCACCGACCCCAATCTCGAGGGTGAGGCGACTGCTACCTATCTGGCCCGTCTGGTCAAGCCGATGGGCATCAAAGTGACACGACTGGCCAGCGGTCTGCCTGTGGGCGGTGACCTCGAGTACGCCGACGAGGTGACCTTGGGCCGCGCGTTCGAAGGACGGAGGCTGCTGGATGTCTGACCAGTGGAGCGCCCTTGCGGAAGAGATCTCCGTGCACGCGCAGGACTACGTCGACGGTCTGACCAGGGTGGCGAACGGTGAGGGCGGAGACGCCATCTGGTCGCTGCTGCTGGTGGAGGTCGCGCAGGTGAGTCTGGCGGGCGCCAAGCTCGGGGCCAACCGCGACGTGATCCTCTCGGGCAACAACGAGCCGCCGATGAGCGAGGACCCCGACATCGACGGGGTGCGCACCGCGCTGGCCGAGCGGCTGGAGGCCGTCGACGACTACGCCGAGGTGTTCGACCCGTACAAGGACACCGGCGTCACCCCGTACCGGCTCTCCGACGACCTGACCGCGGTCGCCGCCGATCTCATCCACGGGCTGCGCCACTACCACGCGGGGCGTCCCCACGAGGCGCTCTGGTGGTGGCAGTACTCCTACTTCAACACCTGGGGCAACCACGCGGGCGCCGCGATGCGCGCGCTGCAGGCCCTGGCCGCGCACTCGCGCCTCGACGTGGCCGAGGAGACCACCGCGGTCTGATCATCCATATTGTGGAACGGCCCATCGGCCGCATGAGATGGCCCCAGTAGACTGGCAGCTCACAGTCCAAACCGGGAGACTCTCGTGGCGCTCGTTGTGCAAAAGTACGGTGGTTCGTCCGTCGCCGACGCGTCCTGCATCAAGCGGGTCGCGCAGCGGATCGTCGCGACGAAAAAAGCCGGCAACGACGTGGTCGTGATCGTCTCCGCCATGGGCGACACGACGGACGAGCTGCTCGACCTGGCCGAGCAGGTGTCGCCGCTGCCTCCGGGCCGCGAGCTCGACATGCTGCTGACCTCGGGCGAGCGCATCTCGATGGCCCTGCTGGCGATGGCGATCGCCAACCTCGGCCACGAGGCCCGTTCGTTCACCGGCTCGCAGGCAGGTGTGATCACCGACTCCACCCACGGCAAGGCGCGCATCATCGACGTGACGCCCAGCCGCATCCGTGAGGCGATCGACCAGGGCCGCATCGCGATCGTGGCCGGGTTCCAGGGCGTCTCGCAGGACACCAAGGACATCACCACGCTGGGTCGCGGTGGGTCCGACACCACGGCGGTGGCGCTGGCGGCGGCTCTGCAGGCCGACGTGTGCGAGATCTACACCGACGTCGACGGCGTGTTCACCGCCGACCCGCGCATCGTGTCGGCGGCGCGGCAGATCCCCAGGATCTCCTACGACGAGATGATGGAGATGGCCGCCTGCGGCTCGAAGATCCTGCACCTGCGCTGCGTCGAATACGCGCGCCGGTTCGACCTGCCGATTCACGTACGCAGCTCTTTCAGCACCAAGGAAGGCACGTGGGTCGTCTCCGACCCTTACACCGAAGGAACCGAGATGGAGCAGCCGATCATCTCCGGCGTCGCGCACGACCGGAGCGAGGCCAAGATCACTGTTGTCGGGGTCCCCGACAAGGTCGGAGAGGCTGCCTCGATCTTCAAAACGCTGGCAGACGCCGAGATCAACATTGACATGATCGTGCAGAACGTCTCGGCCGCGGCCACGGGCCGCACGGACATCTCCTTCACGCTGCCCACGGCCGACGCCCAGACGGCGCTGACGTCGCTGAAGAAGATCCAGGCCCAGATCGGCTACGAGTCGCTGCTCTTCGACGACCAGATCGGGAAGGTGTCGCTGATCGGGGCGGGCATGCGCTCGCACCCCGGCGTCACGGCGACGTTCTTCGCGGCCCTCGCCGACGTGGGGGTCAACATCGAGATGATCTCCACCTCGGAGATCCGCATCTCAGTGATCGTCGGGCAGGACGGCGTCGACGCGGCCGTGACGGCCGCCCACCGCGCGTTCTCGCTCGACGCCGACCAGGTCGAAGCCGTGGTGTACGGAGGTAGTGGACGATGAGCAGCAGGCCCAATCTCGCTCTGATCGGCGCGACCGGTGCTGTCGGCACCGTCATGCGCGACATCGTGTCGTCCCGTGAGGACATCTGGGGCGAGATCCGTCTCGTCGCCTCGCCGCGCTCGGCGGGCAAGGTGCTCCAGGTACGCGGTGAGGACGTCGTGGTCCAGGCCCTCGCGCCCGAGGTCTTCGACGGCATCGACGTGGCCATCTTCGACGTGCCCGACGAGGTGTCGGCGGTGTGGGTGCCGATCGCGGCCGAGCGCGGCGCGATCGCGATCGACAAGTCGGGCACGTTCCGCATGGAGCCGGACGTGCCGCTGGTCGTGCCCGAGGTCAACCCGCTCGACGCCCGCAACCGGCCGCGCAACATCATCTCGACCCCCAACTGCACGACGCTGTCGATGATGGCGGCCATGGGGGCGCTGCACGCCGAGTACACGCTCACCGAGCTGGTCGTCGCCTCCTACCAGGCGGTGTCGGGCGCCGGTGTGGCGGGCTCCGCGCGGCTCTACGACGAGGTCGAGGCGCTGGCCGGCGACCGCACGGTCGGGCAGGCGGCCGGCGACGTACGCAAGGTGCTGGCCAACAAGCTGCCCGAGGACTCGCCGTTCCCCGCGCCCATCGCGTTCAACGTGGTGCCGTGGGCGGGCTCCTACAAGGACGGCGGCTGGGCCTCGGAGGAGCTCAAGCTCCGCAACGAGTCCCGCAAGATCCTCGGCATCCCCGACCTGAAGGTCTCCGCGACCTGCGTGCGCGTGCCGGTGGTCACGACCCACTCCCTGGCCGTGCACGCGCGGTTCGAGCGCGAGATCACGGTCGCCGACGCGCACCGCGTCCTTGAGGCGGCGCCGACGGTGGTCCTCATGGACGCCCCGGCCAACGGCGTGTTCCCGACGCCGCTCGACGTCGTGGGCAACGACCCGACCTACGTGGGCCGCATCCGGCAGGCGATCGACTTCCCCAACACGCTCGACCTGTTCGTGTGCGGGGACAACCTGCGCAAGGGCGCGGCGCTCAACGCGGCGGAGATCGCCGAGCTGATCGCGGCCGAGCTGTAGTCCAGTCCGTCAGATGGTGTGACGCCGTGCTTCCTGCGCGGCGTCCGCCGTCTCACGGCCGCGGCAACCGGCTGCCCGTCCCGCAGGCGTGGCGTCCCGACGGCGGGAGCCCGAACCGGTACTGTGAACGAGCAGCCCTCACCGGAAGAGGATGTCCCAATGGCTGCTCTCGTCGGCGAAAAGCGTGCCTGAGTCCGAGCGGTACAGCGGCGCGCCGTCGCTGCGCACTCCGGCCTTGTCATAATTTTTCGTGATGTACGGATCTATGCAGCTGTTGTGGGAGATGTCGAGCTTGTAGCCGTTCCCATGGCTGTAGACCCCGGGAGCATGGCCTGTTTCCGTGCCGCCCGTCACCATGATCGGGCACTTGCTCTCGCGCCTCAGCTCCATGATTCCGGCGATCGTCCCGGTCCGCACCGAGTCGAGCGAGGTGCAGCGGTGTATGTGCTTGCTCGTGCAGTTGCCGGTCGACTTCGTCCGCACGCCCTCACTCCTCAGCCAGCCGCTGGCGATGGCGTGGGTCATCTGCATGGCCCCTTGCCGGGGCAGGACGCGCGTCAGGTCGACGCGGGCGTTCTTGCGGGGCAGGCGCGGACGCGCCTTGGATATTCGAGCCGATCGGACGCGTACGCGCCCTGCGGCGGGCTCGGCGGCCGGAGGACGTGGCGGCCGCTGCGCGGCCTCGGGCTCCACGATCCAGTCCTGCGTGCCGGCCGATTCGCTCATCGGCTGGTCCAGGAGGTCCACAACGTCGTTGCGGCCCATCATGAGCCATTCGCGGGCCCATGAGCTCTCAGGACGAGGCCCGAGCTCGTAGTCCCAGTCGGTGGGTCCGGCCCTGTCGTGGCTGCTCGGCACCGGCGACCCTCCGGGGTGGGTAGCGGCTGAAGCGGCCGAGGCCAGCGCGATTATGGAGATCTCAACGCCGAGGAGTGCGACTGCTGTGAGACGCACTGTTCCACGTATCCACATGTCGATGCCTTTTCGCGGAAATAGCCCTTCCGCCACAAACGACAATCCCACCATTCACAGGAGATAACTCATGCCGCGGTCGCAACTTTGCCTTGTGGCGGCGATCACCGTGCGGCTCCATGACCTTGGACCGGGAAACCTGCTAAATTGGGCTGCCGCTATGGCCCTGGCCCGACACAACGGAGGGGCGGCAGGCAGATGAGCAGGTTTTCTGCTCGGTGCCCCATCACGACGTAAAGTGACGAACGTGTCCGAAGCCCGAAACCGAGGATCGGAGAGCACCCGAGAGGTCATCGTCGAGACGGCATTGCGGTTGTTCAGGGAGCGCGGCTTCGACGCGACCACAATGCGTGCCATCGCCGCCGAGGCCGGGGTGTCCGTGGGCAACGCCTACTACTACTTCGAGAGCAAGGAGGCGTTGATCCAGGCGTACTACGACCGCGCCCAGGCCGAGCACGAGGCGGCCTGCAAGGAGTTCCTGGCCACCGAGAGATCGTTCGCGGCCAGGCTGAGCGGCGTGCTACGCGAGTGGGTACGCGTGTCCGAGCCCTACCACGAGTTCGCCGTCAAGTTCTACAAGCACGCGGCGGAGCCGACCAACCCGCTGAGCCCGTTCAGCAAGCAGTCGTCGCCCGCCCGCGAGGCCTCCATCGCGATCTACCGCCAGGTCGTCGAGGGGT
This sequence comes from Nonomuraea helvata, assembly GCF_039535785.1. Taxonomy (NCBI): domain Bacteria; kingdom Bacillati; phylum Actinomycetota; class Actinomycetes; order Streptosporangiales; family Streptosporangiaceae; genus Nonomuraea; species Nonomuraea helvata. The sequence goes on from NZ_BAAAXV010000009.1 coordinate 1,960,338, forward strand.
CGCGCGACCGCATGAACGCCGAGCTCCGCGAGGAGCTGCCCGAGCTGCTCTGGCTGCTGTCCATGGGCATGGTGCTGTTCTGGGTGCACGACACCTCGCCGGGGTGCGCGCGTACGTACCGCCTGATCGAGGTGACGGTGCCGCTCGTGGACCGGCTGGTCGGGCTGTCGCATCTGCCTGGTTTGAGGGGAATTACGAAGGACTTCATCGCGGCGGTCCACGAGTTGCGCGCCTAGAATCACATACCGGTCGGTTGGTACGGTGCGTGAATGAGTCAGAACTGGGGCATGACCATCCCGTTCTCCGATCGCCCGCTGTCCAGGTCGCGGGAGCTGATCGAGGAGCTGCCCGGGCTCGGTTACACCGACGCGTGGTCCGCCGAGGTCAACGGGGCCGACGGGTTCGTCCCGCTGGCCATGGCCGCGCAGTGGGCGCCGGGGCTCAGGCTGGGCAGCGCCATCGTGCCCGTCTCGACACGCGGTCCTGGGCTGCTGGCGATGTCCGCGGCCACGCTGGCCGACCTGGCGCCCGGGCGGTTCGTGCTGGGCATCGGCGCGTCCTCGCCGGCGATCGTGGAGCGGTGGAACGCGGGGCGGTTCGAGCGGCCGTACGCGCGCACGCGTGACACGCTGCGCTTCCTGAAGAAGGCCCTGGCGGGGGAGAAGGTCTCGGAGGCGTACGAGACGTTCGAGGTCAAGGGGTTCAAGCTGGAGCGGGCCCCGGAGGTCCCGCCCAGGATCGTGCTGGCCGCGCTCCGGCCCAGGATGCTCAGGCTGGCCGCCGAGGAGGCCGACGGCGCGATCACGAACTGGCTCTCGCCCGACGACGTACGCAAGGTGCGCGCCGAGATCGGCGAGGGCACGGAGCTGATCGCCCGCCTGTTCGTCTGCGTGAGCGAGGACGCCGACCGGGTGCGCGAGATGGCCAGGTGGATGCTGGCCAGTTACCTGACCGTCCCGGTGTACGCCGCCTTCCACGACTGGCTGGGCCGCGGCGAGGTGCTGCGTCCCATGCACGAGGCGTGGCGGGCCGGCGACCGGCAGGCGGCGCTCAAGGCCATCCCCGACGAGGTGGTCGACGCCCTGATCGTGCACGGCGACGCGGCCACCTGCCGGGCACGGATCCGGCAGTACGTGGACAGCGGGCTCGACACCCCTGTTCTCGCGCCCATCCCGGGCGGGGAGGTCTCCATCGAGCAGGCCGTGCGGGAGCTGGCCCCGAAGGCGTAGGAGCGTGGCATGGACGACGTACTCAGGCTGGACGCGGTCGGTCAGGCCCAGGCGGTCAGGGACGGGCAGGTGTCGGCGCGGGAGCTGGCCGAGGCCGCCATCGCGCACATCGAGGCCCACGACGGCGCGCTGAACGCGGTCATCCACCGCCGGTTCGAGCGGGCGCTGGCCGAGATCGACTCCATCCCGGAGGACGCGCCGTTCCGCGGCGTGCCGATCCTGCTCAAGGACCTCGGCTGGCGGCAGGCGGGCGAGCCGTACAGCGCGGGCTCGAACGTGCGCGACGGCATCGAGCCCGGCGTGGACGGCTACGGCGTCGTGCGGCTGCGCGAGGCCGGGTTCGTCATGCTCGGGCGGACGAACACCCCCGAGTTCGGCAGCACGATCACCACGGAGCCGGTGGCGTTCGGGCCCACGCGCAATCCGTACGACCCCGCGTACTCGCCGGGCGGTTCGAGCGGGGGGTCGGCGGCGGCGGTGGCGGCGGGGATGGTGGCGCTGGCCACCGCGAGCGACGGGGGCGGCTCGATCCGCATCCCGGCGTCCCTGTGCGGTCTGGTGGGCCTCAAGCCGACGCGCGGGCGGGTGAGCGCCGGGCCGGCCATGGGCGAGGGGTGGAGCGGGTTCTCGTGCGCGGGGTTCGTGAGCAGGAGCGTGCGTGACACGGCGGCGGCTCTCGACGTCGTGTCCGGCCTGTACCCGGGCGACCCGTACGACGCTCCCGCCCTGCCGGGGCCGCTGGCCGCCGAGGTGGGCAGGGAGCCGGGGCGGCTCCGGATCGGGTTCGTCGCCAGGCATCCCAACGGGGCCGTGCCCGGGTCGCCCGAGCTGACCGAGGCCGTCACCAGGGTGGCCGCGCTGCTGGAGTCGCTCGGTCACGACGTCGCGCCCGACGGCCCCAGGGCGCTCGGCGAGCCCGGCTTCGCCCAGCAGTTCGGCGCCGTCGTGGCCAACAACCTGGCCGCGCACGTGGCGAGCCTGGGCGAGCTGCGCGGCAAGCCCGTCCAGCCGGAGGAGCTGGAGCCGCGCAACGCCGCCATGCTCGCCGCGGCGCACAAGCACACCGCGGCCGACCACATCCTGGCCACCCAGTGGGTGGACGGCTTCCGACGCCGCATGGCCGCGTGGTGGGGCGAGGGCAACGACCTGCTGCTGATGCCCTCGCTGGGCGTCGCGCCGTTCCCGGTGGGCTGGATCCCGCCGGACGACCTCAGCACCGCGTTCGGCAGGACCGGGCACGCCGTGGCGTACACCTCGCCGATCAACGCGACCGGGCAGCCGGCCATCTCGCTGCCCCTGCACACGACCGAGGCGGGCCTGCCGGTGGGCGTGCAGCTCGTGGCGGCGGCGGGGAGGGAGGACCTGCTGATCAGGGTGGCCGCGCAGATCGAGCTGGTCAGGCCGTTCGAGCACGGGGCGATGCGCTGACCGCCAGGAACTCGTGGCCGTGCCGACGCGTTATGTCGTGAGAGGTCGGGGGTAGGGGGGTTCTCATGATGGCGAAGGCAGCACGGGCAGCGGCGGCGTGGCGTACGTACCGCGAGGTGACCAAGCCAGGCTCGCCCAGCTTGATGACCAGGGTCAGGGCGATTCCACGGATGGTCGGCGCGGTCATGCGCGGGCAGTACGACGGCATGGGCAAGGGCAGGCTGGCCCTGCTCGGGCTCGGGGTGGTCTACATCCTGTCGCCCGTCGACGTGGTGCCCGACTTCCTGATGTTGATCGGCGTGGCCGACGACTTCGGCGTGTTCCTGTGGCTCGCCGCCGCGCTGCTCGGCGAGAGCGGGCGCTACGTCGAGCACGAGCGGCGCGTCATCCAGGCGCGGCTCCTGGAAGAGGAGGCTTAGATCTCCTCCATCCGCAGCCAGGCACGTGAGGGCAGCGGGTGGCCGAACAGACGGGCCGCGTTGCCGTAGGCGACCCTGGCGATGTCGGCGGGCGGGAGCGAGCCCAGGTTGCGGGCCACGGACTTCTGCGTGTCCGGCCAGGTCGAGTCGGAGTGCGGGTAGCCGCTCTCCTGGACCACGTGGTCGAGGCCGACCGCGAGCCGCACGCCCGACAGCGCGTGGTCGTCGAGCGTGCCGAAGAAGAAGTTGCGGCGCAGCACCTCGCTCGGCTTGAGCCCGCCCTCCCACGACGCCTCGCCGGCGACCGGGTGGTCGAGGGCGTAGTCGGCGCGCTCGGCCAGCATCGGGAGCCAGCCCACGCCGCCCTCGACGATGAGGATGCGCAGCGAGGGGAAGCGCAGCGGCACCCCGGACCAGAGCCAGTCGGCGCAGGCGAACATGGCGGTGGTCGGCATCAGCGTGGTGATGGCCTCGATGGGCGTGTCGGGTGAGGGCACGGGCGACCACGACGAGTCGCCCGCGTGCAGGGCGACGACCGTGCCGGTCTCCTCGCAGGCGGCGAAGAACGGGTCCCAGTGGCCGGTGTGGATCGACGGCAGCCGGAGCCGGGTCGGGAACTCGGGGAAGACGACGGCCTTGAAGCCGCGGGCGGCGTTGGCGCGGATCTCCTTGGCGGCCACGTCGGGATCGGGCAGCCACGGGAGCTGCAGGCCGATGATGCGCTCGGGATAGGTGCCCGCCCAGACGTCGATGTGCCAGTCGTTCCACGCCTTGACCAGGGCGAGCCCGAGCTCCTGGTCGCGGGTCCTGGCGAACGGCATGCCGGACTGCCCGGCCAGCATGCCGGGGAAGCACAGCGCGGCCCAGATGCCCGCGACGTCCATGTCCTGGATGCGGGCCTCGATGTCGTGGCAGCCGGGGCGCATGTGCTCGAACCTGATGGGGTCGAGCGTGCGCTGCTCGCGGGGCAGCCCGGCGCCCACGTCGATGCCGGCGCACGGGTAGGTGGCCCCGCCGTAGCGCCAGACCTGGTGCCCCGCCTCCGTCTCCACGACCTTGGGCGCGACCTCGGCATACTTCTCCGGCAACCGGCCTTCGAACAGGTCGGGAGGCTCGATCAGATGATCGTCGGCGGAGATGATCACGTAGTCGCGCCGCCTCGGGTCAGGGTCGGGGAGCAGCGGCGTAGTCACGCAGGTAACCGTACGACGAGCGGATAACGTCGAACAAGCTGCGACGTATCCGTTGGGTCTCCAAGATTGTTGACCCGGGACCGCCGGGAGGGGGATGGCGGGCGGTCCCAGGCCCGGGTTGGGCCGCTCGCCTGGACGCAGCAGGCGCGACCCGGGCTGCCACTACCCGTCCGAGCCCGGTTCAGTCAGCAGATGGTCGCGCAATTCGGCGATGGTGGCGGGGGGAACGTTCAGGACCTGTGTGACGTACCTCTCGATCGAGCCGTGCCGCGCCGTCAGATCGGTGAGGAAGAAGCGCATGGTCTCGGCGGGCGCCAGCCCGAACCCCGGCCACCGCGGCGCGTCAGGGTGCCTCCTGCGCCAATCGGCGATGAACGCCTCGGTGGCCAGCCCGGTGAGCGCGTAGTCCGCCACGATGTCGTCCTCGCTGACGCCCGCCAGCGAGAGGACCAGGGCGGTGAGCACGCCGGTGCGGTCCTTGCCCGCGGCGCAGTGGATCACCACGGGGGCGTTCTCGGCCCGCGCGATCGCCTCCAGCGCGGTCCTGAGGTTGTCGACGCGGTCCTCGGTCATCTCCAGATAGCGGTCGGCGAGATATCTCGCCACGCCGAGCTCCTCGCTGTACACCGAAGTGTCCCAGCGGCGTCCCTCGATGGGGAGGTTCTGGTAGAGCTGCCCCTCGTTCTCCGGGGCTCGTCCCGCCTTCTCGATCTCGAACGGATGGCGCAGGTCGATGACCATGCGGACGCGTAGCCCGCGGTAGGTCGTGAGGTCGTCGCCGGTCAGCCAGCCGAGCGAGTCGGCCCGGTAGAGGCGCTGCCACCTGACGGTGCGCCCGTCCTGGGTGGCATATCCACCTACGTCGCGAAAATTCCGGATACTGGCGAACTCAATGTGGCGGATCACCCTCAATACCTTAATTGGCGGTGGTCACGGACTCCTTGGACTGCTCCCCGGCCTTCCGCTCGGCCACCTCGCGCCGGATCAGCAGGATCCAGCCGGCCACGGCGATGCCGATGAACAGCCACCACTGGATCCCGTACGCCAGGTTGAGCCCGCCTCCGGCGCCCACGTCCGGCTCGGGCACCGGCGCCGGGGCCGTGGCGGGCTCGGGCGACTGCTCGGTCAGCTCCACGTAGCCGCCCACGAGCCGGTACGGCAGCCCCTGCCCGATCTTGTCGGCGTTGATCAGCAGCACCTGGCCCGGCGGCAGCCCGGAGCGCTCCCTGATACCGCTGGACTCCTCGGTCTCGCTGAGCCGTAGCCGTCCGGTGACAGTTACCTGCCCGGTGGACGGAGGGGGCACCTCGGGGGCGGCGTCGGCGGTGGCGCCTGCCTTGACCCAGCCCCGGTTCACGATCACCGCCGTGCCGCCGCCGGTGACGAGGGGCGTCAGGACGTAGAAGCCGTTCAGCCCCTCCTGGGGGCGGCGGCGTACGAGCAGGGCGTGGGCCGGGTCGTACGTGCCGGTGAGCTGGACCTTTCTGAACCGGTCCGCCTCGCGGACGCGCTGCCCGGGGAGCACCAGCTTCTCCAGCGGCACGGGCGCGGCCTCGAGGTTGGCGGTGACCCGCTCGCTGTTGGCCGATCGCTCCTCGAAGCGCCCGAACTGCCACCGCCCGAGGAACACGAAGGCGGGGATGACCAGCAGCACCACCACATGGAGCGCGAGCCATCTGGGCGTCAGCAGGAACCGGTACACGCTCTCAAGACTAGGCACCGGGTGGGGTGCCCCCGCACGCGCCTATGCGCTGCTGAGCTCGGCTCCTGACCCCGGCACCGGGGTCACCTCGCGGGGTCCGCCCACCTCGTGGCCGTCGGCGCACCGGAAGTACTGCTCGATGGGGGCGCCACAGTCGCGGTGGGTGAGCACCACCGGCGGTCCCTCCTCGCCTGCCAGGTATCTGTCGCCCCAGTGCATGAGCGCGACCAGCAGCGGATAGAGGTCGCGGCCCTTCTCGGTGAGCCGGTATTCGTCGCGCTGCCGCTGACCCGGCTCGCGGTAGGGCTCCTTGCGCAGCAGGCCCTCGTCGACCAGCCGGGCCAGCCGGGCGCTGAGCACCTGGCGGGGGGCGCCGGTGATCGCCTGCATGTCGGCGAACCTCCGTACGCCGCTGAACGCCTCACGCAGCACCAGGAAGGTCCACTTCTCCCCGACGATGTCCAGGGTGCGCTCGATCGAGCAGTTGTCCACCTGGAAGTCCACCCGGAAGGGAACGTTCATCTTTGCAGTATATCTGAGTTCAATTGACAGACTCAGGCTGCGACTGAGAATCTGGGTCTATGCAGCGAACTCAGATCCGCCCCGCACGCGCCGGCGACGAGGAGCGGATCAGGCGCTTCCTGGCCGGGCTGTCGCTGCACACGCAGACGCTCCGGTTCTTCACGGGCATCAGCAGCCCGGCCCCCGGACTGGTGCGCGCGCTGCTCACGATGGACGAGCACCGCGACGCGCTCGTCGCCACTCTGGGGGACGGTGAGATCGTCGGCCACGCGATGAGCTTCAAGGGCGACTGCGCTGACGTCGAGATCGCCGTGGTCGTGGCGGACCAGTGGCAGGGGCAGGGGATCGGGCCCCGGCTGATCGACACGCTGCTGCTGCGGGCCTCCGTGCGCGGCGCGAGGACCGTGGGCATGGACGTGCTGGGCGAGAACCGGCGCGTGCTCAGGCTCGTCCGCAGGCTCTGGCCGGACGCCCGGATGACGGTCTGCTCCGGAACGGTGGAGGTGACCGCTATGATCGATACAGCCGGTCTATTTGCGGAACAAGGTTCTGGTGGCACACCATTGACAGCGTGAAGAGTGCCAAGAACGGACGCGACGGCCGGACCCGCATCATCGAGGGCGCCCTCCGCCGCTTCAGCCAGGACGGGGTGTCGGCCACCACGCTGGCCAGCCTCCGCGAGGAGAGCGGCGTCAGCGTCGGCAGCTTCTACCACCACTTCGCCAGCAAAGAGCACGTCTTCGGTGTGCTCTACGCCGAGATCCTCACCGCCTACCAGGACGCCTTCCTCGCCGAGCTCGTCGGCCACAAGGAGGCTCGCGACGGCATCGAGGCCGTCGTGGCCTTCCACATGCGCTGGGCCGGCGAGCACCCGGAGAGGGCCCGGCTGCTGGTCAGCGAGCGGCCGCCGCGCAAGCAGGAGCCGGGCGGCGCGGAGGTGGCCGAGGCCAGGCGCGCGTTCTTCCGCCAGGTGTCCGACTGGTGGCGGCCGCACATGAAGAACGGCCTGCTCCAGCCCGTCCACCCGACCATGTGCTACGTGCTGTGGCTGGGTCCGGCGCAGGAGATGTGCCGCCTGTGGTTCGCGGGCGCGCACACGCCCACGGAAGAGGAGATCAAAGGGCTGGGCGCCGCCGCCTGGCAGAGCCTCCGCCAGCAGTGAGGCGCACCGGCACGCCGGCCGGCCTGAGCGGGGTGGAGACGTGCCAGCTCGCCCGGTCGAGCGAGATGTCCAGCCGCAGGTCGCCGCGGTGCCGGCGCAGGCCGGGCACGCGCACCCGGGCGTGCACGTCGAACCGGCCCCGGTGCGGATAGCCGAACCCGAGCTCGTCCGGGAGCACGCGGAGGTCGTCGCGGTTGCCGCAGCGCGGGCACGTCCAGGACACGAGGTCCAGGCCGCGGTTGTAGTCGGAGCAGGCGCTGAAGTATTCGTCGGGCCCGAACCGGGACTCACAAGCCAAGCAGGGGATCATCATGGTCCGCTCCTCGGGACGACGTGGTTACTTCCCTAGAGATACCGCTATCCGCTTGTCCGCCGCTTGCAGAACGCTTGGTCATTTGCGTAACAGTATGAGCACGTTGGGTGACAAGATCATGCGTACGGGCCCGCAGTGAAAAGATGGACCTGTGGAACGACTACGCCATCACCTCTTGGAGACCGGATACACCATCGACGGCGTACGCGATCGGCTGGGCGACGTGGCCGCCACGGCGCTGGCCCGGGAGGAGCTGGTCCCGGCCCTGCGGGCGACCGCTGACGGCGATCCCCTGGCCACCCTGATCAGGCTGTGGTGGCTCGGCGTTCCCGTCCCGGCCAGGTCCGTCGCGCCGGAGGTCCTCGACTCCGGCCTGGTCAGCGCCGACGGCGACCAGGTGAGCGCGACCGTGCACCTCCAGCCCTGGGAGACCGGCGGCTACGTGGTCTCCGACCGCAAGGTGCGCCCCGGCGACCCGGCGCTGCGGCCCGACCACGTCGTCGGCGCGGGCGGCGCCTCGGCCAACCTGGCCCAGCTCGTGACCCGCCGCCCGGTGGGCCGCGCGCTCGACCTGGGCACCGGGTGCGGGGTGCAGGTGCTGCACCTGGCGGGACGGGCCGAGCAGATCGTGGCCACCGACGTCAACCCGCGGGCCGTGGAGCTGGCCAGGCTGAGCTGGGAGCTGTCCGGCGTCTCCGGCGTGGACGCGCGTACGGGGTCGATGTTCGAGCCGGTCGAGGACGAGCTGTTCGACCTGGTCGTGAGCAACCCGCCGTTCGTCATCGGGCCCACAGGCGAGCTGACCTATCGCGAGGCGGGCGGCGACGGCTTCTGCCGCGACCTCGTACGCCGCACGCCCCGCCACCTCAACCCCGGCGGCCAGGCCCACTTCCTGGCCAACTGGCTGCACGTCGAGGGCGAGGACTGGCGCGACCGCGTGGGCGGCTGGCTGCGCGAGACCGGCTGCGACGCGTGGGTGGTCCAGCGCGACGTGCAGGACCCGGCCGAGTACGTCGAGCTCTGGCTCAGGGACGCCGCCGAGCAGGGCACCAAGGGCTACGCCGAGCACTATGACCGCTGGCTGGCCTGGTTCGAGGAGCGCAAGGTCGAGGGCGTCGGGTTCGGCTGGATCACCATGCGCAACTCCGGCACGCTCGACCCGGTCGTACGCGTCGAGCACCTGGACCACCAGGTCGCGCTCCCGGCCGGCGACTACGTGGACTCCGTGATCGACGCCATCACCGTCGCCCACCGGACCAAGGAGCTGGGGAAGGCGCGCCTGCGCACCGCCGACGACCTGCTGGACGAGCGCATCGGACTGCCTGGCGCGGAGGACCCCATGCGCATCGTGCTGCGCCAGACGCAGAGGCTGCGCCGCAGCCGGGAGGTCGGCACGGTGGAGGCCGCGCTGGCCGGCGTGTGCGACGGCGAGCTGGCGCTCGGCCCCCTGCTCAACGTGATCGCCGAGCTGGTCGGCGACGGCGAGATCCCCGACGCCGACGCGGTCAGGCCCCTCATAGCCGAGGGTTATTTCCTGCTTTAATCCGCCGTTGATTCGACGTTGACGCCGGGGGTGGAGGCTCAGGACCAGACACGGACCCGGGGGGTTCGAGGGCCGTGTCAGGTCCGGCCGGTCGTCTGGTGTGAGGCGGCTGACCGCTACGCGGAGCATCCGGATGACCGGGCCCCCTAGCGACGTGTGGCGGTCAAGATGACCGGCCGGGCTGCATCACCACGCATTCAGCGAAGGACAGCCTTGATCAACCATGTGTGGATGACACGACTGGACGACGAGCTGTACTCAGGACTCGACGACGGCGGGTTCGGCGACGGTGCCGGCTATGGGGATGCCGTCGATCAGGACCTTGAGATCCCCGGCTTCGGGAGCGCCGAGCCGGGAGAAGATGTCGTACGCCTGCCGTAGGCAGTCCAGGCTCCTCGCGGCGCTGCCCAGACCGTGCAGCGCCTTGCCGAGCACGGTGAGCGACAGCGCCTCGCCATAGGGGTGGCCGATCTCGCGGGAGACCACCAGGGCCTGCTCGGCGTGGCGCACGGCGTCGGGGTAGCGCTCGGCGGCGATGAACGTCTCCGCCAGCCTGGAGCAGACCCGCTGCTCCCAGACCCGCTGCTTGCCGGCCCGGAAGAAGGCCAGGCACTCGGCGTGGTGGTGGACGGCCTCGGTGAGCCGGCCCACCCGGGACAGCACGATGCCGAGGTGGTAGCGGGCGCGGGCGGTGCCGGCGCCGCTGCCGATCTCGGTGAAGATGGCCAGGCCCTTCTCGGCCGCGGCGATCGCGTCCTCGGGACGGCCCAGGCCCAGGTGGTCGCGGGCGGAGTAGCTGAGCACGAGGGCTTCGCCGGCGGGCACGCCGTTCTCCCGGTAGAACCGCTTCGCGGACTCGAACAGCTCGAGCGCCTCCATGTGGCGGCGCTGCCGGCCGACGACGACGGCCAGGGCGTTGAGCACCTCGCCGGTGACGATCTTCTCGCCGCGGTCCGCGGACAGCTCGTACACGAGCCTGAAGTGCTCTTCGGCCTCCTTCAGCCGGTTGCCGGCGAACAGGACCCGGCCCAGCACGTACCGGACGCGCAGCTCGCTCGCCGCGTCGCCGAGCTCCTGCGCGGCGGCCAGCACGGCACGGGTGGCGTGGCCGAACTCGCGTGTGTGCGTGCCCGACTCCAGCAGCGGCTCCATCGCCAGCAGGAGGTCGGCGGCGGGCAGGAGCTGCTCGGCGGTGCGGGCCGCGGCGGCGGCCTGGTTGATGGTGGCGAACAGCGAGTCGCCCTCGGAGATCAGCCAGGCCACGGCCTCTTCGGCGGAGCCGAAGGCGCGCCCGCTGCCGATCACCACGAGATTGCCGGGGATCATGCTGCCCTCGTAGGCCAGCCGGTGCGCGGACCTGGCCGAGGCCAGGTAGAAGCCGAGCAGCCGGCGCAGCGCCAGCGTCCTGGCCTGGGGCCGCTCGGTCTTGTCCAGCTCGCGCCTGGCGAACAGCCTGAGCAGGTTGTGGAAGCGGTAGCGGCCGGGTGCGGGCGCCTCCAGCAGGCTCGCGTCCACCAGGGACTCCAGGACGGACTCCGCCTCGAACTCGCTCACCGCCAGCACGGCGGCCGCCGCGCCCGTGGAGACGTCGGGTCCGTTGGGCAGCGAGAGCAGGCGGAACGCGCGTGCCTGCGCGGGGGCCAGATGCCCGTAGCCGAGCGCGAAAGTGGCCTCGACGGCCAGGTGGCCCACGCGGAGCTCGTCGAGGCGGCGCTGCTCGTCGGCCAGCCTGGGCACCAGAGAGGAGATCGTCCAGTAGGGGCGGGCGGCCAGCCTGGAGGCCACGATGCGCACCGCCAGCGGCAGGAACCCGCAGGCCGCCACCACGTCCATGGCAGCGCCGTGCTCGGCCGAGACGCGCTCCGCCCCGGCGACCGACGCGAACAGCGACAGCGCCTCACCCGGCTCCATCACGTCGAGATCGATCAGCCTGGCGGAGGGCAGATCGGCCAGCTTGCCGCGGCTCGTCACGATCGTCGCGCACCCGGGCGAGCCCGGCAGCAGCGGGCCGACCTGCTCGGCGTCGCGGGCGTTGTCCAGCAGGACGAGGATGCGGCGCTCGGCCAGGATCGACCGGTAGAGGGCGGAGCGCTCCTGCAGTCCCGCGGGGATGACGTCAGGCGGGATGCCGAGCGCGCGCAGGAACCCGCCGAGCGCCGACTCGGGCGCGGTCGGCTCGTCGGTGTAGCCGCGCAGGTCGGTGTAGAGCTGCCCGTCGGGGTACAGGTCGCCGGCCAGGTGGGCGACGTGCACGGCGAGCGCGGTCTTGCCGACGCCGCCGATGCCGGAGATCGCCACCAGCGGCACGCCCTCGGGTGACGACTGCGACCCGGGCTCCCCGGACAGCAGCCTGCGCAGCCGTACGGCGATCTCCTGGCGGCCGGTGAAGTCGTTGACCGCGGCGGGGAGCTGCGCGGGTCGCGGCAGCTGGGGCGCCGGCCGCGCTTCCTCGGCATCGGCGGGCTCCTCCTCGGCCGCCTCGGAGCCGACCGGCGCAGGGGCGGCCAGCGTGGGGTCGGCGGCCAGGATGCGCTGGTGCAGCGCGGCCAGCTCGGGGCCCGGCTCGATGCCCAGCTCGTCGATCAGGGCCTCGCGCGTCTCCGTGAAGACGTTGAGTGCGTCGCCCTGCCGCCCGCACCGGTAGTAGGCCAGCATGAGCTGGGCGCGCAGCTTCTCGCGCAGCGGGTGGTCGGCGGTCAGCGCGATCAGCTCCGACACGATCTTGGCGTGGTTGCCCAGCTCGAGGTCCACGTCCATGAGCGTCTCGACGACGCTGATGCGGCGCTCGATCAGCCGGTCGCGCTGGTGCTCGGCGTACGGTCCGACGGTCCCGGCCAGCGGCTCGCCCTCGAACAGCGACAGCGCGGCCCGCAGCGCCTGGGCGGCCTCGGACAGCCGCCCGGCCTTGCGCGCGCCCTCGGCCTCCCGGACACCGCGTTCGAAGCGGACCAGGTCGAGCGAGCCGTCGGGCAGCCGCAGCGCGTAGCCCCTGCCGATGGACGTCAGCAGCTCCGGGCGGGACCGGGCGGGCCTGTCGGGCTCGAGTACCGTGCGGAGCCTGGAGACGTAGGTGCGCAGCGCGCCGAGGGCCCGCGGCGGCGCCTCCTCGCCCCACACCGCGTCGATCATCTCGTTGGGGGTGACCGCATGGCCCTCACGCAGGAGCAGCATGCCGAGAATGGAACGCTGCAGCGGGGTGCCCAGATCGAGCTCCTGGCCGTCACGCCACGCGCGGACAGGACCGAGCACGGCGAACCTCAGCCCGCCCTCAACGCTCTGACCAGCCATGCCGTCTGTCTCCCAGCCAATGGATCGTTTTCTGACCAAATGATAGATCCAACTCGTTTGCCCACCTAGATTCCGAACTGACCACAAATGTTCCGTTGATCCGTCTTTGATCTGGTGTTGAACGCGCCCCTGGATGCTGAGGGTCGGCTAGGCATGACTCACACCGCGGGGGCGTGTCATGTAGAGCAACTGCAGGCAGGAAAAAATACGGCCCCGCCCAAAGTTTCTGGGGCGGGGCCGGGGTGGACGGGTTCTCAGGCTGCCTCGACCAGTCCGAGGCGCAGGGCCAGCCGCTCGCGCACGAGCGGCCATTCGGAGCTCAGGATCGAGTAGAACGCGGTATCTCGGACCGTGTTGTCGGCGCCTCGGCTATCCGCTCGTCGCACCCCGTCGAAGTGTGCGCCGAGGGCCTCGATGGCGGCCCGGGACCTGGTGTTGCGTACGTCTGCTTTGAGGGTGATGCGGTGGACGTTCCATGTCTCGAAGGCGAGCGAGAGCATCAGGAACTTGCTCTCGCGGTTGACACCCGTGCCCTGGGAGCTCGCGCCCAGCCAGGTGTAACCGATGTCCGCCACGGACGGGATGTCGCCCACCGCACCGCGTGTACCCGGTGGCCAGGGCATCGGGCCCTGCCAGTACTCCAGGTGCATGAGACGGGTGGCACCGACCACACGGTCGGTGTTCAGCCACCGGATGGCGAAGGGCAAACAGCGGCCCTCCGCCTGCTCAGCCATGGCGGCCTCCACATAGGAGACCATCTCGTCCCGGCCATCCGGGACACGAGTGAAGGCGTAAGTGGAGCGGTCTTCACTCGCCGCGGCGACGAGATCGTCGATCACCGCGAGGCTGAGAGGTTCCAGGCGCACGGAGCGCCCGGACAAGGTGACAAGAGCGGGCATGTGCACATGATGAGGGGAACGAGGCGCGCACGTAACCATGCTCTCAGGAAGATCTTTTGCAGGTTTCTGCAGATAGGGTGTTTCTGCAGGTCAGAGGCCCCTTTTGGGGGATGGTCAACCCGCTCTTGGGGAAAGATTCGCCTAACTGTGACATGGCGTCGGCACGAACGCGGGATGCCGTTCACGCACCGCGCCGTGCCGCACGAGGGCCAGCCCCTTCAGGCCCCTCGACAGATAGTCCAGATTGTCGGCGATCCAGGGGAGTTTGAGGGGATCTGCGCTGTTCAGCGCGGTCAGCCGCTCTTCGGGGGTGTCCCCGTAGAGCAGGCTCACCGCGACCCGCACCCTGGCCGCCGCCGGATCGTCGCCGAAGGCGTGTCCCGGCAGGACGCCGATGCCGTGCTCCTCCAGCAGGAGCTTGGTGATCTCGGCGGAGCCGCCGAGCCGCAGGTGGCTCAGGTCGGGGTAGAGGTAGAAGCCGCCTTGAGGCGGGGGCGCGACGGCCCCGATCTCGGCGAACCTCTCGTGCACGGCCCTCGCGACCGCGCCGTGCAGCCTGCGGCTGCGCGTGATGCGGTCGGCCAGCTCCGGCGGCTCACCGAAGGCGTACGCCGCCGCCTCCTGCACGGGAGCCGCAGGGGCGGACCAGATCTCGCTGGCCACCGCGAGCAGGCTCCTGCGCAGCGTGTGGGCGCCCGCGGGCAGCCTGGCCACGCCGATCCGCCAGCCGCCCAGCGCCAGGCTCTTGCTCAGCCCGGTGGTGATGATCGTGCGCTCCGGCGCGAGATCGGCAGGCGAGGTGTACGGCACGTCCGGGTCGTGGATGATGTCCCGGTAGATCTCGTCCGAGATGATCATCAGGTCGAGCTCACGGGCGATCTCCACCAGGCGGCCGATGGTCTCCGGCCTGGCCAGGCGGCCCGTCGGGTTGTCGGGCAGCGTGACCAGCAGCGAGCTCACGGTCCTGCCCTGGGCCCTGGCGCGGAGCACCTCGGCGGCCACGAGGTCGGGGTCGGGCGCTCCGCCCTCTCCTGGCGGTGCGGGCACCAGGATGGGGCGCGAGCCCACCAGATCGGCCTGCGCGGCGTAGCTGACCCAGCTGGGCATGGGCAGGACGATGTCCCCGCCGATCGCCAGGAGCAGGCCGTACAGCAGCGACTTGCTGCCGGGCCCGCAGACGACCAGTTCGGGATCGGTGATGAGCCCCCGTCGTGTCCAGTAGCCCGCCGCCGCCGTCCTGAGCTCGGACGCCCCCGCCACCGGCCCGTAGCCGTTGCGTTCTGATGCGGCGGCCAGCCTGTCGCGCAGCGCCGGGTGGACGGGCAGCCCTGCCTCGCCGAAGGCGAGGTGGAGCACGCGTTCCCCGGCGCGCCGTCTTCGGTCGATGTCTTCGTTTGCCGCCAAGGTGGCGGAGAGGGTAACGCTCATGTTTGTCACGTTCCCAGGGTGGTTGGATGAAGGCATCACGACAAGCGAGGCTTTTCGTGGGTAGGCATAAGGAAGACTGATGCTCGAATTGCGGCGTTTGGTGCTGATCTGCGAGTTTGCTCGTCGCGGCAGCATCGCTGCGGCTGCGGCCTCGCTCGGCTATAGTCCGTCAGCGGTTTCGCAGCAACTCGTGGCGCTCGAACGCGAGACCGGCACGGCCCTCATCGACAGGACCGCGCGCAGCGCCGAGCTCACCGACGCGGGGCGGCGGCTGGTCGCGCACGCGGAGCGCATCCTGTCCATGGTCGAGGAGGCCGAGTCGGACCTGTCCGCCCAAGCGGGCACGCCCGCGGGACGGGTGGTGGTCACCGCCTTCCCGACGGCGGCGGTGGCGTTCGCGCCGGCGCTGGCGCGCTCGCTGCGCCGCCACACGGAGCTGACGCTCCGGCTCGGGCAGAGCAGGTCGGGGCGGGGCATGCGCGAGGTGCAGTCGGGGGAGGTGGACATCGCGCTCGTGGACGACTGGTACGGGCACGTGCGCGACAGCGAGAGCCTGCGGGTGTTCCCGCTGCTGCACGACCCGATGGTGCTCGTGGTGCCGCGCAAGCACCGCCTCGCCGACCCCGACGTGCCGTTGGACCTGCGGGAGCTGCGGGACGAGCCGTGGATGGCGACGCCCGACGGTGAGCCGTCGCGGCTGGCGGTGGACCGGCTCTTCGTGGACGTGGGCGGCGCCCGGCGCACGCCGTGGGAGTTCGAGGGACTGGGGACGATCCTCTCGCTCGTGGCCAAGGGGATCGGCATCGCGGCCGTGCCCGCTCTCGCGCTGGCGGCCGGGGTGCGGGGCCTGGCCGTACGCCAGTTCCCCGGCAACCCGGTGGGCCGCGACGTGCACGCGGTCGCCCGCCGGTCCAGCGTCCACCGGCCCTCGGTGTCGGTGACGCTCCGAGCCATCCACGTGGCCGCCCGTTACATCGCGGCCGACCTCGATCCGGTACGCGCCGCGGAACGCCGCCCACCGGAGGATGCCCTGGACTAGTAGCGTTTGCGGTTATGGCGCCGACGTACGACATCGAGCACCTCCTGCTCTCCCAGCCGAGCATCCGGACGGTCGCGGGCATCGACGAGGTGGGCCGCGGCGCCTGGGCGGGGCCCGTCACGGTGTGCGCGGTGGTCACCGACCTGTCGGAGCCGCCGCCGGGGCTGACGGACTCCAAGCAGCTCTCGGCCGCCAGGCGCGGGCCGCTCGCCGGCGAGCTGGCGACCTGGGCGATCGGCATCGGCTACGGCGAGGCCACCCACACGGAGATCGACGTGCTGGGCATGACCGAGGCCCTGCGCAGGGCGGCCCGCAGGGCGCTGGAGGCGCTGCCGGTACGCCCGGACGCGGTGATCCTCGACGGCAAGCACGACTACATCGGCCCGCCGTGGCCGGTGCGCCTGGAGATCAAGGGGGACGCCGCGAGCATCTCGGTCGCGGCCGCTTCGGTCCTGGCGAAGGTCCGCCGCGACACGTACATGGGGACGATCGGCTGCGACGAGTACGGCTTCGCCGAGAACGCCGGCTACCCGTCACCCCTGCACCAGGAGGCCCTCGCCCGGCTGGGGCCGACCGCCCATCATCGGCTCTCGTGGTCATACCTGGACGATCTCCCCCAGTGGCGGCACCTCAAGCACCATCGGGACCCGCTGGTGTGCGAGGGCCAGGAAACGCTGTTCGGCTGACATGCGGATCGGCGTCTTCGTCGTCGCGGCGCGATTTCCCGGCCAGGAACCCGGTCACGTGCTGGCGGACGCCGTCGAGCTGATCGCGGCGGCGGGGTTCGACGACGCGTGGACGCCGAACACCATTAGGTCTGGCTAGGGGGCCGCTGGGTTTACCCGGCAGAGGAATCGCTTCCCTGATATGGTTTGTGTGTTCGAAACGGGCAGGGCTTGTCCGTCGCCTACCTCAAGTGAGGGAAGCGAGAAGCCGCTCACCTCAGGGAGCGGAGGAGTCACTTCATGTCCTACGGCGTGCGCCGCGCCGCCACCCTGGCGGCGGGCGCGCTCGGCAGGACCTCGCGGATCGGGCTCGGCACGGCCGTCAGCGTGCTGTCCACGCAGCATGCCGTGGCGGGCCCGGCGCGCGGATGCGGCCCGTGGTCGCGTGCATCTCGGAGGCGACCGTGGGGATCGCGGCCGAGCGGGGGCTGCCGATGCTGCTGGGGATGCACATCGGGGACGCGGAGAAGGCCGCGCTGGTCGCCGAGTACGGGGCGCGTGGCGGTACGGCCCGCGACCACCTCGCCGCCGGGGTCGCGTACGTGGCCGACTCCACGGCGGAGGCGGTACGCGAGATCAAGGAGTCATTGCCCCGGTGGCTGGGGCCGGGGCTGGCCGGGTACGTGCCGGTGGACGGCCGGCCCAGACCTTCACGCCATATCCCGGAATATGTGGACTTGCTGACCAGGATCCATCCCGTCGGGTCGGCCGAGCACTGCGCCGAGTCGATCCTGCGTACCGCTGAGGTCACCGGGATCGACCGGTTCATCCTGCTGGTCGAGGGGCTGGGGGAGCACCGGCGGACGTTGGAGAACGTGCGGCGGTTGGGGGCCGAGGTGCTGCCGATGCTGCGCCGGTGACCCCGGCTGTGCTCAAAAGGGGCCACCGGCGCGCGCGGGTCAGCAGTCCACCAGCTCCGGCTGCTGGTTGAGGATCTGAGCCCGCGCGGTGACGAAGTCGCCCAGGGCCTTGGTGGCCGCCGGGTCGAAGACGGCGACCCGGTGGCAGTTCTGGAAGGCCAGGCGGACCCCGTAGTGGCGCTCCAGCGCGCCGCGCATCGCGTCGCTGGCCAGGCAGCGCAGGAGCTGGCCTCGGGCCTCCTCCGACGGCGGTGGCACCTGGTTGTCGGCGAACTCTGCTCCGGTCTGCTCGCGCTGCTCGACCAGCTCGCTGATCAGCGACCACGCGTACGGGAGCGAGTCGCGGACGCACGCGAGGAATGCCGCGTCGTCCACGTCACCGGCTCTGGCCTGGTCGAGCAGATCGTTCGGAACGGTCAGCGACATGCTGTCTCCTCTCGAAAGGGATCAAATGTGACGCTATGCGGGGACATGCTCTTGCTCCAGATGGCTTGAGGGGGGCAGTCAGGGGCCGTACACGAAATCCGGGTCTATCTGCGAGGCCAGGTCGAGGCCGGTCCGCTCGTTGCCCCACGCGCGGGCGTTGCGCAGGTGGAACTCCACGGTCTGCCGGCCGAAGCGCTCCCAGTCCTTGTCCTGCTCGTCGACGGCCTTGTGCAGCACGGCCAGCGCGTCGGCGTTGGCCGGCTCCAGGTCGTCGAGGGTGAAGTGGCGGCCCTGCTCCATGGCGCGCACGGCGGCCGAGTGCTCCATCCAGGTGATCAGGTCGTCGCCCGCGTGCCCGCGCAGGAAGTCGACGTCGGACTGGCTGTGGACCTTGTTGCCGACCACGGCGAGCGCGACGCCGTACGAGGCGGCGTGGTCGCGGTACTGCCGGTAGACGCCCACGCCCTGCCTGGTCGGCTCGGCGACGAGGAACGTCAGGTCGAACCGGGTGAAGAGCCCGGAGGCGAAGGAGTCGGCGCCCGCGGTCATGTCGACCACGACGTACTCGCCGGGACCGTCGACCAGGTGGTTGAGCAGCAGCTCCACCGCGCCCACCTTCGAGTGGTAGCAGGCCACGCCCAGGTCGTCCTCGCTGAACGGGCCCGTCGCCAGCAGGCGCAGGCCCTCGGGCGTGGTCAGCGCGTACGGGTCGGCGGCCAGGTCGTCGAAGCTCAGCAGCCGCGAGCCGCGGCCGGGCGGGGTCGTCTTGAGCATGGCGTCGGCGGAGGGGATGAGCGGGTTGTCGCCGCGCAGCCGCTCCTTGATCTCGGTGAGGTGGGCCCCGAGCGGCTCCGGCTGCCGGTCGAGGCCGAGCACCATGGCCAGGTGCTGGTTGATGTCGGCGTCGATGGCCACCACCGGCCCGCCCTGCCGCGCCACGTGCCGGGCGAACAGCGCGGACATCGTCGTCTTGCCGCTGCCGCCCTTTCCGACGAACGCCACTCTCACGGCCCCTCCATGCGAGTATGAAAACCGTTTCCATTTCAGGTCGGCACCATCATGCCACACTGTGCGCATGCGCGATGACGAATTGGCCCGGGGCGTGCGTCTACGGGAGGAGGGCAAGCCGGAGGAGGCCAGGGAGGTGCTGGTCGAGCTGGCGCGCCGGCATCCGGACGACGCTGAGGTGGCCTACCAGGCGGCGTGGGTGCACGACGTCCTCGGCCTGGAGACCGAGGCGGTGCCGTACTACGAGAGGGCCCTGGCGGGCAAGGAGCTGAGTGATCGGCTGGGGGCGTACACCGGCTACGGCAGCACGTTGCGCGGGCTCGGGCGGTATGACCAGGCGCTGGAGACGTTCGTCAAGGCGCTGGAGGAGTTCCCCGGCGACGCGGCGTTGCGCACGTTCATGGCGATGACGCTCTACAACCTCGGCCGCTCCCGCGACGCGGTCTCGACGTTGCTCAAGGTGGTCGCCGAGTCGGGCCAGGTCGGCGGTTACCGGCGGGCTGTCGAGTACTACGCGGACCGCCTGGATGAGACGTTCTAGGCGCAGGTCGCGTCGAGGTTGACCGGGCTGTCCAGGCTCGGGGTCCGTGCCGGGTGACCGGCCGAGGGGCGCTCCTCCAGGGCGTCGGCGACCTTGCGGCGGATCAGGGACCAGTCGGGGTACGCCGTGTTGATCAGTGGCGGCACGAAGCTGAGGCTGCGGACCTTCGCGTCCTTGACCTTCTGTGACAGGTCCACGACGGCCGGCAGCACCTCCTGCGGGAGATCGGTGGAGATGGCCCGCTTGGTGGCTATGGCCAGCCGCTCGAAGCTGTTGAGCACGGTCATCGGCTCGGCCTGCTTGGCGACCGCGTTGAGCAGGCACTTCTGGCGGCCCATGCGGACGTAGTCGTCGCTGTCGGTACGCGAGCGGCCGTACCAGAGGGCCTCCTCGCCGGACAGCCTGCGGGTGCCGGCCGGCAGGAGGCCCTCGCGGTACTTGCCGTACACGATGGGCTCCTTGATGGTGACCTTCACGCCACCCATGGCGTCGATGATCTCCGCGAACCCCTTCATGTCCACGAGCGCGTAGTAGTCCACGTCGATGCCGAGGATGCTGCCGATCGTCTGCTTGAGCAGGGTCGAGCCGCGCTTGCCCTTGGGCACGCCCGGCACCATGTCCGGGTTGTCCTCGGCGAACTGGTAGACCTCGTTGAGCAGGCCGGGGGTTTCCGGGCCGCTGCCGGTGAAGCCGAAGGGGAAGCGCGCCCTGGCCGGCCCGTCGGGGAACTCGATGCGCTGGAGGTTCCGCGGCAGCCCGAACAGGACGGTGGCGCCGGTCTCGATGTCCACGCTGGCCACGGTCATGCTGTCGGTACGCACGCCGGGGCGGCTCGGCGCCGCGTCCCCGCCCAGGAGCAGGAAGTTGACCCGGCGGGCGCCGTGCCACGGGTCCTGGGCCATGACCGGCGTGCTGGCGGCGGGGGCGAACACGGTGTTCACGACGTCTCGCGACAGGTACGTGAGCCGGGCGGCGTACACGGTCGGGGCCAGGACCAGCGCGCACAGGGCGGCGGTCAGCGTCGTGGTCAGGAAGCGGCCCACGGTGTCCGCGCTCGGCGGGCGTACCAGGAGGAAGGACCAGACGATCACGCCGGTCCAGGCGAGCGCGACCACCACCAGCACCACGGTGAGCCCGACGAGCCAGCGGGGCTGCACCGCGAGCGACAGCAGGTGGGCACTGTACGCGGTGACCATGGTGAGGATGCCGGCGAGCATCACCACATATCCGAACATGAGCGCCAGGCCTGTCTTGAGGCGTTCGGCGGCGAGGTGCGCCACGCCCCACAGCAGAGCCGAGGCGAGCGTCAGTGCCATGCTCGCCCCCAGGCCGAATCCCCGCCGGTTCTCTGTCATGCCCGGTCAAACCCCCATCGTGCGCTCATCCAGGTCACCGTAGTAATGCGCTGTGCGGGAAAGACGGTAGGAAGGCGACGGGTTCGGTCAATTCCCCGTCAAGACCACCTTGAGATATAACGTGTCTATGCGCAAGCGACACGGGAGTTATGGATTTGACGCACCCTGGCCGCTGGTCGGTCTGCTCTTAGGCGCGATCGTGCTGCTGGCCCTCTCGGTGATCTCCTTCTTGCTCGACGTCTCCCCGGCGGGCATCGCGTTCCTGCTCGGCGGGCTCTACACGCTGGCCAGCGCGGTCAGCTACCTCTACACGACGCGCCGGGGCAAGTTCGTGGTCTGGGCCGAGGAGCTCAAGCGGCTGAAGGGCGACGAGCGGCTGCTCGACCTCGGCTGCGGCCGTGGCGCGGTGCTGCTGATGGCGGCGGAACGGCTCGAGCACGGCAGGGCGACCGGCATCGACCTGTGGCGTTCCAAGGACCAGTCAGGCAACGCCGAGTCGACGGCCAGGGCGAACGCCGAGGCCGAGGGCGTCTCCGACCGGGTCGAGCTGGTGACGGGCGACATGCGCGACCTGCCGTTCGGCGACGACGCGTTCGACGTGATCGTGTCGAGCCTGGCCATCCACAACATCCCCGACGCCGACGGGCGCGCGCAGGCCGTGCGCGAGGCGCACCGGGTGCTGCGGCCCGGCGGGCTGATGCTGATCGCCGACTTCCAGCACACGGACGCGTACGAGGACACGCTGCGCTCGCTCGACGTGGTTGACGTGCGGCGACGCGACGCGGGCTGGCGATTCTGGTACGGAGGGCCGTGGTTCGGCACGCGCATCCTGGAAGCCAGGAAGCCTATCCAGCGATGAGCCGGGTAGCCACAGGAGCTTATGAGCGACGTGGAAACCGGTACCATAACCACAAAAGTGCCAGCGCGTCTTGATCGGCTCCCCTGGTCCCGCTGGCACTGGATGATCGTCATAGGACTCGGCACCGTCTGGATACTCGACGGGCTCGAGGTGACCATCGTCGGAAATCTCTCCGCCCAGCTCGCCAAGCCCGGCAGCGGCATTGAGATCACTCAGGCGCAGGTCGCGGGCCTGGCCGCCGCGCTCTACGTCGCGGGGGCCTGCGCGGGGGCGCTGTTCTTCGGCTGGCTGACCGACAGGTTCGGCAGGAAGAAGCTGTTCCTCATCACGTTGATCGTCTATCTGGCGGCGACCCTGATGACCGCCTTCTCCTTCCACGCGTGGTGGTTCTTCCTGTTCAGGTTCATGACGGGGTTCGGGATCGGCGGCGAGTACGCGGCCATCAACTCCGCCATCGACGAGCTCATCCCGAGCCGCCATCGGGGGCGCATCGACATCATCATCAACGGCAGCTACTGGCTCGGCGCCGCCGGCGGGGCGCTGCTGACCGTGCCGCTGCTGAACGACCTGCCCGTGAACATCGGCTGGCGCATCGCGTTCGGCCTGGGCGTGGTGCTGGGCCTGGCGATCCTGCTGGTACGGCGGAACGTGCCGGAGAGCCCGCGCTGGCTGTTCATCCACGGCAAGGAGGAGAAGGCCGAGGAGATCGTCGGCGACATCGAGCGGCAGATCGGCGTGGACATGCCGGAGCCGTCGGAGTCGATCACCGTGCACCAGCGCAAGTCCATCGGGTTCGTCCGGATCGCGCACACCATGGTCGCGCTCTACCCCAAGCGTACGGTCCTGGGCCTGTCGCTCTTCATCGGTCAGGCGTTCCTCTACAACGCGATCACCTTCGGGTACGCGCAGATCCTGACCACCTTCTACAAGATCGACACGCACACCGGCTACTACTTCGCCGTGATCGCGGTCGGCAACTTCCTCGGCCCGCTGCTGCTCGGCCACCTCTTCGACACCGTGGGCCGGGTCCCGATGATCTCGGCCACGTACACCGGGTCCGGGCTGCTCCTGCTGGGCACGGCCTGGATGTTCAACCAGGGCATGCTGACCGCCGTCACGCTGACCGCGTGCTGGTCCGTGGTGCTGTTCGTGGCCTCGGCGGGGGCCAGTTCGGCGTACCTGACCGTCAGCGAGATCTTCCCCATGGAGACCAGGGCCCTCGCCATCGCGTTCTTCTTCGCGATCGGCACGGCCGCCGGCGGCATCGCCGGGCCGCTCGTCTTCGCCTCGCTGGTGGAGAGCGGGGTGCCCGGGGACACGGCGCTCGCGTTCGCCATCGGCGGCTTCGTGATGATCGCGGGCGGGCTGGTCGAGCTGCTGTTCGGGGTCAAGGCCGAACGCCAGAGCCTGGAGGCCATCGCGAAGCCGCTCACCGCGGCGACATGAGCGTCGACGTGTAGCTTTGGGCCGCGTGACGGAATCGCCGAGCAAGGAGCTCTACATCATCGTGTGCGCCGCGGGACCGGCTTCGGAGGTCGGCCGGCTCGTCGCCATGGCTCAGGATCGAGGGTGGCTCGTCCAGGTCGTCGCCACTCCGTCCGCCCTGGACTTCATCGACGTGCCCGCGCTGGAACGACAGACCGGCCGCCCGGTCCGCAGCCGGTACCGCAAGCCGCACGAGCCGAAACCGCCCCGGGCGGGCGCGATCGTCGTCGCGCCCGCCACCTACAACACGGTCAACAAGTTCGCCCAGGGCATCGCCGACACCTATGCCCTGGGCCTGCTGGCGGAGGCTCCGGGGCTCGGCATCCCCGTCGTCGTGCTCCCCTTCGTCAACAACGCCCTGGCCGCCCGCCGGCCGTTCCTGCGCAGCATCGACCTGCTGCGCGCCGAGGGCGTCGACGTCGTCCTGGGGCCGGGGCAGTTCGCCTCGGACGAGGCCGACGCTGATCGCTTCCCGTGGGCGCGTGCGCTGGCGGAGCTCGATGGTTGAGCCTGACACCGTGTGAGGCTGTATGCCGGGATGCAGCGACTTCGGGAGGAACATCGTGGCAATGGCGGAACAGGTGGACGAGATCCTGCGTGCGGGCAAGGCTCCGTACTTCCACGGTCTCGTGGTGATGCGGGGCGGAAAGGTGGTCCTCGAGCGGTACGGCTCCGGGCCTGACTACCGGCTGGGCGACTCACTGGGGCACGTCGAGTTCGACCGGGACACGCTGCACGACCTCAGGTCCGTGTCCAAGAGCGTGGTGGCGCTGCTGTACGGCATCGCGCTCGGCGAGGGCCTGGTGCCGGAGCCGGGGGCGGGGCTGGTGGCCCAGTTCCCGGAATATCAGGACCTGGTGGCGGATCCCGCGCGGGCGCACCTCACCGTCGAGCACGCGCTGACCATGACGCTCGGCCTCGAATGGAACGAGGACGCCCCCTACACCAGCCCCGCCAACAGCGAGCTTGCGATGGAGCAGGCGCCCGACAGGTACCGCTACGTGCTGGAGCGCCCGGTCATCGAGAAGGCGGGGAAGCGCTGGCTCTACTGCGGCGGGGCGAGCGCTCTGCTCGGCGGGATCATCGCGCGCGGCGTGGGGAAGCCGCTGGAGGAGTACGCCGCGACCGCGCTCTTCGCACCTCTTGGGATCAATGCCGTCGAGTGGTCCAGGGGCGGCCACGGGACGGTGAGCGCGGCGGCCGGGCTGCGGCTGCGGCCGATGGACCTGGCCGCCATCGGGCAACTGGTGCTCGACGGCGGCCGGGACATCGTGCCCGGTGCGTGGCTCCAGGAGCTGCTGCGGCCCCGGGTGGTGATCGACCAGGGCTTCGAGTACGGCTACCAGTGGTACGTGAGCACCGGGGAGAGCCGCTGGGCCGGGGCCATCGGGAACGGCGGGCAGCGGCTGCTCGTCCGGGCGGAGGACGAGCTGGTCGTGGCGGTGACGGCCGGCGAGTACGACCAGGGCCAGGCCAGTGCCGTGGCCGTGCTCGAAGCGGTTCTCGACGCCTGACGCTCAGGGGAGACGCCTGACGCTCAGGGGAGGAGCAGGATGCGCCCAGTGATCGCGCGGCTCTCCAGGAGGCGGTGGGCCTCCGCCGCCTCCTCCAGCGGCAGCGTACGGTCGACGTAGGCTCTGCTCGTCCCGGCGACGAGCCGGTTGAGCAGCGCCGGGAGGTGCGTCGTGAACACTTCCCCGGCCCACCCGGGCCCGCTGCAGGCGGTCACCGTCACCCCGCGTTCCATCAGATCGGCGGCCGAGATGGCGGCGGGCTCCCCGCTCAGCAGCCCGTAGTAGAGCATCCGGCCGGTGCCCGGGGTGAGGTGGTCGAGCACCCGCCTGGCCACCGTGCCGCCGACGGATTCGAAGACCACGTCCACGTCCGGCAGCTCGCCGGGCCAGTCGGGCGAGCCGTGGTCGATCACCAGGTCCGCGCCCATGCGAGCGGCCCGGTCCCGCTTGGCGGCCGAGCCGGCGGTGGCGATCACCCGGCCGGCCCCGAACTCCTCGGCGTGCTCCACGAGGTAGGTGCCCACCGAGCTGGCGCCCGCCTCCACCAGCACGGTCTCGCCGCCCTCGAGGCGCGCCTTGTGCAGCAGGGCGAGGGCTATCGCGCCGGGCGCCGCCGCGGCGAGCGCGTCCACCGGGCTCAGGCCGTCCGGCACCGCGACCGTCATGGCGGCCGGGAGCAGGGCGTACTCGGCGTACGAGCCGAGCCCGCCGGTCACTCCCACGACCGTGCTGCCGAGCAGCTTGGCGTCCACCCCCTCTCCCACCTCGACCACCTCGCCGGCCGCCTCCGCGCCGATCACGGCAGGCAGCGGCAGCGGGAACGGCAGTGTGCCCGCCCGGATCTGCGTCTCGGCGTAGCTGACGCCGACGGCCTGCGTGCGGACGAGGACCTGGCCCTCGCCGGGCGTCGGGCGCGGCACGTCGGCCACTTCGAGCCGCTCCGGGCCGCCCTTCTCGGACAGGACGATTGCGCGCATATTTCTCCCCAAAATCTGAACCGATGGTCCAGTTAATATATGGACCACTGGTCAAGTTTGTCCATGGGAAAGAATGCCCGGATGGAACGTCGAGAGCGGGCCGACGCCGCGCGCAACAGGCAGGCCATCCTGCGGGCGGCCGAGGAGCTGCTGCGGCGGCACCCGCCCGAGCAGGTCTCCGTCGAACGGGTCGCGGCCGCCGCCGGCGTGGGCAAGGGGACGGTCTTCCACCGGTTCAGGAGTCGTACAGGGCTCATGCTCGAGCTGATGAGCGAGCGGGCGCGCGACTTCGAGCAGGCCTTCACCGAGGGACCGCCGCCCCTGGGCCCGGGCGCGGAGCCGGCCGTGCGGCTGGTCGCGTTCTTCGCGTCGGTGGCGGAGCTGGCGGCGCGCAACGGAAACCTCCTGAGCGCCATCGAGCACGCCATGGTCACCAGGAAGAGCCATGGCGAGCAGCCCAGGGAGGCCAACCCGGTCTACCTGGCCTGGCACCGGCACGTGTCGGGGCTGATCGCCGAGGAACGGCCCGACGTGGACGCCGAGCAGATCGCCCACATGCTGCTCGGCACCCTGCACATGGAGCCGATCGCCACCCAGTTGCGGGCCGGGGAGCACGAGCGGCTGGCCGCCGCCTTCGCCGACCTGGTCGACGGGCTGCTCAGAGGGGGAGGTGGGTGATCGCCGCGTGGAAGGCGGCGATGGCCGCCCTGATCGCCGGGTGCTCGCCGTTCCCCCGCCTGAACGCCGCCAGTGTGCGGCGGCTCAACGGCAGGCGCGTGAGCGTGACGCCCTCGGGTGGGGCGATCGCCGCCAGATGGGGTACGAGCGCGACCCCCTGACCGGCGGCGACGAAGGCGAGCACGGTGTCGAAGTCGTCGATGTGGTGCCGTACGAGCGGCTCGAACCCGGCCGCCTGGCACGCCCTGATCGCCATGGTGTGGCAGAGGGTGCCCGGTCTGTCGGTGATCCACGCGTCGGCGCGGGCGTCGGCGATCGAGGCCCGGTCGGTGAGGTACATCGGCTCGCTGAACAGCGGCTCCGTCTCGATGGACGCGTCGGTCACCGGCGGCACGAAGTCGTACTCGTGCACGAGCGCCACGTCCAGCTCTCCCGCCCGCAGCGCGGCCGAGACATGGGCGGGGTCGATCTCGGAGACCATCGGCACCAGTCCGGGATGCGCGCCGGTCAGGCCGACGAGGGCCGGGGGCAGGAGCACGCGGGTCGCCGTGGGGAACGCGCCGATCCGCAGCGGCCCCGAGGGCCCGCCGCGCGCGGCGGCGAGCGCCGCCGACGCGCGTTCGAGCTGCTCCAGCACGGCGTGCGCGTGCTCGACCAGAAGGTGGCCCGCGGGCGTCAACGTCACCGTACGGCCCGTGCGCTCGAGCAGCGGCACGCCCGCCTCCCGCTCCAGAGCGCTGAGCTGCTGCGAGACCGCCGAAGGCGTGAACGTGGCCGCCTCGGCGACGGCGGCGATGGTGCCGCGCCTGGCGAGTTCGCGGAGGAGGTGGAGCTTGCGCGGGTCGAGCATAAGTTGAGCTTAATCTGAAGCCAAGATATCCGCGCTGGACCTAACGTATCGGGTCAGGGCAGGCTCGAAGCATGCTGAGAGGAATCCACGTACCGCTGGTCACCCCGTTCACCCCGTCGGGAGAGGTGGCCGTGGACGCGATCGAGAAGCTCGCCTTCCACATGCTCGATCAAGGCGCCGCCGGGCTGGTCGCGCTGGGGACCACGGGCGAGGTGGCCGCGCTCGACCCCGACGAGCGGGCGCGGGTGATCGAGACGTGCGCGCGGGTCTGTGCGGAGCGGCAGGCGCTGCTCACGGTGGGGGTGACGGGGAACGACACGCGCTCGACGGCCCGGGCGCTGCAGAGCCTGCCCGAGGGGGTCGGCGCCGCGCTGGTGACGGTGCCGTACTTCCTGCGGCCCGGCGAGCGCGGCGTGATCGCCCACTTCGAGGCGCTGGCGGAGGAGTCGCCGGTGCCGCTGGTGATCTACCACATCCCGTACCGGACTGGGCAGGCGGTCAGCGGCGCGACGCTCCGGCACCTCGGCGCCCACCCGATGATCGCGGGCACCAAGTACGCGGCGGGCGGCATCGACCAGGACGCGGTGGACCTGCTGGGCGACCTGCCCGAGGGGTTCGAGGTGGTGGGCGGCGACGACGCGTTCATCTCGCCGCTGCTCGCGCTGGGGGCCGCGGGCGGGATCCTCGCCTCCGCGCACCTGGAGACCGCGAGCTTCGTCGAGCTGGCGGACGCCTGGCAGATGGGCGACGTGACCCGCGCGCGGGCGCTCGGGCACCGGCTGGCCCGGCTCTCCGCGGCGCTCTTCGCCGAGCCCAACCCCACCGTGATCAAGGGGGTCCTGCACGCCGAGGGCCTGATCCCGACCCCGGACGTGCGGTTGCCGCTGGTTCCAGCCGGCGAGGAGGCGGTTTCACAGGCTCGCCTGATAGCGGTACATCCAGGCGAGTGACTCCTGGCTCGCGCTCTTCTTCAGGAAGAGCGGCAGCATCAGATCGCGGAAGACCCGGGCGACCGGGCCCGCGGCCTTGCTGTTGCTGATCGTCCTCGAGTACGCCACCACCCGCTCCGCCCTGGGTCGCCGCTCGGCCTCGAACCGCTCGAACGCCTCCGTGTGGCTCCCGCTGTCACGTAGGCACCTGGCCAGGACGACCGCGTCCTCGATGGCCAGCGAGGCGCCCTGGCCGGAGCTGGGGGAGGTGGCGTGCGCGGCGTCCCCGGTCAGCAGGACCCGGCCGCGGTGCCACACGGGCACGGTCGGCAGGTCGTGGATCGGGAGGGGCGGGTGGATGTCACTGCGCCGGATGAGCTCGGCGGAGAAGTTCGCGTCGTCCTCGAACGCTCTGACCAGCACCGGCTTCCAGTCCTCCGGGACGTCCCCGAGCCGCCTGGGCACGTTCGCGAACCACCAGGTCTCGCCCGACTCGGCCACCGTGTAACCGAAGAACGCGCGCTTGCCGAAGACCATGTTGTACACGCCCGGCTCGCCGGTGAAACCGGCGTCCTTGACGATCCCGCCGCAGCTGTAGAGGCCGCTGTAGCTGGCGGCGGGGGCCTGCGGGTCGAGGATCGTGCGGGTGCGCGAGTGCACGCCGTCGCAGGCGATCAGCAGGTCGCCCGTCGCCTCCGTGCCGTCCTCGAACCTGGCCGTCACCCGGTCCGCGCTTTCGTCGTACGAGACCAGGCGCTTGCCGTACGTGACCCGGATGCCGCGCCGGGTGGCCTCGTCGCGCATGGCCCCGTAGAGGTCGGACCGGAGGACGGTGTGGCTCACCGTGCCGTCGTCGAGCCGCAGCCCGTTGGCCACGTCGCCCAGCCGCTTGCCAGAGCCGCTCCACATGACCATGCGCGGGGTGGGGATGGCCTGTGACAGGACCTTGTGGTGCGCCCCCAGCACGCGGAGCGCGGCCAGGCCGTTGGAGGCGACGTTCAGGAACGAGCCCACGTCCTCCGCGCCCTGCCCGTACGCCTCGAAGATCTCGGCGTCCACACCCACCTCGCGCAGGGCCATCGCCGTGACGGGTCCGGCGATGCCGCAGCCTATGATAAGAGCCTTCATGATGATAACCTTTCGTTCGGCCGAACGAAATATATGCGGAGGCTTTACCCATGTCCAGAGATATTTCGGAGCGTCGAAATAATTTGCTGGAGGCCCTCGCCATGGCGGGGCGCGACAGCAGCAACGCCGCCGTGATGTACCACACCGCCATGGGCGAGCGGCTGGGGCTCGGCATGACGGAGGAGAAGACGCTCGACCTGCTCCAACGCATGGGGCCGCTGACAGCGGGGGAGATCGGCCAGCATGCGGGGATGGCGCCGGCCACCGTCAGCGGGCTGATCGACCGGCTGGAGTCGAAGTGGCTGGTGCGGCGGGTGCGGGACACGCGGGACCGGCGGCGGGTCATCGTGGAGATCAACCATGAGCGGCTGGCCGGGTTCGGTGAGCTGTTCGAACCGTTCGTGGCGGCGTTGGGGGAGCTGTACGGGCAGTACACGGACGAGGAGCTGGAGCTGATCCTCGACTACCTCACCCGCGCCACGGCCCTCCAACGCGCGGCCACCCGTGACCTGACGGCGTAGACCGGCACGGCACGGCCCGATGCGCGGGGCGCACCGGGCCGGTGGCCCTAGTGGTCGGTTTCGCGGATGGCCGTGCCGACCTCACCCACGCGGTCGGCCAGCAGGCCGAGGGCGCCCACGGCCCGGGCCATCGGGTCGTCGTCGGCGCCGCCCAGGGCCTTGGCCTTGAGGTAGGCGGTCTTGATCTCCGCCCAGCGTTCGGCCTGGGCCGGGGTGAGGCGGCCGCGGAGCTCGGCCAGCTTGAGCAGGTTGGCCTCGGCGTCCGTGGTCAGGGTCTGGGCCTCGCCGAGGTAGTGGTCGTCGATCACCGCCTCCAGCTCGGCGTCGTTCATGGCGGGGACGATGTGCTCCGCCAGCTTGTTCATGTTCCGGTACGACCCCTGCAGCCGGTACGGAGGCTCGGTGCGGGCGGCGTCGGACTGGGCGGCCGAGGCGATGTAGGCCTGGTTGTTGGCCAGCACGACCTCCTGGACGCGCACCAGCTTGGCCAGCACGCTGAGGATCTGCTCCAGCTCGGGCTTGCTGTACGGGTGCCGGAGCTGGTCCGGCCTGACGGCGGTGTCGCCCTTGGCGAGCCGTACGAGGAGCTCCACGTCCTCGCGGTCGCGGCCGGAGAGCGGTGCGAGCACGGGGTTCGAGGTGAGGGCGTTGTCGATGTAGCTCAGCGCGAACAGGTCGTCCTTGCCCGAGAGCACGTCGCCCAGGTTCCACACGTCGGCGCGGTTGGCCAGCATGTCGGGGATGCGGAAGCGCCGCCCGGACTCGGTGTACGGGTTGCCCGCCATGCACACGGCGAACCGCTTCCCGCGCAGGTCGTACGTGCGGGTGCGGCCGTTCCACACGCCCTCGATGCGCCGCTGGGCGTCACAGAGCGAGATGAACTTCTGCAGCAGCTCCGGTGAGGTGTGCTGGATGTCGTCGAGATAGAGCAGTGTGTTGTTGCCCGTCTCCAGCGCGAACGAGATCTTCTCCACCTCCTGCCTGGCTGTCGCGTCGGGCGCGTCCGCCGGGTCGAGTGAGGTCACCTCGTGGCCCAGGGCCGGGCCGTTCACCTTGACGAACACCAGGCCCAGGCGGCTGGCCACGTACTCCATCAGGGTCGTCTTGCCGTAGCCGGGCGGTGAGATGAGCAGGAGGAGGCCCATCTGGTCGGTGCGCTTGCCCGCGCCCGCCGCGCCGAGCTGCTTGGCCAGGTTGTCGCCGATCAGCGGCAGGTACACCTCGTCGAGGAGGCGGTTGCGCACGAACGCGCTCATGACCTTGGGCCGGTACTCGTCCAGGCGCAGGCGGTGGCGTTCGGCCTCGACCAGCTCGCTCCTGCGCCGCTGGTAGGCCCGGTACGCCGGGATCCGCTCCTGCCGGAAGCGGCGCGTCCTCGTGAGGAGCTCGTCCAGCCGGAGGTCGAGTCTGCGGTCCTTGATACGGGGGTGGGTGCCCAGGAGGCCGTCCACGGTTTCCTGGGTGGCGGCGCTGGAGTCGTGCCGGGGCACGTCGCACAGCTGCACGGCGATGGCCTCCGCCGCCTCGGGACCCTGGTGGTAGGCGGACATCCAGGCGTGGGCCAGCTGCAGCCGCTCGGGGAGTGGCACGCTTTTGAGCTCCTCCTCGAACTCCCGCCCCTTCGCCGGGCCGAGGGTCCTCCTGAACCCGTCGAGGACGTCGCGGGCGGCCTTGCTCGTCACGAACCCGAACGGGCTGCCGCCGAGCTCCTCGACGAGGTACTCGCCGGCGAGCGCCGCTCCCGTGCCCCCTCCCTCCGCCCCTGCCGTGCCGGCCGCCGACCCGGCCCCGATGGGCGCGGCGCCGGGCCCCGGCGCACTCGTGCGGAGGCCCGCCATGAAGCGCGTGATCAGCATCCCCAGTTCGGCGGCCAGCGCGTCCAGGGCTGGCGTGGGCCCGAAGACGGCACGGGCACGGACCAGCGACACGGCCCGGGTGGTGAATGTTTTACGTGAAACCTCGTCCAACCCGAAGGTCCAGAACAGCTGGGCCGCCGCCCGGACCTCGGCCGGATACCGCAGCAGCCCCGCCCCGGACCGCAGCCGCACCAGCACGTCCAGGATGGCCACGGCGTCATGGTCGTGGACGCCCCGCTCGTATCCCTCGTCGTAGCGGGATTCCAGGGCCTGCCGCACCACGTCCGGCAGGGAAGCGCCGGGCGGCAGGGAGTCCAGGAGGGACGCCGCCAGGTGCTCGCCCCGGTAGACCTCGGGCGTCTCCGACACCAGCAGCTGGTCCCAGAAGGGCTGGGTGTCGGCGAAGGAGGCGGGCACCGGCGACCGGTAGTCGGTCCCTGTGATCGCGAAGTACATGGACCTGTCATGCGGGACCAGCGTCAGGTCGATGGGCTGGGTGTTGACGGCGAAGCGGTGGCGGCCGAGCCGCAGCGTCTCGCCGCCGTCCGAGAAGAGGTCGAGCCGGTCCCGGAGGGCACGCAGCGCCTCCTGCTGGGCGGACTTGACGCGCCCGTCCAGCTCCTCGGCCCGTACGGCGTCCCCGAGCGAACGCAGCTCGGCGGCGGCCGAGCGGACCTTGGCCACCATCGGGTCGGTGGCGAAGTAGGTGTTGACCTCGTCCAAGGAGGCGAGAGAGCCGAGGCGGCGCGTGATGCTGCCCAGGATGCGTTCGGCGGAGGCGAACACGCGGTCGGCGCGCCGGGCGAGGCCGTCGAGCTGGGTCTGCTTGCGCGCCGAGAAGGCCTCGTAGACGTCCTCCCGCTTGGCCGACAGCTGCGCCGCGAAGTCGTCGAACTCGCCGAAGCGCGACTCCAGGGTCTCCAGCTGCAGCATCAGCCGCCCGAGCTGATCGTCGCAGGCGGCCGGGGTGTCCGCCATGGCCAGCGCGCCCGTGACGGCCTGGCCGAGCAGCGCGAACTCGGCGGCGAACGCGGCCCGACCCTCCGCACCGAGCAGCTCACGCCGGCGCCCGTCCAGGAGGGCGCGCGCCCGGTTCACCCCACCGAGGACCTCGGCGATCCGGCCCAGGATGGACGTGCGTACGGTGGCGTCGGCGATGTCCAGCGAGCCGACGACCTCCGTCACCACCTCCAGCCCCTCCGCCTGCGCGGCCAGCCGGTCCGCGACGGGGGCGGCCTCCGCCACCGTCGCGATCGCGGAGGCGGAGTCGGCGAGCTCCTCGACCGCCGCGTGATAGGCGGTGAACGCCTCCGCGCCCTGCAGGAACGCGACCGCCCGCTTCCCGGCCGACGCCAGCTCCTCCGTCACGGACGAGGACAGCGCGTCCAGGGCGGCCAGGTCGATGTAGCGGGTCTCGCGCAACGTCACCAGGCGGCCCTGGGCCCGGCGGAGCGTGGCCAGCATGGTGACCCAGGCGTCCGCGGTGGCCGGATTGTCGGCCCGCGCCTGGCGTACCAGATGGGTGGTCTCCTCGGACGCCGCGGCGAGCGCGCCGGCGGCCTGGCGGGTGAGCTGCTCGACGTTCTCGTACTCGTCGAGCACCTGCTCGGCCGTGGCCCGCACGTCGGCGAGCGGCTCGCGCAGGCCGTGCTCCGCGAGCCAGTGGTAGGAGTCGAACGCCCGCGTGCAGGCGGCGATCAGCCCTTCGAACGTCCTTGTCGAGGGCGCCATCTCCTCGACCATCCGGGACACGGACAGGCAGTCGGAGATGCCGCGCACCAGCTCCGCGTTGCCGATGCGCCCCAGCGGTCCGGTCCCGGCGGGCTGGGCGGCGGCGTAGGTGTCGGAGACGTACGGCGTCTGCCAGACCTGCATCGGGTGGACCCGGGTGGGCTCGTCGGAGGTCGCGCGGAAGACCACCATCGTGCCGTCGTCGAACAGCGAGTAGCCGTGGCAGACGATGGGGTTGGCGACCTCCTTCCTGATCACGTTGTACGGCAGCAGCAGCGAGCGTCCGTCGCCCCTGGCGTGGAAGACGTACAGGACGTCCTCGCCGTTGGGCGAGCGGACCATCCGCTCGAACTCCAGGTCCGTCACGTCCGTGTCGAACGTCTTGCTGACCCCGGTCGCCAGGTAGTAGCCGCCGGGGAAGATCAGCCCTTGGTCCTCGGGCAGCCGCTGACAGGCCTGGCCGATGCCGTCGAGCCTGATCACGGCCTTGGTGCGGAGGTTGAAGACCAGGTGGCGCCGGTCGGTCTCCTTGTACGGCCTGATCCGCATGAGGATGAGCGGCCCCACCCTGGCGTACTCGACGTCGGCGTCCGCCAGGCTCTGCAGCGGCTCGGCGACCGGCTCGGCGTAGATGCCGGCGCCGGTCTCCGTGTTGTTCTCGATCTTGATGGTGAGGTCGCCGCCGACCGTCTCGACGAACACCTCGTCCTCGATCGAGATGTGCGGGTGCCGGCCGAGGACGTGGTCGTCGCGGGTGGTCGGCGTCCACTCGAAGTCGTGGGACGGGGGGAAGACGTGATCCCGCTCCCCCCTGTTGTCCAGATATTTCGGGACCCCGCCGTTACTGACCGCCCACCGCAGCACCCGCAGGTCAGCCGGACCCGTCTGGAACACCGCCAGCAGCTTGCCCTCGACCCGCCTGAGCTGCTGCAGCCGGGTCTCCTTGTAGTACCGGTACAGCTCGGCGAAGTCCTTCTTGAACGCCGGATCGTCCAGCGTCTCCAGCTTGCCGGCGTCGAACCTGAACGCGTCGCCCTCCCTGGAGAACCGGTGCACGGCGAACACGTCCGCCACCGCCGTCTCCGGCTTGAGCCCGATGAACACGTTGTAGCCGAAGAGCATCACGTCGCCCAGGGAGACGATGTCCCTGGGGACGCAGTTGTTCTCCGTACGGATCCGCTCGGTGCCCAGCAGGCGCAGCTCCGCGCCGCCGAAGACCTCCAGCCGCTCGCCGTTGAGCCTTCCGGCCGCCGCCGTCAGGGCCTTGGCCTGGGCCTGGAGCCGGTTCCTGAGGACCTCGTACGTCCCCGCCTCCAGCTCGCCCACGTCAGCCCTTCACCCCGGCCAGCGCGGCCACCGGGGAGTCGGCCACGCCCAGCCTGCGGGCCGTCTCCAGCAGCTCGCCGAGCGCCGTGGCCTGCGGGCCGCCGTCCTGGATGAGCCGCAGGAGCAGGGCGGAGACGGTCAGGTTCTTGATGTCCTCGGTACGCACGCCGCCGATCACGTTCGCCAGGTCGGCCGCCAGGCTCGCCGAGCCGTTGACGTACGGCGAGACCAGCGCCCCGGCGACCTCGGAGTGGTCCACGAAGCCGTCGACCACCTTGCCCGCGGTGATGGACCCGACCATCTTGTCGAAGAACATCGTGTCGCCGCCGACGATGTCGATGTTCGCCTTGGCCAGCCCCGCGGCCAGCACGGTCGCCTGCGACTCCGCCACCTGCCGAGACACGTCGATGTGCTTGAGCTTGATCTCCTTGTCGGCCTCCAGGCGCAGGCGGTACTCCTCGTGCTCCCTGCTGGCCTCGTCCAGCGCCGCCATCGCGGCCGCCTTGGCCGTGAGGCCTTCGGCCTCGGCCTTGAGCTTCTCGCCCACCGCGGCCGCGCCGGCCAGCGCCATCGCCTGCTCGCCCTCGGCCTGCGCCTTGATCCGGTCGCCCTCGACCAGGGCCATGGCCTTGGCGCCCTCGGCCTCGGCGGCCAGCTTCTCCTTCAGCACGAGAGCCTCCGCGCGGCCCACCTTCTCGATGGCCTCGGCGTCGCGCTCCTTGACCTGCACCTGCGCCAGCCCCGCCGCGGCCGACTCGGCCTGGACGCCCTCGGCCAGCCGGATCTTGGCGCGGGCCTCCAGCTCGGCGGCCTGCTGCCTGGCCTCG
The DNA here is from genome assembly GCF_039535785.1 of Nonomuraea helvata. Lineage (NCBI taxonomy): Bacteria > Bacillati > Actinomycetota > Actinomycetes > Streptosporangiales > Streptosporangiaceae > Nonomuraea > Nonomuraea helvata. The sequence continues at coordinate 1,996,099 of NZ_BAAAXV010000009.1, forward strand.
GCGAGCACCAGCTCCTCGCGCGCCTTGAACTTGGACGCGGCCTCCGCGGCCTCGGCCGCCTTGATGTCCTTGACCAGGTTCTCCTGGGCCTCGGCCTCGGCGGCGATGATCACTGTCTGACGGGTGCGCTCGGCCTCCTCGACCACGCGCAGCCGCTTGATGCTCTCCTCCTGCTCGGCCACGGTCTTGTCGACCGCGATGCGCTCGCGGATGACCTCGGCGATCGAGCGCTTCTCGGTCTCGACCTCCTTGTCCTTGGCGATGCGCGACAGCTCGGTCTCCCGCTCGCGGGCGATGACCTCCAGCAGGCGGTCCTTCTCGATCCGCTCGGACTCGATCGCGATCACGCGCTCGCGGTTCTTCTCGGCGACCGCCACCTCGCGGGCGCGGTTCTCGTTCTGCACGCCGAGCTGCTCGTCCGCCTTGAGGTTCGCGCTCTGGGCGCGCAGCCGCTCCTCGGCCTGCACGCGGGCGATCTCCGCCTCCTCGCGGGCCTTGACGGTCTCGATCTCCCGCCGCTGCTTGAGCTCGGCGTCGGCCTGGCGGCGCTGCAGTTCCAGGATGGCCTCGCGGGCGTCGACGTTCTGGCGGGTGATCTCCTTCTCCTCGTTGCGCTGGAACTCGTTCGTCCGCACGTGCTCGATCGCCGTCAGCTCGGTGATCTTGCGGATGCCCTGGGCGTCGAGGATGTTGCTCTTGTCGAGCTGCATCAGCGAGGTCTGCTCGAGGTAGTCGATGGCGGCGTCCTCGAGGCTGTAGCCGTTCAGGTCGGTGCCGATGAGCCGGACGATCTCATCTCTGAACTCGTCGCGCTTGGTGTAGAGGTCCACGAAGTCGAGCTGCTTGCCGGCGGTCTTGAGCGCCTCGGAGAACTTCGCGTTGAACAGCTCCTGCAGCGTCGCCTCGTCGCTGGCCCTGGCGGTGCCGATGGCCTGGGCGACCTTGATGACGTCCTCGGCGGTCTTGTTCACGCGGACGAAGAACGTGATCTTGATGTCGGCCCTGATGTTGTCCCGGCAGATCAGGCCCTCGCGGCCGGTCCGCTCGATCTCGATGGTCTTGACCGAGATATCCATGATCTCGGCCTTGTGGACGACGGGCAGGACCACGGCGCCGGTGAACGTCACATCCACCTTGTTGACTTTGGAGACGATCAGCGCCTTACCTTGCTCCACCTTGCGGAAAAGGCGGCCTATGACGGCGAGCAGGCCAATCACGATGACCAGGATGACGGCGAGAAATACGCCGAAGCCGGTGGAGATGATGTCCATCAGTGCTCACTTTCGTAGGGCATGACCCAGAAGAATTCGCCGTCTTTGTCGTATTCGAAGATGAGGGCGTTGTCGCCGCGGGCCAGCCGGTCCCGGCCGGTCGTACGTACCTGCACGACCGCGGACGAGCCGTCGGCGGCGGTGACCTCGGCCTGCCCGAAGTCGGGCGTGGCCGCGCCGGTGCGGATCACGCACATCTGGCCGACGAAGTCGCCGCGCGAGTGACGGTCCCCGTCAGGGAACAGCCGGCGCAGCGGAACCAGCAGGCCACGGGTGGTGAGCCAGGCAACGGCCAGTGCGACGAAAGGGACGGCGAACAGCAGGCCGCCACTCGCCACCGCCACGCTGCCGATCAGGCAGAGCAGCCAGGCCAGTGCGATCAACAGCGAGAGCGCGATCCCGGCGGGGACTCCCCCGAGGCCCATCCAGGCGGCGTCGTCCTCCAGCTCGAACAGCCCGGTGATCACGGTCAGCCAATAACCGACGACCACCACGAGAAGGAAAGTGAAAATGACAGTCGGAAAGCTCAGTACGGTCTCTAAGAACTCGGTCATCCCGCCTCGGTTTGCGATCCCCCGTTGACGTCCTGACGGACTCTATACAGATAAAGCGCGACTAAAGAGGAAAGTTCCCGATAAGTCTGGCCAGTTGACCTCAACTTCGGTTGAGGTTGCATGCTGGCGCTCATGACTGAAGTGATGAGAGCGGCCGCCTTCGCCGAGCCGGGCGGTCCTGAGGTGCTGAAGGTGATGGAGCTGCCCGCCCCGCAGGCGGGTCCGGGAGAGGTGCGCGTGCGGGTGCGGGCGGCCGGGGTGCAGCCGTTCGACGCGTCCGTGCGGCAGGGGTGGCTGCCGGCGTTCATCTCCTCGATGCCCTACCCGCGCATTCCCGGCAATGAGTTCGCGGGCGTGGTGGACCAGGTGGGCGAGGGGGTCACCGGGGTGTCGGCGGGGGACGAGGTGCTCGGCTTCTCGGCCCTGCGCTCCTACGCCGAGTACGTCGTGGTCCCGGTGGCGAACGTGGCGCCCAAGCCCGCCGAGGTGCCCTGGGAGGTGGCCGGCGGGCTTACCTCGGGCGTGCAGACCGCCGAGCTGGCGATCGACGGGCTCGGCCTGGCGGCGGGCGAGACGCTGCTCGTGCACGGCGCGGCCGGGTCCGTGGGCACGGCCGCGGTGCAGATCGCCCGGCGGCGCGGGGCCACCGTGATCGGCACGGCCCGCGAGGTCAACCACGAGTACCTGCGTGACCTCGGCGCCGTGCCGGTGGCCTACGGCGAAGGGCTGGCGGAGCGGGTGCGCGCGCTCGCGCCCGGCGGCGTGGACGCGGCACTGGACGGGGCCGGGGGCCACGCGCTGGAGGTCTCGCTCGAGCTGGTCGAGGACCGGGACCGGATCGTCACGCTGGTCGAGCACGGCAAGGCGGCCGAGCTGGGCGTCCGGCTCGTCCAGGGTGAGCGCTCCGCCGAGCGGCTCGGGCGCTACGCCGCCCTGATCGCGGAGGGGGCATTCAGGTTCGCGGTGCGGCGGACGTACCGGCTGGAGGAGGCGGCGGAGGCGCACAGGGAGATCGAGGCCGGGCACGGCCGGGGGAAGGTCGTCCTTACGATCTGATCCGCACGGCCTCGGCGATGGCGAGGTCGATCTCCTTGAGCTCGCTCTCGCCGTCCTCCACGTCCCACAGGGCGTTCTGCAGGATGCGGCCGAGCGTCCATCCGGCGGCCCGCTGGGGGTCGAGGCCGAGCCGGTCCACCATGAAGTCGAAACGCCGCAGCACCCCGCGCGTCACGTCGCCGGTCGCGAGAACGGCCTCCCAGCGGTTGTGCAGGGCGGGCCAGAGGTCGAAGCACGGATCGCCCGCCAGCGGCTTCGGGTCGATGCTCAGCCACGGCTCGCGGTCGGCGGCCAGCACGTTGTCGTAGTGCAGGTCCCAGTGGAGCAGCCGGTCGCCGGGCTCGGAGACGAGCTCGGCGACGGCCGAGGCGCACACCTTCATCCAGTGGCGGTCCCGCTCGCGCGGCAGGTTCTTCAGCGCCCGGTCCACGTCGTCCAGCATGGCCTGCGCGATGTCGCCCAACCGGCGCAGCCCCTCCGGCGCCGGATAGGCGACCAGGCGGGCCAGCAGCTCGGTGAGGATGCCCAGCGCCTCCATGTCGTCCGGCACGTTCGACAGCGACCGGTCCGCCTCCAGCCGCTCGAGCAGCAGGGTGCCGGTGCCGGGGTCGGAGTCGAGCAGGAGCACCGAGCCGTCGCCCGCCCAGGTCCGCAGCCCGTGGGCCTCGGTGGCGTTCTCGTCGGTGACCGGCTGGAGCTTGAGCGCGGCCTTCGTCCCGTCCTCGCGTACGACGGGCAGCACCAGGGAGACCACCCCGTGCCTGGGCTCACCGTCGAGCCGCAGCCCCCACTCCTCCAGGTAACGCTCGCCCAGCGCGGGCAGCCCGGCGGACCACTCGCGCCCGGCCTCCCCGTCGTACTTCACGTGAGACTCGGTCAACGCCGCAGGCACCTTGATCCTCATGCCCCCAGTCTGCCCCGGGCCGCGGGTCAGGCGCCGCCCGTTTTCCGGGCGTCAGAAGTGCCAGGGGAACGGCGACCAGTCGGGCTCGCGCTTCTCCAGGAAGGAGTCGCGCCCCTCGGCCGCCTCCTCCGTCATGTACGCCAGCCGCGTCGCCTCTCCCGCGAACACCTGCTGCCCGACCAGCCCGTCGTCGATCGCGTTGAAGGCGAACTTGAGCATCCGCTGCGCCGTCGGCGACTTGCCGTTGATCTTGCGGGCCCACTCCAGGGCGGTCCGCTCCAGCTCCTCGTGCGGGACCACGGCGTTGACCATGCCCATGCGGTGGGCGTCGGCCGCCGTGTAGGTGTCGCCGAGGAAGAAGATCTCGCGGGCGAACTTCTGCCCGACCTGCCGCGCGAGATAGGCCGAGCCGAAGCCGCCGTCGAAGCTGGCCACGTCGGCGTCGGTCTGCTTGAAGCGGGCGTGCTCGGCGCTGGCCAGTGTGAGATCCGCCACGACGTGCAGGCTGTGGCCGCCGCCCGCGGCCCAGCCGGGCACCACGCAGATCACGATCTTGGGCATGAACCGGATGAGCCGCTGCACCTCCAGGATGTGCAGACGGCCGGTCGCGGCCGTGCCGTCGGCGTACTGGTAGCCGTCCTTGCCCCTGATGCGCTGGTCACCACCCGAGCAGAAGGCCCAGCCGCCGTCCTTGGGAGAGGGGCCGTTGCCGGTGAGCAGCACGCAGCCGACGTCCGTCGTCTGCCGGGCGTGGTCGAGCGCGCGGTAGAGCTCGTCGACGGTCTGCGGGCGGAACGCGTTGCGCACCTCCGGCCGGTTGAACGCGATCCGCACCGTGCCCTGGTCGACCGCCCGGTGGTAGGTGATGTCGGTGAAGTCGAATCCCTCGACCGCCTGCCACGCCTTGGGATCGAACAGCTCGGAGACCATGGGCCAGAGCCTAACGGATCTGACCTTCGGCCCATTCGGCCCACTCCACTTGCGCTTTGCCCAGGCGAAGGCCGTATTCGAGGGTCATCCGCCCGTACTCCGAGAGGTTGTCGTGGCGGTTCTCGAGGAACTCGCGGATGCCCTCCAGGTGCTCCAACTGCTTGCGGACCCGGTCGGCCTGGTGGCCGAGGTACGCGCGGGCCTGCTCGGGCGAGACCTGGGCCAGGAAGAACACGCGGAGCAGCATGTCGCTGCGCAGGACCCTGGTCGGCTCCACCTCGGTGATCCAGCGGCGGAGCTCGGCCAGGCCCTCCTCGGTGATCGCGTACTCCTTGCGGCCGCGCGGGCCCTCCGCCGACACGTCCACGAGGCCCGCGTCGGCCAGTTTGCCCAGCTCCGCATAGAGCTGGCTCTGCGTGGCGGGCCACACGTTCGACAGCGAGATGTCGAACATCTTCAGCAGGTCGTATCCGCTGGCGGGCCCCTCGGAGAGCAGTCCCAGTACGGCGTGTCGAAGGCTCATATTCCTATGTTGACATATCGCCAGAGGAAGTTCTACCTTCGACATGTCACAAATGGAACGTGAAGGGATACCCGCCATGCCCGGTCTGATTGGCTTCCTCCCCTGGATCGTCTACGCGATCATCGCCACCAGCGACGAGTGGCGCTGGGGCGCCATCACCGGCCTGGTCATCGCCCTCGTCCTCGTCGTACGCGACCGCCGGGCGGGCAAGGCCTGGGACGAGATGGTGATCGAGAGCAGCGCGGCCGTGTTCTTCGCCTGCCTCACGGTGCTCTCGCTGGTGGACCCGCACTCGCCGCTCACGCCGTACGGGCCCGCGCTGGTCAACGTCTGGCTGGCCGGCACCGCGTGGGGCTCGCTGGCCATCCGCAAGCCGTTCACGCTGGGCATCGCGCGCACGATGACGTCGCAGGAGGTCTGGGAGAGCCCGCGGTTCTACCGCGTGAACGCGATCATCACCACGGTCTGGGCGGCGGCCTTCACCGTCGCCGCGGTCTCCCTGACGCTCGTGCTCAACGCCGCACCTCACGCGACGACGCTGATCATCGCCATCAAGGTGCTCACGTTCGCCCTGCCCGCCGTCTTCACCGCCTGGTACCCCAAGCACGTGCGGCGGGCGCTCGCTAAGTGACCTCCGCTCGCAGCTCGGCGAGCAGTTCGCCCTGATCGGCGAGCATGTCGGTGAGGATGCGGCGGGCAGCCCCGAGCAGATCGGCCAGCTCGGGGGTGGCCAGCGTGTAGACGACGGTGCTGCCCTCGCGGATCGCGCTCACGATCCCGGCCCTGCGCAGGACCGCGAGCTGCTGGGAGAGGCTCGAGGCCTCGATGTCGATCTGGGCCAGCAGATCCCTGACGGGGAGCGGCCCTTCCTGGAGTAGCTCCAACACTCGGATGCGAGCGGGGTGGCCGAGAGTTCGGAAGAAGTCGGCCTTGGCCTGGTGGACCTCCACGTGCATATAGCCCAGACTAATCCAGCGCAGTTGCATAATTCTTCAAGTCGTAACGTTGTTGGATAGCATGACAGCGGGGACTAGGGAGTAGCCATGGGCCGAGGAAGAGCCAAGGCGAAGCAGACGAAGGTCGCTCGCCAGCTGAAGTACACCAACCACAACATCGACTACGACCGGCTTCGCGAGGAGCTCGGCGCCGACACGCGGAGGGCTGAGGACATCTACCCGCCTACCTCGTCCGAGCAGGAGTCCGAGCGCGCGCAGTGACGCGGGTCAGCTTCGCGGGTGCGAGAGTGACGTTCTTCAGCCGCCTGGCCTCCGGCGCCTGATCGGGCGCCGTGAGCTCCAGGCGGTGCAGCACCTCGCGGATGATGATGCGCATCTCCAGCAGGGCCAGCTGCGCGCCGACGCAGAAGCGCCGGCCGCCGCCGAACGGCATCCATGCCCGATTCTGGGCCCGATTCTGGGCCCGGTTCTGGGGGTCGTCCAGGAAGCGCTCTGGGCGGAACTCATCGGGCTCGGCGAAGGCGGCCGGGTCGCGGTGCACGAGCGGGATGTACGGTCCGGCGTACCATCCCGCGGGGATCTCGTACCCACCCAGTTCGAGCGGGGCGTCGAGCAGTCTCGGCGCCTCATAGACGACGGGCCTGATCCGCAAGACCTCCTTGACCACCGCGTCGAGGTAGGCCTCGTCGTCCGGCAGCCGTTCGAGGACCTCGGGCATGCGGAGGAGGCGCTCGAACGCCCAGGCCAGTCCGGTGGCGGTGGTCTCGTGCCCGGCGACGAGCATGGTGATCAGCTCGTCGCGGATCTCCTGGTCGGCCAGGTCGGTGTCCAGCAGGCGGCCGAGCACGTCGGTGCCTCCTGGCGCGGCCCGGCGGCGGCGGATCTCGTCGAACAGGATCGCGTCCACCTCGGTGCGCAGCCGCGCGAACCGGGCGTGGGGGCCGTACGGCAGTCTGCGGAGCTTGTCCGGGAGCATGACGACCGGCATGGAGCCGCCGGTCTCGATCAGGTCGGGAAGCAGCGCGCGTAGCCGGCCGATGCGGCCGCTGTCCTGAATGCCGAAGATCAGCCGGATGATGATCTCCAGCGTGATGTCCTGCATGCGTTCCCGCAGCGCGAACGGCCTGTCCAGCGGCCACGTCGCGATCTTCTCTGCGGCGATGGCCGCGATGTCGTCCCGGTAGCCCGCGACCTGCTTGGCGCGGAGCGGCGGGTTGAGCAGCTTGCGGTGCTGCCACCACGGATCGCCGTCCAGGGTGAGCACGGAGTGCGCGCCCACCATGTGCTCCAGGAAGTCGCGCCGCGCCTCACCCGCGCGCCCGCCGCCCTGGTCGGTCCGGTAGACCTGCTCGGCGAGCTCTCCCGTGGTCACGTAGACCTCCGGCGCGAAGCCGGTGTAGCGCACGGTGAAGATCGGGCCGTACTTGCGCTGAAAGCTCTCCAGCATGCCGGGAGCGTCGCGCATGAACCACGCGGTCTGCACCGCTGAGGGCAGTCTCGGTCCTGGAGGGAGCATCTTTGTGCCTCCTTGTAGATGTACGTACGTCATAGACGTTTGTATACATCAGTAGCATGGATCGCGTGGCACGAACAGAGGCCGGTGGATACCGGGAGAGATTGCTGGCGGGAGCGATGGCCTGCCTGCAGGAGAAGGGCTACGCCCGCACGACGGCCCGCGACCTGGTCGCCGCCTCAGGCACCAACCTGGCCTCCATCGGCTACCACTTCGGCAGCAAGGAGGCGCTGCTCCACGAGGCCATCGCCGGGTTCTTCGACCAGTGGATCGCCCGGGTGGAGCGGTCGATGTTCTCCACGGAGCCGAGCAGCCCCAGGGAGATGCTGGAGCGGGCCATGACGGAGCTGGTCGACGTGTTCGAGGAGCTGCGGCCGCAGCTCGTGCTCTACGTCGAGTCCTATCCGGCGGCGCTGCGCGAGGCCGCGCTGCGGGAGAAACTCGCCGACTCCTACGCGCGCTGCCGCGAAGTGGGCGCCGACATGGTGCGCCGGGCGGTCGCCCAGCTGGGCGTCGAGCTGCCGATGGCGCCTGAGGTCATCGTGTCGGTGCTGGTGGCCGTCTCGGACGGGCTGCTGCTGCAGTGGCTGCTCGACCCGGACGCCACACCGGACGCCCGCCAGGTCGTGGACGCCCTCGCCGCGCTCTCGGTGCTCTTCGCGTAGTTCCACGCCGCGCACAGGGCGACGGGGTCAGGTGGCGCAGGTGTCGTGGGTGGCGTCGAAGCCCTTGAGGGCTTCCGTGTCGTCCGCGCGCAGGGGCTTCAGGCCCTTCCAGTCGTCGCCGATCACCAGCACGAGCCGGTTGGTCTGCGCTCCCTCGACCTTGCGCGTGACAGCCGAGAGCAGGTCGTTGGTGAGCGTGGGCACGCGCGTCTCGCCGTTGGGCCCGTACAGGACGGTGGTCTTGGGCTGCGGCTTGCGGGCCGAGTCGCCGATCTTGGAGATGTGGTAGCCGCGCTGCTCCAGGAAGGCCGCCACCTGGGTGCCGAGGCCGCTGCGCCAGGTGCCGTTGCGCAGCTCGATCTGGATCTTCGTACGGCCGACCTTGGCCTGTCCGCCCTTGACGCCCTGGACGCTCTCGTCCTTGGCCACGATCTGGAACAGCCGACCCGCCTGCGGCTGCACCCACTCGACCCGGCCCGGCTGGGTGAGCGAGTAGTGCCACGGCGTGGTGATGAAGCGGATGTGGCCGGCGTCGAGGCCCTGGAGGCTCGTCGCGAGGTCCTTCATGACGCCGAAGGTCAGGCCGCGGTCGGTGGTCACCGCCTTGGTGCCCGCGTCCAGGATGCCGAGCAGCTTGGCCGGGTCGGTGAGCGTCTCGCCGCTCATCGCCTTCTTGACCATCGACGCGATGAACATCTGCTGCCGCTGGATGCGCCCGATGTCCGAGCCGTCACCCATGCTGTAGCGGGCGCGTACGTAGCCCAGCGCCTGCTCGCCGTTGAGCGTCTGCCGCCCGGCGGGCAGGTGCAGCAGGGCCTTCTTGTCGTTCACCGGCTCGGGCAGGCAGACCTCGACGCCGCCGACGGCGTTCACCATGCTCTTGAAGCCGGTGAAGTCGACCTTCACGAAGTGGTCGATGCGGATGTGGGTGAGCGACTCGATCGTCTTCCAGGTGCAGGCGATGCCCCCGGAGTTGAACGACTCGTTGATCATGCCGAGGTGCGGCCGCTGGCCCGGCAGGTTGCCGGTGGCGCGGCAGGCGGGCAGCTGGACGAGCGAGTCGCGCGGGAAGCTGACGACCATCGCGCCGTCACGCTTGGACGACACGTGGACCATCATGATCGTGTCGGTGCGCTCGCCCGCGACGTGGTGACCGTACTTGGCGTTCTTGCCGTCGCGCTGGTCGGAGCCGACCACCAGGATGTTCATGGCGGTGCCCGCGACCTTGGGCGGCCGGGTCGCGCCGAGGTCGTCGTCGGTGACGTCGACGTGTTTGACGTTGCCGTTCAGCTTCGCCAGCACGCCCACGGCGACGCCTGCGACCAGGAGGACGACGGTCACGGTGACCGCGATCACCCAGCGCAGCCAGCGGCGGCGACGCCGGGGTGGCGCGCTCGGCTCGGAAGGCGGCGCGTCGACAAGCCCGCTGCTCACGTGACTCCAGAGGGACGGGGCCGAGGGCCGCCGCCCATGGCCAAGAGCCTCGCCGTACAGATCTCGGCCGGTTGAACGTGCCCGAGTGTACCCACCCGGGCACACCCGTACGGAGAAACGTGGTCAGTCGGGCAGGTTAACGCGGAGCGACACCGTGCCGCGCAGGTCGAGCCAGGCCGTGCCGGGGCCGCGTACCAGCCTCAGGATCACCTCGTCGCAGCCGGGGCAGCGGGCCACCAGGCCGGGGTCCGGGCCGTACACGCGGAGCGAGGCGACCGGGCCCGTCAGGCCGCAGCCGGCGCAGCGGCCGGTGGCGGCGGTGACGTCCACGGCGAAGATCTCGCCGAGCGGGCCGGCCAGCGCGTTGCCGTCGAGGTGCTCTGCGGTCATGTCAGTCCCCACAATGTCAGCTGCCCCCGGTGGGGCCGAAACGTTCGGTACGGATGCGCTCAGGGGCGTGGCCCAGCGCGACCAGCAGGTCGGCCGCCGCCTCCACGAACCCCGTCGGCCCGCACACGTAGCAGTCGGGCTCGAAGTTCGCGGGCCAGCCGCCTTCAGCCAGGTCGTCCAGCAGGAGCCGCCCCGGCGGACGGGACGCCCCGGCAGGCGCGGACCTCGTGTAGAGGTAGGTGACGTCGAGCCCGGGGTCGGGACGGCGCAGCTCCTCGGCGTAGAAGCGGCGGTCCTGGTCGCGCAGCGAGTAGATCAGCCGGAACGGCACCCGGCTGCCCGCCTGCCTGCGCGCCCTGATCATCGCCATCAGCGGCACGATGCCGGACCCACCGGCCACCAGCAGCACCGGCGCCTTGCTCTCCGGCCGCCAGACGAACCAGCCGCCCACCGGGCCGCGGACCTCGACCTGGTCGCCGACCTCGATCACCTCGGTCAGGTACGGCGACACCTCGCCGTCGGGGAAGTTCTCGACGGTCAGCTCGACGAGGTCGCCGTCGGCGGGCCCGGCCAGCGAGTAGCTGCGCTGCGCGGTGTAGCCGTCGTCGGCCGTCAGCCGGACGTCCACGTGCTGCCCCGGCAGGTGTCCCGGCCAGCCGGGCACCCGGAAGCAGAGCGTGCGCGCGGTCGCGCTCTCCCCGGCGATCTCGACGAGCTCGGCCGCCCGCCAGGCCAGGCGCGGCGGCACGTCAGTCGCCCTCGTAGCGCTGCTCGCGCCACGGGTCGCCGTAGTTGTGGTAGCCGGCCGTCTCCCAGAAGCCGGGCCAGTCCTCGTTCAGCAGGCGGATGCCGCGTACCCACTTGGCCGACTTCCAGAAGTACAGGTGCGGCACGATCAGCCGGGCCGGGCCGCCGTGCCGGGGCTCCAGGTCCTCGCCGTCGAAGCGGTGCACGAGCCACGCCTTGCCGTCGAGCAGGTCCTCCAACGGCAGGTTGGTGGTGTAGCCGCCGTACGAGTGGATCAGCGCGTACTCGGCGGCGGTCTCGACGTCCTCGAAGAGCACGTCCAGCGAGACGCCCTCCCAGGTGGTGTCCAGCTTGGACCACTTGGTCACGCAGTGGATGTCGGCCGTGGGCGTCTCCATGGGCAGCGCCTGGAACTCCTCCCACGACCACCGGTGCGTCTGCTCCGCCTCCGTGTCGATGGCGAACTCCCACCGGTCGAGCGGCACCTGCGGCGTCGGCCCCGCGGACAGCACGGGGAAGTCGTCCACCAGGTACTGCCCGGGCGGCAGCCGGTCGCTGTCAGGTCTGCGCCGCCCGTGGAAGCCGCGCGAAATGATGCTCACGCGCTCATTTCATCACACGCCTCCCGTCAGCTCTTACGCGGAGTGACCAGCCCCGATTCGTAGGCGAAGACCACCAGCTGCGCGCGGTCGCGCGCCCCCAGCTTGGTCATCGCCCTGCTGACGTGTGTCTTCGCGGTGGTCGGGCTGATCACCATGTGGGCGGCGATCTCGTCGTTGGACATGCCGCGGGCGACCAGGGCGGCCACCTCGCGTTCGCGGTTGGTGAGCACGTCGAGGCCCTGCGGTTCCGGCGACGGGCGGCGGGCCACGTACTCGCCGATCAGGCGGCGGGTGATCGCGGGCGAGAGCAGCGCGTCGCCGCGGGCCGCGACCCTGACGCCCTGCAGCAGGTCGGCGGGCTCGGTGTCCTTGACCAGGAATCCGCCCGCGCCCGCCCTGAGCGCGTTGAAGACGTACTCGTCGAGGCCGTAGTTGGTGAGGATCACGACGTGGACCGCGCTCAGCCGCTCGTCGGCCGCGATGCGCCTGGTCGCCTCGATGCCGTCCATCACCGGCATCTGCACGTCGACGAGCGCCACGTCCGGCAGGTGCTCGAGGGCGAGCGCGACGGCCTGCTCGCCGTTCGCGGCCTCGGCCACGACCTCGATGTCGTCCTCGGCCTCCAGCAGCGCGCGGAAGCCGCCGCGGATGAGTGCCTGGTCGTCCACGAGCAGTACGCGGATCACGCCGGTTCCCCCAATGGCAGCTCCGCGCGTACGGTGAAGCCGCCCTCCGGGCGGGGCTCGGTCAGCAGCCGTCCGCCGAGCGCCGTGACGCGCTCGCGCATGCCGAGCAGGCCCACGCCTGGCACGGGCGGCGCGTCCCTGCGCGCCTGACCGTCGTCGTCCACCTGCACGACCAGCTCCTCACCGCCGTAGTCGATACGCACCGACGCCGCCGCCCCGCCCGAGTGCCTGGAGACGTTGGTGAGGGCCTCCTGCACGATCCGGTACGCGGCCCGGTCCACCTCGGACGGCAGCTCCCGGCGTACCCCCGAGATCGTCACCGTGGCGGGCAGACCGGTCGAGCGGGCCCGCTCCACCAGGTCGTCGAGCCGGTCGAGGCCGCTGGCCCGCGTCTCGTCGCCCTCGCCCTCGCCCTCGCCCTCGCCCTCGTGAGCGTCGGAGTCGCGCAGCACCTCCAGCGTGGCGCGTAGCTCGCGCATGGCGTCGCCGCTGGCCTCCTGGATGGCCAGCAGCGCGCCGGGCACCTCCTCGCCGCGCTTGCGTGCCAGATGGACGGCCACGCCCGCCTGCACCTTGATGATCGAGATGCTGTGGGTGAGCGAGTCGTGCAGCTCCCTGGCGATCCTGAGCCGCTCCTCGCCCGCGCGGCGGCGTGCGACCTCCTCGCGGGTGCGCTCGGCCTCGACGGCCCGCTGCTCGGCCTGCTCCACGTACGCCTGCCGGTGCCGCGCGACCGTCGCCGTCACGCCCGCGGTCAGGAACCAGCCGATCAGCAGCACCGTCTGCTGGACGACGTCCTTGAGGTCCTGCCCCTCGGCGTTGGCCAGGTTCGCCGTCAGGCCGGAGCCCAGGAACACCGCTGCCGCCAGCGCCGGCGCGAGCCGGTGGCCGGCCCGTACCGATCCGAAGATCGCCACCAGGACGGGGAACATGGCGGGCGGGCCCGGCTCGGCGTGCACCGAGTAGACGAGCATGCAGACGGTGCTGACCAGCAGCGCCACCAGGGGCGCCCGCCGCCAGGCGATCACGGCGAGCGAGCCGACGAGTACGGCGGCCAGGTCGAGGGCGCCCGCCTTCGGCGTGACCAGCAGGGTCGCCGAGAGCATGACGGCCACGACGGCGGCGAGCGCGCCGTCCAGGGCGAGCGGCCGCCATTCGCTCCGAAAGGTCATTCCTGCACATTAGATCCTCTACCCGGACACGGTCCTCGGCGGCCGGTCGTAATTCGGCACTACTCCCGGCGAAGTACGTCGCACGATCCTGCGCCCGGGGCGGTAGGCGGAGGAGCCTCCTCGGGGCCGACGACCTGGCGCCGGGAGAAGACCACGATGTCCGGCTATGGAGACGATCCAAGAGAAGGACCGGTAATGGCCGGCCAGTTCCGTTACGTCACCCCGGTCGAGCCGCGGGCCGCGACCGGGCGGGTGGCCCGGGTCTACGCGCAGCTCGCGGAGGACTTCCGCATGGCGCGCATGCCTGTCTTCCTGACCCTGTCGCCCGCCCCGGAGGTGCTCGCCGCGACCTGGGCCATGCTGCGCGAGTCGCTGCTGGCCGGTGACGAGTCCAGAACCGCCAGGGAGGTCGTGGCGCTGGGCGTGTCGATGGCCAACCGCTGCCCGTTCTGCGTGGCCGCGCACACGACGCTGCTGCACGCGACCGGCGACCACCGGCTGGCCGAGACCATCGCCGCCGGCGGCACGCCCGACGATCCCCGGCACGCCGAGCTGCTGGCCTGGGCCGGGTCCCGGCGGCGGGCGCCGGAGACCGGGCCGCAGATCGTCGGCACGGCGCTGACCTTCCACTTCATCAATCGCATCGCCTCGGCGCTGCTCACCGAGAACCTGCTCCCCGCGAACCTCCAGAAGTCGCGCCTGGTCAGGAGCGTGGGCGGCCGGGCGATGTCGCGCGCCGTGCGCACGCGGCTGCTGTCGGGCGCGAGCCTGCCGCTGGTCGCGGACCTGCCCGCGCTGCCGGAGCCCGCCTGGGGCGCGGGCACGTCCGTGGGCGCCGCCTACGCCGCGCTCCGGGCCGTGGCGGGGACGGGCGGCGAGCTGCTCGGAGAGTCCGCCCGTGCCGCCGTGACCGACGCGGTCGCGGCCTGGGACGGGGAGCACCCGCCGATGGGCGGAGCCTGGCTGGACGGGCCGCTCGCGGACGTGCCCGCCGGGGAGCGGCCCGGGGCCCGGCTGGCCCTGCTCGTCGCTCTCGCGCCGTACCGGGTGACCGACGCCGACGTGGCCGCCTGGCGCGGCTCCAGGACGGACGAGGACCTGGTACGGCTCTGCGCGTTCGGCGCCGCCTCGGCCATGGAACGCATGGAGACCTTCATCACCGCCTCAGCACTCACAGGAGATCGATCATGACCGCGCAACACACCCTTGCCACCCGGCCCGTGACCTGGCCCATGTGGGCGCTCAAGGTCGTGGCACCCCTGCACGCCGTCGCGCTGCTGTTCCAGGCGGTGGCGGCGGGCCTGCTGCTCTCCACGCCCGGCGGCCGGTCGCTGCACATGGCCACGGCCGTCGCCCTGCTCGTCATAGGGGTCGTCCATGTCGTGGCGGCGGTCCTGGTCCGCTGGCCCGGCGGTGGGAAGAGCAAGTTCATCCTTCCGGCAGTGATCCTCCTGGTGGCCACGGTGGTGCAGGCGATTCTCGGTGTCGCCGGGCTGAAGGTCCTGCACGTGCCGTTGGGGGTGCTGATGTTCCACGGAGGCGTCGAGCAGTTCAACCGGGTCATGTCGCGGTCATGACCCCCACACGACGTGACGTGCTGCGGCTGCTGGGACTGGGCGCGGTGGCGGTGGCCGGGGTGCCCGGCTGCTCGCTGCTCGCCGGAACCCCGCAGCCGCAGCTCCTGACCAGCCGGGCGCCGCTGCCCAAGCCGTTCGCGGTGCCGCTGCCGGTCCCCGAGGTGGCCAGGCCGGTGCGCAGCGCGGGCGGGGCCGACTTCTACGAGCTGACCGAGCGGGCGGCCGAGGTCGAGGTGCTGCCCGGCCTGCGTACCCGCGTATGGGGGTACGGGGGCACCTTCCCCGGCCCGACCATCCAGGCACGCAGCGGGCGGCGAACCGTCGTCAAGCTGGTCAACCAGCTCAGCGAGCCGACCGTCCTGCACCTGCACGGCGGGCACACTCCGCCGGAGTCCGACGGCTTCCCCACCGACCTGGTGGCGCCGGGGGCGTCCCGCGAGTACGTGTTCCCGCTGGAGCAGCGGGCCGCCACGCTCTGGTACCACGACCATCGCATGGACTACACGGGGCCGCAGGTCTGGCGCGGCCTTGCCGGGATGTTCCTCGTACGGGACGCCGAGGAAGAGGCGCTGCCGCTGCCCGCGGGTGAGCGCGACCTGCCGCTGCTGATCTGCGACCGGTCGTTCGAGGCCGACGGGACGATGCTGTACCCGGGGCTGGAGGGCCGGCCCGGGGTGCGGGAGGCGTACATGGGGGGCCTGCTCGGGGACGTGATCCTGGTCAACGGGGCGCCGTGGCCGGAGCTGCGGGTCTCCAGGACGCGGTACCGGCTGCGGCTGTGCAACGCCTCCAACGCCCGGGCGTACGAGCTGGCGACGGGCGGGCCGATGATCCAGATCGGCACCGACGGCGGGCTGCTGGCCCAGCCGCGCACGGTGCGGCAGCTCCGGCTGGCCCCCGGCGAGCGGGCCGACGTGGTGATCGACTTCTCCGCGTACCGCCTGGGTCAGCAGGTCGAGCTGCGGAACCTGGCGGGGGAGGGGGCGCAGGGCAAGGTCATGCGGTTCGCCGTGGACCGGGACGAGACCGACGAGTCGTCGGTGCCCGCGCGGCTGTCCACGGTCGAGCCGCTCGACCCCGGCAGGGCGAAGGTGACGCGGGACTTCGAGTTCAGCAACGGGGGCATGGGCTGGCTGATCAACGGCAAGCCGTTCGACGCGAAGCGGATGGAGGCCAGGCCCCGGCTCGGCGACATCGAGGTCTGGCGGCTGACCAGCGACGTCGCCCACCCGGTCCACCTGCACCTCGACCACTTCCAGGTGCTGACGGTCAACGGCGAGCGCCCGAAGGGGCCGCCCGAGTGGAAGGACACCGTCGAGCTGCGCGACGCGCAGACCGTCGAGATCGTCACCCGCTTCACCGACTATCGCGGGCGGTACGTCCTGCACTGCCACAACCTGGAGCATGAGGACATGGCCATGATGGCGGCCTTCGAGGTCGTCTGACGCCCCACGGCGGGCGGGTGGTCCTCGACAGGTCGGCGGGGGGCGCTCAGTATCGGGACCATGGGTGAGCCTTATGTCGGCGCCAGGACGCCGCGACGGGAAGACGCCAGGCTGTTGACCGGAAAAGGCAGGTACGTCGGCGCGGTGCGCCTGCCTGGCACGCTCCACGCGTACGTGGTGCGCAGCCCCATCGCCCACGGGCGGCTGGTCGGCTGCGACGCCAAGGCGGCCTGGGCGGTCGAGGGCGTGCTCGACGTCATCACCCCGGCCGACGCCGCCGGCCTGAGCCTGCCCTGCGTGAGCCTGGCGCCCGGCCAGCGCATGACGTCGTTCCCGGTGCTGGACGACGCCATCAGGTACGTGGGCCAGCCCCTCGCCGTCGTCGTCGCCCGCACGCCCGAGGCCGCCAGGGACGCCGCCGAGCTCGTCGATCTCTCGCTGGACGAGCTGCCCGCGGCGGTCGGGACGGATCGGGCGATGGAGGAGGGGGCGCCGCTGCTGTACCCCGAGTGGGGCACGAACGTGCTCACCGACTTCACGCTGGGCGACGCGGACTGGGCCTCCTTCGCCGAGCAGGCCGCGCACGTGGTCGAGATGACGTTCACGATGGGGCGGGTCTCGCCGTACCCCCTTGAGCCGCGCGGCGTGGTGGCCTCGTACGCCGACGACGAGCTGACCGTGCACATCTCCTCGCAGGCGCCCCACCACGTGCGCGAGCACCTGGCGGACGCGTTGGGGCTCTCCCACGACCGGGTACGCGTGATCAGCGGCGACACGGGCGGCGGGTTCGGCGCCAAGGAGCACGTCTATCCCGACGAGGCCCTCATCTGCCTGGCCGCGATGCGCCTGGGCCGGCCGGTGAGCTGGTCGGAGTCGCCGGGCGACCGGCTGTTCGCCACGCTGCCGGCGCGGGCGGCCGTGCACCGGGCGCGGCTGGCGCTCGCCGAGGACGGGCGGTTCCTGGCGCTGCACGCCGACGTGGTCGGTGACGTGGGCGCCCATCCCTCCAACGTCGGAATCTCGACCTTCACGGTGACGGCCACGCTGCTGCCCGGGCCGTACCGGTTCGACCGGGTGGCGGTACGCGTGCGCGGCGTCGTCACCAACACCACGCCGACCGGCTCCTACCGGGGCTTCGGCCAGCCGGAGGCGGCCCTGACGAGGGAGCGGCTGATCGACGAGGCGGCACGCAGGCTGGGGATCGACCGGATCGAGCTGCGGCTGCGGAACATGCTGGGGCCCGACGAGCTGCCGTACACCACGCGGGTCTACCAGCGCTACGACTCCGGCGACTACCCGCTCGCCCTGCGGACCCTCCGGGACCTGGTCACGCCCGTCGAGAAGGCCGACGGCCGCAGGCGCGGCATCGGCTACTCCTGCCACGTGGAGAGCACCGGCATGGGCCCCTCGATGGATCTCAAGGCCACCGCGATCCAGGCGGGCGGCTACGAGACGGTGGTCCTGCGGATGGAGCAGGACGCGTCCGTGGTCGTGTCGTCCGGGGTGGTCTCGATCGGGCAGGGCATCGAGACGGCGCTGGCCCAGCTGGCGGCCGACCGGGTGGGGGTGCCGATCGAGCGGGTCCGGGTGGTGCTGGGGGACACGGCGACCACGCCGTACTCGTCGATCGGGGCGATCGCGAGCCGCTCACTGGCGGTCGGCGGCGGGGCGCTCACCCGGGCCGCCGAACAGCTCCGCGGCAAGCTCCTGGCCCTCGCCGCACACCGGCTGGAGGCCGCACCCGACGACCTGGAGATCGCCGACGGCTCGGTACGGGTGAAGGGCGACCCCGCGGCGTCGGTCACCCTGCGTGAGCTCGCCACGTCGGCGTGGCGCGGCTGGGACCTCCCCGACGGAGCCGCACCCGGCCTGGAGGAACGGGTCAGCTACGACCCGGCCGGCTACACGTTCGCCTACGGCGCGCACGCGGCCGCCGTGGCCGTGGATCCGGAGACCGGAGCCGTCGAGGTGGAGCGCTACTGGGTCGTCAACGACGCGGGCGTCCTGGTCAACCCGGCCGTGGTGGAGGGCCAGCTGCGCGGCGGAGTGGCGCAGAGCATCGGCATGGCGCTGACCGAGGAGATCGTCTACACCCCCGAAGGCCAGCCCATCACCGACTACCTGCTGCCGACGACGCGCGAGGTGCCGGACATCGAGGTCGTGATGCTGGAGACCCCCTCGCCGATAACCCCCGGCGGCATGAAGGGCGTCGGGGAGGCGGGCACGATCGGCCCGCCGGCCGCCATCGCCAACGCGGTCGCCGCCGCCCTCCCGGAGATCGCCGACCGGATCACCGGCGTCCCCCTGACCCCGTCCCGCCTCTGGTCCCTGCTCGCGGACGTGCCCTCACCGCCCCGCTGAGGCTCAGGTGAGGTCCTTCAGCTCCTTGCCCGCCTTGGACAGCGCCTGCTCCAGCGCCTTCATCCCGGCGGGCTTGGGCTTCGGAGGCGGCTCCCCGCGCCGGCCTCGCCGGCGGGCGGTGTCGGGGGCCGCGTCGGGGGCCGGCTGGGTGTCGTCCTTGCGCGTGTTCTCTTCAGCACTGCTCATGGCACTGCCTATACCCGTCGTTTCGGGCGGCGGATAAAAAGAATTGCGATTTCTCGCCGAAGATTCGACCCAAAAGCCTTCTTCGTGCGTACACGTTTCGACAGCCGTGTACGTCAACTCATAGGCAGGTCCTCTTGTTGAGCGAAACGCGTATTCGCTGCCCCTCGGTCCGGGAAGCCCGGGAAACACAGGAAAGAGATGCCATGACCATGCTGCGATCAGCTCGTCGGAGCCGGATGCAGTACGCCTGGCCGCTGCACGACGACGCCCGGACGGTTGGTCACGCAAGAGCGATCATCCGCGATGAATTGTCGGCACTCTCCCTTTGTTCGGATCTCGTTGACGACGCCGTCCTCATGGTGAGCGAACTGATCACCAATGCCCTCATGTACGGCGACGGCCCGTACGAACTGGCCCTGCACGTCGATGCCAGGGAGATCATGTGCCTGGTCGTGGACAGCAGTCCGCTGCTGCCGCAGCCGTCGCCACCGGACGTGGGAGCCGAGCACGGGCGCGGGCTGCGGATCATCGCCCGGCTCTCCGACGGCTTCTACGGCTGCCACCCTCAGCGCTACGTCACGCATCCCGACCTGGTCGGCAAGGCGACCTGGTTCGCGCTGCCGCGGAGCGGGGCGACCGGGAACGTGGTGCCGCTGAGAGCGGGGACGTAAAGAGGCGGGATTAAATGTCAGGAAAAATAGGGACTTTCGGACAGAAGCCGGTTAAGGTGTCAGCCGCAAGCTGGGGATGATCTTCGTCGAGGACGGAGCCCCGGCCAGTTCTGGAGGCTGAATGTCAGGCTGGAACCTGCGGACCGGCGCGACGGCGGCGGCACTCACGCTCGCCGCAACCACGCTCGCCACGACAGTGGCCACGGGCACCGCATCGGCGGCCGCCAACGCCCACTACGTGGACTCCGTCAACGGCAACGACTCCGCCGACGGCAAAACGGAGGCCACCGCGTGGAAGACCCTCACCAGGGCGTCGGCGGCGAACCTGGAGCCCGGCTCCCAACTGCTGCTGAAGCGCGGCAGCAGGTGGAAAGGGCAGCAGCTCAGTATCACCGAATCGGGCATCACCGTTGACGCGTACGGCACGAGTGCCGCCAGACCGATCGTCGCCGGGAACACCGAGGCCTGCGTGGACCTGGGGGGCTCCGAGAACCAGGTCTACAACCTGCAGATCGGCCTGCCGCAGGACGACGGTCGCTGCTCGTGGGCCGGGATCAAGGTGCGGGGCAACGACAACGTCGTCGAGCGCAACTACATCACCGGCGCCGCGGCCGGCGTCTACATCGCGCCCAAGGCGGCCAACACCGCGGTGACGGCCAACGAGTTCGTGGACAACAACCACATGAGCAAGAACACCGAGGAGCCGCGCAACGACGACTCGGGTGCGTTCGCGATCCTCGTCCAGGGCGACAGCTCCAACATCGGCTGGAACGAGATCCGCGGCTCGATCGCGTCCAGCTACGACTACGGGATGGACGGCGCGGCCGTGGAGATCTTCCTCGGCTCCGACAACTACATCCACCACAACATCGCGGTGGACAACGAGACCTTCACGGAGCTCGGCACCAGCAGGGAGGTCAACCCGGACGGCAGCCCCGCCGACCCCGACGGCACCTCGGGCAACGTCTTCGAGTACAACGTGATCACCGGCCCCAAGACCGGCGCGGCCCTGGTGACCCGCGGCCCGCAGGAGCCCGGCCAGGACCCCGACCCGAACGGACCCGTGTTCGGCACCGTGTTCCGCAACAACACCGTGTACCTGACCCAGGCCGAGTCCCAGGGCGTGGTCTGCGACGCCGGCTGCACCAACGCCCACCTGTCGATGTCGCAGAACATCATCCAGGCCGTGTGGAAGACCGCCTACGGCCCGAACGTCACCGACAGCCACCACAACGTGTTCTTCGGCGCCCGCCAGCACCAGATGGGCGGCACGAACAACGTCACGGCCGACCCGCGGTTCAACCTCACGGACCCGGACCACCCGCTGAGCCTGCGAGCCGGCAGCCCGGCCATCGACCTCGGCATCAAGAAGTTCAACGACATGGACGTGACCGGGCGGGCGATCGACGGCAGCGACGGCGCCGTCGACGCGGGAGCCTACGAGTACGACAAGTAAAACCTGCGATTTGTCGCCGCCGTCCTCTACTCTCCCGATCAGTTGATCAAGACGGGAGAAGTACGGACATGACCTACCTGGAGCTGTCGGAGGACGGCGGCGGATCGCACAAGTTCTACGAGGTGACCGTGGCGGGCACCAGCGTCACCATCACCTACGGGCGCATCGGCGAGGCCGGCCAGACCAAGGTCACCAACTTCCCCACCGAGGCCAAGGCCCAGGCGGCGGCGGACAAGAAGATCGGCGAGAAGACCCGCAAGGGGTAGGCGCCGGCGGTGCGCGGGGTGCGCCAGCGCCGGGCCATCACCCACAGGACATCGCCAGCACTCGCTCCATCATAACTCCTTGCACTCGCTTGGCGACTTTGGGTATGGTTTGAGCGATCGAACAGGAAGGCGATAGCCAAGCCCATCGGGAGATCGTGTCCTTGTCGGTACAGCTAGGCCGCTGGAACGGCGGTGACAGCGCGTGGAGACTCGAGGTTGCACGAGTCGGTGAAGCGCGAACCCCCGCACCTAAGGGTGACGGGAAGAATCTCCACCGTTAACCCGGTGGAGAGGAGTTCAATGGCTGGACATCCACGACGGCATGCTCGGCGTCTCGGACCGTGCGGGCGGGGCCACCATGATCGACTACGAGGACGAGTTCCAGTGGTCGCGCAAGGGCAGCGGCGACTCCGCCTGGATGGTCAGGTGCGACGACGACTCCGTCTACCACGGGCACTCGAAAGGTGTCGCTCGCTACGACGCGCAGGACGGGATGCCCATCTGGCAGACGTCCCTCAACGAGCAGGTGCTGTTCGGCTGGCAGGAGGCGCACTCCGTCTACGCGGGCACCGCGCGCGGCTCCGTGGGCAGCGTGATCCGCCTGGCCAAGGGCGACGGCCGGATCGAAGCCGTCTACCGGTGCGACGGCTCCGTCTACTCCTGCGCCACCTCGCCCGGCGGCCGCCACGTCTTCGCGGGCGACAACGAGTCATCGGTCTACTGCTTCGACGCCTCGGGCGAGCGGCTGTGGAAGCTCGACACCGGTTGTGGCTCCGCGTTCTCCATGCAGTTCCTGGACGACCGGCTCTACATCGTCACCACTGACGGCACGCTGGCCTGCATCGACGCCAGCGAGGCGGCCATCGCCGCGGCCCGCTCGGGCAGCGTGCCGCAGCCGCTGGACGTCAAGGCGGCGGCCTCGCTGCAGGCGGTCGAGCCATCGGTCACGCTGGAGACCACCACCGACGCGGGCGACGGCGTGGTGGTGGAGTGCTTCCAGGAGGGCCAGCGGCTGCGGATCCGCGTGGTCAGCCCCGGCTACGAGTCCTGGAACGTGCAGTTCCCCAAGGACATCCGCGAGCCGGGAGCCCGCTACCTCGTCGACGGCCTGCGCTCGGCCGGGCGCGGCGGGTTCTACCGCGCGTACGGGGAGATCCGGCGGCTGGTCTGAGACTTCACCCGCGTCTGCCCGGACGGACCACCGCCAGCACCAGCAGGCCCGCGACGAGGCCCGTGGCGGCGCTCGCCCGGTAGACGTCGTTCAGCGCGGCGTACGGGGCCTGGTCACCCTGGTACAGGATGCCGAGCACGGCGATGCCGAGCGCGTAGCCGAGCTGCCTGACCGTGTTGACCGTGCCCGCGGCCATGCCCGCGCGCTGCGGCGGCACGTACAGCATGACAGCGGAGTTGAGCGGGGGGAGGGCCAGCCCCACGCCGAGGCCCGTCACGACCAGTCCCGGCGCCAGCGCGATCGAGGTCGAGTCCTGGTCGAGCATGCCCTGGAGCAACGCGCCCACGCCGATCAGCAGCAGCCCGCAGCCGATCCCGGCGCGGGCGGGCAGCCGGGGGAACAGGCGCGAGACGGCCACCGAGACCACCAGGGAGGTGGCGGCCATCGGCGTCAGCGCCAGCCCCGCGTCCACCGGGCCGAGCCTGAGGGCCCCCTGCAGCCAGATCGAGGTGAAGGCCAGGCAGGCGAACGCGGCCGGCATCAGCAGCATGGCCCCCGCCATGATCCCGCTGTACGACCGGTTGGCGAACAGCCGCAGGTCCAGCATGGGGTGGGTGCCGCGCGTCTCGATGACGACGAAGGCCGCGAGCGCCACCGCCGCCCCGGACAGCGGCACGAGCGCCTGCTTCGCCGTCCAGCCGTGCTGCCCGGCCTCGATGAGCCCGTACGTGAGGGCGCCCGCGGCGACCGTGAACGTGACCATGCCCGGCCAGTCGAGCCGGCCCTTCCCGGGCAGGCGCGACTCCTCGACCGTGCGCAGGGTGAGCCAGCCGGCGGCCAGGCTGATGGGCAGGTTCACCAGGAAGATGGCCCGCCAGTGCAGGTGCTCGGTGAGCAGGCCGCCGAGCACGGGTGCGACGGCCGCGGCGGCGCCGTTGACGCCGCCCCACACGCCGAACGCGATGCCGCGCTGCCTGCCGTGGTAGGTGGCGCTGATGACGGCCAGGGTCGTGGCCATCATGGCGGCCCCGCCCACGCCCTGGACCACGCGCGCCGCCAGCAGCACGCCGCCGCTGGGAGCCAGGCCGCAGGCCAGGGAGGCCAGCGCGAACACGGCCAGCGCCCCCAGGAGCACCTTCCGCCGCCCGGCGTGGTCGGCGAAGGAGCCGGCGGCGAGCAGCAGAGCGGCCAGGGCCAGCGCGTAGCCGTCCAGTAACCACTGGATGCCGGTGAACGTCATGCCGAGATCGGCGGTGATGTGGGGCAGCGCGACCATGACGATGGTCACGTCGACGAGAAGCATGAAGGCGCCGAGACAGGCGGCCACCAGGGGCCACCAGCTGGTCGTCGTCGCCTCGGAAGTCTGGGTCATGGCGACTACGTTCGGGCCTGCCTGCTGATATTCGCCAGCTAATGCGCGGATCTTGGCGTTTTCCCGCGCGGGATAGCCTGTGCTGGTGGAAATCATCGAGCTGGACGAGGTGGACCGGGGGCTGCTGCACGCGTTGCAGGTGGACGGGCGGGCCTCGTTCAGCCACATCGGAGAGGTGCTCGGCGTGTCCGACCAGCGGGTGGCCCGCCGCTACCGGCGGCTGCGTTCCAGCGGCACGGTCCGGGTGGTCGGCGTCGTGGACGGGCGGCGGGTCGGATACGAGTCATGGTCGATACGGCTGCGGTGCACGCCTGACGCGGCGGTCTCGATCGCCGAGGCGCTCGGACGGCGCCCCGACACGTTCTGGGTGCACCTGCTGTCCGGCGGTACCGAGATCTCCTGCACCACGATCCAGCGCACGGCGAAGGAGCGCCAGTCGCTGCTGCTGGGCAGGCTGGCGCGGACGGATCGCGTGCTGTCGGTCACGGCGCACAGGAGCATCCACATGTTCGCCGGCGGCTGGTCCGGCTGGATGGGGAAGGCCGTGCTGTCGCCCGAGCAGGAGGCGGCGCTGATGGCGGGACGCGGGTTCGCCCGTCATGGCGGGGAGGAGCCGATCACTCCTGGGCCCGGCGACGACGCGCTGCTGGAGGCGCTGTCGCGGGACGGCCGCGCGGGCTACGCCGACCTGGCCGCGGCGACAGGCTGGTCGGAGTCGACGGTCAGGCGCCGCATGGAGCAGCTCTGCGCGGCGGGCTCGATCTTCTTCCACCTCGACGTGCTCCCCGCGCTGCTGGGCAAACGGGTGGAAGCACAGCTGTGGATGTCGGTGCCGCCGGCCGAGCTGGACGCGACCGGGCGGGCGCTGGCCGGGCATCCGGAGGTCGCGTTCGTGGGCGCGACGACGGGCCCCGCCAACCTGATCGCCAACGTCGTGTGCGACGACGACACGGCGTTCTACCGCTACCTGACCGAGAGCCTGGGCGCGCTGCCCGCGATCGGGCACATCGAGACCGCGCCGATCATCAGGACCATCAAGCGGTTCGGGGCCGTGCTCCCCCTCTGAGGTTCTGCCGGGATTCACCGCCCTGCGCCGAGCGGCCCGATAATCGAGGCGTGCACCGGCCAACCAGGCGCTCGTTCCTGCGGCTCGGCGGCGTGACCGCGGCCGGGGCGGTCGGTGCGCTGGTGCCCGCCGAGGCGGCGCACACGCCCGACGACTCGTTCGTACGATTACGCCGCCGCTGGCGGGAGGTGGCGGCGGGGGCCGGGTACGACCCGGCGGCGGAGCCGTACCGGACCTGGCTGGCCCGGCTGGGCAGGCGCGCCGCCCGCTACCGTGACACCATGGCCCCCGGCCGGGCCTCGCTCTGGCCGGACCAGGCGTTCCCGTCCTTCGTGGCGACGCCGCGGCGGCTGCGTGACATGGCGCACGCGTACGTGCTGGAGGGCACCGGCCTGACCGGCGATCCGGGCCTGGCGGCTGCCGTCGTGGCAGGCGTGGACCACTACCGGCGGCACGTGTACGCGGCGGGCGCCGACGCGGTGGGCAACTGGTGGCACTGGCAGATCGGCGTGCCGAAGTCGCTGCTCGACACGGCCGTGCTGGTCGAGCTGCCCGAACCGCAGGGCGCGGCGTTGCGGGAGGCGGTCGATCACTTCGTCCCCGAAAGCCGGCTCGGCGACTACAGCGGCACCAGTACCGGGGCCAACCGCGTGGACCTGTGCGTGGTGATGCTGCTGCGGGCCATGCTCGGGTCCGACTACGGCAGGGCCGAGCTGGCGGTCTCCGCGCTCGCGCCGGTGTTCCGGCTCGTCGGGGACGGCGATGGGTTCTACCGGGACGGGTCGTTCATCCAGCACACGTACGTGCCGTACCAGGGCGCCTACGGAGTGACGCTGCTGTCGGGGCTGGCGACGCTGTTCGCGGTGCTCAGGGGCTCGCCCTGGGAGGTCTCCGACCAGAACGTGTTCGACATGGTCGAGCGGTCGTTCGCGCCCTTCGTCCTGGACGGCGCCTGCATGGACCTGGTCCGCGGCAGGGGAGTCGGCAGGAGGCCGTTCGGCGACCACGAGAAGGGGCGGGAGATCGCCGCGGCGGTCCTGCTGCTGGGGGAGAGCGCCCCGGCCGCCGAGCGGGCCCGCTGGCAGGCCATGGTCAAGGGCTGGGCGGCACGCGACACGTACCGGCCGATGCCGGCGCATCCCGAGCCCGCCTTCCACGCCCGGCTGGCCGCGATCATGGACGACGACGCCGTGCCCGCGGCGGCGGAGCCCGTCGGGCACCGGCTGCTGCCGATGAGCGCCAGGGCCGTGCACCGCAGGCCGGGCTGGTGCGCGGCGCTCAGCATGGCCTCGGCCAGGATCGGCCACTACGAGCACGGCAATGGCGAGAACCTACGCGGCTGGCACACCGGCTCGGGAATGCTCTACTGGTGGGCCGAGGGCCACGGCGACCAGTACTCCGACTCCTTCTGGCCCACCGTGGACCCCTACCGGCTGCCCGGCACGACCGTCTCCACACGCAGGCTGCCCGACGGCGCGGGCGAGGCATGGGGCGACACGTGCCCGCCGGGGCGCTGGGTCGGCGGGGCCACCGATGGCACGTACGCGACCGTCGGCCAGCACCTGAACGGGCTGGAGAGCACGCTGGAGGCGGTCAAGTCCTGGTTCTTCCTCGACGACGCGATCGTGTGCCTCGGCGCGGGCATCACCGCGGAGGACGGCGTGCCCGTCGAGACGGTCATGGACAACCGCAGGACCAGCGCTTCTCTGACGGTTCAGGAAGGCTGGGCCCACCTGGACGGCCACGGCGGCTATGTCGTGCGCCGGCCGTTCCGCACGCTGCGCGAGCGCCGCACCGGCGGCGGCGTGACCCGCGACTACGTGACGCTCTGGCTCGATCACGGCGTCGATCCCCGCGCGGCCGGATACGTCTACCTGCTCCTGCCCGGCGCGAGCCAGGAGGAGACCGGCCGCAGGGCCGCCGACCCCGGCTGGGTGCGCGTGCTCGCCAACACCGCGCGCGTGCAAGCCGTCCACGTGCCCTCACTGGGGATCATCGCGGCCAACTTCTGGCAGCCCGTGGCCGTCGGCGGCCTGAGCGCCTCCGCGCCCTGCGCGGTGCTGGTGCGCGACGGCGGCGGCACGGCCACGGTGACCGTGTCGGACCCCCGATGCGACCTCGACGAGCTGGCCGTGACGTGGGCGCGGCCGGTGGCCGGGCTGATCGGCGGCGGCGCCCGACTGACCGGCTCCACGCTCACGTTCGGCGGGCTGAGCGGTCAGGAGGGCGCCTCGAGGACCGTCACCGTGCGGCTCGGCTGAGCGTCACCCCTTCGGCCGCTGGTCTGGCGAGTCGCTCCAGCCGAGCTGCTCCAGCGCCACCCGCAGCAGCGGCTGCCCCTTCTCCACGACCTCGTACTGCAGCAGCTCGGCCGTGTCGCCGTCGATGATCAGCCGGAAGTCGAAGCCGTCGGCCGAGGGCGCGGACAGGGCGACCCCTGTGCGCCCCAGCGCGTCCGAAGACTCTCCCTGCGACGTGATGCCCGGCTGGTCGGCCAGGATCCTGAACAGCGCGGACCGGGTGCCCGGCCGGATCGGCGCGGTCATCAGATCCACTCCGGTCTGCCACAGGTAAGTGGGCTTGTCGGCGTGCGCCATGCGCGGGCTGCGCTTCCAGAGCGCGTCCAGCTCCTGCCGCAGCCCGTCCTCGCCGGTGGGCAGGTCGCGCACGTTCTGCAGGGTCAGGCTCGGGTTGTCGATGGACAGGATCCGGTCGGCGCTGCGGACCGGCGCCGGGGTCTTGGGGTCCACCAGCTCGGGCGAGCCCGCCGCCCGCCAGGCCGCCTCGTCGTCGGGCGAGCCGAACGTGACGCGTACGTCCTGGCTGCCCACCGAGCTGCCGGGCTCGCCCTTCTTCATCGCCCGCCAGGTCTCGCGCGTGTCGGCCGCGTACGCCACGTACGGCAGCTCCGCCGTCTTCAGTTTCCCCACCTTCTGCTCGAAGTCGTCCTTGGCGGCTTCGAGCCGCTTGAGATCGCCCTTGAGCTCCTTCTCCCTCCGCTGCTGCTCCTTGATCAGGCGCTGAATCTGCGCCATGTACTCGCTCGGCACGTTGTGCACCTTCTGGAAGGTGCGTTCGCGGACGTACCAGTAGCGGCCGGACCCGGCCGGCTCCCGCATCGCGGTCGTGGCCGCCGCCAGCAGGAACGAGCGGGCGCTGACAGGCTGGGCGACGACCGGCGGCTGTGGGGCCTTCACGGGTGCGGTGCTCTCACCGGAGCCGGCCACCACGGTGACGGCCGCGGCGAGCCCCGCTGCCAGGGTCCCCGCCATCAGCAGGAACGGCCGCCGCGAGTGACGCGGTCGCCGGGGCGTGGCCAAGGCGCGGGCCAGGTCGGCCGAGCGGCGCCGCCGGTAGGCGTCCTCCGTGAGCTCGTCGAGCTTCGCCGGCCTGAGGTCGGCGAACATGCGGTCGGTCATCTCATCCTCCCCATCGGGTGCTGCGGACCTCGAGGCGAAGCGCCTGGTTCAGGCGTTTGCGGGCGCGGTGCAGCCTGACGTTGTACGTGCGGACCGAACACCCCATGACGGCGGCCGCCTGCTCGGGCGGCAGGCCGTACCAGGTGGCGAACACCATCGCCTCCACGTCCTGCTCCGGCAGGCCCGACAGCGCGGCCAGGGCCGTCTCCCTGTCGATGACGTGCTCGGCGACGTCCCCGCCCACCTGATCCCCGCTGAGCGCGGCTATCCGATCGACCAGCGCCTGGCGCCGATGGTGCGAGTCGCGCTGCTTGGCCAGCATGTTCCTGGCCACGCCGAGCAGCCACGGCAGCGGCGGCTCGGGCAGCTGGTCGAGCCGCCGCCAGGCCACGAGGAACGTCTCGCTGGAGACGTCCTCGGCCGTGTCGCGCTCGGCCCGCAGCAGGGCATAGCCCAGTACGCTGCGGTAATGCCGGTCGTAGAGCTCGGTGAATCGTTCTTCGGGATCGTCCACACCCAGTAGTCCCTCCGAACGCCCCCCGATTACCGCGTCACTCCGGATTTCCTCCCGTACGCGCCCTCCGATACTCCTGCACCACCAGATCGGTCAGCTCCCCGAGCGAGGTCTCCGCGGTCGGCTTGTCGTACGTGATCGTGCCGTGCTGCAGCAGATTGACCCGGTCGCACACCTCCAGGATCTGCGCGTAGTTGTGCGCGATGATCACGATGGACACCTCGCCGCGCGCCTTCAGGTCGCTGACCAGATCGAGGATCAGCGCGCCCTCCTTGGCCCCCATCGCCGCCAGCGGCTCGTCGAGCAGCAGGATGCGCGAGCGCGAGTAGACCGAGCGGGCGACCGCGATGGCCTGCCGCTGCCCGCCGGACAACTTGGCCACCTCGACGTCCACCGACGGGACGCGCACCCCCATGGCCTCCAGGTGCTCGGCGGCCAGCCTGCGCATGCGCCCGTTGCTGAGCAGCCGCGCGAACCCGACGTGCTCCCGTCCCAGGAACATGTTGTGGTAGACGCTGAGCTCGTTGATCAGCGCGAGGTCCTGGTAGACGATGTCGATCCCCAGCGACCTGGCCTGCCGCACCGATCTCAGCGCCACCTCCTCGCCGTCCAGCAGGATCCGCCCCGAGTCCGGCTGGTGGAACCCGCACAGGAGCTTGACCAGCGTGGACTTGCCCGCGCCGTTGTCGCCGATGAGCCCGAGCACCTCGCCCTGCGCGAGCCGGAGGCTGACGTCCCGCAGCGCCGTGACCGCGCCGAACCGCTTGGACAACGACTCGGTACGGAGGACCTCGGTCATGTCCGTCCCGCCCTTCGCAGCCGGGTCAGGGTGACGTTCGCGATCATGGAGAGCAGGATCGCGCCGCCCAGGATGAGGAAGTAGGGGTTGGCGGAGATGCCGATGAGGTTCATGCCGTTCTGGAGCACGGCCAGGACGAGGGCGCCGATCGCGCCGCCGACGATCGTGCCCGAGCCGCCGGCCAGCGCCGTGCCGCCGATCACCGCGGCCGACACCGCGGTGAACATCAGGCCGGTGCCACCGCCGATGTTCGGGTCGATGGTGTGGATCCGGAACGCCTCGATCAACCCGGCGAACGCCCCCAGCGTCCCCCCGATCATGAAATTTCCTATCTTGATGCGTCCGGTTCGTACGCCCGCCTCCGACGCGCCCAGCGGGTTGCCCCCGGCCGCGATCGTGTGCAACCCCCACCTGGTACGCGTCAGCAGCACGTGCACGAAGGCCACGATCACCGCGGCCCACGCGAGATGGGCCCACGGCGCGGCCCCCAGCCACGACCCGATCGCCCCGTCCACAGGCTTGGGGATCTCGGCCGGATAGGCGTGCGACGTGGTGAGCACGATCCCGGTCACGCCGTAGAAGGTGCCCAGCGTCGTCACGAAGGACGGCACCCGCAGCACCACCGTCACGAACCCGTTCCCGAAGCCGATCGCGGTCCCGGTCAGCAGCGCCAGCACGATCGCGGGGACCGCCGGCACCCCCCAGAAGTCGATCGCGTAGTGCATCATGAACGGCGCCAGTGCCGCCACCACGCCGACCGACAGGTCGATCTCCCCGCTGACCAGCAGCAGCACGGTCCCGCACGCGACGATCGCCGTGGGCGCGGCGGCCTGGGTGATGTTGACCAGGTTGTCCCTGGTCAGGAAGACGTCCGTGACCGACACGAAGTACAGCCCCAGAGCGACCGCCACCACCAGGACGCCGGCCTCCCGGTGCCTGAGGAACTGTTCGCGGAGCCTACGCATGGGCGATGGCGCCTGAACGTTCCACCAGCTTCTGCGCGGTGTCGGAGCCCTCGAAGCGGGTCTTGGCGGTCTGGTACGGCCCCACGTTGTCCTTCGTCACGAACAGCAGGCCCGTGTTCGTCTCGGAGGGGAAGAGCAGCCCGCCGGAGAGCTTGTAGAGGTAGAGATAGAGCACCGGCAGGAAGCCCTGCAGGTAGGGCTGCTGGTCGATGGTGTAGTCGAGGTCGCCGGCCTTGATCGCGGCCAGCGTCTCCGGCACGAGGTCGAAGCCCCCGGCCACCTTCAGGCCCTTGCTCCGCATGTTGTACTTCTTGACCGTCTGCCCGATCGACTGGGTCGAGCCCGCGTCCACGGCCAGCATCCCGGCCAGGTTCGCGTGGCCCTGGGCGTAGGCGTCGATGATGGACAGGCCCTTGGTGACGTCGGCGTTCGTACCGACGGGGGTGAACTTGACGGGCTTGCCCGAGTCCTTGATCGCCTGCTGGGCGCCGTCGATCCTGGGCTGGATGTTCAGCGCCCCGGGCGTGGCGATGAAGCCGACGACCTCGCCCGAGTCCACCTGCTGGAGCGCGCGCTGCCCCAGAGCGTAGCCGGACTCGTACAGGCCCTGGCCGACGTACGCCAGCCGCGCCGTGCCCTTGTCGTCGCGGGAGCCGTCCGCGTTGTACGACACCACGGGGATGCCCGCGTCCAGTGCCCGGTTGACCGGGTCGCGGAAGGCCGCCTTGTCCACGACGGCCACCGCTAATCCGTCGGCCTTGCCGGAGATGGCGGTGTTGCACGCGTTGACCATCTCGGCCACGATCGAGTCCTTCGAGCCCGTCCACTGGAACTCGGTGCCCAGTAGCGCGCACGCGTCCTGGGCGCCGTACTGGGTGGGGGTGAAGAACGGGTTCGTGGTGACATGGCAGACCAGCACGAACTTCCACTTGGGCGTGGCGGGGAAGTCCCCGGCCGCGCCGCCTACCGCGCCGCTCGAGGCGGCGGGCTTGTCCGCGCCGGGCGTGCATGCCGCCAGCAGCGCGGCGGCGGCGGCGGACGCGCTGGCCAGCCCGGCGCCGGTGAGCAGTCGCCGCCTGGCGACCTGAGTGAGGTTGAGAGTGTCGACCGCTTCCTCGACCTTGGGGTGAATCTTCGTCATCTGCACGACCTCGCGTTCCTCGGCGGGTCGGTGGTGCGCGGCCCATCGCCCGATCTCCTGATGAATCGCCCCTTTCGCCAGTGAACTCCTTGATGGCGGTCATGTCAGGACACGGTTTGGCGAAGGCCCAGCTCCCGCATGACGAACGCCAGCCAGTCCGTCTGCTGCGCGACGACCGTGCTCCAGCTCGTCCCCCCGTGCCCGGCGTCGGACCAGACGCGGAGCAGGACCGGATGGGGCCCGGTGGTGGCGGCCTGCGTCCTGGCGGCGAACTTGCGGGAGTGCCAGGCCGGGCAGCGGGGGTCGTTGGCGCCCGCGTCCAGCAGGATCGCCGGGTAAGCCGTACCTGATCGCACGTTGTGGTACGGCGAGTAGGCCATGAGCACGGGCGCGTCGGCGGGGTCGGCCGGGTTGCCGTACTCGGGGATGGTGGCGGCGGCGCCGACGGGATCGCGGGCCACCCGCATCAGGTCCAGCTTGGGCGCGCCGCAGACCACCGCCCGCCACAGGTCGGGGCGCTGGGTCGCGGCCACGCCCGCGAGCATCCCGCCGTTCGACGCGCCCTGGAAGGCCAGCCGGTCCGGCGCGGTGACCCCGCTGGCGATCAGGCGCTCGGCGACGGCGTACAGGTCGTCGAAGGTGTTCTGCTTGGCGTGGAGCCGCCCGGCCTCCCACCACTCCAGGCCGAACTCGCCGCCGCCGCGCACGTGGGCGTGCGCGTAGACGCCGCCCGCCTCGACGAACGCCGCCAGCGGCCCAAGGTACGAGGCCAGCTCGGCGATGTTGAAGCCGCCGTACGCGTGGATCAGCGTCGGCCGCGGCTCCGTCCGGTCCAGGTCGGCCCGGTGGACCAGGGTGCAGGGGACGCGCGTGCCGTCTTCGGAGGTGGCCCACACACGGGACGTGACCAGGCCGGGAAGGGTGTTCCTGCCGCCCTGCAGGACAGTCAGCGCTCCCGACTCCAGCTCGTAGTGGTAGACGGTGGGCGACTGCGTGTAGGAGGTGTAGCCGAAGGTGATGGCGTCCTCACAGCCCACGACCTGGTCCATCACGCCGAGCGCGACGACTCCCTGGGCGATCGAGCTCACCGAACCCTGGCCGGGCAGGGGGACCTCGCCGAGCTCCTTGCCGTCCAGGTCGAGGATCCTGACGCGGGATACCGTGTCCACCAGCTCGCCGAGCACCAGCCGGTCACCGGCCAGGGTCACGCCGGTCAGCACCGCGTCGCCGCCGGGCACCAGCTCCGTCCAGGCGTCCCGGTCATCGGGGCGGTCCAGGGGGATGCGGACCAGGCGGCCGCGCGGGGCGCCGGCGGTGGTGACGGCCACGTACGCGTCGCCGACGATCACGCCCTTGTAGAGGTGCTCGGCGTCCGTGACGAACTCCCGCCACTCCGGCCCCTCCTGCCCCTCCTGCCCGGAGCCGTCCAGGCGGGCCAGGAAGTGCGGCCTGGGCCGGAGATGGTCGACCTGGAGCACCGCCCAGCGCCCGTCGCGGGAGATCCTGGGGACGGCGAACATGTGCGGGATGTCCAGCGGCTCAGGTTCGGCCGGCGGCGTCTCCCCGAGCCGGTGGAAGAACAGCCGCCGGCGCAGGGGCCCCGCCCCTGGCGTGTCGTCGGCCATGTAGAAGAAGCCGTCGCCGTCGGGGAGCCAGGCCACCAGGCCGGGTCGCTGCTGGGGCACGCCGCCGAGCAGCACCTTCCCGGTGTCGATCTCGATCACCTTGAGGTCGGGCAGCTCGCGCCCCGCCGCGTCCAGCGAGTACGCCAGCAGGCTCCCGTCCGGCGACGGCTGCGGGCCGATCCGCAGCGGCGTGCCGTCGGACAGCTCGTTCAGGTCGATCACGGTGCGCCACGGGCCGGTCGGCGCGTCGCTCACCTCGTAGACCATCAGCTCGCGACCCTCCGGGATGCGGCCCCTGAACCACCGGGGCCCGTACCGCACGGGGACGACCAGGTTGCGCGCGTCCATCTGCTCGACCAGCTCGCCGACCCTGGCCGCAAGCCTCTCGTGGTCCGGCCAGCCGTGGATGTAGGACCTGGCCAGCTCGTCCTGGGCCTCCTGCCAGGCGAGCACGTCCTGCCCGCCGTCCTCCAGCCACTGGTACGGGTCGTCGAACACCAGGCCGCCGATCTCGTTGTGCTCGGGGCGTACCGGTGTGTCGGGATAACGCATGCGTCACTCTCCGGTCCCGCGTGCGTTCATGGCACGCTGGAGGTAGTCGATGACGGCGGGCAGCTCGTCCGGCTCCAGCCAATCGATCTGGCGGCTGATCCCCTCGCTGATCTCCGGGGCGGCGTCGCGCCACAGCGCCATGCCCGCGGTGCTCAGCTGCCGGCCGACCTGCTCGTCGCCGGGTCGCAGCGGAGCGGCCATGGCCTCCCAGCGGAGGGAGACGGCCTGCACCCTGGGGTCGTCGACGGGCGTGCCCGCCAGCATGTGCCCGCGGATCTCGCGCAGGAGGTCGAGCCATTCGGCCCGGATGCCCTCCAGCCGCTCCTCGCCCAGCTCCACCCGCCGCCTGGCCAGGTGGTCGCGTAGGTCCTGCGCGAAGTACGTCTCGTACACCGAGACCATTTCCAGCGTGGCCATGAACTGCTCAGGGTCCGGCATGACCGACTTGTCCAGCAGCCACAGGAGGCCGCTGACCTGCTCCTTGAGCTGGGTCAGGCGGGCGGCCTGGGTCTCGATCTCGATCAGCTGCGCGTCGAGCAGGCCGCGCAGGGTCGTCAGGTCGTCCTCCGACCCGCTCAAGACCTCGGCGACCTCGTCCAGGGACAGGCCGAGGCCGCGCAGCGCGCGTACGCGGTAGAGCCTGCGCAGGTCGGCCTCGGTGTAGCGGCGGTGCCCCGAGGCCGTGCGCTCACCGGCCCTGACCAGGCCGATCTCGTCGTAGTGGTAGAGCGTCCTGACCGTGACCCCCGTGGCCTTGGCCAGTTCTCCGATGGTCCATCGACGCTTGTCTGCGGTCACGCTCCGACCGTAGGACCTCCCGCCACGGGAGGTTCAAGCCCAGAGAGCCGCGACGCGGGAGACGGCGGCTCGGCCCTGGGCGTAACCGGCCTTGCCGCCGGGTGTGCGGACCTCCGGGTCGAGCGGGTCGGTGCCGAACGCGGCCAGCGAGTCCTCGTCCGGCTCGATCACCTCGACCCTGCCGTCCAGCTTGGCCCAGGCCGGCTCGCCGATGTCGGCCATCGGCGCCAGCACCAGCACCCGGTCGAACCCGGCCGCGAGGTCGGCGTTGGTGCTCGTACGCACGCCGCCGTCCGTGTACCGGACCCCGTCGATGGTCACGCAGGGCCATACGCCGGGCACCGCGCAGCTGGCCGCCACCGCGTCCACCAGCCCCACCCCGGACCCGGGGCCGAACAGCCTGGGCTCGCCGCTGACCGCCTCCACCGCCACGATCACCAGATCGCGGTCCGGCCACTCGTGCACCGGAAGCCGGGCCTCGATCACCTCCCGCCGCCTGGCCTCGCTGATCGTGTCGGCGCCGAGCGCCAGCGTGCCGATCTTCCGCCGCATCTCGGCCGGGTCGGACGTGCCCTCGTAGATCTCCTGGAGCTTCGCCCACAGCTCGTCGATCCGCGTCCCGCTGGGCAGCTCGAGCGTCTGCCGCGCGGGGTCGATCTGCCGCTCGAGCAGCGTGGGGAGCGGCACCCCACTGGTGACCTGCGCGGCCACCGCCGAGCCCGCCGACGTGCCGACGACGCGGTCGGCCCCCGTGACGTCCACACCGCCGTCGGCGAGCGCCGCCAGCACGCCCGTCATCCACGCGATCCCGGCGACCCCGCCGCCGCCCAGCACCAGTGCCCGCTTGCTCATCAGCCCTCCCAGGAGATCCATCTTTCCCAACCCCCGGGCCGCGGGCTCTCTTCCCGAGAGGCGACGTGCCGGGCAGCCCGCGGGAAAGTCATCCCGACATCATGGGGTGACGACCTCCAGATCGCCGGAGTCGCTGGTCAGCTGGATCTGCCGGGCGGCCGAGGGATCGTTGGCCGCCGTGATGCGCTTGCCGCCCGAGTCGGTCTTGGTGACGATGTTGTACGGCCCCTGCGGCACGTGGATCGAGATGCTGCCGGAGTCGGAGGAGGTCACGACCTTGTCGGGCTGCCCGCCGAAGGCCAGCTCGACATTGCCCGAGTCGGTCTCCGCCTCGACCTGCTTGGCCGCCAGATCGCCGGCCTCGATCGCCCCGGAGTCGGTACGGGCCTTGAGCTGGCCGGACAGTCCCTTCAGCGTCAGGTCCCCGGAGTCGGAGCTGACATCGACGCGGAGCCCCTTGGGCACCTCCACCTTGTAGCTCACGTCGCAGGAGGTGGCGGCGCTGCCCAGCCCCCAGGTGGTGGTGCACTTGAAGGCCAGCGCCAGCGTGTCGCCCTGCACCTTGTGGCTGGTCGCCGGCTTGTTCTTGCGCCAGCTGAGCTGCTCGGTCACATGGATGCCCGTGCGGTCCGACTCCACCACCTCGACGGTGCCGGAGTCGGCTTCGACCCGCACTCCCGCGACCTTGTCGGTCACGTCGTACGACGCGGTGTCCTCGTTAGGCGGACCGGCGAGGCCGCACCCGGTCAACAGCGCGCCGAACCCGAGAACCCCCGCGATCATGCCCGCTCTCTTCATCCCCATGGCCCCCAAGTCTGGGCCATCCGGGCGTACCCGGGCGTCGGGGAAGCCCCTGAGCGGACCCTGAGGGCATCCCCAGGGTCACCACCCCAGCTCGTCGCAGCCCTTGTGGTCCGCGGGCTCGACCTGCAGGGTGGCGTGCGCCACGCCGTGGCGCCGGCGCAGCAGGTCACGGGCCTGGTCGAGGACCGCGTGGTTGTCGGCCGGGTCGGCGGTGACCAGGTGCGCGGTGGCGACGTTCATGCCGGAGGTGAGGGTCCACAGGTGCAGGTCGTGGACGCCGCGTACGCCGTCGAGCGCCGCGAGGTCCGCGCCCACCGCGGCCGCGTTCATGCCCTCGGGCACGTGCTGCCCCAGCACCGCGAAGACCTGGCGGCCGAGCCAGATCGCCCGCACGGCGACGAAGACGCCGATGGCCAGCGCGACCAGCGTGTCCCAGTACGGCTGCCCGGTCGCGGACACCAGCCAGCCGGCCACGATGACGCCGACCGACCCTGCGGTGTCGGCCACGACCTCCAGGTAGGCGCCCTTGACGTTGAGGCTCTCGCCGGCGCCGGCACGCAGCATCAGCAGCGCGACGAGGTTGACCACCAGACCGAGGGCGCCGACCACGAGCATCGGGCCGGAGGAGACCTCGGCGCCTCCGCCGATGCGGACGACGGCCTCGGTGACCACGTACAGTGCGACGCCGAGCATCATGACCACGGCCAGCAGGGACGCGAACACCTCGGCCCGGTACGAGCCGTAGCTCCGCCTGCCCGTCGAGTCCGGCCGGGTGGCGATGCGGGTGGCCACCAGCGCGGCCCCCAGGGTGACGACGTCGGCGGCCATGTGGCCGGCGTCGGACATCAGCGCCAGCGAGCCCGAGATCAGCGCGTACGCCAGCTCCACGACGAAGAACGAGCCGATCAGGACGAAGGAGACCCCCAGCCGCCACCGGTGACGGCTCCCGGCGTGCCCGTGCCCGGCGCCCATCAGGTGTTCCCGTCGCGTTCGGGATGGACCGCCTCGGTGTGCTCGGTGTGGGCGAGCGCGAGGTCGAGCAGCATCCGTACGTGCGGGTCGGCCAGCCGGTAGTACGCCATCCGCCCGGCGCGCCTGGCGACGACGATGCGGTGGGCGCGCAGCAGCCGCAGGGCATGGGACACGGCGGACTCGCTCTGGCCGGTCACGGCGGCCAGGTCGCACACGCACAGTTCGCCGTCCAGGAGCGCCACCAGCAGCCGCAGCCGGTTCGGATCGGACAGCAGGCCGAAGACGTCGGCGGTGTCGGCCAGATCCTCGGCCGCCGGCATCCGCTCGCACACGGCGGTGACCCGCTCGGCGTCGACCACCCGCACGGCGCAGCCGTCCACCGACACGACCCGCTCACCTGAAGAGGTATTCATATGAGGTGTTCTGCTCCCATCGGCCCGTCTCAAACGCCGGCGAGCTGATCGATCACTCGTCGCGGGCGTCGAGCAGGTCCAGGTAGCCCTGCACGGCCTCCCACAGGTGATGCTCGGGATACCGGCTCAGGCTGCGATGCCGCCTGCGCCACTGGCGGTCCCAGTACGAGTCGCGCACGGCCCGCAGATGCTCCAGCGCCGCCTCCAGCTCGCCTGCGGCCGGTGCGCGCTGCTGCGGCGGGGGCGCCGCCGCGCCCAGCTGGTCGAAGCGGCGCTCGGCGAGCGCGTCGAGCACCTCCTTGTCCGGGCCGTCGAGAGACCAGAACCGGACCGGGTCATGGATGCGGTGGTTCGACACCGGGTCCTGATGGGAGCGCCACCAGTAGGCGATCCCGCCCTGGTCCAGCCGCAGGAAGTCGACCAGCCACGCGGTGCCCGGCGGATGCGTGCCCCAGCTCACCTCCTCCGGCGGGAGGTTCAGCACCAGGACGATCTCGAGATGATCGATCGGGTCGGCTCCGGACAGCAGGTCGCCGAACACGTGGGCCTCGCGCAGGAACGGCTCGTCGGCCGGCACCCGCCGGGTCTGCTCGCACGCCTGGGCGAGCTGCCGCAGCCGCTCCACCGCTCGCCGGTATCTCATGACTCCCGCCGCCCTCCCTGCGCTGGACTCGCGACCAGCGTACGAGCTCGCACTTGAGAAGCGGGTCCACGGGTGACTACCGTTCCTCGGTGATCACCCTGTCTGATGTCCTCGCCGCCGCGGCCGCCGGGCACGTGCCACCACCGGGGGCCGGTCCCACCATCGTCCCGCAGCCGTCTGCGCGCGACGCGGGAGTGATCGCCTTCACCGCCCACAATGTGATCTTCGCCGACCTCGACGAGGACTGGATCCGATCCCGGCTCCCCGATGGCGACCTGTCGGCACCGCTCAACCCGCCGTTCCTCAGAGACCTGGAAGAGCGTCTGGGACGCCGGGTCGGCAGCATCGACATGCTCGCCCTTGCCGTCCCCAGCGCCGGTCGCCCGCCGATCGAGCTGATCGAGGTCACGGACACGGCTCATCCGCGTGTCGAGCGGGCCCGCCGCTACCGGGACGACGTACGCGTCTGGACCTGCTCCGGAGGGCTTCTGGTCATCGGGCGGGGCGTGGCCGGGCGGTGGGAGGCCGCGATCGAGGTGGATCCGGGAGCCCAGGGACGCGGGCTGGGCCGGACCCTCGCCCGCGCGGCCCGGCATCTCACCGCACACCCGCTCTGGGCCCAGATCGCCCCGGGCAACGCCGCGAGCGTGCGGGCGTTCCTCGCCGCGGGCTACGTCCCGATCGGCGCAGAAGCGCTCCTCGTCCCACCGACGGCCTGACCGGGGGCGGGGCTTACTCGTCCGGGGGGCGCGTCAGGCGGACGCAGCACTCTCCGGGCCGGGGGTCCAGGACCGCTTCGACGCCGGTGGCCTGGAGGCCGTCGAGGTAGCCGGCCAGGAAGCCGTGGTTCATGCCGCAGACCAGGTCGGGGGCCTTGGCGGCGAGCGGGTGGAAAGGGCAGTTGCGCAGGCGGATGTCCGTGGGACCGGTCCGGTAAGGCTCGAAGCCGTGCTGGTCGAGCATGCGCTGGCAGAAGGTCAGGGCGCGCTCGGCGCCGAGCCTGCCCGGGCGGGACCGGTCGCGCTCGTCGCCGCCCAGTCGGTGCCCGCGCTGCCGGGCGGTCCTGATCGCCGCCTCACTGCCTGCCTCGCCGTCGCGCTGGGTCAGGACGGCGTCCAGGAAGAGATCGGCGAGGAACGCGTGCCGCCGCTCCGGGATGGTGACCCGGATCTCGGCGTCGCCCGGCAGATAGACCTTGGGCCGGCGGCCCACCTTGCGCACGCCCTCCGGAGCGGCGTAGTCGGCGCGCAGCAGACCCGCCGCGACCAGCTTGTCCAGGTGGAACGCGGCCAGCTTGCGGGAGATGCCCACACTGGCCGCGGCCTCGTCGCGGGTGACGGGACGGCCTGCCCGGCGGATGAAGTCGAACATCTCCCGGCGCGACTCCTCGCCCAGGACGCTGACGATCGCGACGTCGTTGGTGGTCACCCAGCCAAAGTACCTCCAATCTCCACGGGTGATAACCGCTGGCTTGACGGCTCAGCCTCAATAAGACCAACATTGATTAGCGAAACTCCGCTGGAGGGGACAGTCGTCGTGGATGCTGCCAAGAAGCCGGTGAGCCCGGCCCTGGCCGGACCGTACGGGCACCCGTACCACCCGATCCTGGTCACCGTGCCCATCGGCGCCTGGGTGTCCAGCCTGGTGTTCGACATCGCCGCCCAACTCGTGCGCGATCCGGCGTCCCTGGTTCAGGGGGCGCGCTGGTTGATCGCCATCGGGGTGATCGGCGCGGTGGTCGCGGCGTGCGTGGGCGCGCTCGACCTGTTCGCCATCCCCACCGGCACCCGTGCCTTCCGGACCGCCGTGCTCCACATGAGCCTGAACCTGCTGGTGACTCTCGCCTACGCCGCCAACTTCCTGTGGCGCTCCGACGACCGGCCGGAGCCGGGGATGCTCGCGCTCAACGCCGTCAGCCTGGTCGTCCTCGGGGTCGCCGGATATCTGGGCGGCAAGCTCGCCTTCCGCTACGGCGTCCGCGTCGTCGACGAGGACACCCAGGCCGAAGGTTTCTCTCAACCGAAGTAAGAGGTGTTCCATGGAAATCGCCGCACTCGTCACCTGGGTCATCACCGCGCTGGGGGGCTTCTACATGCTCGCCGGCTGGCTGTCCAGAGGCGGCGCCAAGCAGGGGAGCGGCAGCCGCCTGCCGGTCCCGGTCATCTTCGGCCACTTCGCACTGGCCGCCATCGGCCTGG
Organism: Nonomuraea helvata; assembly: GCF_039535785.1. Classification (NCBI taxonomy): domain Bacteria; kingdom Bacillati; phylum Actinomycetota; class Actinomycetes; order Streptosporangiales; family Streptosporangiaceae; genus Nonomuraea; species Nonomuraea helvata. Next base: position 2,036,768 of record NZ_BAAAXV010000009.1, read on the forward strand.
TGGTGTGGGTCGCCTACCTGATCATCGACAGCCACGCCCTGGCCTGGACCGCGCTGATCCTCCTGGTGCCGGTGGCCGCGCTCGGCTTCGCGATGCTGGCCCGCTGGATCCCCACCCGGCGTGTACGCGCCACGGTCCCCGCAGGACAGCAGTCGGCCCCGGCCGAGAGCAACTTCCCGGTGCCGGTGGTCGTGGCCCATGGCGTGCTCGCCGTCGTGACCGTGGTCCTGGTGCTGCTCACGGCCATCGTAGGCTGACCTGGTGGAGATCTGGATCAACCCCGCCTGCTCCAAGTGCCAGTCGGCGCTTTCGGTGCTGGACGGCGAGCAGGCCGACTACACGGTGCGCCACTACCTGGAAGACCCGCCGAGCGCCCTGGAGCTGGAGGAGGTGCTGCGGCGGCTGCGGCTGGAGCCATGGGACATCACCAGGCTGGGCGAACCGGTCGCGGCCGAGCTGGGGCTGGCCGAGTGGCCACGCACCCACGCCGACCGCGGCCGATGGATCCAGGCGCTGGCCGCGCACCCGATCCTCATCCAGCGTCCCATCATCACGGTCGACGACGAGACCGCGGTTGTCGCCCGCTCCAGCGAGGCGGTCCTTCGCGTCACCCGATGATGCATGCCGTGGGGCCCGCCGCACCGCGCGGCGGCCCCCGCTGATCACGGGCTCGCCAGCCGCCGGGCCAGCGCCACCCGGGACCGCACGTCGTACTTGCTGAAGATGCGCGCCACGTGCGTCTCCACCGTCTTCTGGCTGACCTGGAGCCGCTCGGCCACCTCCCGGTTGGTCAGCCCCTGGCTGACGAGCTCGGCCACCTGGCGCTCCCGCGCCGTCAGCGTCGTCTCCCGTGCCGCCTGCCGGGGCCCCTGGGCGGCGAGCCGGCGCTCCACCCGGGCCAGCTGCCCGGCGAGCCAGTCGGCCCCCGACTCCTTGTACGCGGCCTTGGCCCGGCCGATCTCGTCGCGGCACGACGCCACGTCCCCCATGCGGCTGTGGACGGTGGCGAGGAACTGATGGGCCAGGCCGCGTTCGACGACCGCGCCGCTCTCGGCGAACCGTTCGGCGGCGATCTGCGCGGCGGCCACGGCTCCGGCCAGGTCGTCCCGGCCGCTCAGCGCGCGGGCGCGGGCGTCGTACGCGATGCCGAGCTGGTACGGAAGGTCCCCGGCGGCCTCGACCGCGGCGGCCGACCGGGCGAGCGCGGCGCCGACGTCGCCGTCCGCCCCGGCCCTGATCGACTGCACGGCGAGCCGTTCGACGTCGGTGTCGCGGGTGAGGACCGACGGCAGGGGGTGACCGAGTTCGGCGCGGCCCGCCAGGCGGACCCGGGCCACGGCCACGTACGCCATCGCCGCCGGCGAGCACGGTGCGCCCGGACGCCTGTGCGTGTTCGACCAGATACTCCAGCAGCCGGGTCTTGCCCACGCCCGGTTCGCCGTCGATGAGGACGAGGCGGTTGCCGTCGGCGATCGCCGCCTCGATCCTGGACACTTCACCAGCCCGCCCCACGAGCTCGGGCCACACCCTCGCCTCGGCCATCGCGTCCTCCGGTCACATCTGAGAGCCGGCCAGGACCAGTCCGATGATCGTACGGATCCCCGCCGATGTCCACGGAGCCCTCTACCCGGTTCAACAGGTGACGGTTGGTGTTGCATCGATCTCAAGTCACCTGCCAAACTGGTGACGTGAAGCACGTGTTTCTGTGCGGCAACCCCGCCCTCGACCTCGCCTGCACGCTCCGTGCGCGCCGCACGGACCGCTTCGAGACGCTCGACGTCCCCGACCGGCTCGACGCCTGGTACGTGGAGTCCGGCCTCGTCGATGCCGTCTCCCCCAGCCAGGAGGCGGATCTGGCCCAGGCGGTGGCGGTGCGTGAGGCCATCTACGCGCTGGTCACCGCCCGGCTCGCCGGTGACGGATACGACGGTGACGCGCTCGCCCTGGTCAACGAGACCGCGCGCAAGCCCCCGGCGGCGCCCCAGCTCACGGCCGAGGGCCGATGGGTCGAGGCGACCCCGGCGCAGGCGCTGTCCACCGTGGCCCGGCACGCCGTCGAGCTGCTCAGCGGGCCGGAGGTGCCGCTGATGAAGGAGTGCGCCAACCCCGAGTGCACCAAGATCTTCATCGACCGGTCGCGGGGCGTCCGCCGGGAGTGGTGCGGCATGGAGTCGTGCGGCAACAAGATCAAGGCGGCGGCGTACCGGGCGCGCAAGAAGGAGGCCCAGGCGGCCGGCGCGCGCTGATGGCGGGCTCGTCTCACGCGATGAGAAGGCGCTTCGTCATCGGTGACGGGTTCGCGTCGTACTGGGGGCCGTCGACGGAGAACGTCCAGCACCGTCATGCCGCCTTCCAGGTGACCGTCGCCGTGGAGGGCGAAGTGGTCGTGACGGACGAGTCGGGAGCGTGTCATCGCGGCGTGGCGCTGATCGTCCCGCCCATGGTGCGCCATCGCATGTCGGCCGCGCCGTACCTGCGTACGTGGTTCGTCGAACCGCAGTGTTCGTTCGCGGCCGGGCTGCGTGAACGCTGCGGCGCCGGGATCACCGCGGCCGCCGATCTGTACGGGCTGCGCGACGAGGACATCCGGTTCGCCGGCGCGCCCGAGCCGTCAGGCACGCCCGACCCGCGGCTGATGGCGGCCATGGAGGCGCTGGCCCGCCGGGACATCCAGGTCACCCAGGCGGCCGCGGAGGCCGGGCTGTCCCCGCAACGCCTGCGTGCTCTGGCCAGGCGGCAGCTCGGTATGCCGCTCGCGCGGTGGCGCATCTGGCAGCGCCTGACGCGTGCGGCCCTGGCGCTGATCGAGGGGCAGTCCATCGCCGAGGCGGCGGTCACGGGCGGCTTCGCCGATCAGGCGCACTTCAACCGGCAACTGCGCGAGATGATCGGGTTCACGCCGGCGACCGTACTGCCGATGCTGCGCTCGTCAGCCTCGCGCGGCGACGTAGACGGAGATTGAGCCGGTCGCCGTGGGCACGACCTCTGCCTCGCGTACGTCGCCGAACCCGGCCTCGGCCATCAGCCTGGGCAGCACGCCGTCCGCGTTGGGCTGAGTGTCGCGCACCCCGTCGGCCAGTTGCACGGTACGGAACGCCAGGCGCATCAGCGTGCTCCGCTGCAGGCCGTAATCGGCGATGACGAGCTTGCCGCCCGGCCGCAGTACGGCGTGCATCGAGGCCAGGATCGACCGCTTCATCGGGAGCGGGCACTGGTGGAGGACGAGGCTCGACACCGCCGTGTCGGCCGAGCCCGGCTCCAGGAGCTCGGTCAGCGCGTCGCCCATGCCGAGCCGCCACTGCGGGGCCGTCGCGCCGGTCCCTGCCTTTCGCCGCGCCAGTGCCAGCGTTTCCGGGTCGGGGTCGACGCCGATGATCCGTGCCCGCGGTTCGAGGCGGTGGAGCAGCATCGCCAGTGAGCCGGTGCCGCAGCCGACGTCCACGACCGTGTCATCGGGGCGGGGCGCCACGTACATGGCCACCAGGCTGCGCCACAGCCGCTCGCGTGTCAGGGCGATCACCGGGTCGAACAGGCGGGTGAGTCCCAGGCGGCCGAGGGCCGGGGTGAAGGTTCGTTGAGACATGTACGCAGTCTCGGTCGCGCGGCGCTCCGTGGTCTTGAACAGAACGCTCGGACGTCGAGGGAGCTTATGGTCCCATCTGTGGAGGATCTGTTCGGCGGCGCCGCGTCCTATTACGCCCGATACCGCCCCGGCTACGGCCCAGCGGTGATCGAGCACCTGGCGGAGACGTCCGGGGCGGACAGCCGGGTACTGGACCTCGGTTGCGGCCCGGGAACGATCGCCGTCCCGCTGGCCCGGCGGGTGCAGGCGGTACTCGCCGTGGACCCGGCGCTGGAGATGCTCGCCGAGGGCAGGCGCCTGGCCGGCGACCTCCCCAACATCGTCTGGCTGTGCGGCGATTCGACCACGCTGCGGGCTCTGCCGCCGTTCGATCACGTGGTGATGGGCCGGTCGTTCCACTGGATGAACCGCAGGTCCGTCCTGGCGCAGCTCGACGAGCTGCTGCCGCCCGGTGGTGCGGTCGCACTGGTCGGCCCGGTGCGGCGCCCGGGGGAGCCGTGGCAACCGGACGCGCAGCCGTGGCAGCCGGTCGAGCGGCGGGTGTGCGAGGCGTTCGGCCTCGACATCCACACGGCGGCCAACTCCTTCCACGCCACCGGGGAGCACCACCACGACGTGCTGGCCGCCTCGCCGTTCAGCGAGCTGGAGTCCCGGGTTTTCACGCGCCGGCTGACCTGGGACGTGGACGGGCTGATCGGGCTCCAGCTCTCCTACTCCTACAGCTCGCCCGCCCGGCTCGGCGACCGGCTGGCCGCCTTCGTCGAGACGCTGCGACGGGCCCTGCTCGCCGACAACCCGGCAGGCCGGTGGGAGCAGAAGCTGGTGACCGAGGTGATCACAGGCCGCCGGCCCTGCCCAGAGCGTCGCGCAGCGCGGCACGCGAGGTGACGGCGTGGTCAGCTGTTCAGGGCGGCTGTCGGCGGTGTCTTCGACGCGCGGATCGCCGGATAGAGGCCGGCGACGGCCCCGATCAGCATGGTCACGCCGATGCCGCCGGCGAACACGGCGGGAGGCACCGAGATGGGCCAGCCGTTGGTCCCGGCGAACACCGCGATGACTCCGAACCCGATGACGGTCCCGGCGAGCCCGCCGAGTGCGGACAGCAGGAGGGCCTCCGCCAGGAACTGGGTCCGGATGTGTCCCTGGGTGGCGCCGAGCGCGCGCCGTAGCCCGATCTCCCTGCGACGTTCGAGTACGGAGATCACCATGGTGTTGGCGACGCCGATGCCTCCGACCAGCAGCGCGACCGACCCCAGCCCGACCAGAAGGGCGGTGAAGGTGAGGTCCGCGGCGTTCTTCGCCGCCAGAGCGTCGGAGGGCCGGGAGACCCGCACCCTTTCGGGATGTTCCGGGTTCACCGTGCGCGGCAGGAGCCTCCGCACCGTTTCCACCTCGGCATCGGCGGAGCGCTCGAAGACGGTGGTCGGTCTGCCGTCCCAGCCGAACCGCGCGGTGGCGAACGCCGCGCCGATGAACGCGGAGGTGTCCAGCTCCGGGGCGAGTGGCAGGGCGTCGAGGATCCCGACGACCGTGAACTGGGTGCCGCCGAGCCAGATCTGGCTTCCGGGGCTCACGATGCCGAGCCGGTCGGCGGCGATGCCGCCGAGCACCACGGCGGGGTAGCGCGCGGTCGCCTTGGTGAGCCAGGTTCCCTGGCGCAGCGTGCCGTCGAGGAGCCTGAGGAGAGCGAGGTCGGCGACCTGTACGTCGATGCCGCCGGACTTGTCCGGATTGATGAGCCGGCTCCGGTACACCTTGACGTCCGGCAACGTGGCGACCGCTCCGGCGATCGAGACTCCCCGGATCAGCCCTGCCTTGCCGGCGGATTCGGCAGGCAGAGTGGTGTCCCGGCCGGTGAGCGAGGTACCGGGGCGGACGGTGAGCAGGTTCGTGCCCAGCGACGCGAGCTGTGCGTCCAGCTTCGCCCGGCTCGACGTGGAGATGCCCACGACGGCGATCATCGCCGCGATGCCGATCGCGATGCCCAGCGCGGAGAGGACGACCCGGGTGGGCCGTGATCTCAGCCCCGACGCGCCCAACCGGTAGACGTCCGAGCGGAGCAGGCGTGACCGGCGTATCCCGGCCTGAGGTCCGCTGTTCATACCGGCGCCGCCTGATGGTCCTCGACCACGCGGCCGTCCCTGATGGTGATCCGCCTCGGCATCTGCTCGGCGAGCCGCACATCATGCGTGATCACCACGATGGTGGTGCCCGTGGCGTTGAGCTCGTGGAGCAGTTCCATCACGCCCGCGCCGGAGCGCTGGTCGAGGTTGCCGGTGGGCTCGTCCGCGAGCAGGAGCGCCGGGTCGCACACCGTGGCCCGGGCGATGGCGACGCGCTGTCGTTCACCGCCGGACAGCTGGTGGGGCTTGTGGTCGAGGCGGTGCGCCAGGCCGACGCGGGCGAGGCTCGCCATCGCCCGGCGGCGCCGCTGCCCGCGGGGTGTCCCGGTGTAGATGAGGCCGTCCGCGACGTTGTCGAGCGCGCTGACCCCGTCCGCGAGATGGAACTGCTGGAAGACGAACCCGATCCGGTACGCGCGCAGCGCCGAGAGCGCCGCGTCGTCCATCAGGCCGACGTCGTGGCCGTCGATGGTCACACGTCCACTCGTGGGCCGGTCGAGGGTGCCGATGATGTTGAGCAGGCTCGACTTTCCCGAGCCGCTGGGGCCGGCGAGTGCGACGAACTCGCCGCGGGCCACCGACAGCGACACGTGGTCGACCGCGCGCACCGGCGGACTTCCGTGGTCGCGGACCACCTCGTCGAGTTCGATGACGGAGTCGCTCATAGTGTCGGGACCACGACTTCCTGACCGGCGAGTCCGTCGCCGGTCACTTCCACGGAGCCGCCGGCGAACAGTCCGGTCCTCACCGTGACAGTCCGGGTCGTTGTTGCGTCGCCGACCACCTCGACGCCGTATCCGCCGTCCGGGAGGGCGATGAGCGCGGCGACAGGCACGGTGAGGACGTCTTCGCGGCGGGCGGTGGGAAAGTCGATCGACACGGAGACCTCCTGGAGGGAGCCTGCCGCAGAGGGACGGTCGAGAGTGATGCTCACGGGTACGACGACCGTCTTCTCGCCGCCGTCCGCCCGCTGCCGGGGCGCGCCGACCCTGGCGATGGTGCCGGTCGTGGCCCTGCCGCCGGGCAGGTTCACGGTGACCTTGCCGCGCACCTTGGCGACGCCCTGGTCAGCGGGTCTGAGATCGGCGATGACGACTTTGTCGAGCCCGGACAGCTTCATGACGGTGGTACCGGCCGCCACCTGGTCGCCGACCTGCGCCACGGTCTCCGCGACGCGCACTTCGCCCGGGGCGAAGACGATCTGACCGCGCTTGATCGACCCGGTCTCCCGTACGCCGATGGCGTCCTGCCAGCGCAGGATCGCGACCTTCGTGTACCAGTCGAAGTGGGCGTCGGGAGTCCCGGTGAAGTGGCCGAGGGCGTCGAGATTCCGCTCCAGTTGCCGTACGTCCGGCCCGTCGCGCATGCCGCTCTCGAAGGACCGCCACATGGGGAGCCTGCCGCGCAACAGCACCACGGGCTGGTTGTCGATCGAGTGCAGCACGCCGCCGCGCTTCACCCTGCGACCTTCGCGCGGCAGGCCGGTGAGGGTGCCGGCGCGGCCGGCGTCGAGCCGGGTCGACGCGTCGTAGCGCAGTGTTCCGAGCGCGGTGATGGTCTCCTGGAGCGTCTTCCGTTCCACGGCAGCGGTGTTCGGCACGTGCCTCCGTTCGGTCTTCGCGGCGGGATCGTCCCTGGGCCGCGCCAGTGTCACGGCCGCGGCCGCGCCCAGGGCGACGACCGCGATCCCCGGCGCCCACTTGCGCATCATTGGCTGAGGCACTTCGTCAAACCGTCCTCCGAGACGCCTTCGGGCACCTCGATCTGGGGCGCCTGCCCGGCACCAGGGTCCTTGACCCGGTATCCGTGGTCGCGGAGGCACTGGAGCTGCTTGAGTTTCCGCTCCTCCGCCTCCGCGCCGGGTTTGGCGGGCTGGTCGTCGGAGGCCACCGGCGGCTTGCCGATCTGCTTGATACAGGCGTCCTCCGCCACCTTGTACGCGTCCTGCCGGTCCCCGAAGTCGATCTTGCCGGGCTCCTTCGGCAGCTCGAAGCCCTTGTCGCTCAGACACGACCGGAACTTGAGCTCCCACTCGGTGTACTTCTGCCCGGCCGTGTCGGCGGAGGCCGGCGGGTTCTTCGCGGCGCCGCTCGACCCGGCCGCGCTGCCGCAACCGGTCAGCAGACCCGCGAGGCAGGCGAAGGCCGCGAGCGCGACGCGAGTACGAGGAACGTGGAGTGTGCTGGGCATGGCTCTTCTCCGTGGCTGTGATCGGACGGGGGAGTCCCGAGAGGTCGGTACGCCGCAGCGGCGCACGTCAGCCACAATGCGCGGTTCAGGCCTTCACCCGGTCGCGGTCGCGTATCCCCGGCCGCTCGGCCGCGCATCAGGTGTGTATCAGGACTCCGGCCGCCACGCGTCGGCGTACCTCCGTAGGCGGAGCGTGGCCATCGCGCCGCCGTCCGGGGCGTTGGCGAAGGCGAGATCGGCGCCGATCACCTCTGCCTGCCCGGCGGCGATGGCCAGGCCCAGGCCGTGGCCGCGCTCGGCCCCACCCGTGCGGAACCGCTGCGGCCCCTCTGCCAGCAGCCCGTCCGGGAATCCGGGGCCGTGGTCGCGTACGACGATCGTCGTGCCGTTGACGGCGACCTCGACCGGAGAGCGCCCGTGGCGGTGGGCGTTGGTGACCAGGTTCGTGATGATCCGGTCGAGGCGGCGCGGATCGGTGTCGACGACCGGCTCACCGGTCACCGTCAGCCGGACCTGGAGCTTCGTCCGGGCCACGGACTCCTCGACGACCCGGCCCAGGGGGACCGGACGGCGGTCGGCCCGCTCCGCGCCCGCGTCCAGCCGGGATATCTCCAGCAGGTCCTCCACCAGCGCGCGCAGCACCCGCACCCGGTCACGTACGAGGTCGGTGGCTTCGCCCGGCGGCAGCAGCTCCGCCGAGACGACCAGTCCCATCAGCGGGGTGCGCAACTCGTGGGCCACGTCGGCGGTGAAGCGCTGCTCGCTCAACAGCCGGTCCCGCAGGCTGTCGGCCATCGAGTCGATGGTGGCCGAGATCTCGGTGATCTCGTCGCCGCCCCTGCCGCCCATCATGCTCCTGGCCTCCAGATCGCCGTCCGCGATCCGCCGCGCGGTACGGGCCACCCGCCTCAGCCGCCGGTTGGGCGCCTCGGCGGCCAACGCGGCCAGAGGTACGACGACCGCGAGCACGGCCAGCGACGCCTTCACCATGTTCCGGTCAAGGGCCCACAGACCGCGTATCTCCGAGCCCATGTCGACCCGCACGGTCAGCACCTGGCCGTCGATCAGCTGAGCCGCCCACATCCAGGGAATGTCCGGACGGCGGTCGTCATACCAGGTGCTGAATCGGCCTGTGCTCCTGGCCCGCTGGAGCAGCGCGGGCGGGACCTCGGCGGACTGCGGCGGATCGGCCGGTGCGGCACCCGTACGCCGGTAGGTGTCCACCACGACCAGCAGCTCGCTGAAAGCCCGATCCCTGCCCAGACGCATGGAACTGTCGAAGGTGCGCTGGTGGACCAGCACCCCGACGGCCAGCGCGACCGCGCAGCACGCCAGGGCCACGAGCGCGGCGATCTTCCAGCGCAGCGACCTCCAGTTGAGCGGCCCACGTGCCGCCCGGGCGATGGCCTGTCCCACGTCAGCGCCGCAGCTTGTAACCGAAACCGCGCACCGTCTCGATCCGGTCGGCGCCGATCTTCTTGCGCAGCCGCTGCACACACAGGTCGACGACGCGGCTGTCCCCGTCCCAGCCGTAATCCCAGACGTTGCGCAACAGTGTCTGCCGGTCCAGCACGATCCCCGGATTCGCCGCGAACTCCAGCAGCAGGCGCAGCTCGGTGGGAGCGAGCGCGACCGGCTCGCCGGCGCGGCGCACCACCAGGCCCTGGGGATCGACGGTCAGGTCCCCGAAGACCAGGTCGCCGGCACCGCCGTCGGCCGGCCCGGCGACCTGGCCGAGGCGCGGGGCGAAGGAGGCCCGTCGCAGCAGGGAACGGATCCTGGCCACCAGCACGGAGGTGTCGACCGGCTTGACGACGTAGTCGTCGGCCCCCGCCTCCAGCCCCGACACCACGTCCAGGGCGTCACCACGTGCGGACATCATCAGGATCGGCACCAGGCTCCACTCCCTGACCTGCCGGCACAGCCCGATGCCGTCCAGCCCCGGCAGCATCACGTCCAGCAGGAGCACGTCGTGCCGCCGCTCCCTGAACAGTTCGAGACCGGTCAGGCCGTCGCCGGCGGTGCTCACGTGATAGCCGTAGCGCTCCAGCACCATCCCGACCGACTTGCGGATCACCTCGTCGTCCTCGACGAGCAGGACGGTCACCGAAGCCGACATTGCTCCCCAAAAGCTGACGTACTAATCACAAGACCATACAAGGATGCGCTCTGCGGGCATCCACCACACATCGGCCATGTATCAGCCAGGAATCACCGGCCCGAGTGAGGCGTCGGCCGGCGTCCTGATCCGGGCGTACATCCTGCGCAGACCGGGACCGGGCTCCAGGCCCAGATCGTCGTCCAGCAACCGGGCGATCCGCCGGTAGGCCGACAGGGCCTCCGCGCGGCGGCCGTCGCGGTCGAGGGCCCACATCAGCAACTCCCACAACCGCTCGCGACAGGGCTCCGCCGCCGTCGCGAGCGTCAGCTCGGCGATCGCCTCGCCACATTCGCCCTGTTCGATGTCGAGCGCCCAGCGCTCCTCCACGGCCGACGCGCGCCGCTGCTCGAGGCAGGCATGGCGGGACCCCGTCGGCTACGAGCGCTCCGGTGCCGCGAGAGCAACCGCCTGCGTGCCTTCATGAGCTGGCTGACCCTGCGGACGCCGGAGCGTGAAGCACTGGAGGCCGACCCGGTCGTGGGGGAGATCTGGCAGGACGTGAGCCGGCGCATGGCGGTGCCCCCAGGGGCGACATGAGCCCGCCACCTCACTGAGGCTCGCCCACGGCCGTCCGCCCGCGGCGGATGAGGTATTCGGCGGTCGCGAGGGCGGCCGCGCCGAGCAGGACCTCGCTGATGACGGAGATCAGGCGGCTGGCCAGGGCCACCGCCGCGGCGGCCGGGGCGGGCAGCACCACGGTCAGCGCGGCCGTGAGCACCGCCTCGCGGACGCCGATGCCGTCGGGGATGAACACGCTCGCGATGCCGACCGACGTGGCGAGCGTGAACGCGCCGACGCACAGCGCGAGGGAGCGTGACGGGGAGGCCCCCATCGCGATGGCCAGGGGCCACAGGTGCAGCCCTGTGACCACCCACGACAGGCTCTGCCAGGCGACGGCGAGCCGTACTCCCCGGACCGACGCGGCCTTGGCCGCCGCAGGACGGCGCAGCAGCCGCAGCAGCAGCGCGGAGCCCTGGTTGACGATCTGCGGATGCACCAGGACGAGGACGATGAGCACGGCGGCTCCGGCCAGCCACACCGCCCGGGCGCCCAGCATCTGCACGCCCGCGAGCAGCCCCACCGTGAACCCGCTCAGCAGCACCAGGCTCATGACGAGCGCCGCCACGCTGATCAGCCTGCCGAAGGTGACGCCGTTGGCCGTGGCCACCTTGGTGGCGGCGAACATGCCGGGCACCCGTCCCGGCAGGTACTTGGACAGGAAGCCGACGAAGAAGATCCGCACCACCCGTGGCTCGCTGACAGGGGGGCCGGTCTCCAGCAGCACGACACGCCAGGCGAGGAACCCGAACGACAGTCCCGCCATGCTCGCCAGCAGCGCGCCGCCCAGCAGGAGGCTGATCTGCCCGGCGTCGCGCCGGGTGAACAGGACGGCGACCACGCCCCAGTCCAGCCGGGACAGCGTCAGCGCGATCGCGGCCACGACGGCGAGGGCGAACGCGGCGACCAGCGCCCGCCTCACCGGGCGCGGCAGCCGGGGAAGCCTGATCGCTCTCACTCGCGCGTCCCAGCCGACGGCACCGGGGACAGGCCGGTCCTGACCGGTTCTCCCTGCCGGCGGCCCAGCTCGTAGGCGACACGCAGCAGCCCCACGCAGGCGCCGAGGAAGAAGGCCGTGTGGAAGCAGAGCTGCATCCAGCCGACCCACAGCGCGAAACGGGCGCCTCGATACCGGCGGGCGAACCCGATGAACCGGCGGTTCATCCAGAGGAACACCCCGAGCGTCGCCGCCGGCACAGCCAGCAGCCAGGGGCTGACGAGCGCGAGCGGCAGGGTGAGGAAGGTGGCCGTCGCCGAAGCGGAGGAGACCCGTGGTGGTTTGCGACGCTTGTGCTGCCCTGTCCCGATCATGTTGAGCTGGAAGCCGACCTTGCCCTCGCCACGCAGCCGCCGCGCCCGGACCATGATCACCGGCAGCGTGGTGGACCGGACGAAGCGCTCCGCCAGGCACCCCCAGAACCGGTCCTCGTCGTCCGCCTTGGTGACCACGGAGGTGGTCACCACCAGCCGGTAACGGGCCGGGACGCGCGTGCCGAACTCGAAGTCCTCGCCGTCGCGCAGCCGTTCGTCCAGCCGTCCCGTCTCCTCGAAGACGTGGCGCGGGATCAGGGTGCAGGACAGGAACGTCGCCGTGGTCTGGCTGCGCTCGTAGTGCTCGCACAGCACCCGGTAGCGTTCGACCGGGCCGTCGTCGTACAGCGGCTCGGCGTCGTAGATGCCCTGAACCATGCCGCAGTCCGGCGTCTCCCGGTATGCCTTGACCGCGTTGTGGATCGCGTCCGGCGCGAGCGCCGTGTCGGAGTCGACGAAGAACAGCAGCGGGGCCGAGCTGCTCGCCACCCCGAGGTTGCGGGCCCCCGCCGGCCCCTGGTTGCGCGGCGACTCGACGATCGTGCAGGGGAACTCCCGCGCTATCTCGAGCGAGCCGTCCGTGCTGACGTCGTCGACCACGATGACCTCGGCCGGGCGGTAGGTCTGCGCGTACACCGACTCCAGGCAGGCCCGCAGGGTCTTCCTCTTGTTGTAGTTCGGCACGATGACCGCGACATCACCACGCCAGGCCATCTCGTCAGGCATGTCGGTTCCCTTCGTCGATCAGGTCTGGCCCGCGCCGGTCAGGACACCGACATGACCATGCGCTGGGCCCGATGGTCGGACAGCCCCTCGGAGCCGGGCAGCTCGTAGCTGTGCACCGTCACGTCGGGGGTGGTGTACAGCCAGTCGATCCGCCACAGCTCGGCGGTCCCGGCCAGGTACGTCGCCGGATAGAGGGACGAGAGCGCGGGCGTCCGGTCCACCAGCCTCTCGGGGAGCAGGCGGCGGATGCCCATCGCCGGGGAGGTGTTCAGGTCGCCGGCGAGCACCGCGGGATTCGGGTTGGCCGCGATGTCCGCGCTGATGGCGCGGTAACTCGCCTCCCGCCGGAGGGTCCGGCTGAAGTTGATGTCGCGGGACTCGGCGCTGTACAGCCGCCATTCGAGCGGGGGCTGGGAGATCTGCCCGTCGTAGAAGGAGACGACCTTGCCGTTCACGTCGATGTCGGTGCGCAGGGTCTCGACCGTGTAGCCCTCCGGCCAGTCCCGCAGCGCCTCGGGGATCGGCTTCTGGTCGGCCGGCAGCCACGGGCGCATGTCCAGGCCGCGGTGCCCGACGATCGGGAACCGCGAGAGCGTGATCTGCTCGCCGGACACCGCGACGTGGTAGCCGGGGAACTCGCGGCGCAGCTCCGCCAGCTTGTCGATGCGCAGCGCCAGGTCGGCCGTCCAGCGCTGCGAGCGCATGTTCCCCGCCCCGGTGTCCACGTACAGGTACTCCATCAGCAGGTAGACGTCGGCGTTCAGCTTGTGCAGGTAGGCGTAGAACCCGGGCGAGTACCGGTCGCCCTCGGCGGTGCGCCAGTCCTGGTCCCAGAACTCGGTGTTCCAGGCGGCCACGGTGATGGCCCCCGGGCCTGCGGGGGGCGGCGTGTACCAGAGGGTGGCGTAGTTGACTCCGCTCCGCCCGGCGCCCAGCACCGCGGTGACCAGCAGCAGCGACATGATCCGCCAGCGGACCGGCCGGGCCAGCGGCGCCACGGCCATCAGCAGCGCGGGGACCGCCAGGAACATCAGCGGCGGGATCAGCTCGAGCGGCGCCCACAGGGAGGTGCGCCCGCTCGCCAGCAGGTGGCAGAGGACGAAGAGCAGCCATGCCACCGAGGCGGTCACGACCAGCTTGGTGCCCCAGCACCAGCGCCGCCGCGGGCGGACGAAACGCCGGACGCGCGTCGCCCAGTCCCTCTCGGGCTGGGGCGGCGCGCTGGTGAGCTGTTCCTCGATCGCTGCGTCCCGGTCGCTCATCAACACCATCCTCGGTGGGTCGGCCGCCATCGAACGTACTCAGGAGTCCTTGTCGCATCCTTGTCAGCGGCCGCCGCCAGGAGAGGCGATCGGCTCGGCGGGCGCGACAAGAATGGGACAAGCCGCCGTGTCTAGCGTGAACCGAACATTCGGAACAACGAGCTCTAGCTGATGGAGCACATCATGAGTCGGGAGCACCCGCTAGTCTCGGTCATCATCCCCAGCTACAACCGGTCCGACGTGTTGCGACTCTGCCTGGATGCGGTGAAAGAACAGACTTATCCGCATATCGAGGTCATCGTGGTGGATGACTGCGGCACCGAGGACGCGGCGCTGGTGGCCGCGTCCAAGGGCGCCAAGGTGGTGCGCACCAGGGTCAACGGCGGCCCGACTCCCGCGCGCAACCTCGGCGCCGAGCACGCCGCAGGGGAGATCCTGTTCTTTCTCGACGCCGACATCGCCCTCGATCCGGACGCCGTGGAGAACGCGGTGCGGATACTGGGGGCCCACCCGGAGATCGGCGCCCTGGGCGGCATCCTGCGGCCCGAGTCGCTGGCGTCCCAGAGCCTGGCCGCCCAGTACCGCGCCGTGCAGATGCACCGCTGGTGGATGCCGGCCCACCGGCCGACCCTGGAGCTGCACGCGGCCGTGCTCGCCGTACCGGCCAAGGTGTTCGCCGAGGTCGGCCCCTTCGACCCGCGCTTGCGCGAGACCGTCTCCTCCGACTACCGCATCCGCGTGACGCGGTCCTACGGGGTGAAGCTGAGCGACGCGATCCGCGGCCGCAAGGACCACGACGCCACCCTGCGGACGATCCTGCGCAAGGTGTTCCGCCGCGCACGCATCAGCGCGATGGACTGGCGCAAGGGAGAGACACCCGGGGACTCCGTGCCCCGCGCGATCGGCGGCGTCCTGCTGCTCGCCGCGGCCCCGGCGCTCGCCCTGCCGATAGTGGCGGGCCGCCGCGGCGCACTCGTCCCGGCGGCGCTCGTCGCCGCCGCCATCGCCCTGGACGCCGACACCCACCGCTTCGCCTACGTCCAGCGGGGCATACCGTTCGGCGTCTACTTCTCCGGCGTCCATCTCGCCGTCACCTTCACCGGCGCCCTCGGCGGAGCGATGGGCGTCCTGCACCGTTTCGTGCTTTCCCGCCTGGAGAGTCCCGCCCCGATCTTCACGGCCCAGGACTGAGCGGCGATGCAGGTCAGAAGGAGGACCCCGATGACGCCGCAGGTACGGCCACTGGTCTCGGTCATCGTGCCGAACTACAACTACGCCCGCACGCTCGACCTGTGCCTGAGCGCGCTGGAGCGGCAGACGTACCCGCACATCGAGGTGATCGTCGTCGACGACCGCAGCACCGACGACTCGGTGGAGATCGCCCACCGGCACGGCGTGCGGGTCGTGGTCACCGACACCAACATCGGCGCCCCGGCGGCACGCAACCTGGGCGTCGAGCACGCGCGCGGGGAGGTGCTGTTCTTCCTCGACTCGGACCTGGCGCTGGCCGAGGACGTGGTCGAGTACGCAGTGGAGCTGCTCACCTCCGACCCCACCCTCGGGGTGGTGTGCGGAACCTACGACCCGGAGCCGCTGATCCCGGACAGCCTCGTGGAGCGGTACCGCAGCCTCCAGCTGCACTACTGGATCTCCGGTGACGAGGGCGAGATCACCACGATCTACTCCGCGCTGTTCGCCATGCGGGCGGAGGTCTTCCGCGAGGTGGGCCCGCTGAACCCCGCGCTGCGGCACAGCGAGAACGCCGAGTACGGTCACCGCGTCACGCAGCGGTACCGCATCGTGCTGGACAACCGGATCAGGGGCAGGCACGACCACGACGACCGCCTCGGTGTGGTGCTGTCGAAGTTCTTCCACCGCGCGCGCCTGCACATCCCGCTGTACCTGCGCCGCCCGGACTTCAACGGCGGCCCGACCAACAGCAGCCGGGGCTGGGGCTCGCTCGCCGCCCTGTTCGCCGTGCTCACCGCCCCGCTGCCGGTGCTGCTCGGCCCGGCCTGGCTGGTCGCGCCGGTCGCGCTGCTGGCCGGCTCGATCGCGGCGGACCTCGGCATGTACCGCTTCGTCCGGCGTTACGCCGGCATCTGGTTCACCCTCTACTTCACCGCGGTCCACTTCCTGGTGAACGTCACCGTCGCGGTGGCGGTGTTCGCCGGCGCCGCCCAGTGCCTGCTGTCCAGCCGGTTCAGGCACACGTACGACATCCCGGCCTACCCCACGTCGGCGGAGGTGTGAGTGATGACCGAGCACCTGCCCCTGGTGTCGGCGATCGTCCCCAACTACAACTACGCCGCCTCACTGGACCTGTGCCTGCGCGCGATGCAGGCGCAGACCTACCGGCCGATCGAACTGATCGTCGTGGACGACGGCAGCACCGACGACTCGGTCGAGGTAGCGCGGCGGCTCGGCGTGCGGGTCGTCCGCACCGAGCAGAACATGGGGGTGGCCGGTGCGCGGAATCTCGGGGCCGCGCACGCGCGTGGTGAGATCCTGGTGTTCGTGGACTCCGACGTGGCCCCCTACCCCGACGCCGTGGAGGTGGCGGTGGCCATGCTCGCCGCCGATCCGGGGCTCGGAGCGGTGTGCAGCATCCACGACCCCGAGCCGCTGATCCGCGACAGCCTCGTCGAGGAGTACCGCGCACTGCAGTACCACTACTGGACGGCCAGCTCCGAGGGGCCCATCTCGTTCCTGTTCCCGGCGATGATGGCGATGCCGCGCCGCGTGTTCGACGACATCGGGCCGTTCAACACGCGGCTGCGCGAGACCGAGGAGGTCGACTACGGCCACCGCCTCACCCAGCGGTACGGGATGGTGCTCACGACCGCGGTGCGCTCGCGGCACGACCACGACGACAAGCTCTTCAAGCTGCTGCGCAAGCTGTACCGGCGCGGCGGCGCCCGGGTGCCGCTGTACGCGCGGCGGCGGCGTTTCGCCCGCGGGTTCGAGACCTCCAACCGGGCCGGCGGCAGCCTTGCCGCGCTGGCGGCGGTGGCCGCGCTCCCGGTGGCGGTGCTCCTCGGCCCGGTCGGCGCCGCGCTGCCGGCCCTCGCCCTGGCCGTGTCGCTGCTGGCCGACCTCGGCATGTACCGCTTCGTGCTGCGCAGGCGCGGCCCGCTGTTCCTGCTCTATTTCGGCGCCGTGCACTTCCTGGTGAACGTCACCATCGCGGCCGGGGTGGCGGCCGGGGTCGCGCGGTGGCTGGTCTCGGCGAGGTTCCGCCGGCTCTACGACGCCGACCTGACCATGCGCCCCTCGGCCGCCGGGGAGGCCGCCACGTGACGGCTCCCCTGCGGGCGATCTTCGGCCCGGAGCGGCCGCCACACACGACGGCGCGTCCCGGCGATTCCGGGGCGCGCCGGAGGATCCCGTTGGTGATGTGGGCAGCCGTCGCCTGGCTGGTGTTCGTGGGGCTGCACCGAGCCCTGTCCGGCCGGGTGTGGTGGTGGCAGCTCCCCGAGCTCGTCCCGCCGCTGGCGTTCGCGGCCGTTCCCGTCCTGCTGCTCGCGGCGGCTCTGGCGGCTCGCCGCAGGCGCGGGACGGCCGTCGTGGTGGCGCTGGCGTCATTGACGCTGGGCGGAGGCGTGAGCGGGATCAACCTCGCCTCGCTGTGGCACCACGCCGCCCCGGCCCCGCCGGACGCGATCAGGGTGTTCTCCTGGAACACCTGGTACTGGGACCAGCGGGCGGAGGGCGGGGAGCCGATGCCCCCGCCCACCGGCACACCGCCGCGGGACGCCGCCGACTTCTACCGCTACCTACGGGCCCAGGACGCCGACGTGCTCCTGCTGCAGGAGTACGTCTACTTCAGCCCCGGCTCCCGCCCGATCCGCGTGAACGACCTCGACAGACTGCGCCGGGAGTTCCCCGGCTACCACATCGCCACGGCTAGCGAGATGGTGACGCTGTCGCGCTTTCCCATCGTTCTGGAGCGCGGCCTCGACCTGCGCCCGTGGGCGGAGGACGGCTCGGACACGCCCGTGCCGCCCGGCTCCGACTGGCCCGGCTTCTACACCGTGAAGACGCTCCGCACGGACCTGCGCGTCGGGAGCAGGACGTTGTCGTTCTACAACGCCCACATCAACTCGCCCGTCGACCCGTCCTCGACCGGCCTCGACCCGCGCCGCCTCACCCGGACGGAGCACGAGGCGCGCAAGGCCAACCTCCGCGCGCTCGCGGCCGACATCCAGGCGAACCCGCTGCCGGCCGTCCTGGCCGGTGACTTCAACGCCTCGCCGGCGATGGGCATCCTGCGCCTGTTGCCGGAGCGGATGGCCGACGCCACTCCGGCGCTCGGGTCGCTCTACCCGGCCACCTGGGACGACCGGTGGCCCTGGTGGCGGATCGACTGGGCGTTCACGACCCCGGAGATAACCGTCCACGATTACCGGCTGGTCCGCTCTGACGGCCTGTCGGACCACAGCGGGCAGCGACTGGTCATCTCGCTGAGCCGGTGACCTGGGCGTACAGCAGCTCACGCGCGCCGGCCCGCCTCAGCGGCTCCCTGTTGCCGTCCAGGATCCTGAGATGCAGCGCACGCAACTCAGGACCCGGCTCGATGCCGAGGTGGTCGGCGAGGTACCCACGCAGGTGGGCGTAGAGGGCCACCGCCTCCGCCGTGCGTCCGAGTGCGCACAGGCCGCGCATCAGCACGCTCGCCAGCGGCTCCGCGAGCGGGTGACGCGGCACCAGCGGGGTGAGCTCGGTGACCACCATGTCGGGGCGGCCCAGGCGCATCTGCGCCTGGGCCCAGGTGACGACGGCGCCGACGAACTGCTGCTCGATGCTGTACCGCATGCGGGCGGCCCAGTCTCCCGGGATGCCGGTGAGCGGCGCGCCGTGCCACAGCTCCATCGCCTCGGACAGCAGCCGGGTACGGGCGGGGTCGTCGCAGGCGCGGCTCTGCGCCTGCTTGGCCAGCCGGCGTAACCGGTAGGCGTCCACCCGCTCGGGTTCGACCTCGAGCACGTAACCGCCGCCACGGCGCTCTATGGAGACCCCGGTCACGGTCAGCGCCTGCCGCAGGCGGGCGATGTGGGCGTACAGCGAGTCGGTCGCCCGGTCCGGCGGATCGTCCCAGACACGCTCGAGCAGCGTGCGTAGTGACACGGGGCGGTCGGCGTCGATCGCCAGGGCGGCCAGCACCGCGCGTCGCTGGGGTGGTCCCAGGGGTACGTAGCGGTCACCGAAGGTCACCTCGACCGGTCCCAGTAAGCGGACGTCCATCGCCTTCCTTCCGTATCGTTCTCACAACGTGACAGCGGCCGCCAGGGACGGGTGGTGGACGAGCACGAGCGTCACACCCAGGGTGGCGGCCCACAACATGGAGTTCGCGACCATGACGCGGTCGCGCAGCAGGATGCGGACCGGGTCGTCGCCCTCGTTCTCCACCAGCTGGATCTGCAGGTACCGGAAGAGGGCGAAGAGCGCGAACGGAGTGGACAGCATCATCGCCGTCTGCCCGTGCTGAGGGCCGAACGGCCCTTCGTCACGCAGGTACATCAGGCCCGCGACCAGGGCGAGCACGGAGGCGATCTGCAGCAGCCAGTTCGTCAGCTCCATCGAGTAGCCGCGGAGCGCGGGCCGGTGGACGGCCCCGGTCTCCAGCAGTTCCCTGCGACGCTTGCCGAGGAGCAGCAGCAGGGACATCGAGAACACCGTGATCAGCAGCCAGGCGGGCACCTGGCCTCCGGTCACCTCATATCCCTGCACGACGCGCAGGACGAAGCCGGCCGCCACCGTGCCCACGTCGACCAGCGGGATGTGCTTGAGGAAGCGGCTGTAGGCGACGTTGAGCGCGAGGTACACCAGTACCGGCCAGTACGACGCCGGCCCCCGGGCGACGATGGCCGCGAGCACCGCCAGCAGGACCGCGCAGCAGACGCTCGCGGTCACCACTCCCACCCGGCCGGCCGCGATGGGGCGGTTGCGCTTGACGGGATGGTGGCGGTCGCGGTGCCGGTCCACGATGTCGTTGCCGATGTAGACGGCGGCGGAGGCGACCATGAACGCCACCGTGGCCGAGATGATGCCCACCACCTCGGTCAGGCTGTAGGAGGGGGCGCCGATGAGTGCCACGGGCACGAGAAGGATCGCCTTGGCCGTGTGGGACGGGCGGATCAGGCCGGCGAGGTCCGCGATCAGGCGCGTCCGGGTCTCCACGGCCAGGTCCGGCGCCGTTTCCGGACGCTGCGGGCTTTCTGGGACGTCTGCCGATTCGGCGAGGTGCATGCTTTACCCCGATAGCTCAGAAGAAGACCTTCGCCAGCGACAGCGCACCCTGCCGCCACGCGTCGCGGCTCGTCTGGCCGGCGCCGCGCGGTGAGCCGGCCGCGCGGTTCTCCCGCCACCATGCGTACGTGCGCAGGATCGCGTCCTTGTTGGACAGCCGCGGACGGAAGCCGAGCCGGTCGCGGGCCTTGTCGATGCTGACGTAGGAGTCGTCGAGCAGCTTGCGCGCCAGCCGCCCGTACACCGGGGACAGCCGGGTGCGCTCCAGCAGCCGGAGCCCGGTCAGGGCCGGGCCGGCGGGCAGCGAGACGACCCGCTTGCCATGGCCGGCCGCGTCGAGCACCGCCTGGAAGTCCTCGCGCAGCGTGCCGAACTCGGCGGCCGCCAGGTTGTAGGTGTCGTTCGCGACGTCCGCCGGCGCGTCGAGTACGCCGACCACGGCGTCCACCAGGTCCTCGATCGCGAACATCTGGATGCGCTTGTCCCCGCGCCCGAGCACCGGGAAGTTGCGGCCCTCCTCGGCCCACTCGAAGAGCATCGCGAACAGCCCCATGCGGCCCGGTCCGAGGAAGGTCTTGGGACGCAGGATGGGCACGCACATGCCGCCGGCCCGGTACTCCTCGGCCAGCTCCTCCGCCCTGGCCTTGGCCCTGGTGTAGGGGTCGACCGGCTCGCGCGGATGGTCCTCCGGCGTGGGCACGAGCTTCGGCAGGCCGTACACGGCGGTGGAGGAGATGTGGACCACCCGCTCCACGCCGGCCAGGCGCCCGGCCTCCAGGACGGTGCGGGTGCCCCCGACGATCAGGTCGTGGATCTGCTCCGCGGGGTAGCTCGGCAGCGCGCCGGCGCAGTGGACGACCGCGGCCGCCCCGGTCATGGCCTCGGTCATCAGCGTCAGGTCGCGCACGTCGCCGACCCGGTGCCGCGCCGCCAGCAGCGGGTCGGCCTGCGGGCGCAGGTCCACCCCGAGCACGTCGTGGCCGTCGAGCACGAGCCGGCGGGCCAGGTTGCCGCCGAGCATCCCGGCGCTGCCGGTGACTACGATCCGGTGGTCCATCGCGACCCCACCTTCTCTCGTACGAACCGGCCGAGCAGCCGCGGCAGGCCCTTGGCCAGCGTCTTGTCGAGGCTGTCCAGGAAGTACTCGACGTCCTCGGGCTCGATGGCGAGGGTCGGCGCGACGACGAGCGGGTTGTCGGCGTTCGGGCTGTAGTAGGAGACGATCCCGTGTTCGCGGTAGAGCTCGGCGATGACCGAGAGCGTGATCAGCTTGGTGCGGAACTGCGTGTCGCCGGAGAAGCCGGGCGCGAGCTTGGCGGCCAGGTCGAGCACCTTGGGGCCGCCGACGAGGAACACGCCCCACAACGCGCCCACCCCGCTCACCCGTCCGACCACGTCGGGGTAGCGCTTCTGGATGTTCTCCAGGCCGGGCCGCAGGATGCGCTCGATCTGCCGCGCCCGCGCGGGGTAGTCGTCCTCGACGACGATGTTGACGGCCTCGATGGCGGTGACGGTCTCCTCGCCGAACCCGTAATAGGTGGTGCTGTGCAGGATGACGTCGGAGAGCCGGTCGTACGCCTTGCGGAAGACGGGCTCGCGGGCCGTGTAGCCGGCGATCGACGCCTTGCCGCCGCCGAGTGACTTGGAGTACACGAGGAGGTCGGGCAGCAGGTCGGGGTAGCGCATGAAGTAGAAGAGGCTGCCCGTCTTGCCCCATCCCGTGTAGACCTCGTCGAAGATCAGCATGATGTCGTTGGCGTCGCAGAGCCGGCGCAGCTCGTACAGGTCGGCCTCCGACCAGCAGCGCATGCTCGACGCGCTGAACGGCTCCGCCATGATCGCGTAGACGTCGCACTTCCCGTCGGGGGTGCGCGCGTTCTCGACGGCCTGGCGAACGGCCGCGACGTCGGCGTAGGGGTACACGACGATGCCGGGAAGGCCGGGGAAGCGGAAGGAGTTCTCGGTCGACCCGGTCAGGCTCCCCGCGCCCAGGGTCTTGCCGTGGAAGCTGATGTCGGAGCGCAGGATGGTGTTGCGGCGGCCCTCATGGTACTTGTACGCCATCTTGACGGCGCCCTCGTTCGCCTCCGCCCCCGAATTCGGGAAGTAGGAGATGTTCAGGTCGCCCGGCAGCAGCTCGGCGATGTTGTGGCTGAGGGCGGCCACGTACGGCGAGAAGAAGGCCTTGTGCACCTCCATGCGCCGCCGCTCGGCGAAGCGGCGCCGAGCCTCCAGGATGCGGGGGTGGTTGTGGCCGTGGTTGAGCACGCCGACCCCGCCGGTGACGTCGAGGACCTTGCGGCCGTCGCGCGTCCGGATCCAGGCGCCCTCGGCGTACTCGACGAGTTCGCGGCCGAAACCGAAAGAGGTCATGAGATTGACCTGACTGCGGCTGACATACCTTCTGTACAGGTCTTGGACCTGTTTCACAGTGAAACTTTCACACTCGTCGATGCCGATCAGCTCAGACACGTCCGCCCATCCCTTACGTGTTCGTATGAATTGCGCGGGTGGGGGCCTTCTCCCGGATGGTGAGAAAGGAGACACATGTCGTCGATATTGTCGAATGTGGCTATACCTCGCACCATACAAAGCTGTGTAGGTCGACGGTGGGACGTGCGACGGAGGAGAAGAAAAAAGCGGTCGGAACGCGGCACGCGAAGGATTACCAGTAAGATCTCACGGTAAATGCGGATGATTTCCCGTGTTTGGCGGGTGGCTCGCCGGTTTCAGCCGCTCGCGGTCGCGCAGCCGGCCGCGCCGGGAATCGTCCGCCGTACGGCCTGCGCCTGGTCCTCCTCGGTGCCCTCCTCCCGGGCCCGCTCGCGGGCGAACAGACGGAGCAGGTCGTGCATGCGGTACCTGTCATGGTCGCCTGCCTCCAGGAGCTGGGCGTCGGTCAGGCGGTCCAGCAGGTCGGCGGTGCGCGACTCGGGACGGTCGCCCAGGGCCGCGGCCGCCGCGACGCTGATGGCGGCGTCGCCGTGCAGGCTGAGCAGCCGGAACATCCGGGAGGACTCGGCGTCCAGGCTCCGGTAGCTCATCATGAAGCACGCCCGTACGGCCTGGTCGTCGGCCTGGAGCTCGGACAGGCGGCGGTCCTCGACCGCCAGACGGTCGGCCAGGGCGCGCAGCGACAGTCCCGGCCGGGCGATCAGCCGGGCGCCGGCGATCCTGATCGCGAGCGGCAGGCCACCGCACAACCGTACGATCGCCCGTGCCGCCAGCCGGTCGGCGGCGGCACGCTCGTCCCCGATCAGCCGGTCGAGCAGCGCGGAGGTCTCCTCCTCGGCCATGACGCCGAGGCGGAAGTGCGACACGGCGTCCAGCGAGGTGAGCATCCTCCGCGTGGTGACCAGCACGCGGCAGGTGGGACTCGCGGGCAGGAGGGGGCGCACCTGCGCGGCGTCGCGGGCGTTGTCGAGCAGGAGCAGCAGGTGCCTGCCGTTGGTCAGCGAGCGGAACCGTGCCGCCGCCTCGTCCACGTCGAGCCGCCCGGCCGTGTCGTCGCCGAGGGAGCGCAGCAGGCGGGCCAGGACATCGGCCGGTTCGAGCGGCGCGACGTCGGGTGTGGACCCGTGCAGGTCCACGTAGAGCCGCCCGTCCGGGAACCGGTGCGCGACCTGGTGGGCGACGTGCACGGCCAGCGCGGACTTGCCGACCCCCGCCGCCCCCGTGATCGCCGAGATGGCGGTCGCGCGCGGGCCCGCTGAGGTCAGCGCCGCTTGCAGGCGCGCGATCTCGGCGGCCCGGCCGGTGAAGGTGGAGGAGTCCATGGGCAGCTCGGCCGGGGCGAAGGCCC
Source organism: Nonomuraea helvata (assembly GCF_039535785.1). Classification (NCBI taxonomy): domain Bacteria; kingdom Bacillati; phylum Actinomycetota; class Actinomycetes; order Streptosporangiales; family Streptosporangiaceae; genus Nonomuraea; species Nonomuraea helvata. The sequence goes on from NZ_BAAAXV010000009.1 coordinate 2,060,733, forward strand.
TCCGGACGGCGCGCGCCCGTGGTGGCGCCAGAGTGGAGTCGTCGGCGAGGATCCGCTGGTGCATGCGGTTCAGGTCCGGGCCGGGGTCGATGCCGAGCTCGGCGGCCAGCGTCGTCCGCGCGCCCTGATAGACGGCCAGCGCGTCGGCCCGGTGGCCGGAGCGGTACAGAGCCAGCATGAGCTGCGCGAGGAGCCGCTCGTTCAGCGGGTCCCTGCGGGTCAGCGCCTCCAGGTCGGCGAGCATCTCGCGGTGCTGGCCGAGCGCCAGCCGCGCCTCCAGCGAGGCGTTCACGACGGTCGCCTTCAGCCGCTCCAGCCGCGCCGCCTCGCCGCGCAGCGGCGCCGGCAGGGGCAGCCCTTCCAGGACGGACTCGGCGCGCCACAGGCCGAGGGCCCGGGTCAGCCGTTCGAGCGCGACGTCGTGGCGTCCCTCGGACAGCGCCTGCTGGCCCTGCGCGGCGAGGTCCTCGAACAACGTGACGTCGATCTCGCCGGGCGCGACACGCAGCACGTACCCGTTGGAGCCCGCCTCGATGCGGGACGGGACGCCGAGCACCTTACGCAGTGCGGAGATGTAGGTGTAGAGGTTCGACTCCGCGGTGGCGGGCGCCCGTTCGCCCCACAGCCAGTCGAGCATCCGTTGGCTCGGGATCGCCTTGCCCGTGTTGAGCAGCAGGGCGGCCAGCAGCACCCGCTGTTTTCGTCGTCCGAGCGCGATCGGCTTCCCATGAGAGGTACGGACCTCGATCGGCCCGAGGATCTTGAAATGCATGCGACACCCCTGTAGTGCCCGGCGTTCACCAAACAGGAACCGTACAAATGCACATGGATCTAGATTGCCGCCAATGATCGGCGGAAGCGACCTTCAGGCGGTACTCACTTCAAAGGAATAAGAAGATTACGCGCGTCTCAAATGCCAGCTCCCGCCACTCAGTGGGAGATGGCGCCGGGCACCGGAAATTCCGGCTTTCCGCATCGATATGGGCGGCATGAAACGATCTTAAGTCAAGGAATCAATGGCGGCGCGAGCAGGTCCGTATCCCGTCAGTTGGGGCGTGATTCACCCCGCGGACCTCGAACGGTCAGACTTCTCGGCGTCACGGCCCATTCTCGTCCGGTAAGGCGTCTTGCTCGGTCCTGTCATCACCGCAATGACTGTTGGACTCGCACCGGAGAATGCGCCTGCTCCATCGTTCCGCGTCACCGTCCCGCTACCGTGCGGCGCCGGAGCAGCCGTACCAGTCGCCTACAAGTGATTTCCAAATGGCCGGTGGTGAGCTTCAGCCGCGAGCCGACGACGTCTGTGCACGTCGCCACGGGGGCTCGCGCCTCATCGAAAGGGAGGGAACGAACAGTGGACAAGAAGATCGTTCGTCTGGACGACCTGAGCGAAGAGCTGCCGGCGATCGACGAGATCGACCTCGGCCTCGTCACCGGTGGCCAGCGGATGGAGCGCTGCTACCACACGGCCGGCGAGAACGGCCAGCCGTCCGACGGCTGGGTCTCGGACTACTAAGTCCTAAGGGCTCGTTCATGGAGCCGCGTGGGAGGGACGCGCTTCCCTCCCACGCGGCTGAGGGGGAGAGTTGCTGCTCATTCTGAGTGAACCCGGCGACGCCACGGTTCACATGGTCCTGCCCAAGCTGAAAGCCCGGGGAGTGGACGTTCTGTGGTGGGATCCCGGCGAGTATCCGGCCGACGCCCGGCTGACCGCCCGGTTCGACGCGGACGGCGCCCGGCTCGCCCTCGCCAGAGGCGGGGATGTCGTCGACCTCTCCGCGACGACGGCCGTGTGGTACCGACGCCCCGGTGCCCCGCGCGCCGCGGAGCAGGTCACGGCGGCCGATCTGCGGGATCGCGCCGGGGAGCTCTCGGAGTGGTTTCTCGAAGGCTTCTGGGACCTGCTGGACGCGCGATGGCTGCCCGGCAGGGAGCCGGTGCTGCGCCGGGCGCACAACAAGCTGGCCCACCTGGCCCTGGCCCGGCAACTGGGCTTCGCCGTACCACCGACCACGATCACCAACGATCCGTCCGAGCTCGTGCCTGCCTATGAGCGGGCGGGCGGGCGGCTGATCGCGAAACCGATAGAGCACACCGCGTTCCAGATCGACGGCGAGGCGCACACCGTGTACACCACCGTGGTGAACCGGAGGGATCTCGTGGGCCGGAGCCGGATCACCCATGAGCCCACCATCCTGCAGCCGTACGTCGACAAGGCGGTGGAGCTGCGGGTCACGGTGGTCGGGCGCCAGGTCTTCGCCGCCGAGATCGCCTCCCAGGACTCGCCTCGTACGCGGGAGGACTGGCGTCACTACGACTTCGACCGCGCCCGGCACAGCGTGCACCACCTGCCCGATGACGTGGCTCGCCGGTGCGTGGATCTCGTCGCGGCGCTCGGCGTGTCGTTCGGGGCGATCGACCTCATCCTGACTCCCGACGGGGAGTACGTGTTTCTGGAGATCAACCCCAACGGTCAATGGGGCTGGATCGAAGATCTGACCGGCCTGCCCATCAGCACCGCCATCGCTGACTGGCTCACGGCCAAAGAAACGGACGCGCGATGACTCAGTCCTCCCTCGGCCCCGCCCTGGAAAGCGGCGTGAACCTGCTCCGCGGGCTGACCCGGCGGCGCTCCGCGGTGGCGGAGGCACACCGCACCGCCGACGCCTGGGCCACGGCCCACCCTTCGTTCGCCGCCCAACTCGTGGCCAGCCCGCGCCCCGGATCACCCCTGGTCGATTACGACCTGCTGATCGACGACCCGTCGGGCGGCACCATCATGCTCGGCGTCCAGGCCGACGACGGGGCGTCCTGGCTTGTCGACCACGCGACACACTGGGCCGCCAGCCGGCTGCTGACCGTGGACGGGACACCTGTCTCGGTCTCCGAGGCGATGCTCATGCTCCGCTCGCTCACCCGCGCCGGACTGTCGCCGCAGGACGAGCTGGTGCGGTTCTGCCTCCTGCGCAACGCCGCCGCCAAGGAGCAGGTCAGCCTGGACGAGATCCAGGCGGTCGCCGACAGCTTTCGCAAGCGGCGCGGCCTGACCAGCCGGGACGCGATGAAGGAGTGGCTGGACCGGATGGGGCTGAGCGCCGAGGCGTTCCATGACCACATGACCGCGAGCGCGAGGGATCACAAGTTCCGGGCCCGGATGCGCGCGGAGCTCGGTCCCGGGCATCTGGACCGTCATCGTGACCAGTTCGCACGGGTATGGGCGGTCTGGGTGCTTTCGGAGGAGCCGGTCGACGTCGCCGACCTGCACGGCTCACTTGGGGACCGCTGGGACCTGCAGCTGACCCGGGCCAGGACCTGGTCCGGCGGTCTGCCCGCTCCCCTGCGCGAGACGCCGGTCGGAGGCGGTGTCGGACCGGTTTCCCACGACGGTCGCTTTCTGACGGGCTTGATCACCGAACGGCAGGAGGCCACGGCGGACGCGGAAACACTGGAGGCCGCGGGACAGGCCGCCTTCGACCAGTGGCTGGCCGACGCCGCCACGCGAGCGCAGATCACCTGGCATTGGCTTTGATCCGTGGAGGTTCAGGGATGCCGTTCAGCCCCTCGCGCCAGGACGAGGGAGAGCGCGGCGAGGCCGAAGGCGGCCAGCATGATGACGGCCATGGAGACCGTGCCGTCGCCGAGCAGACCCGACAGGGGTGAGGCGGCCGCGCCGAGGATGAACTGGCTGCCGCCGAGCATGCCGGAGGCCGCTCCGGGAGCGTCGTGGCCGAGTGACTGGACGATGGTCGTGGTGGCGGGCAGCGCCGTGCCGAGGCCGGCCACGGTGACGAACAGGCAGGCCCAGGTGGCGGCGACGGAACCGCCGGTCGTGACCAGCGACGCGACCAGGGCCGTCGTACCGGAGCCGGCCACGGCCAGCCCGGCCACGAACAGTGTCTCCGCACGGACGCGGGCGGACAGGCGGCCGAAGAGGACGCTGGAGGCCAGCATGCCGAGGGCGTTGACGGCGAAGACGAGGCTGTACCGCGTGGCCGAGAGGCCGTAGACGTTCTGGAAGACGAACGTCGAGCCGGCGATGTAGGTGAAGAGCGCGGCCCCGGTGCAGGACGCGGCGAGCACGTACCCGACGAGGGCGCGCTGCCTGGCAAGCATCGCGATGGCCTTGACCACGCCGGTCACGCCACCCGATCGTCTGCGGGCGGCAGGCAGGCTCTCCGGCACCCAGGCGAGGAGGCCCGCGATCAGCAGGACGCCGTAGCCCGCCAGCGCGGCGAAGACGAGGCGCCAGGAGCCGACGCCGAGGATGGCCCCGCCGAGCACCGGCGCGGCCACCGGGGCCATGAACACGATCGCGGACAGGGTCGCGAAGCGGCGACCCGCCTCGGGGGTGCCGTGGAAGTGGTCGGTCAGCACGGCCCGGGCGACCACCATGCCCGCCGCCCCGGCGATCCCCTGTAACAGCCGCGCCGCGTCGAAGATCTCGATGCTGGGGGAGGCGGCACAGGCCAGCGACAGCACCGTGAACAGCACGGCGCCGGCCAGCAGGACGCGGCGGCGGCCCACGGCGTCGCTGACCGGGCCCAGGAGGAGCTGCCCCGCGGCGAGCCCGACGAGAAAGGCCGTCAGCGACAGCTGGACCGAGGAGGCCGCGGTGCCGAAGGATCTGGCCAGGCCGGGGAAGCCGGGCACGTACATGTCGATGGCCAGCGGAGCGACTGCGGTGAGGGCCGCGAGCACGAGGATGAGCCGGCCGGTGCGCTTCTGACCGGTGGCCGGAGCCTGGTTCTGGGACATGGGTGTGATCCTCAGCGGTGAAGATTATGCATGGTTCGTGCGAAGAATGACACCACTAGTCATAGATAATCCCTTGGATTAACATCGGCGCTGATCGCCCCCCGGACATATTTGTCAACGTTCAGGGCTCGCTTTTCCCCAGCAGAGGGTTATTCGTTCCACCCCGCCCCGCGCCGCAGCATGCCGCGCTGAAGGAGGACGGATTGCGTACACCCGGCGTGTACCTGCGTAGTATCGGCGTGCATCTGCCACCGGTGGTCACCATCGAGACAGCCGTCGCCGAGGGCCGCTATCCGGCCGACGAGGTGGAGTACTTCCGCCTGCGCGGTGCGGCGGTGGCCGGCGACGTGCCGGCTCCGGAGCTCGCGCTCCGTGCGGCCCGGCACGCGTTCGAGCGCTCCGGCGGGATGTCACCGCGCGACCTGGACCTCATGCTGTACACCGACGTCTGGCACCAGGGGCCGGAGGGCTGGCAGCCGCAGCTCTACCTGCAGCAGCACCTGGTCGGCGGCGACGTCCTGGCGGTCGAGCTGCGGCACGGCTGCTGCGGGCTGTTCAGCGCGCTGCAGCTCACCGCCGGCTACCTGCGGCGGGGCGGCGCCGCGCTGCTGGTCGGCGCCGACAACCACGGCAGCCCGCTGGTCGACCGGTGGCGCATGATGGAGGGGTACGTGGTGGGCGACGCCGGGTGCGCGCTGCTGGTCACCACGGGCACGGGCTTCGCGGAGCTGCGGTCGGTCAACGTGACCGTGCTGCCGGAAGCCGAGGCGGTCAACGACGGCGGCGTGCCGATGTGGCCGCCGGACGCGACCATCGGCCGGCCGCTCGACTTCACCTCCCGTCACCGTGAGTTCCGCAAGCGGCTGCTGGCCCGCGACGGTGCCGGCGTCATGCTGTCGATCCAGTCGACGCTGATGAAGCAGGTCGACCGCACGCTCCAGGAGGCGGGGATCACGCTCGACGAGGTGGCGCGCGTGGCGTTCCCGCACGGGCGCTGGGACAACGTGGAGGAGCGGGTGAGCTGGCTAGGGCTGACCCTGGCCGACACCACCTGGGACTACGGCGCCGGCATCGGCCACCTCGGGGTCAGCGACCAGTTCGTCGCTCTCGACCACCTGCTGGCCACCGGGGCGCTGGCTCCCGGCGACTACGTGCTGCTCATCGGGGTGGGCGCCGGCAAGACCTTGGCCTGCGCCGTCCTGCGGATCCTCGACATTCCCGAGGAGTACGGCCTCTGAGAGGGATTGAACTCTCGGATTCGTCCAATTTTCAAACTTTTCACCCAGTCAGAGGGTGTGTGACCACGCGGAGACACTTTTCGGCTGCGCCATGTGGTCATAAAAAATCGCCCGAAACACCGGTGCTCCCCGGCACACTACGTGATGCCGAAATATCGCCTATGCCGTTGGACGGCACGGGCGGCACTCGTACCGACCCGATCGGAGCACGACATCAAGACCTCACAAGACCTCGGGAATCGCCGGCGCTTACCCCTCATCCGCGCGTTCGTCCGGAGCTCCTTCTCCGCCGCCGTCGCCCTCGTCGCCCTCGCCGCCGCCCTTTCCACGAGCGTCGCCGGCGGCGACTTGCGTACGCGCGGTGCGGAGGAGGCGGTGAGCGCCATCGACGCCCGGCCCAACGACGGCTCCGGCTACTGGCCGGACTTCTCGAACACCGGCTACGCCAACACGCCGGCCAACGCCGGAGGTCTGGGGCTGGGCGCGTACCCGGGCAAGCTCACCGACTACGCGGCGGGCATGAGCGCCGACAAACCGCTGAGGCTCGAGTTCCCGGACAACAGCGTCATCTCCTACAAGCGCTTCCTCGGCCTGAAGGTGCTGATCTACGGCGACAACCTCACGTTCGTCGGCTGCCTGTTCGAGGGCACCGACCCCAACGACAACCTCGTCCAGATCTACTCGGACAACAACATCAAGTTCCTCTACTCGACGTTCAAGCCGAGCTCGTACGCGATGCCGCCCGGCAACGACGGCACCGTCTCGTCGTCCCACACCAAGCCTGGCACGCCCTTCGAAGATTCCTGGCAGCTCGCCACGACGATGAAGGAAGCCGTGGCCGTCATGGACCACAACGACATCTGGGGCAACGCCGGCATGATCATGGTGACGGGTTTCCCGGACCGCCCGTCGACTTGGACGAACAACTACATCCACGACATGGCCGATACGTCGCACGACGAATACCACCACGACGGCATAGGCCCGCAGAGCGAAGGCAACGGCGGCCCCATGATCGTCCACCACAACACCCTGGCCTCCCTGGGCAACACCAACGGCCTGGCCCTGCAGGGCAGCGGCGTGTACGACCACATCTCGGTCACGGACAACTACGTCTCCGGCTGGGGTTACGCCTTGCACATCGGCGACGTCAACAACGCCACCAACATCACCGTCACCGGCAACGTCTTCTCGGCCGAACTCGAGCAGCTTTACGGCTTCCTGTACGGCAACATCTGGGGCGGTTCGGCGCGTGGCTCCACCTGGCGCGGCAACCTCATCCAGGCCCGTACGGGCGACGACAACAAGCACTACACGACGGCCGACCACGGCAGATACCTGTGGCCGACCGGTGAGACCCACACCACCGACTACACGGGCTGAGCCCTTCCCCGCGTGACGCCCGCCTCGCCGCTCTGCGTGAGCCACTCCGGGCCGGGAAGCGGCGAGGCCTCAGAGAATGAACGTGAACAGTGGCGAGCCCGGGGGGATGCGCTCCACCGTGAGCGGGCCGGCCTTCATCCGGAACAGGAGACTGTCGAGGTCGCCGGCCCGCTCGAGCTCGATGCCGACCAGCGCCGGGCCCGTTTCGCGGTTGTTCTTCTTGACGTACTCGAAGGCGATGATGTCCTCGCCCTCTCCCAGAACCTCGTCCAGGAAGTGCCGCAGGGCACCCGGGCGCTGCGGGAAGGTCACCAGGAAGTAGTGCCGCAGCCCGATGTGCACAAGCGAGCGCTCCAGCACCTCGTTGTACCGGCTGACGTCGTTGTTGCCGCCCGACACCACGCACACCACCGGCCCGCCGGAGGCGTACGGCAAGAGCTCGCGGGCCGCGGCACCCGCGAGAGCTCCGGCGGGTTCTGCGATGATGCCGTCGGTCTGGTAGAGATCCAGCATCTCGGTGCACACAGCACCCTCATCGACCGCGATGACCTCGTCGACCAGATCCTTGACCAGGGGGAACGTGGCGTCTCCCACTCTTCCGACGGCGGCGCCGTCCACGAAGGTGTCCAACTCGGGCAGGGCGAGAGGCCCGCCGTGATCGAGGGCCGCGCGCATGCTGGCCGCTCCTGCGGGTTCGGCGCCCACGATGCGGGTGGCAGGTGAGTGCTCGCGCAGCCAGACGGCGATCCCGCTGATCAGGCCGCCTCCACCGACCGGGACGACCACGGTGTGCGGCGCCTCCCCGCACTGCGCCAGGATCTCCAGGCCGACCGTCCCTTGCCCGGCCATCGTCCTGACGTCGTCGAACGGATGCACGTAGACGGCACCGGTGCGTTCGCTGTCGGCGTGCGCGGCGCTGCTCGCCTCGTCGTAGGAGCCGCCGCCGACCACGACCTCCACCCGGTCGCCGCCGAGCGCCGCGATGCGCTCGCGCTTCTGCCGTGGCGTGGTGGACGGGACGTACACCCGCCCACTGATCCCCAGACGGGCGCAGGCGAACGCGACGCCCTGCCCGTGGTTGCCCGCGCTCGCGCAGACCACGCCGCGCCGCCGTTCCTCATCCGTGAGCGAGGCGATCAGGTTGAACGCCCCGCGTACCTTGTAGGAGCGGCAGACCTGCGCGTCCTCGCGTTTGAGCAGCACTTGACCGCCAAGTAGGTCGGACAGCCGCTGGTTCGGCTCGAGTGCGGTGTGGCGTATCACCGGCCGCAGCCGTTCGGCCGCCTGGCTGATCAGCCTGGCGGTGAGGCGGTCGGTCATGCACACTCCTGGCACAGCGGTGGATCAAGGGATGGTGGCGGGGCGTGTCGTAGTGGCGCACGGTCGCAGCCGAACAGACGATCGCCGGGAACGGTGCTCGCCGCCGGTCGAGCACACCGGTCTCAACGACCCCACCAAGCCATGCTATTCCCGCAGCGCCCGCCTCTCAGCCGGGCGGCGCCTGGATCGCCGCCCGGCCTGCCGCTGCCGAATGCTGCCCGACGACCCTCCGGTGATCTTCAAGTCGCACGGGCACCTCGTCCGGGTCATCGTCGTCACGGAGTAGCGAGCGCCTCCGTCGGTGACATCCGCGCGGCGCGTACGGCCGGATAGAAGCCCGCGACGCCGCCGATGATCAGCGTGGCGAAGACGCCGCCGAGCATCGCCCAGAGCGGCACGGTCGCGGGCCAGCCCTGCAAGCCCGCGTAGGCCGCCGTGACGCCGATGCCGAGCAGCACGCCGCCCACGCCGCCGATGGCCGACAGCAGCAGCGACTCGGCCAGGAACTGCACCCTGACCTGGCCGCGCGTGGCCCCCAGCGAGCGGCGCAGGCCGATCTCCGCTCGCCGCTCGAGCACCGAGATGACCATCGTGTTGGCCACGCCCACGCCGCCCACCAGCAGCGCGACGCCGCCGAGGCCGAGCAGGAGCGCGTTCAGCGTGGCGTCGGTGGCCTGCTTGGCGGCCAGCACGTCCGACGGTCTGGAGACCTCGACCTCGTTGGGCTTCTCGGGGTTCGCGGTCGCGGCGAGCACGTCGCGCACGGCGACGACGGACGCCTCCTGTGCCCTGGTGTAGATCGTGGTCGGGTAGCCGTCGAAGCCGAGCCGCTCCTCGGCGACCGGCCAGCCGACCAGGGCGGCCGTGTCCAGTTCGGGGGCGAGTGGCGCGGGTGCGAGCACGCCCACGACGGTGAACCACCGCCCGCCCAGCCACACGCGCTGGTCCGGGCCGGCCTGGACGACGCCGAGCCGGTCGGCCGCCTTGGCGCCGAGCACGGTCGTCGGGTAGCGATGGGTGGCCTCGTTCAGCCAGGCGCCGCTCGCGACGGTGGCGCCGACGTCCTGGAGCAGGTCGAGCCGGGCGGCGGTGACGGAGAGGCTGCTGGTCTGGGCCGCGGGGATGTGGTCGTTGCGGTACACCTTGGCCGGGGCCGTGCCGGTGGCGGTGACCGCGGTGACAGGCTCGATCTGGCCGATCATGCCTTCGGCCTCCGCGGGCAGGTGCGACGCCTCGCCGAACAGGGACTGGCCGGGCGAGACGGTGAGCAGGTTCGTGCCGAGCGCTTCGAGCTGCCGGTTGAGGTCCTCCTGGCTGGAGGCGGAGATGCCGACGACGCCGAGCATGGCCGCGATGCCGATGGCGATGCCGAGCGCCGACAGGAACACCCGCAGCGGCCTGGCCCGCAGGCCCGCCCCGCCGACCCTGATCACGTCGCGCGGCCGCATGCGGGCCGCTACCAGGGCGGTCACCGCCGTACCCCGTCCACGAGCCCGCTGCGCGTCTCCGGCACGACACAGCCGTCGAGCATCTCGATCTGCCTGGGCAGCGAGGCCGCGATGTCGCGGTCATGGGTGATGACGACCACGGTGGTGCCGCCCGCGTTCAGCTCGCGCAGCAGCTCCATCACGCCGGCTCCGGAGCGGGAGTCGAGGTTGCCGGTCGGCTCGTCGGCCAGCAGCAGTTTCGGGTCGCCGACGACGGCGCGGGCGATCGCCACGCGCTGCCGCTCGCCGCCGGACAGCTCGTGCGGGCGGTGGCCGAGCCGGTGCCCCAGCCCGACGCGTTCCAGGGCGTCGTACGCGCGCAGCCGCCGCTCCCGCAGGGACGGGCCCGCGTACAGGAGGCCGTCGGCCACGTTGTCCAGCGCGGAGACCCCGGCGGCCAGGTGGAACTGCTGGAAGACGAAGCCGATGACATTCGCGCGCAGCGCGGACAGCTGCTTGTCGGTGAGCGAGCCCACGTCGTGCCCCGCGATGCGGACCAGACCGCCCGAGGGCCGGTCGAGAGTGCCGATCATGTTGAGCATGGTCGACTTGCCCGAGCCCGAGGGGCCGACGATGCTGACGAGCTCGCCGTGGTCGATGGTCATGGAGACCCCGCGGAGTGCGGCGACGTCGCCGTAGTGCTTGCTGACGTCGTGCAGTTCGGCGATCACTTGGGCACCGCCACGGTCATGCCCTCTTGCACGCCGGTGACCTCGACCTGGCCGTCGGCGAACATGCCGGTCTCGACCGCGACGTAGTGGGTGGCGGAACCCTCGACGACCTGCACGCCGTAGCCGCCCTCGGCCAGCGCGAGCAGCGCGCCGACGGGCACGGCCAGGACGCCCTTGCGCTGGTCGGAGACGATCGTGACGTCCACGGGCGCGGAGTCGTACGACTTCTTCAGCCCACTCACGGAGATCTTGACCTCGACCGTGGTGGTGGTGTCGTTGCCGGTGCCGGTCTCGGTGGCGACCTTGCCCACACTGGTGATCCTGCCGTTCACCTCGGTGCCGTCGGGCAGCTCGACGGTGGCCTTCATGCCCTTCCTGACCAGGTGCTCGTCGGCCACGTCGAGGTTTACCAGCACCTCGCGGGCGGTGCCCGTGGCGGTCAGCACGGGGCCGCTCGCCGTGTCGCCGAGCGTCTTCTTCAGCTCGCCGACGCGGATGGGGCCGTCGGCGATCACGACGTCTCCGGGCCGCACCTCGCCGGTGACGTCGAGGCCCAGGTCGTCCTGCCAGTCCTCGACCGCCTCCCTGGTGGCCCAGGTGAACGTGTCGTCCACGTCGAAGCCGGTGTAGCCGAGCGCTTTCAGGTTGCGTTCGAGCAGCTCGACGTCCTTGCCCTCGACGCCGTCCTGCAGGGTGCGGTAGAGGGGCATGGTCCCGTACAGGAGGGGGCGGCGGTCGGCGTCCACGCTGTAGACACCGTGGCCCCGCGTGATGGTGGCGCCCTCGTCGGGCAGCCAGGTGATCGTGCCCTGGGACTTGCCGCTGACGGCCAGGGTGTCGCCATAGCCGAGGGTGCCGTCCACGGTCTCGGTCTCGGTGAGGGTCGTACGGGTCACCTTGGCGGTGGCGGGGGGCGTGCGGACGGCGGCGGCCGTACCGGTGCCGTTGCCGCCGAAACCCAGGGCGGCGGCCGCGACGGCGGCGGCGAGCAGCGCGGCTCCTCCCGTCCACGCCAGCGTCCGCAGCGGGCGGCGCCGGCGTGGCGGTAAGGCACGCGCGGCGAGGGACGGCTCTTTGACCTGCGTCACTTGCTCCCTCCCAGCCACGGGAAGTTCTTGCCGCAGATCTCGAACGCCTTCTGGAACTTCGGGTCGTCGCGCTTGAAGTTGCGCACGGTGCCGCTGGCGAGAGTGCCGTCGGGGTTCGGGTCGGGCATGTCGACGCCATTGTCGCGCATGCACTTGGCGAACTCGCGCAGCTGCTCGACGTCCTCCGGCTTGGTGTTCTTGCGGTCCATGAACGGTGCGTAGGCCTTGCAGGCCCGCGCGGCGTCCTTGACCTTCTTCTTGTCGGCGTTCTCGCCGATGGCGGTGAGGCCGCCGCCCTTCTTCGCCGGGTCAGGGTCGTCCATGGGGATCCCGTGGTCGCGCATGCACTGCGCGAACTTCCTACCCTGCTCCTGCGGATCGGCCGTCGCGGTCGCACTGGCGCCGGCGGAGGGCCGCGTGGAAGCGCCCGCGGCCACGGAGGCGACCCCGGTGCCTTTCTGCTGGCTGCCGCAACCGGCCGCCAGAACGGCCAGCAGGGCCGTCGCGATAAGTGTCCTCGTCATGCTCCGAATGTGCCGAGCGCGCCTCAATGCGGGCTGGGAGCCGTCTCAGAGTCAGGTAGGAGGACGCGGAAGGTCGCGCCCTCGCCGGGCCCGGTGTCCACCTCGACGTGGCCGCCGTGGGCGCGGACGATCGCGGAGACGATGGCCAGGCCGAGCCCGGCGCCGCCGTCGGTCCTGGATCTGCCCTGGCCGACGCGGTAGAGGCGGTCGAACAGGTGCGGCACGTGCTCGGCCGGCACGCCGGGCCCGGTGTCCGACACCTCCAGCACGGCCAGCTCGCCCGATCTGCCGACCCTGACGGTGACGGACGCGTCGGAAGGCGTGTGGCCGAGGGCGTTGCCGACAAGGTTGGCGGCCACCTGGCGCAGGCGGGCGTCGTCGCCCATGATCGTCACGGGCGCGAGCAAGCCGTCCAGCCCGGCGAGCCTGACCTGCCGGTCCGGCACGCGTACGCGGGCGTCGCGGATCGTGTCGGCGGCCACCTCCAGCAGGTCCACGGGCCGCCGCTCGAGCGGGCGCTCCTCGTCGAGCTGGGCCAGCGTCAGCAGGTCGTTGACCAGCACGCCCATCCTGGCGGCCTCGTCCTCGATCCTGCGCATCGCCTCACCGGCGTCGCCGCCCCTGCGGTGCAGCTCGGCGAAGCCGCGCACGGAGGTGAGCGGAGTGCGCAGCTCATGGGAGGCGTCGGCGAGGAAGCGCCGCATGCGGGCCTCGGAGTCGGTCCTGGCGGCGATCTCGGCCTGGAGCCGATCGAGCATGACGTTCATGGCGCCGGCCAGGCGGCCGGGCTCGGTGTGCGGGTCGTGGGCGGGCACGCGTCGGGCGAAGTCTCCGCGCGCTATGTGCCCGGCCGTGGCCTCCATCCTGGTCAGCGGGCGCAGGCCGAGGCGTACCAGGGCGTCGGCGGCCAGGCCGAGCAGGAGCAGCACGAACCCGCTTACCACGGCGGCGATGGCGATGGCCGAGGTCTGGGTCTGCTCGAGCTCGGCGAGCGACTGGGCGAAGACCCAGGTGCTGCCGTTGGGCACCGGCACGGCGCGGACCCGCCACGACGGCCCGCTGGTGCCCGGCACGGTGTAGGGGCCGTCGGTCCTGATCTCGTCGAGGACGGGGTCGGGCTGGCCGCGCTCGCCTGACGACTTGAACCGCAGCGTGCCGTCGGGGTTGTAGATCATGACCTGCTGGACGGCGGCGATCCGCTTCGTGAGCACGTCCCAGACGTCGTTCACGATCGGCTTGCGGGGGATCATCTGAACGCCCTTGGCGGTGGCCACCTTGGTGATCTGCTGGAGCTGCTGGTCCACGCGGTCCATCAGGTTGTCGCGGAGGAGCACGATGCCCGCCACGTTGGAGAGCACCAGCCCGAGTGTGGCCAGCCCGAGCACGGCCATGACCAGGCGGGTCCGCAGGGTCCAGGTGGCGGGCCTCACCGCGGGGTCCTGAGCGTGTAGCCGACGCCGCGCACGGTGTGGATGAGCTGCGGCTCCCACTTGTCGATCTTCTTGCGCAGGTAGTAGACGTACGACTCGACGATGCTGGAGTCGCCGTCGAAGTCGTAGCGCCACACGCTGTCGAGGATCTGGGCCTTGCTCACCACCCGGCCCGCGTTGATCAGGAGATATTCGAGCAGGTTGAACTCGGTGGGCGACAGGTCGACCGGCACCCCGGCCCTGCGTACCTCGTGGGCGTGCGGGTCCAGCTCCAGGTCGGCGTAGCGGAGGATCTCGTCCCGTGGCGCCGAGCGGCTGCGGCGCAGGATCGCGCGGATGCGCAGCACCACTTCCTCCAGGCTGAACGGCTTGGCCACGTAGTCGTCGGCGCCCAGCGTGAGCCCCTGCACACGGTCCTCCACCCGGTCGCGCGCGGTCAGGAACAGCACGGGAATGCGCTCCTCCAGCCGCTTGGCGACCTCGAACCCGTCGAAGTCCGCCAGCATCACGTCGAGCACCACGATGTCGGGCTTGAACTCCCTGGCGGCGGTCACCGCCTCCGCGCCCGTCTCCACGGTCCGCACCTCGAACGACACCAGTCGTAACGTCTGCGAGAGCAGGGCGCGGATGTTCGGCTCGTCGTCCACAACGAGCACCCTGGCCGGTCGATCCATGCCTCAAGGTCTACCCGAGCCACTTCAAAGTCGGCTCAAAGCGCTCACTTCGCGAACACCGGCCCGCGCGGTCGCGCGCTGCCGAGCATCGCGATCAATTGCGTTGCCCGGGGCTCTGGCCCGCCGGCCCCGTGGATGCTTTCAGGATCCAGGCCATTGAGCGGCTTCTCAGCCTTCTTTGCTTCGGCACCCAGCCGGCATCGAGCTGATCGGCCTAGCTTGGCTCCCCATGAAAACTCGTTGTTGGGTGAAATGCGCACCCCGCTCACAGCCCTGCTGATCGACTACGGCCCTACGCCCGCACAACCCCCCGCCTCCGCCCGGCCACTGACCGCTGACCTGGCCCCGGCCGACCCGGCCTCCGCCACAGGCAATCCCTCGAAAAGATCGCCAGTGGTCACCGCGGCTCCATCGATGTCAGAAACCGCCACTCCCTCACGCGGCCGAGCCCCATCAAACCCGGCCAGGCGTACACCGTCGACTGGCGCCTGCACGCCACCGACTACATCTTCCCTGAGGGTCACCGCATCGGCCTCGTCCTGGCGGCCAACGACCGCGACTACATCACCACGGACACGGCCGCCGGTTCCATCACCGTGGCCCCCGCCCGCAGCAACCTGACACTGCCCCTCGTCTGGCCATAGTCCCTCCGAACATGACAGGGCGCGGATCTCAGGGGTTCGGGGACGGTAGTCCCCGAACCCGCAGGACCGCATGTGATCTTCCCGCAGAATCTTGAGCGCGCTGGTCGGAGGCCCGGCAGGACGCCATCAGCCGCCCCCGGTCCACGGCTGCCGACCTGCCGCATCGCACCGCAGGCGGCCACCAGCAGTCGCGCAACCCGAAGGTGGGGCGGACCGGGCGACGATGTCATTGCTACGGTCGCTGGACGGAGAGCTGAGACGAGGGCGGTGTACGTGCACGGGATACGGGAGATGGCTGCACGGGCCCCTGGCGGGAGCGTTTCGGCCCCGCCGGTCACGAGGCACTGGTCCATCCCGGCGCGGACGTCGTGCGGCCGAGCAATTCTCTGCCGCGCGCACGTACTACCTCAGAGGCAGCTGGGGCTGATCTATCACCCGTCAAACAGAAAGTCCTGGTCACGTCTACGCGTGACCAGGACCCCACAGGCGACCGGTTTGTGTCCGAGCTCGGTCTCTACCAGAATGCCCAGGCTGACCAGGCGTTTGAGTTTGGCGCGGGTGTTCTCGATGTTCTTGCGCTCCAGGGGAAGGTCTAGGCGCTCGAACCCTCCTGCGTTTCGGGCGTTCGGCGGCATCGAAACGTTCCTCCCCTTGAGGAGACTGTGCTCGTCACGGTATCCGGGACAGCGTTCGGGTCCTTCCAACGTCCGGACGACGCAGGCTCGGAGGACATCCCCATCCGGGGAGTCCTGCGGCTGGAAGCGCGACGTCCGCGACGATACCGAGCAGTGCCTGGCCGGCGGATGCCGCGAGTCACCAGCACGCGCTGTGAGCCCGGGTTGTCGATTACATGCCAGGCCGAATCAACAGCCGGGAGAGCACGATGACGCTCTCGGTCCGGCCGACAGGAGCGGTGGCGCGCACCCGTTGGACAGCCTGTTCCAGGTGCGGGATGTCTCTGGCGAGCATGTGGACGACTGCGTCGGCGGCGCCGGAGACGGTCCAGGCTTCGACGACCTCGGGGATGTCCTCCAGGGCTTGGCGCAGTTCGGCGGGGGTGGGATTGCCGGTGCAGTAGACCTCGAGGAACGCCTCGGTGTGCCAGGCCAACGCCTGTGGATCGACGACAGCGGTGAAACCGCGGATGGCGCCCGTGGCCACCAGTCGGTCGAGACGCCGCTTGGCGGCGGGCGCCGACAATCCGGCCGCCTTTCCGATCTGGGCGTACGTGGCGCGGGCGTTGCGCAACACGCAGCGGATGATCGCTTCGTCGATGGCGTCCATAGCCTCACTCCAGACGTCAGGGGATGCGGCAAAGCGCAACAATTAGCCATACCCCTGCCAACATTGCAAGAAAGCGGTAGCAGATAGAAGCAAATGGCGATTGTTTGCGTTGCCACTGGCACCATAGTCTCCGGCTTGTCCTGATGTCACGTGCCGGGAGCAGAGTTCCGATGACAGCAAACCTGAGCGATGTGGAAGCCTCCGCGCTGGCCGCAGTGGATGAGGCGGCCATCGCCCGGATGTTGCTGGAACTTCTTGCTGTTCCGAGCGTGACGGGAAGTGCCGCGGAGTCCGAGCTTCAGCACCTCCTGGCCCGGCAGCTGGAGCTGATGGATCTTGATGTCGACCTGTGGTCCATGAACCTGCGCGAGCTGCGCGCGCATCCCCGCTTTCCGGGCAGCGAGGCCCCGCGCACGGAGGCGTGGGGCCTGGTAGGCAGCACGCAGCACCGGGGTGACGGGCCCACCCTGGTCCTCCAGGGGCATGTCGACGTCGTCCCTCCCGGGGACCCGGCGCAATGGGAGGGTGACCCGTTCCGCCCGCGGGCCACCGGTGACGTGGTGCACGCCCGAGGAGCGTGCGACATGAAGGCCGGCGTAGTGGCGATACTCGCCGCCCTGGCTGCGATACGGGAGGCGGGCGCAAGGCTGCGCGGCCAAGTGTCGGCACACTTCGTCGTCAGCGAAGAGGACGGAGGGCTCGGAGCGTTCGGCACCCTCGAACGCGGCTACACCGGTGACGCCTGCATCATCACCGAACCGACCAGCGGTGCGCTCATGACCGCGAACGCCGGCGCCCTGACCTTTCGCATCGAAGTACCCGGCCGGGCCACCCACGGCAGCACCCGGTACGTGGGCGTGAGCGCTATCGACGCTTACCTGCCCATCCACCGCGCACTCGCCCGTCTGGAAGCCCGCCGCAACGTCGGCGCCGACCCGCTCATGTCCGAATACCCCATCCCCTACCCGCTGTCCGTCGGCACCGTCCATGCCGGCGATTGGGCCAGTAGCGTGCCCGACCTGCTGATGGCCGAGGGAAGACTGGGTGTCCGGCTGGACGAGGATCCGGCCCAGGCACGCACCGAACTGGAGGCTTGTGTGGCCGAAGCCTGCGCGGACGACCCGTGGCTGCGCTCCCACCCCGCCAGGGTGACGTGGCCCGGCGGCCAGTTCGCCAGCGGACGGCTGCCGGCCGGGCACCCGCTTGCAGCCCTGGTCGGCGACGCACACGCCGACGTCACCAGCGGCCCACGACTGTCGGAGCGAGGCGCCCCTTACGGCAGTGACCTGCGACTATATTCTGAGGCGGGCATGCCCACGCTGCAGTACGGCCCCGGCGACGTACGCCTCGCACACGGCCCACAGGAACAGGTTCGCGTGGGCGAAGTTGTCACAGTCACCCGGGCACTGGTGCTCGCCACATTGCGCACGGTCGGCGCCAAGTAGTACCGCCACCCCCGCGCGGCTACCGGCCAGCGCTTTTGCGCACGTCAACACCAAGGAACCCTGCGATAGGGCGGTCTGTGGGCCTATGTCCCTGATGCCATAGTGTGATCGGGTGAATCTGTAGCGTTATGCCTAGCTGGTGGGCGTGGACGTGTTCCTGCTGCGCTTCCAGGTGCGGGAGAAGAAGGGCCGATTAGCCGACCCCCGGCCTGGTGGTGCTCGACACTCAGAGCGTGCGCGCCGCGGCCGGCGTCCCGAAGGCCGCGACCGGCCAGGATGCGGCCAAGAAGGTTACCGGGTCGCAAGCGTGGGCTGACCACCGATGTGCTGGGCCTGGTCATCGCGGTGGTGGTCGCGGCAGCTTCGATCCACGACAACGCCATCGGCAACGCGCTGCTGGACCGGGTCGCTGCCGCCACTGCGCCCGGCAGCGTCCGCACCGCTCTGGTCGATCAGGGCTTCAAGAACACGGTGGTCGCCCACGGCGCCGGCCACGGCATCGCCGTGAAGATCGTCGAGCGGAACCCTGCCGAGGCTGGGTTCGTTCCCCAGCCCAAGCGGTGGGTGGTGGAGCAGACCTACGGCACGATGTCCCTGCACCGGCGCCTGGTACGCGACTACGAACACGATCCAGCCAGCTCCGAATCGCGCGTGTACTGGGCGATGACCGACGCGATGACCCGCCGGCTGACCGGCACCTCCACCCCCCACCTGGCGCTCGACGTGAGCACCTCGGACCCCGGCACGTGGCTGCTGAACCGGATCGACGCCCGCGAGAGGGCCCTGACCAGCCAGATCGAACAGACACGAGACCAGATCGAGGAGTTGACCGCGCGCCTACAGGAACTCGACCAGGAGCTCGATCACCTCCGGATCACCCGCAAGACTCTGCTCGTCCTGGCAGCCGAGCCTGATCCGGCACCCCCGCCGCCACCGGCTCCCGTGGCCCCCGATCACCCCGCCTACCAGCCCGACGGTCAACTTGACGATGTCGGCGTCACCTATGTGATGCTGGGGTGCGGAGGTGAATCCGTAGGACGGACCGGTCAGGCCTGCGAAACCGGCGCGAGGCAGAGATGTGAGGATCTGTTGGGCGTCGAGGTCCCGGTCATCGAGCCGGTTCTGTACGTAGTACCAGGTTGGCCAGGTTCCCGATTCCGCATACGGCTGGGCGATCGTGAAAAGCAAAAAAAATCTGGTCGTCGGTCAGCTCGGAATGAAGATCGCTCACGATGCCCTTCTCGCTCGTTGGCCGCGGTGAGACACGTCGCGTTACTCTAACCATCGGCAGGCTGAAGGGCTACGTCACCATCAGGGCCGAGCCGAGGCATCAGTTCCTGACCATTCCTGGCCCCCTGCATCAGATCCACTGAGCCGGATCAGGTCGACCGCCCCGACACCGGACGACGCGTGGTGCGCCTGGTTAGAGACATATAGGAGCGATGGCCCTCGTTTCCGAAGAGGGCCTCGCCGATAACGCTCCTGGCCGAAAAGGGGCCGCCTGGACAGTTACTGTGGCGGTTCTACCGCAGCTCGCGAGCCGCCGCAGTCTCGGATGATTGAGCAGAGTGTGATCACGCAGCCGCTGCACCCGAGCCCGAGCCGGCGCCCCCGCCATGCCCTGCGACGGGTAAGAGGCGCCCGCTGACGGGCACGGACGCCTCTCCTCGTACACCAGGGCCAAACGGGCCGATGGCGGCTCCCACGAGTGGTCCAGTTCCCGCCGAGCCTCTCGGGCCCGGAGAAAACCGGTGCTCCTGTCCCTCATTAAACGCGACGATCACATCGACGCATCGATGACGCGCCGACGGATCCGTGCAGGGGCTGTTCACACATGTGCACCCTTGGCCGTGTCAGGGGCACGATGAGCCGCGTTCCCGTCAGCCGTCCAGGAGCTGCACATCGAGCCGTTCGAGGTGGTCGGGGTCGGCGATGATGTCGATCGCGGTGATCTTCCCGTCGGTGATGGCGAAGTCGAATACAACGTGCGGGTGTCCGGTCGGGGCCCAGACCAGTCCGGGTACGCCGTCGATGAGGGCCGGTCGCGCGGCCTTGGCGCGTCCGGCGAAGTTGCGGGCCACGGCGTGTGCGCCGCGGGCTGCGCCCGCGCCCGACTCCGCGGCGGCGGAGTCGGTGCGCAGTACGGCATCGGAGGCCAGCAATGCGAGCAGTGCGTCAAAGTCGCCGCTGCGTGAGGCGGCCAGGAAAGCTGTGACGAGCTGGCGATGGCGGACGGCGTCGGGTTCGCCGGCCGCTGTTGCTCCCTGCACGCGGCGGCGGGCACGGCTGGCGAGCTGGCGGGCGGCGGCTGGGGTGCGCTCCACAATCGGGCCGATCTCCTCGAACGGCACCGCGAACATGTCGTGCAGCACGAACGCCAGCCGTTCGGCGGGGTTCAGCGTGTCCAAGACCACCAGCAGGGCCAGGCCGACCGAGTCGGCCAGCTCCGCCTGGTGCTCGGGGTCGGCACCGTCCTGGCTGACGCCGTCCTGACCGGGCCCGTCCTGACCGGTGTGGTGGCTGTCCCAAGGGTCCTCGCGGCGGGTGCCACGGGAGCGCAGCATGTTCAGCGACACTCGCGCCACCACCGTGGTGAGCCACCCAGCGAGGTTGTCCACCTCGGCGGCGTCGGTGCGGCTGAGCCGCAGCCACGCCTCCTGCACGGCATCCTCGGCCTCGCTGGCCGAGCCCAGCACCCGCATGGCCACCGCGCGCAGGCGGGGCCGGTGCTCCTCGAACCGCGCCGCCAAGAACTCCTCTTCGTTCACCGATCACACTCTCCCCTCGTACCGTGTCACCCCACTGACCCGCACGGCCACCCCGATGTGACAGAGATCCGCCCTCGCGGTGTGTCATCCCGCGTGGGAGGTGGGCGTTCGGTCTCATCCAATCCGAGGCAGTCTCACCGATCACGAGAGCGCCCCGGCTCAGGTGGTTGAGGACACGTACCGCTAGCACGCCGGAGGCACGGGCGACACTGCTTTGGAAATTCGTCAGATCGGGAATCGCTGTTCGTGGCCGAAGCGTCGCCGAGGGGATCAGGTGGGGCGTGGTCCGAGGTCGTGGACGGTTCGGGCGAAGGCGCGGATGAGGTCGTTCTCCGACCCGGTGTGCCACACCGAGGCGTACGGCAGGACGTCCATGTCGCGGACGGGCACGTAGACGATGTCCGGCCGGGCCCAGTACCGGGTCATGTGGACGGGATAGGGGGCGACGATCTCACCCATGCTGACCAGGGCCAGGACTTCCTCTGTGGGTGGCGGAATCGGAAGGTGTCCCAGTAGGGGCGTAGCTCGTTGGCATTGATAGGGATCATGCCGACCCGCAGCACGGCACTGACGCCCTGGGCGGCCAGGCGGGCACGTTCCAGGCTGTCGAGCACGCCGAGGTAGGCCGGTCCCAGGTCGTCGCGCAGTTGCTGTCCCAGTGGGGTCAGGCGGATCCGGTGCCGGTTGGAGCGGTCGAACAAGACGCCGCCGAGGCGCCGTTCCTGCTGACTGATCGCCTGGCTGACTCTGGCCTGCGATACGTGGAGGCGGGCAGCGGTCCGGCCGAAGTGCAGTTCCTCGGCCAGGGTCAGGAAGATCTCGATATCCCTGAGCTCCATGCCCTCCCCCCTCGCCTCATAAGGCACCTGTTATGGGGATCATACGGAATCCGGCGTTGATGCAGGCAGACGCGCTGCTGGAGGGTGAGGGGCGTGGGGCCGGCCGGAGATCGCGGACCTGTTGGCAGCATGCGTCACCGTGCCGGGCCCGGATGACATGGGCCGGGCGGTCACACTCTCGCCTCGCGCTGGGTCATCACAACGACCAACCCCGGCGCGGTCCCGCACCGGCGTCTGCCTAGCAAGGAGAACACTCATGCAAGCTCGGATGAAGAACCCGGCCTACGTTCTGCCCGACGGCCTCACGGGGATCCAGACGCTTCTCAAGAGCGTCTACTCCGCCGGCGCGTCCCAGGAGGTGCTGGAGCTGACCGCGCTGCGCGCCAGCCAGATCAACGGGTGCAGCGCCTGCGTGCACTCCCATCTGCGGAACCTGAAGAAGGCCGGCGAGAGCGACGAGCGCATCGGCAACGTGGCCGCCTGGCAGGAGGCCCCGTTCTACACTGACGCCGAGCGGGCCGCGCTCGCCCTGGCCGAGGCCATGACCCGCAACATGGCCGACCGATCCGGCGAGGCGGTGCCGGATGACCTGTGGGACGCCGTGGCAGATCACTACGACGAGAAGCAACTGTCGGCCATCATCCTCAACATCGCCGTCACCAACATGTTCAACCGCCTGAACGCCACCATCAAGGAGCCCGCCGGCCAGAACTGGGGCTGACCCGCATCCTCAAATCCGCCGGGCCGTCGGTGTGACGGTCCGGCGGTGATCTGCCGTGGCCTTACCACTGCACGGGCCGGCCGCCGGCGCAGAGCCGTACGCATACCGGCCCCGCTGCGCGCCCGGTCCCCCTCTTCTCTGCTCCTCCCGCTGTCACCATTGAAGGAGACACAGCATGTCCGCCCCATCGACCACCCTCACCCGCGTCTGGCCGCGTCGGCTGATGACGCTGTTCTACTGGGTCCTGGCCGTGGAGTTCGTCATCGGCGCGGTGACCAAGTACTGGCCGGGCCCGACGTTCTTCGGGCCGGCGTACTCGGCGAAGTTCGCCGACTGGGGCTACCCGCCCTACGCACGCTTCGTCGTCGGCACGATCGAACTCATCTGCGCGATCCTGCTCATACTGCCGGACCGGCGCTTCAAGTTTCTGGGCGCTGCCACCCTGGTGCTGGTCTTGACCGGCGCGGTCACCACCCACATCGTCAACCACGACCCGATCTACGAAAGCGTCTCCGCCCCCACCCATCTGCTGATCATGGCGGTCATCGCCCTCGCCACCTGGCCGGCCGACTGGCGGGACCTGTTCCGCTCCCGCTCGGCGCTCACAGCCCAACATGGTGACTCCACGTGATCGTGAGGCCGCTGAGCGACGAGTCCGGCCTTTTCCCTCTTCAGGCACCCGGTAGGCAGGCCGGGGGTGCCGGTAGAGCGAGGCCTTGGGGATTGCCGGTTTTGGTGCCTGATCTGTCCCAGCGGGTCGCCCAGGACCCGCCGGGTGAGAAGCCTCGCTGACTCCGGTGAGCAGCCGCATCCCACAGGCGGCTGCTCGGCGTACCGCTCTGTACGATTTGGCGTGATCTTCGAATGGTGTAAGGAGCTTCTGCTCGATGACTCTCCCAGCCGCCCGCACTCCCGAACAACGCAAGGTCGACACCCTGCACCGGCTCGAGCATGATGTCGATGCCTGGGTGGCCACGGCCGGCCCCGGCAGCGGGGAGCCGTACATGGTGCCGCTGTCCTTCCTGTGGGACGGCGCCACCTTGCTGATCGCCACTGCCGCCGCCAGCGTGACCAGCCGCAACCTGGATGCGACAGGGAAGATCCGGCTCGGTGTCGGCCCCACCCGCGACGTGATCTTGATCGAGGGCACGGCCCAGCCTCTGCGTGTTTCCGAGGTCTCCACCGAGACAGCGGACGCCTTCGCCGCCAAGACCGGTTTCGACCCACGTGAACTGACCAGCCCGTACCTCTACTTCCGCATCCGACCGCAACGCATCCAGGCCTGGCGCGAAGTCAACGAGCTCAAGGACCGGGAACTCATGAGCGGCGGCCACTGGCACGTGCCCTGAACAGCTCAGCAGCGGCATCATTCAGGGACGATCAACGACCTGCCTCCACCTCGGCTTTCAGCCTCGACTGGTCGATCCAGCCGACGACCGGCGCCATATCGCCATCGCGTCAGCGTGGGCATATTCATCAGCCATGACACGGTGCGCAGAAGATGCCTGCTGCCAGTCTTGAGCGCCGGAACGTCGGGGCTATCGGCCAAGCGCCCAGCGGAAACGGTGCCCTATCCGGGATTGCCACTCCCCATGGTGTTAGGTATACGGAGCAATGATCATAAGTAGCAAGGAGTGAGGGATGTATCAGGGAGTGCATGCTGCCATCCTGGGGGTCATTTTGCTGCTGGGGCTGACGGCCTGCTCGAACGACGCAACAGCCGCGCAGTTCAACCCATCCCAGCTCACCCAGGCCCTCCCCAGCAAGCTCAGCGTCCCCCAGGGATGGGAGGGCAACCAACAGCAGGTGGTGGACGGAAGCAGGGCTCAGGAGCGGTGCCAGCAGGAAAGCGCCCCGAGCTGCGCAGGAGTGACCTCTCTCGGCTCGACCCTGTACGAGCAGACGGGCTCATCAGATACGAGGATGCGGTTCACGCTGATTGCCTACGACACGGTGGAGAACGCCAAGGTGGGCGCGAAAGCATTGATCGCCTCTGAGCATGGCGATGCGGGAGACAAGCTGAAGGCGCTCAGCATCGAGACGGGGGCTGACGAGACAGACGCCTTCACCGAGAATGAGCATTCAACGGCGGTCCTGCGCGTCGGCACTGTTGTGGCCTTCCTGGCGGGTCTGAACCTTGCCAAGCCCGATGACATGCAGATGCTCGCCAAGCTACAGGTCGACCGCATCAGGACCGCCGCTACAGGCAAAAACCCCGATGCCTCTTGAACGGCAGGCACTGCGCGTTGTCGGGCCTTCCGACGTTGTATGTCGTCGATCTCGGCGAACGACACGCTCGGACTCGACGACGTGCTCGGCATCGTCTTCGTACGGGCCGAAGGTCTCGTGCTCGCCCGACCCGCTCGCCAAAACACGGGCGTGTCCAGTCAGTGAC
This sequence comes from Nonomuraea helvata, assembly GCF_039535785.1. NCBI lineage: Bacteria > Bacillati > Actinomycetota > Actinomycetes > Streptosporangiales > Streptosporangiaceae > Nonomuraea > Nonomuraea helvata. The sequence continues at coordinate 2,085,399 of NZ_BAAAXV010000009.1, forward strand.
CGTACAGTCCCGCGGCCCCGGAGGTAATGCACGTGCAGGGGCGCTCGCGGCCGCTCCCAACGCACACGGCGACCGCTACCGCCGCGCACGTGCGGCTGATTTTGTTGGCGAGTATCGGGTCTGGAATGTCGGTGAGAAGTAGCACCACCCAGAGATCCGGTACTCGCCCCCCGGCACGGTGCCGCCAGGCAGAAGGCCGGTAAGGGCTGATCGTTGCGAACTCGAACGACAGCGTAACAACGCAGTTCAGCCAAGCAGGTTCTTTGCGCAGATCCAGTCCAAGCCATCACTCATTCGGCGGGGCCAACGCCTGGCGGTTCATCGCCGTGCTCTTCATCATCGCCGACGACCCGCACGTGCGGATCCGGGACATCGCCGCTGCGATCGGCATCACCGAGCGCGCCGCTGGCAGCATCGTGAACGACCTGCCCGAGGCCGGCTACATCGAACGGCTGCGAGAAGGCCGGCGCAACCGCTACGCGATCATCCCAGATCAGCATTTGCGGCATCCCACCCAGTGCGCCATTCCCGTCCAGACGATCCTCGACCTGTTCATCCAGAACGACTCCACCGGGGGCAAGCCAGGCGAGGGTCTGTACGGTCGTCTCTGACTGGACACACCCGGCCCAGTAACGCCCAGCCCACCGTGGCCGATCGGCTCAGCGGCGGACGCGGTAGCGGATGTGGGTGGCCTCTGGGGTGTCGATCACCTGAATGATCTCCAACTCGATCTCCGACGGCAGGACGTCGAACAACCGGCGCCCTGCACCCAGGAGTACTGGAATGTGGTGGATCTGCACTTCATCCAGCACTCCGGCCTGGAGGGCCTGCTGCACCGTGTACGCGCCGCCACGAATCTGGACGTCCCGTTCCCCGGCGGCGGCCTTCGCCTGCGCCATCGCGCTTTCGATCCCGTCGTTCACGTAGGTCACCAGCGGATAGCCCCACCTGGCGGCCGGGCCGGGCGGCCGGTGGCTGGGGACGAAGATCGGCAGACCGCCGTGAGAGCCGCCCCAGTGGTCCATGAGCTCAGCGGTCCGCCGTCCCGCGAGGATCGCACCAGCCCCGTTCCATTCGTCTTGGAACTGCTTGACCGGCCCGGGATGCTGGTCCGAGTCAGCCCACTTGTGCAGCCGCTCGCCATCGTCGCCGCCGAGGAAGTCGTTGGGATCGGCGATGTACCCGTCGAGGGACATCGACATGTCGAGCACTGATTTGGACATGGCCCACTCCTTGTCTTCAACGGCGTGGCTCCTCGGCCACCGGCCGCTCCCTAGTTCGGAGATTAACTGTGTCCCCCGAACACTGTGTACGCTAGAGACAGTTTTGGCGGATGGCAAGTGGGAGGCGACATGTCGGCCAACGAAGATCCAAGGGCACTGGCCGAACTGTTGTGGGGCCTGCGGAAGCCGCGCACCAGAGGCCCCCGGCCCGCTTTCGACCTCGCCCGGCTGGCCGACACCGCCGTCAAGGTCGCCGATACCGAGGGCCTGGAGGCGGTCTCCATGCACCGCATCGCCGCCGAGCTCGGCCTCACCAAGATGGCCCTGTACCGCTACGTCAACGGCAAGACAGAGCTGATGGCCATCATGATCGAGGCGGCGGTCGGCACACCCCCCGACCTGAGCGGGGCGGCCGGCTGGCGGGCCAAGCTGGAGGAGTACGCCCGCGAACTGTCCGCCGCCTGGCGGCGCCACCCCTGGCTGCCGTCGGTCACCGTGGGCGACCGCGTCATGGGCCCACGTGAGACCGCATGGCCCGAAACAGCCCTCAGCGCCCTCACCGACACCCCCCTGACCGAACGCGAACGGCTCGACGCGGTCATGATGGTGTCCCACCACATCCGCGCCACCCACCCGGCCGCCACCCAAGGCACTCAGACCTGGACGGACGGCAGCGCCGCCCCCATCATGCGCGACCTGCTACTCCTCAACGCCAGCCGTTTCCCGCTGCTGGCCGCCACCGTGGCCATCCCCTCGACCACCACCACGCGGGAGTTCGGCCTCCTCGCCCTCCTTGACGGTCTCGAACGCACCATCACCCAACGCACCCACAACAACGGCGATGAACAAGCGGCTTCGCGCCCAGATCCTCCGTAAGCGGCGACCACCAGCGGGCTCCCGAACACGATCTGCGACAGAGCCAGTGACCGTACAGACCCCACCGATGTGGTGACACCGGATATACGGATCAGATTCAGCGGAGCGCGCGTACCTCGGGATAGGGGTGGTCGCCGGACAGGAGCGGTGAGGCGCGGTGCCGGAGCGCCTGGTCGGCGAACTGGACGACGTAGTCGTCCTGGATCCGCAGCCCGCGCGCCCCGTCGATGGACTCAAGCGGAAATAGGGCGCGGAGCGGCGCCGCCAGGTAGATCACGGCGTAGTCGGTGAAGTTGAAGTGGCCGGTGCCGAGAATCTCGTAACGCCAGAACGGACCGGTGCTTGCAGCGACCAGGCGCCGGGTCACGTCGCGCATGGCCACGTTGTCAGCGTCGCTCGCCTGGCAGCTGCCGGTGACGCAGGAGTTGTCGCCGCCGAGGATCATGGCGGGCGCGCGGAGCCCGTCGCGGACGACGCTGCCGTACAGGGCTCCGTCCAGGTCGACCGCACCCGCGCAGGACGGGTCGTCGTGGCAGGCCTGGAAGGCGGTGGCGCCGCCGAAGGAGTGCCCGATGTAGAGGGGGTGGCCGGTGTCCACGTGCCCGGCCAGGCGAGGGTCACGATCGAGTTCGGCGGCGCGGGCGACGACGAATCGGGCGTCAGCCGTCCAGACGTCCAGCACCCGGACGGAGAGCGCCACGTCGGAATCCTCGGGCTTGCCAGCCGGCGTGCTGGTCACGACGCGCCCGTGCATGACGCTGACGTTGGCGCTGTAGGTGGGCGTCAGGGCGGCCACCAGATAGCCGTGGCTGGCCAGGTCTTGGGCCAGGGTGCTGAAGACCGGGGCGTTGAGTCCCAGCCCCGGCATCAGGACGACCAGCGGGAAGCGGCCCGGCGCCACGTTCGCGTCGTCGACCGCCCGGGTGCGTACCGCGGCGAAGCTGCCTTCGCCGAGCCCGGGAAGCGGGGTCGGGATGTGCTGCCGCTCCCATGGGCCAGGGGTGTAGGGCGCGGACGGGCTGTCGGTGTCCCGCTGCGCGGGGTACCAGATCCACACCGACAGTTCGCGCGGGCCTGTTCGCGGAGCGAGGGGGTCGGTGCGGCTGGTGTCGGTCCATTCCCGGAACGTCCGCCCCACTCCGTACGCGCCGGTCGGCGCGGGTAGGTCCTGTGGCAGCACACGCCGTACGGTCACGGCGCCGAGGTACCCGACGATCAGGATGGCGAGCGACAGCGGCAGCGCGACCAAGATCCGGGAAATGCGGCGCCTGCGGGTTCTGAACGCCTGCGCCAGCAGGGTGACCAGCGCGACGATGCCGGCCAGGACGGCGGTGAGCCGGCTGATGTCGCCCAGGGTGTCGAGCGGATAGTCGAGCAGGTAGCCGATCCCCTCTCGGAAGGCGATGGTGACGGGGACGCTCACGGCCCCGCCGTACAGCCCCGCCACGACGACCGGCATGCGACGGGACGGCCGGGCCGGGTGCAGGAGGCCGAGGTGGGCGTTGAGCGGGACGAGCAGCGCGACCAACAGGCACGCGCCGACGATGACCCGGAAGGCGGCGGCCTGCAAAGGGTGCTGGCCCAGGCCGTCGCCGACCGCCTCGGCCAGCGCCAGCCAGCCCGACACGGCGGTCGCAAGCAGCACCGCCGCAAAGATCCGGTGCCTGCGCAGCCACTCGACCGGCCGGCGGGCCCAGCCGACCGGTACTCTCAGGCGCTCAGCCGCGGCCACGAGGTCCTCGACCCAGTCGGTGTCGTCCCTGGTCACGGGGCCTTCACGGCGCAGCGCCACCGTCACGGGCACGGCCGACAGGGTCACGACCGCCAGTCCGGCGATCAGCAGGTACTGCTGCCATCCCCGCACGTCGGCGTGCGCCCCCGCGGCGACCGACCCCCAGCACGTCACCACGGTCGCCGCCACCGCTGCCAGCACCACCCGGACGCCCCGCAGCAGATTGCCGGAGCCGGGCCGTACCCGGACGCGGATGGCGATGGCCAGCGCCAGGGCGGGGACGAGGAGTTCGGTGCAGGAGATCACGACGTCATAGGGATCGTCCTGCCACGGGCTGAACGCGCGCACCGCGCGGAACTGGGTGGTCAGCAGGATGAACGCGGTGAAGGCCACGGCGGACGCCATGCACCACCGCAGGGCTCTGGAGAACGTCACGCCCGCACGCTAGTACGCGAGACGTTATATCGTCAAACGTAATAGCGATGGAGTGCCCGGGCGACGCTGAACATCGAGCACAGGGCCGCCACCCCGCCGACCGCGACGCCTGCCAGCGTCAGCAAGGTACGGCCGGCCATGGCGGCCGCGACGCCGTCCACCACCGCGACCGCGCCGAGCAGGACCGCCACCACCCCGGCCAGCAGCACGGGCCGCCGCATCACCACAGCCGGCGGCCGGGCATGCCGCAAGGTGACGACCGGCCCCACCGCGACCGCGAGCACCATCGCCCCGAAGCCGATCACCCACATCAGCACGCCCGCCAGAAAGCCCGCCGAGAGCCGGTGCGGCTGCGCGAGCAGCAACGCGCCCGCGACCTCGACGCCCACCAGGAGCGCGCCCGGCAACAGCGGCGCCAGCAGGCGGCGGTCGCGCGCGGGCAGCAGCACCCGCAGCGCGAGCAGCGCCGCGCCGGTCGCCGCCACGACGCAGCTAGCCACCGCCAGCCACCCGGCCAGCCCCACCAGCGTGCGCACCTGCTGCGGCGTCCCCGGCGACGGCGGATCCAGCAGCAGCCGATCGAGCGCCGGCGCCGACCAGATCCCCACCGACCAGGCCACCCATGTGGTGGCCAGCGTCGCCTGCAGACGCCGGCGGGCGCGCGCCTCCCCATCACCCGCCAGTGCCGGACGCAGCCACGCCCGCGCGGCGCCCAGCACGAGGTCCATCACCACGCGGGAGCCGCCGCCCACCTCCTCGACCAGCGCCGCGAGCTCCTCCCCATAGCGCTCGCGAAACCACGGCGGATAGCAGGCCAGCACAGCGCGGGCCGCCAGAGCGCTCATCGGACCGCGCCCATGGACAGCCGGCTCAGCCCGACGGTGGCGAAGCGCGACATCTCGGCCAGACGTTCGGCCAGCGCCGCAGCTCCCGCCGCGGTGATCCGGTACGGCCGGCGCCGCTCCTCCCCCGGCAGCCCCTCGACCAGGCCCTGAGCCTCGAGCCTGGACAGCGCGGCGTACAGGGTTCCCGGGCCGAGCGTGATGCCCGCCTGCTCCTGGACATCCTTGATGATCGCGTATCCGTGTTTGGGCCCCTCGGCGAGGCTGCCCAGGATCAGCAGCGGCGGATTACCCCAGCCCAACGGATCGGCACGACGCGCCACCACGCCCCCCGTAATACGTCAAACGATAGTCTGTGAAGCAATCCTACTGTGGCGCGCCTGGCGGGAATCCCGCGAAAGGCGTGCCCAGGAACCTGGTCCCGGAGCCGCAGCCAGGCGCAAAACCTGTGCTGAGCGCTGATGTGGCTCACGTACGGCAAGCCGCCCCGATCACCGTCGGCGGTGGCGACCTGGGCGTGTGGCTAATGTCATGCGCCTGAAATTCGTCGGCAATATTTGGAGAGGGATTCGAGGATCTCTTCGGCGGTCTTGGTCCAGACGAACGGCTTCGGGTCGTCGTTCCACTGATCCATCCAGTCGCGGATGTCCTTCTCCAGTGCTTGGACGCTCTTGTGGACTCCGCGGCGGATCAACTGGTCGGTCAGGTAGCCGAACCACCACTCAACCTGGGTTATCGACGAAGAACCGGTCGGGGTGAAGTGCATGTGGAAGCGAGGGTGGCGGGCCAGCCAGGCTTTGATCGCCGGGGTCTTGTGGGTGCCGTAGTTGTCACAGATCAGGTGGACGTCCAGCTCGGCCGGGACCGTCTGGTCGATCGTGGCCAGGAACTTCTTGAACTCGGCGGCGCGGTGCTGGCGGTGCAACTCGCCGATGACGCTGCCATGGGCGATGTTGAAGGCGGGAACATGGCGAGGCTCCCCATGACCTGGCCGCCGCAGCCGCTCACGAACGCATCGCCGAGTGCGACCGCAAACTGGCCCAGCATCGCGCGGCCCTGGAGGCGGGCGCCGACCCGGCTCTCATCACCCAATGGATGGCCGAGACGCAGGCTCAACGTGTAGCGGCTCAAGTGCAACTGCGTCAGACCGGCGGCAAACGCCGCATGACAGGAGAGGAGATCGAAAACATGGTGAATGCTCTCGGGAACCTTGTGCAGGTCCTCTTCGAGGCCGACCCGAACGACAAGGCGGAGATCTACACGCAACTGGGTTTGCGGCTGACCTACCAGCCCCAGAAACACCTAGTGGAGGCTCAGCTTCAGCCGAACCTCCACATGTGCAAAAGGTACGTGTCCGAGGGGGGACTCGAACCAAATCACTATGCCCGGATCGCCGCGGCCGACCTTCTCCTGGGTGAGGAGGCCTGAGCAGCGATGGAGCCGAACATGCGAGCCGTGCGCCGCATTCGGCGCACGACGATCACGGGGGTTCTCCTTCTCGCGGGCATCGCGGCGGTCGTGTCGTTCCGCCATATGAACGAGCTCTGTCTCCGCCACGGTGAGGATCGCTTGGCAGCGGTGCTTATCCCGCTCGCGGTGGACGGCGCGATTGTCGTGGCCTCGATGTCCATCCTCCTGGCCAGCCGGTACGGTTCGCGAGGCGATTTCCTGGCGTGGACCATGTTGACCGTCGGTAGCCTGGCCAGCCTCGGAGCGAACACCGCAGTGGCCGAGCCGAGCCTGATCGGGCGCGTTATCGCGGCTTGGCCAAGCGCCGCCTTGATCGGTAGCTACGAGCTGTTGATGTCCCAGATTCGCCGAGCTTCTGCCAAGGGGCCCAACGTCGCGCAGGTCGATGTAATCGGGACCGAGGAACCGGTCAGTGACGATGATCATAGTCCCCCGGAGTCGGCAGATTCTCATGAGCGTGAGACGGGAGATCTACGTCGAACGGCATGGCAATGGGCGGTGGCGAATCGCCTTCCTGATGGGGCGCTCCCGTCGGGTCGGATCATTGCTGAGCAGTTCGCGCGGAGTGCGCGGTGGGGGCGCTGGATCAAGCGAATAGGCCTTGAGGGAAAACTGGGAGAGCGTGATCGCTCTACTGCCACATAAATGATCGAGGTGCAGCAGCTCTGCGTCACCGAACTTGGCGAGGGTGTCGGCGGAGATCTGGGTGTCCTTGCTGGGGCCGTCCGCCGACCGACTTGTGGGCGGACTGGTCCTCCGGCGTAGCGGCGAGGCCGGATCTCCGCGTGCTCATTCGGCTCGCCAGCGCCACTCGTAACTCCGAATCGATGGGCTTCGGCGGATCTGCCTGACGTTGTCGGTCTTCGTGCCTAACATGTGCGCGGGGATGGTGAGGGGATGGAGTTCGAAGAGATCAGTGCGCTGCGACGGCGGAGTGTCGCATGGCGGTTGCTGCGTGCTGATCACGCGCCCCTGGTGTTGGGCTTCCTCGGGCGGGTGTTCGTTGATGAGAACGCGCGGTCCGTTTCGGCAGCGGATTTGGCGGGTCGGCTGGACGATGAGCTGTACGCGCTGAACGAGCGGCTGGGTGAGGGGACCTTCCCGAAGACGGCCAAAGCGTACCTCGATGACTGGGCTGATCCTCGGGCCGGATATCTGCGCAAGTATTACCCGGAAGGGTCGGACGAGCCGTACTACGACGCGACACCGGCGGTGGAGAAGGCGCTGGCGTGGCTGCGGTCGCTGACGGATCGGTCGTTCGTCGGCACCGAGTCACGGTTGAACACGATCTTTGATTTGCTGCGGCAGATGGTATTCGGGGCCGAGGCTGATCCGGAGGCCCGCCTGGAGGAGCTGAGGCGGCGGCGTCGGCAGATCGATGAGGAGATGGCGCGGGTGGCAGCCGGGGACTTCGAGCCGCTGGGGCCTACCGCGCAGCGTGAGCGTTATCAGCAGTTCACGAGTACGGCGCGGGAACTGTTGGCGGATTTCCGGGAGGTGGAGGCGAACTTCCGGACGCTCGACCGGCGCTTGCGGGAGAAGATCTCCACCTGGGAGGGGTCCAAGGGCGCGCTGTTGGACGACATTCTCGGGAGCCGGGAGAGCATCGCCGACACCGACCAGGGCAGGAGCTTCCAGGCGTTCTATGACTTCCTGCTGTCGAGTACCCGCCAGGAAGAGCTGGCGGGGTTGCTGGAGCAGGTGCAGGCGCTGGAAGAGATTACCGAGCCGGATCCGCGGATGCGGTACGTACACCATGACTGGCTGGACGCCGGTGAACGTACTCAGGCGACCGTGCGGCAACTGTCGGAGCAACTGCGGCGCTTCCTGGACGACCAGGTGTGGGCGGAGAACCGGCGAGTGGTGGAGATCGTCCGGAGCATCGAGAAGCATGCGCTGACCGTGCGGGCGTACGCGGACCTGCCGGTGACCACGGAACTGGAGGGATCTGCTCCGGAGCTCGGGTTGCCGATGGAGCGGCCTTTGTACGCGCCGCGGGTGCGGCGGCCGATCAACAGCGCGTCGATCGAGGCGGGCAGGCAGGAGTTCGAGGCCGATGCGCTGTTCGAGCAGTTCTACGTCGACCGGGCGGAACTGGCGGCCGGTGTACGTCGGGCGCTGCAGGGACGCGCGCAGATAGCGCTGGCCGACCTGGTACGTGAGCGACCGTTGACGCATGGACTGGCCGAACTGGTGAGTTACCTGGCACTCAGCGACGACACGTTCTGTGTGGTGTTCGATGAGGGGCGCGTCGACGAGGTGGACTGGATCGATGAGGAGGGGACCGAACGGCGGGCGAAGCTGCCGCGGGTCACCTTCGCCCGTACGGAGGTGAGCCCGTGAGCGCGGAGTTGTCGCTGGCGGTCACTCAGGTGATGAAGGGAGTGGTGTACCGCGACACCCATGAGAAGGCGTGGCGGTATCTGCTCGATCTGCAGGCTCAGGTCCGCGACCACGTGGCAGTGCTCGGGCTGTTGCTGGTGATCGATGAGGCCGAAGGATACGCGTTCTTGCGCTCGCGGCCCGAGCAGGAGGGAGAGGAAGGACCGCCTCGGCTGATTCCGCGCCGGTCGTTGTCGTTCCACGTCAGTCTTCTCCTGGCGCTGCTGCGCAAAAGGCTGGCCGAGTTCGACGCGCGCGGCGGCGATATCCGGCTCATGCTGACCAGGGATCAGATCGTGGAGATGCTGGCGATCTTCCTGCCGGAGGGAAGCAACGAGGCGCGGCTGGTCAATCAGGTCGACGCCCACATCAACAAGGTGGTCGAGCTGGGCTTTCTTCGGCGGGTCACCGGTCAGGACAACCTGTTCGAGGTACGGCGGATCCTCAAGGCGTTCGTGGACGGTCAGTGGCTGGCCGGGTTCGAGCAGGGCCTGGCCACGTACGCGGTTCAGCTGTCGGGGACGGAGGAGAAGCCGTGACGGAGGCACTGTTCAGCTCGGTCGAGCTCAGCGGCGACGAGGAGAAGAGCCTGGCGGGGTACCGGCTGAGCCGGCTGGAGCTCTACAACTGGGGTACCTTCCATGACAAGGTGTGGACCTTCCGGATCGACGGGCGTAATGGTCTGCTCACCGGTGACATCGGCTCGGGCAAGTCGACGATCGTGGACGCGGTGACCACGCTGCTGCTGCCGGCACAGCGCATCGCCTACAACAAGGCCGCTGGTGCGGAGACCAGAGAACGCAGCCTGCGTTCGTACGTCCTGGGTTTTCACAAGTCACAGCGCAACGAAGAGACCGGTACCTCTCAGCCGGTGGCACTGCGCGGTGCGGACTCGTTCTCAGTGATCGTCGGCGTGTTCGCCAACGAGGGGTACGAGGCGACCGTGAGCCTGGCGCAGGTGTTCTGGATGAAGGACGCCAACCAGCCGGAGCGGTTCTACGCGATCGTCGATCGTGACCTTTCGGTGGCCGCCGACTTCGCGGACTTCGGCACCGACATCGCCGCATTAAAGCGGCGGCTGCGTGGAGTCGGAGCCCGTACGTACGACGCCTTTCCCGAATACGGCCGGGACTTCCGGCGCCGGTTGGGGATCGAGTCGGAGCAGGCCATGGAGCTGTTCCACCAGACGGTGTCCATGAAGTCTGTCAGTGACTTGAACGAGTTCGTCCGCGACCACATGCTGGAGCCGTTCGAGGCCGCCGTCTGGACGGCCAAGCTGATCGCCCACTTCGACGATCTGACCCGCGCGCATGATGCGGTGAAGCGGGCGGAGGAGCAGCTGGCGGCACTGACGCCGCTGCTGGCCGAATGCGAACGCTATGAGGCCCTGCGGACGGAAGTTCGTGGGATGGAGGGACAGCGGGTGGCGCTGCGGTACTTCTTCGCCGACCGGAAGGCCCGGCTGCTACGGCAGCGGATCGATCAGCTCGGTGAAAGGCTGAGCGACCGGCAACGCGAAAAACAGGAACTCGCTGACCGGATCAGAGGCCTCAAACGGCGACTGGACAGCCTCGTAGCCGAACGAGACGGCAAGGGCGGAGCGCGGATCGGTGAGCTGGAGAAGCTGATCGACGAGGCCGAGCGAAACCGGGACGACCGGGCCGGCCGGGCCAGAGTGTTCGCCGACCGGCTAATCCGTGTCGGCCTGGCGCCCGTGGAGACCACGCAGCAGTTCGCCGCACGGCTCCGGGAGATCACCGTCATGGCGGAGGCCACCGAGAAGAAGCGCGCAGAGCTCCAGACAAGTCTGGAAGAGCTGGGGCTGAAACGGCGGCGGCTCGCGGAGCGGGCGGAAGAGCTCGGCAAGGAGATCCTCAGCCTGCGCAGTCGCAAGAACAATTTGCCCAGGAAAAGCTTGGAGCTGCGGGCCTGGCTGTGCCGGGAACTCGACGTACGGGAGAGCGACCTACCGTTCGCCGGGGAGCTGATTCGGGTCCGACCGGAAGAAGACCGGTGGGAAGGCGCCGCTGAACGATTGCTGCGCCCCTTCGCGCTGTCGATGCTGGTCGCTGAAGACCTGTACACCGAGGTTTCGGACTGGATCAACGAGCACCATCTCGGAACCCGGATCGTCTACTACCGGGTCCCGGCCGCCCTCCCGGCCTGGAGCCCGGACAGCCGGGAGAACGGTCCGGCGCTGGCGGCCAAACTCGAGATCAAGGACAGTGAGTTCTATCCGTGGCTGGAGCGGGAGCTGGCGGTGCGGGCCGGCCACCTGTGCGCCGAGACGATGACCGAATTCCGCCGCGCCGCATACGCGGTCACCACTGCCGGTCAGATCAAGGGCGGCCGCGGCCGGCACGAGAAGAACGACACCACACGCATCGACGACCGCAGCCAGTACGTGCTGGGCTGGACCAACGAACAGAAGATCGACGCTCTGCTCCGACAGGCGGCCACCGTCCAGGAACAGCAGAACACCCTGAGCACCCGGCACGGCCTGCTGCAAGGTGAACACGACACCTGCCTGGATCACATGAAGGTCTTGGCTCAGCTTGCCGAGACCATCGACTTCAGCGAGCTGGACTGGCACAGCCAGGTCAACCTGGTCGAGGACCTAGCCGCAGAACTGGCCAAGCTCCGGCAGGCCTCCAGCGAGCTCGAACGCCTCACCAGCGAGATCGATGCCGTCAACGGCGATCTGGAACAGGCCCAGCTCGATCAGGAAGCCTGCCTGAAGAACATCGGCGGCCTGGAGAGCCAGCTGAAGACAGCAACCGAAGAAGTCGGCAAGTCCGTAAGGATCCTCGCCGAACCGGCCGCTGCCGGGGCCGTGACACATTACGGCGACCTGGAAAAAGCATTCCCCGGCACCGGTGATCCGGCGGACTGTGACCCGGCCCAGGCCGAGGCAGGTGCCGGCCTGAGTGAGAAGATCGACCGCCGGCTCAAGTCACAGAACAGCCTTGCGGGCAAAATCGCCACCCAGATGGCGTCCTTCCGCGGCAAATACCCGAACGAGACCACCGACTTCGACGACTCGGTTCACTCAGCGCCTGGTTACCGAGAACTGCACGACCGGCTCGTCGGTGACGATCTGCCCCGGTTCCGCGAACAGTTCAAGACCTACCTCAACACCAACACCATCAACGACATCGCTGGGTTCAGCTCCAAGCTCAGCCAGCAGGCCGACCTGATCCGCCAGCGGGTCGGTGTCATCAACGACTCGCTGCTCGCCGTCGAGTACAACCCCGGTCGCTACATCCGCCTGCAGGCCGAGCCAAGCCCCAACACCGACGTACGTGACTTCCAGGCCCAGCTGCGGGAATGCACCGCCGGGACGCTGTCGGGCAACGCCTCCGACCAGTACTCGGAAGAAAAGTTCCTCCAGGTCAGTCGGCTCATCGAACGGTTCCGTGGTCGCGACGGCCTGACCAGCGAGGACCGTGTCTGGACCAAACGCGTCACCGATGTCCGCAACTGGTTCGTGTTCTCGGCTTCCGAACGCAACCGCTTCGACGATTCGGAACACGAGACGTACTCCGACAGCAGTGGCAAGTCCGGCGGGCAGAAGGAGAAGCTCGCCTACACCATCCTGGCGGCCTCACTGGCCTACCAGTTCAAACTCGAATGGGGCGTCACCCGGTCCAAGACCTTCCGGTTCGCGGTGATCGACGAGGCATTCGGCCGCGGCTCGGACGAGTCGACCCGGTTCGCTCTCAAGCTGTTTCGCAGCCTCGGACTGCAGCTCATGATCGTCACACCGCTGCAGAAGATCCACATCATCGAGCCGTTCGTATCGGCCGTCGGCTACGTCGACAATGTCAACGGCCAGTACTCCCGGCTGCAGACACTCACCATCGAGGAGTACAAGGCCCGCCAGATCGCTCACGCAGCGGGCCTGCGCCCATGACCTGGACGACGCCGGACGATGTCCGGGCCTTGCTCACGAGGCGCTGGTCGTCAGGCAGATACCTGACCTGGCTCGCCACAGGAGAACCCTGGCAGCCGATCGACGTGCCGATCCGCGGACCCCGCCCGAGCGAGCTGGCGGCTCGGTTCGAGGAGGTCCGCACCTGGGTCGCCCAATGGGAGAAGCAGACCCGGCTGCGCGTGGAGTACAAACCGATCGGCGGCCGGACCATCGGCGCGAACACCATCCCCGCCCGCGCCTGGATCGACGACCAGGAAACCCTCTGGGCCCTGCTCAAGACCACCGGTGACGTCCGCACCTTCCGTGTCCTCCAGGCCGACTCGGCTGGATCACCTCAGATCGCCGCCTGGATGGCCGCCAACCCCATGAAGGTGCTGGCTCTCGCCGACACCTGGCAATCGATCGTGGCGACCGTCCACTGGATCGATCAGCATGCTCGCCAAGGCCTGTATCTGCGGCACATCGACGTACCTGGCGTCGACACCAAGTTCATCGAACGCCACAAGGGGGTGTTGACCGCGCTCCTCGACGCTCAACTCGACCCGACGCGCGTCCGCGACGATCTGCCACGTTCCGACTTCGAAGGACGGTACGGCTTCCGCAAGAAGCCCCAGCAGGTCCGCTTCCGTCTGTTGGACGACGCGCATCTGGCTGGTTTCACCGACCTGACCGTGCGTACCGAGGAGTTCACCTCTCGACCCGCCCCGGTGACCACCGTGTACGTCGTCGAGAACGAAACCAGCTATCTGGCCTTCCCCGCCGTGCCTGGTGGCATGGTCATCTTCGGCAGTGGTTACTCAGTCGGCGTGCTGGAATCACTTCCGTGGCTGGCCAACACCGAACTGATCTACTGGGGAGACATCGATACCCACGGTTTCGCCATCCTCGACAGGCTCCGAAGCCGGTACCCGCACGTCGTCTCCATGTTGATGGACCGGGACACCCTCCTGGACCACCAAGCGCACTGGGCCCAGGAACCCAGCCAGGTCACCCAGCCCCTTGCCCACCTGACGGCGGCCGAGGCGGGCCTGTGGCACGAGCTGCGCGCTCACAGCCACGGGCCCTCGATCCGCCTTGAACAGGAACGCATCCGCTTCTCCGCGATCACTGAAAAGATCCAAGCAATGAATACGCCGTGACGACCCGCGCGACCCCAAGCTGCTGGGTATGAAGAGTGCTCCAATGGATTCGGCGTCGCAACATGCCCGAACCGATAAGGATGAGCGGCAGGAGCGCGCAGCGAGTGCGGGTGTCAGTGATGTGGGGGATACAGGCGCTCCAGCCGGTCGGCGTGGACGGCGTATATGAAGGGGCCAGGAGTGTTGGAGGCGGCGAAGACGGCCTGCTGGTTGATGATGAAGCGTTCGGCGTAGGCCGCAGATGTCAGATCGCCGCGGGTGATGACGAAACAGCGGGCCTGATGCTCGATGACGGCGGCGATCTCTGCTTGCCGGTAGCGGATGCGTTTGTCCTTCATGAGCACGGCCCAGCCGAGTTTGGCGCTGTCTTCGATCCAGCGGGTGTCTTCGATGGTCTCGTCTTGGGGGACGCCGTAGTGTTCGGCGAGGGTGATCAGGTCCCATCCGGCTTCGCGGAGCAGTTTGGGTACGGCGACGCGGCCGAGGCTGCGATCGATGAAGAATTTACGCGGCTGTTCGGGTGGCGACACGCAGGACGTCCTCGATCTCGTCGCGGGTGAGTCCGTACTCCTCTGCTACGACGTCGACGGGTTCACCGGCTCGAAACAGATCGATCACGTCTTCGAGCTTGGCGCCGCCGTGAGCGAACCGGGGCCGGCCGAAGGCGTGGTCGGCGTCGACCGTGACCTTGGCGACGCGGTATTGCGGGAGAGCGATCACCTGGGCGTAGCCATCGTGGGCGAAGTCCACCCGGCGCAGGTAGCTCTCCACGACCTCGGTGAAGACTCGCTGGTTGTTGCGGACGACGACCAGTTCGCGCGCCGAGTCGTCGCCGACGTTCTCGGCGTAATCGTAGAGGACTTCGGCGCCGTCGGTGAAGAGCCGGCGGCTGGCCAGGGCATGTTCCAGGCCGAGTTCGCGCTGGAGTGCGTCGATCGCCGGGCGGATGCGCTGGAGTGGCACGCCTGCCTGCCGGAACGCGGCCAGAGCGTATCCCTCGGCCAGTCCGATGAAAGGCACCGAGGCCTCGTTCGGCCGTCCCGCTCGGACGGCAGTGATGACCGGCTTGGCGTGAACGGCCCGGCCGTCACGTTGGCGGCGCCGGTAGCCGAAGGCCCAGGTGGTGAAGGTGGAGGCGGGGATCGAGAGGTAGCCGGCCGCTTCGGCGATGCCGTACAACGGTGTGGCGAACCGATCGATGGCCATGCCCACCTCCTGGGTCCACGTCGTTGAGCCCCTCTATCATGCATCATCACGGCGCCTTAGGCGCCCGGAATCTGCGCCGATGAAGTGGACGGACGTTTATTGAAGCGGCTCGTGCACACGCCGCGATCATAGCCCCGGGAAAGAGGTATCTGGCGTGATTCGGATGCCTGAGGGTCCGGTATCGGGCTGGTGCCGGGTCCTGCTCCCTGCCAGCTCATGGCCATCAACAGGGGGTTGACTGCATAAATGACATTTCATGTGATTTGGTCATTTATGCCTTCTGTACATATGGCGGCAAGGCTATATGAGTGGGATTTCTTGTGTGCGCTGAGGTGTGTTGGTTCATTCTGGGCGAGTGCCTTCAAATCCGACGAGGTCGGGGAGAGCCATGACGCTGCCGGGTACACGTGGGGACGGACTGCTGGCGTGGGTTGAGCGGTCGCGGAACCGGCCTGCGCCGCGGCGCGGGGGTGCGTTGCGGTTCGCCTTCTACGGCCGGGTGTCGACGGAGGATCATCAGGATCCGGTGACGTCGCGGGCACGGCAGCGGGCTCAGGCCGAGGCGCTGGTGGCGGGGTCCGGCCGGATCGTGGCGGAGTTCTTCGACGTGGGGGAGAGCCGGGTACTGCCCTGGTCACGGCGGACGCAGGCGGCTGCGCTGGTACTGGCGATGGCCGATCCGGATCGGGCCTTCGACGCGATCGTGGTGGGCGAGTACGAGCGCGCGTTCTACGGTAATCAGTTCAGCCTGATGGCCCCGTTGTTCGAACACTACGGCGTGCAGTTGTGGCTGCCGGAAGCCGGTGGCCGGGTCGATTTCCAGGCCGAAGGCCATGAGCGGTTGATGGCCGAGCTGGGAATGCAGTCGAAACGGGAGATCACCCGGACGCGGATCCGGGTACGGACGGCGATGGCCGCGCAGGTGAGCGTGCAGGGCCGGTATCTGGGCGGGCGGCCGCCGTACGGGTATCGGCTGGTGGACGCGGGACCGCATCCCAACCGGGCGCACGCGGCGTGGGGCCGCCGCGCGCATCGGCTGGAGCCGGATCCGGCGACCGCTGAGATCGTGAAGTGGATGTTCGGCCGGCGACTGGCTGGCCATAGCCTGGCGCGGATCACTCGTGCCCTGAACGACATGGACATCCCCTGCCCGTCGGCGGCGGACCCGCAGCGCAATGCGCATCGGAGTGCCGCGCGGTGGACGCTGACCACGGTCCGCGCGATCCTGGCCAATCCCCGCTACACCGGTCATGAAGTGTGGAACCGGCAGCCGTCGGCGTACGACCTGATCGACACGTCGAACACCGGCCTGGGTCATCGCCAGATTCAGCGGTGGAGTCTGCCTGAGGACTGGGTCATCTCTGAGCGGCCCGCGCACGAGGCCCTGGTCAGCCAGAGCGACTTCGTCGCCGTCCAGGGCATCCGTGCCCCCTCCGGCCGTTCCAATCGCACGTACCGCTTGGCCGGGCTGCTGCGCTGCGGCTCCTGCCACCGGCGGCTGGAGTCCTGCTGGTCCGGTAATCGGGCCGCCTACCGCTGCCGGCACGGCCACACCAGCGCCTCCCACGCCGATCCCCAGCGGCCCAAGAACCTGTACGTGGGTGAGGACCACCTCATGGCCCGTCTGCCAGCTCTCTATCTGCTCCTGACCGGGGAGCCGGTTGGCCGGGCGCCCGGAGTCGAAGAGATCATCGGCTATCTGCGTGCCCGGCACATTGACCTGGTCTACGACCGGGTGCGTGGTGCTCTGCGGGCGGACGTGTCTGGAGCAACGCCGGTTGTTGTGGACCGCCAGGCAGGCTGAGTCGGCACAGGACCGGAAGGAGGTAGCGCCTGCAAACGAAATCACCCGAGCTCAGCAGAAGCCGATCCCGGGTGACCGATCGTCATGTCCGGAATCATCCAGACATATACAACTTACGTGTCCGAGGGGGGACTTGAACTCCCAGGATCATGGGGGCACTGGGGTACATGTGCGGGCATCCGCACCCATCTTGAGCTGCCCGTACGCCGTTTTCTGATCTTCGCTGGGGCATCCAGGAACATCCGGGAACATGGGCGGCGGTATCAGCCGAAGTATCACGCGGAGGATCGGACGCGGGCACCTCCTGGCACAGGTTGTGGCACCTGCAACCCGCGACGAGGGCGAGGACGGCAAAGCGATTCAGAGTCGCTGCCTGAACGAGGTCTCGGTCACGCGCCCGCGCGGCAGACGTGTCCGTGAAGTCCGGAACCCGCCCAGTCTCACGAGACGACCCCGCTGGCCCGCCAACCCAGCGGCAGTAAGGCGGCCGGGGGCCGGTGACTCAAACACCGGGCCCCGGCCTAGACCCAGCCACCTGACCAAACCAGGAGCCAGGCCATGAGCCACCACCCTTCCACACCCGTGATCGTCGGGGAAGCGAATCCTGCCGACGAGGTCCAGCCGAAGCGCACCGGGCGCTTCTTCCCCAACCCTTTCCGCCACCGCCGCAGGGAGGCCGTGCCGGTCGCCGAGTGGCGCGTGGACGCTGGTGCGGGCCGACTCGGAGACCGGGTCATTCTCGGCTTCGCGGTGGCTGTCCTGCTGGCCGTCGCCGCAGCTGCGGCGTACGTCTCGTACCACCACTTCTACGGTCTGGCCATCGCCCTTGGCGAGCGGCACGACATGGCCATCCTCTACCCGGCGATGTCCGATGGCGTGATCGTCATGGCGTCGCTGGTGATGGTCTACTGCTCGCGCCGCCGGATCGGTGTGCCGGTCCTGGCGTGGGTCGCGCTGGCCCTGGGAGGGGCGGTGACGCTGGCGGCGAACGTGGCGCACGGCTGGTCCGGCGGGCTCGGATCGCGCCTGGTCAGCGCCCTGGCGCCGCTGGCGTTCGCAGGCGCGTACGAGCTGCTGATGTGGATCGTCCGCAACACCCGCCGGCCGTCGGTCGAGACTCCGGTCGAGGAGCACGTGTGCCAGCCCGTCGAGACCGTTGTCGAGGTGGAGCGCGAGGTGCTGGTGCTGCCCACCGACCGGTACGAGGCGGCGCGGCTGTCCTACCTTGACAGCCTCAGCGAGGGCAAGCAGCGCATCGGCCGCCGCCCTCTGATGAACCGGTGGGGGCTGGAACAGCGCGAGGCCGAGGACATCATCGCCGAGGTGGACAAGGAGCGTGCGCAGGCGCCCGAAGCCAAGGAGGTCGAGGCGCCGGGCTCCGAGGTAGCTCCGCCATCGCTGAGCGGCGTGCAGCCGACCGGCACGAGCCAGGCGGAGGCGGCGTGATGACAAGCTTCCTGATTCCCGCCATGGGCGTGTTCGTGTTCCTGCTGTGCGTCACGCGAGAGGCGGACGCGGACGCCCGGAGTGCCGGGCAGATGTGGGCGGCCATGCGGCGCGCCGGATGGGGGCGCACGGCTTTCACGGCGGTGCGTGTCGCCGTGGTGGTCGTGCTGCTCATCCTGGCCGATCTGTGCCGCCTTGTCGGGCACGCGGTGGCTGGGACGCGAGTCGTCGTCGAGGCGCTCGCTGTGCACGCCGAGATCCTCGGCTCGCTGGTCACGCGGACGGAGGTGCGGGCATGACTGCCACGGAAGAGCTGCACGACGGCATGGTGATCGCTTTCCAGGACGAGGACGTGCGCGTCGCCGCCGAGTCCACGCCTGAGAAGGTCGCCCCGGAGGCCCAGGAGGAGGGCGACGGCGTCCTTGAGGGCACCGTGGTTCTCGTCGATCAGGCGCACCGGCCCGAACCGACAGACTTGCTCGCCGAGCTGGCCGCGCGCCGCCAGGAGCGGCAGCCGCTGGTCCCGCTGTGGCTGCGGTCGCGGGCCGACGCCGTGCAAGTGTTGAAGTGGCAGGCCGAGCACGCTGGCTACGTGCTCGCCTACCACGCGCTGCGTGCCCCGAAGTACGCCACCAAGCTCGCGGGGCGTTCCCCGGCCGGCGCCTGGCGACTGCTGGTGGCGCTGGCGAGTTGGCTGTTCGACCTGGAAGGCCGTCCGGTGCGGCGGGCGGCGGCCACGAAGGAGGCCGCGGAGTACCTGGCCCTGTCGAGGCAGCGTGACGACCGGGTCAAGGCACGCCTGTGGACGCTCCTCGTCGGCGCGATGACGGCGGTCTTGGTCGGCATCTTCGTCGCCGTGGTCGCGCCCACCTGGGTTCACTGGGCGATCCTCGGCGTGCTCATCGCTGGCGCGGGCGTACTCGGAACGCCTGCCGATCAGCCGCTGCTGGACCGGGCGGTCGTCCCTACCCGCGTGCGCAAGCTGACCAGTGACCAAGTGCTGGACGCGCTCGGCTCACTCGGCATCTCGGCCATCAACCAGGCACTCGGCAAGAACGGGCGCGGCATCACCTTCCCCGCCCCGATCATGCGCGACGGTCCCGGCTGGCGGGCCGAGGTCGATCTCCCGCTCGGCGTGACCGTGGCGGAGGTACTGGAGAAGCGCGACAAGCTCGCCTCCGGCCTGCGCCGCGCCCTCGGGTGTGTGTGGCCCGAGCCGGTGTCGGAGGAACACCCCGGCCGCCTGGTGCTGTGGGTCGGCGATCAGGAGATGCGCAAAGCCACCCAGCCCGCCTGGCCGCTGGCCAAGTCCGGGCAGGTCAGCCTGTTCGAGCCCGTCCCGTACGGCAACGACCAGCGCGGCCGGCCGATCTCGATCCTGCTCATGTTCGCCAACGTGCTCATCGGCTCCATGCCGCGCTACGGCAAGACGTTCGCGCTGCGGGTGCTACTGCTGGCCTGCGCGCTCGACCCGCTGGCCGAGCTGCGGCTGTTCGAGCTGAAGGGCACGGGTGACCTGTCGGCACTGGAGAAGGTGGCCCATCACTACGCCAAGGGCGCCACCGACGCGGCCAAGGCGGCGTGCGTCGCCTCGCTGGCCGAGGTGTATGCAGAGCTGGACCGGCGCGCGGAGGTCATCGACGGCCTTCCGCGTTATCAGGCGCCCGAGTTCAAGGTCACCCCGGAGCTGGCCGCGCGGCGTGACCTCGGCCTGCACCCGATGGTGGTCGCGATCGACGAGTGCCAAGAGCTGTTCGCCGACGATGAGTACGGAGAGGAGGCAGCCAAATACGCCACCGCGATCATCAAGCGCGGCCCCGCCCTCGGCATCATCCTCATCCTGGCCACCCAGCGCCCGGACAAGGACAGCCTGCCCAAGGCCATCAGCGCGAACGCCGGCATCCGCATCTGCCTGCGGGTGATGGGCTGGCAGGAGAACGACATGATCCTCGGCACCGGAATGCACCAGGCCGGGGTCAAGGCCACCATGTTCACCCTCAACGACAAAGGCATCTCCTGGGCTGTCGGCATCGCCGAGGACCCGACCATCGTCCGCTCGGCCTACCTGGACGGACCGACCTCCGAGCTGATCGCCGAGCGCGCCCACCAGCTCCGCCAGGCGGCCGGGACGCTGTCTGGGCAGGCGATCGGCCAGCAAGGGCCCCAGCGAGTCTCCTACGACCTGCTGGCCGACATCCTGACCGTGACCACGGCCAAGGAGGACAAGGTCTGGAACAGTACGGTCGTGGACCGACTGGCCGAGTTCCGGCCGGACGCCTACGGCCAGTGGGTGGACCTGGAAGACGACGCCAAGACCGCCACATTGACCGCCCGCTTGAAGGAGTACGACGTCCGCACGGAGGACACATGGGGCCGAGACGCCGCCGGTAAGGGCCGCAACCGCAAGGGCTTCAACCGGTCCGACATCGCCGAGGCGTACGGCAAGCGGAAGGCCCAGCCCTAGCATCCCGATCACCTCACTGAACGCCCCTGGACCCCGTTCCAGGGGCGTTCGCGTGGGGCCGCTAGAACGCTAGGCCGCAGGTCATGACTGGGTTTCTCCGCTAGCTGAGCCGCTAGACTTCGCGGCTGCATCCGCTAGGACTGCGCGATGAGAAACGTCGGCAAGCGGCGGGATGCCGTCGTCGCCGAGCGGGAAGAGGCCGACGTCGAAGCCACCTGCGGCGAAGCCGAGCAGGCCAAGACGGCGGACGCCGATAGGGTGCGCACCACCCGGGGGAAGGCGGCCTGCGACGTCCCGGGCCGCCCAGCACGCGCGAGCGCCGAGCAGAGCGAGACCGACGCCGCCGGGACGCTCAAACGTGCCGAGCAGGCGGCCGAACGCGAACGTGAGACTAGTTTCGGCTGAATATCGAAACTCGGCCAAAACTCGGGCTCGCGACGAGTCGCGGCACACACCATGCAGCCCCATGGAGATAGCGGAAGTGGAGTCTTCAGGGCTCGCGACCAGGCCCTTGACGTGCAGGCATGTGATTCGGGGGGCGGCAAGAGCGCTGGGGGACTTTCGCTCTCAGTATCGGGGCGAGTATTGAAACTTGGCCAAAACTGAGCCCTGACTGGCAGCAGCCGCGGCTACGATGCAGAGAGCATGGGGAGGTCCGTTCCTCACTGTCAAGTAGGCGCCCCCGCCGTAGGTTACCGGCCGTTGACGGGGGTCACCCATCTGCGGGATCAGGTAACCGACGCGGTTACCTGATCCTGTTGACCACCAGGTCTACGAGGATGAGCAGGGCCCGCACCGCGAGCTGCGCCCACTCCATCCACCTGGACTGGTCGGTTTTTTGCTTCCGTTTGCGCACGCTGTCCCTTTCTTTCTGGTTGATGGTGTGCCAGGGTCGGCGCCATCGAGCAGCCGACCCCCCGATGGACTGCTGCTGGGACCGCGTGCGAAGCGGACAGGCAAGAGCTTAGACGTGCGGTCCTGCGGCGGGGAGACATTGGCGATTTATAGAGATCGCCCTCGGCGTTGGCTGTGTTGGCTGTGTTGGCTGGGCGCGGACGGGCGCGGACGGGCGCGGGACCTCGCGGTCGGATCAGGGGTTATCCGCAGACCACTTCGACTAATGTGATTTGCGACACAGCTGATGGGTCGGTAGCGCTCGCACGCGTTGCTCGGGCCAAGACGCCCGCCACGCTGCTCGGGCACGGTGCCATCGTGGAGAACTGCGGCGATGTTCCAACGGGCGACGACGTGCCCGCTCTGCACCCGAGTCATCCTGCTGACCGCTTGTGACGACTAGGAGGTGGTCGTCGCGCTGCGGCTGTACCTCCGGTATGGATGTGACGGATGACGGCGCCGGCCGTTCCCCCTCGGTGCTACCGGGCTGGGCGTTGGCCGGCACCGTTGCGGCCTACATGCCTGGCGGCTCGCGACCACGGCCGAGGTAGCTCCAGGGTGGTGGCAGAGCTAGGCACGGTTCATGCGGCCCGTGATCAGTTGCCGGACGTCGCGTGAGCAGGCGGCGAGCGCGGCACCGCCGAGCACGATCACGGCGCATCCCCCGAGGACCCCCCGCACGCCGATCAGCTCGGCGGCAGGGCCGGCCACCGCGTACGCGACGGGCACCAGCAGGGTGGCGATCAGGGCGTTCGTGGCCACGATGCGGCTGAGTTGCTCGGTGGGGATGGCCTCCTGTAGGTAGGAGGTCCAGGCGATCAACTGGAGTGTTCCGGCCGCGCCGGTCAAGGCGCCTGCGCCAGCGAGTACCAACAGCGGAGCGTTGGTGGCCATGCCGACCATGAGCAGCGCTTCGGGTATCGGGGTAGCGCACATCAGCAGGCCGATGCGGGCCGGGGGGAAGAGGATCGAGGTGATCGATCCGCATGCCAGTCCGATCCCGATCGCCGAGGTGACCAGGCCCCAGCTCACGGCTCCGTCGAGGTAGCGGGTGGCGTAGATGGGGCCGAGCACGCTCACACCGGCCGCCCAGCACGCCGACGTCAACGAGCTCAACATGGTCAGAGCCCATAGCCAGCGGCGGCTCTGGAACGCGGTCCAGCCCTCGACCAGATCGGCCAGGAATCGCCGCCGTTCCCGTTGCGGGGAAGGCGGCAGGCGCAGGGTGAGAAACACTGCGGCGGAGGCAAGGAAGGTGATGCCGTCCCAGGCGATGATGATGCCGGGACTGCTGAGCGCGATCACCAGGCCCGCCAGCCCTGGCCCGATGATGGCCACGGCGTTGTTGGCGATCTGGAGCAGGGCGTTGGCCTGGACCAGCATCGGCCCTGGCGGGACGAGCTGCGGGACCAGACCCTTGGCTGCTGGCTGGAAGAAGGCTCCGGCGGCGCCGACGAGCATCTCCAGCCCGGCAAGCGACCAGACCGACGCCGCACCGCCCAGCACCAGGAAACCGGCGATGAGCTGGCATACTCCGCAGACGATCTGGCAGGTCACAATGATGGACAGGCGCGGCAGCCTATCGGCCAGAACCCCAGCGGCCGGGGTGACCGCGATGAACACGAACAGGCCACCCATTAGTACCAACCCGAGGGCAGCAGCACCGCCCCCGGACTCGATGATGGCGAACGCCAGGCCCAGCGGCGCGACGGTGGTGCCGATCGTCGAGGAGATCCTCGCTAGGGCATAGCGGCGATAGCCAGGATTGGTTCGTAGGAGCTCGACAGGAGCTCTCAGCCGTTCATGCATCATGAGTACGCCACTCCCTCGACTTCGTCGCTGTTCGGCCATCGGGCACTCGGGCGCTGCTTGACCTCTCCTACTCCGTCGAGGTCGAACTGCCGGTGGGGGCCAACTCGGCCGTACCTCTGAAGGACCGGACGCTGGAGCGTCAACGCCACCCACGGCCAGCGTGGCGAGCCACCGGGCTGCGGCACCCAGTCGTAAAAGCCGCAGTCAGGGGGCGTTGGGAGCCAGGAAGCGGCGAGCGGCTCGGCGACTGGTCAAGGTGATGACGCGGGCATGGGTAGCGTGCTCGGCGATGAGGGCGCGGACTTTGGGCCGCATCTGGCGTCGGTAGCCGAGGATGTAGCGGATGAAGCCCCAGTGGATGCGGTCGTACACGCCCTGTTCGGCGTGCTGACCGCCGCGGTAGCGCAGGCGGCGCTGGAGAATGCCCCACAGGCACACGAGCGGGGAGATATCGAGGAAGATCACAGTGTCGGCGTTCGCCAGCCGGATGTGCAGGGTCGAGGCGAAGTTGCCATCGATCACCCATTGGGGCTCGGCGACGAGCTTCTCCTGGATGGCGGCGAACTCCTCCGGCGGCAGCGGATTCCAGTCGGCGTCGTAGTAGACGGCGTCGAGGTGCGTCAGGGGGGCGTCGACGAGAGCGGCGATCCGACGTCCCACAGTGGTCTTGCCGCTGCCGCCACAGCCGATGATGGCGATCCTGTGCATGTCGTACGAGGTTACCGAGCTGGGGGAGGCGTCGAGGCGGGGTTGCATCGTGTCGTTCACGAGGCGACCAGGGCGGCGGCGTCGAAGTCGAATCGGCCTTCGCGGCCGGACTGGCAGACCAGGGGGATATGGCGGGCGATCGCAGGGTTCATCACGCTGCTCCCGTTCTACGGCCAGTCGATGACGAGTCGGCTGTTGGGCTTGTCGATGACGAAGCGAGGGTCGGCGGCCTTCAGCAGATCGCGGTGGGTGGCTGTGGCCATCCGGAAGCCGGGGGCGGGGGCGTCGTTGCCGTGGTTGCGGTCCCACTCCTGGATCGCGGCGACGACCTGCTCGGCGTGGGAGGCGGCGCGCGGGCCGTGGCCGATGACGCCGATCTCCCAGAATCGGCCGTCCGCGTCGTCGCCCTCGCGGACGGTCAGGTAGGCCAGGCTGTCGCCGTCGAGCGCGGCCATGGAACCCCATCCGAAGTGCGGGGTGAACCCGGGTCGCTGGCCGGGCATGCGGGACAGGCCGTTGGGCAGGACGCACGCCAGCCACAGGTAGACCCACTCGAAGGGCGACCCCTGCCGGAACTTCACACCGGTGTAGAGCTTATGGGAGGGCTCGTCCAGGACGGTCCGCATCGCCTCCCGGTCCACGAACTGCTCGCTGTAGGTCTCCAGCCGGACGTTGCCCTCCCCGGCCATGGGGACCAGGGTGCGGACGTCGTCGCAGATGCCTTTGCGCAGCGGGACGAACGTGGCCATCTCGCAGGAGACGGTCTTCCAAGTCTCGCCGTCGCGCTCCCACGCGAAGGAGCGGGAGATGCTGCCGCGGATCCGCATCGGGATGACCAGGCGGCCGCCCGGGGCGAGCTGCTCCAGCACGGGGAGGGGGATGTCGCCGGCGCCCACGGTGAACTGGATCCGGTCGAACGGGGCATACTCGGGGAGCCCGGCCGCGCCATCGGCTAGGAGCACGGTCACGTTCGACGCGCCGGCGTCCTCCAGATGCGTGCTGGCGGTGTTGACGAGGTCGGTGTCCACGTCCACGGTCCATACGTGGCCGCCGGGGGTCACGAGCCGCGCGAGGAGGGCGGCGTTGTAGCCGGTGGCTGCCCCGGCCTCCAGGATCTTGTGGCCGGCCTGTGCGCCCAATTGCTCCAGTTGGATGGCGACGATGGACGGCGCAGAGATACAGGAGATCATCTCTCCGTCCTGGTCGCGCTTGATCGACACGGCGTCATCGACGTAAGCGGCCTCGACCTCGGCGTCCGGGATGAACCGGTGGCGCTCGATCTCCCGGAAAGCGTCGATGATCGCGGGGGTGCGCAGGTGGCCGGAGTCGGTGAACTTGTCCACCATGGCGTTGCGCAGCTCGGCGGGGTCGGTGGTCGTAGTGATGGTCGTCTCCATCTGCTTGAAGGTAGGGGTTGCTGGTGCGGACTGGCTGGTAGACACGGCGGCCAGCTCGTCGTCTCCGAAGGCGACGCGGCAGCCCAGCCAGGCCACCCAACGCCAGCGCGGTGAACCTTCGGTCGGTACCCAGCCGTAGAAGCCGCCGTCAGGAGTGAGGGGGAGGTCCATGGCGTGCCCTTCAGCGTCGGCCGAGAGGAAAGCGGCCGTGGGACGACGATCAGCGTCGCCGTCCCACAGCCGCGCCGCCAGCACCGGGGCCGAAACCGGGGCGGCTGCCGTGGTTGGCGCGGAGTTCGCAAACACGGCCGGGGAAGTTGGCTCCTACGTCGGGGCGTGCTCGCTGGCGACCCTGGTGGGCGTGTCCAGGACGCGCTCTATCGCCGTCTCGCTTCTCTCCACGGCCGCGAGGAGATCGGCCATGAGCTGGTCCGGGATGGAGCCGATCCCGAGCCCGGCGGACTCTGCTGCGGAGGTGAGCGCTTTCTCGTCGACGTGGTCGAGGAACGATCGACACCCGTCGTGGGCGAGTACTTCTCGCGCCACGTAGCCGTCCGCTGAGTCGAGGGCGTCTTCCACGAGGCGGGTGTACGCCGGATGGACCCTGGCGGGAGCGGCGCAGGTGGTGAGGTCGACGACGGCCAGGCCCAGGCGGGCGCGGAAGACGGCGTGTCCAGGCTCGGGACTACCGGCGAGGTACCGTTCGATCATCAGGGCGGCCTCCCGGTCGGCGTGCGGGTTGTCCACGAGGCGGCACAGCACCTCCAGGCACGCGGAAACCTGGGTTTCCCACGGTTGCGTGATCGTGCTGCCGTCCAGCACGGCCAGGGCGGCGTCCGCATTCCCGTCGAGGCAGGAGTTCACGATCTTGACCTGGCGGCCGTCCAGCAGGTGCAGGCCGATCCCCTTGTTCTGTTCGACGTGGGCGAGCGCTTCCTGCCATCGGTCGAGGCGTACGAGGGCGCGGGTGCCTTCGGACAGGTAGACGCGATACGCCCAGATGCGCAGCTCCTGATGCTCCTCTGGGCTGCCGGTCAGGTCCTGGGTCGGCAGTGACCGGCCCTCGATGACGGCATGAGTGTTGGTCTTCAGGGCGTGGTAGAGGGTGCTGAGTGAGGCCCAAGCCGTCTCGGCGTCGCCTGCCCGGATGCGCAGCCGTGCCAGGTTCACCACGGGTTCGAGCATGTGCATGGCTTGTCGGACGGTGAGGTGGCCAGCGTTGCGATACGGGGCGATCTGCCGCCAGCACAGTTCCCGCGCCAGTTCGGGCAGGCCGCAGTCGCTGGCGATCAGAGCGGCCCGATTGAGCGCTCGGGCCGCGCCGAGAAGCGGGTCGGCGGCGTCCTCGACGTCGCGGGCGAGGGTACGGACCTCGGCCACCCGCTCGGTGAGGGGCGGGTACGTGGGCCGCGGCCGGTCGACCAGCGGGAACCAGCGGGTGAGCTGGGCCATGTCGGCTGCCGTCATGGCCGGCTTCCGGCGGGGAGGAGCGCTTCGCAGGCTGCGCGGCTGAGTACGCCCTGTGTGGTTGGGGGCAGGCCGAGTCGGTTCCAGTGGAAGATCACGTGGTGGACGAAGATGTGGCGGATGCCCCGGGTGAGGTGTCCTGCGGTGGCGGCTCCGTACAGGGATTGCCCAGCCTGGCGGAAGTCGTCCGCCCAGGGTGCGGCGAAGGCGAGCGGCCCGGCAGGGGCGATGGGGCTGAGAGGAGAGGCGACCAGAGGGCGGATCTTGTCAGCCAGCGCCTCCAACTGGCCGGGAGACGGGGGAGTGGGCAGAGGCCGTAGTTCGGCGACGCGGTGCCAGACGTCGCCGCGTTCGAAACGGTCCAGGCAGGTGCTCAGCATGGTGCCGAGGAGCAGCATCGACACCTCCTTGCGCCCCGCGTCCGGCGCCGATTGCCGCAGGTAGGTGACGATGTGGCGGCTGTCGGCACAGAACAGGTCATGGGCGATGTCCATGCCGGTGGGGCCACCGAACGCGGCGGTTTCCGGCTCGTAGATGGCCGACCGCCAGCATGTGATCACCCCAGAGGTGGCGAGGTCGTTCAGTGCGGCGTTGACTGCCGCTCTCATGGCGGTGGTGTCGGAGCGTGGGCGTAGCCGTAGCCGCAGGCCGGGCTGCTTGCGGATGAACCACCAGGCGCCGACCAGTGCGTGAAGACGGTCCAGTTGCCGGCCGATGGCAGCGGCTGCGGCATCGGCTGTGTCGGGGAAATCCGCGTTGACCTGGTACCAAGCATGGCCGGCGCCGCGGGCCTCCAGCGCCTCGCGTCCAGCCGTCTGGTAGACCTCGATCGCGTCGGTGAGGTCGCCGGGCTGTGCGTCGATCGCTGCCGAGGCCACGGCTACGGGGGTGCCGGACAGAACCGCCAGCACGGCATCGGTTAGCCGGTTTGGCGGGTCAGCGGTCAGGTGATCAGTAGGCATGTGTCCCATCCCGAGTGCGGGGGTGTGTCGTACGCGGAGGTGTGCACGGCCAGAGCGAGGCCCGCGGATCCGTCGAGCAGGCTGCCGTCGTAGTACCGCTCTGCTACGTCGTGCTTGTTGAGCAGGATGGCCAGCGTGGGAAGGCGGGCGGTGATCCCGGGGCCGAGGGCGTCGCGGGAAGCGCGCCAGGCGGTCTGGTAGACGCCGGCGACGCCGTGGCAGAGCCCCGGTTCGGTGAGGTGCCCGAGTTGGGTGGGATCGGCGAGGCAGGCGGCCATGGCGTGCTCGGCCATGTGCTGGCGGGCTGTGTCGTGGAGGGCGATGCCGGCCAACTGGAGAGCTCGGGCGATTCCTGGAGTGCTGTAGCACCATGAGGGGCGCAGCGGTTCCTTCTGCAGGACGCGGCCGGTCTCCAGCTCCGAGCGGGTGATCCACTGCGGCCACCACGGTCCGGTCTCGCCGTCCTGGCGCCACTGGTCCAGCCAGTCACAGACGCGCTGGATGGCGTCGGCCTGCCCGTCCACGGCGATGCCGTCGCGCGACGCCATGGAGAGCAGGGCGAGCACGCCCGTGATGCCGTGGGCCATGCCGAAGTTGGCGTGCCCGCCCGGGGTGGGTGAGGCTGGAGCGGGGCCGTGGCAGACCCACCAACCGGGCAGCCCGTCGTCGGCAGTCTGGGTCAGCCGTACCAGGTGGGACAGGATCGAGGGCAGGACGTCGGCGTCCGGAATGTAGCGGAGGAGCAGCGCGGCGATCCCGGTCAGGCCATAGAACACGTCGTATTCCGCGAACGTCGCCGCCTCGCCCCGATCGATGCGGGCGGTCGCGTGCGTCAGCCTCCGTTCAGCGAGCCGGATGACAGAGCCGTCGATAGCGGCGGTGTCATAGCGGTGGGCATGGCCGACCTGGGCCGCGTGCAGGATGAAGCTGATGGCCGGGGCGCCGAAGTAGAGTCCGGCGTCGTCGCCCGCGCTGATGTCGTCGCGGGTGGCAGCCTGAATCCAGGTGTGCACACCGCGCCATGACTGCGCTCCCGTGTGGGCGCGTTCGATGTGCAGCAGCGCCGCTCCGGCAACACCCCTGGCCAGCGACTGCGCCGGTGCATTGGGTGGCGTGCTCATGGCGCAATCCGTTCGATGAGGGCCAGGCGGCGCATTGCGGCGGCGCGGGCCAGACGGTTGGTGACGGCCTCGACGTCGGGGTCGACGCCGAGGGCGCGCACGTGATGGTCGTGCAGCAGGGACCGCAGCACGGTGATGGGCAGGCGGTGGTGGCGGCCGAGCTGGGCGCGGTAGGCGTTCAGCGCGGCCCGCCGCGCCGCCCATGCGTCGGCCATCGCCGCGCCGCCTGGGTGGCCGCGCAGGACCTGATACCGGTCGGCGGGGTCGGCCAGGCGCAGCGTCGTGTCCCGCAGCGTACGGTCGAGCTCCCCGAACGTGCGGTCGAGCTGGTTGACCAGCCACCCGTACCCCTCTTCGGACGCGGCGAGGCCGGCGGCGAGATCGGCCATCGACGCCGCGGCGATCGCCTGGCCGGGAAGCCCGGCGAGCGTGGTCATCGTGATTTGGGTCAGCGCTGCAGCGGAGTCGGTGGCGGCCACCCGGTGCGCGGCCGCTATGGCCGTCCCGGGTCCGTATCGGCCGGTCTGCGGCTGGTAGGCGGCGAGCGACAGGTGGGCGATCAGTCCGCGCGCTTGCAGGTTGGCCGCGAAATCGGCCAGGTGGGCGGCGGCTGCGCCGTACTGGTCGGGGTGGGCGAGCTGGAGGTAGAGCCACAGCTCTTGGGTGCTGTCGGGTCGGAGGGTGTCGCGGTGGCGGCGGAACCACCAGCCATCGAGGTCGAGGGCCTCCAGGAGGCGGGGCAGGTGGCCGGTCAGGATCTCGTCGTAGCGGGCGGGGTGGCCGTGCAGCTGCGCGTGGATCATGCTGCCGGCGCCGGGCATCAGCATCGCGGTGGGCCGCTCCAGGACTGCGGGCGGGGCAGGGCGGCGGGTAGATGGTGCGGCGGTCAGCGTGGCGAGGAACTCACACGCCCGGCCGGTCCAGTCCCCGGTGGGGTGTTCGCGGAGTTCGATCTGCCCCGCGCGGCCGAGGCGGTTGCGCAGCAGGATCTGGTCCAGACGAGTGTCGAGGTCGAGCGGGAGCCGGGCTTCTTCCTGGTACAGCACGACGCAGGAGGGGACGCACCATCGGTCACGCCACGCTTCGAGGTGCTTCTCCCACACCGTTGCGGGGTCGCGCGGCGTGCCCAGGTCGGAAGCGTTGAGGACCCAGCGGGCCGGGGCCAGCACTGTACGGCCATAGCGCAGGCGCGGCAGGTGCGGCAGCCTGCGGGCCGCGCCCCAGTCGAACAGCCCGTAGACGGCGTGGCGGGCGCGCGGGACTCCGGCGAGGAACCGCGCCAGCGGCGGGGTGTGTAGCGACGCCTCCAGCGCGTGTAATGCCCAGGGCACGACGCGGCGGCCGGTCGAAAGCTGGATCAGGTACATCTGGGTCGCGTCGGCGGTCGCCGCGAGGTCGTCCACGCTGATCGGGACGGTGCCGGTGGCGGGATGCTCGGCCAGACAGATCATCTCGGGCAGGAGTTGCGGGACGCGGACGACGTTTTCGTTGTGCCTGCGGCGGGGCGGGAAGGACAGCTGCGCCGCGACCGCGTCATCATCAGGCGCGAAGGAGGCCGCCAGTAGGTCGCGCTCCTCCTGCGGTAGCAGGTGGGCGAATCGGCCGGCCATGCTGCTGCTGGTCCTCGGTGCGCCGGTGACCCACAAGGTGAATGCGCCCCGTGCGAGCGCGTCCGCCGATTCCGCGTCCACCTGGAAGGGCAACTCAGCGCGCTGCGGGACGACCATCTCGGCGGGGTCGCCGACCGTCAACTGCCTGATCAGCGGCTCGGTCAGCGTGATCTCTGGGCGGCCGTCCACTGCGGCCTGCTGGACGAGCGCCAGCAGCGTGCTGTCGCGCTCGCTCAGATGCCGGAGAGGCCGCTCCCGCGCCGCGCCGAGGAATCCGGCGGGAAGCCCGAGCCCTGAGTCTGCGATCAGTCCTCGTACCGGCACGAGAGCGCCGGGTCCGTATCGGGTGCGGAACGCGAGGTGGAAGTCCCGCCAGACCTCTGGCCCGAACGGGCGCGTGGTCAGGCGCAGCAGCATCGACGCGGCTGCGGCTGCCTCGTCCAGCACCGTGCGCGGCAGGCTGATCCGCCCGTCCACCGCGGTGTCGGCGGCCAGTACGGTATCGGTGCCGCCGCAGACGGAGAGCATCCGTTCCGCGACGGCGGCCATGTCGGCGTGCGCCAGCGGATCCCCCTCTGGAGGGCGGGTGAGCTCGTTCTGAATGCCTTCGAGATCCCTCAGCAAGTCCGCGATATCGGCAAGGCCGTCGCCGACGGCGTGCAGTTGGGCGATCACATGCGGCAGGCCATCGACGACGGTCGAGGGCGGGCGTAAGGCGGTTAGCAGAAATCCTTGCGTGACGAGGTTGGCCAGCATGGTGGCGATCGTGCTGAGCGTGGTGATGGGGGACGCCGCGTGAAGCTGCTCGGCGAGGTGTCCGAACGGGACCGGCGCGCTTGCCGTCTTCAGCGCGAGCCGTACGGGCCGGGTGTGGCGGATCGAGATTTCGGTCAGCGGGCCTGGCTGCCCGACGCTGGGACGGTCGGGGAGGATGACCCGGTCGCCACGCACGAAGCATGTGTTGTTGACCATCACCGGCAGACGGGCCAAGAGCTCGGGATGCCTCTCCAGCCGGTCAACGAGCGTGGCGAGCCACTGACCGTCAGCGCGCACCACCACCCGATGGTCCGAGCCGAAGCAGGGCTTCGCAGCGTCTCCGACGCGTACCGGTGCGATCCCGGCGAACAACCCGAACGGGACCGGCCGGCGCTGCCAACGCAGCAGATAGGACGCCACCGTCAGCGTGAGCCGCCGTAGCCGATCGGCACTCGCCTCCTCAGAGGTGACGATGTCGAGCTGGCCGGCGAGGGACGGGCTGGCCAGGCGCACGGCTGCCCGGACGTCGGGACGCGCCCAGATCTGGGTCAGCCACCGCCGATCGGCTTCCGCCTGGACGTCCGCATGGTTGAGGTGGTCGGGCGCTTCCAACCCGTCCGGGTAGGTGCTCACCCGGGCCAGTACTGGGCCGGAGGGCCGGAAGAACGGTGCTGATCTCATGATCCTCCGCCTCAGGGGGTGGGGCTGTCGGCGCCGCCCAGGGCAGGCGCCGACAGCGGGGGGTTACTCCGTCGTCAGAACGGGTCGGCGACGGCGGTGGCGCAGGAACTCGCGCACGAGGGGTTACAGCCGTCGCTGGTGTCGCACGCCAGCACGGGCATCGGCATGCTTGCCTCGATCACGCGCATGTCGAGCTCGAACTCGTCGGCAAGCAACCCGTTGGCTGCCTCGATGGTGTCGATGGACACTGCTTCCTCCTTCACTGGGTGGGTGGGGCTACCTGGCTCCGAGCAGCTACGTCGGGCCAGGAGATCGTGATCTTCGTGTGGCGCTTGTCGATGACCAGCGCGCCCTCAGGCAACGCCGTCTCAGGGGTGCCGATCGGCCAGACGGCGAAGTCGGGGCTGGGGCCGTTGCGGTAGTCGCGGTTCCACACCCGCACCTGTTCCGCGATGGCCTCGGCGATCTGAGACCCGTGAGGCCCGTAACCGTGCGCGCCCATTTCGACGACGCCCTCGCCCGCCGGGCGGACCGACAGGTAGGCGAAGGAGTCGCTGTCGTCATCGACTGCGGCGAACGGGAACTGGCGTCCACCCGGCTCGACCGCGACTCCGGGGTCACCGTCACTGGTGTCCACGACCAGGTGGCAGAAGCCAGGGAACGCGGTCGCCATCCACAGCGCCAGGTCCGGGAACGGTTCCGACCTCTGGACGGTCACCCCGGACCAGGCTGCGGCGGGCTCGCTGTCCAGGACGCCATCGAGAGCGCTGGGCCGCTCCAGACTCCCGTCGTCGAAGCGCAGCCCAACCTTCTTCCCGCGCAGCAGCCACAGGTGACCGTCATTGGCGCCGGCGCCCTGCATCCAGACGAAGCCGGAGAGCACCTGCGACACGGCGACGAGGTGGTCGTTCGCAGGTTCCAGGGCGAGCGACCGGCTGATGCCCTTCATCCGCAGGGGGACGACGATCCTGCCGCGCGGGGCGAGTTGCTGACGCCAGGCCGGAGGGATATCCCACGCGCCGACAGTGACCATGATGCGGTCGTAGGGGGCATCGGCTTTCAAGCCGTACTCGGCGTCGCCGGTGGCGACCCGCACTCGCTCATAGCCGGCCGCGTCCAGGCAAGCGCGGGCCCGGCTGATCACGTCGGCGTCGATGTCCATGGACGTGACCTGACCGGTCGGGCCAACCAGCTCCGAGATCAGGGAGGCGAAGTAACCACCTGAGCCGATTTCCAGCACGCGCATCCCCGGGCTGATGTCAGCCTGCACCAACTGCACGGCCTGGGTCTCGGGCGCGGACATCGTGGAGGTCAGCACGCCGTGCTCGCTGCGCTTGACCTCGACGATGTCCAGCGCGTACGCCTTCTCCGGAGATACCTCGGGGGCGAAGAGGTGCCGGGGAACCGTACGGAACGCGGCCTCGACCTGCACCGGGAGCGGGAAGCCCCACTCCGCGCACGTGGTTGCCACGGCGGTGGTCATGGCGTCACGCAGGGCGGCGGCGTCCTGGACGTCGTTGTCGGTGGTCACAGATGGAGTCCCCTCTTCTTGGTCGTGATGGGCAACCGGTCGATGGTGGCTGTCGGTGGGCTGCTGGGTGTGTTAGCCACGCCGTCCCTTCCGTTTGAGGAAGGTGTCGGGCTCCGGCGTCTCCCCCCGGCTCAGGTGCTGGTCTTGGTGCGCTTCGGCGAGAGCGATGTAGACGTCCAGGGCTGAGCGGTAGAGGCCGCGTCCGGTTTCCTCGTAGCGGTCGCCGGTGCGGCGCAGCACGAAGAACAGGCCGCCCTCGGACCCCCACTCGTACAGGCCGCAGCACGAGGTGTGTGAGATGCGCAGCAGGCTGCCGACCGTCCTGTATGGCTCCCACGGGAACGCGGGTTCCTCCTGCTCGTTCTGCTCCGGCTCAACCGTCTTCGGTTGGCGGGCTCTGGCCATCGTCTGCACTCTCCACACGGGTCTGACTGTCTTCTGCCGTGGGGTGAGCAGTAACGGGAGAGTGGTCCGCGCCGTCCTCAGCGGGCGGCGGGCGCTGGCTCCTCCTGACGATGTCGAGGGTGAGGATGGCAGCGCATGCGATACCGGCGTCCATGTCAGGCCCTTCGCGTGCGGGGTTCGGGCGTCACAAGCCCAGAGGGTGTGAGGGAGGCGGGCAGACGGCTGCCTAGATCCGCCTCCCTCGGTCCCGGCCGCGCCAGGGGGTGCGGCGCATACAAGGGATGACGGCCGGGCGGTGGAGCTCGCAGCCCACGGCGGCCAGGGGCTCCACCGTGGGACTGCGAGTTGTAGGCGGTGCGGACCGCGACGGGTGCTCGGATTCCGGACTTGGGTCCGCGCCGGAGTGCGGGGCCGGCCATGGACGAGCCGTCCGGGACCGGCCACGCCAAGACGCGGCATGACGTTCCCGCCTGCGCGCGGGCTCGCCTGCCTGGCCGCGTCTCGTCTTGTCACCCGCGCCCCCTTCGGAGGCCGGGAAGTATGTCGTTGACGATGGGGTGCTGCATGGGGATCGACGTGGCGAGCCGCAGCTCGCCGAGCATCGCCGAGACGCGCTCGCGCAGGTCCTGCTTGGTGCGGCCTTTGACGTAGAGGCCCTTCGGCGTGGGGCCCTGGTACCACGCGGTCAGGTGCCTGCCCCCGACCTCCCACAGCACGAATACGACTGTGCCGTACTCGGCCTGCAGCGCGGCAGCGCACCGGGCGCCCTCCTCGTCGTCGAGGTACTTGGGCTCGTCGTCGATGCGCTGGTCGTCGAGGTCTGCGAAGCGGCGGTGCCTCATGCCGCCCCCTCGGGTTCCTTCTCCTTGACCGTCTGCTCGGCGCACGAGCCGAAAGCTGCCACCGCGGCGAGGAAGTGGGCTCTGCCGACGTCGCGCGCGATTGGGTCGGTGGACCGCCACGTCGACGCCTCCACAAGGCCGGGCTCCAGCAGGGGCAGACCATCGAGGAACATGCTTCGGATCGTGTCGAACGGGCGCGGGTAGATGTCAGCGGTCCGCTTGTACGCAGTGAGAAGCCGATCACGCTCGTCAGCGGTCAGGAGGTCGTCCCGGGCGTGGCTGAAAACGAGGTAGCCGCCGGGGAACGCTGCCATGTACCGGCGCAGGATGTCTCCCGGCTTCTGCTCGTCCGGCCAGAAGTGCGCCAGCGCCGTGGCCACGATCCCCACAGGCCGGCGAAGGTCGAGGAAACCGCGAACGTGTGCAAGCACTGTGTCCACGTCCCGCGCGTCCGCCTCCAGCACCGTCGCGCCCTCCACCGCGAGCAGCGCCCGCCCGAAGATGGCGACGGAGGGATCGTTGTCCACGTACGCCACCCGGGCGTTCGAGTGAATGCGGCGGGCCGTCTCCAGCGTGGTTTCCTCGCCCACCTGCGGTAGGCCACAGCCGAGGTTCAGCCACTGCGTAACCCCCAGCTCGGAGACTGCCTCAACCCCGCGGGGGACGAACTCCAGGTTCGCGCGGGCCGCCTCCGGAAGCTCCGGGGCAATCTTCGTCATCGCCTTGACCACGTCCCGATCGCTGGCCCGGTTGTCCTTCCCCTTGGTCACGGCGTCGTAGACACGGGCGATCGACGGGGCATCGCCGGGGATTCCTGGTCCGGTCGAGGTCACCTGGGTTGCGCGGCGGGAGTCCATAAGTTGAGACCTTCAGAGGGGAAGGGGCGGATTGGGGTTCGAGGTGTCACCATGCGGCGGTCCTCAGTGGCTGGTCGTCGGGCACGGCGAAGAAGTCTTTGAGCCGGTTCCTGATCGTGACCGCGATCTGGTGCGCGTCGTCCGAGTTGATATCGATGCGTAGGACGTCGTATCCGGCCTGGATGAGCCGCTCGCATGCCTGCCGGTAGAAGTGGGCCTCGGCATGGCTGGAGCTGGGGGTGAGCTGGAACCGGTTGTGCGCTCCTCGTTCCGCCAGCCGTGTTGCGATCAGTTCGGGTGCGCCTTCGAGGACCACAGCTAAGTCCGGCCGGTCGGCCAGGGAGTTCAGGCCCCACAGGAATGTCGGGTCCACTCCGTCGAAGCGCTGCATGACCAGGGCGGACGGTACGTATCTGTCGCAGAGGACGATTTCGCCGGCGTCCAAGTGGGGTTTGATCTCGGTCTCAAGGTGGTGGTAGCGGTCTGCGGCGTACAGGCAGGCCAGTGCGGGGCCGGTGATGGTCTCGGTCATCTCGCGGGCGATCTTGCCGAGGACTCCGTTGGACGGTTCGGCGGTGGTGTGGACGTGCTCGCCATCGGCCACCAGCAGTTGTGACAGGTGCGCGACGATGGTCGACTTCCCGGCGCCGGAGGGCCCGTCGATGCTGATGAACAGGCCGCGTCGGTGATCAGAAAAGGGTCTGAGCTGCGTCATCGGTCAATCCTTCGCAGGAGGTCATTTCCGCTTCGGTCAGGAGGGCGGCCAGCGGCAGCGGGCCCGCGTCGGCAGCGAGGTGCGCGAGGAGGCGGGCACAGACGAGAGCGTCGTAGGCCGCCCGGTGGGGTTTCAGACTGGCGGCCACGTTCGCGGTGAGCTTGAGTTCCTTCGCGAGCGTGCCCAGCTTGTACGAGGGGAGCCCGGGCGCAAGGCGGCGAGCCAGCTTCAGGGTGTCGATGACCTGGGCAGGCTGGAAGCCGGGCAGTTCCCGGGCCAGCACGCTGAGATCCACGTGAGCGTTGTGCGCCACGAAGATGGCACCCTCGAAGACCGCCATGATGTCTGCGGCGTACTCGGCGGCAGGCGGGTCAGACGCCACCTGCTGGTTGGAAATGCCGTGGATGCGGCGGGCCAGCGGTGTGATCGGCCTCGGAGGCTTCACCAGCCACGTCAGCGGTTCTCCCACCGTGCCCTGGTCGATCAGGACGATGGCCAGCTCAACGAGATCTGGAGGCTGCTGACCGTTGCCTTCGACGTCCGCGACCGCGTAGCGGAACTCCGTCCATGGGGCCTGACCGTCGATGTCAGCCATTCGCGTTCTCCCATCCGATCTCGGCTCGGCCATGCCGTCGCTGCCGATGCGGGTGTGCGGCGTCATGGACCTGGAAGCCGAACCGGTGCTGGAGGTAATAGCGCGGCTGCTCGGACGGCAGCCCCTCGACCTGCGCCGCCCGCTCCGTGACCTTGATGACGCGCATGCCGGCCGCTTCGGGCAGGACTGCGGCGGCCTCCTGAAGTTGGCTCACGGTCGGCGCTCGATGAACCTGGGCGCACCGGTCGAGCTGGGCGGCCGGGCAGATGTCGCACAACTCGTTGATGCCGTAGTGGCCGTTGTAGTCCGGCAGCCCGTGGGCGTACGAGACGGCGCACGAAGTCTTGCGGAACAGCGGCGGCGCATTCGATGGACGGCGGGCGAATGCCGCGAGGATGCGTTCCTCCAGCGTCTCAGGGACGATCTTGCGGCGCGTGGTCTCCTGATACGGCTCGGGCAGGCCGTTGGCCCGGTAGTAGTCGGCGATCTCGTCCCGGTAGAACAAGCCGGTGAACACGGTGGCGTCTGCCCATTTGGACAGACCCGCGGCCCGCGCCAGGTGGGCCGCGGTGTCGTTCACGCCGGGCACCAGGGGCCGCCAGTAGAAGATGGTCCGATAGCGGCGTGGCCCGTACGTCGTGGCAAGCCGCATGGAGCGCACGGCGATGCCCGAGGGGTGCGGCTCGATCCGCTTGTCGTCGATCCCCGAGTACGTGAACAGCAGCGTCACCTTCACGTGCTTCAAGGCGTTGAGCTGCTCGCAGTCGCGGACGTCCACGTGACCGCGGGTGATCACCAGCACGGGGTTCGTGAGCCCGCGCCGGTCGAGGTCCTCCAGCACTGCGAACAGGTGGCTCCGCACGCCCGGCAGGAACGGGTCGGTGGCCCGGTTGAACACCTGCAACGGGGTGTCGTGCGGCCGGAAGTACCGATGGCTGACGAGTTGCTCGACCGCCTCATCGTCGCTCATCAACGCCCGCGGCCGGTCCGCGTCCCACAGGCCGTAGGTGTGCCGGATGCAGTACGCGCAGCCGAGCGGGCAGCCCTGCACGTGATTGAGGGACAACCCCGACTTCCGGTACTCGACGACCTCACGGGCCCGCTGCGGGAGCGCGGCAACGGCTTCCTTGGGGAGGAGCGGAACGAACGCTGAACTCACGACAATCTCCAGGTCAGGACCGTCGATGGCGCTGTCAGCGTGACATGGGCGCGAGGAGAAGGGCGAGGAAAGTTCTAGAGATTTCTCGAATCTGACCAGCCGGTGGGCACGAGGCGAAACATCGAGCTACGCCGTCGCGGCGCTTTCGTCATCGTCGTCGGGTAGCGCCGAACGGAGTTCCTCCATCACCGAGGTGATGACGGCGCGGGCGCTGGCGCCGTAGGCCGCGACGGAGGCCATCGCCCCGAAGACCTTCTCGTGCAGGTCGATCTCTTGGGCTTGGGTCAACGTCAACTCGGCCGAGAAGATCTCCACGAGCACCTGACGGTCATCGAAGATCCAGAAGCCGCACCCGGGGGCGATGACGAACGGCGTGCCGAACGGGATGACGCCGAGCCGCACGTTGGGCAGCGTGGAGGCGGCCACCAGCCGATCGAGCTGGGGCAGCATCAGCTCTGGCGGGCACAGCCTGTACCGGAGGACTGCTTCGGTGATCACGAAGTGGAAGCGCTTCCGCGGGTCGTAGAGGATCTCCTGACGGGCCAGCCGGGCGCGAACGGCGTCGTCGATGTCGTTCGTGATGCCGAATACCGTGATGGCCTGAGCCAGCCGGTGACGGGCGTATCCCGCTGTCTGGAGCAGCCCGGGAACGAAGGCGGGCTCGAAGACCCGGAGACGAGCAGCGCGCCGTTCCATGTCGGCCCAGGTGCCCTGGTGATGCCGGGTGCCCCCGCTCAGGAGGCGCTGCCACTCCGCGTGCGCAGACTCCATCGTGCGCAGCATGGCGAGCACCGAGGCGCTGTCCTGCTCGTCGCCGGTCGTCGCGCCGACCCAGCCGATGACGTCGGCCTCGGTGGGGGTCTGCTTCCCCGTCTCCAGTTTCGAGATCTTCGAGGCAGGCCAGGAGAGACGCTCGGCGAGCTCACGGCCGGTCAGGCCCGCGGACGCGCGCAGGCTGCGCAGCTTGTTGCCGAGCGCCTCTCGGGCTTGCTGGACGCTGGTCACGCCCCCTTTTCTACTCAGCCGTCCTACTCCCGTGCCAGGTCGGCGAGGAACTGTTCGCGCGTGACCGCCCGATGCCAGGCGTCGTCACGCGCTGCCGCCAGTTCGACCACGGTGGCCGGGTCGGTGACGATCTCGGCGCCAAGCAGTACGTCATCCTCGTCGAACTTCAGCCGAGCGGCCCGCTTGGAGTCGAACAGCCAATAGTCGAGCTCCGGCAGACCGGCCGCCTGCGCCCGGTTCAGATAGCGGATGTCCTCGCCGGCCTGGATGGCGAACTCCGCACACCACAAGCCGAAGCGGGAGTAGTCCGACAACGGGACGGAGACGACCCGCACGCGATGGACGAACTTGCCCTTGGCCGCGTGTTCGGCCATGAGGTCGAGCCAGGGCCGATTCCACACCAGGTCGTCGGGCTCACCGGCGAGGAATCGGCGGAGCGGCTCGTGCTCGCCAGGGGAGTTGTAGCGCTCCCTCGGCTCCAGCCGGAACGCGGTGTGCTCGAACGACCTGAACAGATCCCCGAACGCGTCGCCGGAAACCAGGGTCAACGCCCCTCCTCGGCGCTTCCGCCGGCCGCCGGGGTCGTGGCGGCGTCGTAGGCGGCGGGGGCCTGGTAGAAGCTCAGCAGCTCCAGCGGGATCTCGATGTCGGCCTCACCGGAAGGCACCTCCCCCAGATCGACGAGTGCCTGCGGGTCAGTGATGCGGTAGCCGCGCACCACGAGGCTGCCCCGGTCTGTTGCCCACAGTGTGGGCGAGCCGCCGTTCTGCGAGGTCGAACCGAGGAACATCACCCTCATACCTACCTCCGGTGGAGAAGAATTCGAGAACATTCACCATGAGGGGACTACGGCCTCGACGTAGCCGTCAACCCTTCAGACGTGATCGCTCTGGGGCGTCGTACATGGCCATCCGGGAAGTCAACTCCAACCACCAGGCGAGTCATGATGGCGGCGCACGGCACTGGTTGATCAATGACATAACCGCCCACCAGTACAGGCAGGGAGTCACCGAGTGAGCGTCGAGCAGCAGGCCATTACCGGCGAGCAGTGGCGGCACGCCCGTACCATCTGGGACTACCACCAGATGCACCACGACCTGCGCCGGTGCGATGTGGCCATTGGCCTGGGCAGCCACGATCTGGGGGTCGCGCGAGCGGCGGCCGAGCTGTACCTCGCAGGATGGTTCCCGCGGCTCGTCTTCACCGGCGCCACCAGCCCCACCACCGCGGCACGCTTTCCCCGCGGTGAGGCCATCCACTACCGCGAGCACGCCCTCGCGCTCGGAGTCCCGAACGAGGCGATCCTCCTCGAACCCAATGCCGGCAACACCGGGCAGAACATCACCCTGTCCCGCCAGGTGCTGACCCAGGCGGGGCACCGTCCCGCCTCGGTGCTACTGGTCTCCAAGCCTTACATGGAGCGCCGGGCGTACGCCACGGCACGGAAGGTGTGGCCCGAGGTCGAGGTGGTGTGCGCTTCCGAGCCGCTTGAGCTGGACGACTACGTCAACTCGATCGGTGATCCGAAGTTGGTCATCGACATGCTCGTCGGCGACCTCCAGCGCGTGATCGAGTACCCCAAGCTCGGCTACGCCATCGAGCAGCACGTCCCAGGAGCGGTCCATGACGCCTACCAGGTTCTCCTCCGCGCCGGATTCGACAGCAGGCTCCTGATGCCCTGACTGGCCGAGGGCCTTACCAAGAGAGTCCCCTCCTCGGTAGCAGGATGGCCGGAGAGGGGCAGGACCCCACCACTGCTTGA
The DNA here is from genome assembly GCF_039535785.1 of Nonomuraea helvata. Classification (NCBI taxonomy): domain Bacteria; kingdom Bacillati; phylum Actinomycetota; class Actinomycetes; order Streptosporangiales; family Streptosporangiaceae; genus Nonomuraea; species Nonomuraea helvata. The sequence goes on from NZ_BAAAXV010000009.1 coordinate 2,126,631, forward strand.
TCATCTCCACCCGAGCAGTTGCGCCCCTCCTGGAGGCTCTCAGAGCCCCACACCGCGCATCGGGCTGTCCCGCCGCTTGTCAGCCGCGGCTGCTGGTCGGACAAATCGCCTGTCGTCCAACGGGTACATCCGGGCTGAGTGCGGTGCAGGCGTGGGCGTCCTTGCGAGGAGTTGTCTAGTGTGCTAGACAAAATTTGTCTAGCACACTAGACAAATCTCGCTTGGGTCCCTAGGTTGAACGCCATGATGAACCACGAAGCGATCTTCGACCAGCCCGACCTCATTCCCTCGGGCGAAGACACCGACCTCCCAGTCGCCACCACCTACCACGCCACCGCCACCCGCACCGGCAAACTGTGGACCGCCATCGCTGAACTCCCTGGCGGACATACCGTCCAGGCCCAGGGCGCGACGTGGGCCGACGTCAGGAGCAACATCGCTGGACTCATCTTCGACACCCTGAAGGCCGAGCCCGGCACGGTTGGCGTCCACCTTGCCCCCGCCGACCCCGATGCCGCGGCCGCCATCGCGGCCGTGTATGACGCACGCCAGGCGCGCGTCCTCGCCGAGCAGGCCGAGCGTGACGCAGTCCGCCGCACCGCCCGCCTCCTCAAGGCGCAAGGCTGGAACACGCGCGACTCGGGCAGCGCCCTGTCTATGTCTCACCAGCGCATGTCACAGATTCTCGCCGAGCCCGCCGCGTAGTCTTGTAGACGTCCTTGATCGTGCGTGGTTGGGACTTCGTCGCCGGCCCTCGGGAGTGATGACCCGAACGCGTGGGCGGCGGCCCGAGAGCCCTCGCCGGCCTTGCCGGCGAGGGCTCTCGCGTGTTGGCTGGTCGGTCCGGCGCCCGGCGGAGCTGCGTTCTTCGTGGTAGTTGCACAGGGCGAGCCGGGCAAACTCGGCGTTGAGGGGAGGCCAGCCAGGCCAACGCGCGCTTGATGGTCCGAGGGCGCGGGAAGAGTGCCCTTCCGCGTGGGTGTGGCGGCCAGGTGGGTGACGTACTCGGTGGCTGCCTCCAAGGTGGCGGGGGGTGCGCTACGGCCATCCGAGCAGAAGCGAGCGGAGGATCGGCTGCGCCAGCAGGTGTGAATCATGGCCCGAGCAGCGCGACGAGGCCCGACAGTCGCCAGAGCTTGCCGGGCCTCCATTCGTCAGTCAACTAGGTAATGGGCTTCGATGTAGGCGACGGTGGAGTCATATGGCTCCCCCACCGGCTTCAGCATGTACCGGCGGAAGACCGCGGCGGTGGCGCGACGGACGCCTCGGTTGCGGGCGTCGGCGTTGTCCCATGACCGAGCGAGGGTGCGGGTGACCACTTGGTCGATCTCCTCGGCCAGGTTCCTTTCCGTGATTGTGAGGCCGGGCGGTGCATGGTCGTGGATGATCCGCGACAGGACACCCACGTGGTCGTCGTCCAGCACCACGGCTTCGTCGGGGTGCTTCCCGGCGTTCACGATGGCGCGAGCGATCCGGAGCGCCTCGGACAGGAACTCCAGGGCGTCCTGGGAGTTCTGGATGATCCGGTCCCGCAGCAGCTTGATCCGCTCGGCGAGGGCGGTGTACTTCGCGGACCCCGGTTCGACGCCCCTTTCGAGGGCGGCCTTGATGTGGTCCAAGATTTCCGCCGCGGACGGCGGCCTCTTGTCCTCGCCGTCCTTGCCGGGCTTGGGACGGACAAGGGCCAGCAGCTCCTTGAGGATGGCGATGCCCTGCGCGTCCAGGACGAGGGCTTCCTCCTGAGAGGCGACCACAGAGAAGGAGTGGACGTGGGCATTGATGATCTCCAGGACCATCGGCCCCAGCTCACTCAGCCGCTCCTTCCTCTCCTCGTCGGAGGACTTCTTGAACAGGGTCGTGTACACGGACCCGAACAGCCCGAAACCGTCCCGGTACTTGGCCACCCGCTTGTCGGTGCTGATGAGCGGGTACAGGCGGGCCAGGAGCCGGTAGTCCTTGGTGAACACTTCGGCGGTGCCGGGGTTGGCGTCCAGGAAGGCGTTGATGGCCCGCACGGACTCGTATCCGTGGACCGTGAGGTCCAGGCCGTCCACATCCACGAGAAGGTCTTCGATACGGGCGAAGGTGGTGCGGAACTCGTCGACCAGCTCGGACAGGTCGGTGACGAACCCGCCGCCCTTGCCGGCCCCCGGCGAGGCGGGGTCGACGACGGCCCGCTGGACCTCTTCGGCCAGGCCGATGTAGTCCACGATCACGCCGGAGGTCTTCACGAATCCGGTCGGGGATACCCAGGTGCGGTTGGGGCGGGTGATCGTCTGGAAGAGGGTGTGGGCCTTCAGCGGCTTGTCCAGGTAGAGGACGCCCTCGTTGGGGGCGTCGAATCCTGTCATCAGCTTCGCGGTCACCACCAGGAAGCAGAGTGGGTCGTCCGGGGTGAGGAACCGCCGCTTCTGGTCCTCCTCCTCGGCCTCCGAGAGCTGGAACGGCCGCATGGCGGGGTCTTCGCCCTTGGCGTCGGAGACGGAGATGTTCACCTCGGCGGTGATCCGGCCGTGCTTGCCGACCTCGGCGAGCACCTGTGATGCCTCGAAGCCGGCCAGCAGCTCGTTGATCTTGTTGGTGTAGGCCACGGCCAGCTCACGGTTGTAGGCGACGACCTGGGCCTTGAGGGCGTTGCGGTAGGCGCCGGCAAGGTAGTGGTCCACGATGTCCTGGCAGACCGCGTGGATGCGGTCGGGGTTGGCGAACACCGAGGTGAGGCGCCCGAACTTGCGGGACAGGAGCTCACGGTCGGGATCATCGAGGTCGAAGTCGTCGGCGAACTGGTCGAACTCAGCCTGCAACGCCTGGTCGTCCAAATCGAAGGCAACCGGGTGCGGGTCCAGCATGACCGGAACGGTGGCCCCGTCCAGCAGAGACCGGGACACCGAGTACCGATGCAGAACCCTGCCCGGGTCGGTCTCTTCGCCGAAGAGGGCAAAGGTGTCAGTGGCGAGGTTGCTGACGGGGGTACCGGTCATGCCGAAGAACTTCGCGTGCGGTAACGCTGCGCGCATCTGGCCGGCCAGGGACTCCGACCTATCGGACTGAGTGCGATGTGCCTCGTCGACCAGCACGATGATGTTGCCCCGGGTCGACAGGTTCTTGCCGGCGTCGGCGAACTTGTGCACGGTCGTGGAGATGACGCCGCGCACGTCGTCGGCCAGCAGGGAACGCAACTCCTGGCTGGTGGCGGGCTGGTGGAAGTAGGCGCCCCCCATGGCGGAGGTGAACACCCCGGAGGTCTGGCGGACGAGTTGGGTTCGGTCCGAGAGCAGGATGATTGTGGGCGACTCGGTGCGGGTGTCGGCCAGCAGCAGCGAGGCGGCGAACACCATCAGCAGCGTCTTTCCGCTCCCTTGGTGGTGCCAGATCAGACCCTTCTGGCCGCCGGCTAGGACTCGCTCGTGGATGAGGTGGGCGGCCTCCATCTGTGGGTAGCGGGGCAGGTACTTCATGTCCACCCCGCCCCCGGAGGTGTCGAACAAGGCGAAGTTCGCCAGCATGTCCAAGACGGTGGCCGGGTTGAGCAGCAGCTCGACGGAGCGCTGCACGTCGGCCTGCCCGGACAGGTTCTCGTCGTCGGCAGTGGACCGGAACGGCTGCCACAGGTTCGTGGGAGCACCGGCGGCACCGAACCGCACCTTCAGCCCATCGGAGGCGACGGCGAAGACGTTGGGGGTAAAGAACCACGGGTACTCGGTGGCGTACACGTCGTTGATCTCGCGGGCGGCGTCCGCCCAACCAGAATTCGCGGTCGGCGACTTCACCTCAACCACGACCAGGGGCAGGCCGTTGACCCAGTACACGAGGTCGAACCGGCGGGAGGTCTTGCCGGGGACGGTGATGGTCACCTCGTCCGACACGACCAGCGTGTTGGCGGTCGGGTGCTCGAAGTCGATGACCTTCAGGGCGTGCCACACGCCGTCGGCGTCCCGGAACTCCTTGTGCCCTCGCAGCAGGCGCAGCACCTGCTCGTTGGCCCGCACCAGCCCGCCCTCGACGGCGTTGACCGTGGCGACGATCTCCTCGACCACCGCATCCACGTCGAACCCGTCGATCACCCCGGGGTTGAACTGGACGATGGCGTCCCGCAACAGGCTGGCCACCACCGTCTGCGTCATCTCACGCGGCAGCGACCTGCCCGCGGTGAAGGTCCAGCCCATGGGGAGGGACCACTGGATCATCAGGTTCTGGAACTCACGCTCGCGAATACCCTTCGCCACGGCTCAGACCTCCAGCTTGGCCGACTCAATCTCGATGGTGCGGTCCAGCAGTCCCGCCAGCAGCCCTGCTCGAACGCCACGGAGACGGGCGGCCTCCGCGCGGGTCGCCTTCAACGCAGACTCCATCGCGTCGAGCTCGACCACCATCTCGCGTTGGCGACCGAGCGACGGTAGGCGCACGGTCATGCCCTTCGCCCGCTTGGCGCTGATGTGCTTGATGTTGGTACCGCCCGCGACGTCGAGGAAGGCTCTGGATTCGTAGGCCCACATGCTCCAGTGGAAGACGAACCCAGGAACGCATACCCCTTCCAGCGCCCGGAGACGAAGCAGGGTCATCTGGGTGCAGACAGGCCCCGGCAGCTCGTCTCGCCACATGGCGGGCATCCCAACGGCATTCGCGCTTGCGCTGCCCTCGGACACCACGACGTCGCCGTAGCGGAGGCCGAACTTCTCGCGCTCCACTGGGTCGTAGTTCATCTCCAGCACGTCGGACAGGTCGAGCGTCCCATAGCCGACGTTCGCGGAACGGAGGTAGGGCGTCATGTACCGGCCGGTCGCCCTGTCGGGTGTCCGGCGCACGCCAGTGGAGAAGTCGAAGGCGTGCTCGGCCGTCACGGCTTCAAATGAGTCGTCGGTGACGAAGTCGGCTCGTCGGCGACGCAGAAGCGCTGCCAGCGCCCCCGCCTCGGCGTCGAGTGCGCTGATCTGGTCGTCGACTGCGCGGATCACCTCGACGATCCGCTCCTGCACCGGCAGCGGGGGCAAAGCGAACGGGATGGCACGGAACGAGGTTTCGGAGATGGTCTTGCGGCGCAAGACCGTTCCCGAGGCACGGTTCTGCATCTCGTCCCAGAACACTGGCGTCTGGAAGTACAGCCCCAGGAACTCCGGGAGAGCTCTCTGATCCACCTCAAAGGTGATGAACACACCGGAGACGTGGGTGCCGTCATGCTCCGCCCGCGCGACGCCTGCAGGGGCCTCGAACGCCGTGATCGTGCGGAGGACGACGTCGTTCTCTCGCACCGTGTTCAGCGTCGTGTATTTCGAGACTCCGCCGACGAATGGCTCCTTCTCGCCGAGGCCGCGCCCATGCATCTGGACACTGACTGCGGGGTAGGGGACGCCATCCTCCAAGGCCACCTTGCGGCGCACGCGGGCCAGCAGGTCACCGAGGGTGATCTGCTCCCAGTCACTCATCGAAGCCCTCGATCCCGGCGGCAGCGAGGATGGCGAGCATGTGCTGTTCGGCCTTCTGGCGCTCAGCTCGGGCGATGTTGTAGGCGTCGATGAGGGTGCCGAGGTCTTCCTGCTCGGCGGCGGCCTGCTTGATGTACCGCCCGATGTTGAGGTCGTATCCGTTCGCCGCGATCTCCGTGGCAGGGACGAATCGCGCCGCGAGTCCGCCTTCTCCGTCGGGGTCCACCGGGTTGCCGTCGGCGTCCAATTTCGAGTGGTAGGCGGTCACAATGTCGGCGATGTCGGCGTCGGTGAGGATGTTGCGATTCTTGGCCTTGGTGAACCGCTTGGAGGCGTCGATGAACAGGACGCCGCCCTGCCGCTCTGGGTCCTTGGTGCCGGGTGCGCGGAACACCAGAATCGCCGTGGGGATGGTGGTGTTGTAGAAGAGGTTGGCAGGCAGGCCGATGACCGCTTCGAGCAGGTCATCGTCCAGGACGCGCTGGCGGATGGCTGCCTCTTGGCCACCTCGGAAGAGGACGCCGTGCGGCAAGACGACCCCAGCGCGCCCCTTCTTCGGGCCCATGCTGGCGATCATGTGCTGCACGAACGCCCAGTCCGCCGTCGACGGCGGGGCGACCCCGCCGAGGGCGCGCGGGTCATTGCTCCAGGGCTTCCACTTCAGGCTGTAGGGCGGGTTGGCGACGATCACGTCGAACTGCGCGACGGACCCGTCCGGCTTCTTGAACCGCGGGTCCTTCAGGGTGTCCCCAACCTCCACCTTGAACTGGGTGAGGTTGTGCATGAAGAGGTTCATGCGGGCCACACCCGCAGTGTCCGGTACGGCCTCCTGCCCGTACAACTTGAGTGTGTAGCCACGCCCGCCGCGGACCTTCAGGAGGTTCGCGGAGGCGATGAGCATGCCGCCCGAGCCGCAGGTCGGGTCGTACACCGACTCGTAGCCCTTGGGGTCCAGGACCTCGACGATCAGCTCGACGACCTCGCGGGAGGTGAAGAACTGGCCGGCTCGGGTACCGGACCCGTCGGAGAACCGCTTCAGCAGGTACTCGTACGCCCCACCGAGGACGTCGTGGGACATGTTGCCCTCGTGCATCTTCGGGGTGCGGTCCATCGTCTGCATGACCGCCGCCAGCACCTCCCCCGACAGCACCTCTTCGGAGGTCCAGGTCATGGACCCGAACAGGCGGGAGAACTTGTCAGGGTTGGCCGTCTCGATGGCCTGCAGGGAGGCACGGACGCGCTGGCCGAGGCCGGGCTGGGTGATGGTGGCGAGGATGGACGTCCAGGAGGCGCGACGCTGCTGGACGGTACCGGGGTGGATGAACGGGATCTCGAACGACTGGTAGTCGCGGTACTCGATCTCGTGAGCTTCCTCGGCGGACAGGTCGTCCAAGCCCTCGTTGTCGGCCAGGAACTCCTGGTGCTGGTGCTCCCAGGTATCCGACAGGTACTTCCAGAACATCAGCGGGAAGATGACGGAGGAGTATTGCGCCTCGGGCATCGCCACGCGCAGCTCGTCGGCGGCATCCCACAAGCGGTTCTCAATCTCCTGCTGGGTCACTGCCATCAATTGGGGGTGTCCTTGCTCGTCAAAGGTGGCGACCCGAAGGCCGTAGAGCTCCTGCTGGTACCCAGTTTCGGGGCGTGCCCGCCATGGACCGGCGGGCGTCGTACTTCCCTGCGCGGGCGCCCACTCACGATAGCCCTCCCTAGGGCTCCGGACTTCGGCAAACAGCCCAACTACTGACGCGTCCAGCCGAGGCCGGACACCTCGGCTGGTTGATCTTCTTTCTGCTCCAACAGACTGCCTCGAACACCCCGGCCAGGCACACGCCCTGATGACCGACCCGGCCGAAGGCCGCTTTGGTGACGACGGCCGTCCGCGTTCTCACCAAGCGTTCCTCGTAGGGCCCAAGGCGGCCTTGGCGTCGCGTCGGCCACTGCCACTCTCGCGATGACGTTCTCGATCGCCTGGTCCTGGCGGTCGAGCTTGACCCGACCTCTGTTCAACCCAGTGGCCTCTACAGCCCCTGGCCGCCAGTGTGTCCGGTTCATGCGCGAAGTCCTCCAAGCGATCTTCCCATTCGGCGGTGCCTTCTGCTGTTCGGCACTGCCGTCCGGCCGCTGCACCTCGCGGAAGAGAGTGCCACCCTCGCGTCCGGCATGACGACCTCCATGTGACCGGCGGCGCTTGGTGGCAGGGTTCCAGCGGCGCTCTTTGTCCACCAACGCTCCCTGCGCCGGGGGATCAGCCGCCGCCTGCTTCCAGTGCCGAGGTCTGAGGAATCAGTTCTTGACTTTCCGGATCGGCTGTCCAGTCCGTGGTGACGCCAGTGGCATCGGTGAAGCGGACGGAGAGGTGTTCGCGGCCGCTGGCGTGGGTGAAGACCAGCAGCGCATCAACCCCAGCTACCTGGCCTGATCCGTAAGCGAACGCTGCATCCTGGAACCCTGGGCCGTGCAGTTCTCCGGCCGACATCTGCACGGGACGGACATCGACGCGGCTTGCGCAGATGATGCGAAGGCCGCGTAGGGGAAGTAGGTGCGGTGGATGGCTTTCGCGCAGGAGGTACACCTCGATCGCCTCGGACCCCGGTTGCGGCAGGCGCGGCCGGCGCACGTCGATGACCAGGTACTGGTCGCCGCCTTGCGCTGCGGCGAGCGCCGAGCGGAGGTCCAGCCCGTCATAGGTGCTTCTGACGAGGTCGGCCAATGGCCCGAGTTCGGTTCCGTCAGCGGCGAACAGGACGAGATCGGGGGTGAGCTCGCTGATGTGCGTTTGGCCGTCGAGCTCGACCATGCCGTGCAAGGCGACCAGCCGGTCATGGGTGACGCCGAGAAAGTCCACCTGCGGGTCTCTGAGCCTGGCCAGGGGGCCGTCGTCGGCGATCGGGCTGCCCGGGGTGACGATCTGGATCCCGTAGTGCCTGGCCTTGAGGGTTGCGGCCTTGCTGAATCCCGATGCCGAGACCAGTACCAGCTGGTCGGTGGGCAGGTCGTCGTGCTTGGCGCGCATCTCCTCTACCCAGGACACGGCGTCCTTTCTGGACCGGCCGCGGCACTCGATGCCGATCACCGTAGGGTGGCCAGCCATGTGGCCGGCGACTACGACGTCGACTTCGCGCAGCTGACCGGTGACGCGATCGCGCAGCTGCGCTGATTCGGTGACGGTGGCGTCAGCGGCGAGGTTCTTCTTGATGAAGTAGACGACCGCTTGGAAGTCATTGGACCGTGCGGGCATGCGGACACGGTAGCGGCGGGGACCGACGGTTTCGGGACGGTGTGGCGTCCGTGGTCCAGGAGAGGGGGAGGCCGGTCGGCCAGATCAGTGTCGGCGTCGAGGCGGGGCGAGGTACTCGGTGACTTCGGCGATGGCCTCGCGCGCGTACGCGCGTAGCGACTCCCAAAAGTCCCGAAACCCGCTGCGGATGCCTTTCGGCGTGGGCGTGAACATGCTGGGAATCCGGTCGAAGTAAGCGCCGGCATCAGACCTCAGCTCCTGCCCTCTGGGGCCCAACTCCCGCTTCGGCGTACGCTTGCCGCGCGCTCCGTGACATCGATCTCGGCTCGGTCTGCCCTTCCGATGGCCAAGGCGTGGAGTTGCGCCTGGTAGACCACCGCGCCTCGCGGGAAGAGCAGTCTCTGCCCACCCCTCCAAGGGTTCCCGCCTCTCTGAGGGGCGCTCTCATAGACGTTCTCGGTGATACGCACGATCTCGTCCCACCCTGCTGTAGGCAGTTCGGCGCCTGATTCGCTCATGCGGTGGTGCCCTACGGGTCGGGTGCATTCAGGGAGCGCCCAGGAGGTGGGGGGCTGATCCATGTGGTCCTGCTTCCTCTTCATGATGGAGGAGGGAAGCTAGACACTTTTTTCGTTAACGTCGTATCGGCAGGTCAGACGGCTGCTAGGGATCCCTAGAGCGGTGGATCGATCTCAGGGCGTCGGCTCTCGTAGACCTTCCGTCCCGGTCTCGGCCTGCCGCCGCGCCCTTGACTTGGCGACCCGGGCGCGAATGTTCTCGATGACGGCCTCATTGTGGGTCAGGTTGACGGGGCCACCTTGAGGGCCGGATACCTCCACCGCCTTCACCGGACGCCAATCGTCGGGGAACATCCGCGAGAGGAGATCCAGCGCGATCCGGCCGTTCGGCTGGCTCCAGGCGCGTTCTCGCGTACCGTCCGGTCGCTCAGCCTCTCGGACGAGCACACCGCCGACAGCGTCCGCCAACGCGGCGGCGATCAGGACGTCGGCGGCCTTCGCACGCGCGCGTGTAACTGCCTCGCGAAACGCCCTCAACTCGGTGGGAGCGTCTTCCCCTTCGCCTTCGGCCATCCACCGGTGAACGGTCGAGCGGCCCACGCCGCACAACTCGGCCGCCATGCCCAGGAAGTGGCCGGCCGCCAGATGCCGGCAGAGCTGATCCTGAAGGTCTGGAGTGAGCTTGGTGGGGCGCCCCATCACGCATCCCCTCTGGGTCGGGCGGCCAGCAGTTCGCGGGCGTGCTCGGCGCCTCGCCTGGCGATGGTGGCGTTGGGTACGCCACGGAGCGCGCGCGTAGGAATTGCCGACCGGGCGGCGGTGGGGCGCAGGCCGTGACGCATGACCACGCTGATGGCGTCGGCGGCTCGACGGCCGGGGTCGGGCACGCCCCACTCGGCCAGGAGAACGGCGAGGGCCCGTTCCGCGGCCGTGATGGTGGTGGCCTGGGCACCGGTCATTCGGCGACCTCCTCCGAGGCGTACGGGAGGCCGAGCATCGAGGCGAGCTTGGCCGTGGGAATGAGGATTTTCCGCCCGATACGGATGGAGGGCAGATCCCCGCGGCGCACCGCGTCATAGGCGGCATCGCGGTGGAGCCCGAGGGCAGCGGCTGCTTCGGCCACGCTCATGGTGGGCCGTTCGGGAAGCTGAGTGGTCGTCACGGGCCGATACCTACAGGATTAACCGGCTTAGCGCCTGCCCAGGTCTATAGGGGCCGACGTCCTTCCAGGACGGGAAAGCGGTGACAGAAGAGGTTATGCGCCCTCCGACCTGCGCCAACGGTGTCATCTGCCGAGATGACAATCGGATGACGCGGACCGAGAGAGCGAGGCTGACCTGGGCGAACGAATGTCATCCGGGCTAGATGACATTCGGCGACCACGGTTTTGTCATCCCGGGCAGCCCACCGTCACCGCCTTTGTCACTCCTGCCGATGACATTCATCAGCCCAGTGTCGACGACGCGTGAATACTGACCCCCAGGCGACGGCCGAAATCTGACCCCCCTTGCAGTTCACTCTGGAGGGTGATCAAGGTGGAGGACTGGGCGGAGATCCGCCGGTTGCACCGGGCCGAGGGCATGCCGATCAAAGCGATCGCGCGGCATCTGGGCATCGCCAGGAACACGGTGCGGCGGGCATTGGCGGCCGAGGAGCCGCCGAAGTATCAACGGCCAAGTAAGAAGTCGATCGTGGATGCGGTAGAACCGCAGATCCGCCAGCTGCTGCGGCAGTGGCCGGACATGCCCGCGACGGTGATCGCCGAGCGGATCAGCTGGCAGCGGTCGATAACCGTGCTCAAGGACCGCATCCGGCAGATCCGGCCGGAGTACCGGCCCGTCGATCCGGCCTCGCGCACCAGCTACCAGCCGGGCGAGCTGGCTCAATGCGATCTATGGTTCCCGCCGGCCCGCATCCCGGTCGGGCCCGGCCGCGGGATGAGCCTGCCGGTGCTGGTCCTGGTCTGCGGCTACTCGCGCTGGCTGCTGGCCCGGATGCTGCCTTCCCGCGCAGCGGGGGATCTGTTCGCTGGGATGTGGGCGCTGCTGTCCCTGCTCGGCGCCACCCCGAAGACTCTCGTGTGGGACAACGAGGGCGCCATCGGGGCATGGAAAGGCGGCCGCCCGCAGCTCACCCGCGACGCCGAAGCCTTCCGCGGCACGTTGGGCGCTCGCATCCTGCAGTGCCGGCCGGCCGATCCGGAAGCCAAAGGGCTGGTGGAGCGGGCCAACGGCTATCTGGAGACCTCATTCCTGCCGGGCCGCGCCTTCACCGGCCCGCACGACTTCAACACCCAGCTGGAGGGTTGGCTGCAGCGAGCCAACCAGCGCCATCATCGCCGTCTGGACTGCCGTCCGGCGGACCGGATCGGCGCGGATCGGGCGGCGATGGTCGCGTTGCCGCCAGTGCCGCCGACCGTGGGCTGGCGCAGCGCGACCCGGCTGGCGCGCGATCACTACGTGCGCGTCGCCTCCAACGACTACTCCGTTCACCCGTCCGCGATCGGCCGCCTGGTCGAGGTCGTCGCCGACCTGGAGCACGTCACGGTGACCTGCGCCGGCCAGGTGATGGCCCGGCACGAGCGCTGCTGGGACGCCCACCAGACGCTCACCGACCCCGCTCACGCCCGGGCCGCGGCGGCGCTGCGCTCAGCCAGGCTGCAGGCCGTGGCCACGCCGATCGACACTGAGGTGGAACAACGCCAGCTCAGCGACTACGACGCTTTGCTCGGCATCGAGACGGTGGCGTGATGGCCACACGAACCACCAGCACCGCGTCGGCGGCGGCCGCGAATGGCCGCAACCTTGCCGCCGAGCTGGCCTATCTGACCCGGGTGCTGAAGGCGCCGTCGCTGGCCGCGGCCGTCGAACGGCTGGCCGAACGAGCCCGCGCCGAGTCCTGGACGCATGAGGAGTTCCTGGCCGCCTGCCTGCAACGCGAGGTGGCCGCCCGCGACTCCCACGGCGGCGAGGCCCGCATCCGCGCCGCCCGCTTCCCGGCCCGCAAGGCTCTAGAAGATTTCGACTACGACCACCAGCGCTCACTCAAACGCGAGGCCATCGCCCATCTGAGCACGCTGGACTTCGTCACCGCCCGGGAGAACGTGGTCTTCCTCGGCCCGCCCGGCACCGGCAAGACGCACCTGTCGATCGGGCTGGGGATCCGCGCATGCCAGGCCGGTCACCGGGTCGCCTTTGCCACCGCGGCCGAGTGGGTGGCCCGCCTGGCCGACGCGCACACCGTCGGCCGCTTGCAGGACGAGCTGGTCAAGCTGGCCCGCATCCCGGTCCTGATCGTGGACGAGGTCGGCTACATCCCATTCGAGCCCGAGGCCGCCAACCTGTTCTTCCAGCTGGTCTCGAGCCGCTACGAACGCGCCAGCTTGATCGTCACGTCCAACAAGCCCTTCGGACGCTGGGGACGAGGTATTCGGCGACGACGTGGTCGCCGCCGCCATGATCGACCGCCTCGTCCACCACGCCGAAGTGATCTCACTGAAGGGAGACAGCTACCGGCTGAAGAACCGCGACCTGGGCCGGGTTCCACCAGCCCGATCCGAGCACGAGCAGTAGCCAACGACAACATCAGGGGGTCAAGATTCAACCGTCGTCAGGGGGTCAGAATTCGGCCGTCGTTGACACCCAGGTCAGCACGCCTCTAGGAGGCTTCTGTCACCGTGTCACCGAATATCTGGGGATTGACCGCGTATCGGAGGGACTTGCGCCCTCCCGTTGGGGCCGCCTCGATGAACCGGAGATATCCGTACTCCTCCAGGAGGGAGAGCACGCGGGCGACGTCCTCGGAGGTGCCGAACCGCTTCTGGAACCCGCGCTGGACCTGCCGGACAGTGATCTCGGCGTGTGACGCCTTGCGGATCCAGGCGAGTACCGCTCGCGCGGGGTCCAGGAGCGGATTCGCCCGCATGATGCCGAAGGCGGCCATGGCGTGGTCCGTGAAGTACCTGGCGAGTCTGATGGCCTTGCGCATGGTGTCAGCGCTGATCGGCTTCTGCAGGCCGTCCATGGTGTTCTCGGCCAGGTGCAGCAGGCCCGCCAGCCGGACGGTGTGCCCGCCCAGCTTGCTCGCCCATTCGCGCAGCGACTCCAGGTCGCCCGTGCCCCGGCGAAGACGAGGCTCGATCTCCTCCCTGAAGCGGAGGTGAGCCTCCACAGCCTCGGGCAAAAGCTCGACCGTCACCATCTCGTCTACATCCGCCAGGTCCGCGATCAGATTCGTCATGAGGTCCATGTACGTGCGGAGCACGTCCTCGTCGAGATTCGCCTCGTGGCGAACGTTTCGATGTCCGACCAGGTCGGGAGGCAGGCAAAACAACACCCGCGCGAGAGCGCCCCTGCCGTGCATCTGCTTGGACCCGGACAAGTCCTCCAGCATCTGTGGCTGGATGCAGACGCCCACGGTAAGAGCGGGCCGCTCAACGGACTCTGCGCGGGCGCGCCGGTCAACACGGAGTCGGTCGCCGGCATGCCCCTTCAAGGCGAGTTCGAGGTTGGGTTTTCCACTGCTGTACCGGCCCATGATGTTCTCCAGGAAGGCACCTTCGGACGACAGGACCGCCATGCGCCCGCCCTGCTCGGCGAGCACTGTCGTGCCTGTCTCGGGAGTGACGTCGTCCACGTACAGCCTGGGCAGGACGGGAATCTCGATCTCCTCGGCCTGCTGCAGGGCGTCCGCCGCGGCCTCTTCATCCTCCGGCGACTTGCTTCTGCGCCGGGCGGCCTCCGCACGTGCCTTGGCGCGGCGCTGCTCGGCCTCCAGTTCCTTGATCTTCGGCCGCACTCGATCCTGGAGCCGGGACTCGGCTGCGAAGACCGGCGCCATGACCGCGTTGAAGACCGGAGACTTTCCCATACCAGGAGCCGCCGCAACCGCGGTGTACAGATTGAGCGGCTCGCGCCACTGACCTCGGACCCGCACCTCGGCACGCCCGCCTGCGCCCGTGGCCAGCGCGGCCAGAACCAGACAGCCAGGCATGTCCGGCGGGACCTGCATCTCGGCGGCCACCCCGAGCACCATCGCCGCGATGGGCTCGGGGAACACCTCGGTCGGGAACTCCGGCAGCGACGCCATGGCGTCTATCGGGATCGGGTCTTCCCACACCCGAGGGTCTTCGCCCGAGGCGACGGCCCGCAGGTGTTGATGCAGATGGGCGATGGAGGCGGGAGCGTCCAGGTCGTTCAAGATGGCGTCGGCCTCAAGCGGCGCGGTCATGCGATCCCTCGGGGTTGCAGGGCCCCGGCGGTGAGGCCGGAGCGAATGGTGGTGGCCGCCTCGCGCCAGGGCAGGCCGATGGCCTGGGCGGCGGTCATGAGTGCCTGTTCGGCAAGCTCGGAGGGGAGCAGCCCGGAGGCGACGAGCTGTCCCAGCGCGAAGGCGGCGGCGTTGAGCGTGTGGTTCCGGACGCCGGGCACGGCTTCGAGCACGTGCTGTACCTCGCTCCGCAGCGCGGCGTACACGTATCCCGTCGAACGCCCGCCGAGCCTGGCCAACATCTCGCGCGGCGACACCGGACTGCGCTTGTTTTCGACTTCGCGCGGCGTCAGCAGCGCGGCGAGCCATGCCGGGAGAGGAGCCGCCGGACCGTTATGGATGACGTCGTACGAGCCGACGCCGTCCGGGAGATCCACGAAGCTGCCCGGCCCGACGACGTAACCGCCCTGCGCCCGGGTGTCGATCAGCCAGCCGAGCCGCCCGGCGGTATTGCCCAGAGGCAGCTCGGCGGGTGCGGCGAAGTACAGGTGCGTGCCGTTGCGCCGGGTGCGGACGGTGAACGTGTCGAACGGGAGCGGCTGTCCGGCTTCCAGGCAGATCAGCGCCAGCATGTCCGCGCCCTCGTTGACCCCGGGCCGATCCCAAGGCGAAGGCGGCAGTTCGTTCGTCTTGGGCGTGTCGAGGTCCACCACGACCAGCCCCGACGGGCCACAGGCGATGCCGAGGTTGTACGGCGCCCGCGCCCAGCATCGGCGGATCAGGTCCGGGTCCGTCGTAGCCGCCCGTTCCCAGTCCGTGAACCCCTTGAGCGGACGCTTCCCACCGGGCAGCAGCGGGAAGACATGCCAGCCGCGTGCGGCTGCGGCAAGCGCGTGGGCGAGGGTGCGGTGTACGTTGGAGATCTTGGTTTCAGCGTTTGGCACCGAGGTGAGAGGCGGGTCCGCCGCGAACGGGCCCGCCTCCGTCATGTCACGCTGCATCGACGGCGGCCTCGTCCGAGTCGGCTGGCGGGTCAAGGAGGGCCTGCACCCGGAGCCAGGCAACCGGGATACGCCAAGTCGCACCCAGCCGGACCGCAGGGATCTGACCATCCGCGATAGCCCGTCTGATGGTGCGGTCGTCGGCCCGTAGCAGGCGACTCACCTCGGGCACCGTGGCGAACAGACGCCCGTTCATCTCGTCGGTCTTCATGCGGACACCTCGCCCTCGGCCGCACTGTTCAGCCACGTCTCAACGTCCGCGTCGCGATAGCGGATAAGCCGCGGCCCAAGCCGAATGGGACGCGGGCCGATCCCCAGCTCCGCCCAACGCTCCAAGGTTCTGATCGAGATGCCGCACCTCTCGGCGACCACCGACCGTGACAACAATGTTTGTTCCGTCATGTTCGTTTCTCTCTCTAAGTCGGGCTGTTGCGGAACAAGATCTAGCTTTGTAGTCTCTGTGTTGTCAAGTCGCCTTCTGGCGGCTTAACGTTCTGCTGTGGAACAAAGAGAGTGGATGACGCGCATGACCAGGCAGGTGGGAGCCCAAGTAGCTCGTCTTCGAGCACGGCCAGGCCCGGATGGGAGGCGGACGACCGCCCAGGCCCTCGCCGATCGCTGTGGGGAACTGGGGCTCCCGATGGACCGATCGGTGATCGCCAAGCTCGAAAAAGGGCTGAGGCAGTCGATCACCATCGCCGAGCTGATCGTCCTGGCGAAAGCCCTGGACGTTGCTCCGGTCAGGCTTCTCTTCCCTCTCGAAGAACAGGAAAAGGTCGAGATTCTGCCAGGCATGGAGGTTGCGGTCTGGCGAGCCGCGGAGTGGTTCGACGGAACCGACGACTCGGCGCTTGAGGCGGAAGGGTGGGACCCGAACACCTGGCGTAGCCCCGATCCGATCGTCCTGAACTTCCGGTGGCACCGCCGCTACCTGGAGGAATGGTCGGCGACCTGGAAACTTCTCGTCGAGCAGCGGAAGGAGGCCGCAGCGGCCACCGCCGGCGAGAAAGAGACGTTGACATACGTGGTCACGGCCAACGAGCGGCTGCTGGAGAAGACCGCGCAGGACCTGGCCCAGGTGCGTCAGCGCATGCGCCAGTTGGGCGTCACCCACCTTCCCGAGATCCCGACCGAGCTCAAACGTGTGGATGTGCTTCCACCGGACCCGAACACCTAAAGGAGATACGTGAAGGACTCACCGAAGCGCAGGAGATCCCCCGGCGAGGGGTCGGTCTTCAGCTACAGCCTGGCCAACGGGCAGGTGCGGTACGGCATCAAGTTCACGGCCGAGCTGCCGGACGGAAGCCGTAAGCCCGTCCTGCGCCGCCGCGACGAGAACAACCAGCCGTGGCTCACGCAGAAAGAGGCGCAGAAGGCCCTGCGCGACGCCCTCGGCAAGGTGGACAAGGGCGAGTTCGTCCAGCCCAGTAAGCAGACCTTTGGGACGTACCTCGACGAGTGGGTGGCCGGGCTCAGGCTCGAACCCTCCACCTTGGCGAGCTACAAGAAGAACATCCGGCTCCACCTCAAGCCGTACGACCTCGGCAAGACGCCGATCGCGGCGCTGACCGGGCCGAAGCTGACCGCGCACTACCGGTACCTGGAGGAGAGCGGCCGGAAGGATCACAAAGCCGGCGAAGGGTTGTCGGCCCGCACCGTGCGGTACGTCCACACCATCCTGAGCGCTGCGCTGTCGGAGGCCGTGGACGCCGGCCTGCTGGCCCGCAACCCGGCGGACAAGGCCAAGCCGCCCACCGCCAAGCAGGCCAAAGCCCCGGAGATGCACCCGTGGACGACTGTCCAGCTCAAGGACTTCCTGGCCTGGTCGCGCGACCACAGCCACTTGCACGTCGCCTGGCACCTTCTGGCGCACACCGGCATGCGCCGCGGCGAACTGCTCGCGCTGCGCTGGCGGCACATCGATCTGGAGGCCGGGACGATCAGCGTCCGCCGGTCGGTGGGCGTCGTGCGGATCAAGGGGGAGGGAGCCGTTGTAAAGGAGGGCGACACCAAGACCGCCAAACCCCGCGTGGTCGATCTCGACGCGGCCACCATCACGTTACTCAGGGCGTACAAGCGCGAGCGGGGCGGGCTGGCCCTACAGCTCGCCCGGGACGACGCGCTCGTCTTCGGCGACCAGGAGGGCAACCACCGACACCCCGAGCGGTTCTCGCGGGGCTTCCAGGATCAGCTCGGGCGCTGCGCGAGGGCTTTCGAGAAGGCTGGCCGCGAGGCGCTGCCCCGCATCCGCGTTCACGACCTCCGCCACACCCACGCCACGATCCTCCTCATGGGCGGCAAGCCCGTGAAGGTCGTCTCCGAGCGTCTCGGCCACGCCGACCCCGCCATCACTCTCCGGGTCTACGCTCATGTCATGCCCGGCAATCAGCGAGAGGCCGCCGACTGGTTCGCGGCCCTGGTCGAGAGCGCGTGATCCTCGTGCTCAGGCCCACAAGTATCAGCGGAGTATCACGGCTCGTTCTGGAGGCTGAAATGAAAAAGCCCCGAGCCTGTGACCTGCACATTCTCAGGGCCTTCATGGTGTCCGAGGGGGGACTTGAACCCCCATGCCCATCACTGGGCACTAGCACCTCAAGCTAGCGCGTCTGCCTATTCCGCCACCCGGACTTGGTGCCTGCACGCGGGACCGTCATCCCGCGTCGGCTCAGTAAGGTTAGCAAACTCTGAGGGGTGCGTCATACCAAGAATCCTCGAGGCCCCCGAAGCGGGTCAGGAACGGGGCGGTGGGGGCTCCGGATGGGGCTTCGGTGGCGTACGGCTGACGTCTGGCTGGGGTACGGCAGAGGGTATTGAGGCAGTTGGGGGCGGTTTGCTCGCAGGGGAGTTGGTGAATTTCTGGCTCTCAAGTGAAAAGCCCTTGCGGCAACCTTGGGTGCTGCTACGGTTACGGACCGTTGAGGGGTGAGTCCACGGACCGGCCTCATGATGTGAGGCCGGTTCTGGAATTTCGGGAGGTCACGTGGCACGAGCGGTGGTGCGGCGGCTGAGGGCGATGGCCCTCGGTGCGCATCGCCTGCCCGTGGCCGACCCGGCACAGGGCGCGACCACCGATCGGGTTGACCGGATGGCGCGGTTCGCGGCCGGTGCCCGTCGGCTCGTCATGCGGGCGGTGACGGTCGGCTCCCTGGTGGCCGCCGGGTGGCTGCTCGCTGTCGTGTTCGGCATGCTCACCGCCGACCCGGCCGCCGCCGACGCTACGGCGACTGCTGAAGCTACGGCGACTGCCGACGCTACGGCGGCTGCCGCGACCACGGCGAGCGCCGAGGCCAAGGCCACTGCCGAAGCCGAGGCCACTGCCGAAACTGCGGCGACTGCCCCGGCGATGGCGGCGGCCAAAACAGCGGTGAGTGACGCCGCGGCGCTTCAATCCCTCACCAGCCCGGACCGTGTCTCGGAGTCCGACAACGCCGAGGCCATGGCCGGGCGTACGGTCGACGGGCTCAACAGCCAGCAGGATCCTGGCCTGCCAGCACCATCCACCGCCGGAAAGATCCTGGACACCAATGGTCTGGTGCCCAACGGCGGTGCCGGCGGCCTGTTCGGGGCCGCTGCGGGGGACGTCGCGAGGTCCGTGTTCGACCCGCGGCTGCAGGCTCGGCGCGCCATCCTGGCGCGTGTGCTTCCCCCTGTCGTCCGCACAGCGGCGGACGACCCCTCCTTCTCGCCTGACTGATCCCCGCCCCTCTGGTGCCGGTCTTCTTCACAGCCGGCCACGAATCACGAAGTAATGCGGCGGAGCGTGGTCTGACACCCCTTCGCCAGCGGGTGAAACACGTCAGTTCAGCTGGTTCGTGAAGTTGATCCGAGGTCTCCGCTGTGCGCGAAACCTCGTACGGCCTCGGCTGCCCGCGAACCGTGTTCAGGTATCCCCCCAAGAAGACCACTAGGAGCATTCATCATGCGTACGTGGGCAAAGGCATCTACTCCTGCGGCCCTCCTCGCGGTGGCCGTCATGTCCTTCGGCAGCGGCACCGCGCTGGCCGACACCTCGGGCGACGGGTCCGTCGGCGGCGGCAACCAGGTCAACCTGCCGATCTCGCTCCCCATCGACATCAGCGGCAACTCCGTCGGCGCGGTCGGCTCGTCCGAGGCCTCCTCGCAGGGCGGCGCGACGGTCGTCAACAAGGGCGGCAACTCCTCCAACCGGACCTCGGGCGACGGCAGCGTGCTCGGCGGCAACCAGGTCAACGCGCCCATCAGCGCTCCCATCAACGCCTGTGGCAACGCCATCTCGCTGATCGGCAGGTCCGACGCCGGCTGCAAGGGCGGCGCGACGGTCGTCAACAAGGGCAAGGGCGGCGCCGGCGGCAACCGCACCTCGGGCGACGGCAGCGTGCTCGGCGGCAACCAGATCACCGCGCCGATCTCGGCCCCCATCAACGCCTGCGGCAACGCGGTGGCGATCTTCGGTGGTGCCGTGGCCGGCTGCAAGGGCGGGGCGAGCGTCCACAACACCGGGGTGGGTGCCGGCGGCAACCGCACCTCGGGCAGGGGGAGCGTGCTCGGCGGCAACCAGGTCATCGCCCCCATCTCCGCGCCGGTGAACATCTGCGGCAACGCCGTGGCGGTGGTCGGCCGGGCGTTCGCGGGCTGCAAGGGCGGCTCGAGCGTGACCAACAACGGCGGCTCGCACGGCTACCACAAGGTCGCGGGCTCGACCGGCAACGACACTGACGGGCGCTTCGGGGTCGGCAGCGGCAACCAGGTCATCGCCCCGATCAGCGTGCCGGTGACGGTCTGCGGCAACGCCGTCGGCAACGGCTCCGCCGGATGCAAGGGCGGCGCGAAGGTCGAGAACAGCGGCGGCGGCTCCGGTGCGGGCGGCAACGTCACCTCGGGCCGGGGCGGTGTGCTGAGCGGCAACCAGGTGGTCGCGCCGATCACTGCTCCGATCAACATCTGCGGCAACGCGGTGGCCGTGCTCGGCCACGCGTTCGCCGGCTGCAAGGGCGGCGCCCGAGTGACGAACGGCGGCAAGGGCGCGGGCGGCAACTACACCTCCGGCCGGGGCGGCGTGCTCGCCGGCAACCAGGTCATCGCCCCGATCACCGCTCCGATCAACATCTGCGGCAACGCGGCCGCGGTGCTCGGCAGGTCCGAAGCCCACTGCAAGGGCGGCGCCAAGGTCAACAGCACCGGTGGTGGCGGCAACCACACCTCCGGTCGCGGAGGCGTGCTCGCCGGCAACCAGGTCATCGCGCCGATCGCCGTTCCCGTCAACGTCTGCGGCAACGCGGTCGCCGTGCTGGGCGACGCCGCGGCCGGGTGCCTCGGCGGGGCCAACGTCGGCAGGCCGCGGCCCGGGTACGGCCACTTCGCCGGCGTCGCCGCGGCCAAGGAGGCCAAGCGCGGGCTGCTGCCCATGCTCCCCGCCGTCCCGGCCATGAGCGGCATGCAGGACGTCGCCGGGGTCACCCAGAAGGTGCACGGTGTCGGCGGGGTTCCGCAGCAGCTGGGCGTGACCTCGCTCCCGCTGGTTGACGACGTCGCCGGCACGTTCGGCCTGCCGCAGCTGCCCGAGCTGCCCGGCCTGCCCGCCCAGGCGCAGGCCCCGGCCCAGGCGCAGGCCCCGGCCCACACGAAGAAGACCCGCGTCGCCGGCCCGGCTGACGGCGCCCGGCGCCCCGCCGCCCCGGCCGGCCCCGTGTCCGTGCTCAGCCCGGCGACCGACCTGGTGGCCTCCACCCCCGCCGGCGGCGTGGTCACCTCGGCCGCCCACGGCCTGCCGGTCGGCAGCCTGATGAGCGCCGAGCAGCCCGCCGGCCTCACGGGGATGAACTCGAGCTCCCTGCTGGCCCTCATGCTCGGCTCGATGTTCGCCGCCTCGGCCGCGCTGTTCGGGACCGCCCGCCGGTTCCGGTTCGGCCGCAAGTAAGGGAATCAGACAGTACGAATACAAGGTGCGGCAACTGCTCACAGCCTGTGAGTAGCCGGCGATAGACGCTTTGCCCGTTCCGGGGGCGCGGCCTGGGACGGGCAAAGCCATACCCACGTTCAGAGCGTGCTGCGTACCCGCATGACCTTGCGACGTAGCCGTACGTGACGGCTCCCGTCGGGGTGCACACGTACGCGGGCGAGCTCCCACTTGCCGTACTCTGCGTGTTCGGTCAGCAGCTGACGTGCTGCTTCACGAGTGAGATCGCGTGGAATGAAGATATCCATGTAGGAGTAGTCGAGCACAACGATTAGTCTCCAGGGTGAGTCAGGGCGCCATGCCGCTCGATGGGCCTTATTCTGCGTGCTTGTGGGTGGACCCGGAAGGTAGTGGGTAGCCCGCGGGGGAAGGAAATTTCCGCGAGTCGGGTTACCTTTCAGTCTGTGCCGACTCCCGGTAGGGGGATTTGCAAGCGAACAGCGAGGTAGGAAGCAGCGTGCCAGCCAACAACGGCAGCGCCGGCGGAACACGCCTGGTCATCGTCGAGTCGCCGGCCAAGGCGAAGACGATCGCCGGGTACCTCGGGCGCGGCTACATCGTCGAATCGAGCATCGGTCACATCCGCGACCTGCCGGAGAAGGCCGACGACATTCCCGAGAAGTACAAGGGCGCTCCGTGGGCGCGGCTCGGGGTCAACGTCGAGCACGAGTTCGAGCCGCTGTACGTCGTCAACCCCGACAAACGGTCGCAGGTCAACAAGCTGCGGCAGCTGCTGAAGGACGCTGACGAGCTCTATCTGGCCACTGACGAGGACCGCGAGGGCGAGGCCATCGCCTGGCACCTGCGCGAGGTGCTCAAGCCCAAGGTCCCCGTGCACCGCATGGTGTTCCACGAGATCACCCCGCAGGCCATCCGGGACGCCGTGGCAAACCCGCGCGACCTCAACCTCCGCCTCGTGGACGCCCAGGAGACGCGGCGCATCCTCGACCGCCTCTACGGCTACGAGGTCAGCCCGGTCCTGTGGAAGAAGGTCAAGCCCCGGCTGTCGGCCGGTCGCGTGCAGTCGGTGGCGACGAGGCTGGTGGTGGAGCGGGAGCGCGAGCGCATGGCGTTCACGCCGGCCCATTACTGGGACCTGCAGGCGCTCTTCGACACCAACAAGACCGAGGAGCGGCCGCGCGACTTCACGGCGACGCTGACCGGGGTGAACGGCAAGCGGGTGGCGCAGGGCCGCGACTTCGCCAGCACGGGGCAGCTCAAGAACGCCGACGTCCTCCACCTTTCCGAGGCCGCCGCGGGCGAGCTGGCCGGCAGGCTCAGGGGTTCGTCGTTCGCGGTCAAGTCCGTCGAGCGGAAGCCGTACACGCGCAAGCCGTATGCGCCGTTCCGGACGACCACATTGCAGCAGGAGGCCAGCCGGAAGCTGGGGTTCTCCGCGAAATACACGATGCAGGTGGCGCAGCGGCTCTATGAGAACGGCTTCATCACCTACATGCGTACCGACAGCATCACGCTGTCGGAGACCGCCGTGGCGGCCGCGCGGTCGCAGGCGATCAAGCTGTACGGCGCCGCGTACGTGCCCGACAAGCCGCGCGTCTACAGCAGCAAGGTGAAGAGCGCGCAGGAGGCGCACGAGGCGATCCGGCCGTCAGGCGAGGAGTTCCGCACGCCGGGCGAGACCGGGCTGTCCGGCGACATGTTCCGCCTGTACGAGCTGATCTGGCAGCGGACGGTGTCCTCGCAGATGAAGGACGCGGTCGGCGAGTCGATCACGGTCAAGGTGGCCGGCAGGTCGTCCGCGGGCGAGGACGTCGAGTTCAGCGCCTCCGGTCGGACGATCACGTTCTACGGGTTCCTCAAGGCGTACGTCGAGGGGGCCGACGACCCCGCGACCGACCGCGACGACTCGGAGAAGCGGCTGCCGAACCTGGCTGAAGGCGACGCGCTCAGCATGACCCGGCTCGACGTCGCGGGCCACTCCACCAAGCCGCCCGCGCGTTACACCGAGGCGTCGCTGGTCAAGGAGCTGGAGGACCGGGAGATCGGGCGGCCCTCGACGTACGCCTCGATCATCGGGACCATCCTCGACCGCGGCTACGTGTTCAAGAAGGGCACGGCGCTGGTGCCGTCCTTCCTGGCGTTCGCCGTGGTCAACCTGCTCGAGCAGCATTTCGGCAACCTGGTCGACTACGACTTCACGGCCGAGATGGAGAAGGTGCTCGACGACATCGCCAACGACCGGGCGGAGCGGGTGCCGGAGCTGCAGCGCTTCTACTACGGCGCGGACGGCGACGAGGGCCTGAAGGAGATGGTCACCGACCTCGGCGAGATCGACGCCAAGGAGATCAGCTCCTTCCCGGTCAAGGGCTCGGACATCGTGCTGCGGGTCGGACGGTACGGCCCGTACCTCGACAGGGACGGCGCGCGGGTCAATGTGCCCGAGGACATGACGCCCGACGAGCTGACGGCGGAGAAGGCCGAGGAGCTGTTCTCCCGGCCGACGGGCGACCGGCAGCTGGGGCAGGACCCGGTGACCGGCCACATGATCGTGGCCAAGGACGGCCGGTACGGGCCTTACGTCACGGAGATCCTGCCCGAGGCGCCGGAGGACGAGGCGCCGAAGAAGCGGACGAAGAAGGCCGACGCGCCCAAGCCGCGCACGAGCTCGCTGTTCAAGACGATGTCGCTGGACACCATCACGCTGGAGGACGCGCTCAAGCTGCTGGCGATCCCCAGGCTCGTGGGCGAGCTGGAGGGCGAGGAGGTCGTGGCGTACAACGGGAAGTTCGGCCCGTACCTGAAGAAGGGGACGGACTCCCGGTCGCTGGCTTCGGAAGAAGACCTGCTGACCGTCACGATCGACCAGGCCAAGGAGCTGTTCGCGCAGCCCAAGACGCGCGGGCGGCGGGCGGCCGCCGCGGCGCCGCTGCGCGAGCTGGGCGACGACCCCAACTCCAAGAAGCCGGTCGTGGTGAAGGAGGGGCGGTTCGGCCCCTACGTGACCGACGGCGAGACGAACGCGTCGCTGCGCAAGGGCGACACGGTCGAGGACATCACGATCGACCGGGCGGCCGAGCTGCTGGCCGAGCGGCGTGAGCGGGCGCCGGCGCCGAAGAAGACCACTGCCAGGAAGGCGCCCGCGAAGAAGCCCGCGGCGAAGAAGCCGGCGGCCAAGCCGTAGCGCACGGTCCGCGACTTCCGGGAGGTCACCACTTCCGGGGGTCGCGGGTCCAGCCGTAGGGAGGTCGCCGCTTCCGGGGTCGCGGGTCCAGCCATAGGGAGGCCGCCGCTTCGGGGTCGCGGGTCCTGCCGCAGGTGGCTTGTCACTTCCGGGGGCCGCCGGACGCCGCCGCCGGAAGTAGCATCAATGACGTGATCGTGTTGGTGTTCGCGGGCTTGGTCCTGCTTGCGCACTTTTATCTGTGGCATCGGATGGTGCGCTCCACGACCGGCCCGGGGCGCCTCCGCAAGGTGCTGAGCTGGGGCGTGGTGGGCCTGGCCGCCCTGGTCGTGGCGACGTTCGTGGGCAGCCGGATGGAGTTCGGCCACTGGCTGGCCTGGCCGGGATACGTCTGGCTGGCCCTGATGTTCTACTTGCTGGTCTTCCTCGTGGTGCTGGAGGTGCCGCGCGCGGTGGCCGCGTTCTTCGTGCGCAGGGTCGAGCGGCGGGCGGCGCCGGAGCCGGAGCCCGTGCCGGCCATGGCGGGCGGCGCCCCGGCGATTCCCGAGCCCGCGCCTGAGGCGCCGCCGATGAGCAGGAGGCTCTTTCTCGGGCGGGCCACCGCGACCGTCGCGGGCGTGGGGGCGTTGGGCACGGTCGGGTACGGCATGTCGAGCGCACTCGGCGACCCCGTGATCGAACGCGTGAAGGTGGCGCTGCCGAAGCTGGATGCGCGGCTCAGCGGCCTGCGGTTCGCGGTGGTGAGCGACATCCACCTGGGGCCGCTGACGGGCCGGGGGCACACCGAGCGGATCGTCCGCATGATCAACGGGCTCGAGGCCGACGTGGTGGCGATCGTGGGCGATCTGGTGGACGGGTCGGTCGCCCAGCTGGGGGCGCTGGCGCAGCCGCTGAAGAGCCTGGAGTCCCGCTACGGGGCATATTTCGTGACCGGTAACCACGAGTACTTCGCCCCCAGCGGGCCCTTGGAGTGGATCGAGGAGCTCGACCAGCTCGGCGTACGCTCGCTGCGGAACCAGCGCGTGGAGATCAAGCACCAGGGCGCCGTGCTCGACCTGGCCGGGGTCAACGACCTCAACGGCGAGTCCGCGGGCGACGGCCCCGACTTCGACAAGGCGCTGGGCGGCCGGGACACCAGCCGGTCCACCGTGCTGCTCGCGCACCAGCCGGTCCAGGTGGAACAGGCCGCCCGCCACGGCGTCGACCTGCAGCTGTCCGGACACACGCACGGCGGGCAGATCGCGCCGTTCAACCTGGTGGTGGGGCTGCAGCAGCCCGTGGTCTCCGGCCTGGCCACAGTCGACGGGGTCCAGGTCTACGTCACCAGGGGCGCGGGGTTCTGGGGCCCGCCCGTACGCGTCGGGGCGCCGCCGGAGATCACGATGCTGGAGTTGCGGGCCTGACTTTCCGCGATCCGGTAGCCACAGACTGTCATCGTGGCGTAGAGTATCCGACCGGATACTTCTCGGAGGTGGGCATGGTCTCTTCGCCGATGGAGGCGGCGCACGCCGCCTTCTGGGCCGAGCGGGGCGGGCTGCTGTTCAGGCAGGCCAGGCATGCGGCGAGCATGAACCAGCGGGCCCTGGCCAGCGTGAGCGGCACGTCGAGGACCACGCTCTCGGCCTACGAGCACGGCAGGAAGTCGCCGACGCTCGAGACCGCGGGGCGCATTCTCGACGCGGCGGGGTTCCGGCTGGCGCTGGAGCCGAAGGTGGAGTTCGCCATTCGGGAGAGCGGCGACGGGCACCGGTTCCACGTGCCGAGCCGGCTGCCGCGACTGCCGGTCGCGGCCGCACTTGGAGTGGCGCGGCTGCGCGATCGTGACTACGACTTGGCCGACCGGGAGGAGCGTCGGGCGGCGTACGTGCTGCTTCTGTGTGAGGGCGGTCCTCAGGAACTGCTCGATCACGTGGACGCGGTGCTGCTGGCCGAGCTCTGGGATGAGCTGGATCTACCGCCCTATATCCGTGCCGAGTGGCGGCCATTGATGGAAGGCGCGCAACATGGGGTTGGAGTTAGCACATGATGACGTTTTCGGGCCCATTCGGGTGTGGGACACCCCACGACGGGGCGTGCGTAATACCCTCTGCCACAAGCCGTCTGGAATATCCATCGGGTCTCTGGTCTGACCGCTTCGCCTGACACTGGATACGCTGAAATCGTCACTCGCTCCCTGGCAAAGGCCGGGGCCTGCTCCGCGCGAATCGGGGCGGGCCGGAGTGACCAGACCCAGCCACCACCGGCAAGGAGGTGACCTTGGTGGCTACGTTGGACACACGCCAGCAGATCCACTCCGCCGTGCTTCCTCAGCGGCGGACCCTGGAATCCGCGCCAGCAGACAACCTCGGAGCAGGGACGAAACGGGGGGCGGACGCCTTCGGGCAGCGGAGTGCCCAACATGGTCGAGGGGAGACCCGCCACGTTTCACCCAGCGCGGCGGGCGTCACCCGCGTAAGCGGAGAAGCCGGTCGTGAGACCGCACCCCGCGTGTTCGTCCTGGCATCGGACGGCACGCCGCTGGATCCATGCCATCCCGCCCGTGCCCGCAAGCTTCTCGCCGCAGGGCGGGCGGTGGTGGCCCGGCACACCCCGTTCGTCATCCGGTTGAAGGACCGCACTTCTGAGCAGTGCGAGGTCGAGGGCGTGGAGGTGTCCCTGGATCCGGGTAGCAGGCATACCGGCATCAGCGTGTTCCGCGCCCACGACGGCACCCGGTATGGCCTGTACGGCATTCAGCTCAACCACCGCGGCGGCAAGATCCGTGACAAGCTCACGGCCCGCGCCGCCTACCGGCGCGGCAGGCGGTCGCGGAATCTGCGCTATCGTGCCCCCCGGTTCGCCAATCGCGCCCGACCGCAGGGCTGGTTGCCGCCGAGCCTTAAGCATCGCCTGGTCACCGTGATGAGCTGGATGGAGCGCCTGCGACGCCTGGTCCCGGTACGCGCGATCCAGTTGGAGACCGTGCGGTTCGACGTCCATGCCCTGGCTGCGGGCAGGCCGCTGGCCGGCGTCGAGTACCAGCACGGCACGTTGCACGGCTTTGAGGTGCGCGAATACCTGCTGGAGAAATGGAGGCGGGCGTGCGCTTACTGCGCGGCACGTGGCATCCCGTTGACCATCGACCACATCCAGCCTCGCTCCCGGGGCGGCTCGGACCGGATCAGCAACCTGTGCCTGGCCTGCGTGCCCTGCAATCAAGCCAAGAACAGCATGCCGGTCGCCGAGTTCCTGGCCGACCGTCCGGCAGTCCTGGCTCGGGTGCTCGCACACGCCAAGGCATCGCTGAGGGACGCCGCCGCAGTCAACGCCACCCGCCGGGCGCTGTATGAGGCGTTGAAGGCGGCCGGCCTGCCTGTGCGCTGCGGCAGCGGCGGCCGTACCAAATGGAATCGGCACCGCACCGGTGCTCCCAAGTCTCACACCCTGGACGCCCTCCATGTGGGCGAACTTCACGGAGTCGAGTCCTGGCCTGGCCAGGTGCTGGTGGTCGCCGCCACCGGGAGAGGTACCTACTGCCGCACCCGTACCGACGCCTTCGGCTTCCCCCGGCTGCGCATGCCCCGCACCAAGCAGATCTTCCGATACCAGACCGGAGACCTCGTACGCGCGATCGTGCCGAGAGGCAAGCACACCGGAACGCACACTGGCAGGGTCGCCGTCCGCACCTCTGGCAGCCATACCGTGCAGACCCCCACCGGCCCAGTCAAGACCTCACACAAGCATCTGCGCCTGCTCCAGCGAGCCGATGGCTACACCTACACGACCAAGCAGGAAGATCGCCCGTGCGACCCTCTGACGAGCGTGCGTCTGTCGGCCAGCCGCCATTTCCTTGTTCCGCTTTGCGGTAGTACGTTTCCTCTCCGGCCTGAAGGCCGGAGTATCCATGGAGAGGCCCGATGACTGCCCTTGGCCGACGCCACCCGACCCATGTGCTGACCATTGCGCCGTTCAGACGGCTGTGGACGGCCATGTCGGTCTGCAGTCTGGGTGACTGGCTCAACCTCCTGGCCCTGACCGCCCTGGCCGCCAACATCACGCAGGGCGACTACCGCGTGCAGTCGCTCGCCGTCGGCGGCGTGTTCGTCGCCAAGATGCTGCCTGCCGTGCTGCTCGGGCCGCTTGCGGGCGTGTTCGCCGACCGGTTCGACCGGCGGTTGACGATGTTCGTGGCCGATCTGGTCAGGTTCGCCGTGGTGCTGTCGATCCCGCTGGTCCTCAGCTTCCAGTGGATGATCGGCTATCAGTGGGTGATCATCGCGACCATCCTGGTCGAGTGCGTCAACCTGTTCTGGGTCCCGGCCAAGGAGGCCACCGTCCCCAACCTGGTGCCCAAGGACCAGTTGGAGTCGGCCAACCGGCTCAACCTGCTGGTCACGTACGGCACCGCGCCGGTCGCGGCGCTGCTGTTCGCGGCGCTGTCCGTGGTGGGCGACGCGTTCGGGGGCCTGATGCCGTTCGCGGTCGGCACGGACGCCACCGGGCTGGCGCTGATCGTCAACGCCTGCGCCTACCTCGTCTCGGCCTTCCTGATCTTCACGCTGCGTGACATCCCCAAGCGCGACGGCGCGATCTCCACGCCCTCCGTCCTCAAGCAGATCGTCGAGGGCTGGCGGTACGTCGGCGGCAACCGGCTGGTGCGCGGGCTGATCATCGGCATGCTGGGGGCGTTCGCCGCGGGCGGGGCCGTGGTCGGCGTCGCGAAGATCTACGTGGGGGCGCTCGGCGGCGGCGACGCGGCCTACGGCGTGGTGTTCGGCGCGGTGTTCTCCGGTATGGCGCTGGGCATGTTCTTCGGGCTCAGGCTGCTCCGCGAGCTGTCGCGGCGGCGGCTGTTCGGCCTGGCCATCACGGTCGCGGGGCTGGTGCTCGTGGCCACAGCGCTGATCCACAACCTGGTGATCGTGGTCATGCTGACCGTGCTGCTGGGAGCGTGCGCGGGCATCGCCTGGATCATCGGCTACACGTTGATCGGGCTCGAGGTCGAGGACGGGCTGCGCGGCCGTACGTTCTCGTTCCTGCAGTCGACGGCGCGGGTGACGTTGCTGCTGGTGGTCGCCGTGGCCAACCCGCTGGCGGCGATCTTCGGCGTGCACGTGCTGCGGATGGGCGAGTTCGCCTACCGGTTCGACGGCTCCAACCTGGTGCTGGTGATCGGCGGCGTGCTCGCGACGGTCGTGGGCATCCTGGCGCTGCGGCACATGGACGACAGGAAGGGCATCTCCCTGTCGGCCGACCTGATCGCGACGGTGCGGGGCGAGCGGTTCCCGGCGGAGGCGGCCGAGCACGTGCCCGGCCTGTTCCTGGCGTTCGAGGGCGGCGAGGGGTCGGGCAAGACGACCCAGTCGCGGCTGATCGCCATCTGGCTGCGCGACCAGGGCTACGACGTGGTGCAGACGCGCGAGCCTGGCTCGACCAAGGTGGGGATGCGGCTGCGGGCGATCCTGCTCGACGCGGCCGAGCGCGGGCTGTCGGCGCGGTCTGAGGCGCTGCTCTACGCCGCCGACCGGGCCGAGCACGTGGAGAAGGTGATCCGTCCCGCGCTCTACCGGGGCTCGCTCGTGATCACCGACCGCTACGTCGACTCTTCGCTGGCCTACCAGGGAGCGGGGCGGGCGCTCGACCCCAAGGACGTGTCCAAGATCAACGCTTGGGCCACCGGCGGGCTGGTGCCGCATCTGACCGTGCTCATCGACACGCCGCCCCAGGTGGGGCTGACCCGGCTGGGCGGGGCCGCCGATCGGATCGAGTCGGAGCCGCTGGAGTTCCACGAGCGGGTGCGCAAGGAGTTCCGCGCGCTGGCCGCGGCGGCGCCCGAGCGTTACCTCGTGGTGGACGGCACGCTGCCGCCCGAGGTGATCACCCACCAGATCCAGGACCGGATCCGCGAGATCCTGCCGGACCCGGTGCCGGAGGAGTCGGAGGATGCCACGGGCACGATGCCCGCCATCACCGACACCATGTTCTCCACACGCCGGCGCGACTGACCTGCCCGCCCTGCCCGGGGCAGGTGCACCTGGTCGGCGCCGGCGGCACATCCACGCCGACGCTGGCACTGGCACCGACTCGAGTACGGGCACCGGCACGAGCACGGGCACCGGCGCGGGCGGGCTGCGCTTCGGCAGAGGTCCTTTCGGGGAGGCGCCGCGGCGGTGCTGTACCGGAGTGTGATTGTGTGTGGGCGTGAGGCTATGTGCAGCTAGCCTTACGTCGTGGCAGTTTTCGACGACCTCATCGGGCAGGACCAGGCGGCGGCCGTGCTGTCACGGGCCGCGGCGGCGGCCAAGGAGGTCGTCGAGGGCGGGCGCGGCGCGGGCATGACCCACGCGTGGCTGTTCACCGGTCCGCCGGGCTCGGGTCGGGAGGAGGCCGCCCGCGCCTTCGCCGCGGCGCTGCTCTGCCCCGACGGGGGCTGTGGCCACTGTGACCAGTGCCACCAGGTGTTCATCGGCTCGCACCCCGACCTCGAGTCCGTACGCCCCCAGGGTCTGTCCTACAGCGTCAAGCAGACCCGGGAGCTCATCCTGCGGGCGGCCGGGGCGCCGACGCAGGGGCGGTGGCGGGTCATCCTGTTCGAGGACGCCGACCGGGCCACGGAGTCGGCAGCGAACGCCCTGCTCAAGGCCATCGAGGAGCCGCCGCCCCGTACGGTGTGGCTGCTGTGCGCGCCGGCTCCGGACGACATGATGATCACCATCAGGTCGCGCTGCCGGGTGGTCAACCTGACCACCCCCGCCGCGGAGGCCGTCGCCCACGTGCTGGCCACGCGTGACAGCGTGCCGCCGGAGGTGGCCAGGTTCGCCGCCAGGGCCGCCCAGGGGCACGTCAGCAGGGCGCGGGCGCTGGCGCTTGACGAGGGCGTCAGGCGGCGTCGTGAGGCGGTGCTGAGCATTCCCCGCTCGCTGACCGGGGTGGGAGAGTGCGTCTCGGCGGCCGAGCGGCTGGTGAAGACGGCCGAGGAGGAGGCCGCCGCGGCCACGGCCGCGCTCAACGAGAGTGAGACCGCCGAGCTGCGCAAGCTCTACGGCGAAGGGTCCACGGGCAAGGGGCTCAACCGAGGGCTGGTACGCGGCGGGGCCGGGGCCTTGAAGGAGCTTGAGGACCGGCAGAAGTCGAGGGCCACGCGGATCAAGCGCGATTCGCTGGACTCGGCGCTGCTGGAGCTGGTGTCGTTCTATCGGGACGTGCTGGCCATGCAGTTCGGGGCGGGTGTCGAGCTGGCCAACGACGACCTCCGTTTCGACCTCGACCAGCTGGCCAAGGCCTCCACGCCGGAGGAGACCCTGCGGCGGATCGACGCGATCATGCAGTGCCGGGAACGGCTGGCGGCGAGCGTCAATCCGCAGATGGCCGTCGAGGCGATGATGCTGGCGCTCCGCCCCTGAGCCGCGCCTGGAGCGCTAGGCTGCCCGGGTTGATCGCATTCCTGAGGGGGTTCCGTGCGCGCTCGGGCGTTATGGTCGGTAGTTGTCGGTGCGTCGCTTCTCACCGGGCAGGGGGCCGCCCGGGCGGCCACGCTCGATCCGGTGCCCTCCTCGGAGGTCAGCGCGACCGATCAGTGGGAGATCGTCGTCTTCCTCTGCACGCCGGCCGCCTACGGCTGTCACAAGCGAGGCGTCACCGAGAAGCAGAAGCGGGCGCTGCGAATGTTCCTGGAGGGCATGCCGGAGCTGAGCGACGTCCGGTTCGTCGATCGGGCCGGCGCGTATGGGAACTTCCGCCAGGATTTCGCATCCAACAAGACGTTGCTCAAGGCCGTGTGGGCGAAGGACCTGCCGGAGTCGTTCCGGTTGAAGGTGAAACAGGGGGCTGACCGGGACAGGGTGAGAATCGCGGCGGCACGGCGGACGGGGGTGGACATGGCCATCGACCTCGCCGAGATCTATGACGATCCACACCGTACGTCGGAATGGGACGCCAGCGTCTTCCTGTGCGTGGAAGATTCGGCCATGCGGCCCTGCTTGTCAGGCCGCGGCAAGGCGAACGGCGCAGTGGTGACGCCCGAGGAGAGGAAGGCGATCGTCGCGGCGATCAAACGGACGCCTGCGGTCGAGTCGTACGTTTACGAGGATCAGGCGACGGCGTACCGGAACTTCCGCGAGCTCTACGCCGACAACGAGGCCCTCATCGACGCCACCCTGCTCTCGGACATGCCCGAGTCGTACCGACTGAAGTTGCGGTCCGAGGCCGACTGGAATGCCGTGAGCCGCAGGCTGGCGCGGCTGCGCGGGGTGAGCCAGGTGTACAACCAGAGATGTATGGACGCCAAGCTCAAACTGGACGTCGAGTACGGACGCGGTGACCTCCCTGAGAGCAAGGTCTGCGCACCGCGTTGACAGACCGGTCGGGTGACGCGAGCAGCAGATGAGGCTGTGAGGCGTCTCTGATACGTGGAAGTCGAACTACTCACCCAACAAGAGGCCCTGGCGCGGCGGCGGGTCGACGTGGCGTCGATCTTCGCCGAGCACCACGTGGGCCTCGTCAGGCTGGCCCTGATCATGGTCGGCGATCGGGCGAGCGCAGAGGACGTCGTACAGGAGGCGTTCGCGCGCACCCACGCGGGCCGCGGCCGGTTACGCGACGCCGACAAGGCGCTGGCCTACGTCCGCTCCGCGGTGCTCAACGGGTGCCGGTCGGTGCTGCGCAGGCGGGCGACGGTGTTCCGGCGCGCGGTGCCGTACGAGCCGCCTGTCTGGTCGGCGGAGAGCGCCGCGCTCATGGGCGAGGAGCACCGCGAGGTGCTGCTGGCCCTGCGTGACCTGCCGCGCAGGCAGCGCGAGGCACTCACGCTGCGCTACTACTTCGACCTGTCCGACCAGGAGATCGCCGACACCATGGGGATCGGCGCCAGCACGGTCAGGTCCACGATCGCACGAGGGCTGGCGGCTCTCGGCCGGGTGCTTGGGGAGGATTCATGACCAGCCGCGTGGAAGACAGACTGCGCGAGGCCCTCGTCGAGGCGGGGGAGACGGTGGACATCAGCGCGCTCGCGCCGTTGCGAGAGCCGCAGGGGCGGCGGTTCCGGGTGGACTTCCGACTGGTGGCTGCTGCGGCGGCGGTCGTGGTGCTCGCGGGGGCGGCGACGGCCGTGTGGCTGGTCGGTTCGGGCGACGAGAACCGTGCGGTGGCGGCAGACCCCGCGTCCGCCGAGAGCACGGAGGCGGCCGTCTTCTTGTGTACGAAGTCGGCGACGGAGCCGAAGTGCCAGGGGCGCGACGTCAGCCTTGAGGAGACGGAGGCGATCCAGCGGACGCTGAAAGAGCTGCCACAGCTCGAAGAAATATCCTTCACAGATCAGAAGACCGCCTACAAGAATTTCCAAGCCGCTTTCGCGCACAACAAGGCGGTGCTGGACGCGGTGGAGGCCACCGATCTGCCGACGTCGTTCAGGCTGAAGCTCAGAAAGGGGGCCAGAACGCAGGAGGTGGAGAAGGCGCTTCGGGGCGTGCCCGGAGTGCTGGGCGTCGTGGAGCAGGCTCCTCCCATGACGGAGCCGCTGAAGCCGCAGATCAACGTGTTCCTCTGCGGCAAGGCGTCTCCCCTACCGGCGTGTGGTGCCAAGCGCGAGTCCCAGGAGAAGGGCGACTTCAAGGTCACCAAGGGCGGAAAGGCAGTGACGACCGCCCAGAAGCAAGCCATCGAGAGAACGATCAAGGCCATGCCTGAGGTCAAGGAGGTCGTCTTCGAAGACCAGACGGTGGCGTACGAGAGGTTCCGGCGCCAGTACCGGGACAACAAGAGGCTCCTCGATGCCGTCAAGGTAGGGGACATGCCGGAAACGTTCACAGTGATGATGAAGCCCGAGGTGGAGTGGGCGCCGGTGGTCCGGAAACTGAGGAAGCAGCCGGGGGTGAGTCAAGTCTTCTACGTCCCATGCGCGGCCGACAACACGGAGTTGGCGACCGCCTTCGGGCTGATCTTGCCGGACGAGAAGGTGTGCCCGGTAGGCAAGTGATCCGGCTCCCCCCTCACTCTCCCCCCGTGGCACACGTAATGTGGCTGTACGACCCCTAGGCCGTCAGGAGGCGAGCTCGAGCCCATGGGAATGATCATGGCCGTGAGCTTCACCCGCTACGGGAGGCTCTACTACCTCGATCCCGGCGAGCACAGCCCGAAGGTGGGCGACAAAGTGCTCGTGCCGACCGACTCGGGTCCAGAGGTGGCGGAGTGCGTGTGGGCGCCGCAGTACTCGAGCGAGGACATCGACGGGCTGCCGGTGTGCGCGGGTCTCGCGGGCGAGGAGCAGCTCGCCCGCGACGAGGCCAACAAGCGGCGCAGGGCCGAGGCGCGCAGTGTGGCCAAGCGGCTGATCAAGCGGCACACGCTGCCGATGAAGGTCGTCGGGATCGACTACCTCGACGAGGACAACGTCTACACGGTCTATTTCTCGGCCCCGCACCGGGTCGACTTCCGCGCCCTCGTACGCGATCTGGCCCGTAATCTCCGGGCCAGGGTCGAGCTGCGGCAGATCGGGCCGAGGGACGAGGCGCGGCTGCAGGGCGGCATCGGCCCCTGCGGCCGTGACCTGTGCTGCGCCACGTTCCTGAAGGACTTCGAGCCGGTCTCGGTGCGGATGGCCAAGGATCAGGACCTTCCCGTCAATCCCCTGCGGATCGCGGGGGCGTGCGGGCGGCTCATGTGCTGTCTCAAGTACGAGCACCCGCTGTATGTCGAGACGCGTTACCGGATGCCCCGCAACGGAAGCCGCGTGAGCACGCCGCAGGGCGACGGGACCGTGGTCGGGCACAACGTCCCCTCCGACACGGTGACAGTGCGCCTGGACGACGGTGGCAGGCGCTGCGCGTGCCCGTCCGCCTCGGTGTGCTCGCCCCGCATCCAGCACGACACGATGTACGGCAAGGAGCAGGGGTCACAGCACGATCAGGCATAAGTCGGAGGGCTTCCTTCAACTGGATGGGAGCCCTATGACAGCGTGGCCAAAAAAGTTTCCACGGTCCTAATCCTGTACGTCGTGTCGTGTGGGAGTATCTTCGAGCGGGCATGACACTTATCCCGTCGGCACCCGAAGCACGTACAGGATCGGATGAAAATGATCACGGTTGAGGGCGGGGAGCTGGTCTCCGAGGTCAGGGATCTTCGTGACGTTCCCTTTGGTGAAATCGGGGCCCCGGGGGAGCGGATGCTCGAAGATAATCTCCGCCGAATCATGCCAGACCGTTCCGCAACGCCTACGGTGCCGGTCGCGGCCTTCTCCAACTTCGTCTAGCTTCTAGCCAGGGACGGCTGAGTGGAGTGGTTACTCCTTTCCGGCAGTTCGTTCTAAAACTACACAGTAGATGCGATCTCGCCTGTAACCACTGTTATGTATACGAGCATGCCGATCAGAGCTGGCGTAGCCGTCCCAAGGTCATATCCGCACAAATCGTTGGCCGCGTAGCCGCGCGGATAGCGGAGCACGTGCGACGGCACGACGTTGACGGGATCGATGTCGTGCTGCACGGTGGCGAGCCGCTGCTCGCCGGGCATGAGCGTCTGGACGAGGTCGCTCGCGAGCTGCGTGGCGCGCTCGACGGAGAATGCCGGCTCGACCTCCACATCCAGACCAACGGGATCCTGCTCGACGAGCGCTACTGTGATCTGTTCGCCGAGCACGGCATCCAGGTCGGTGTCTCGCTGGACGGCGACAGGGCCGCCAACGACCGCCATCGCCTGTACGCGTCCGGCAGGAGCAGCTACGACCAGGTCATCAGGGCCGTCGAACTGCTCAGGAAGCGGCCGGAGATCTACGCGGGCCTGCTCTGCACGATCGACGTGGCCAACGAACCGATCAGGGTGTACGAGGCGCTGCGGGAGCTCCAGCCGCCCAGAACAGACTTCCTGCTCCCCTACGCCACCTGGGACAACCCGCCTGAGCGGCCGTCCACGACGGCATACGCCGACTGGCTGATCGCCATGTTCGAACGCTGGAACGCGGACGGCCGGCCGATGTCCGTGCGCCTCTTCGAGTCGATCATCCGGACGGCCAGGGGCGAGGCGAGTCTGTCGGAGGCGGTCGGGCTCGAGCCGAGCACGATGATCGTCATCGACACCGACGGCTCGTACGAACTCGTCGACTCGCTGAAGGTCGCGTACGACGGCGCCCCGGCGACCGGCTATGACGTCCACCAGCACGCCCTCGACGAGGTCGCCGTCCATCCCGGTGTCCTCGCCAGGCAGGGCGGGCTGGAAAGCCTGTCGGCCACCTGCCGCGAATGCCCCATCGTCACCAGTTGCGGGGGCGGGCTCTACACCCACAGGTTCCGGGCGGGGTCGTTCGACAATCCCAGCGTCTACTGTGCGGATCTCTTCAAGCTGATCTCTCACATACGGGACGAGACCGAGATGCCCGCGCACAAGCTCCCCTACGCCACCCTCGACTCGCTCGCGACCGGCTTCGGCGGCGCGGCCGACATCGAGCGGTTGGCGGACGCGCAGCTCAGCCTGCGCCGGGCGCTGATCGCCGCACTGCGCCCGCGTGCCGCCGACGGGGTGTGGGAGCTGTTCACCCGGCTGGACCGGCACCATCGCGAAGCGCTCGAAGCGGTGCTGGCGCATCCGTACGTCCGGGTGTGGGCGGTGGAGTGCCTGGGAGGCGAGGGCGAGGCCACGTACCTGGCGAACATCGCGGCGGCGGCGCTGATCCGCGCGGGCCAGGACGTGACGCTCCAGGTGGCCGTCGAGGGCGGCGCCGTCCACCTGCCGACCGTGGGCACGCTGCACGGCGTCGAGGGGGACATGGCGACGCTCGTCGCGAGGGCAGGCGACATCGGGATCCACAGTGGCCATGCCGCGCCGGAGTGGCTTCCGGTGCGGACGGTGAGCTGTGGCGACTTCTCGCTCGTCCTGGAGGACGCCGATCCCCATCGCGACTGCCACCAGTGGCCGGCGGCCGACCGGCTGGACGGGAGCGCGCTGAGCGCGTGGCAGCGGTCGTTCGAGGCGGCGTGGTGCCTCATCGAGAAGGAATACCCCCAATACGCCCAGGGCCTGCGCGGCGGGCTCACCACGCTGACCCCGCTGGCCCCCGCTCCCGCCGGGCGCGACGTGAGCTCCACCGCCCGCCACGCCTTCGGCGCCGTCGCGGCGGCGCTGCCCGGTGACCCGGCGACGCTCGCCCTGCTGCTCATCCACGAGTACCAGCACGTCAAGCTGGGCGCCGTGTTCGACCTGTTCGATCTGTTCGACAAGAACGACACCCGGCTCTACCACGCGCCCTGGCGGACGGATGCCAGGCCGTTGGAGGGCTTGTTCCAGGGGACGTACGCACACATCGGGGTGACCGATTTCTGGCGTACGCGGCGAAACGCGGTACGAGGCGCGGCGCGGGTCAAGGCGCAGGAGGAGTTCGCCCGCTGGTGCGCCCATACCCTCGCGGCCACCGGCACGCTGGCCGACAGCAAGGCGCTGACCCCGCTGGGCGAGAGGTTCGTCGCCCGGATGCGGCAGACGGTGGCGGCGTGGCAGGCGGGCGAGGAAGCCCCGTGGTCGTGACCGGCTAAAGGCGGGACTTCGCGCGAGGTATTCTGCGCGGCGATATGTGAGTGAAGAAAAGCCCGAATATGTGACAGTTGGACGCGCCTGGTAAGGGCGCGTGCTTGATGTCCCATTCGATGGACAGCCTGCATTACGTCCCCACGCGGTGTGCCGGTCAGGTGAATCGGTGTGAGATAGGAGCTTTCTCCGAAGCTGCCCGAGTGTATAGTGAATCGTTCCGCAGTGAGGGAGGTTGATGTCAAGAATGTCGCCTTCCGGGGGCATCGGGCAAGTGCCATATTTTTTCCTTAGTTATGCGCACGCGCCCGACGACGACAGCATGGGTGGCGGTGACCCGGACCGATGGGTGCACCGGCTGTTTCTCGAGTTATGCACTGATCTTCTCCAGATCACCGGATTGGAGAAGGCCTCGCACGCGGGTTTCATGGACCGCAGGCTGCGCCTGGGCGAGCAGTGGTCCCACGAGGTCTCGCGGGCCCTGGCCACGTGCCGGGTGTTCGTTCCCCTCTACTCGCCCCGCTACTTCTCCAGTGAGCACTGCGGCAAGGAATGGTCGGCCATCCAGCTGCGACTGGCCGCCCACCCGGCGGAGCCGCCGCCGGTGATCATCCCCATCATGTGGACCACGATCGAATCGTCGAGCATGCCGGAGTGCGCAACTAAGATCCAATTTCACGAAAACGGCATGCGCTCTCATGACCTCCAGGGCGGCCTGTACGGCATCATCAAGGTCTCATCGAGGCGCGCCGCACGCGAGAAGGTCATACTGCAGCTCGCCAGGCGGATCAGAGAAGTCGCCGAGTCGTCCCCGTTGCTGGAGGCGAGGGACTTTCCCGACTACACGACGCTGCCCAATGCCTTCGTCGGCTACAAATCCTCGCGGACAATCAAGGTCACGGTGGTGGCGCCCGATATCGATCATCTTCCCGAGGGGCGTACCCCGTACTACTACGGCAAAATGCCCCATGAATGGAGCCCGTACCGGCGCGAGGGCAACCACCGGCCGCTCGTGTCCGAGCTGGCCGAGTTCGCGAGGATCCGCGGGATCGACACCGAGGTGGCGCCCCTCGACATGCCCGACGGCGAGCAGCCCGACGCGCCCGGAGTGGTGCTGGTGGATCCATGGGCCACACAGGTCCCCGACATGCGGGACACGCTCAGCAAGTTCGGCAGCTCGGGGGCGCGCTGGTTCCCCGTCATGGTGCCGTGGAACGACGAGGACGCGCAGACGAGCAGCGCGGAGCCCCAGCTGCGCCGTTCGCTCGCCCAGGTCATTCCGGGCGACTGCGGAGAGCCCGCCGCCCATGACGTTCGATCCCTCGACGACCTGCGTCAGAAGATGCCCAAGATGCTGGCGCGCGCGTCCGAGCGCTTCCTGCAGACGGCCCAGGTGAACTCGCCGCCCTCGGGCAGGCGACCAAGACTGATAGAGCCAGGAGACGGCGATGCCCAAGGACGAAAGTGAAGGCAGGATCGTCACGTTCTACTCCTACAAGGGAGGCACCGGACGGACGATGGCGGTGGCCAACGTCGCCTGGGTGCTGGCCAGCAACGGGCTGCGCGTGCTGGCCATGGACTGGGATCTGGAGTCCCCGGGGCTGCATCGCTTCTTCCGGCCGTTCCTCGACGACAGCGTGATGAGCGCGACCACCGGCGTGATCGACATCGTCAACGAGTACAGGTGGGAGGCCGCGAGCTCGCGCCGGCACGACGCCGACTGGCATCTGGAGTACGCCAAGGTGGTGCCGCACGCGGTGTCGCTGGAGTGGCGCTTCCCGCGGGAGGGCACCCTGGACTTCCTCTCCGCCGGCCAGCAGAACCGCGACTACTCCTCGCTGGTGTCCGCCTTCGACTGGGACACCTTCTACGAGAGGCTGGCCGGCGGCAGCTTCCTGGACGCCTTACGGGCCGACATCAAGCGCAACTACGACTACTGCCTGATCGACAGCAGGACCGGCTTGAGCGACATCGCCGACATCTGCACGATCGACATGCCGGACATCGTCGTCGACTGCTTCACGATGAGCGATCAGGGCATCGACGGCGCGGCGCGGGTCGCGGGGGCGATCAGCGAGCGTCACGACCGGCATCGCAGGATCCTCCCCGTCCCGATGCGGGTGGACGACGGCGAGAAGAAGAAGGCGGACGCCGGCCGGGCGTACGCGCGTTCACGGTTCGAGCGCTTCCTCGTGGACGTGCCCGCCGAGGACCGGGAGCGTTACTGGGGGGCGGTGGAGGTGCCGTACAAGCGCTTCTACGCCTTCGAGGAGACCCTGGCCGTCTTCGGCGACGCCCCGCAGTCGCCGGGGTCGCTGCTCGCGTCCTTCGAGCGGCTGACGGAGGTGATCACGCAGGGCGAGGTCACCGGCCTGATGCCGATGGAGGAGCCGGTACGGCTGCGCTGGCTGGAGTCGTTCACGAGGAGAGAGCCCGCCCTGCAGGAGGAGATCTTGCTCAGCTACGCGCCGGAAGACCGCATGTGGGCCGACTGGATCGCGATCGTGCTCCGGCAGGCCAATCTCCGGGTCACCCCGCAGGCGCTGTCGGCGGTCGGGGACGGCAATGGAGCCAGGTCCGCGGACGGTGTCGTGGCCGTGGTGTCCGCGGCGTATCTGCAGGACTTCCAGGCCGCCGCCTGGGCGACGTCCACCGGGGACGAGCTGAACCTGGCGCCCAGGCTGACGATCCTGCGGGTCTCGGGTGACCTGCGGCTGGACCCGCCCTTCTCGGAGCAGCCGGCCGTCGATCTCTTCAGGCTCTCTCCCTCGCAGGCCGCCGAGGCCATCCTGCGCGCGGTCGGCAAGCCCACCACCGTGGTCAACGACCCGGCGGTGCTGAGCGCCCGCTTCCCCGGCACGGTGCCTGCTGTCTGGAACGTCGCGCCGAGGAACGCCGTGTTCACGGGGCGGGACAAGGCGCTGGAGAGCCTGCGCGACCAGCTCGTCGGCGGCAACCAGGCGGTCGTGCTCCCGCAGGCGCTGTACGGGCTCGGCGGCGTCGGCAAGACGCAGGTGGCGCTGGAGTACGCCCACCGGTTCCAGGCCGACTACGACGTGGTGTGGTGGATCGCGGCGGAGCAGCCTGATCTGATCAACCCCGCCCTGGCCGAACTCGGCCGGCGGCTCCACCTGTCCGTCAGCGAGAGCATCGTGGAAGTGGCCGAAACGGTACGCGAGGCGCTGCGACGCGGGGAGCCGTACAAGCGCTGGTTGTTGATCTTCGACAACGCCGGCGACCCGGAGGACCTGCGGAGGTACATGCCCGGCGGCTCCGGGCACATCATCGTCACCTCGCGGAACCCGGCCTGGGTCAGCATTGCCAAGCCGCTGGAAGTGGACGTGTTCAGCCGGGAGGAGAGCCTGGAGCACCTGATGCGTACGGTGCCCGGCCTCAACCCGGAAGAGGCCCTGCGGGTGGCGGAGGCGCTGGGTTACCTGCCGCTCGCCATCGCGCAGGCCGCGGCGTGGCTGAGGGAGACCGGCCAGCCCGCCTCCGATTACGTCGAGCTGCTGCAGAGCCAGGCGGCCGTCGTGCTGTCGGCGAACCAGGCCGCCGACTACCCGAGCCCGGTGGCGGCCACATGGAACGTCTCGCTGAGCCAGCTCAAGGAGCGTTCGCCCGCCGCCGAGCGGCTGTTGCAGCTGTGCACCTTCTGCTCGCCCGACCCCATCTCGCTGTCGCTCCTCTACAGCAACGAGACGATGAACGTGCTCGTGCCGTTCGACGAGTCGCTCCGGGGGGAGAAGCTCGTACTCGGCCGGGTCATCAGGGAGATCAGCAGGTTCGCGCTGGCCAAGATCGATCAGGGCAGCAACACGCTGCAGGTCCACCGCCTCGTCCAGGCCGTCATCCGCGGCCAGATGACGCAGGAGGAGCGAGACAAGGTCTCGCACGAGGTGCACCGCATCCTCGTGGGCGCCCGGCCCCGCCAGGGTGAGGTGGACGATCCGGAGAACTGGGAGAAGTACGACCTCATCTGGCCTCACCTCCTCCCGTCGAACGCCGAGACGTGTGTGGAGGAGGAGACCAAGCAGCTCCTGACCGAACGCGTGCGGTACTGGTGGAAGCGCGGCGACTACGACAACGCCCTGCAGCTCGGCGAGCGCCTGTCCACTTTCTGGGAGCAGAGGTTCGGCCGGCTGGAACGGCAACGGCTGCATCTGCTGACCAACATCGCCAACGTGCAGCGCTCGCGTGGCATGTTGCAGGAGGCGTACGAGCTGGAGCAGTGGGTCTGGGGCCATCAGCGCGCGCTGCTCGGCGAGAACCACCCGCACACGCTGCTGACCGCCAGCGGGGTCGCCGCGGACCTGCGGGCGCTCGGGCAGTACCGCGAGGCGCTGGCACAGGACAAGGAGGTCTACGAACGCTGGAAGGAGATGTACGGCGAGGACCACCCGCGGGCGCTGCGGTCGGCCAACAACCTGGCCGTCTCCTACCGTCTCGTCGGCGACTGGCGCAACGCGAAGGACCTGGACGGCGACATCTATCAGCGCATGCTCCAGGCGCTGGGGCCGATGAACCCCGACACGCTCAACTCGGCGCAGAACTTCGCCAGGGACATGCGTGAGGCCGGGGATCTCGAGGCCTCGATCGCGCTGCTGCGACAGACGCTCCAGCATTACGTGGACCTGAACTACGACGACTATCCCGTCGCGCTGCGCGCCACGAAGAGCCTCGCGGTGTCGCTGCGCCGGGCCGGGCAGCGCAAGGAGGCGGGCGAGCACGCCCGTGACGTCTACAACCGTTACATCCGGCTCTACCCGGCCGATCCCGAGGCCAAGGCGGCCGCGCTGGAGCTCGCCTGCTGCATGTCCTCCGCGGGTGACAAGGCGGCGGCCAGGGACATGGCGCGCAACGTGATGAAGGACTACA
This sequence comes from Nonomuraea helvata, assembly GCF_039535785.1. Classification (NCBI taxonomy): domain Bacteria; kingdom Bacillati; phylum Actinomycetota; class Actinomycetes; order Streptosporangiales; family Streptosporangiaceae; genus Nonomuraea; species Nonomuraea helvata. The sequence continues at coordinate 2,169,465 of NZ_BAAAXV010000009.1, forward strand.
GCGAGCTGCTCGGTCCTGAGCACCCGTACACGTCGGCCGCGGCCAACAACCTCTGCTCGTACCTGCGCGGGCTCGGCAGCCTCGGCGAGGCCCGCAAGATGGGCGAGGGCAGTCTCGGCGCGCTGCGCGGCCATCTCGGGGACACGCACCCGTTCACGCTGATCTGCTCGATCAACGTGGCGAACTGCGCCGCGGATCAGGGGGAGCTGGAGACGGCCGAGGACATGGAGCAGCGTACGCTGATCGGCCTCATCGCCACGCTGGGCAAGGACCATCCTGATGTGCTGGCCTGCCAGGCCAACCTGTCGATCACCTGGCGCGCGCTCGGCAAGGAGAGGGAGGCGGACGACCTACGCAGGAGGACTCTCGCCGCGGTGACCGCCAAGCTGGGCGAGACGCATCCGTGCACCGAGGCACTGCAGAAATGGCGACGCGTCAACAGAGACCTCGAACCACAGCCCACCTGACGCTCGGCCGGCCTGTCTGCCGTTCGGCCGGCCCGTCTGCCGCTCAGCGGGCCGGTTCGACGAGCTCCCGGGTGAGCCACGGCAGCACCCGGGGCAGGACGCTCAGCGCGTCGAGATGCGCCAGCCCGCGCTGTATGCAGACCGTCGCGTTCGGGATGCGCCGGCCCAGCCATCGGGCGTGCCCCACGGGGGCGAACACGTCGTTCTCGCCGTGCCACACCAGGGTCGGCACCCGGATGACGGCCGGGTCGAACCCCCAATCCGAGCTGAACGCCAGCACGTCGTCCACCCACCCGTCCGCCGAGTGGCGCAGGGCCTCGGTGAAGTTGCGGACCATCATCCGGCGCAGCCCGTGGTCGGAGACGATCCGGCGGTCGGCCCGCCCGCCCTCCTGGCCGATGGAGAGCACCTTGCTCTCAGGATCCGCCCGGATCTGGCTCGCGAGCGAGGCCAGGCGGGTGGCGGCGAGGTGCGGGCCCGCCCGCGCCACCAGATATTCGAAGACATTCGACTCCGCCATGCCCGCGAACCAGTCGAGCCCCTCGGCGCTGTGCGGGGCGAGGCTGACCAGCGCGGCCGCTCTCCTCGTGCGCTCGGGAAGCAGCGCGGCGCAGGCGAGCGCGTGCGGCGCGCCGCCCGACCGCCCCACGACCGAGAAACCGTCGACCTCGAGCGCGTCCGCGATCGCCGCCACATCCGCGGCGATGCTGGCCACCGTCCTGTTCGGCATCCTGTCCGACAGCCCGTATCCCGGCCGGTCAAAGGTGATCAGCCGGACACCCAGCCGATAGAGCACCTGCGCGCGCGGAGAGGGGCCGAGCCTGCTGCCTGGGGTGCCGTGCAGGTAGAAGACGGGGGTGCCGTCGGGCTTACCGCGCTCCTCGACCGCCAGCCTTCTGCCATCGGGTGCGACCACGATACGGGGCAAGACATCCTCCGTCTGATCTTGGGAGAAACCCGTCACAGATTCTTGCGGCGATCTGTCTTCACTTGGAGAACCCCGAGCAACCGGACGTTCGCGTGCCCGGACAGTACGGTCACGGTACTACGGCGCGGCGGACCGGTGAATACCCGAGCGAGGCCGCCCGGTTCGGGGTGGTGGTAGATCGACGGGAGCGAGAACCCCTTGGGCTCCTGTAGACTCTTCGAAGCTACAGAGCGCGCCGCCTTAGCTCAGTCGGCCAGAGCACTTCACTCGTAATGAAGGGGTCTGGGGTTCGAATCCCCAAGGCGGCTCCAAGTCAAAAGCCCTCCGCAAGATCGCGGAGGGCTTTTGGGTGTCTAAGTGAGTGACCAAGCCTCCCGATCTCATGTCTTGAAGATTCGATCCATGGCCACCGCGCCCTCCTGGAGTACGGGGCGGATCTGCTTCCTGTAGACCAGCTCGGTCACCGCCGTGCTGCTGTGGCCGACCAACCGGGCGATCTCCTCCAAGGGGATGCCTTGGCCTGAGAGCAGGGACAAAAAGCTGTGCCGTAGCTCTCGGGGCGTCCACTTGTCGGGGTCGAGGTTCGGTCTTGGCGATGACCGCGCGGAAGGCGCCGTACGTTGTGGGAGTCGAGAGGTGTGCCCACGGTCGCGGCGAACACGAGCCCGTGTTCCACCCACCGCTTGCCCGCCACTTCCTTGTCCGGCTCCTGCTGAGCCCTCTGCGCTTTGAGCGCTTCCACACAGCGCTGTGGGAGCGCCAGAGTGCGACGGGACACCCGGGGGCTTCCAGGTGTTGCAGCAGGTTTCCCCCGGACAGGCCACAGCGTGACGAGACGTGCTTACTTTCTGTAGCAGCACAGTGACAGATTGTCCGGATTTGTGTCAAGACGCTGAAGATGTTGCCGAAGCGCCCCCTTATGGCGTCCTTGAGTGCTCTTGTCGCGCTCCAATGCTGGCGTTTGGATCTAGGGGTGATCTTCCGCAGTGCGCTGTAAGCGGCGCTTCCGGATGCGTCACCCGTGTCGCCGGTCCCGCCTTGCACTGTCCTCTCGTCGTGGACAGGTCATCGGACTGCGCCGTCCTCCCAGAAAAAGGAGTCATGACCGTGACCATGCTGACCTACACCCTCCTCACCGACCCGGCGCATCTGGAGGCGTCACAGGCCGACCAGTCCCCATCCAAGGGAAAGGTGTATCTGGTCGTGACCAACACCCACAAGAATGTGAAATGGTCCACGATCGAGGTAACGGTGCCCGCAGACCTCACGCCGAATATCGACGCGATCACGCCCAGGGGCACGTACACCCACACCCATGTGAACGACCAGTTGCTCACCTCGCCGGCCGCCCGGTCGGTGACATTCCAGCGATTGCAGAACACCAACGTCTTCCAGGCCACCCCTCCGGGGGGTGCCGACAGCTTCTCCCCCGGCGACTACATGGTGCTGGCGCTGGAGGACATCGTTGTCGCCAAGGTCGCCGGGCTGGCCGTGCTGATAGTGAAGGAGACCAGGCCAACGCGGCGGGGGTATGAAGTCAGCTTCGCGGCAGTACCGCTGGTGAAGGCCACTCCGAAGGAGATTCCGGCGCCGCGCGACTTCCGTCCGGACAAGGCCATGCTGGACGTCGGAGAGTCCCTCACGCTGAGCTGGGAGGGCTCCGACGACTTCACCTACAAGATCCGGTTCCCCGGCGGGGAGGTGCCCTTCTCCGTGGGCACGCGTACCTGGACCCTGGCCGACCCGCCGAAGCGGGCCACGACCTACACCCTCGTCGCCACCTCCGGCACCACGCCCAAGCAGGAACACTTCCTCACCACGACCGTTCAGGTGCGCCATCCCGTCCTGGAAACACTCACCGCCACTACCGGCATCGACACACCCTGGGTCCAGGGGGCGGCGAACGCGACCAAGGGGCGCATCACCTTCCTCAAGGACGGGATGGACGTCCGCACTGGAAGCGGAGCTGAGGGAATTGTGCACGCCGACAAGGCCGTCCTGCACGGCGTGAACACCGAATGGGTACAGGGGAGAAGCGCCGACGACGGAAAGATCACCTTCCCCAAGGACGGGCTCGATGTCCGCAGCGGAAGCGGAGCTTGGGGAACCGTGCACGCCGACAAGGCTGACCTCAACGGCATCAACACCGAATGGGTGCAAGGACGAAGCGCCGACGACGGATGGATCACCTTCCCCGTGGAGGGGCTCAAAGTCCACCGGAAGGACAACAGCCACCTGACTCATCTGGACGTCGGTTATGCGACCCACGACATCGTGAAAACCAGAATCGTGCGGGGACTGACTGACGGTGAAGGATGGATCAGCTTCCGCAAGGAGGGCCTGAACATTCGCCGGGGGCAGGGCACCGAACGGGGAACTCTGTTCGCCGCCAAGACCGAACTGAAGGAATGAGTCCAAACGGCGTCCAGCGCCCTGCCGAATGGATCTCATGGGGATCAAGGGGCGGCGGCGCTGGGCGCCGCCACCCAGCCGTGCGCCTGCCGCCCACCAGGCATGCGGCCTGGGAGTGATCGGGTCGGCAAAGCCGCGCTGAGCCGCGTCTTTGTTCCTGGCACCCGAAGGTCTTGCCAACCCGACTGGGTGACGAAGTGGGTGACAACGAGGAAGTTCGATCATGGACGTCCACGGACTCTGACGGACGGCAAAAGGCAGGTCACCTCCTCGGTGGGGGAGGACGAGCAGGTCCTTGATTCTGCTCGTAATGAGGGGGTCTGGGGTTCGAATCCCCAAGGCGGCGCCACTTCGAAGGCCCTCCCGGATCATCCGGGAGGGCCTTTTGCATGGTCGTACGGCAGCTTCGAAAGGGGGCGAGGGGCAGCCGCCGTACAGAGAAATACCGCGGATCACGGGAACCAGTGCTCACCCGCCGACACAGTCTTAATGTGATGGACAGCCTTCCCATGGACGCCGAGCTGTGGACGCGAGCGGCGAACGGGGACACCGAGGCCTTCGGCGTCCTCTTCGACCGGCACGCGCGCGCCGTCTACAACCACTGCTTCCGCCGTACGGCTGACTGGTCGGAGGCCGAAGACATCACCTCGGTGGTGTTCCTGGAGGCGTGGCGGCGGCACGGGGAGCTGAGTCCCGAGCGCGACTCGGTGCTGCCCTGGCTCCTCGGCGTGGCCAACAACGTCCTGCGCAACCGCTACCGCGCCAAACGCAGTTATCGTGATGCCCTGGACCGAATGCCCGCCATGTCCGCAGAGCCCGATCCGGCCGATGACATCGCCGGACGGATCGACGATGAGCACCAGATGCGCCGTGTGCTCACGGCCGTGAACCGGCTCCCTCTCGCCGATCAGGAAGTCCTGTCCCTGTGCGTGTGGGCGGGACTCAGCTACGACGATGCCGCGATCGCGCTCGGCTTACCGGTGGGAACAGTGCGCTCGCGCCTGTCCCGGGCTCGCGCCCGGCTCAGGAAGCTGACGGCCTCATTTTCTGGCAATGCGCAGGAACTGCCAGGCGCCACGGCACACAGACAGGGTGAGCGCCACACCGCGCTCCGGCCCTCAGTGGAGGACTCATGACCGATCCGCTCATCCCCAACGAGCGTGACCTTCCGGGCGGCCGCCATGCGCAACGAAGGGCCCACCTCATGGCCGAGATGACCAGAGCTTCCCAGAACGCCCATGGCGCGTCGCCGCACCCTCTGACGCTGCCCCAGGAGCCAGGGTCTCCCCGGCGGGCCTGGCTGCGGCCACGACTCGGGGGTCGCCTGGCCATCGGAGCCGTCGCCGCCGCAGTGACCGTGGCCGCGGTGGTGGGGACCGTGGTGATCGGACAGAACGCGTCCACGGCTCAGGCCGCGGTCATCTGCTCCAAGGAACATGACTATGTGGTCGCCCGCATCAGGGACCCGCTCGCCGATCAGCAGCGGCTCAGGAACGACTTCCGGGCGTGCGGCTTCGACATCGACCTGAAGTTGGTCCCCGTCTCGCCCAGCGTGGTGGGCAGCATCGTGATGATGGAAGGGAACCAGAAGATCCACACGATTGACGACCCTTCCTGCAGGACGGCGAGCGGCGCCCAGTGCCCGATCGGCCTGCGCATCGAGGCTGGGTTCACCGGTAAAGCCGCGGTGGTCCTCGGGCGCGCCGCCCGCCCCGGTGAGCCCTACAGCTCCACCAACACCTCGACGGCGAAGGGCGAAGCCCTGGAAGGCGTCTCGGTCAAGGGGCGCACCGTCGCGGAGGTGGAGGCGCTGATCGCCCGGAAGCACCTGACGATCGCGCACTACAACGTCCAATGGTCTCTTCCGGACGGGCGAGGCTACGGCGATCTCACATCTCGGTCGAAGGTCGACCCGACGTGGCGGGTCACAAGCGTGGACCCATACGCGTCTGGGCAGGTCATGCTCATGATCAAACCTGCTGGACCCGTGCCGTCGGACATCATGAAGAAGATCGACGACGCCGGCGCACCGCCGTCGGCCGCACCGGAGCCGACACCCACGTCGGGGTCCTGAGCCGGGCGGAAGGCCCCTGGGAGCGCGGCGCGCCTCCTCGCTGTCTGGGGCGCGCCGATGTGCGTGGTCGTTGAGCGACCGCTTCTGCGGCCGGCATGGACCGATCGTGACACTCCGCGCCCGGCAGGTGGTCCGACGGCCGCGAGATCGTCGTGTCGCACAGGAACAATGTCCGGCATGGATCTACGACCGGAATTGCTTCCCCCACTATTGGCGCTGCTCAAAGCCAACGTGCCGCACCCAGAGTCTTGTCATCGGCGGCTGTCAGCAATTGAGGGCGGCGGTGCTCTGGGGACGACCCGAGAGGGGATCCAAGGTCATGGGGAACGTTCGCCCGTCGGCCACCCGGATCTCAACCGAACGTGGCCCCGTCCACTTGACCGACTCGAAGCCGTCGTCGGGGTCGTCGTCGTTGAAGCAGCCGAGATCCCACTCCCTGCTGAGCAGCCCACCGTCCCTGCGGACGCTGAGCCACATCACCCTGTCCGGCCCGAGGCCCGCCGGCGACTGCTGGAGCCGGATCCGGTACGGGGCCGGTCCGTCGACGAAGCCGACATCCTTGGTAGCGGTGAACGCAAGGGCGATCAACCCCACGAACAGCGCGCCACCCGCGCCCAGCCCGGCAAGGATGCCGATCAGGACGCGTAGCCACCTCCACCGCAGCCCGAGGGCGGCCCACGCCATCAGGAGGCAGGCCAGCGCACCGAGCGCGAAAGGATGGTTCAGGTGTTCCCTCAAGAGGACCAGATCGGAGTCGTGGAAGTACACCAGAGCGGCGAGGCCGCCCGCGCAGAGCGACGCGGCCGGCAGCACGAGTGAGCGAGGAGACATCGCGGATCCCATCGGTGAGGTGCACCGCGATCATGACAGCACCGGACGCCATAACCGGCGGACTGCACAGAATCTCGACCAAACCCACCGCCGTGCCCGAGACCGACGTCAGGCGCATCCAGGCGCTGAAGAAGTCGAAGAACTTCGAGTACGACCTGCTCAACCTGCTCATCGCGCATCAGGGCGACGCCGTCGGGATGGCCGTCGCCGAGGTGAAGGGCGGGGCCGATCCGGCCGTTCAGAAGTGGGCCGGCCAGGTGCGGGACTCGCGTGAGGGGGAGATCGCGATCATGACGAAGCTGCTGAAGCGGTGACGAAGGTACGCAGCGCCTGCTCGTAGCGTGCCTGGTCGACGTTCCACGAGCCCACGTGGCCGCCGCCGCGGGTGCGTACGAGCGTCACCAGGTCCGGCCTGAGATGGGCGAACCGCAGCGAGGGCTCGATGGGCACGCTGGCGTCGTCGTCGTCCACGAAGAGCAGGATCGGCTGCCTGAACTCCTTCGCGTGCCGCACGTGGTCGAGGTCGTCGAGCGAGATCCCGGTACGCCGCTCCACCGTGAACTTGCCCACCGAGGCCAGCCAGAGCGGCACCCCCTGCTGCCGCGCCCCCAGGTCGATGGGCGCGTTCCAGTCCATGACCGGGCTGTCCAGGATCAGGCCCTTGATCGGCTCGCCGGGTAGCTCGCGCGCCGCCATCGGCACGATGCCCCCGCCCATCGAGAACCCGTACAGCACCACCCCGGTCGCCCCCTGGCCGCGGGCGTAGGCGATGGCGGCGGCGACCTCCCGCCACTCGGTGGCGCCGAGGTGGAACTTGCCGTCGTCGCCGGCCGGCGCCCCCTCGTCGTTGCGGTAGCTGATGGCCAGCACCGGCACTCCGAGCGCGTGGAAGACCGGCAGGAAGCGCAGCGCCTCCGACGGGTTCGCGTTGCGGCCGTGTACGGCGATCACCCAGGTCTTCGAGGTGCCCGGCATGCGCCAGGCGGGGAAGTCGCCTAATTCGCTCCGGATCGAGACCGTCTCGTACGGCAGGCCGAGCGCCGAGCGCGGGTCCTCGTGACCCCAGATCCACCGGTCGAAGTACGCCCGAACCCCGGGCGCGAGCGTGCCCCGCCGCACGCGGGTCACCTGCCTGACGACCGTGGAGCCCGAGGCCGAGATCACCGGCCCCAGCGTGGCGTTGCCGTCACGCCAGGTCAGTCCGTACGTGCCGGGCGCCGCGGTGTCGGAGCCGCCCTTCAGCGTGACCTTCGAGCCGTCGAAGGCCAGCACCTCCAGGGGGTACGATCCCCCGTGCGACGGGTCGATCACCAGGCCCGAGTAGTACCAGCCCGCGCCGCCCACCCCGACCACCGCCAGGACCGCCAGGACGGCCGCGATCCACGCCACCGCACGCTTCATGGCGAAATCATAGACGCCGAAGCCGAGAAGTGATTAGATCACTTGATATGTCCGAGGTAACGCGGCCGACGCTGTCCGACGCTCTGACCGAGCGCATGCTGGAGCTCATCCGTACGGGCGGGCACCGGCCGGGCGACAGGCTGCCCTCGACCAGGGAGCTCTCCCAGCGCTTCGCCGTCACCACTCCGACGCTACGCGAAGCGCTACGCAGACTCGAGGCCACCGGGGCCATCGAGATGCGGCACGGCTCCGGCATCTACGTCGGAGCCGATATCGAGCGGGTCGTCCTGCCCAACCCCAACGTGCGCGAGCTGCACGCCGCCCGGCTCCTTGAGCTGCTCGGCGCGCGCATCCTGATCGAGCCGCCGCTGGCCGCGATGGCCGCCCAGCACGCGGACCCCGACGAGCTGGCCCCGCTCAAGCGGGTGCTCGACGAGGCGGGCAGGCACCTGCGCGGCGACGACGCACTGCTGCACGAGGCCAACATGTCCTTCCACCGGGCGACGGCCCGGCTGGCGGGCAACAGCGTGCTGCACGAGGTCGTCGACTCGCTGCTCACCATCCACGGACCCGAGCAGCGGGAGATCCTGCAGATCTTCGATGACCGGCGCCGCGACTACGAGGAGCACCTGGCGATCCTGGAGGCCATCGAAGCACGCGACACCGCGCAGGCCGAGGAGCGCATGCGTGTCCACCTGGTGGACGTGAAGACCGTAATAGAGCACAGGTTGCAATCCCCCTGAAAGAAACAAGGAGGCCGGTCCATGTTCCGGTCACGTGTGGTCACGCTCGGCGTGGCGGCGCTTGTCCTCACCGCCTGCGGCGGAAACGGCGCGCAGCCGCAGAAGAAGACCGAGCTGACCCTGTACAACGACAAGGGCGCCTGGACGAAGTACTTCGACGAGATGGGCGCCCTGTCCAAGCAGAGCATCGGCCTGGGCATGAAGCCGACGGGATACACGGACTCGGCGCAGTACCAGGCGTTCATCAAGGCGTCGTTCCGTACCAATGTCAAGCCTGACCTGTTCACCTGGCAGACCGGGGGGATGCTCGAGGAGATCGTCAAGCAGAAGCAGGTGGCCGACACGACGGACATCTGGCAGCAGGCGATCCAGGCGGGCGACCTGTCGAAGGACCTCGCGCCGTACTACACGATCGGCGGCAGGCAGTACTGCGTGCCGATGAACGTCGCGTACTGGGGCATGTTCTACAACAAGAAGATCTTCGGCAAGTACGGCCTCGAGGCCCCGAAGACGTGGGACGACCTGATCAAGGTGGCCGACACGCTGAAGAAGAACGGCGTCAAGGCCTTCTACCACACGAGCGTGCTCTTCTCCTTCGTCTGGTTCGAGCAGCTCATGGCCGGCACCGACCCCGACCTGTACGACCGCCTGGCCACCGGCAAGGCGAAGTACACCGACCCGGGCGTGGTCCAGGTGATGGAGAAGTGGAAGTCCCTCATTGACGCCGGATATTTCATCAATCCGGGGGACAAGACGGACCCTGGTGACGTGCTGAAGAACGGCAAGGCCGCGATGGTCTCCTTCGGCACCTGGTTCAACACCAGCATGACCCAGCGGAACATGAAGTCCGGCGAGGACTACGACTTCTTCGTCATCCCCAACGTCAATCCCGCGCTGCCCAAGACCTCGATGATCTTCGAGAGCGGCCCGCTCTGCTCGCTGACCAAGGCGGCCGACCCCGCGGCCAACCAGAAGTACCTGAAGTGGTGGACCACGTCCGAGGCCCAGGGGAAGTGGGCGTCCAGCAGGGGCGACGTGAGCGCCAACCCCAAGGTGAGCATCGCGGACAAGGCGCTCGGCACCGTCACGAAGGACGCGGGCGGCGGCCAGTACCGCCTGGTCAACAGGTACTTCGAGGCCACGCCGCCGCCGGTGCTGACGGCCGCGCTGGACGGGTTCAGCAAGTTCGTGACGGAGCCGGGGAGCTACAAGGAGGTCCTGGAGACCATCCAGAAGGCCGCTGATGAGTACTGGAGTGCGCATCAGTGAGCGGAGCCAGGCGTCGAATCGGCCCTCGGGGTGAGGTGCTGCTCGGCCGGTTCGGTCACGGGTACGTGGCGCCCGCGGTGCTCCTGGTCGCGGGCCTGCTCTACGCGCCGTTCCTGTGGACGGCCTACCTCAGCTTCACCCGGTACGACGGCCTCGAGCCCGCCCAGTGGATCGGCGGGCACAACTTCGGCAAGCTGATCGAGGACCCGGCCCTGCTCACCTCGATCCGCAACACGCTGCTGTGGGTCGTCGGCACCATGGTGCTGCCCGTCGGGCTCGGCCTGCTGGTGGCGGTGCTGTCGTACGACATCAAGGGCGGCGTGTGGTTCCGGGTGCCGTTCCTGCTGCCGTACGCGCTGAGCGGCGCCGGCCTGGCCATGGTGTGGAGCCCGATCCTGTCGCACGGCGGCATCGCCAACACGCTGCTCGGCGTGGACACCGCGTTCCTGCAGGACGCGCCGGTCAACACGGTCGCGATGCTGCTGGTCTGGACGTGGCAGCAGCTCGGCGTCAACATGCTGCTGTTCGTGGTGGGGCTGCAGTCCATCCCGAGGGAGCCGATCGAGGCGGCCCGGCTGGACGGGGCCGGGGGCTGGCAGCTGTTCCGGCTCGTCATCTGGCCGCTCATGAGGCCGCTGACGGCGGTCGTGGTCGGGCTCGCGCTGGTGGCCAGCCTGAAGACGTTCGACATCGTGTGGGTGCTGACTCAGGGCGGCCCTGGGCGCAACTCCGAGACGCTGGCGGTGACCATGTACAAGGAGACGTTCGTGGCCAGCGACTACGGCTACGGCTCGGCCGTGGCGGTGATGCTGACCGTCGTCACCGGGCTGGCGTCCTACCTCTACCTCAAGCGGCAGGTGGCCTCGTGATCCGGCGTGCCGTACTCGTCGTGCTCGGGCTGGTCTGGCTCGGGCCGACGTACCTGCTGCTCGTGAACGCCGCGCGCCCGGCCGGCTCGTACGATCCGGGCCGCGCGTGGGTGCCCTCACCCGACTTCGCGCTGTTCGAGAACTTCGGGCGGGCCCTGGAGAGCGCCAACCTCACGCAGAGCCTGGCCAGCACCGCGCTGTACGCCGTCGTCTCGCCCCTGCTCGGAGTGATCATCGGTGCGCTGGCCGGGTACACCATCGTGGTGCTCCGGCTCCGCTACGGCTTCTTCTGGTTCATCCTGATCTTCGGCGGCACGGTCTTCCCCTCGCAGATGCTGCTCGTGCCGCTGTTCGTCGGCTACAGCGACGCCGGCCTGTACGACAGCCGCCTCGGCATGATCCTCATCTACACGGCGATCAGCGTGCCGCTGGCCGCGTTCGTGCTGCGCAACTTCTACACCGGCGTAGCCTTCTCGATCTTCGAGGCGGCCAGGATGGACGGCGCCTCCACCTGGCGCATCTTCTGGGGTATCTATCTGCCGATCTCGCTCAGCGCGCTGACGGCGGTGTTCATCCTGGAGTTCACCTTCGTCTGGAACGACCTCATCTTCGGCCTGACCCTGACCCAGACCGAGGACGTGCGGCCGGTGATGACGGCCATCGCCGGCCTGATGACCGACGTGTACGCGGGCACGCCCGTCCCCGTCGGCCTGGCCGCGGGGCTCGTGGTCTCGCTGCCGACCGTCGTGCTGTTCCTCGCCACCCAGCGCCTCTTCGCCAGGGGCCTGTCTCTAGGGAGTGTTTGATGACGAGCCGGTTGCTCCAGCGGAGCCTGGGCAGTCCCGACTACGACGGGATCAGGCAGGCGCTGCGCGACGACACCTCGACACCGGTGATCAGCGTGCGCGGGCTGGAGGTGCGGGTCTCGGTGCTGCCGCTGTTCACCCACGACGGCCGCCAGGCGGTCAGGGTGTCGAGCACCGAGCCGCTGACCCACGTGCTGGTGGGCGTGGACAGCGCGTCGGGCAGCGACGTGACGCTGCTGGTGCCCGAGGTGCAGGCGCCGCGCGTGCTCACGCTGGAGTGCCGCGACGACGCCGGGGTGGTCGGCAGCGCGCAGGTCACGGTGACCCCGCAGCGCAAGTGGAGCGTCTTCGTCGTGCACCACTCGCACCTGGACATCGGCTACACCGATCCGCAGGGCACCGTGCTCCGCCACCACCTGGACTACCTCGACGCGGCGCTGCGGCTGGCCGAGGAGACCGAGTCCTGGCCGGACGACGCGAAGTTCCGCTGGACGGTCGAGTCGTCGATGCCCGCGCTGAAGTGGCTCGACGCGCGGCCCGCCGACATGGTGGAGTCCTTCGCGCAGAAGGCCCGCGAGGGCGTGATCGAGGTGACCGCGCTGCCGTTCCAGCTCCACACGGAGGCGTGCTCGACCGAGGAGCTGTACCGCCAGCTCCGCTTCACCGGGCAGCTCAAGGAGCGGTACGGCTTCGCCACGAAGTCGGCCATGCACACCGACGTGCCCGGCGCGGTCGTCGGCCTGGTGGACGCGCTCAACGCGGCCGGCGTCCGCTACCTGGCCGCGGCCCACAACTGGGCCGGGCGGTCGGTGCCCTACCTGCACGGCGGCGACAAGCTGACCAGGCCGTTCCGGTGGCGGGCGCCGAGCGGGAACGAGGTCATCGTCTGGTTCACCGACACGCCGCACGGCATGGCGTACATGGAGGGCAACACGGTCGGCCTGACCGACTCCTACGAGCTGGCCGACGACCTGCTGCCGCGGTACCTGTCCGCGCTGGCCACGCGGGGGTACCCGTACGGGCCCGGGACGTTCGGCTGGCAGGGGCCCGACGCGCCTAAGGAGCCGTACGAGCTGGACGTGCTGCACCTGCGGGTACAGGGGGCGCACGCGGACAACGCGGGCCCCTCGATCGTGCCCGCCACGATCGCGCGCCGGTGGAACGAGAAGTGGGCCTACCCGCGCCTGCGCTCAGCCGTCAACAGCGACTTCTTCGAGCACGTCGAGGAGCGCTACCACGACCGGCTGGCCGTGCACGAGGGTGACTGGACCGACTGGTGGGCCGACGGGCTCGGCTCGGGCGCGCGCCCGCTCGGCTACGTGCGCAGGGCGCAGTCCGCGCTGCGCGTGGCCGAGACCCTGCACACGATCGCGGGCGTGGACGCCACCGAGAAGATCGACGCGGCCTACGACAAGGTCGCCCTGTTCAACGAGCACACCTGGGGTGCGGCCAACCCGTGGGAGGACGCCGAGGAGGCGGGCGACTCGGGCGGCCTGCAGTGGACGCGCAAGTCGTCCGGCGCCTACGACGCCCAGGACGACGCCGCCGACCTGCTGCACGCCGCGACCCGCAGGTTCGCCGCCGCGCTCTCCGAGGCGGGCACCGAGGGCGGGGCGCTGGCCTCGTTCGCCGTCTTCAACCCGGGCACGTGGGCGCGGACCGACGTCGTCCGCGCGTTCCTGCCGAGAGACGTGGTGGGCATCGACGTGCCGATCGCGCTGGTGGACGCGCGGACCGGGGAGACGCTCGCGCACCACGAGGAGTTCGTGCACCCGGAGGACTGGCCGACCCGGCCGATCGGGCGGCACGTGCAGGCGGTCGTCCCCGACGTTCCCGGCTTCGGCTACGCGCGCGTCGACGTCGTGCCGGGGGAGACCCAGGCCCCCGAGCCGGTCGAGCTGGACCTCAGCGGGGCGATCGAGAACGAGTTCTACCGCGTGGCCTACGACGTGCGCGAGGGCTACATCAGCTCGATCTTCGACAAGCGGGCCGGCCGCGAGCTGGTCAACGGCGACGCGGCGGCCGGCTTCGGCCAGTACGTCTACGACCAGTACGCCACCGCCCCGCATTTCAACCATTTGTCGGGACACGTTGGGGCGCACGACCGTACGCTCCTGGGCGACCGGGCCATCGGCAAGGGCGCCACCATCACCAAGGCCCAGCGCACGGCCGTCGGCGAGAAGCTGGTCGTGGAGCTGCACGGCAAGGGCGTCGACTGGATCCGCACGACGATCGAGCTGCACAGGGGCGTGCCCCGGCTGGACCTGACCTACCAGCTCGCCAAGCAGGGCACCCCGGCCAAGGAGGCCGTCTTCCTGGCCTTCCCGTTCGCGGCCGGCCCGCCCAGCGTCTGGGAGCTGACCGGCGGCGTCGGCGGCCCAGCTGTGCCCCGTGTGCCGGGCTCGGCCGAGTACATGCTGCCGATCAGGCACTGGATCGCGTTCGAGGACCCCGAACTGACCGTGGCCTGGGCCACGCTGGAGGCGCCGCTCGTGCAGCTCGGCACCATCCACATGCCGTACGCGCCTTTCCCGCCCACGCTCGACCAGGAGGACGGCACGGTCTACTCCTGGGCGCTCAACAACATCTGGGACACCAATTTCCCGGCCCAGCAGCAGGGCGAGACCACCTTCCGCTACGCGGTCACCTCGACTCCCAATGTCGCCGGGTCCGCGACGGTTGTGGGGGCTCAGGGTCGCCGACTCGGCGCGGCGGCCGCCTCGGGGCTGACCGAGCCGTTCGTCGGCGCGCTGATCACCGACAGCCCCGACGTCACCGAGACGTACGCGTCGGTCGACCACCCCGACGTGCTGATCACGTCGATCGGGCGGTCGGGGGACGAGCGCGTGGTGCGACTGCAGTCGCTCGCGTCCGAGCCGGTCGAGGTGTCGGTCCGCCTGCCGGGGCTGCGCGCGGCCCGCGGGCTCGACGTGGTGGATGAGACGGTCAAGGTACGGCTGCCCGCCTGCGGGGTGGCCGCTGTTTGGGGGACGTGTTCGTGAAGATCGTCGACATCAGGGCCACAACGGTCGCGGTCCCGCTGGAGGCGCCGCTGCGGCACAGCAACGGCGCGCACTGGGGCAGGTTCGTCCGCACGATCGTCGAGGTCGAGGCCGACAACGGGCTGGTCGGCCTGGGCGAGATGGGCGGCGGAGGGGAGAGCGCGGAAGCAGCGTTCCGCGCGCTGATGCCGTACCTGAAGGGCCATGACCCCTTCCAGCTCGAGGCGCTGCGCTTCAAGATCGCCAACCCGACGGCCTCGCTCTACAACAACAGGACGCAGCTTCTCGCGGCCATCGAGTTCGCCTGCATCGACCTCATCGGGCAGCACCTGGGCGTGCCCGCGCACGACCTGCTCGGCGGGCGGATCCGCGATGCCGTGCCGTTCGCCTCGTACCTGTTCTTCCGGTACGCGGCCGAGGGCCACGGCGAGATCCGCACGCCCGAGCAGCTCGTCGAGCACACCAGGCATCTCAAGAAGGCGCACGGGTTCGCCGTTCACAAGCTCAAGGGCGGCGTGTTCCCGCCGGACTACGAGCTGGAGTGCTACCGGGCGCTGGCCGAGGCGTTCCCTGACGACCGGCTCAGGTACGACCCGAACGCCGTGCTCTCGGTGGCCGAGGGGCTGCGCTTCGGCCGGGCCATCGAGGGGCTGAACAACGACTACCTGGAGGACCCGGTCTGGGGCCTGGAAGGGCTCAGGACCATCCGCGAGCAGGTCAGGGTGCCCCTGGCGACGAACACCGTCGTGGTCAACTTCGAGCAGCTCGCCTCGAACGTCATGCGCAGGGCCGCCGACGTGGTGCTGCTCGACACGACGTTCTGGGGCGGCATCAGGCCGTGCGTGAAGGCGGCGGGCGTGTGCGAGACGTTCCAGCTCGGGGTGGCCGTGCACTCGTCAGGGGAGCTGGGCATCCAGCTGGCGACCATGCTGCACCTCGGCGCGGTGCTGCCGAACCTCACCTACGCCGCCGACGCGCACTACCACCAGCTCACGGACGACGTGATCGAGGGCGGGAAGATGGCGTACTCGGAGGGCGCCATCGCCGTCCCGCCGGGGCCCGGGCTGGGGGTGCGGCTGGACCCGGAGAAGGTCGCCCGCTACGCCGAGTACTACCGGGAGACGGGCGGCTATCCGTACGACCGCGACCCCGGGCGGCCCGGCTGGTACGCCACCGTGCCGAACGAGCGTTTCGCGGATCCGTCCGTTTCCATCGATGTAGCTCCATAATTGGGCGATATGTCTGAAGCTACCCAGCCGGCGCCCCCGGCCGACAACCTTGTCACCACGTCGCACGCCCTGCCGTCGGGGCAGGCGTACACCGCCACCACCGGCACCATGGTGCTGCGCGAGGAGGTGATCGACGACGGCAAGTTCGAGGGACTGCGGCCGAAGGCCGAGATGTTCGTCACCTCGTACACGCTCGACGGGGCCGACCCGCTGAGCCGGCCGGTCACGTTCGCGTTCAACGGCGGCCCCGGCTCCTCGAGCGTCTGGCTGCACCTGGGCGTGCTCGGGCCGCGCCGGGTCGTGATGGGGGACGCGGGAGCGCTCCTGCCTCCTCCGTACGGCCTGGCCGACAACGAGGAGAGCCTGCTGGCCGTGAGCGACCTGGTCTTCATCGACCCGGTCTCGACCGGCTACTCGCGGGCCGCCGAGGGTGAGAAGGCGGAGCCGTACCACGGCTTCACCGGCGACATCGAGTCGGTCGGCGAGATCATCCGGTTGTGGACCACCAGGAACGGGCGGTGGATGTCGCCGAAGTTCCTGGCGGGGGAGTCGTACGGGACGATCAGGGCGGCCGCGCTGGCCGATCACCTGCAGTCGCGGTACGGCATGTACCTCAACGGCGTGATGCTGATCTCCTCGGTGCTCGACTTCATCACCGGGGATTTCAACCAGGGCAACGACCTGGGCTACGCCCTCTATTTGCCGACTTATGCCGCTATTGCGCACTATCACGGGCTGCATGGGGACCGGCCGCTGGCCGACGTGCTCCGCGAGGCCGAGGCGTTCGCCGAGCGCGACTACCCGTGGGCGCTGGCGCGCGGCAACCGCCTCAGCGCCGAGGAGCGCTCGGCCGCCGTCTCCACGGTCGCCGCGCTGACGGGACTGAGCGAGGACTACGTCGACCGCGTGGACCTGCGGATCGAGCACATCCGGTTCTTCACCGAGGTGCTGCGCTCGCGCCGTCAGGTCGTCGGGCGGCTCGACGGGCGGTTCCTCGGCTGGGACCCCGACTCGGGGCGCGAGCACTTCTCGGCCGACCCGAGCATGAACGCGATCATGGGCCCCTACAGCGCCGCGCTCAACCACTACCTCCGTACCGAGCTGGGCTACGCCAACGACCTGCCGTACGAGGTGCTCACCTCGCGGGTGCATCCGTGGTCGTACAAGGAGTTCGAGGGCGTGCACGTCCAGGTGGTCGACAAGCTGGGCGCGGCCATGCGGGCCAACCCCCACCTGCGTGTCCATGTGGCCTGCGGCTACCACGACGGCGCGACGCCGTACTACGCCGCCGAGCACGCCTTCGCCCACCTGCCCGTGCCCGCGGAGCTGGCCGCGAACGTGGAGTTCAGGTACTACGAGGCAGGCCACATGATGTACGTCCACGAGCCGAGCAGGCTGCGCCAGTCAGCGGACCTGACCGCGTTCGTGCTCGGCCAGCAGGCCTGACGCGCGGGCCAGGCGCTGTTTGAGGTTGGCGCGGAGCTCGGCGAAGCGCTCGGGGTTGTCCCGGATGAGCGTCCGCTGGAGCTCCGCGTCGGCCGCGAACCAGGCGGCGATCAGGCCCGACGACCACTTACAGGTCGTGTCCGCGTACGCGACCTGCTTCTCCTCCTCGCTGATGGCCGGCTTGTCCAGTTTCCAGCGGCCGTCGGCGATGGCGGCCTCCGGAGCCGGGTACGGATGGCCCGCCTGGCTCATGCACGACTGCCAGCGTTTCGCCGCCGCCGTCACGGACGGGTCCTTGGCGGCCTGCTCCAGCGTGAGCGAGTCCTGCAGGGTCAGCCACGGCCAGTCCGCCTTCTGGGCGCCCTTGCCGAGCGTCTGCGTGGCCCGGTCCAGGCAGCCGCGGTCGACGGCGTTGCCGTACAGGCGGTGCCGGGTCGGCTTGGAGAGCTTGCCCGTCCAGGCGCCCGTGGTGTCGGGAGAGGGCAGGCGGGCCAGGTGGTAGCCGAAGTTCTTGGTCGCCACGGTGTCCGCGACGCCGTAGCGGCGGGAGTTGCCGGGGTCCACCGCGGCGATGGTGACGGGATCCTCATCGGGGAGGTCGATGACGGTCCCCTTCTTGCGCATGCAGCGTTCGACGAGCTGGTTGTGGGCGTTGCCCAGGATGGCCCGCTGCTCGGGAGTGGACTTGTAGGCGTCGAACGGCAGCACCAGTTCTGACACCGAGGAGACGCCCTTCTTGGGCGCCCGTGACGCGGGCTCGTCGGCGGCGCAGGCGGCGACAGAGATCAGCAGCAGCGTGCCCGCGAGGACTCCGCGGCAGCCGGCCTCCGGCGGCCAGGCCCGGCTGTTCAGCGACACCAGATATCGAGCGCGCTGGCGCGGTTGTTGGAGACGGCGTTGTTGACCAGGAAGCCGTCGTTCGAGTCGTGCGTGAACGTGCTGTGCGCGCCGGTGTACCCCGGGTGCTGCCAGAGAGTGGCGCTGCAGCCGATGCGGTTCCTGATGGAGCTGGTCTCGTTGTTCATGCTGTGCCAGGAGTTGGTGAAGTCCCAGTTCAGCCAGTTGTTGTCGGCGAAGTCGGCGTCGTCCTGGATGAAGTCGCGCCACAGGTCGGCGTGGCCGCGGTTGAAGTCGAAGCCGGCGTACAGGCAGACGCGGCCGCCGTAACACGTCGAGCGGGGGCTCGCCGCCGTGCTCGCCACCGTGCTCGCCACCGTGCTCGCCACCGCGGCGCCCGCGGGGGCGAGCGCGGTGAGCATCGCGGCCGCGGTGACGAGGCCGGCCGCCTTTCTGGATAGCCTCACAGGTCTCTCCTCGATCAGTGGGTCGTTTCGAGGGGCCGTGCAGGGGCTGCTCGCCCGGCACGCCGAGCACCACTGGTATCAGCGGTACGACCTGCGAGATCGCCGCGTTGGCGCAACTCTTGCCGGCTTGCTGCGTGACCTTGGTGATCCGTGGGCTGTCCGTGGGCTATTCGGGGAGGGCGGCCGGGTTCTGCGCGAGCAGGCCGCCGTCCACGCGGTGCTCGGCGCCCGTGATGAACGACGAGCGCGGCCCCGCCAGGAACGCCACCAGCTCGGCCACCTCCTCGGGCCGGCCCACGCGGCCCAGCGGGTGGGAGCGGCCCCACTGCTGGATCTGCTCCTCCTGCGACAGCTCGCCCCGCCACAGGTCCGCCGCCCAGCGCAGCATCGGGGTGTCCACCGAGCCCGGGCAGACCACGTTCACGCGGATGCCGTCGGCGGCGTGGTCGAGCGCCATGGCCCTGGTCAGGCCGTTGAGCGCGGCCTTGCTCGCCGTGTAGGCGGCCACCTGCGCCTGCGAGGAGAACGCCTGCACCGACGACATGATCACGATCGAGCCGCCGCCCCTGGCCCTCAGCTTGGGGACGGCCGCCTTGCAGGTGAGGTAGACGCCCTTGAGGTTGATGTCGAGCACCTCGTCCCAGACGTCCTCAGGGGTGTCCTCGACCGTGCCGTAACGCTGCACGCCCGCGCAGGTGACCACGATGTCGAGCCCGCCGTACTTCGCCACCGCCAGGTCCACCAGGCCGCTCATCTCGTCGGCCCTGCGCACGTCGGCGACCACACCGGTGACGCTCTCGCTGTTAAGCGCCGCGTCCTTGTCGACCCCGCAGAACACCACGGACGCCCCGCCGTCGGCCAGCCGGTCGACGACCGCCCGCCCGATGCCCATCGAACCGCCCGTGACGAGCGCGACCTTCCCACTGAACTCACTCATGCCAGCACCTCCGCGCGCAAGCGCAACACCTTCGTCTCGTGGGGGTCCAGGGTCAGGGCCGTGCCGTTGGCCACGGCGGCGGCCAGGCCGTCGGTCGGCATGCTGGAGAACGGCTCGAGACCCACCGTGTACGCCCGTCCCCACCAGGGATAATCGGTGGACGCGCCGAGCTCCTGCCACATCCACAGGTACGGCAGGAGAGACGCCTCCCATTCCACTCGGATACCGATATCCCCTGAAATTTCGTACCAACCCTCGTCGAAGCCGGTCAGGTAGACGATGTCGCTCGGCGCTCCCGGCTCCTGGACCACGCTCAGATCGGTCTCCCCGCCCTGATCGGCGGGCACCCGCGGCCAGTCCCAGGGGCCGCCTGCTTTCACCCGGCGGCCCTTCGCCGGATTTATCGCGCTTTCGTGGGGGATGACCTTGACGCCGTCCGGCAGCCGGATCCTGGCTCCGGGGCGGAGGAACGGCAGGCCGTACACGATGTGCTGCCCCCACATGGCGTGCAGGGGGATGTCGGCCTCGTTGGTCGCCCGGCCCTCGATCTCGAGCGCCGCCGTCCCCGACCTCAGCCTGAAGACCTTCTCCATCCGGCACGGCAGCCGCCGCGTGCGCACGCTGAGCCGTACCGCGACCTCCTCCTCGGAGTCGGCCACGACCTCAGACCGCCACGGCAGCCCGGAGACCTCCCCATGCTGCGCCAGCCGGGCGCCGCGGTACTCGCTCGGCGCGCCGCCGCTGGGGAAGATCTCCTGCCAGCCGCCCTCGTAGTGGTCGACGAACTGGGCGACGTCGTCGGCCGCGCCCTGGAGGTGGTCGTGCGGGTTGCGCAGGCCCTGCGGGGAGAGCCAGACGAAGTCCTTGTCGGTGGGCTTGTGCAGGAACTCCACCACGTCGCCGCCCTTGTCGGGCACGACGGTCACGCGCAGCCGCTCGTTCTCCAGCACGACCGCCCGCAGCCCGTCGAACGTGACGTGCCGCAGGCGGGCCGCCCAGTTACGCCTCACTGGAAGGTCACATCCAGGAATCTCGGCCGGTAGATGGTCACGTCCCGGTAGTGGTCGGTGTTCACGAAGCTGTTGACGTTGTAGGAGATGACGAGCCCGTTGCCGGCCACCTCGGGGTGGGCGTGGGCGTTGTACGTGAAGATGTTCCCGCTGGTCTCGGGGGTCGTGTAGACGTGCTGCTTGGCGGTGAACGGGCCTGCAGGGGAGCAGGAGGTGTAGGCCACGATGTTCGGGCTGAGCACCTCGGTCGTGTCATGGGTGATCAGGACATATCCCGATCCGACCTTGGTGATGCTGTACTCGTTCGCCACCCCGCTCATGATCCGCGCCGAGTCGGC
Source organism: Nonomuraea helvata (assembly GCF_039535785.1). NCBI lineage: Bacteria > Bacillati > Actinomycetota > Actinomycetes > Streptosporangiales > Streptosporangiaceae > Nonomuraea > Nonomuraea helvata. The sequence goes on from NZ_BAAAXV010000009.1 coordinate 2,190,531, forward strand.
CTCGCTCTTCGACCAGGTGCCGTCGGACTTGAGGAACTCCCACGCGCCCAGCAGGCTCTGCCCCTTGACCCTGGCGACGTGCATGTACTTGGGCGAGCCGAGGTCCTCGACGCCGTACACGTAGGTGTATCCGCCGTCCTTGAGGATCGCGGAGGCCCACGAGATGCCGTGCGCGGACGGCAGGTCGGTCACGCTGACCGGCTCGTTCAGCCGGCCGGGGGCGAACCTCGCCACCACGTTCCGGTGCCAGCGCCAGTCCCAGGCGCCGGTGCCGTACCGCTCGTACTCCTGGTAGGTGACCTCCACGAGCCCGCCGGCCACCGTCGCGTCACCGGCCCAGAACCAGTGGTTCTGGTCGCGCGGGGGCATCACGGCGGTCGGCTGCTGCGTGGTGCCGTCGTGGATCGTGGAGAGCCTGCCGTCGCGCTCGACGGCGAAGGAGTTGTTGAGGAAGACCGTGTCGCCGCCCTCACCGACCACGGGCGGCCGCGTGCCGCCGGGGTTGACCCGGCCGAGGAACGTGTCCGAGAAGATCCACAGTTCCTTGCCGTTGGGCAGCTTGACCGAGTAGGTGCCGTCGGCGCCCGTCCAGTCGTCCAGCCGGCTGTTGTCGTTGCCGTAGTTGGTGAAGAGGCTGGTGAGCCGGGCGTCGGTCGTGGTTCCCTTGACCGTCGGGACGGTACAGGCGGCGGTCGGCGTGGCCTGCTGCTGCTGTTGCTGGGCCACCGACGGGACGGGCTTGGGCGGGGCTGCCCACGCTTGCTGCGGCGCGGCGGTCAGGCCGGCCAACGCGATGGCCAGGGGTGCTAAGGCGGAGCGGAATCGCGTCATCACTGGTCCTTGGGGGAGGCGAGTTCCCTACAGTTCTAGTCATTAGATCACTTACTGTCCAGGGCCCTCTGCGAGGATTGTGAGGGAACCAGCGATCGTTCTCAGCGGCCTGCACTATGGTGATGACTTCCTGAAATATCCGTTATGGAGGTCGTATGACGGTCACTCGCCGAGATCTGCTCAAGGTGGGCGCCGGAGTCGCGGCGACGGTTGTGGCGGGCACGGAGACGGCTGCGGCCGCCTCCGCCGGACGGTTCGACCTGGCCGCGTCCGCAGACCCGTTGATCTGGAAGAAGGCGCTGTACGACGAGACCGTGCTGCAGTCGTTCGCCTTCGACAACGTTCACGGGCACATCTACGTGGCCCAGTTGAAGAACGGCTCGGGCTCGGCGGCGGCCGGTGATCTCTGCGTGACCAAGCTGAGCCTGTCCGGGTCGGTGCTCGGCCACATGTACCTCCTGGGCTTCGGACACGGCGTGCAGATCGGCGTCGAGCCGTCGGGCGGCTCCGCCTACCTGTGGACGGAGACCGACGCGGTGAGCGACGGCGCGGGGAACGCGTGGGGGAGGCGGCTGGCGAGGTTCAAGTTCGTCAACGGTCAGACGCTCAGGCCGTCGTCCTCGGCGCTCACCAAGTACACCTTGATCTCGGGCGCGACCAGCACCACGTGCGCGATCGACCCGTCGACCAACCGGCTGATCATGCGCTGCCGGGTCGGCGACCAGGCGCGGTTCGTGGCGTACTCGCTGGCGGCGGTCAAGGCGGGGTCGCCCAAGAAGCTGTACGACGTCGCGCAGCCGTCCGGCCTGGGCGTCTTCCAGGGCTACACGGCTTACGGCGACTACCTCTACCTGCTCGACGGCACGGCCTACGGCGCCTCCAACCCGGCGCCGGGCAACACGTACCTCACCTGCGTCGACCTGCGCACGGGCGCCAAGGTCCAGCGCTCGCTCAGCCAGGCGGGCAAGTCCCTGGACTACCGCGAGCCGGAGGGCCTGGCCATCCAGATCGCGTCGGGACGGCCCAGGCTGTGCCTCGGCCTCGCCTCGGGCACCGCTGGGGCGCGCAAGGCCAGCATCTTCTACAAGGACGCCCTCGTCTGAACCGTCCTCGGCGGAGCAAGTGGTCGAGCGGGGCCTCGATGGGAAATGCCAATGGCGCAAGAGTGGGCGGACGTAGACTGCCTGTATGAGCGCGATGCGTGAAGAACTTCACTCCCTGGTCGATCAGCTCCCCGACGATCGGGTGCAACCGGTGATCGCGCTCGTCCGTGAAAATCTCCTGGCGAGCCGCCGGACGCAGGCAGCCGCGACCCTGGAGATGATCCGTGAGCGGATGCGCGGTGTGACGGGTGTCGATGAGGAGCTGGACCAGCTTCGAGAAGGCGTGGTGTCCGCCTGAGCGACGGAAAATGTGGTGCCCACGCCGGAAGGGGACGGTTACGCTGCCGGAATGGGCCACGTCGAAGTAGGACATCTCACGTACGTGCTGCCCGACGGGCGGCCTCTGCTCAACGACGTGTCCTTCAGGATCGGTGAAGGCGTCAAGGCCGCGCTCGTCGGGCCCAACGGCGCGGGCAAGACCACGCTCATGCGGCTGATCGCCGGCGACGCACAGCCGGTCGACGGCAGCGTGGCCAGCTCCGGCGGGCTCGGCGTGATGCGGCAGTTCATCGGCAGCGTGCGCGACGGCAGCAGCGTGCGTGACCTGCTGCTCGGCGTCGCCCCGCCCGCCGTGCGCGCGGCGGCCGAGCGGCTCGACGACGCCGAGCTGGCCATGATGGAGCGCGACGACGAGAAGACGCAGATGCGCTACGCGCAGGCGATCAGCGACTACACCGACGCGGGCGGCTACGACATCGAGGTGTTGTGGGACACCTGCACGGTGGCCGCGCTCGGCGTCGCGTACGAGAAGGTGAAATATCGGGACGTGGCCACGCTGTCCGGCGGCGAGCAGAAGCGGCTCGTCCTGGAGGCGCTGCTGCGCGGCCCCGACCAGACGCTGCTTCTCGACGAACCCGACAACTACCTCGACGTCCCCGGCAAGGAGTGGCTGGAGCAGCAGCTCAGGGAGACGCCCAAGACCGTGCTGCTGGTCAGCCACGACCGCCAGCTCCTGGCGAACGCGGCCGACCGCATCGTGACCGTCGAGTCCGGCAACATCTGGATCCACGGCGGCGGGTTCGCCACGTACGCGGAGGCCCGCAAGGCCCGCAACGAGCGCCTCGACGAGCTGCGCAGGCGCTGGGACGAGGAGCACGCCAAGCTCAAGGCCCTGGTCAACATGCTGAAGAACAAGGCCAGGTACAACGACGGCATGGCCGCCGCCTACCACGCCGCCCAGACGAGGCTGCGCAAGTTCGTGGAGGCCGGGCCGCCCGAGGTGGCCCCGAGCGACCAGAACATCAAGATGCGCCTCAGAGGCGGCCGCACGGGCAAGCGCGCGGTCATCTGCGAGGGGCTGGAGCTCACCGGGCTCATGCGCCCGTTCGACCTCGAGATCTGGTACGGCGAGCGCGTCGCGGTCCTCGGCTCCAACGGCTCGGGCAAGTCCCACTTCCTGCGCCTGCTGGCCGGGGAGCCGGTCGCCCACGACGGCGTCGCCAGACTGGGCGCCCGCGTGGTGCCCGGCCACTTCGCCCAGACCCACGCCAGGCCCGACCTGCTGGGCCGCACGCCGGTCGAGATCGTCATGACCGAGCACGCCAGGCTCAAGAACGAGGCGATGAAGACGCTGGCCCGCTACGAGCTGGCGGGGCGCACCGCCGAGCAGCGCTTCGACTCGCTCTCGGGCGGGCAGCAGGCGCGGCTGCAGATCCTGCTGCTCGAGCTGTCCGGGGCCACGCTGCTGCTGCTCGACGAGCCGACCGACAACCTCGACCTGGCCAGCGCCGAGGCGCTGCAGGCGGGGCTGGACGCGTTCGACGGCACGGTGGTGGCGGTCACCCACGACCGCTGGTTCGCCGCGGACTTCGACCGCTACCTGGTCTTCGGCTCCGACGGCACGGTCTACGAGTCGCCGGAGGCGGTCTGGGACGAGGCCAGGGTCGTCCGCCCCCGCTGAAGATCCCGCGTTAAAGAGTTGGTACGCCCGGCGCGTGTCACCCGCCATCCGTGCCCATGCACGGGTTATCACGGCAAAGTGATCCCGCGTAGCCGAACCGCCAGCCTGCTCGCACTCGGGGCACTCGGGGCGATCTGCCTCTCCGGGTGCTCCAGCGAGAAACGACCAGTACAAGAGCTCAAGCCCCTGGCTCTCAAGGAACAGGTCTCGAATATCGTCAAATCCGCCGACGGGTACGCCGTCACCTGGGCAGGCGTGCTCAGCAACGCCAACCCGTGGCACTTCGGCGAGCACGTGGTGGCCACGATCGTCGGGCACGACGACAAGGGCGCCGAGGTGGTCAGGATGGACCAGCCGCTCGACGCCGTGCCGCCGGGCGGGTCCCTGGCCTTCACCGGCCAGGCGACCTCCGTGGAGAAGCCGGCGAAGGTGACGATCCAGTACCGTCCAGCGCGCTGGCGGATGGCGGCGCGCATTCCTTCGGCGTTCCAGAGCTTTCCTATTACGCGAAGCCAGACTTTGCGCCAGAAAGATGGCTCATACCTTATTACTGGATATGTCGGAAATCCCTATCAAATGCCGGCCAGTAGTCTGGTGGTCAACGCGTTGCTGCGCGACAAAGCGGGCAAACTCCTCGGCGGTGGCAGCACGTTCGTGGATGACGTCAAAGCGGGCAGCCCGCCGCGATTCATTCTCACCGTTTCCGGGCTGCCCGCGGGGGCCACCGTGGCGAGGACCGACATCACGGCCAGGACCTGGGGATCCACCGGCCGGCCTTACGAGGATCTGGCGCTCGCCGGCGCCGTGCCGATCCACACGGTGAAGCCCGCCACCGAGCCGTTCGCGGTGGACCGGAGCACCCAGGTCGTTAACGAACATAAGCAATAAATCTCCGCAAATTCAGGGGCGCCGCTATGCCGTAGGCGTAAACCGGTAGAACTACTAGTTACCAATCAATTACCTTCGGTCATATGAATGACCGCGTCCTGGTCGAAGCACTCCGCGCCCGTGATCCCGATGCGCTCTCCGCGCTTTATGACACGTACGCGGAGAGCGTCTACCGCTACTGCTGGTCCCTCCTCCTGAGCGCGGACGGCGCCCAGGTGGCGCTCCGCGACACGCTGATCGCCGCCGAGGCGCACGCGGACGCGCTGGCCGACCCCGACAGGCTGCGCGCCTGGCTGTACGCGCTGGCCCGCGCGGAGTGCATGCGCCGCCGCGCCGCCGCGCCGCCGGGCGCCGCCGAGGCGCTGGCCGAGGCTCCGCCCCTCGACGACCCCGCCGACGGCGACCTGCGGATCATGGCCTGGAACGCCGTCCAGAGCCTGCCCGTCGCCGAGCGCGAGGTCCTGGAGCTCACCTACCGGCACGCGCTGTCCGCGTCCGAGCTGGCCCTGGTGCTCGGCACGCGGCAGGTGGAGCCGCTCCTGGAGGAGGCCCGCGAGCTGCTGAGCGACGCGATCACCGCCGAGATCCTCGCCAGGAAGGGCCCGTACGACTGCCCGCGGCGGGCCGCGATGCTGGCCGGCTTCTCCGGCGAGCTGACTCCGGACATGCGCGAGCGGCTGGTCAGACACCTGCCGCGGTGCGAGATCTGCGCCCCGCACCGCCATCGCGAGGTGTCGCCCGCCAAGGTCTTCGGGCTGCTGCCCGGCGAGGCGCTGCCCGACTCGCTCCGCATCCGGGTGATGAGCTGCTTCGTCGACCCGGAGCTGCTGCCCTACCGCCGCTACGTCGCCAGGCGTACGGCCGGCCTGGGCGCCGCCGGGTTTCCCGTTTCCGCGCAGAGCGGCGCTCAGGGGTGGACTAAGGCGCTGGCGAGCGCGGTGGCGGCGGTCGCGGCCGTGGTGGCGATAGTGACGATCTTCCAGCAGTTCGACGAGGGCGGCGGCGGCGTGTCCGGTGTGGCGACGGCCGCGTTTCCCGCGACGGGCCAGCCGCCCGGCATCCAGCTGCCCTGGCATTCCGAGTCGCCGGATGCCCAGGTGACCGGGGAGCCGGTGCTGGACAGCAGGGCCACCCAGCCGATCGGCGTGACCCGCGCCCCGATGCTCGTGCCTCCCGTCGTGCCGGTCAACGACGTGGTCCGCCCCCCCCGATGGCGGACAGCCGTCCTCCGGGCCGCCCCTGCCCCATGAGCAGCCGCCCGGGTCGCAGGTCCCGCCGCCCACGTACGTTCCGCCTCCTACGCAGGCCCCACCGGACGGCGGCCCCCCGTCTGACCACCCGCCCGGCCACCAGTCCGGCCACCCGTCCCCGCCCGCGACTCCCACCCGCACTCCCTGCCCCACGCCCACGGCGACGCAGCCTCCTCCTCCCACCACCCCGGCCGCGACGCCCACGCAGACGGTCACCCCCACCAGTGAGGAGCCGTCGCCCACCACGACCGGCTGATCCCCGACACGCGGGGGCTGACTACGTTACGTAAGCGGACTGCTGGGAACCGTGTGCATAGAGTAGCCATGTGTTTCCAGGGGGACCAATGCGTGCATTTCGGACAGGGCTGCTGGCTTGCTGCCTGATAGTCGCCCTATGTCCGCCCGCGGGGGCCGAACCCCCCACCTCGCGGGACGTGAAAAAGGCACGCCAGACGGCACGTGACCGTTCCAAGGAGCTGGGGGCGGTCACCGCCAAGCTGGCCACGGCGCAGTCGCAGCTGGACGGGCTGGCGGCCGAGGTGGAGCGGCTGGTGGAGGCGTACAACGGCGAGCTGGTCCGGCTCCGGCAGGCCGAGCGGGTGTACGCGCAGTCCAGCGCGCGCCTGGCGGCGGCGGACGCGGAGGCCGAGCGGGTGAGGCAGGAGGTCGCCCTGCTGGCCACCGAGAGCTACGGCGGGATGGCTCCCATGGCGCCGATCATCGGCATGATCACCGACCGGGGAGACAGGGAGGGCGCCCTGCACCGGGCCGGGATGCTCGCGCAGCTCTGGGGTGAGCGGGCGGCGGTGCTCAGCCGGATGGACGACGCCCAGCAGGTGGCCGCCATCCTGCGTACCGAGGCCGCGAACGCCTACGACGCCCAGCAGGCCGCCTCGGAGCGCGCCGGAGCGGCCAAGAGCGCCGCCGAGGCGGCCGTGGCCAGGCAGCAGGAGCAGACGAAGGAGCTCAGGGCGCGTACGGTGGTCCTGCGCCATCAGGTGGACAAGGCGCGCAGCCACGCGAAGCTGCTGGCCCAGCAGCGGGCCGCGGCGCTGCCAAGGCTGGTCTCAGGGGGTTCGGCCACGGGGGACGTGGCGGCCAACTGGGCGCTGACCCAGCTCGGCAAGCCGTACGTGTGGGCGGCCGCCGGCCCGGACACCTACGACTGCTCGGGGCTGACGATGCGGGCCTGGGAGAGGGCGGGCATACAGCTCGACCACTGGACGGGCACCCAGTGGACGGCGGGCCCGCACGTGCCGCTGGACCAGCTGAAACGGGGCGACCTGCTCTTCTTCGGCTACGTCAAGGACGATCCCAGCACCATCCACCACGTCGGGATCTACGTCGGCGACGGTCAGATGGTGCACGCCCCGCAGACCGGCGACGTGGTGCGGGTGGCCTCGATCTGGCGAGGGGACCTGGTGGGCGCCACCAGGCCCCAGTGAGGCGTCAGTGATGCCCGCCGGACTCCTTGAGCCGCTGGAAGGAGCGCTCGATCTCGGCCTCGGCCTCGATGCGGCCCACCCAGTTGGCGCCTTCGACGGACTTGCCCGGCTCCAGGTCCTTGTAGACCTCGAAGAAGTGCTGGATCTCCAGCCGGTCGAACTCCGAGACATGATGGATGTCCTGGATGTGGTGCATCCGCGGGTCGGTGGAGGGAACGCAGAGGACCTTGTCGTCGCCGCCCTTCTCGTCGGTCATCCTGAACATGCCCACCGCCCGGCAGGTGATGTAGCAGCCGGGGAACGTCGGCTCCTGCAGGAGCACCAGCGCGTCGAGCGGGTCGCCGTCCTCGCCGAGGGTGTTCTCGATGAAGCCGTAGTCGGCGGGGTACTGCGTGGAGGTGAACAGGAGCCGGTCGAGCCTGATCTTCCCGGTCTCGTGGTCCACCTCGTACTTGTTCCGTTGCCCCTTCGGAATCTCAACGACGACGTCGAACTCCACCGCGGTCCTTTCTCATGGGTCGATCCCGCCTTGCCAGGCGGCGCCTGGTCCGGCATCGTCTCCCGCACTCAAGCCCCCCGGCACCCCCGGGTGGGCGTTAATGTCTCGTAGGCGAACACACAAGAGAGGGCAGGCGACGTGGCGCGGCACGACCGGTGGGTGATGTTGACCACTCTCGCCGTGCTGCAGGCCCTGACGATCGTCATCGGCGTTTACGCGATGACCACCGACTTCAGCCTGGGCGCGTTGACGAGGCAGTCTTCACCGACCAAGCCGACGGCGTCCCCGCCGGAAGGGTCTCCTTCCGTCCCCGTGGTCACCTCGGGGCCTGTGCTGGCCCAGCTTTCGGTGAAGCCAGGAGACGGACCTCTCCCGACTAAGGGTACTTTGACGCGGCAGCTCACCGACGCGCTGGGTGACGAAGCGCTCGGCGATCGGGTCGGCGCGGTGGTCCTCGACGCGGCCACCGGCGAGCGGATCTTCGCCTCCAACGCCGACACCCCGATCGTCCCGGCCTCCACCACGAAGGTCGTCACCTGCGCCGCCGCCCTCGCGTCCCTGGGGCCGGACACCCGCTTCTCCACCAGGGTCGTCCAGGGTGCGAGCCCGGGCACGGCCGTCCTGATCGGGGGCGGCGACCCGTTGCTCGCCGGCCCGTCGGCGAAGCCCACGTACCCGAAGCAGGCCAGCCTCGCCACGCTGGCGGCCCGCACCGCCGCCAACCTCAAGTCGCAAAACATTCGCAAAATCACGCTTTCGTACGACACGTCGCTTTTTGTCGGTACGGCCATCGCTCCCGGCTGGAAGCCGAACTACGTCCCGGACGGCGAGGTGGCGCCCGTCTACGCCCTGGCCATCGACGAAGGCCGCCAGAATCCGCGCAACCGCCAGCCCCGGGTCTCCAACCCGGCGCAGTACGCCGCCGCGGCCTTCGCCAAGCTGCTGGCCAGGCAGGGCATCGCGGTGTCGAAGTCCGTACGGCCGGCCAAGGCGCCGGCGGGCGCCCCGGAGCTGGGCCGGGTGGACTCCGCCCCGCTCTACTCCCTCGTCGAGCACACCCTCACCCGCAGCGACAACGACATGGCCGAGGCCCTGATCAGGCACGTCGCCATCAAGGAAGGGCAGGAGGCGTCGTTCGAGGGCGGCACCAAGGCCGTGATCGCGGTGCTGCAGCGGATCGGCGCCGCGCAGGGCGTCTCGCTCTCCGACGGCAGCGGCCTGTCCCCCCGCAACCGCATCAGCCCGAGCGCCCTGGCCAAGGCGATCGCCCTGTCCTCCTCCGCGAGCCAGCCCAACCTTCACGCCATCGCCTCGGGCATGCCGATCGCCGGTTTCTCCGGCACTCTGGGCAACGGCCGGCGGTTCACGGAGAGCGACAGCCGGGGGCAGGTGGGGCTCGTACGGGCCAAGACCGGGACGCTCAACAACGTCAACACGCTGGCGGGCATGGCGACCACCAAGGACGGGCGGCTGGTGACGTTCGCGTTCATGGCGGACCGCGTACCGGTAACCGCCGAGCCCGTACTCGACCGCCTGGCGGCCATCGTCGCAAGGTCGTAAGGATGCTCCTTCGCGGGTTGAGCATCGAGCACGTACGGTGGACGGTATGCAGGTGATCGACTGGGATCTGGCCGTCACGACCGGCACGCGCCTGGTGCGCCCCGGTCCTCAGGTGAGCCGGGAGGAGGCCAGGCAGGCCGTCACCGAGCTCCGCACCCTGTCACGCGAGGCCGAGGGCCACGTGCGCAGCTTCACCAAGATCCATACTGAGACCGCGCCGCAGGCCGCGACCATCGTCGACCGGCCCGGTTGGATCAAGGCGAACGTCGAGGGCTTCCGCGTGGTGCTCGAGCCGCTGACCCAGCGCATGAGCAGCGGCGCCAACCAGCCGCCCGCCATCGTCACGGCCGTGGGCTCCCGCATCACGGGCGTGGAGGTGGGGGCCGTCCTCGCCTTCCTCGCCTCGCGGGTCCTGGGGCAGTACGAGCTGTTCCTCCCGCCCGACCCCACGGGCCAGGAGCCCGCGGGGCGCCTGACGCTCGTCGCCCCCAACATCGTCCACGCCGAGCGCGAGATGGGCGTCGACCCGCACGACTTCCGCCTGTGGGTGTGCCTCCACGAGGAGACGCACCGGGTGCAGTTCACGGGCGTCACGTGGCTGCGCGAATACGTCCGGTCGCAGATGACCGAGTTCCTGCTCGCGTCCGACCTCGACCTGCCCACGCTGCTCGAACGCCTCCGCAACGCCGCCGACACGGTGGCCGACGTGGTGCGCGGCGGCGAGGGCAACCTCATCGACGCCATCCAGTCGCCCGGCCAGAAGGAGATCCTCGACCGGTTGACGGCCGTGATGACCCTGGTGGAGGGGCACGGCGACTACGTCATGGACGCGGTGGGCCCGTCCGTGGTGCCTTCGGTGGCCGACATCCGCGCCAAGTTCGCCCAGCGCCGTGAGGGCGGCTCCCGGCTCGACCGCACGGTGCGGCGGCTGCTGGGGATCGAGCTCAAGATGAAGCAGTACGCGGAGGGGTCGGCGTTCGTGCGGAAGGTGGTGGACCGGGTGGGGATGGATGGCTTCAACCGCATCTGGACCTCGCCCGAGACCTTGCCCACGACGCCGGAGATCGGCGACCCGGACGCCTGGATCAACCGCGTCATCGGCACCCCGGCACTCCCGGCCTAGCCCCAATGCCGCTTAGTTAGCGTTGTGACGAGTCGGTCAAGCCAGCGGAGACAGCAACGGAGCGCCTGCTAGAACGGTGTCGACCAAGATCACTGTTCGGCAGGAGCTCCGTTGGATGTCCAGTCTGTCATGCGTCGTGATGTGGTGGTTGCCGCAGGAGCGTTCGCGCCCGGTCATCTGGGTGAGCTGACCCGGCTCATCCCGTTCGAGATGGTCGATGAGGCGCTGGCGCAGACGGGCAGGACGCAGACGCGCGTGCGAGATCTACCCTCGCGAGTGGTGGTGTACCTACTGCTGGCCGGGTGCTTGTTTCCGGAGCTGGGCTGGCGGCAGGTATGGCAGAGACTGACGGCCGGGCTGACCGGGCTGAAGGTCGCCGTTCCGACGGCCAGTGCGCTGGTGCAGGCCCGCCGACGGGTGGGGGTCGAGCCGGTGCGGTGGCTGTGGGAGCTGCTGCGCGGCCCGGCCGCGGGGATCGCCACCCCGGGCGTGTGGTGGCGGGGATGGCGGGTCTGCGCGATCGACGGCACCACGATCGCGGTGCCCGACACCGCGGCGAATCTGAGGGTCTTGTCCCGGCAGCGCTGCAACCACGGCAGCTCGGGGTATCCGCAGATCCGGCTGCTGGTGCTGATTTCCTGCGGCACCCGCACCCTGCTGGACGCGGTGTTCGGCACGACCACCGATGGGGAGACGACATACGCGCCGCGACTGGTACGCAGCCTGCACGCGGGCATGATCGTGCTGCTGGACCGGAACTTTGCCGCCCAGGCGCTGGTGAGTGCGATCGCGGCGACCGGTGCCCAGACGCTGGTCCGGGTCAAGAACGGCCGCCGGCTGCCGGTGCTGCGCCGCCTGGCCGACGGCTCTTACCTGTCGATGCTCGGCCCGGTCGCGGTCCGCGTCATCGACTGCGAGATCGCCATCGCCACGGCCACCGGCCGCCGCACCGGCCTGTACCGGCCTGTACCGGCTGGTCACCACCCTGACCGAGCACCGCACCCATCCCGCCGCCGAGCTGATCGCGCTCTACCACGAGCGGTGGGAGATCGAGACGGCCTATCTGGAGGTGAAATCCACCATCCTCGGCGGACGCGTGCTGCGCGCCCGCACCCCCGACGGCCTCGACCAGGAGATGTACGCCCTGCTGCTCACCTACCAGCTCCTGCGCCTGGCGATGGCCGACGCCACCAGCACCCAGCACGGGATCGACCCCGACCGGGCCAGCTTCACCATCGCCCTGCACACCGCCCGCGACCTGGTTATCCAAGCCGCGGGCATCATCGCCGACACCGTCATCGACCTGGTCGGCACCATCGGCAGCCACATCCTGGCCGACCTCATGCCCGCCCGGCGGGTCCGCACCCGACCCCGCGTCGTCAAACGTGCGATCTCCAAGTACAACGCCAAGGGCACCGTCGATCGGACCAGCTACAAGGCCACCATCAGCATCGACATCCTCATCACAGACCCTTGACTCTCAGCCCAAGCCCTTAACTAAGCGGCATTGGGCCTAGCCCCCCGAACCACCACACCCGCCTCGCTGAGCGCCGTATCGACCACGGCGCTCAGCGACGCGTGCCCCCGGAGCACGGGACCTGTGCGTCGCCGCGCCGGCCGCGCGAGCACCCACGCGTTCGGAGCGCCGCGTCGGCGGGACAGGGTGCGGGTGGTGGGGTGGCGGCACGGGACAATGGCACCCGTGGGTCCACATCCAGCCGTAGCCGACGTGCGCAGGGCAGTGCGTGAGGCGCTGGCCGACGTCCCTAAGGACGCGCTGGTCATGGTGGCGTGCAGCGGCGGGGCCGACTCCCTGGCGCTGGCGGCGGCGCTGGCGTTCGTGGCGCCCCGGATGGGGCTGCGCGCCGGGCTGCTCACCGTGGACCACCAGCTCCAGCCGGGCTCGGCCCAGCGGGCGAGGACGGTCGTGGACATCGGGAAGACCCGGCTGGACCTCCACCCCGCCGAGGTCCTCACCGTGACGGTGGGCACCGAGGGCGGCCCCGAGGCGGCGGCGCGGGAGGCCCGATACCAGGCGCTGGCGGAGGCGGCCGACAAACACCAGGCGCAGGTGGTCCTGCTCGGCCACACCAGGGACGACCAGGCGGAGACCGTGCTGCTGGGGCTGGCCAGGGGGAGCGGCGTCAGGTCGCTGTCCGGGATGGCGGCCCGCAGCGGCCGCTACCGGAGACCGTTCCTCGACATCCCCAGGGCCACCACCGTCAGGGCCTGCCAGGCCCTGGACCTCGTCCCCTGGGACGACCCGCACAACGAGGACCCCCGCTACACGAGGGTCCGCGTCAGATACAGGGTCCTCCCCGTTCTGGAGGCGGAGCTCGGCCCAGGAGTGGCCGAGGCGCTCGCCAGGACCGCCAGGATGGCCCGCGAGGACGCCGACGCCCTGGACGAGTGGGCCGAATCGGCGTACCAGAATTGCGCTCTTAGCGATATTCCGGGCTCGGTGACGCTGGCCGTACCGGAGCTGGAAAAGCTGCCCGACGCCGTCAGGCGGCGGGTGCTGCGGCGGGCGGCCATCGCGGCCGGGGCTCCCTCAGGAGCTCTGTCCGCTGCTCATATCCTTGCCGTGGACGGGCTGGTCACGCGGTGGCACGGGCAGAAAGCCGTTGACCTGCCGGGGGGTCTGTCCGCCGTGCGGCGATATGGCACCCTGATAGTCGCCATCAGTCCCATCGCATAAGGAACCACAGGTGGACGCTGCCGACATGGGCAATGACCTGGAAAAGGTCCTCATTCCCGAGGACGAGCTCCAGGCGAAGATCAAAGAGCTTGCCGGGCGGATCGACGAGGACTACGCGGGTAAAGACTTGCTGCTCGTGGGCGTGTTGAAAGGCGCCGTCATGGTGATGGCCGACCTGGCCAGAGCCCTGCACGTGCCCGTGCAGATGGACTGGATGGCGGTGTCGTCGTACGGCGCGGGCACCAAGTCGTCCGGCGTCGTGCGCGTGCTGAAAGACCTCGACACCGACATCATGGGCCGCCACGTGCTGATCGTCGAGGACATCATCGACTCGGGCCTGACCCTGCACTGGCTCCTGGAAAACCTGAAGTCGCGCAATCCCGCGTCGCTGGAGATCTGCACCGCGCTGCGGAAACCGGACGCGGTGAAGGTGCCGATCGATGTGAAATACGTGGGCTATGACATTCCCAACGAGTTCGTCATCGGTTACGGGCTGGACTACGCCGAGCGATACCGCAATCTGCCGTTCATCGGCACTCTGGCCCCACATGTTTACAAGTAGCAATCTGGAACGCGGCCGGGAACACCGCGCAACGTGACGTACGTTGATAGGGCAAGACCGGTGTAGCGGGCGGGTCCCCCCGTGCGCTCTGCCGGTGTACCTTCAGACTCTTGAAGGGTGACCGCGTGTCGCCTTCGGGTAGTCAGAAGTCGCGGTGTCGGATGCCGCGGCCCCGGGGCAGCCCGGGGTTCCAGGCCATGTTCAGGAAGGGACGGGCCCGCAAGGGGTTCCGCATCGGATGGATCTCAAGCGATTTACACGTGGGCCACTGCTGTGGATCCTGGGCATCGTCGTGCTGCTCCTCCTCGTCACTCAGCTCTGGAGTGGCGGCGGTAATTTCAAGCAGGCCGACACGTCCTTGGTTCTCCAGCAGATTCGCACCGGAAACGTCAGCAACGCCAAGATTGTCGACAAGGACAACCGGATCGAGTTGACACTGGTCAACCCGGTCGCGGTCAAGCCCGGTGATTCACCGACGAGGCTGATCCAGTCCAACTGGGTCACGGGTTACGGCAGCAAGCTGACCGACGAGCTTCAGGCTCAGTACGACGCCGGCAAGACCAAGAGCTTCAACACCGAGGTGCCGCAGGAGAACCTCCTGGTGAGCATCCTGGTCAGCTTCCTCCCGATCGTCATCATCGTGCTGCTCTTCCTGTTCATCATGAACCAGATGCAGGGCGGCGGCTCGCGAGTGATGAACTTCGGCAAGTCCAAGGCCAAGCTCATCACCAAGGACACCCCCAAGACGACGTTCGCCGACGTCGCGGGCGCCGACGAGGCCATCGAGGAGCTCCAGGAGATCAAGGAGTTCCTGCAGGCCCCGGCCAAGTTCCAGGCGATCGGCGCCAAGATTCCCAAGGGCGTGCTGCTGTACGGCCCGCCCGGCACCGGTAAGACCCTGCTGGCCCGCGCCGTGGCCGGCGAGGCGGGCGTGCCGTTCTACTCGATCTCCGGTTCCGACTTCGTCGAGATGTTCGTCGGTGTCGGTGCCTCGCGTGTGCGTGACCTGTTCGAGCAGGCGAAGGCCAACGCCCCGGCGATCATCTTCATCGACGAGATCGACGCCGTCGGCCGCCACCGCGGCGCTGGCCTGGGCGGCGGTCACGACGAGCGCGAGCAGACCCTCAACCAGCTGCTCGTCGAGATGGACGGCTTCGACGTCAAGGGCGGCGTGATCCTCATCGCCGCGACCAACCGGCCCGACATCCTCGACCCGGCGCTGCTGCGTCCGGGCCGCTTCGACCGGCAGGTCACCGTCGACCGCCCCGATCTCGAGGGCCGCAAGGGCATCCTCAAGGTCCACGGTCGCGGCAAGCCGTTCGCGCCCAACGTCGACCTCGACGTCATCGCGCGCCGCACCCCCGGGTTCACCGGCGCCGACCTGGCCAATGTGATCAACGAGGCCGCCCTGCTCACCGCGCGGGCCGACCAGAAGCTGATCACGATGGACGTCCTCGAGGAGTCGATCGACCGTGTCATGGCAGGGCCCGAGCGCAAGTCGCGGGTCATGTCCGACAAGGAAAAGAAGATGATCGCCTACCACGAGGGCGGTCACGCGCTGGTGGCGCATGCGCTGCCCAACTCCGACCCGGTCCACAAGATCACGATCCTGTCCCGGGGACGCGCGCTCGGTTACACGATGACGCTGCCGATGGAGGACAAGTTCCTGGCCACCAGGTCGGAGATGATGGACCAGCTCGCGATGCTGCTCGGCGGCCGCGCGGCGGAGGAGCTCGTCTTCCACGAGCCCACCACCGGCGCCTCCAACGACATCGAGAAGGCCACGGCCGTCGCCCGCCGCATGGTGACCGAGTACGGCATGAGCGAGCAGCTCGGCGCCCGTAAGTTCGGCACCGGCCAGGCCGAGGTGTTCCTGGGCCGCGAGATGGGCCACGAGCGCGACTACTCCGAGAAGATCGCCTCCACGATCGACGAGGAGGTCCGCCGGATGATCGAGACGGCGCACGACCAGGCGTGGGACATCCTGGTCGAATACCGCGACGTGCTCGACAACCTGGTGCTCGAGCTCATGGAGAAGGAGACCCTCTCCCGCGAGCAGGTGCTCCAGATCTTCTCCGCCGTGGTGGTCAAGGAGCACCGCCCGTCCTACGCGGGCTACGGCAAGCGGCTCCCGTCCGACCGGCCGCCCATCCTGACCCCCAAGGAGCAGTCGGCCAACGGCTCGCTCACCGGGGGCCACCAGGACGCCCTCCCGTCCGGAGAAAGTGCGTGACTCAGCACGACGTAGACCTGGGCCGGATCGAGAAGGCCGTACGCGAGATCCTCTACGCGATCGGCGAGGACCCCGACAGGGACGGCCTTCTCGACACCCCCGCCAGGGTCGCCCGAGCCATGGCCGAGCAGTATTCAGGGCTCGGCCAGACGCCCGAGGACGTGCTGACGAAGGTCTTCGACGTCGACCACGACGAGATGGTGCTCGTCAGGGACATCGAGGTCTACTCGACCTGCGAGCACCACCTGGTCCCGTTCCACGGCGTGGCCCACGTGGGTTACATCCCCAACGACCGCGGCCAGGTGACCGGCCTGTCCAAGCTGGCCCGCCTGGTCGACGTGTACGCCCGCCGCCCCCAGGTCCAGGAGCGCATGACGTCCCAGATCGCCGACGCCCTCATGCGGGTCCTGGAGCCGCGCGGGGTCATCGTGGTTGTCGAGGCCGAACACCTGTGCATGACCATGCGTGGCGTACGCAAGCCGGGCGCCAAGACCGTCACCTCGGCCGTCCGCGGCGACTTCCGCACGAGTGACAAGACCCGATCCGAGGCGATGGCGCTGATCCTGGGCCGCTGATGGTCGAACGGGGACCCACGATGTCAACATGTGTGGGGAAGCGCCTAGGCTTGGCCCATGACTAGCGTGCCCATCAACGTGCCGGGAGGTGCGGATCGGTGCCTCGTCATGGGTGTGGTCAATGTGACCCCCGATTCGTTCTCCGACGGCGGCCGGTGGTTCGACGAGAGAGCCGCCATCCAGCACGGCCTTGACCTGGTCGAGGAGGGGGCCGACCTGGTCGACGTGGGCGGGGAGTCCACCCGCCCCGGCGCGGCCAGGGTGTCGCTGGAGGAGGAGCTGGCCAGGGTCGTGCCCGTGATCAGAGCGCTCGACGCCGAGGGAGTGGCGGTCAGCGTCGACACGATGCGGGCCGAGGTGGCCAGGGCCGCGGTCGAGGCGGGCGCGCGGCTCGTCAACGACGTGAGCGGCGGTCTCGCCGACCCCGAGATGCCGCGCGTGGTGGCCGAGACCGGCATCCCGTACGTCGTGATGCACTGGCGCGGCCACAGCCACGACATGGAGAGCCGAGCCGTCTACGCCGACGTGGTCACCGAGGTCCGCGAGGAGCTCGGCAAGCGGGTCGACCTGGTCCTGGCGGAAGGTGTCACGGAGGAGCAGATCGTGCTCGACCCGGGCCTCGGTTTCGCCAAGAACGCCCAGCACAACTGGGCGCTGCTGAACGGGATCCCGCAGCTGGCCGAGCTGGGCTACCCGCTGCTCATCGGGGCCTCGCGCAAGAGGTTCCTCGGGCGGCTGCTGGCCGATTCCGACGGCACGCCCCGGCCGTTCAGCCGTAGTGACGACGCCACGCTGGCCGTGACCGCACTGGCCGCGCAAGCGGGCGCCTGGTGCGTACGCGTCCACCACGTGGCCCCCAATGCCGATGCCGTGCGCGTGGCTGCCGCATGGAAGAGAGCCGGAGCAGGCACATGAGCGTCGACACCGCCGCCATCGAGACGGTCAACCAGGAGTTCTACGCCGCGATCGAGAGCGGCGATCTCGACAAGATGACCGAGGTCTGGGCCGAGGACACCGCCGACGACCAGGTCAGCTGCGTGCATCCGGGCTGGACGCTGCTCGCCGGCCGGTCCGAGGTGCTGCGGTCCTGGGCCCTGATCATGGCCAACACCACCTACATCCAGTTCGTGCTGACCGACGTCAACACGACCGTGCTGGGTGACGTGGCCGTGCTGACCTGCGTCGAGAACATCCTCACCGCCGGCGAGGAGGGCGAGGCCAGCTTCGCCGCGGGCAAGGTGGTGGCCAGCAACGTCTACATCCGCACCTCGCAGGGCTGGCGGCTGTGGATGCATCACGGCTCGCCGGTGCTCCAGGGGGACGACGACGAGGAGGAGGAAGGCGAGCTTGAGCGCTGATCGCATCGCTCTCAAGGGCCTGCGGGCCAGGGGGAGGCACGGCGTGCTCGCTGCCGAGCGGGAGCTCGGGCAGGAGTTCGTGATCGACGCGACGCTGTTCCTCGACACCGCGCCGGCGGCGGCCGGCGACGATCTCACCAAGACCGTCCACTACGGCGAGCTGGCCCAGGCGCTGGTCGAGGTCGTGGAGGGCGAGCCGGTCGCGTTGATCGAGACGCTCGCGCAGCGGCTGGCGGACGTCTGCCTGGCGAGCGAGCTGGTGGGCAGGGTCGAGGTGAGCGTGCACAAACCGGCGGCGCCCATCCCGCTGCCGTTCGACGACGTGGTCGTGACCATCGAGCGGAGCCGCGTATGAAAGTCGTCCTGGCACTGGGCAGCAACCTGGGGCCCCGGTTCCAGACGTTGCAGGGCGCCGTGGACACCCTGTTCGACGCCCCCGGGCTGGAGTTCGTCAAGGCGTCCCCGGTCTACGAGACCGACCCCGTCGGCGGTCCTGCCGGGCAGAAGCCGTACCTCAACGCGGTCGTGATCGCCGAGACCACGCTGGCGCCGCGCACGTTGCTGGAGCGGGCGCAGAGCGTGGAGAACGCCTTCGGCCGGGTGCGCACCGAGCGCTGGGGGCCGCGCACCCTCGACATCGACCTGATCGTGGTGGGCGACACCGTCTGCGACGACCCCGAGCTGACGCTGCCGCATCCCCTCGCCCACGAGCGCGCGTTCGTGCTGGTGCCCTGGGTGAAGGCCGACCCCGACGGCGTGGTGCCCGGGCGCGGCCGGGTGGCGGAGCTGCTGGAGGGCGTCGACAAGGAAGGGGTACGCCTGCGCGAGGACCTGAAGCTGCAGAGGCCCGATTGAAGCTCACCCATCCCGGCCGCCTGGTCGGCATCGTCATCGTCGTTGCGCTGATCGCGTGGGCGCTGGTCAGACCCGTCTACGCCGACCTGCCCCTCATGCCGTGGACCGCGATCCCCACGGTGCTGCTGCTGGCCATCGGCGAGGGCTACAGCGCGTGGACGACCAAGGCCAGGATCGCCAGGAAACCGGGCACCAAGCCGGTGGAGCCGCTGGCGGTGGCCCGGCTGGCCGCGCTGGCGAAGGCGTCGGCGTATGTGGGGGCGGCGTTCGCGGGGTTGTTCGCCGGGTTCGGTCTCTACACGGTGCAGATGTTCGACCGGGAGACGCCGCGATCGGAGTTCTTCATCGCGACCGGGTCGTTCTTGGCCTGCGTGGCGCTGATCTGCGCCGCCCTCTACCTGGAGCGCGCCTGCCGCATCCCGAAGGACTCTGACGAGCAGGATTAAGCACGTCGGCGCCCGAACAGGTAGATGACCGGGGTGGTGCAGATCAGCGGGCCGATGATCGCGATGGGGCGCTCCAGCCACCACTTCAGGTCAGGCGGGATCTCGGTGCCCAGGTTGCCGAAGAGCCACCACGACAGCCCCAGCGCGATGGCCATCCCGGTCGTGTGGAAGAGGAAGAGCGGTAGCGCGTACCGGTTGATGAAGTCGTTCACCCGGCGCCAGCCGGGCCGCTCGAGGACGCGCTCCATCGACGGCCGCAGCACCTCCACCAGCCCGATCTGGAACAGCAGCAGGGCGACGATGACGAACGTGGGCGGCGCCATGTTCGACCACTTGTCGCCGGGCACGCCCACCATCGAGCCCGGGTAGATGCCGGAGTAGACCAGGCCGAAGAGGGCGAAGAGGCCGGTCCAGAGCACCGCGACGTCATAGCGCCTGGGCAGGATGACGATCCGGTCGTAGAAGAACCCGGCCTGGTGGGCGAGCCCCCAGACGAGGAGCATGTTGAGCCAGCCGACCCACTCGACCCCGTACCGGAAGCGCACCACGTCGACCACCAGTGACGCGCCGCCGAGCCAGATCAGCGCCAGCACGTCGTAGCGGCGGTGCAGCCAGAGCGCCAGCGGCAGCAGCGCGATCAGCACCAGGTAGACGCCGAGGAACCACAGCGGGCTGAGCACCAGCAGCACCACCCGCCACATCCAGTCCACCCGGAACGTGAACGTGACCACCGCGCCGATGGAGATCCACGCCCCGGACAGGAACAGCGCCGGTAAAGCCAGCGCGCGGATGCGCCGCCAGACGAAGGAGCCGATGCCGACGCCGCGCGCCCGGGCCCGCTCCCAGGACAGCAGGTGCACGTGGCCGCCGACGTAGAAGAAGAGCGGCAGCACCTGCAGCAGCCACGTCAGGATCCACAGCCCGGAGGTGAAGCCCAGCGGGCTGGTGGGCTCGGGTCCTGTCGGCTTCCACTGCAGGATGGTGAACGCCCAGTGCCAGACCACCACGACGCAGAGGCTCAGGGCACGGAGCCAGTCGACGTACTTGTCGCGCTCGGCTTTCACTTGTCGATGTCACCCACGACGAAGAACATCGAGCCGAGGATGGCCACCATGTCGGCGACCAGGTGGCCGGGGAGCATCTCCCGCAGCACCTGGATGTTGCTGTACGAGGCCGAGCGGAGCTTGAGCCGCCACGGGGTCTTGTCGCCCTTGGAGACCAGGTAGTAGCCGTTGATGCCGAGCGGATTCTCGGTCCACGCGTACGTGTGCCCCTCCGGCACCTTCAGCACCTTCGGCAGGCGCTGGTTGATGGGCCCGGGCGGCAGCGAGCGCAGGTGCTCGACGCAGACGTCGGCCAGGTCCAGCGAGACCTTGAGCTGGTCGAACAGCACCTCGAACCGGGCATGACAGTCGCCCGCGTGCCGCGTGACCACCTTGACGGGCAGCTCGCGATAGGCGAGGTAGGGGTCGTCGCGACGCAGGTCGAAGTCCACCCCCGAGGCTCTGGCGATGGGGCCGCTGACGCCGTACTGCATGATCTGCTCGCGGGAGAGCACGCCGACGCCCTTGGTGCGGGCGATGAAGATCTCGTTGTGCAGGATGAGGTCCTCGATGTCGGGAACCCGGCGGCGGGTCTCCGCGATCGCGGCCGACACCCGGTCGAGCCAGCCGAGCGGCAGGTCCTCCTTGAGGCCTCCGACCCGGTTGAACATGTAGTGCATGCGTCCGCCGGAGACCTCCTCCATGACGGCCTGGATGCGCTCGCGCTCGTCGAAGGCGTAGAACAGCGGTGTGATCGCGCCCAGCTCTAGGGGATAGGAGCCGAGGAACATCAGGTGGTTGAGCACCCGGTTGAGCTCGGCCAGCAGCGTGCGCGCCCACACGGCCCTGACCGGAGGCTCCATGCCGAGCAGGCGCTCGGCGGCGATCACCACGCCCAGCTCGTTGGCGAAGCCCGAGAGCCAGTCGTGCCGGTTGGCCAGCATGATGATCTGACGGTAGTCGCGGACCTCGAACAGCTTCTCCGCGCCCCTGTGCATATAGCCGATGATCGGCTCGGCGGCGGTGATGCGCTCGCCGTCGAGCGTCAGGCGGAGCCTGAGCACGCCGTGGGTCGACGGATGCTGCGGGCCGATGTTGAGGATCATGTCCTCGGTGGCCAGCTCTTTCGCGCCCGCACCGATTCCGACCACACGTTCCGTCATATGGCCATGCTGCCACCGCACCGAACGGTGATCCAGCCGGGGGGCTGGTCAAGGAATCGTATGAAAGCGCATCCCTAAGCCGGACAAGGGGAGAAATAACGGGAACGGGGGGAGAAAACACCATGAAGAGAGCTGTTTTCGATATCGCGTTCCTGATCGCGCGGGTCGTGACCGGCGTGATCTTCCTGGCTCACGGCTTGGAGAAGTGGTTCGGCGGCATCGCGGCCCAGAGCCGGGCATTCAGGGGTATGGGGGTCCCGATGCCCGAGTTCGCCGCGACCTACGCGACCGTCGTCGAGACCGTCGGCGGCCTCCTCCTCATCCTCGGCCTGCTGGTACGGCTGATGGGACTGCTGTTGCTGCTCAACATGCTCGGCGCGATCGCGTTCGTGCACTTCGGGCACGGCGTGCTGGCCACCACCGGCGGCTGGGAGCTGCCCGGCCTGCTCGGGGCGCTGAGCCTGCTGTTCCTGGCGCTCGGCGGCGGGCGGATCGGACTCGACGGCCTGTTCGGCGCGAGGTTCCGCAGACGCGGGGAGCGCCGGGCCGCCGAGGAGGAGCTCGCCAGGTACGCGCCCGCTCCGGAGCCCTCGAACGTCACACCGGTGAGCGGCGAGCCCACGAGGCCCTACCCGTCCCAGGAGCCACGGGTGCCCAGGCAGTCCGGCGAGCGCCGGGCAGGCATGATCGACGACGATGACATGAGGGACATCGACGCCCTCGTCTCCGACGAGCCGCCGCCGCCGCACAAGCCCCCGAACAGGGGCTGAGGGTCAGCGGGCGACGAGCTCCCGCAGGGCCTCGACGAGCCGGTCCACGTGCTCCTCCGTGGTGCCGATGCCGATCGAGGCCCGCACCGCGGAGGCGGTGCCGTCCTCGCAGCCTCCATCGGAGGTGCCCAGCAGGTGCCGGACGAACGGGTGCGCGCAGAACTTCCCGTCGCGCACCCCGATGCCGTACTCGCCGGAGAGCACCTCGGCGACCTCACGGGCCGAGTAGCCGTCCACGGTGAACGACACGATGCCCACGCGCGGGTGATCGTCCCCCCACAGCGACAGCTCGCGTACGCCCTCGATCGAGGGCAGCCCGGCCCGCAGCCGGGCGATCAGCCGCTCCTCCTCCCGCACCAGCGCGGTCCAGCCGGTGGCCGTGAGCGCGTCGCAGGCCGCGGCCAGCGCGATGGCGCCCAGCACGTTCGGGGTGCCCGCCTCGTGCCGCGGCTCGGGGTCGTCGTGCCACTCGGTGTCGTCCCCCACGGAGCGCACCGCGCCTCCGCCCTTGAGGTACGGCTCACTTTCCGCGAGCCAGTCCCGCCGCCCGATCAGCACCCCGGCGCCGAACGGCGCGTACAGCTTGTGCCCGGAGAAGGCCACGTAGTCCAGGTCGAGCGCGGTCAGGTTGAGCGGGCGGTGCGGTACGAGCTGGGCGGCGTCCACCAGGATGCGGGCCCCGTGCCGGTGGGCGATGTGGGCCAGGGCGGCGATGGGCCAGAGCTCGCCGGTGACGTTGGAGGCGGCGGTGACCACGAGCAGCTTCGGGCCGTCGATCCCGGCCAGCGCCTCGTCGGCGGCGCGGACGGCCTCGCCGGGGAAGGCGGGCGGCGCCAGCCGTACGGAGTTCTTCCAGGGCAGGAGCGAGGCGTGGTGCTCGGTGTCGAAGACCACCGTGGTCGTGCCGGCGGGCAGGCAGCCGGCCAGGAGGTTCGTGGCGTCGGTGGTGTTGCGGGTGAAGATCACGGCGTCGTCCGGGCGGGCGCCGACGAACGCCCTGACCGTGTGGCGGGCCTGCTCGTAACGGGCGGTGGTGAGCTGGGAGGCGTAGCCCGCGCCACGGTGGACGCTGGAGTAGGCCGGGAGCGCGGCGGTGACGGCGGCGCTGACCGGCTCGAGACAGGGCGCGCTGGCGGCGTAGTCGAGGTTGGCGTAGCCGACGAGCCTTCCGCCCTTGACCGGCACCTCGAGATCGGCTCCGAGCACGGTGGGGATCGGCCTGCTCGTGACGGCGGGAGCCGCCTCGGCGTGCTGGGCGGGGGCGGGGCTGAAGATCGTCAAGGTGGACACTGCACATCTCCCTCAGGGTCGTCGGGACCCCTGGAAGCAGCCACGGAGCCCGCGCTTGCCCGCCACACCTCGTGACGGACCAGGTCTTCACCCGGGGCACCCCGCCGCGGACGCGAGGGTTGCCGGCCAGCTAGCCGGGGCTTGTCGCTGGCACTCATGACCTACGACCCGCACTATAACCGAAACCCCACCTTCAATCGCAAGTCGCGAACTTCTGCGCGCCGTCACTCGTTGCTACCGGAAACCCCGCCCACGTAGTCATGGAGGTAGGCAGATGTTGGACTGGGTGACGGACCCACAGATCTGGATCGGCTTCTTCACCCTGGTCGCCCTGGAGATCGTGCTGGGCATCGACAACATCATCTTCATCTCCATCCTGGCCGGGAAACTGCCCCCTGAACAGCGCGACAGGGCCCGCGTGATGGGTCTGGGCGCCGCCCTGATCACCCGCCTGCTCCTGCTGCTCGGCCTGTCGTGGGTGGTGCAGCTCACCGAGCCGCTGTTCGCCGTCCTCGGCCACGAGATATCGGGACGCGACCTGATCCTGCTGCTCGGTGGCCTGTTCCTGCTGGGCAAGAGCGTCACCGAGATCGGCCACAGCATGGACGCGCCCGCGGAGAAGGACGGCAAGAAGGCCGCTGCCGCCTCCTTCGCCTCGGTGATCCTGCAGATCATGGTGCTGGACATCGTGTTCTCGCTCGACTCCGTCATCACCGCCGTCGGCATGGTGGACCAGCTCGGCGTGATGATCGCGGCGGTCGTGGTGGCGGTGGTGGTGATGCTGTTCGCCTCCGGGCCGATCAGCAGGTTCGTGGACCGGCACCCGAGCATCAAGATGCTGGCGCTGGCGTTCCTGGTGCTCATCGGCGTGGTGCTCATCGCCGAGGGCTTCGGCCAGCACATCCCCAAGGGCTACATCTACTTCGCGATGGCGTTCTCGCTCGTCGTCGAGCTGCTGAACATCCGGGTGCGCAGTAAGCGCGCCCACCCGGAGCAGCAGGATTCCGCTTCTAAGATGAAATAGTGCGCTTTGACCCTTGGGATCCGAATTTCGTGGCCCACCCGTACCGCGTGTACGACGAGCTGAGGCGCGAGTCGCCCGTCAGCTACTTCGAGCCGACCGACCAGTGGCTGATCTCGCGCCACGCCGACGTGAACGCCCTGCTCAGGGACCGCCGCCTGGGCAGGTCCTACCTGCACGTGGCCACGCACGAGGAGTTCGGCAGGCCGCCGGAGCCCGGGTTCCAGGAGCCGTTCTGGCGCGTGATCAGGGCCGGCATGCTCGACGTGGAGCCGCCGGTGCACACCAGGCTGCGCCGGCTGGTCTCCAAGGCGTTCACACCCCGCATGGTCGAGTCCCTGCGCCCCCGGGTGCGCGCCATCGCCGCGGGCCTGGTGGACGCGTTCGTGGAGAAGGGCGGCGGCGACCTGATCGCCGAGGTGGCCGAGCCGCTCCCGGTGACGGTGATCGCGGAGATGCTCGGCATCCCCGACCAGGACCGCCACCTGCTGCGCCCCTGGTCGTCGGAGATCTGCGGCATGTACGAGCTCAACCCGACTCCCGAGGCCCAGCACACGGCGGTACGCGCGGCGTCGGAGTTCGCCGGCTACCTCAAGACGCTGGCCACGGAGCGGCGGCGGACCCCCGGCGACGACCTGATCAGCGCGCTGGCGGGGATCCCGGAGCTGACCGACGACGAGCTGGTCGGCACGTGCGTGCTGCTGCTCAACGCCGGCCACGAGGCCACCGTGAACGTGACGGGCAACGGCTGGTGGGCCCTGTTCAGGAACCCCTCGGAGCTGGCACGGCTGCGCGAGGACCGTTCGCTGCTGCCCACGGCCGTCGAAGAGCTGATGCGCTGGGACACGCCGCTGCAGATGTTCGAGCGCTGGGTGCTGGAGGACATCGAGGTGCACGGCGTGGAGATCCCGCGCGGGTCGGAGGTGGCGCTGCTGTTCGGGTCGGCCAACCGCGACCCTGCGGTCTTCGAGGAGCCGGACCGGCTCGACGTGGGCCGCGCGGACAATCCGCACATCTCCTTCGGTGCCGGCATCCACTTCTGCCTGGGAGCCCCGCTGGCCCGCATCGAGCTCATCGAGTCGTTCGGCGCGCTGCTGGACCGGGCGGACACGCTGGAGCTGCGGCACGCGCCGGCCTGGAAGCCCGGCTACATCATCCGGGGGCTGGAGTCACTGGACGTCAGCGCCGCTGGCTGAGCCAGCCGAAGCCGCCGAGACCGGCCGGATCGATCAGCTCGCCCTCCTCCGAGGCTCTGGCCAGAGCCCGTACATAGGCCCGCGGATCGGCATGGGCGAGGTCGATGGGCGGCCGGGTGCCGGTGATCCCCAATGCCTTCAGCGCGTCGCGCTGTGTGGAAAACGTTGTGGATATCGCACCGGCCCTGCATCCTGCCTCCGCGCACGCGTCGAGCGCCACATGAGCCGTGATGTCGCAGGTCCCGTCGGGGATCGGGGCAACGACCGCGCCGTCGCGGTAACCGGTCAACGTGCCACAGAGCGGCCGGTTATCCACAGCATGTGCATAATCAATGGCAATCGCCCGGCCGCGGTTGAGGCGCACCAGGACGGAGGCCCAGGCCTCGTCACGGGGGCGGCCGATCTCCGCGCGCGCGCCCACGCGCGGCAGCGGCCACCACCGGTCGAGCCAGGCGCGGTCGTCGGGGCACGGCGGGCCGCCGAGGCGCTCCTCGCCCGTGTGGACGTCGACCATGATGAGCCGCGGCCCGTCGGCGGTCTGCTCGACCACGTCGAGCGGCACGTTGTCGAGCCACTCGTTGGCGATGGCCAGGCCGGTGATGCCGCTGGGCACGCTCCGGTGCCAGGCCACCCGCTGGGGCAGGCCCTCGGGCCTGGGGGAGAGGTCCACGGCCGTGACGCGGAGCCGGTCGCGCAGCGCGGGCTTGGCGGCGGCGAGCACCTGGGTGACCAGCGTGCCCTCGCCCGCGCCGATGTCGACCAGGTCGAGCACGTCGGGGCCGCCGAGCTCGGCGTCCACCTCCGCCAGCAGGGCCAGCACCGCGTCGGCGAACGCCGTCGAGGCGCTGACCGAGGTGCGGAAGTGGCCCGAAGGGCGTTCGCGGAGGTAGAAGCCCTCCTCGCCATACAGCGCACGCTCCGTCGCGGCGCGCCAGGTGAGCCACATGTCCTGGACTATCTCATGACTTCTGGGTGACACGCATCGTTATCAAACGACTACTCATGGTGGCCGAGTTGCGGTAGCTTTACCCCTTGTCATTGAGCGATCACGTTCCGCCAACCCTCAATTGGCGGAGCCTGTCGCTCTCCCGGAGCAGAGCACCCAAAGCGGCTTCGGCCGCTCAATCGAGAGGAGCCACCGTGCTCAAGAAGGTCATGGTCGTCGCGGGAGCCGTCGTCATGCTGTCGCTCGCGGCCCCGGCGCACGCCGACATCACCAGCGGCGAGGGCGGCGTGCTCAGCGGCAACCAGATCCACGCCCCGATCAACATCCCGATCAACGTCTGCGGCAACGCCGTGGCCGTCATCGGCATCGCGTTCGCCGGCTGCAAGGGCGGCGCCCACGTCTACGCGCCGAGCCACCACTGACAGAAGTGAACCCGGGCCGGCGCTCGTCCGGCCCGGGCTCCTACCCCGGCTGGCCGGTCGGCGAGCGGCCAGCCGGCGCACCTCCAAGAGGTCACATCCGCGCGGGCGTCGGTCCTGGATGAGGGACTCGGCGCCCGCTGCCATGCGATGGAACCCCTCTCCTCATCTCTTCCGACAGGGGGTGCACGTTTTGTATGCCCTTGTCGCTTTTGTCGTTAACTCAACATGCGGCAAAGCAGCGGTCACATCTGCAGTCGTCAAAGGCCGTTACGCTGGTCGGCGGTGCCATATCGACAGAGGTGTGACGTCATGGACGCAGGGGATCGCCCGGCACGGCTGACCGTCGGCGTGCTCGGAGCGGGCAAGGTCGGCTCGGCCCTCGGGGCTGCGCTGGCGCAGGCGGGGCACCGGATCGTGGCCGCGAGCGGTGTATCCGACGATTCACAGCGATGGGCGGCCGACCGGCTCGGCGTCAAGCTGTCCAGACCCGACGAGGTGGTCGCGGCGGCCCAGCTCGTCCTGCTCACCGTGCCCGACGACGCCCTGCCCGACCTGGTCACAGGGCTCGCCGCCACGGGCGCCGACCTGCAGGGGAAGATGCTGGTGCACACCAGCGGGGCGTACGGGCTGTCCGTGCTCGACCCGGCGGCCAGGGCCGGCGCGCTGCCGCTGGCGCTGCACCCGGTGATGACGTTCACGGGCAGGGACGACGACCTCAACAAGCTCACCGGCATCTCGTACGGCGTGACCGCCCCCGACCTGCTGCGGCCGATCGCGGAGGCGCTGGTGATCGAGATGGGCGGCGAGCCCGTCTGGATCGCCGACGCCGACCGCGCGCTCTACCACGCGGCGCTGGCCGGGGCCGCCAACCACATGGTCACGCTCATCGCCGAGTCGCAGGAACTGCTGGGGCGCATCGGCGTCGAGCACCCGGGACGGATGCTGGGCCCGCTGCTCGGCGCCGCGCTCGACAACGTGCTGAGGCTGGGCATCGCCGGGCTGACCGGGCCGGTCGTCCGGGGCGACGCGGGCACGGTGCGCAAGCACGTCGACGCGCTGATCCTGGCGGCGCCCGAGGCGGCCGACGCCTACATCGCGCTGGCCCGCCTCACGGCCGACCGGGCGCTGGCCGCGGGGCTGCTCAAGCCGGAGGAGGCGGAGCGGCTGCTCGACGCGCTCGGGGGCAATATATGGACGTGACGGAAGGACGGTTATGGAGCTGATCGTCGCCAGGAGCCGGGACGACCTGGTCAAGGCGCGTCGTGGTGGTGAGGTGGCGCTGGTGCCGACCATGGGCGCGCTGCACGAGGGCCACCGGTCGCTGATCAGGCAGGCCCGTGCCCGTGCCGATCAGGTCGTGGTCAGCATTTTCGTCAACCCCCTGCAATTCGGTCCAAGCGAGGATTTTTCCCGCTATCCCCGTACGTTCGACTCCGACCTCGACGTGTGCCGGGCGGAAGGCGTGGACGTCGTCTTCCACCCGGACGTCGAGGTGATGTACGCCTCCGACCGCCAGGTGAGCGTCTCGGCGGGCCACATGGGCACGATCGTCGAGGGGGCGTACCGCCCGGGCCACTTCGACGGCGTGCTCACGGTCGTGCTCAAGCTGTTCAACCTCGTCCAGCCCGACCTCGCGGTCTTCGGCCAGAAGGACGCCCAGCAGCTCGCCCTCATCCGCCGCATGGTCGCCGACCTCGACCTGCCGATCGAGATCCTGGGCGCGCCCACCGTGCGCGAGCCCGACGGCCTGGCCCTGTCGAGCCGTAACCGCTACCTGTCCGACGACGACCGGCAGGTGGCGCTGGCGCTCTCCCGCGCCCTGCGGGCGGGCGCGGCGCAGCTCACCCCGGCCAGGATCCGCGCGGCGGCGCAGGAGGTGCTCGACGCGGCCGGACACGGGCTCGAGGTCGACTACCTCGCGCTGGTCGACCCGGCCACGTTCGCCGACGTGGACGAGGCGTACAGGGGGACGGCCGTGCTCGCGGTGGCCGCCAAGGTCGGCACGACCAGGCTGATCGACAACGTCACCCTCACCCTGAATCCCGTCTGAATCCCGTCTCCTGGAGAGCCCGGACCCCGGGGCATGGGCATGCCGCGCCAGGCGTTATCGTCATATTGACGAAATCGCCTCAGTGAGGAGACCCCTGATGAGTGCACCGGCGATTCCCCTGCGGCTGACCGCGCCCGCACCCGGCTGGACCGTGGAAGCGGACGTGGTGGTCGTCGGCTCGGGCATCGCGGGCCTGACCGTGGCCCTGCGCTACGCCGAGCTCGAGCCGCACGCCAAGGTGCTGGTCGTCACCAAGGACGTGCTCTCAGCGGGCTCCACCCGATGGGCACAGGGTGGCATCGCGGCCGTGCTCGATCCCCGTGACACCCCCGACGAGCACCTGAACGACACACTGCTCGCCGGCGTCGGGCTGTGCGACACGCGGGCCGTGCGCACGCTCGTCACGGAGGGTCCCGGCGCGCTGCGGCGGCTCATGGCCCGTGGCGCCCGCTTCGACCGCACTCCCGAGGGCGAGCTTCAGCTCACGCGGGAGGGCGGCCACCGGCGGCGCCGGATCGTGCACGCGGGCGGCGACGCGACGGGGGCGGAGGTGCAGCGGGCGCTCGTCGAGGCGGCCCGCGCCGAGCAGCGCATCGAGGTGATCGAGCACGCGCTGGTGCTCGACCTGCTCAAGGACGCCAGGGGCCGGGCCACGGGCGTGACGCTGCACGTCATGGGCGAGGGCGCACGCGACGGGGTGGGCGCGGTGCGCGCGAGGGCGGTGGTGCTGGCCACCGGCGGCATGGGCCAGGTGTACGCCGCCACCACCAACCCCGCCGTCTCCACCGGCGACGGGGTCGCGCTCGCGCTGCGGGCCGGGGCCGTGGTGCGCGACATCGAGTTCGTCCAGTTCCACCCGACCGTGCTCTGGCTCGGCGAGGGCTCGACGGGTCAGCAACCGCTGATTTCCGAGGCGGTCAGGGGCGAGGGCGCGTACCTGGTGGATCACGAGGGGGTCCGGTTCATGCAGGGCGTGCATGAGCTGGCCGACCTGGCGCCGCGCGACGTCGTGGCCAAGGCGATCATGCGCAGGATAGAGGAGACGGGCCGCGACCACATGTACCTCGACGGCCGCCACTTCGGCCGCGAGACGTGGGAGTCCCGCTTCCCCACCATCTACGCCGTCTGCCGCGAACACGGCATCGACCCGGCGACCGAGCCGATCCCCATCGCCCCGGCCGCCCATTACGCGAGCGGCGGCGTACGCACGGACCTGCACGGACGTACCTCGATCGAGGGCCTGTACGCGTGCGGCGAGGTGGCCTGCACCGGCGTGCACGGCGCGAACCGGCTGGCCTCGAACTCCCTGCTGGAGGGGCTCGTCTTCGCCGAACGCATCGCCGAGGACGTCCACGCGGTACGCCCGACGCCCGGCGAGCCGGTCGAGGACCGAGCGGCGACCGGGCTGGTGGATCCGAGGGTCAGGCCCAGGATCCAGGCCCACATGAGCACGGGGGCGAGCGTGCTGCGCAGCCGCGGGTCGCTGCTCGCCACGGCCAAGGCGCTGCGTGACGCCCGCTGGACACCGGTCGAGGTGGCCGCCTGCACCGAGTCCTGGGAGGCCACGAACCTGCTCACCGTCGCCACCGTGCTCACCGGCGCGGCGGCGGCGAGGCTCGAGACCCGTGGCTCACACTGGCGCGAGGACTACGACACCCGTGACGACAACGACTGGCTCGGCCATCTGGACGTGACCCTGACCGAGGAGGGGCCCCGCATGACGTACACGCCTCACGAGGACGCGATGCCGTCGCGCCTGGCGCAGGAGCTCACCGCCGCCGGGCTCGACCCCGCTGAGGTGGACGCGCTGATCGACCGGGCGCTGGCCGAGGACCTGCAGGAGGCGGGCGACGTGACCAGCCTGGCCACGATCCCGGCCGAGCAGGTCTGCGCGGGCGACGTGGTGGCCCGCAAGGACGGCATCGTGGCGGGGCTGGCCGTGGCCGAGGCGGTGTTCGTCCGGCTGGGCGCCGCCCGTACGGAGCGGAAGGCCAAGGACGGCGAGCGGATGCGGGCCGGGGACGTGCTGATGACGGTCGAGGGGCCGGTGCGGGCCATGCTGACGGCCGAGCGCACGGCGCTCAACCTGCTCACGCACCTGTCGGGAGTGGCCACGCTGACCGGCAGGTGGGTGGAGGCGATCAGCGGCACGGCGGCGCGTGTGCGTGACAGCCGCAAGACGCTGCCCGGGCTGCGGGCCCTGGAGAAGTACGCCGTGCGCTGTGGCGGCGGCGTGAACCACCGGATGTCGCTGTCGGACGCCGCGCTGATCAAGGACAACCACGTGGTGGCGGCCGGCGGGGTGGCCGAGGCGTTCAGGGCGGTCAGGGAGCGCTACCCGGATCTGCCGATCGAGGTGGAGATCGACCGGCTCGATCAGCTCGAGGCGGTGCTGGACGAGGGGGCCGAGGAGATCCTGCTGGACAACTTCACGATCGAGGACACCGCCCATGCCGTACAAGTGGTGAAAAATCGGGCGAAAAACAGGGTTGCGCTTGAGGCGAGCGGGGGATTGACCTTGGAATCGGCTCGTGGTGTGGCCGAAACTGGCGTTGACTACCTGGCGGTGGGGGCGCTGACGCACTCTGCGCCGGCCCTGGACATCGCACTGGATCTGCGGGGGTAATTGATGCTGCTCACGATCGACGTCGGCAACACGCACACGGTGTTGGGGCTGTTCGAGGGCGAGGACGTCATCGAGCACTGGCGGCTGGCCACCGACGCCCGCCGCACCGCCGACGAGATCGCGGTCGTCCTCCAAGGCCTGCTGGCGCAGTCGCCGCTGCTCAAGGGGGCCGACATCGACGGCATCGCCATCTGCTCCACGGTCCCGAGCGTGCTCAACGAGATGCGCGAGATGTGCCGCCGCTACTACGGCGACGTCACGGCGGTGATCGTGGAGCCGGGCATCCGCACCGGGGTGCCCGTGCGCATGGACAACCCCAAAGAGGTCGGCAGCGACCGCATCGTGAACGCGCTGGCGGCCATCGACCAGTACGGCGGCCCCTGCATCATCGTCGACTTCGGCACCGCGACGTCGTTCGACGCGGTGTCGGCCAAGGGCGAGTACGTCGGGGCGGTCACCGCGCCGGGCATCGAGATCTCGGTCGACGCGCTGGCCGCCGCCGGGGCGCAGCTGCACAAGGTCGAGCTGGTCAGGCCGCGCTCGGTGATCGCCAAGAACACCGTGGAGGCCCTCCAGGCCGGGATCATCTACGGGTTCGCGGGCCAGGTGGACGGCATCGTGGAGCGGATGGCGGCCGAACTGGCCGACGACCCCGACGACGTGACGGTGGTGGCCACGGGCGGGCACGCGGGGCTGGTGGTGGGCGAGTCGCGCTCGATCGACGTACACGAGCCCTGGCTGACGCTCATCGGCCTGCGCCTGATCTACACCAGGAACACGGCCTGACACGAAGAAGCGGCCCCCGCCTCGGGTGAGGGGGCCGCTCGCTCGTATGTGTCACTCGCTCTCGGCGGTGTAGATGTACGCCCAGGAGCCGCACTTGGTCGGGTAGCTGCTGTACTGGCCGATCTGGCAGACCTTCACCCGCACGCTGTTGACGTCGTTCTCCTGGAAGGAGAACTTCTTGTAGCCGGGGTAGCCGCAGTACTTCTTGGAGTAGACCGGAGACCAGTCGTCGTCGAAGTCGCTGGCCTCGAACTTCACGAACGCGCACTTGCCACCTTCGTCGGCGTCGCGGTTGTCCAGGTCGTAGAGCCGGCCCCGCACGGTGACCTCGTTCGACTCGCCGTCCTCGTCCCAGTTGACGCCGATCCAGCCCTGCGACTTGGCGAGGTAGTGCCTGGCGTAGACGGGACCCCAGGAGCTGGAGTAGTCGTCGTTGTCGGCCGTGCTGGCACTGGCGGCCGAAGGAAGCGAAAGGGCCACTGCGCCGGTGGCGGCGACGGCGAGTAAACCGGTAGCGATCTTCTTCAACATCTTCTCTCCTTGAGCTGCCCTTGGACCGGCTCCCTGCCGGCTCCCCCCTGAGCTCGTGAGACATTGATAGGCGAATGCCCTTGCACAGATCCTGCAGCGCTCCTTCAGCGGACCGACGATGCCTTGCAGTTCGCCATATCCCCTACTCTTTGATGGTGTGAGCGACGAACTTCCCGAGCAGATGCGCATCCGGAGGGAGAAGCTCGACCGCCTTCGCAGCGAGGGCGTCGATCCTTACCCGGTGAATTTCCCACGTACGGCGACCAACGCCGAGGTCAGGGAGAAATACCAGGGCCTGGAGCCCGACACCGCCACCGGTGACACTGTCGCGGTCGCGGGGCGCGTCATGCTCAACCGTGTGGGCGGCAAGCTCTGCTTCGCCACGCTCCGCGACGGCGGCGCCGACCTGCAGGTCATGATCTCACTCGACAAGGTGGGCGAGGAGTCGCTGGCCGCGTGGAAGCGCGACGTCGACCTGGGCGACCACGTGGGCGTCACCGGCGAGGTCATCACCTCGCGGCGCGGCGAGCTGTCGATCCTGGCCGACAGCTGGCAGATCACCGCCAAGTGCCTGCGCCCGCTGCCGGAGAAGCACGTCGGCCTCACCGACCCTGAGGCACGCGTCCGCCAGCGCTACGTAGACCTCATCGTCAACGACGAGGCGCGCAAGATGGCCCGCCTCCGCAGCGCCACGGTGCGCGCGGTGCGCGACTTCTGGCACGAGGAGGGCTACCTCGAGGTCGAGACCCCGATGCTGCAGCCCATCCACGGCGGCGCGACGGCCCGGCCGTTCAAGACCCACATCAACGCCTACGACATGGAGCTCTACCTTCGCATCGCGATCGAGCTCTACCTCAAGCGGCTCGTGGTCGGGGGCATCGAGAAGGTCTTCGAGATCAACCGCAACTTCCGCAACGAAGGCGCCGACTCCACGCACAACCCCGAGTTCACGATGCTGGAGGCGTACGGCACCTACCTCGACTACAACGACATGGCCGACCTGACCCAGCGGATGTACCAGAAGGCCGTGGTGGCCGCCCTGGACACCTCGGTGGTCGTCCATGACGGGGTGGAGGTGGACCTGGGGATCGCGGCATGGCCCCGCATCACCCTGTACGGCGCCGTCTCGGAGGCCGTCGGCGAGGAGATCACCACCGCGACCTCCTTGGAGGAGCTCCGCAAGCTCGCCGACCGCCGCGAGATCCACTGGGACCCGAAGTGGGGCGCCGGCAAGCTGGTGCAGGAGCTCTTCGAAGCGCTGGTGGAGCACACGATCGTCCAGCCCACGTTCGTCATGGACTACCCGCTGGAGACCTCGCCCCTGACCCGCCAGCACCGGGTGGACCCGCTGCTGACGGAGAAGTGGGACCTGATCGGCTTCGGCACGGAGCTGGGCACGGCCTACTCGGAGCTGGTCGACCCGATCGAACAGCGCCGCCGCCTGACGGAGCAGTCCCTCCTGGCCGCCGGCGGCGACCTGGAGGCCATGCAGCTGGACGAGGACTTCCTGCAGGCCCTGGAGTACGCCATGCCGCCCACGGGGGGTGTGGGTGTGGGGATCGACCGTATGATCATGGCCTTCACCGGCAGGAACATCCGCGAGACCATCCTGTTCCCGCTGGTCAAGCCCACCCACTGATCTGCCCTCGGCCCCCCGGCGCGTCCACGCTGCGGGGGCGCCGGGTCGGCGGGCCACGGTGCGACGGTGCTCGGCGCTTGAGCGCGACGCCCAGCCACGCTCCAGCGCCGCTCCGAAGGTGTCGGTGGGTCAGGGGATGAGGACGAGGCGGCCGCGGAGGCCGCCGGCGACAATGCGGGCGTGGGCGTCGGCGACCTTCTCCAAGGGGTACGTGTCCGCCACCCGCAACGTCAGCCGCCCGGCCTCCACCAGCCGCACCACCTCCGCGAGCTGGTCCGCGTCGGACCGGAAGAACACCGTGGCGACGTCGGTCCCGCGCAGCGCCACCGGTGCGACACCAGCGGAGAGCGCGATGAAGACCCCGCCGTCCCGCACCGCGTCCAGGGCCGCCAGCCCGAGCACGGCCGCGTCCACGACGGCGTCCACACCCCCGGGGACAAGCGCACGTACGGAGGAGGCCACGTCCTCGCCGCGCGGCACGAACCACTCGGCTCCCAGCCTCCGCACCAGCTCCTTGTCACCGGCCCCCGCGACGGCCACCACCCGGGCGCCGCGCAGGGCGGCCAGCTCGACCAGGTAGCCCCCGACGGCCCCGGCGGCTCCCGTGACGAGCAGCGTACGGCCGGGTCCGACGCCCGCGCGGTCGAGCGACTGCCAGGCCGTGAGCGCGTTGAGCGGGATCGTGGCCGCCTCCGCCGCCGTGCAGCCGCGCGGGGCCAGAGCCACCGCCGAGGCGTCGACCACCACGTACTCGGCCTGCGCCTTCACCGGCAGTTCCAGGCGCGCCACGAGCGCGATGACATCGTCTCCCACATGGAACGAGGCCCCGTCGCCCACCTGGTCGACGGTCCCGGCAGCCTCGAAGCCGAGCCCGTACGAGTCCAGCTTGCGGGCCACGCCGTAGTCCGCGAGCGTCCCCGCCGCCACGGCGAGGTCGAACAGGTTCACCCCGGCCGCCGCGACCTTGATCCGCACCTGTCCGGGCCCTGCGGTGGGCACCGGCACCTCCACCAGCAGGGGAGCGCCGGAGCCGCCGATGAGTGCACGCATGTTGTTCGTCATGCCGGCAAGCGTAGGAAGAGTTACTCTCTTCTGGTAAGTAGGCACCTGGAAGTGCGTAACCCACCCACAAGAAGGATCGGACAGAGTGGTCACGAAGACGGCGGCGGAGCGGCGCGACGAGGCCAGGCAGGCCTTCGACGCGTACTTCTCCGAATGCCCCTCCAGGAAGCTCCTCGACCGCCTCAGCGACAAATGGGTCACCCTCGTGCTCAGCGCGCTGGCGGCCGGCCCGCGCCGCTACAGCCACCTGGCCAGGCGCATCGCCGGCGTCAGCCAGAAGATGCTCACCCAGACCCTGCGCGGCCTCGAACGCGACGGCCTGGTCTCGCGCACGCTCACCCCCTCCGTGCCGGTACGGGTGGACTACGCGCTCACTCCGCTGGGCGAGAGCCTGATGCCGCTGGTGGCCGCGATCAAGAGCTGGGCCGAAACGCACATCGGCGACGTCGAGGCGGCCAGGGAACGCTACGACGTCGACAATGCCTGATCCCTCACGGGATGTGGTCGCGAAACTACCTTCTGGCTCGCCTGCTTTCCGATAGGAGGGCTGTTGTAAGCATCGGGTCAAGGTCGCCGGTGACGGTGCCGTTCCACCCGCTCGGCCACCCGAGCGCAAGCATGATCGCCATGGCGGGCACCGGGTACGCGCACGCGGAAACGAGGCCCTTTGGCGCGCGCGGTGACGCGGCAAGCGCGGCGACGGCCGACAGGTGACCCGCGGGCCCATCGGAGCATGCGTCTCCGAATGATCCGGTCCGCCGATCCGGCCGGTCATTCCGATGGCCTGACCTGGATATCCCTATAAGAAGAGAATCACCGTACAAAGCGAGCGATTGGTAGTTCGGCGGGCGGGTGGAAGATCACACATCGGGCGCTCAGCCGGCAATGCCCGGCTTATGGATCACACCGAAACTCCGCCCCGAACGGAGCGAAATGGGGAACGTCCGAAGGCCTCATTGATGGCGGCTGGGAAGCCCGAAGAGATCACTCATCGGCTACCGGGAGTCCTAACATATCGCGAGTGCGTCATATATAACTGATCATGTCAATACTGCCCGTCAAGTGCGGCGATTGTCATGCTTGACGACCTTTCCGCGATGCGTTTACCGTCTGCGAGGAGCGGCTTTGGCCCATCTGTGAGGTCCAAGTTCTGCTGTTGGGGGGAGGGCTCCCGATGGATGTGCTCACTGAAGACGTTGAGCTGAGCCATGCTGATTTGGCGCTGCTGGCGGAGCTGGCCAAGGGAGTCACGGTCGATCGGGTTGGGCGACGTCTGGATATCAGCGGACGCACGGTACGCCGGAGATTACGGTGCATCTGCGACCGCATCGGCGTGGCCACGGCGATCGAGGCCGTGGCCTGGGCCGCGCGCCGCCAGCTGATCTAGCGTCGGGGGGTGGGGCTCAGTCGGCGATGCGCACCGCGCCGGCGAAGGGCCGCCTGGCGATCGACGCGATCCGTACGACATCACCCGTCTGCGGGGCGTGCACCATCATGCCGCCGCCGATGTAGATGCCCACGTGGTGCAGGTCGCCGTAGAAGAACACCAGGTCGCCCGGGCGTAGCTCCGAACGCGAGATGTGCTTGCCCGCGGTCCACTGGTCGCCCGTGTAGTGCGGCAGCGAGATGCCAACCCGCTGGTACGCCGCCATGACGAGCCCGGAGCAGTCGTACGAGCTCGGACCTTCGGCGCCCCAGACGTACGGCTTGAGCTGCTGCGTGAGCGCCCACCGTGCGGCCTCCGCCGCCTTGCCGGCGCCCGCGATGGGCAGGTTGACGCGCACGGCGCGCGTGCCGGGCTGCCCCGCCTCGCCGAGTGCCCGCTTGAACAGGCTGCTCTCGACCTTGGTCACCAGCTTGGTGATCTTGTCGCGCTTCGTGTCGAGGTCGTCGACGATCTTCTGGACCTCGGCGATGCGCTCCTTGGCGTCCGCCTGGGCGTGGGCGGCCGTCTCCATGGCCTTGGAGAGCTGGTTGATCTCCTCGCCCTGCTCCTGCTCCAGCGCGTACGAGGTCGCGGCGCGGTTGAGGAATTCCTCGGGATCCGTGGAGGTCGCGAACTGCAGGGTCTTGGTGAAGCCGCCCGTGATGTAGGCGTTCTGGGCGAGCAGGACGGCCTTCGCGCGCTTGGCGGCCAGGTCCGACTCGCTGGTCGTCAGCGTCTTCTGCGCGGTCTCGGAGACCTTCTTGGCCGTCTTGAGCTTCTCCCGCTGGCCGTTGTACTGCTCGGTCAGCGTCTCGATCTGGGTGTGCAGCTTCTCGGCCTGGGAGGCGAGCTCCTTCAGCGAGGGCTTGGGGTCCGCGGACGCCGAACCGACAGGGATGGCGAACAGCAGTGCGGCGACTGTGAGACTCACCACACCGACGTGGCGCGGCCGCCGTGGCCGTTCCGGAGGGCGGGCGTGCTTGCCCGCCGGCTTCCCCCCACCGTTGCGCGTGCGCTTCACCTACCAGCTCCTCTCATAGAGCGCCTACCGGGTTAGCTGACGGGTTCGGGCCGGAGCAGCCCTACCGAGAGACTCGGACTCACCCCTGTGATGGCGCCGCAGGTCGCCACCGGTGGATCCCCGGCTCCCCTTGCGGGAATTGAGCGTGTCTCCCGCACGACATACGGGGGACATTGTCGCTGGACATTAATGCACTCCGGGTTCCTGCTCAACCAGAACTGCCAAGTCTGTAGAGGTTTCACAACCGAAGGGTCACAAGGGGATCTCGTGATCACCTGGGCAGAAGAGACCTTATGCCCCCTATGTCCATGCTTCTGCACAAACCCTGAGCGGGCTCGGCTCCGTGCTCGTCCGGCCACGAGATGTAACAGGATGGGCCGAGACGTGGGAGTTAGGGCCGAGCCGTAATGAGATCTGTACTCTGGAGAACCATGGAGCAGGTGGCCGAGCTGACAGCGCCCGAGACCGCGGTGGTGGTCCGGCGCGCCCGCACGCCCGACGTGCGCACCGTCAGGCGTCTCGTGGACACCTACGCGGGCGCGGGGCCGCGGCTCCTGGAGAAGGCCACCGTGACGCTGTACGAGGACGTACAGGAGTTCTGGGTGGCCGAGCGGGGCGGGCAGGTCGTCGGCTGCGGCGCGCTCCACGTGCTCTGGGAGGACCTCGCAGAGGTCCGCACGGTGGCCGTGGATCCCGAGTGCCGGGGGATGGGCGTCGGCCACCGGATCGTCTCCGCATTGATCCAGCAGGCCAAAGATCTTGGTCTGCGACGTGTATTTTGTCTCACTTTTGAGGTCGACTTCTTCGCGAGGCTCGGATTCCGCCCGATCCAGGGCACACCGGTCTCACCCGAGGTCTACGCCGAACTGCTGGCCTCGTACGACGAGGGTGTGGCGGAGTTCCTCGACCTGGAACACGTCAAGCCCAACACCCTGGGCAACACCCGCATGCTGCTCCATCTGACATCGGGTGACGTTGATCTTGACCAGATGGAAAGGTGATTGTTGATACCTATGTCGATACGTTGGGCAGCACAGGCATGTGTCCTGACACGTGCCACATGCGCACTCGAAGCGAGGTGACACGGTGAGCACCGGACAGCCGCCGTATCCGCAGGACGAATCCGGCGACAACCCCGCCGGCAATCCCGAATACGGACAACAGAACGCGGGTCGCCGCCCAGGCGAGCCCGACCCCGACGTGACTGTGGTCGGCTACCGGGCGGACGATGCCTACGGTCAGCAGCCCCAGTACCCCCAGCAGGGCTACGGCCAGCAAGGCTATGGCCAGCAGCCCCAGTACGGTCAGCAGCAGTACGGGCAGCAGCCTCAGTACGGCCAGCAGCCCCAGTACGGTCAGCAACAGCAGTCGCAGCCCGGCTACGGCCAGCAGCCTCCCTCGGGCCAGCAGGGCTATGGCCAGCAGCCCCAGTCGGACTACGGGCAGCAGCAGTACGGCCAGCAACCCCAGTACGGGCAGCAGCCTCAGTCGGGCCAGCAGGGCTACGGCCAGCAGCCGCAGTACGGTCAGCAGCCGCAGTCCCAGCCCGGTTACGGCCAGCAGGGCTACGGCCAGCAGGCCCAGTCGCAGCCCGGCTACGGCCAGCAGCCTCCCTCGGGCCAGCAGGGCTACGGTCAGCAGCCCCAGTCGGACTACGGGCAGCAGCAGTACGGCCAGCAGCAGTACGGTCAGCAGCCGCAGTCCCAGCCGGACTACGGGCAGCAGCCTCAGTATGGCCAGCAGCCGCAGTCCCAGCCGGACTACGGGCAGCAGCCTCAGTACGGCCAGCAGCCGCAGTCCCAGCCGGACTACGGTCAGCAGCCTCAGTACGGCCAGCAGCCGCAGTCCCAGCCGGACTACGGTCAGCAGTACGGACAGCAGCAGCAATCCCAGCCGGACTACGGTCAGCAGGGCTACGGACAGCAGCAGCAGTCCCAGCCGGGCTACGGCCAGCAGGGCTACTCCCAGCCCGGATACGGCCAGCAGTACGGCGACCAGCAGTACGGGCAGCCCGGCTACGGGCAGCCGCAGCAGTACGGCCAGCCGGGCTACGGACAGGCCTACGGCCAGCCGGGGCCCGTGGGCGTGCAGCCGCCCGGTGCGCCGGCCCCGCTGGCGGAGTGGTGGCAGCGTCTGGTGGCGAGGATCATCGACTTCGTCATCCTCTTCATCGTGAACTTCGTCGTCGGCTTGATCCTGGTGGCGGCGTTGGCGGTCAGTTACTCCTCGCTCGACGGCTCCAGCAGCGGCTTCCTCTCGGGCCGTGCCGTGACCGCGATCACAGGGCTCGTCGTGACCGCGCTGTGGATC
Organism: Nonomuraea helvata; assembly: GCF_039535785.1. Lineage (NCBI taxonomy): Bacteria > Bacillati > Actinomycetota > Actinomycetes > Streptosporangiales > Streptosporangiaceae > Nonomuraea > Nonomuraea helvata. The sequence goes on from NZ_BAAAXV010000009.1 coordinate 2,231,219, forward strand.
GCCTATGACTTCTTCCTGCTGAAGATGAACGGCCAGACCGTCGGCAAGATGGTCATGGGCATCAAGGTCGTCCCTGTCGGCCAGGGCATGCCCCCGAAGGGCCTGCCGACCGACGTCGCGCTCAAGCGTGCCGCGGTGACCTGGGGCGGCTGGGCGTTCAACATTATCCCGCTGGGCTTCATCAGCTCGTTGCTCGGCTACATCGCCGTGGGGCTCAACGGTGCCTCGCAGCTCTGGGACAAGCCGCTGCAGCAGTCGTTCGCCGACAAGGTGGCGAAGACCGTTGTGGTGAAGATCAAGTAGTTCACGCACCAGGTAAAAGCAGGGGCCGGCTTCGTGCCGGCCCCTGTTTTATGTGTGGAGGGCGTACCAAAATAGGAGCCTGGGCCGCTGATGACGCGAGGTGGGGGTTATGGCCGGGTCGCCGTCGTGGGCGGACGCGCTGCCCGCGGAATGGTGGGAACGGCTCGCCGCCCGAGCGATTGAAGCGCTCGTCTTCGGAGTGTTCTATTACATTCTGTTCATCGCGCTCTGGGGCATCTTCCGAACTGTCGGCATGCTGGAGGTGTTCGACGGCCGGCTGCCGGGTGTGTTCGCGTGGTTGGCCGCAGGACTGGGTTATGCGGGCTACGACTGGCAGGCCCATTCCAGGAGCGGCAGGACGTTCGGCAAGGCGATCATGAAGATTCGCCTGGCGCCGGACGACGTTCCGTCCGGGGCGCTGCTCAAACGGTCCCTGGTCTATCCGGGGCCTGTCATGCTGATGGGCATTCCCGTGGTCAATCTGCTCGCCGGAATGCTCCTGTTCTGCGTGGGCTTGCTGATCCTGATCGACAAGCCCCTGGAGCGGGGGCCGCACGACAGGCTGGCCGGAACGCGCGTCGTAAAAGATCTTCACTGAGCCATGGGCAACCAGGCAGGATGCCAATTCTGAAGATTTTCCCTTGATCCGGTAAGGACTCTGGAGAGACTGGCATTAGGCTATGGGACGTCCGGGTTGCCGGATGTCGGCGTCCCACGACCCGTAGGGCATCTCTGCGCCGCTATGGTCGTGTCTGGGTGGTAGTCACCTTGTGCGGCACGAGGAGCACCGTCGCTCCTCCTGGTCGCGCTCCCATCCGCATAATGCGCCCCCGAAACCCTGTCAGCCGTGGAGGCGAGGACGAATGGAAGCCCTTACAGACGTATTGTCAGCGCTCATCCCCCCGCTCGTGGTGGGCGGCGCCTTCATCTTTGGCGTAGTGAAGTTGGTCCGATCCGAGGCCCTCGGGGGCCGCCGAAACCGTGAGGATCAGGCCGAGGGGGCAGAACTGAGCGGCCAGTCAGCAGAATCCCCGCAGCGCTGAATTGTCTCCGCGCCTTTCCGGGTATATGTTTGGGCAGGCGAATGAAACAATGCTCCGCGAAAGGATTGCGTAGATGGCCAAGCAGATCCAGGAGATTCTCATCGATGACCTCGATGGGGGCGAGGCCAATGAGACGGTCAGCTTCGCTATTGACGGCTCGTCCTATGAGATTGACCTCAGCGACCTTAACGCGAAGAAGCTGAGGGACGCGCTCACGCCTTTCGTGCAGCACGCGCGCAGGGCAGGCGCCGTCTCCGCGCGTCGCCGCGGTCGCGGCGGCAGCAGGGCGATGAGCCGCGAGAAGAGCTCCGAGATCCGGCAGTGGGCCAAGGCTCACGGCCTGCCGGTCAGCGAGCGCGGCCGGATCGCCTCCACGGTCGTCGAGAAGTACGAGGCGGCTCACTGAGCGAGCCGACTATCGACCATGCGCTTATGCCGTTCGCCTAGGACCCCGGCGGCCGCCATAAGCGCATGATCGTATCTGGGGCCGGTTCTCGAATGCCGTGCGCCCAGATGGCGATCTTCCCCTTGCGCATATGCGGGCGTTTTGGTCGGGTGCTCCGGTCCATGTCCGGCACCGTTTCACCGGCCGGCGCCCGCATATGTGGTTACGCCCCGTGCTGCGCCCGGAAAGCCGGTGGGGCGGTCATACCCCATTCAACGTACGTTCGCGTCCGTACGTCACGAGTGAGCAGCACGCTCATGGAACGCGCCACCCCCGTAAATCACGGCCGCCTATAGCTGAAGGCGATCTCCGGCCCCCCGCCGCGCCTATAGTGATGATCTCCCCGAACGTAAACCCGGCGCCGCTACTGTAAGTAAACCCGCCGCCGGCCGGATGGACGCCGCCGGGCAATACCGGCGGCCCGCCGGCTCCGCGGTGCCGGGTTAAAAACCGCTAACCCGAGCAGGGCTCGCACAAAGCCCGTTCCCCGGCATGTTCGCACAATGCCCGGCCATCTCGCGTGCAGAGAAGTGCCGCGAATGCGGTGTCCCGGGGCAGGAGTGGTCTCATGATGCGAGATCAACCCGGTAACCGGCCTGACCAGATGGCACGATTCTCTTGGCGTTGCGGCCCGTGCCGCGTTGTGCTCACGGCGTAGCGCGACCGTTTGGACGGGGGCCCCTCCCGTACATAGGATGATTACGCAACGATACGGACGCGGCATCTGAGATGTGCGGGCGAAGGGGCGGTCCCCAACGCCTACTCCGCCCCGGCGCGTCCGATGGCCGATCCGTGTGGATCCGCATGCGTCGTGAGGGGCAATTTTCTGACGCTTCGGTGAAGCGTCTTAAACATCGTTCGCTTGCGGCGTATCGGGAACACGTCACCCCCGAACAGTAGTTGGATGGAGGGTGAACGCCCTGCTCTCGGGGAACGTCTCTGCTATAGAGCGTGTCAGTGGCAGTGGGCACGGTTCGCCGAGCCAGGGCTAGCATGCGGGATGACGGGACCGGATTTACCGGCCTGACTGACCGCTCTGTGAGGAGCGACGAGATGTTCGAGAGGTTCACCGACCGAGCGAGGCGTGTTGTCGTCTTGGCCCAAGAAGAGGCCAGGATGCTCAACCACAACTACATCGGCACTGAGCACATTCTTCTTGGCTTGATCCATGAAGGTGAGGGCGTGGCCGCCAAGGCTCTGGAGAGCCTCGGCATCAGCCTTGAGGGTGTGCGTCAGCAGGTCGAGGAGATCATCGGCCAGGGCCAGTCGGCTCCGTCGGGGCACATTCCGTTCACCCCGCGGGCCAAGAAGGTCCTCGAGCTGTCGCTCCGTGAGGCTTTGCAGCTGGGCCACAACTACATCGGCACCGAGCACATCCTGCTCGGGCTCATCCGTGAGGGTGAGGGTGTGGCCGCCCAGGTGCTGGTCAAGCTTGGAGCTGATCTCAACCGTGTCAGGCAGCAGGTCATCCAGTTGCTCCACGGTTACCAGGGCAAGGAGCCGGCCGCGGCGGGCGGTCCGCAGGAGTCGGCCCCCTCTACTTCCCTGGTGCTCGACCAGTTCGGCCGCAACCTGACCCAGGCGGCCCGCGAGGGCAAGCTGGACCCGGTCATCGGCCGCGAGAAGGAGATCGAGCGGGTCATGCAGGTCCTCTCCAGGAGGACCAAGAACAACCCGGTTCTGATCGGCGAGCCCGGCGTCGGCAAGACCGCCGTCGTCGAGGGCCTGTCGCAGAAGATCGTCAGGGGCGAGGTGCCCGAGACGCTGAAGGACAAGCAGCTCTACACGCTTGACCTCGGCGCCCTGGTCGCCGGCTCCCGCTACCGCGGCGACTTCGAAGAGCGCCTGAAGAAGGTGCTCAAGGAGATCCGCACGCGCGGTGACATCATCCTGTTCATCGACGAGCTGCACACGCTCGTGGGCGCGGGCGCCGCCGAGGGCGCGATCGACGCGGCCAGCATTCTCAAGCCGATGCTGGCGCGCGGCGAGCTGCAGACGATCGGTGCGACCACGCTCGACGAATACCGCAAGTACCTCGAGAAGGACGCCGCGCTGGAGCGCCGCTTCCAGCCGATCCAGGTGGCCGAGCCCTCGCTCAGCCACACGATCGAGATCCTCAAGGGTCTGCGCGACCGCTACGAGGCGCACCACCGCGTGTCCATCACCGACGACGCTCTGGTGGCCGCCGCGCAGCTGGCCGACCGCTACATCAGCGACCGCTACCTTCCCGACAAGGCGATCGACCTCATCGACGAGGCCGGCTCCCGGATGCGCATCCGCAGGATGACCGCTCCGCCGGACCTGCGCGAGTACGACGAGAAGATCGCCAACGTCCGTCGCGACAAGGAGTCCGCGATCGACGCGCAGGACTTCGAGAAGGCCGCTGCCCTCCGCGACCAGGAGAAGCAGCTCCAGCTCAAGCGCGAGCGGCGGGAGAAGGAGTGGAAGGCCGGCGACATGGACGTCGTGGCCGAGGTCACTCAGGAGCTCATCGCCGAGGTCCTGGCGACCGCCACCGGCATCCCGGTCTTCAAGCTGACCGAGGAGGAGTCGCAGCGCCTGCTCCGCATGGAGGACGAGCTCCACAAGCGGATCATCGGCCAGGACGACGCCATCAAGGGCCTGTCGCGCTCCATCCGGCGCACCCGCGCCGGCCTGAAGGACCCGCGCCGTCCCGGTGGCTCGTTCATCTTCGCGGGTCCCTCCGGTGTCGGTAAGACCGAGCTGTCCAAGGCTCTGGCGGAGTTCCTCTTCGGCGACGAAGACGCTCTGATCAGCCTGGACATGTCGGAGTTCATGGAGAAGCACACCGTCTCCAGGCTGTTCGGCTCGCCTCCCGGCTACGTCGGCTACGAGGAGGGCGGTCAGCTCACCGAGAAGGTGCGGCGCAAGCCGTTCTCCGTGGTCCTCTTCGACGAGATCGAGAAGGCCCACCCCGACATCTTCAACTCGCTGCTGCAGATCCTGGAGGACGGTCGTCTGACCGACGCCCAGGGCCGCGTGGTCGACTTCAAGAACACGGTCATCATCATGACCACCAACCTCGGCACCCGTGACATTTCCAAGGGCATCGGGGTCGGGTTCGCGAAGTCCAACGACACCGAGTCCAACTACGAGCGGATGAAGGGCAAGGTGCAGGAGGAGCTCAAGCAGCACTTCCGGCCCGAGTTCCTCAACCGTGTCGACGACATCGTGGTCTTCCACCAGCTCACGCCGGCCGAGATCATCAAGATCGTGGATCTGATGCTCGCCCAGGTGGACGCCAGGCTGAAGGACCGCGACATGGGGCTCGAGGTCTCGCCGGAGGCCAAGCAGCTGCTGGCCGACAGGGGCTACGACCCGGTCATGGGCGCCCGTCCGCTGCGCCGCACGATCCAGCGCGAGCTCGAGGACTCGCTGTCGGAGAAGATCCTGTACGGCGAGCTCCGGCCGGGCCAGGTCGTCAAGGTGACGATCGAGGGTGAGGGCGACAACGCCAAGTTCATCTTCAAGGGCGAGTCCGCCTCGCAGGTCCCGGACTCGGCCGCGGCCATCGCCGCACCGATCCAGCACTGACGGATCCCGCGAAACCCCCGTGTGAGATGCCTCACACGGGGGTTTTCGTATGCCCGCCAAGACGCCCAGGCCCTTTTGCCCCTACCGTGGGCGCGGCGGCCCTGCCCGGCGGCCTCCAGGAGTTCCGGTCTGCTCGGTGATGGGCGTTTGTCCAGGCGGGGTCTTCGGGAGAGCCGGCCTGGCCGGTGATATCCGTCCGCCGTAGTGGGCATGGCGACGTAACGGGGAGAGCCCGCTCAGGGCGGCGGCTCACGCACTCCGGCCGTTGCGTAATTGTTGGGGTACCGGATGTACCGCCACCACCACGAGTAGTACTACACTGCGTAGAGCTTCGCCAAGTCTCATCCAAGCGACTCACAAGAGCGTGTTCCTAGGCTGAGGCCTGCTCCCCGGGGAGTAGTGCGGAATCAACTCAGGGCGGACGCGCGACCCACCATCGAGCAGGCATGCTCGCAAGGGCCGGCACGTCCCGAGGGCGGACGACGGAACACCAAGAGCAAGCCGTGGAGGAAACCGATGCGCCTACGTCACGATGACGGAACGCTCGTTCACCTCGCCTACAACGCAGGCGTCCACCCCGCTGAGGACCTGGAGAACCTGATCGCCCACCTGACCCGTTACGCGGTCCCGGTGCGCAAGCGGCTGGGCGTGGAGCGAATGGGCATCGGGCTGTGGCTCTCGCCGACCGTCGCCGACCACCTGACGGCCGACCGCATCGAGCTCGTACGGCTGCGCCGCTCCCTGGAGGAGCGCGGCCTGGAGGTCGTGAGCCTCAACGGCACGGGAGGCCGCAACCAGGAGGTCCCCGGCCCCGACTGGGCCAAGCCCGAGCGCTACCGCTACACCATGGCCCTGGCCAAGATCCTGGCGTTCCTGCTGCCGGAGGATGTGCGGTTCGGGAGCATCTCGACGATCCCGATCGGGTGGCGCCGCGACTGGCCGGCCGACCTGCACACGATCGCGACCCGCCGCCTCGAGCGCCTGGCGCGCGAGCTGCGCGGCATCTACAGCGTGACCGGCAAGACGATCAGGGTCGGGTTCGAGCCGTGGCCCGGATGCGTGCTGGAGACCACCGAGCAGGCGCTCGAGCGCGTGTGCGGCATCGACTCCGAGCACCTGGGCGTCTGCCTGGACGCCTGTCACCTCGCCTGCGGCGCCGAGGAGTGCGGCACGGCGCTGAAGGGGCTGGCCGAGGCCGGCGCGCCGGTGGTGAAGCTGGGGCACGTGCACAACCACACGGGGGAGACGCCGAGCACGGGGGCCGTGCTCCACGACACGCTCACGGCGATGCTGTCGGGGGCGGTCAGCGGGAACGCGCACATCGAGGTCGAGACGCACAACCTGACCGTGCCCGGGCGCGCCAAGGGGCCGGGGGCGCTGGTGTCGCTGCTGGCCGACGAGCTGGACTGGGCCCGTACGAACCTCACCAGCCTGGGCCTCCAGCTGGCCGCCTGACCTCAGAGCGTCCCGAACCAGCCGGGGATGTCGAGGCGCCAGAGGTTGGCCGGCGTCATCCTGCGCAGATCGGACTCCAGGGCCTGCAGGCGCTCCTCTCCGAGCTCCTCGGCCCAGCGGGCGCGCAGGGTGTCGAAGATGCGGGCCGATCGGGTCAGGGCGTCCATCCCGTACGGGGTCAGCCGGACGATCTTGCGTCTGGTGTCGCGGGGATCGGTGGTTCTTTCCACGTAGCCCACGCGTTCCAGCGTCTCGATGGTCTTGCCGGCGGCCTGTTTGGAGACGCCGAGCATGCGCCCCAGCTCGACGGCCGTGTCGCCGCCCCGGATGATCGCCTGCATGACGAACCCGTACATGGGGCGTCCGTCCGGATGACCCTGCCGGGCGAGTTCGGCGTGGAGCTCGTCGATCATCATCCTGAACGCGAGCAGCAGACGGAGCGGTAGTTCGAAGCCTTCGCTTGACATGATGGACAACCTGATTAACTATATGGACAACGTAGTTGCCTATCTTAAGGGGTTCAGGCGTGACTGTCATACGTTCGGCGGAAGCGCGGCGATCGGAGACTCCTGCCGGGGTCATGACGACGTTCGCCTCGCCGACGCAGGGAGGGGCCTCGCGGTCGCTGTGGCGGGTCGACGCCCGGCCGGGCGCCGAGGGGCCGGTGCACGACTTCGACAGCGAGCAGGTGTGGAGCTGGGTGGCCGGGGCGGCGACCGTGGAGCTGGGCGGTGACACGTTCAGCGTGGCCGCGGGCGACACGGTCGTCATGCCCGCCCGTACGGTGCGGCGGGTCCTCGCCGACCCCGCCGCCGGTTACACCGCCATCGTCACGGCACCGGCCGGTGCACGGGCCATGACCGCCGACGGGGCCGACTACGGCGTCCCGCCGTGGATCGCGTGAAAGGAGATCCTGATGTCTGTTGTTCTGTCCGGTGATTCCCGCAAGACCGAGACGCCCAACGGTGTGATGACCACACTCGCCTCCCCGACTCAGGGCGGGGCGGGACAGGCGATGTGGCGGGTGGACGCCAGGCCCGGCATGGTGGGGCCGGTGCACGCGGTCGACGCCGAGCTGGTGTGGACCTGGCTCGACGGGAGCGCCGTCGTCGAGCTGGGCGGCGAGCGGGTCGAGGTGGGCGCGGGTGACACCATGGTGCTGCCCGCGAACGTGAGCAGGCAGATGTTCGCCGATCCGGTGCGCGGCTTCGTGTCGATCGTGGTCGCGCCTCCCGGGATCGAGGTCTACAACCCGGACGGGGTCTCCGATCCGGACGCGTGCGACCTCGCACCCAAGGGCACGGAGCGCACCGTGCCCCCGTGGGTCAGGTAGCCGGCAGACGGTACGTGCCGTCGTCCAGGTGCTCGGCCAGGCCGTCGGAGATGAGGCCGTCCAGGGCGCGCTCGCGTTGCACCGCGTCGTCCCACACCACATCGAGGGCTGCCTTGGGCACCGGGCCGTGGGCCGACCGCAGCACCTCGAGGAGGCGGCCGCGGCACTGGCGGTCGGTGCCCGCGTACGTCTGGCCCTTGCGCGCGGGCCCGGCGTGCGGCGGCTTGCCCGCTAGCCGCCAGGCGCACAGGTGGGTGATCGGGCAGTCGGCGCAGCGCGGGGCGCGGGCCGTGCAGACGAGCGCTCCCAGCTCCATCACGGCCACGCCCCAGCGGGCGGCGCCCAACTCGGGCAGGAGGGCCTCGGCGAGCCGCCGCTCGGCCGCTGAGGTGGCCGTGGGCGGGTACTCCTCGGCGCGTACGGCCCTGGCGAAGACCCGCCGGACGTTGGTGTCGAGGATGGCGTGGCGGCCGCCGTACGCGAAGCTGGCGACCGCGGCGGCGGTGTACTCGCCGATGCCCGGCAGTGCCAGCAGGGTCGCGTGGTCGGAGGGCACCTCGCCGCCGTGCTCCTCGGTGATGGCCCGCGCGCAGGCGTGCAGCCGGAGCGCCCGGCGCGGGTAGCCGAGCCGGCCCCAGTGGCGTACGGCCTCGCCCGGCTGCTCGGCGGCCAGCGCCTTGGGGGTGGGCCAGCGGGCCATCCACTCGTGCCAGACGGGCAGGACGCGTACGACCGGGGTCTGCTGGAGCATGATCTCGCTCACCAGCACGCCCCACGGGGTCGCGTCGGCGGCACGCCACGGGAGTTCTCGGGCGTTGTCCTCGTACCAGTCCAGAACGGGGGCGTGTAGGAGGTTCGGCTCAACCACGCGGTCAAGCGTATTCGTAGAAGGCCGCCTTCGGCGTGTCGTCACTCTTGGTAGCAGCCGTGGGAACCATCCTGTGCGTATGGATCCGGATACTATGCGTGGCGACGGCGGTGACGTTTACTGGCGGCGCCGGATGAGCGTCCTGGTGGCGGTCCTCGTCGTGGTGGCCGTCGTGGCATGGGCGTGCTCCAGTGGGGGCAGCGGGCCGGAACGCGCGTCCAGCGCGCAGACATCACCGAGCGCTACCCCCGTCGTCGATCCGCTGCTGGCGGGGCTCCGTACGCTCGCCATGGGCACGGCCAGCCCGTCGCCGACCCCCACCCCCACCCCCACGGCCACCTCGGCGGCGCTCCCCAGGCACCCCGGCGAGCCCTGCGCCACAGGGGACCTGGTGCTCAGCCTCCAAGGGGGCAAGGAGGAGATCTACTCGGCCGGCGCCCGCCCCACGTTCATGGTGACGCTGGTGAACACCGGCCCCGTGATGTGCACGACCGACGTCGGGCCGCGCGCCATGGAGGTCCGCATCACCTCGGGGGAGGACCGCATCTGGTCCACCGCCGACTGCGTCAGCGGGGTGGGCTCGGAGATCAAGAAACTGCAGCGCGGGGTGCCGTACGTCCGGGCCCTGGAATGGGACCGGCACCGCTCCAGCACCGACTGCCGGGCCACCCCGGCCACCGCGCTGCCGGGGACGTACGTGGCCACGGTGCACATGGGCGACCTCCGCAGCCCCAAGGGCGTCTTCCACCTCCGCTGAGCGCTTCCTAGGCGCGGTCGTAGCGCATGACCACGACGTTCGAGTCGCAGGTGCGTGACTCGGCGAGCCGCAGGTTGAGCCGGTCCTCCCGAGGCAGGAACAGCGGCCTGCCGCCGCCCAGCACGACCGGGTGCACGGCGACGTGGTACTCGTCGATCGGGCCGTGGTCGGTGAACGTGGCGGCCAGCCGGGAGCCTCCGGTCAGCAGCAGGTCCTTGCCCGGCTTCCGCTTGAGCTCGGCGACCTCCTCGGCGACGTTCGTCCTGATGACGGCGGCGGTCCACTCGCTCTCGGCCAGGGTGGTGGAGAAGACGATCTTCGGGGTGCTCCGCCAGATCGGCGCGTAGCTCAGGACGTGCGGGTGGTCCGACATCGACTCGGCGGTCGGCCAGAAGCTCACCATGCCCTCCCACACGCCGCGCCCGTACAGCAGGGTGTCGACCCGCTCGGTGAGCGCGTCCGAGTACGCCGAGAGCTCCTCGCCCATCACCGGCCAGTCGAACTCGCCCTTGGGCCCGTCGATGTGCCCGTCGATCGACGTGTGCACCCAGTAGATGACCTTGCGCATGTCCTGCTCCCTCATGTCAGCTCTTTCGCTTTCATGGAGGGGTCGGAGCCGCCCACGGGTTCTTGACATCCCCGCCGCGGATTTTTTTCCGGCTCAGACGTAGCGCTCGAGGATGGACGATTCGGCCAGGCGGGACAGGCCCTCGCGGACGCTGCGGGCGCGCGACTCCCCGACCCCGCCCACCGCCTGCAGGTCGTCGATGCTCGCCGCCAGCAGCTTCTGCAGCCCGCCGAAGTGGTTGACCAGGCGATCGACCACCGTGGCCGGCAGGCGGGGGACCTTGGCCAGGAGACGGAAGCCTCGGGGGCTGACCGGGCTGTCCAGATTGTCGGTGCCGTTGTGGCCCAGGACGTGGGCGACGGTCGAAAGGTCGAGCAACTCGCTGCCCGACAGCTTGTCCAGGTCGTGCATCGCGTCGACCAGCCGCCTCTGGCGGCGGCCGGAGGGGGCCGGGAGGTAGTCGCGGACGACCAGCTCGCGCTCCGAGTCGACGCCGGCCACCAGCTCGTCCAGCTGCAAGGAGAGCAGGCGGCCGTCGGTGCCGAGCTCGACCACGTAGCCCTTGATCTCGTCGGCGATCCTGCGGACCATCTCGAGGCGCTGGGCGACCGCGGACACGTCTCTGACCGTGACCAGGTCCTCGATCTCCAGGGCCGACAGGGTGCCGGAGACCTCGTCCAGGCGGTGTTTGTAGCGCTCGAGGGTGGCCAGGGCCTGGTTGGCCTTGGAGAGGATGACCGCCGACTCCTCCAGGACGTAGCGGATGCCGTCGAGGTAGAGGGCGATGATGCGCATCGACTTGCTGATGGCGATGATCGGCAGGCCCGTCTGCCTGGCCACGCGCTGGGCGGTGCGGTGGCGGGTGCCGGACTCGTCGGTGGGGATGGCCGGGTCGGGCACGAGGTGCACGGCGGCGCGCACGATCTTGTCGTCGTCGCTCAGCACGATGGCGCCGTCCATCTTGGCCAGCTCGCGCAGCCGGGTGGCCGAGAAGTCGACGTCCAGCTCGAAACCGCCGCTGCAGACCTCTTCGACGACCTTGTTGTAGCCGAGCACGATCAACCCGCCGGTCTGCCCGCGCAGGATCCGTTCCAGGCCGTCGCGCAGAGGTGTGCCCGGGGCCACCGCGGCCAGGGCTTCGCGACGGCGGTCGTCCAGGCTCCTATCCACATGACCCCCGTGTCGATCGGTCACGCCCAGCTTAGCCGCGCTATGTCACGTGTGTGAGGGCGTCCCAGACGTTCTCTGCCTGCACCACCTCGAACCCGGGTGCGAACGCCACCCGCCCCACCGGCACCAATGCCCGCTGCCCGGTGCGCCTGCGGCCGCCTTCTTCGAGGGATCCGGCCGGTACGAGTGCCCGCTTGAAACCCAGTCTGGCCGCCTCGGTCAGCCTCCTGCGTACGTCCTTGACCGGCCGCAACTCGCCCGCCAGGCCCACCTCGCCGAGCGCCACGAGCCCGGGCGGCAGCGGTTTGTCGCCGGCGGCGCTGGCCACGGCCAGCATGACCGACAGGTCCACGGCGGGGTCGGCCAGCTTGATGCCGCCCACGGTGGCGGTGAACACGTCGCAGCCGCCCAGCCGGGCGTTGAGCCGGCGCTCCAGGACGGCGAGGATCATCTGCACGCGGTAGGTGTCGAGGCCCGACGACGTGCGCCTGGGCTGCTGTGCCTCCGTGCGGGCCACCAGGGCCTGGACCTCGGCGGGGAGCGGGCGCGTGCCCTCGACGGTGACGGTGACGCAGGTGCCGGGCACCGGCTCGCTGCGCCGGGAGACGAACAGGCCGCTCGGGTCGGTGATGCCCTCGATGCCCCGCTCGTGCAGGTCGAAGCAGCCGACCTCGTCGGTGGGCCCGAACCGGTTTTTGATCGCACGCACCATGCGCAGCCTGGAGTGGCGGTCGCCCTCGAAGTTGAGCACGACGTCGACCAGATGCTCCAGTGTGCGCGGGCCCGCGATCGAGCCCTCCTTGGTGACGTGACCGACGAGCACGGTGGCCATGTTGCGCTCCTTGGCCAGGCGGACCAGGTTGGCCGCGACCTCGCGGACCTGCGTCACCCCGCCTGGCACGCCGGTGGCCTGCGCGGAGCCGACCGTCTGCACCGAGTCCACCACCAGCATGCTGGGCTGGACCTTCTCCACATGGGCGACCAGGGCCGACAGCTCGGTCTCCGCGGCGAGGTAGAGATGGTCGCGGATCGCGTCGATGCGGTCGGCGCGCAGCCGCACCTGGGCCGCCGACTCCTCGCCTGTCACGTAGAGGACCGTCTCGCGCTCGGCCATGCGGGCCGCGGCCTCCAGCAGGAGCGTGGACTTGCCGATGCCGGGCTCGCCGGCCAGCAGCACGACCGCACCAGGCACCAGGCCGCCGCCGAGCACCCGGTCGAGCTCGCCGACACCGGTCGTGCGCGCGGCCGCCACCTCGGCCTTGACCTGCCCGATCGGCACGGCAGGCGCGGTGGTGGCGCCCGCCTGGACGACGTTGACGCCGGCGCGCGCCCCCTCCTCGTCGACCGTGCCCCACGCCTGGCACTCGCCGCACCTGCCCACCCATTTCGTGGTGCGCCACCCGCACTCGGCACAGCGGTATCCGGGCTTCTGGGCTGTCTTGGCCATGTCGAGCAGGCTAGCGGTCCGCACCGACAATCCTCGACAGCCGCGAGGGGTTACTCCAGGCCAAGCTCCGCGACGAGCATGCGCTTGGGCTTGGCGCCGACGACCTGCTTGACCGGCTCGCCGTTCTCGAACAGCAGCAGCGTCGGAATGCCCATCACCCCGTAGCGGGCCATGATCTCCGGGTTCTCGTCGGTGTTGAGCTTGCCGATGGTCAGGCCGTGCTCCGTCTCGATCTGGTCCAGCACCGGAGCCACCATGCGGCACGGCCCGCACCACTCGGCCCAGAAGTCGACCAGCACCGGCTTGTCGCTCTTGAGCACCTGCTCCTCGAAGTTCTCCGTGGTCAGCGTGATCATGTCTATCCCCTTACGAAGCAACCTGGGCATGACTGCGCGAGCTGGGCGGCCACCTCGGCGCGGCGGGCGAGCAGGACGCGGATCTCCTCGTCGATCTCGCTGAGCTTGCGCTCGTAGACCTCGACCGACTCCGCGCATGAACCGCCCGTGCTGTGCCCACGGCGCAGGCAGTCGACGAACGGCCGCGTGTCCTCCAGCGTGAACCCCACCTTGATCAGCGCGCGGATCTCGGACACCAGCTTGACGTCGTCCTCGCTGTAGTCGCGGTAGCCGTTGGCCGCGCGGCGGGCTCTGAGCAGCCCGTGCTGCTCGTAGTAGCGGAGCGAGCGGGTGCTCACTCCGGTGCGTTCCGCCAGCTCTCCGATGCGCATGCCTCCACGGTAAACGTTGACACCGACGTCAATGTCAAGGCCGCCGACCGGAACCTCAGTAGTGGCGCCAGCGCAGGACGTTCGGATAGGCGAGCTCAAGGCCCGGCGTCTCGGCGATGGCCTGCTCGGCCACCTCGGGCGCGAACTCGATGCGCAGCACCGCCTCCAGGTCCGCCCGCCGCTCGAAGGCCATCCTGAGGTCGAGCGGCCGCCGCTGCCACCCCTGGCGGACCCAGAACGACTCGACCTCCTGGGCCGAGTACGTCGGCACTGTACGCGAGAACCAGCGGCCGAACGACCCGCGCGTGGCGTCGAGGTCCAGCACGAAGGCGGCGCCGCCGCGGCGTACCACGCGGGACAGCTCGCGCAGGCCCGGCTCGCAGCCGGGACCGAAGAAGTACGCCCACCGCGCGATGGCCACGTCCACGCTCGCGTCGGGGAGCGGCAGATCCTGGGCCGCGGCGGCGTGCACGGTCACGTTGGCCAGCGCGGCGCAGCGGCGGCGGGCGAGCAGCGCGAGATCCCCGTGCGGCTCCACCCCGATCACCGTCCCCGCCGTGGCGGACAGCACGGGCAGGTGGTAGCCGGTGCCGCAGCCGATGTCGAGCACCGTGCCGCCGTCCCAGGGGCGCAGCGCGCGCATCTCCGCGTCGGCCGCGCCTTCGGGATCGACGGCGCGGTTCTCCAGCTCGTAGATCTGGGGCGTGTTCCAGATGTTCGGACTGGGGATGGCACCTTTCGCTATCCGTGGCATGCCCCAAAGTTAAGACACCCCCGGACGCGGCTCACCAAGCGGCTCACCAAAGGGGCTTTCGCGCCAGATCCGCTTCACCGGCTTAGGCTGGCAGCGTGGCTGATGTCATCCGCGTGCCCAATGCGAAGATCGCATTGTCCACCGCCTCGGTATATCCGGAACGCACTCCTGACGCGTTCGAGCTGGCCGCGCGCCTCGGCTACGACGGCGTGGAGATCATGGTGGGCGCCGATCCGGTGAGCCAGGACATCGACGTGATCGAGCGGCTCTCCGAGCATTATCACGTCCCCGTCCTGGCGATTCACGCTCCCTGCCTGCTGGTCACCCAGCGGGTCTGGGGCCGTGACCCCTGGGCCAAGCTGGTCAAGGCGCGCAAGGCGGCCGAACGCCTGGGCGCCGCGACGGTCGTGGTCCATCCGCCCTTCCGCTGGCAGCGTGAGTACGCCAGGGACTTCGAGGCCGGGCTGGCCAGGATGCGTGACGAGACGGATGTCACGTTCGCGGTCGAGAACATGTTCCCGCTCAAGGCCAGGGGCAACGACGTGGTGCCCTATTCGCCCGACTGGAACCCGATCGACTACGACTTCCCCCAGGTCACGCTCGACCTGTCGCACACGGCGGTGTCGGGCTCCGACGCCATGGAGATGGCGACCAAGCTCGGCGACAGGCTGGCGCATGTGCACCTGGCCGACGGCGTCGGCGTGACGAACAAGGACGAGCACCTCGTGCCCGGCAGGGGCAACCAGCCGTGCGCCCCGCTGCTGGAGCGACTGGCCAACACCGGCTATTCGGGACTGGTGGTGCTGGAGGTCAACACGCGCAAGGCGGCCAGCCGCACCGAGCGGATCGACGATCTGGCGGAGGGGCTCGCGTTCGCGCGGCTGCACATGGCGGCCACCTCATGAACATGGGGCCGATCAAGGACCTGGGCAGGGTGTTCGACCGGGTGGCCGACGCGTACGACGCGGGCCGGCCCTGCTATCCCGACGAGACGTACCGCGCGCTCGGCGAGCTGTCCGGCGTCGAGCTCGACGGCGCCCTCACGGTGGACGTCGGCGCGGGCACCGGCATCATGACGCGCGCTCTCAGGGCGCGCGGCTCCCGCGTCATCGCGGTCGACCCGGGCGCGGAGATGCTCGCCCGCCTGGTCTCACGCTCGGACAGCGGCCCGCCCGCCGTCGCGGCCGTGCTGGCGGACGGCAACGCGCTCCCGCTGGCCGACGGCGTGGCCGACCTGGTGACGTACGCGCAGTCGTGGCACTGGCTCGACCCGGTGGCGTCGATCGCCGAGGCCAGGCGGGTGCTGCGGCCCGAGGGGGCCATCGCGGGCTGCTGGAACTTCAACCACGCGGCCCAGGCCGAATGGCTGGCCGCCTACGAGGCCCGCCTGGCGGAGGCCGTGCCCGCCTACTACGGTCCCGCGGTCGAGCAGTGGTCGGCGCCGCCCATCGCCTCGGCCTTCGAGGTGATCGAAGAGCGCTGGATCCCCTGGACCAGGCTGGTGGGCATCGAGGACTTCCTGCTCGACCTGCGCTCACACTCCTATATGGCGGCGCTCCCGCCGGAGTACGCGGACGAGCTGGTCGAGCGGCAGCGCGTGGAGCTGCGCCGGGAGTTCCCCGAGGGCATGCTGCCCGTGCCGATGCGGGTCTACCTGGCGGTGGGCCGGTGACGCGAGGGAGCGCCGTCGCCTGGACTGAGGAGCGGCGGGAGCGTAGCGACCAGAGCGACGAGGGAAGGCGGCGGCTCGGAGCGACCGAGCCGCCTCACGGAGTGAGGCCATGAGCAGCGCCAAGAGGGGGCCCGGGCGCAGGCCGGGGTCGGCCGACACACGGGGAGAGATCCTCGCGGCGGCCAGGAAGGTGTTCGCGGAGAAGGGGTTCGACAAGGCCACCGTGCGTGCCATCGCCCGTGAGGCCGAGGTCGATCCCGCCCTCGTGCACCACTACTTCGACACCAAGGAGGGCATGTTCGCGGCGGCCATGCAGCTGCCGATCACTCCCGACCAGATCATCCCGACGCTGCTCGAAGGCCCGCGCGAGGAGATCGGCGCGCGGCTGGTACGGATGATCCTCCAGGTCACCGCCGCGCCGGAGACGCGCGAGCCGATGGTGGCCCTGATCCGCTCGGCCATGACCAACGAGCAGGCGGCCACGATGTTCCGCGAGTTCATCTCCAACGCGCTGCTCTTCCAGGTGGCCGACCGCCTGGACGTGCCGCACCTGCGGATCGAGGCGGCGTTCGCGCAGATGTACGGCGTGATCATGGGCCGCTACGTGATCAAGCTGGAGCCGCTGGCGAGCGCAGGTCACGACGAGCTCGTGGAACTGCTCGCGCCTACCGTCCAGAGGTACTTGACTGGCTAGAGCATTGTTCTGCATACACCGATGACCTTAGGGTATGTCCCGCATGCAGAGAATATTACTCGCGGGTAGGATTTCCGGGAGATGCCGGCGAAGCGGGTGACCGTACGCTGACAGCCAACGTCGTCTGTGGGAGGACCCGTGCTCTGGGTAGCCATCATCGGACTAGTGATGACCGTCCTGGCGGTGGCCGTCGCCGGCCGCAGGGTGCTGTTCCTGTTCAAGCTCGCGACGGTGGGCCCGCCCGCCCCCGAGCGGATCGAGTACGCCAGGACCCATGCGGGGGACGAGCTCAAGGCGCAGCTCGTCGAGGTGTTCGGCCAGAAGAAGCTGCTGAAGTGGACACCGTCGGGCACCGCGCACTTCTTCGTCATGTGGGCGTTCTTCATCCTGCTGACCGTCTACATCGAGGCGTACGGCGCGATCATCCAGGGCGCGATCACCGGCAGGCCCGACTTCCACATCCCGCTGATCGGCACCTGGGGCGTCCTCGGCTTCCTGCAGGACTTCATCGCGGTCGCGTGCGTGCTCGGCCTGGTCGCGTTCGCCGCGATCCGGATCAAGAACTCTCCCAAGACGCTCGGCCGTACCTCCCGCTTCTCCGGCTCGCACCTCGGCGGCGCGTGGCTCGTCCTGTTCATGATCTTCAACATCATCTGGACGCTGTTCCTCGCCCGCGGCGCCTCGGCCGCCAACGGCAACTTCCCCTACTCCTCCGGGGCGTTCGTCTCGCTGGCGATCGGTGACGTGCTGCCGCACAGCGCGCTGCTGGAGGAGATCGCGCTGCTGCTGCACATCGGCTTCATGCTGGTGTTCCTGGTCATCGTGGTGAACTCCAAGCACCTGCACATCTTCACCGCGCCGCTCAACGTGCTGTTCTCGCGCCGCCCCGACGGCCTGGGCGGCGCGCCCGAGATGCGCGTGGCCGGCAAGCCGGTCGACTTCGAGGACGAGGAGCTCGACCCGGAGAAGCTCGGGCGCGGCAAGATCGCCGACACGACGTGGAAGGGCTTCCTGGACTTCTACTCCTGTACGGAGTGCGGCCGCTGCCAGTCGCAGTGCCCGGCGTGGAACACCGACAAGCCGCTCTCGCCGAAGATGCTCATCCTCGACCAGCGCGACCACGCCTTCCAGGTGGCCCCGTACCTGCTGGCGGCCCAGCAGGGCGTCGAGCACAAGGACACCGACGTGCTGGCGCTGCTGGACAAGCCGCTGGTCGGCGAGGACGGCGTGATCCACCCGGACGTGCTCTGGTCGTGCACCAACTGCGGCGCCTGCGTCGAGCAGTGCCCGGTGGACATCGAGCACATCGACCACATCCTCGACATGCGCCGCTACCAGGTGATGGTGGAGTCGTCGTTCCCGTCCGAGGCGGGCGTGATGGTGAAGAACCTGGAGAACAAGGGCAACCCCTGGGGCATGTCCGAGATGAAGCGCGCCGACTGGATCGGCGAGCTGGACTTCGAGGTCGAGGTCGTCGACGAGAAGATGCCCGAGGACGCCGAGTACCTGTTCTGGGTGGGCTGCGCGGGCGCGCTCGAGGACCGGGCCAAGAAGACCACCAAGGCCGTGGCGGAGCTGCTGCACATCGCGGGCGTGAAGTTCGCGGTGCTCGGCCCGATGGAGGCGTGCACCGGCGACCCGGCCCGCCGCCTGGGCATGGAGTACCTGTTCAACATGCTGGCCCAGCAGAACATCGAGACGCTCAACGAGGCCGGCGTCAAGAAGATCGTCGCCACCTGCCCGCACTGCTTCAACACCCTGGCCAACGAGTATCCGCAGCTGGGCGGCACGTACGAGGTCGTGCACCACACGCAGCTGCTGTCGAAGCTGGTGGACGAGGGGCTGCTCACCCCGATCACGCCGATCGAGGAGAAGATCACCTACCACGACCCGTGCTTCCTCGGCCGCCACAACAAGGTTTACTCCCAGCCCCGCGACATCATGTCCAAGGTGCCGGGTGTGCGGACCCAGGAGATGCACCGCCACAAGGACCGCGGCTTCTGCTGTGGCGCCGGCGGCGCGCGCATGTGGATGGAGGAGCGCATCGGCAAGCGCATCAACACCGAGCGCGTGGACGAGGCGCTGACCACCGACCCCGACACCGTCTCCACCGCCTGCCCGTTCTGCATGGTGATGCTCGGCGACGCCATCAACGAGAAGAAGAACAACGGCGAGGCCAAGGAGTCGCTCGAAGTCGTGGACGTGGCACAGCTCTTGATCAAGTCGGTCAAGGGAGCTTCCTGACCCCCGGCTGTCGGACTCCCTCACCGTCGCTGTAGGGCAGCATCGCATGTCAGCGACCCAAGTGTCCGAAATCCGGCATCCACATAACGGGAAAATCACGGTAACCTCAACGTCGCATGGCTCTATTCGACGGGGAGGGGGCTCGTGATGGGCGTCGTCGTCACGGACGCCGAAGTCACCTTGGCCGACGTCCTCGCCCTCCGGCTCGCCATCGACGCACCACTGGAAGACGGCACCGAGCTCGTGCTCAGGCATCGCACCACGGGGGTCGAACGCGACGTGCGGCTCGGCACGCCGGGCGCGCGGGCCCGCGAGGCCACGCTCGCGGTCTCGCTCGCGCCGCTGGAGCTCACCGCCGGGCGATGGGACACCTACCTGCGGCGCGACGGCAAACGCAGCAGGCTGCGCAGCGTCGATCCCGGCTTCTCGCTCGACCACCTCGACGCGTACGCCCTGTGCAGGCGGACCCTCGCCTACCGCTCGTACCGCACGCGCAACGGCTACCTGGCGCTGAAGATCTCCGACGCCGAGCCGGTCGCCGAGGTGCGCGCGATCTGGTTCAGGGAGGGGCGGTTCGAGGTGACGGGCCTGCTGGCGTACACGGGGCTCGAGGACGACGACTCCCGCCACGAGGCCAGGCTGACCCTGGATCGCAGGCAGACGAACACGCGCCTCCGCGCCACGGCCACCGTGCAGGGGGTGCGCTTCCACGCCGCGGTGTCGCTGGTGGACGTGGTCGCGGCCGACCCCGACACCGGGGCGGACTCGGGGACCTGGGAGCCCGCGCTGGAGGTCGACGGCGTGCCCACGCCGCTCAGGCTGGGATCGCGGCTCGACGACGTCGACGGCAAGAGACGCCGGCTGCACTATCCCTCGGCCACCGTGGACGGCGTGCCCATAAGACCCTGCTACACCGCCGACGACGAGCTGCGAATCGAGGTGGGCGGATGAAGGTCAGCCTGCTCCTCACCTCGGCGTACGCCATGCGCGGCGACGTGCGCGCCGCGCTCAACCTGGCCGGCGCCCTGTCCGAGCGGCACGACGTCGAGGTGATCAGCGTACGGCGGCAGAAGGAGAAGCCGTTCTTCCCCGTCGCGCCCAGGGTGGCCATGCGCAGCGTGATCGACGTCAGGCCGGGCGTCAGGCACCTGCTCCCACGCGGACAGGTACGCACGGAGGTGGCGCTGTGGCGGCTGCTGCGCAACCTCAAGTCCGACGTGCTGATCACCACCAGGCCGGGGCTCGGTGTCCAGGCCGCCAGGCACGCCCCGCGCGAGACCCTGAAGATCGCCAGGGAGTGGGGCAGGCCCGTCGTGCCAGGGCCGGTGAAACGCCTCTATCCGCGCCTGGACGCCGTCGTGACGGCCACCGAGTCGGCCGGTGAGGAGTGGAGCAAGCTGCTCACCGACGGGCCCGCCGTGCACTCCGTGCTGGACGCGCTGCCCGACGGCCCGTGGCCCCGCTCGCGCATGGACAACAGGATCGTGGCGGCCGGCGGGCGGTGGGTGCCGGTCAAGGCGTACGACCGGCTGATCAGGGCGTTCGCGATCGTGGCGGACAAGCGGCCCGACTGGCGGCTGCGGCTGTACGGCGGCGGCCCGGAGGAGCGGCGGCTGCGCACGCTGGTCCGCGACCTCGACCTGCACAACCACGTCTACTTCATGGGCATGACGCCCGACCTGGCGGGCGAGTTCGCCAAGGCGTCGATCGTGGCCACCACCTCGCGCACCGAGGACCTGGGCATGGCCGTGCTCGAGGCCATGGGCTGCGGGGTGCCCGTGGTGGCCTTCGAAGGGGCCAGGGGGCCGGAGGAGTTCGTGGCGACGGGCTACAACGGCGTGCTGGTGCCCGAGACCCAGGACGAGCTGGAGCTGTTCGCGGCGGCTCTGCTGGCGCTGATCGACGATGAGCGCAGGCGGCGCTCCCTCGCGGCGGGCGCACTTGACACCGCGGTGCGCCACGCGGCCGGCGAGGTGGCCGAGCAGTGGGAGAAACTGATCACAGACCTCCGCTGATAGGCGCACACATCGCTGCCTGTGGCTGGTCGCTGGACGCGCCCAGCCATATCTGTTCCGGGTACCGTAGAACCATGCATGGGTACAGCGGGGACAAGCAGGCATATCTGACGCGTCTCAGGCGGATCGAGGGTCAGATCAGGGGCCTGCAGCGCATGGTCGATGACGACGCTTACTGCATCGACGTGCTCACCCAGGTCTCCGCGGCCACGCGGGCGCTCCAGGCGGTGGCGCTGGGGCTGCTGGAGGAGCACATCTCCCACTGCGTCGCGGATGCGATCAGCAGTGGCGGGCCGGAGGCCGACGCGAAGGTCAAGGAGGCTTCGGCGGCCATCGCGCGCCTCGTCCGCTCTTAGTCCTCCTGGAGAACGACACCGTCGGCGCGATTGACTAGTTATAGGAAACCCCGGAAACCTGTTAACTAGGTCCCCGGGGCTAGTAATCGCGATTGATCCTTCAGCGGCTCGCCGAAGTCCGCAATCCGAGCGCGTCGTCGAGTTCGTCCAAGGTCAGCCGCCGCTCGCTGACAGCCACGGCCGTGAGCACCTCGGCGTAGAGCGCAATCTCGTCCAACGCGACACGGTCGTGGACCCGAGAGTCCAGGTCGTCGTGCCCCACCGCGTCGTCCTTCCTTCCGCAGCCCACACCCTCTACGAGGTTACGGCGGCGTGCCTTCTGGCGACATGGCCCATCGGAGTCATTCCTTTCCGATCCTCCTAGGCACCGTGAGGATCATTTCCCGAAGCGGAGATCACAATTCGGCGAATTACCTGAGCCTCGAGTGACAGAACGATATGGGGGGAGTAAGGGAGAAATAACGGTATTTGTGGTTTAGGTGAGGTCTGTGTGGTTGTCGTCGCGTTCGTGGACGACTCTCCGTACGAGCGCCGTCTGCCCGGCCAGTCCGCTCTGCGGCACTTTGGCCCCCGTCAGCCTCTCCCACGCGAGGCCGGTGGCGTACGCGGCCCCCAGCACGGCCGCCGCGCTCGCCCGGTCGGGCGGCGCCACCTCCAGGGTCGGCGCGGGCTTGGTGAGCACCCTGCCCGGCACCGGGAATCCCTCGGGCTCGGTCGACTCGCTCGCGGAGGTGCCGGTGAGCCCGGCGCGGTCCAGCTCCCCGTACGCGTGCCTGAGCCGGTGGTCCAGCCGGGCCGGCAGCGTCCCCTTGGAGTCGGACAGATCGGCCAGGAACGTCGCGGCGGCCATGGGCGGGTCGGGCATGAAGGCCAGCGCCTCCACCAGGTCGTAGACGGCGTGTGAGAAGTGCGCCGCCACGTCGTTCTCGACGAGCAGGGCCCGGCACAGCCGCCGCGGGCAGCGTTCCAGCCACTCCGCGCGCAGCGCCTCGGCGTCCATGAGGGCGTGTTCATGGTCGCGCTCGCACGGGGCTCCGCTGGTCACGCAAGCTTCCGCTCTCCGCCCCAGGCTCGCCGCACATGTCTGATGGTCGCGCTCGCACGGGGCTCCGCTGGTCACGCAAGCTTCCGCTCTCCGCCCCAGGCTCGCCGCTCCGAGGTCGAGCCCCGGCTGCCGCAACAGGGGCTCGACCATCGTGAGCAGCGCCAGCGCCCGCGGCCTGAAACGGGTGTCGGACATCAGGATCTGAGCCGTGTCGGCCATGATGGCGGCGAGCCTCAGCGCGGCGCGCGGGTGGCCCGCCTGCCGCCGCTCGGCCACGAGCGTGACGAGATCCAGCAGTGGCGGCGCCGGCAGCCAGCGCACCCATTCGTCGCCCGGCAGCGGGCGGCGCAGGTATTCGCCGAACACGGTGATCAGCCGCTCGTTGCCGTCGAACGCCGGCGCGTACGCGCACCACATGATCGTGCCCCAGATGGCCGCCACCGTGCTCGGCACGTCGGAGGCGAAGATCTCATCGAAGGCCGTCAGCGGGTAGTCCAGCTCCGACTTGCGCCCGCTGGCCCGCAGCAGCACCCTGAGCCGCTCGGTGAGGCCCTCCGGTACGTCCGGGCCGATGAACGCCTGGGTGGAGCCCGGCTCGGCGTGGAAGTCGGGTCCGTACGGGATCACCTCAGGAGGCAGCTCCGCCGCCGGGTGCCGTACCTGTCGCGCCCGTACGCCCCTCGGGGGCGGCGCGAGGTACCAGCGGCCGTCGGCGGGGTCGTGCAGGTGCCAGCGCGCGTGCGTGCCGAAGAGCCACCGGTCGCCATCTGGGGTCACAAGTATTCTGGCGGCCAGTACGTGGGCGCGATCAGGCGCCGAAAGCCCTTGCCAGCGCGGGTCCGCGACCATCGCGCGGACCTGGGCCTCGGCAGAAGTGAACGCATCCCAGGGTCGCACGGGCGTCATCGTACTTGGTCGCCTCCGATCATCCATCGGCATTTCACGGCAGAATGTCCGCTATGAGGGGGAAGGTGGCGGGGGTGCTGACAGTCGTCGGTGCGCTCTCCGCCTGCGGCGTGACCACGTCCGCACCGCCGTCCCCGACCGGACCAGGGGTGCTCACCCTGGACAGGGCCCAGCCGCCGACGCCCGGTGGCGAGGTGGGCGAGGCCTCGACGGAGTTCCAGAGCGCGGCGGACATGTCGATGTGGACCAAGCTGAGCGACACGGAGAAGGACGTCGACAGGATCGCCAAGCTCGACGTGAACAAGACCGTGAAGGGCTCGCTGTATCTGGAGCCCAGGACCTCGACCTGGTTCGACGGCTTCCGCGGCCCTTTCGTCTATCAGGAGCTGGCGGGGGACATCCTCATGTACGCCCGGGTCAAGGCCGAGGGCGGCAAGGGCGGTCAGCCGGAGCGGAAGTTCTCGCTCGGGGGTCTGATGGCCCGTGAGCCCGGCTCGTACGCCAAGCCCAACTGGGTGTCGGTCACCACCGGCACGGCCGACGAGAGCGGCCAGGTCGAGGTGAAGTACACCCAGGACGGCAGCTCCAAGCCCCAGGAGCTGGCCGTCAAGGCCGGGTGGGTGGACCTCGCGCTCGGCAGGGTCGGCCGCGCCTTCGTCGCCCTCTACCGGGAGGACGGCGGCGTGTGGAAGGTCGGCCGGCGCTGGCCGTCCAACCTCCCCGACGTGCTCCAATGGGGTGTAACCGCCTATACCGACTGGGACAGCTATAACGTGCTCAAGAAGGACGCGACCAAAGCCAACGCCAAGCAGATCAAGGGGGTACCCGACCTGAAGCTGACTGTGGATTTCGTCCGTTTCCTCCGGCCCGAGCTGCCCGAGTACGCCGACCCGCTCAACACCGCATCGGTGTCGGACGAGGTCCTGATCAAAGCGATGACGCCTGCCGGTGCCTGAGCGCCTTGGCCATGTAGTTGTCCGGCGTGCGGGCGAAGGAGGCCCGATCGTCGTCGGTGAGCTCGCGTACGATCTTCCCGGGCACACCGGCCACCAGCACGCCGGACGGGATCCGCTTGCCCGGGCCGACGAGCGCTCCGGCCGCCACCAGAGTGCCCGCGCCGATGCGGGCGCCGCCCAGCACGATCGCGCCGATGCCGATCAGCGCGCCCGACTCGACGTGGGCGCCGTGGACCATGGCCTTGTGGCCCAGGCTGACCCGGTCCTCCAAGATCGCGGGCTCGCCCGGATCGGCGTGCAGACAGGACAGATCCTGTACGTTGCACTCTTCCCCGACCTCTATCCGCTCATCGTCCCCTCTGAGAACGGAGCCGTACCAGATGCTGGACGCCCGTCCCACGCGCACGCTGCCGACCACCACGGCGCCAGGGGCTATGTACGCCTCAGGGTGTATGTCCGGGACTGCGCCGTTATCCAACGCTGCAATGTACATCCGAGACATCGTAATTCCAGGTCCGGCTAAGGCGTTCCGGTTGCGGACGTGGGCAGATGGCAGGAAAGTCGTTTCCTGACGTCTCGTCGTCAGACCCTCACAAGCCGCGCAGTTTTCCCCCGCCTCACGCAAACCACCATTAGGTAGCCCCCATGATGAACCAGCACGAGAGCATTCCCGATCTGATGCAAGAGGACACCTTCGAAGTCGTGATGCGCGGTTACAACCGCCGTCAGGTCCACGACTACATGATCCGCACCCGTAACCAGATAAGGGATCTGGAAGAGCGGCTGGCGCGGGCCATCGACCAGGCAGAGCAGGGCCGCATCGAGCTGGCGGAGGCCAGGCGGCGCATGGTCGAGACGCCGCAGAACTACGAGGACCTCAGCCCCAGGCTCGCCCAGATCCTCCGGCTCGGCGAGGAGGAGGCCGCGGCCAAGCGGGAGGACGCCGAGGCCGAGGCCGCCAGCGTGCGCGACGCGGCCAAGTCCGAGGCCGAACGGCTCCTGACCAGCTCCCGTGAGACCGCCGACAAGATCCTCACCTCTGCCCAGGCGGAGGCGGAGCGCCGGGTGAACGAGGCCACGCAGGCCGCCGAGGGGATGCTGGCCCAGGCGGGCACGGACGCGGAGGAGCAGCTCGCGGCCGCCCGCACGGAGGCCGAGGACCTGCTGCGCGAGTCGCGCGCCGAGTCCGAGCGCCTGATCACCGCCGCCCAGGCCGAGTCGGAGCAGCTCGTGCAGTCCGCCAACGCGCAGGCCGACAAGCTGGTGTCGGAGGCGCGTGACGAGTCCGAGGCCATGCTCACCTCCGCACGCCAGCGCACCGCCGCACTGGACGAGCAGGCGGGGCGGCGGGTCGAATACCTGACCAACACGCACACGGAGGTCGTGCGGCGGCTGACCGAGATCGGCTCCGTCCTCGGCGACCTCATGCGCAAGGAGTCGACGGCCGGGGCGCTGATCCCGGAGACCGCCACGCCTCCTGCGTCGCCCCAGGACGACGTGCGGGTCATCGTGGACCCGGACGTGGACACGGGCGGGGACCCGGACGAGACGGTCAAGCTCAAGGTCGAGGGGGACGTCTCCGAGGACACCGACGTCCACGTCGTCCGGCTGACGGAAGTCCACAAGTAACCCCGGCCACCCGCTCCGACGGCACCTTGCCCCGGGGCGCTACGCACGCACGGGATGCCGCCCCGCGCGGGGGCCCTGACCACCCGCCCCGGGGCGGCGTGTCACGCGCGGCTGGAGGGCCGCAGAGCGGGGCCGGGTCCGGGCGTGTGCCTGAGGGAAGCGTGAGGGCCAGCCGTGTGGCAACGGGGCGGGGCGGAAGCCTCCGCCCCCGATAGGGTCGGAGGCTTCCGCGATCGTGGCCCCTCCTGCATTTGGGGGCCCGGTGCCGGGGCCGCCGAGACGCTGGACCCGGCACCGGGCTGCTTGTGGACGCCGGCCGCGTAACGGCCTGCGTCAGGGAGGGGCGGGCCCCGCTTGCCAGGGGTGCTGCTCGCCGGCCCGCCTCTCCTGGTCCCGGAGCTGGTCGCGCAGACCGTCCGGGTCGTCCGCGTCGATGGTCATCGCACATCCGGCAGCGTGCTGCGCCGCGCTGAGCGGATGGTGTCTCGTGGCCCACCAGCGGCCCGCGTCGCTCCGCCAGATGGTCCACTGGGGGTACTCCCGGGCGATCTCGGCAAGATGCCGATCAAAGGACATTGCTGTCCGCCTTCCCGGGCCCAGGCGAGGTTCCATCTCCTTCGAAGATGAGGCACTTCTCTAGAGAATTCAATGATCGAGATGGACAGGTCAACCTATCGCTTGACAGATGCTCTTGAACTAGGCGTCGAAGTCGTACTGGAGTACGTACGCCGCCGAGTCGAGCACCATCTCGTTGAGCTCGACGGGCAACCCGCCCGACGTGTACGCGGTCCTGGCGATCACGATCACCGGGGTCCCGCCGGGCAGGTCGAGCAGCGCGATCTCGCGTGGCGTCGGCATGCGGGCGCGCACCTCCTCGGTGAAGTGGGCAGGAGGGACGCCGAGGTCGCTCAGCCTGGCGTAGACGCCGCCCGGGCCGGTGTCAGCGAGGGTGATCGCGCTGCCTTCGACCAGGTGCGCCGGGAAGTAGGAGGTGGCCAACTGCACGGGCCTGGTGTCGACCGAGTAGCGGCGCCGACGTACCCATACCTCGCCGCTCTCCAGGACGCCCGCCACCTCCTCGGCGGCCCGCTCCAGAGCCACCTCCACCCGGTCCACCGTGAAAGGCCGGCCCCGCGTGTCCGCATCCCAGATGGCCCGGCCCTGACCCCACTGCTCTCGTGACAGGCGGCGTGAGCCGTGCCTGCGTATCGGTTTGAACAGCCGCACGTAAACCCCCGAACCTCGTTTGGGTACCGCCAGCCCTTCATTGATCAGTACGGCAAGCGCCTGCCTGGCGGTGGCTCGTGCGATTGCGTATTCGGCCATCAGCGCGTTCTCGCCCGGTAGTCGGTCCCCGTCGCGCAGTTCGCCGGACAGGATCCGGGCGCGGAGACCATCGGCGATGCGGCGATAGATAGGGGGCTCGTGGGGTACCGGGGATTCAGACACTATTGATCACCCTCTGTCACCAACCAGGTTGTGGCGTCTCCAGAGAACTTGCCCCGTCTTGTCCACGATCGCACAGATAGAAAGCTTGGTCGTGGGCTTCTTTTGAGCGGATCGTGCCCGAGTGGTGAATTCGACGGGGTTTTAGCAGACCGTTACCGTGGAACGGTCTCAGCCGGTATTCGAACGGCCCACCAGCGGCGAGTAATCAGGGCAAAGATCGCAGCGCCTGCGGTGTTCAGGAGGACGTCGTCGACGGACGAGAAACGACCCAATCGCAAGACGTACTGAAGGACTTCGACGATGACCGAAAATGCGGCCGCGACCGCCGCAACGCGCGCCGTCGAGGACATCGCGCGACTGCGTACCGGCAGCAGCGCGCCCAGCGCGGCGAACACCAGCAGATTGCCCCCGACCTGCACGAACACCGCCTCCCACGGCGCTGTGACCAGGTCGGCAAGGTCGGTGAACGGGATGAGACCGACTCCTGTCTGACCGCTCGACGGCGTGAGGGTCATCCAGATCCACGGAGCCGTGCCGACCACTATGCCGATGTCGGCGATCGCCGTGCGCAGGGGAGCCGGATGGCCGGCGCGGACGCGGTGGCGGAAGAGAAGCAGGATTGCTAGCAAGGCGACAGGAAGTGCAAACGTACCAGCAATAATGACGGTTCCCCACAATTCCCACGTCCGCGCCATCCGACCATGATGGCGATGATCCAGGGGTACCGGAAGCTGTCTATCTGGACAGGGTCACCGGCAGGTGCTCGGACAGGAAACCGAGAGCCACCTCCCATGTACGCTCGGCCGCCTCCGGGTTGTGGAACATCGGGGCCTCACTGTTGTGGAAGGCGTGTCCGGCCGCCTCCTCGATGTGCATGACCACGTTCGGCCGGCCCTCCGCGGCCCGCTCGACGACGGCCACCCGGTCACGCTTGATGAACGGGTCGCTGCCGCCGAAGACCAGCAGCAGGGGCGCCGTGATGCGCTCCATGAGGCCGGTCGAGTCGGGCACGGCGGAGCCGTAGAAGGACAGGACGGCGTCCAGCTCCACCTCCGCGGCGAGCGTGTAGTCGATCGAGCCGCCCAGGCAGAATCCCAGCGCGCCCACCCCGCCGCGCACCTCGGACAGCGAGCGCAGGTGCGCGACCGTCAGCGCGCAGTCGACCACGCCCTTCACGAAGTCGAACCCGCTCGCGAGCTCGATCGAGGCCGCGGTGCCCTCAGGGGTGTGCTCGCCCTGCCAGTGCGGGCGGAGGCGCCAGAAGAGGTCCGGCGCGGCGACGACGTAGCCGCGACCGGCGAGGTCGAGGGCGACTTTCTCGATGTAGCGGCCGACGCCGTAGATCTCCTGGACCAGGAGGATGCCGGGTCCCGTCCCCGAGTCGGGGAACCATAGATGGACGTCGAAGGTGCCGTCGGAGGCAGCGACTTGATCGGTTCTGGTTCGCATGTGCAACAGCATCGCTCATAGCGCTGACGCCGTTCCGGCGAGACGATGCGATCAGAGAGTCCCGAGGCATCACCCGTTGTCCGCCGATCGCTCAGCGATCTATACAGGGGAGAAGAGGAGAGTGTCGTGCTGACCCATTACATCGGTGGCGAGCCGGTGGGCGCGGGTAAGACGTTCCCGGTCCACGACCCCGTGACGGGCGCGGTGATCAGCCAGGTGCACGAGGCCGATCCCGAGGTCGTCGACCGGGCCGTGCGCGCGGCCAGGGAGGCGGCGCGCGACTGGGCGGCGATGCCCGTCGGCGAGCGCGCCGGGTGGATGCGGCGCCTGGCCGCGGGCATCGAGGCCCGCTTCGACGACCTGGTGACGGCGGAGATCGCCGACACGGGCAAGCCGCTCGACCAGACCCGCACGCTCGACATCCCGCGCGGCATCGCGAACTTCCGCGCCTTCGCCGAGATAGCCGCCCAGCGCCCGGACGACGCCTTCCACCTGTCCAGCGTGCTCAGCTACACCGTGCGCAGGCCGCTCGGCGTGGTCGCGGTGATCGTCCCGTGGAACCTGCCGTTCCTGCTGATGACCTGGAAGCTCGCGCCCGCGCTGGTCGCCGGCAACACGGTGGTGGTCAAGCCGTCGGAGCACACGCCCGGCTCGGCGGCGGTGTTCGCGGAGATCTGCGCCGACGCCGGGCTGCCCCCGGGCGTCGTCAACATCATCTTCGGGTACGGCTCCGCCGGCCAGCTCCTGGTCGAGCACCCATGGGTGGACGCCGTGACGTTCACCGGGTCCACCAGGACGGGCACCGCGATCATGCGGACGGTGGCCGAGCGGGTCAAGCCGGTCTCGTTCGAGCTGGGCGGCAAGAACGCCGGGCTGGTCTTCGAGGACTGCGACCTCGACCGGGCCATCGACGGGACCGTGAAGTCGGTCTTCACCAACGGCGGGCAGGTGTGCCTGTGCACCGAGCGGCTCTATGTGGAGCGGCCGATCTTCGAGGAGTTCTGCGCCCGGCTCGCGAGCCGCGCCCAAGAGATCGAGCCGCAGCCGATGATCTCCCAGGAGCACCGCGAGAAGGTGCTCTCCTACTACTCCTTGGCCCGCTCGGAGGGAGCCAAGGTGCTCACGGGGGGCGGCGTGCCCACGTTCGGCGACCCCCGCGATACCGGATATTTCGTAGAACCGACTGTAGTGACAGGCTTGTCGGAATGGTCCAGGTTCAATCGGGAGGAGATCTTCGGTCCCGTGTGCCACGTCGCCCCCTTCGACAGCGAGGCCGAGGCGATCGACCTGGCCAACGGCAGCGAGTACGGCCTGGCCGCCACGCTCTGGACGACCAGCCTCGACCGCGCCCATCGCGTCGCGCAGCGACTGGAGGCCGGCCTCGTCTGGGTGAACACCTGGTACCTGCGCGACCTGCGCACCCCGTTCGGCGGCGTGAAGCTGTCAGGCATCGGCCGGGAGGGTGGCATCCAGTCGCTCGACTTCTACTCCGAACCCACCACGATCACCATCAAACTGGAGCACCCCGATGTATGACGAATGGTCCGACGCCGTGGACACGCGGACCCAGGCAGCCGACCGACTGGCCGAGGCCGCGCGTTCCGGCAAACCGTGCGCGCCGATCAGAGACCTGGTCAGCACGGCGGCCGACGCGTACGCCGTACAGGAGATCAACACACGACGGGCGATCGAGGCGGGGCGGCGGCTGGTCGGCAGGAAGGTCGGCGTGACCAACCCGCTGCTGCAGCAGCAGTTCGGCATCGACCAGCCGGACTTCGGCATGCTCTTCGGGGACATGGCGTACTCGGACGGGCTTCCCGTGCCGATGGACGGGTTGCTGCAGCCGCGGGCCGAGGCCGAGGTCGCGCTGGTGCTCGGCCGGGACCTGACCGGCGGGCCGTTCACGGTGGCCGACGTGCTCAGGGCGGTGGAGTTCGCGTTGCCCGCCATCGAGATCGCCGACTCGCGGATCGCCGGCTGGGACATCACGCTGGCCGACACGGTCGCGGACAACGCGTCGGCCGGCGCGTTCGTGCTGGGCGGCACGCCCGTCCCGCTGATGGGTCTCGACCTGCGGGCGGCGGCCATGACGATGACGCGGGGCGGACAGGAGGTCTCGACCGGCTCCGGCGAGGCGTGCCTGGGCAACCCGCTCAACGCCGCCGTCTGGCTCGCCTCGCGGCTGGGCCCCACGGAGTACGCGCTGCGGGCCGGAGACGTGGTGCTGACCGGCGCGCTCGGCCCGGTGGTGCCCGTCGAGCCCGGGGACGTGTTCGAGGCACGCATCGAGGGGCTGGGCTCGGTGCGGGCGGTGTTCCCCAAGTGAGCGGACGCGTCAAGGGACTCAGGGTGCCCGGCAAGGCCGTCCCCCGAGGCAGGTTCCCGCACGTCAAACGGGCAGGTGACTTCCTGTACGTCTCGGGTACGAGTTGCCGGCGCCCCGACGACACGTTCGTGGGCGTGGAGGTGGACAAGTTCGGGGCGACGAACCTGGACATCCGCGCTCAGACCAGGGCGGTCATCGAGAACATCGGTGACATCCTCAAGGCGGCCGGAGGTTCGCTCGCCGACCTCGTACAGATCACCACCTACCTGGTCAACATGAACGACTTCAAGGGCTACAACGAGGTCTATGCCGAGTTCTTCGACGAGGAGGGGCCCACGAGGGCCACCGTCGCCGTGCACCAGCTCCCACACCCCCACCTGCTCATCGAGATGCAAGCCGTCGCCTACCATCCGCAGGAGCGATCATGATTGCGCCCATTGACTTCACCAAGTGGATCGACGAGCACGCTCACCTGCTCAAGCCGCCGGTCGGCAACAAGGTGGTCTTCGAGGGGGCGAGCGACTTCATCGTGATGGTGGTCGGCGGGCCCAACTCCAGGACCGACTTCCACGTCGATCCGTACGAGGAGCTGTTCTACCAGGTGCGCGGCAACATGCACGTCAACGTCGTGACCGAGGACGGCCCCGAGACCGTGCACATCCGCGAGGGGCAGATGTGGCTGCTGCCCCCGCGCATGCCGCACTCGCCGCAGCGGCCGGAGGCCGGGTCCGTGGGGCTCGTGGTGGAGAAGATCCGGCCGGAGGGCGAGCTGGAGAAGTTCCAGTGGTACTGCATGGAGTGCGGCGAGCGGGTGCACGAGGTCGAGTTGCAGGTACGCGACATCGTCAAGGACCTGCCGCCCGTCTTCGAGGCGTTCTACGCCGACGAGCAGGCCCGTACCTGCGGCAACTGCGGCGCGCTCCACCCTGGCAAGGGCTAGATGGCCGTCGACGTCCACACGCATTTCGTGCCCAGCGGCTGGCCCGACCTGGGCTGGCCCGGGGCGCCCCGGCTGAGGATCGAGTCGGAGCGTGAAGCGACGATCCTCGTCAACGGCCGTGATTTCCGGAAGATTCAGGATGACTGCTGGGACCCGCGGGTCCGGCTCGCGCGGATGGACGAGGACGGCGTGGACCGCCAGGTGGTCTCGCCCACGCCCGTCTTCTTCGGCTACGACCGGCCGGCCGTCGAGGGCATGCGGATCGCGAAGGTCTTCAACGACCTCGCTCTGGAGATCTGCGCGGACCCGCGGCTGGTCCCGTTCTGCCAGGTGCCGCTGCAGGACCCGGAGCTGGCCTGCGTGGAGCTGGACCGCTGCCTGGACTCAGGTCACAGGGGCGTGGAGATCGGCAACCACGTCGGCGACCGCGACCTCGACGACCCGGGCGTCGTCCGGTTCCTCCAGCACTGCGCCGAGAGGAACGTTCCTGTCTTCGTGCACCCGTGGGACCTGCCCGCGGGCCCGCGCATCGAGCGGTGGATGGCGCAGTGGCTGGTCGGGATGCCCGCGGAGACGCACCTGTCCATCCTGGCGATGATTCTCGGCGGCGTGTTCGATCGGGTGCCGGACACGCTGCGCATCTGCTTCGCGCACGGCGGCGGCTCCTTCGCGTTCTGGCTCGGCCGGTTCGAGAACGCCTGGCACCGCAGGCACGACCTGGTCGGCGTCTCGGAACGGCCGCCGTCCCACTACCTCGGCAGGTTCAGCGTCGACTCTGCCGTCTTCGACGAGCGCGCGCTGCGGCTGCTCGTCGACACTCTCGGGGAGGACCACGTGATGCTCGGCAGCGACTTTCCCTACCCGCTCGGCGAGTCGCCACCGGGCGACCTGATCCGGAACGCCGGCTTCCTGTCCGGCGCGGCCCGGACCAAGCTGCTCGCCGCCAACGCAGAGGCGTTCCTGGGCTGAGCCATGCGCGCATCCGTGCTGGGGTTAGTCGTGCTGATGGCCGCCGGCTGCGGCGGGGCCGTGCCGCTGTCCGGCGAGGGAGATCCGCTGGTCAAGGTCGGCGCGATCATCTCGCAGACCGGCGTGTACGCCGTGCTCGGCGACGACATGGAGACCGCCATGCGCCTCTACCTGGACGACCACGGCGGCCGCCTGGGCGGCAGGCCCGCCGAGCTGGTCGTGGCCGACGACGCGGGCAGCCCGGAGGAGGGCCAGGCGCAGGCCAGGCGGCTCATCGACGACGAGGGCGTGGACGTGATCACCGGCCTGATAGCCTCCCCCGTCGCCGAGTCGGTGGTCAAGGCGGCCGGCAGCACGCCGGTGGTGATCGCCAACGCGGGCGCCGACACGCTGGGCGGTCCGAACGTCTTCCGCGTCTCGTACACCAACCACGACCACGGCTACGCCGCCGGACGCTACGCCGCCGAGCGGTACGGCAAGGAGGGCGTGGTGCTCATGGCCTCCGACTACTCGGCGGGCATCGAGACGCTCAGGGGCTTCACCGAGGGGTACGGCGCCCAGCCGCTCAAACGCATCCTGACGCCCTACGGTCAGGTCACGGACCTGGAGCCGTACTTCGCGCAGATCCCGCCGGAGGCGAAGCTCCTGT
Source organism: Nonomuraea helvata (assembly GCF_039535785.1). Taxonomy (NCBI): domain Bacteria; kingdom Bacillati; phylum Actinomycetota; class Actinomycetes; order Streptosporangiales; family Streptosporangiaceae; genus Nonomuraea; species Nonomuraea helvata. The sequence goes on from NZ_BAAAXV010000009.1 coordinate 2,264,943, forward strand.
ACGCCTTCTACGCCGGCGGCGACGCGGTCGAGTTCCTGAAGGGCTACCAGCAGCACGCCGCCTCCAAGGTCAAGCTCCTGGCCTGCCAGAACCTCGCCGACGAGGACGTGCTGCGGGCCGTCGGCCAGGACGCCGAGGGCATCACCAGCGTCGGCATGTACTCGCCCGCGCTGGACGACCCGGACAACACCGCCTTCGTCACCCGATGGCGGGCGAAGACCGGCCGGAACCCGTCCGCGGTGGCGCTCCAGAGCTGGGACGCCATGCGGCTCATCGACAGAGGGCTGGCCGAGAAGGGAGGGATGGCGGCAGTGGGGGAGCTGGACGGGCCGCGCGGGGCGTTCCGGCTCGACGCGACGCACAACCCGGTGCAGAACTGGTACGTCCGCGAGTACCACAATGGGGTGAATCGGGTGGTTGCCACCATGCCCCCACAAAAGGAGTGAAGCATTGGACCGGGACGAGTGCCTCGCCCTCGACGCCGCCGACCCGCTGCGGGACTTCCGGGATGAGTTCGTGCTGCCGGAGGGAGTCGTCTACCTCGTCGGCAACTCGCTCGGCGCGCTGCCCCGCCGTGCCGCGGAACGGGTGCGGCAGGCGGTGGAGGACGAATGGGGCAAGGAGCTCGTCGGCGGCTGGAACCACTCCGGCTGGTACGCGCAGCCGCTGACCGTAGGCGACCGGCTGGCCCCGCTGATCGGCGCAGGACCCGGCCAGGTCGTGGTGGGCAACACGACCTCGATCGCGGTCTTCCAGGCGGTGGCGGCGGCGCTGCGGCTGCGCCCCGAGCGCCGGGTGATCGTCTCCGACGTCCGGAACTTCCCCACTGACCACTACATGGTCCAGGGCCTGGCCCGGCTGCTCGGCGGCTACGAGGTGCGCGACTTCTCGGAGGGACGGTTCGACGACGCGGCAGTGGTGCTGCTGTCGGAGGTCGACTACCGCACCGGCGCCCGCCACGACGTGCCGTCGGTCACCGCCCGGGTCCACGAGGCCGGCGCGCTCATGGTCTGGGACGTGTGCCACAGCGTGGGGGCCATGGAGGTGGACGTCTCAGAGGCGGACTTCGCGGTCGGATGCACGTACAAGTATCTCAACGCGGGTCCGGGCGCCCCCGCGTTCCTCTACGTCAACCCGCGGCACCACGCCGCCGCCGAGAACGTGCTGTCCGGCTGGTACGGCCACGCCGAGCCGTTCGCGTTCGAGCCCGGCTACCGCCCGGCGGAGGGCGTCAGGCGGTTCGCGGTGAGCACCCCGCACGTGCTGTCCTTCGCGGCGCTGGAGGCGGCGCTCGACGTGTGGGAGCGGGTGCCGATGGACCTGGTGCGGGCCAAGAGCATGGCGCTGACCTCGCTCTTCGTCGACCTGGTCGGCGACGCGCTGGAGCTGGCCTCGCCCGCCGACCCGGCCGTACGCGGCAGCCAGGTGAGCTTCCGCCACCCTGACGGCTACCCGGTGATGCGGGCGCTGATCGACCGGGGCGTGCAGGGGGACTTCCGCGCGCCGGACATCCTCAGGTTCGGCTTCGCGCCGCTCTACATCGGTTACGCCGACGTCCACCACGCGGCGACCACGCTGCTCGAGGTGCTGGACAAGGAGCTCTGGCGGGACGAACGGTACGCCACCCGCCTGGCGGTCACCTGACCGGGCGCTCGTCGAGCTGCTTGACCGCCCGCTTGGGCGCGATGGCGCGGTAGCTCTCCTCCACCCAGTCGAGCAGCACGTCCGTCTCCGGCAGCGGCGAAAGGAACGGCACGGTCACCCACCCCGCCTTGCCCAGCCCGTAGCCGCTGGGCGCCGCCCCTTCGACGGTGAGCGCGTGGCCGTGCGCCTCAGACAGCAGCTTCACGCCGAACGACGGATTCCACTTCTCGGTCTGCTCGTCGATGCCGAGGAAGACGAAGACCTTCTTGTTCACCTTGATGACGGTCTCGCCCCACGGGTGGTCCTCGTGCGTCTCGGGCAGCTTGAGCGCATACGCGCGCAGCTCTTCCCGTACGTCGTGCCAGTCGCTCATCGGCGGAATTCCTCCAGCTTGCGCTCGATGCTTTCCCTGATCATGTCCCTGGCCTCCATCCTGGGCACGCCGGACATGAGCAGGCGGTCGTAGTCGGTGTCGAGGTGTCTGATGGAGGCTATGACAGCCAGTGTGATGGCGTTCTCGTCGAGCGCCCTGGCCGCCGCCGTCCTGCCCACCCGGCCGCTGCCGCGCTGTCCGGCGTGCTCGGCGATCTCCTGCGCCCGCTGCTCCGGGCAGCCGGGGAACAGCCTGGCGATCTCGGCCGCCATCCTGGCCTGGAACTCGACGTCCTGCTCCGTCCTGCGGACCCGGTCGCGCTCGCGGCGGCGCAGGCGCACCTCCTCGTCGGCCAGGCACCGCTCCTCGGCGGCGGCCAGCGCGGCCTCCTCGACCAGCAGGCCGGCGCGCTGGTAGACCTTGCGCCGCCGGTTGTACCGGACGACCACCGCCGACAGGCCGCTCTGCTGCTTGGCCCGGCGACTGAGCGCCGCGTCACCCGACGGCAGGAACACCAGGTGGTCCATGTCCGCGCAGGTCAGGCAGTGGGGCTGGTCGTCCTCCATGATCAGGTAGGGCCCCGTGTCGCCGCACGAGGCGCACGTCCACTCGTTGATCGGGGCCACCGCCACCAGGTCGGGCACCTTGGGCTCGGTGAGCCTGCGGACCCTGGCCTCGCTGAGGTCGGGTGAGAGCCAGTGCACGCGGAACGGCTCCTGCCCGTGCCCGGCGGTGAAGCGCAGCTCGCGGCGGTCGCGCGTGCCCGCCACGTACGGCGTGTCCACCGGCTTGAGACCCTTGGCCAGCGCCCACTCCTTCAGCAGGCCGGCCGTGGTGAGCAGGCGCTCCTCGTCGACGGACGCCAGCTCGGACAGCGTGGCGGCCCGGCCCTGCCGCCAGATGTCCACATGTCTGGAGTGCAGCCAGCGCAGCCCCGTCACCACGTCGATGAACGTCACGTACTTCCGCGCGGTCAACGCGATCTCGGCCGCGTCCGCGACCCTCCGCGCCAAATTGGGCTTGCTCACGGAGCCTCCTGCGTCGGCCCCGTGAGCATGCTGCTGTGTCTATTGGTTCGCTCCCTGCGCTCGCTCACGGGGCCTCCTGCGTCGGCCCCGTGAGCATGCTGCTGTGTCTATTGGTTCGCTCCCTGCGCTCGCTCACGGGGCCTCCTGCGTCGGCCCCGTGAGCATGCTGCTGTGTCTATTGGTTCGCTCCCTGCGCTCGCTCACGGGGCCTCCTGCGTCGGCCCCGTGAGCATGCTGCTGTGTCTATTGGTTCGCTCCCTGCGCTCGCTCACGGGTCCAGTCTCCCGCGCCTTTGTCGTGAGATGGCGAGCCTCGCAGCTTTCCTTTTGGCCTTTGCGGCAAGAACACGTCCGGCCCCTCGAGGATCCGGTCGTGGAGGAAATCGTGCGTCTGTTCTGGCCGGCCGTACTCATGCTCGCCACCTCGTGTGGCCTCGCTGAGGACGGCACGCAGCCCGTTGTCACGGGTGCGTTCGGCACCAAGCCGGTCGTCGCCATCCCCAAGGGCAAGCCGAGCCGCACACCGAGCATCACGGTGCTGTCGACGGGCAGCGGCCGGCGTACGCTGCCGGGCGACGTGGTGCTCGCCGACGTGGACATCCGGCGCTGGTCGGGCAACCGGCCGTACACGAGCACCTATGACGGCCACCAGCCCACCGCGGTGGTCTTCGACGGCAGGCAGGTGGCGGAGACCTGGCGGCAGTCGCTCATGGGCCGGCCGGCGGGCAGCCGGGTCATGCTGGTCGGCCCGGCGTCGGAAGCGCTCGGGCCGGACGTGCCGCTGACCGGTGTCGCGCCCGGGGACACGCTCGTGCTGGTCTTCGACATCCTGGGCGGTTACCCGCCCGACGCCCGGCTCGTCGGCCGCACCCTGCCGGCGGTCCCGGCCGATTTCGGGCCGGGTTCGCCGCCCCGGGTCCTCATCGACGGCTCGGGGGACGAGATCGCGGCCGGCTCGAAGGTGGTGATCCAGTACCTGGAGTCGTCCTGGCCGTCCCGGGCGGTCGTGGACTCGTCGTACCGGAGGGGCGGGCCCAGCGCGTTCACGCTGAAGGAGGGGGCCGTGCCCGACGGGTGGGTGGAGGCGCTCGTGGGCCGCCGGGTCGGCAGCAGGGTCGCGGTCTCCGGTTTCGGTGACGAGCCGTCGCTCTACGTGATAGATGTGTTGGACACGTTCACGCACGTGTGAAGGGGCCGGGTGAATCTGTGTCCACCCGGCCCCTCATCCCGTCTGTCTCGTCAGTCGCAGTGTTCGAACCCGCTGTCGTACGTCGAGGAGCCGGCCTTGCCGCCCCACTTGACGCACTTGCCGGAGGCCGACGCGATGACCGGTCCCGCGTAGTAGCCGTAGCTGCCCGAGTCCGTCTTCCTCGCGCTGCCCTCCACTTCCAGGTAGGCCGTGGTGGCGGTGGCCGTACCGGCGTTCTTGTACTTGATCGTGGTGACGCAGTTGTTGCCGTTGGAGCTGTTGTAGAGCAGGTAGACGGCGCCGTCGGTGCCGAGCGTGGCCGAGTCGATCACGTCGTAGCCCGAGCCGCAGACCGACGTCGGGGTGTAGGGGTTGCCGCAGTTCTTGGAGGTCACGGTCTGCTGCGGGTAGCCGAACGTGACGCCGTTGAAGACGGCCTTCTGGATGTTGTCCGGGTAGTTGGTCCCCAGCCGTACCTCGTAGTGCAGGTGGGGGCTGATGTTGTTGCCCGGTGCGCTCGTGTTGCCGACCGTGCCGATCTGCTGGCCCTGCGACACCGTCTGGCCCTGGGTGACCGTACGGGTGTTCAGGTGGGCATAGTACGTCGCCCAGCCGTTGCCGTGGTCGATCTTGACGAGGTTGCCGTAGCGGTTCGTCGAGCCCTGGTGCGCGGAGATCACCACGGTGCCCGCGGCGGCGGCCACCACGGTGTCACCCAGGTCGGCGTCGGCGGTGCTGCCGCGGTTGAAGTCGATCTCCCATGACTGGTGTGCGCTGCTGTTGCCGGAGTTGCCGGTCCAGCTCTGGTTGCAGGGGAACGGCAGCTGGAAGTTGGTCGCGAGGATCTGCGCCTGATCCGACCCCGGCACGGGGTCGGCCATGGCGGCGGGGGCGGTACCGAGGCTGAGTGCCAACGCGAGGCACGCGATCATGGCTCGGCTGAGCTTCATGGGGGGTGATCCTTTCCCGTGGGATCTCTGACAACAGAGTCAGGAAAGGGCGCACAAGAATCGTCCAGAACTGATACAGGATCTGCCGGAAGCTCCGCGATCGTGCCTAGGGTGTCTCGTCGAGGTCGGCGCGGATCATGCTGTAGAGCACGCCGTCATGCCACCGGCCTGCGCGGAAGCCGCCGCCGCGCAGGACGCCCTCCCGGGTGAACCCCGCCTTCTCCAGCGCCCGCTGCTCGGCCACGTTGGTGATCTCCGTGCTCGCCTCGATCCTGTTGGCCGTCGAGTGGTCGAACAGGTAGCGCGCGAGCAGCCGCTGCGCCTCCGTGCCGTGGCCCCGGCCGCGGTGCTCCGGCGCCACGATCAGCCCCATCGACCAGTAGTAGCTGGCGCGGTTGGCGACCTGCTTGCTCCACGACACGAGGCCGATGTCGTCGCCGCCGTCCGCGATGATCAGGATGCCGCCGTCGTCGCCCAGCATTCCGTTGTCCTGCCAGCGTTCGCGCAGGCGGTGGGGGTTCTGGAAGCCGTACCACTGGAACTCTCCCGTGCTGTCGGGGTCGCTCGTGAGCCGGTACAGGAAGGGCAGATCATCTTCTCCGACTGGACGCAGGCGTATGGTCATGATCGGGACACTAGCCGACGTACCAGGCGTTTGAGGCGGGACTCCTGGAGCGCCGCATTTCCCTCAAGAGCGTCGAGGGCCTCGGCGGCGGTCGGGCGCCTGGCCGGGGAGTGGTCGAGCATCCTGCGTACGACCTCGGGCACGTCGGGACCGTGGGCGTCGGGGCCGTCCGGGAGCCGGCCGGTGAGCAGGTGATAGGCGACGGCGCCGGCCGCGTAGACGTCGGAGGCGGTCGTCATCCGGTCGGGCCGCTCCTGGCACTCGGGCGCCACGTAATGGGCGTCGAGCACGTTGCCCAGCTCGTGGGCGACGGTGTAGTTACGCGGCCCCGGCTTGGCGTAGTCGAACCCGGTCAGCACCGCGTGCCCCTCGTCCGTGACCAGCACGGAGGCCGGGGTCAGCGCGCGGTGGACGACGCCGTTGGCATGGGCGTGCGCGAGCCCGCGCAGCAGGTCCTGGATCACACTCAGCCGGGCGCCCCTGCCGAGCGACAGGTGCAGCGCCTCGCCGTGCACGTCGTCCAGCACCAGCACGAACCGGCTCTCGTCGTCGATCGCGAAGAAGTCGCGCGAGCGCACCACGCACGGATGCGGGGGGATCCTGGCCAGCGTCTGGTACGCGTTGGCGATGCGCTGCCGCTCGGCCGCCCGCGCCTCGCTGTCGGCCAGCGGGTCGGCCTGGTAGACCCGTAGCAGCACGGTCTCGCTGCCCGGCAGCGTCACGTTGAAGGCGCGATATTCGGTGACCTTGGTGTCGCCGCCGAGCTGCTCCTCGACCTCCCAGTTGCCGAACCTCGGCGGCGCGGTGCTGCGGCGTACCGTCTGGTTGAGCGCGTCGAGAATCGCGGTGCGGTACGGCTTCGCGTCGGGGCTGCACCCGCGCCTGATCCTGGAGACGTCGCTCAGGGTGGTGAGCAGCCCCGGCAGGTCGGTGACGTTGACCGCGTCGCGTCCCGCGGGATCGACCAGCTCGGCGTCGGGCGAGGTGAGCACGACCAGGCAGTCGACGTAGACCCGCTCCAGCTGGGTGGCCTTGGACACCAGCAGGCCCTTCAGCGCCTTGGCGGTGCCGCGCAGCTTGGCCACGGGAGAGCCGAACGCCTCCCTGCGCGGCGGGAACCAGCGCGTGCCCGACACCTCGATGCGGCCCCTGGTGCCCTTGACGTCGACGACCACGAGCGAGTGGCCGGTCAGCACGATCAGGTCCACCTCGAAGACGTCGTGGCCGCGCTGGACCTCGACGTTGTGCAGCAGCAGCCAGTCGGCGGGCGCGTGGTCGCGCAGATAGGCGATCACCCTCCGCTCGGCGTCGTTGACCGGATGTCCCCCGCCGACGATCTCTGCCATGAGGTCATCCTTCCACGATTGTGTCAGCGGGCCGTCGCGAGGATGACGCCGGAGCCGTGGGGGGCTCCAGCGCTCACCAGCCACGCGAGCCCCACCGCCGCCCCCGTCCCGTGCTCCAGCACGCGCCCGCCCGGCGGCGTAAGAGAAGTTCTCCATTTTCGGTTGATCATTTGCTAAACAGCGGTGAACGGCTGCCCCATCGCGCGTGCGGTCGGTAAAAATAAAGCTCGTTCGCCGGACTGTTTCCGTTGTGTGTGCCCCGCGCATGGTTGACGAGCGCGAAAACCGAGTGCCAAGAAATCGAGGCACCTCCTTGACCTCCACGAGGGCTTTATGAGTTGCGATTCAGGCGGCCTCCCGCGATTGTTATTTCCGGCACCTCACAGCCCTGCAGAAACGACTATGGCGCTGGATGTTTCCGCGCCGATCCATGGAGGAAAGCACACATGATCCGTCGCATTCTGGCCGGTGCAGCAATCGCCGCCGCCGCTCTTGGCTTCTCCGCCACCGCGGCCTCCGCCGACGTCGGTCCCAACCCGCAGACCAGCGGATGGACCCTCCTGAGCCAGCTCACCGCTGCCGAGGACCTGACCGCGCTGAACAACATCCTGAACGACTCCGCCAAGGACGTCCACGTCCTCCCCGTGTCCGTGCCGGTGTCCGTGAGCGACCTCGACGCCCCTGTCCTGGCCGTCCCGGTCATGAGCCACGTGGCCCCGGTCGACACCGACTGAAGGCTCCTCACGTGGCGTAGGCAGGAAGCCGATCGCGGCTCCCGTGTGAGGGGCTGCCCGGCCAAAGGTCGTCTTCCTGGTAGTTGAGGTGAACCAGAAGAACGGGCCGTGGACGTTCGCGAGGCCACGGCACGGGCTTGGTGCGCACTGAGCTATCCGCGCCCCGTGGCCCGGGTCGATCACTGCAGGATCACCTGGGCCCGGGGCCGTGGCCGTTCACGGCCGTCGTAGAAGACCAGATCCCCCGGCCCCCCGGTACTACTTCCTCCTCGGACATCCGGCTCCCCGACCACCCCAAACGTATTCTCTCCCCCAATCCTCCGGCCATGGCCCCATGAATATGGGATGCCGGCCATCTCGATCGCGGCACGCGGGCGCCGCCATGGTTCCCCATTCTTATGGAGTTTTCGGCGTTCCCCGTCGAACTCGCGCGCCCGGCGGCTTGAGGCCGTTTCCCGAATATCCGGCTCGTCGAGGGCGGGCGGCTGCCCCGCGCGACGGCCCGGCTCCGTAGCCCCGCTCCTGGCCGGCCGTACGCCCACCGCACCAGCGCCCGGAGCCCATGCCCGGCCCTTCATAATTTCCCCGTAATTCGGTCATTTTCCGGCGAAAATTACATAGTGAAACATACTTCGTGTAACCTGGTGAATCGTCAGAGCAGGAGCTACGACCCCCAGAGCGTGTGTGTTGGGGGGTGCGACGTGAGCGGCGCCGAAGACCGGCTGCTCTATCAGGATCGGCAGCTGAAGATTACGGTATGCGCGGCTCCCGGGCCGCCGTCCGTGGCGCTGATCGGGGAGATCGACGCCTCCAACAGCCCTGCGGTGGCCGGCGCCCTGGCGAGTTGCCGCCAGGGCGCGTACATCGTCGTCGACATCGGCAAGCTGAGCTTCATTGACGTCTCGGGTCTGCGCGTGCTCGTCATGCCCACGCTCCCGCCCTCACAGCGGTGGATCCGCCTGCACAACGTCACGCCCCACCAGCGCCGGCTGCTGCGCATGATGGGCTGGTACTACGAGCCCCGCGCCCATCACCTGCCCGCGTAGCGAGCAGGCCGCCGAGGTGCCGAGGCCGGTCGGGCCGCCCAGCCGGAACTGCGGCGGCCGGTTGTGGCGGCGCAGCGACTCCTCGTCGTACCTGGAGCAGTGCCGGTGCCAGTTGAGTATCCCGCTCACCCAGTCGCGCAGCCCGTCCACGAACGCGTCGAGGTCCCGCCGGGCGTCCGCGTCGAGGCCGAGGTCGTCGCACACGAGCGGCAGCTCGTGCTCGACGATGTGCTCGAACTGCCGCATCCGCGAGGTCAGCAGGTCGTTGACGATGCCGAGAGCCGTCGGGTAGTCGCAGTCGAAGAAGTTCTGCACCACCAGCACGCCGTTGTGCAGGTTCCCCTCGAACTCGAGCTCCCTCTGGTAGGAGAAGATGTCGTTGATCAACGTCCCGCAGTCGGCGACGGCGCTCTCCAGCGCCCGCATCGGCCCGCTCTCGCGCACCTCGACGGAGATCCTTCTGCCGTGCCGCAGCCGAGCCAGGCTCATCGTCAGCTCGGCGCCGGAGGTCAGGCGGCGCATCTCGATGTAGTCCACGGGATCGGGGATGTGGTTGCCGAGCTGGTTGGCCAGCTCCCACAGCCAGCTCGTGCAGGTGCGCTCGATCAGTGCGCGGAGCTCGCGGCGATCTTCGAACGGCATCGGACCCACGGTACGCGCCCAGACATCGGCCAGTGCCCGCTCCAGCGGGCTCGCCGGCGGCGGAGCGGGGGTGCCGTCCAGCGGCATGAACGCCGAGAACCGCTCCACCGTGATCCTGGCCGCCATGAGGTTGCGGGACCGGCCGTAGACGGCCGGGAAGTAGTCGTCCGCGTACGTTCCCCAGGCCATCCAGTACGACGCCAGATCCAGCTCCTCAGGGGTGCCGTCGGGATGGAGGCCGGCGGCGCACAAAGGCAGGTCGATGTCGATCAGCTGCTGCTCGTCCCACAGGCCCGAGTCGAGAAGTCCCATCTCTCCGCACCAGGCCACGGTGTGCCGCCGGGCGGCGTCGAGATGGGGCGACAGCCTGACCTGGAACGGCATGTACAGGTCAGGGATCCGCGATGGACCCACCCGCTGGTGCGGCACGTGTGTGAAGGTGCGCAGCCGCTTGGCCCCCAGCAGGTCGACGATCGACGACATGCCCAGCGGCCTGGCGGGGGCGGCCCGCTTGTTCATGTACCGGCTGGAGCGCAGGTGCCACTCGTGCCCGCCCGACTGCCAGTCCTGCAGCCCCTTGACGTAGGCGAGCACCCCGGCCGCGCTGACCGGATCGACCCCGTACTCCGCGAACAGCGGGCCCAGCTCGGTGAGCGCCGTGTGCTCGAACTGCTGCATCCGTGAGGTCAGCAGGTCGTTGACGGCGTCGGCGGCCTCCTGCGTGCCGCAGGCGAGGAACGTCTCCAGCACCAGCACGCCGTTGCTCAGCTCGCCCTCGTCCCCGACCTCCCGCTCGTACGAGAACAGGTCGTTACGCAGGTGCACCGCGTCCGCGAAGGAGTCCTTCAGCACCCGCATCGGACGCGTCCCCGCGAGCCGCGCGGGCACCTCCGCCCCGACCGCGTGCTCGACGAGCCCGGCCGACCAGGGCGCCCCGCCGACCTTGCGGCGCATCTCGATGTACTCCACCGGGTTGGCCACCCGCCCCCGGTTGATGTTGGCCAGCTCCCAGAGCGACTCATTCAGCAGGTTGCGGGTGCTCTCGGCGAAGCGCGCCCGCCAGTCCGCGGACCTGCTCGGCACCGTACGCATCCACAGATCGGCCAGGCCGGCCTCGACCGGGTTGGCGGGCTCGGGCATGGTCAGGTCATCGCCCATCGGCATGAAACGGGGGATCCGGTCGAGGTACGCCTTGCCGCCCCGCAGGTCGCCGGAGCGCTTGAACACCTCGAGGAAATGGTCGTCGAAGAAGAAGACCCACACGTACCAGTCGGTGATCAGGCAGAGCTCGGCGCCGTCGCAGTCGGGATGGGTGTAGGCGCACATCAGCGGATAGTCGTGGGCGTCCAGGTCGGCCTCCTCCCACACGCCGGGGTCGTCGAGCATGCCCATGTCGCGCGCCCACCGCTTGGAGTGCACGCGAGCCTCTTCGAGATGCGGGTTCAGCCGCGCCGGGTACGGCAGGTAGAAGTCCGGCAGTTCGAACGGCTGGCTCATGGTCGCTCCTTCGCAGTGCGCGGGCCGGCACCCTGCATGTGGTGCCGGCCTCCGGCGTCCGGTCCCTCGGTCAGCCGTTCCTGCCGACCTCGACGTCCTCCAGCACGCCGAGCGCGTCCGGCACCAGAACGGCCAGCGAGTAGTAGGCGCTGACCAGGTAGGAGATGACGGCCTTCTCGTTGATGTTCATGAACCGGACCGACAGGCTGGGCTGGTATTCGTCGGGGATGCCGGTCTGGTGCAGGCCGACGACGCCCTGGTTCTCCTGCCCGGTGCGCATGAGCAGGAAGGACGTCGTGTACGTGGCCGAGATCGGGATCTTGTTGCACGGGAAGATCGGGACGCCTCGCCAGGCCGGCATCTTGTGCCCGAGTACGTCGATGGACTGCGGGTAGACGCCGCGCTTGCTGCACTCCCTGCCGAAGGCGGCGATGGCCTGCGGATGGGCCAGGAAGAACGCCGGGTCCTTCCACACGGTGGCCAGCAGGTCGTCGAGGTCGTCAGGGGTGGGTCGGCCCGTGCGGGTGCGGATGCGCTGGCTGAGATCGGCGTTGTGGAGCAGACCGAACTCCCTGTTGTTGATCATCTCGTGCTCCTGCCGCTCGCGCAGGGCCTCGATCGTGAGCCGGAGCTGCTGGTCGAGCTGGCTCATCGGCTGGTTGTACAGGTCGGAGACCCGGCTGTGCACGCGCAGCACCGTCTGGGCCACGCTCAGCTCGTACTCGCGCGGGCTCAGCTCGTAGTCCACGAACGTGCCGGGCAGCACGGGCTCGCCGGTGTGGCCCGACGCCAGTTCGATGGCGGCCTCGCCGTAGTCGTTGTGGGCGTGCTCCTCGTTGGCGCGCCAGTGGTCCAGGTGCTCGCGGAGCGTGGGGAACCGGTCGGCCAGCTGCTCGAAGTCCTGCCTGGACAGGGTGAGCACGGTGGTGGCCGTCTTGGCGCGCGCGGTGAACGCGAACCGCCCGCCGTCGGTCAGTGTCTGCTCGCCGAAGTGGTCGCCGTCGGCCAGGATGCCGAGACTCTGCTCGTCGCCGTACGCGCCGCGGGACACCTTGCTCACGCGGCCGTGGGCGATGAGCACGAGCCGGTCGATGGGCCGGCCCTCGGAGACGATCTCCTCACCCGCCTCGATCTCACGCTGAGCGAAGCCGCCGGCCAGGGCCTGCAGCGCCTCCGTGTCGTCGAAGCCGCGCAGCATGGGTATCTCGGTCAGCTCGGCAGGGATCACCCGTACGTCAGAGCCGGTGTTGCTGAACGTGATGCGGCCATCGCCCAGCTCATATGTCAGCCGCCGGTTGACCCTGAACACGCCGCCCGAGCACTGCACCCAGGGCAGCAGGCGCAGCAGCCAGCGCGAGGTGATCTCCTGCATCTGCGGCGGCGTCTTGGTCGTGGTCGCGAGCTGCTTGGCGGCCTCGGTGCTGAGGCTGAGCTGTCCGTTGCCGTTGACGGCCTCAGGGGCGGTTGAGTTGGTCGTTTCGGTCATCGTGCTGCACCACCAATCTCGATAGAGGGGTCTAGCTCGACTTACGGGCGGATCGGAGTTCGAGCGGAAGCGAGAACGTCAGGGTCTCCTCGGCCAGGGTCACCCCCTCCACGTCGGCGTATCCACGGGCGGCGAGCCAGCCGAGTAACTCCTCGACCAGTAGCTCGGGGACCGAGGCGCCGGAGCTGACCCCGACGGTGCGCACGCCGTCGAGCCACCGCTCGTCGGCGTCCCCGGCCCTGTCGACCAGGTACGCCGCGTCCGCGCCGGCGCCCAGTGCCACCTCCACCAGCCGCCGGGAGTTGGAGGAGTTGGCCGAGCCGACGACGATGACCAGCTCGCACTCCGGCGCGATCCGGGTGATCGCCTCCTGGCGGTTCTGGCTGGCGTAGCAGATGTCGTCGCTGGGCGGGTCGACCAGGTCGGGGAAGCGATTGCGCAGCTCGGTGACGGCCCGCATGGTCTCGTCCACGGCCAGCGTGGTCTGCGACAGCCAGGTCACGGGCCCTTTCACCGTCACCTCGCCCGGGCGGGCCGGGTCCACGACGTGGATGCGGTCGGGGGCCTCGCCGTAGGTGCCCTCGACCTCCTCGTGCCCGGCATGGCCGATCAGCACGATCTCGTAGCCCGCCTCGGCCATGCGTACGGCCTCCTTGTGGACCTTCGTGACCAGCGGGCAGGTGGCGTCGACGGTCCGCAGCCCGCGCAGCCCCGCCGCCTCCTTGACCGCCGGTGAGACGCCGTGGGCGGAGAAGACGACCAGCGAGCCGTCGGGCACCTCGTCGAGCTCCTCGACGAAGACCGCGCCGCGCCTGGTGAGGTCGTCGACCACGTAGGTGTTGTGGACGATCTGTTTGCGCACGTAAACGGGTGGGCCGAAGCGCCGCAGCGCCTCCTCGACCGTGGCGATGGCGCGTTCGACGCCCGCGCAGAAGCCGCGCGGGGCAGCGAGAAGTACCCGTCCCATCTGGGAACCCCCTAGTTGGTGCGGTGCGCGAGCTGGTCCGCCAGCAGGGCCAGCGCTCTCGCGGCCTCCGGCTCGATCCGCGCCGTGGCCAGTGCCGTCACGGCCTCGTGCACGCGTTCTTCGATCATTTCCTCGACCCGGGCCAGCGCTCCCGTGTCGCACAGGATCTGCCGCAGCTCCGCGGCGTGCTCCTCGGTCAGCTCCGGGTTGCCGTACCAGCTCCCGAGCCGACCGAGCTGGGCGGGGGAGGCGTTCCGCACGGCATACGCGAAGAGCACCGTGCGCTTGCCCTCGCGCAGGTCGTCGAGGGCCGACTTGCCGGTCTCCGGCTCCGAGCCGAACGTGCCGAGCACGTCGTCGCGGAGCTGGTACGCCTCACCCAGCGGCAGGCCGAAGCGGGAGTACGACTCCAGCACCTCCATCGAGGCGCCCGCCAGCGCGCCGCCGATCTGCAGCGGCCGTTCGACGGTGTACTTGGCGGTCTTGAACCGGATCACCGTCAGCGCCTCGGCCACGCTCGCGCCCGAACGGAGCTGGGCCACGATGTCGAGGTACTGGCCGCTGATGACCTCGGTGCGCATGGCGTCGAACACGTGGTGCGCGGCGCGCAGCCGGTGCGGCTCCACCCCGCACGACGACAGCATCGTGTCGGACCAGACCAGGCTGAGCGTGCCGAGCAGGATGCCGCCCCCCTGCCCGAACGCCTCCGCGCCCGGTCCGGAGTGCAGCCCGGCCAGGCTCCTGTGCACGGTGGTCCGGCCGCGTCGCAGCTCGCTGCCGTCCATGATGTCGTCATGGATGAGCAGGCCCGCGTGGCACAGCTCCAGGGCCGCGGCGGCGGTGATGATCTCCTCGCTGTCGCCGCCGCCGGCGCCGCGCCAGCCCCAGTAACACAGCTGCGGCCTGACGCGCTTGCCGCCGTTGAGGATGAAGTCGGCCAGCAACCGGTACGCGGCCTGGACGTCGGGATCGTCGACGGGGGCTCCCCAGGTCTCGAGGAAGCCGGCCAGGCGCCGGTCCACGCGCGACCCGACGTCGGGCTGAATGAAGCTCACCGGCATGCGCGCGGCTCCTTCGGTCGGAAGTTCGCTACCAATAGTTATCCACTCAATACGTAGCGTGTAAAGAGTCTTCTGTAGCGGATGACTTCTTTTGCCTCAGCAGTCCCAGCGGCCGGGGAGCGTCGAGAGGGGCGAGCTGTTTGATGCGATATGCGGGGGTATGCGGCATTCGTGGGCGCCCCTTCCGGGAGGAGACACCATGAAGGCAGTCACGTGGCACGGCAAGCGCGACGTCCGGGTCGAGGAGGTGCCCGACCCCGCCATCAAGGAGCCCAACGACGCGGTCATCAGGGTGACCAGCACCGGCATCTGCGGCTCCGACCTCCACCTGTACGAGGTGCTCGGGCCGTTCATGGCCGAGGGCGACATCCTCGGACACGAGCCCATAGGCGTCGTCGAGGAGGTCGGCCCCGGGATCGACAACCTCAAGCCGGGCGACCGCGTGGTCATCCCGTTCAACATCGCCTGCGGCCACTGCCACATGTGCTCGATGGAGCTCTACGCCCAGTGCGAGACCACCCAGGTGCGCGAGCAGGGCACGGGCGCCGCGCTGTTCGGCTACACCAAGCTCTACGGCCAGGTGCCCGGCGGGCAGGCCCAGTACCTGCGGGTGCCCGAGGCGCAGTTCGGACCCGTCAAGGTGCCCGAGGGGCCGCCGGACGAGCGGTTCGTGTACCTGTCCGACGTGCTGCCGACCGCCTGGCAGGCCGTCGCCTGGGCGGACGTCCCCGAGGGCGGCAGCGTCGCCGTCTTCGGCCTCGGCCCGATCGGCCAGATGTGCACCCGCATCGCCGGCTACCTGGGATACCGGGTGATCGGTGTGGACGGCGTGACGCAGCGGCTGGAGATGGCCCGCCGCCACGGGATCGACGTCATCGACGCGAGCGAGGTCCCCGACGTCCCGGGGGAGATCCGGCAGCGGACCTCCGGGCGCGGCACGGACTCGGTCATCGACGCGGTCGGCATGGAGGCCCACGGCTCGCCCGCCGCCAAGGTCGCCCAGACCCTCACCGGCATGCTGCCGTCCGGGGTCGCCGCGCCGCTGATGACGCATGCGGGCGTCGACCGGCTGGCCGTGCTCAACCAGGCCATCGACGCGGTACGGCGTGGCGGCGTCATCTCCGTCATCGGCGTCTACGGCGGCATGACCGATCCCATGCCCATGCTGCGCATGTTCGACAAGGGCATCACGATGCGCATGGGCCAGGCCCACGTCAGGCGGTGGACCGGCGTGCTGATGCCGCTGGTGACCGATGAGTCCGATCCGCTCGGCGTCATGGACCTGGCCACTCACCGGATGCCGCTGGAGCAGGCGCCCATGGCGTACGAGATGTTCCAGAAGAAGGCGGACGGAGCGGTCAAGATACTCCTACAGCCATAACTTGCCAGGTCGTAGGGATTTCCGGGCCCAAAGGACGGGCAGCGGAGCTTCCATGAGAGTCGTTGTGGTGGGAGCAACCGGGAACGTCGGCACCAGCGTGGTGCGCGCGCTGGCCACGGACGGCGGCGTGACCTCGATCGTGGGGGTCGCCCGCCGGTTGCCCGGGTGGCGGATCGACCGCACCGACTGGCGGCAGGCCGACATCGGGACCGCGGACCTGACGCGGATCTTCGACGGGGCGGACGTGGTCGTGCACCTCGCGTGGCTGTTCCAGCCGACCCGCAACCCGTCCGTCACGTGGCGGGCGAACGTGCTGGGCAGCATGCGCGTCTTCCGCGCCGTCGCCGAGGCGGGCGTGCCGGCGCTGGTCCACGCCTCGTCCGTGGGAGCGTACTCGCCTGGGCCCAAGGACCGGCCGGTGGACGAGAGCTGGCCCACGCACGGCTGGCCGGGGGCCGCGTACGGGCGGGAGAAGGCGTACGTCGAGCGCGTGCTCGACGTCTTCGAGCACGACCACCCGGGCACCCGCGTGGTGCGGATGCGGCCGGGGTTCATCTTCCAGCGGGTGGCGGCGACCGAGCAGCGCAGGCTGTTCGGCGGGCCGTTCGTGCCGCGGCGGCTGATCAGGGCGGGGCGCATCCCGTTCGTGCCGGACGTCCCCGGCCTGCGGCTGCAGGTGGTGCACGCCCAGGATGCGGCGGAGGCGTACCGGCTGGCGGTCACCAGGCAGGTGCGGGGCGCGTTCAACATCGCCGCCGATCCCGTGCTCGACCCGGCCGACCTCGCCAAGCTGCTCGACGCCCGTACGGTGCCGGTCTCGCCCACCGTGGCCAGGGCGGCCATGGCGGTGGGCTGGCACATGAGGCTCATACCGGCCGCGCCCGGCCTGCTCGACCTGATCCTGCGGATCCCGGTCATGAAGACCGACCGGGCCAGGGAGGTGCTGGGCTGGACGCCCCGGTACTCCTCGTGGGAGGCCATGCGGGAGCTGGTCGAGGGGCTGCACGACGGCGCCGGCATGGACACCGCGCCGCTCGCCCCCGACGGCGGGCCGGTCGAGCGGATGAAGGAGCTCGCCACCGGCGTGGGCGGCCGTGCGTAATGTGCAGCCTGGTGTGTAAGGTCCCGGCTCCGGGGAACTGGAGACACAACGCGAGGTCCTGAAGCGCGGCCTGTGTGTCGGACGACACGGAGGAGTGCATGCGCACCCTGATGGCCCAGCCCTTCACCCTCCACGACGTCACCCGACTACGTCGTGCAGTGGCCGAACTGGCAGGCAGTTGCGGGCTGAGCAGTCCCAAGCTCGACGACTTCGTCCTGGCCGTGCATGAGAGCGTCGTCAACGCCGTGGAGCACGCCGGTGGGCATGGGTACTTCAAGCTGTGGACGGTGAACGGCGTGATCCGCTCCGAGACGACCGACCGGGGCTCCGGCATCCCCGGCGGGTACGTGAACGCCGACCTCAAGCCGCTCGACCTCACCCAGGAGGGCAGGGGGATCTACCTCATCCGCCGGCTGTGCGACATGGCCGACTTCGACACCGGTCCCGGCGGCACCACGGTCCTGCTCACCATGCGGCTGCCGCACCTACCGGAGCGCGCCACCCATCGGGTCATGAAGCGCATCCGGGTCTCCGCCGGCCGCCACCCCTTCGGCCGCTTCACAGCCTGACGCCCCGCCCCCGGCACCCGCCGCGGACGAGCCCCCCGAGCGACGCACGGGCACCGGGCGTCGGGGCCCCGACGGCTGGGGTCCGGGGCGGGTGGGCGGGGCGGATGGGCTGGACAGGGGCCAGGTAGGCTCGCAACGTGAGCGGCGAAACGCTTCCTTCCGGGATGATCTCGCCCGTCCGGCGCATCGGGCGGAGGGAGTTCGACTTCGCGCGCCAGGTCGCCATCATGGCCATCGTCAACAGGACGCCCAACTCCTTCCACGACCAGGGCAGCACGTTCGAGCTCGACACCGCCGTCGCGGCCGCGCGCAGGGCTGTGGACGACGGGGCCGACTGGGTGGACATCGGCGGGTTCGCCTTCAGCGCAGCTCAGGCACAGATCGGCGTGGACGAGGAGATCGAGCGGGTGGTGCCGGTGATCGCCGAGGTCAGGAAGGCCACCGACGCCGTCATCTCCGTCGACACCCACAGGCCCGAGGTGGCGCGGGCGGCCGTCGAGGCGGGGGCCGACGTGATCAACGACACCAACGGCCTGCGCGAGCCCGGCATGGCGGAGTTCGCCGCCGAGTCAGGGGTCAGCGTGATCGTCACGCACAGTCTCGGCGGCCCGGGCAAGCGGGTCCTCCGGCCGAGTTACGCCGACGTCGTCTCAGAGGTGGCCGGGTTCCTGCGCGAGCGGGTCGCGTACGCGCTGAAGTCCGGCATCGCCGAGGACAGGATCATCATCGACCCCGGCCACGACCTGAACAAGAACACCTTCCACTCGCTCGAGCTCACGCGCCGGCTCGAGGAGATCACCGCGATCGGCTACCCGACGCTGGTGGCCCTGTCCAACAAGGACTTCATCGGGGAGACGCTCGACCGCCCCCAGGACGAGCGGAAAGAGGGCACGATCGCCGCCAACGTCTTCGCCATCCTCAAAGGCGCCCGCATCCTCCGGGTGCACGACGTGGCCGCCACGGTCGCGTCCGTACGCATGACCGAGGCCATGCTCGGCTGGCGTGGCCCGCGGACCCCGAGTCACAATCTGGCCTGAGGAGGTCAATTGACCGAGCGGAAACCCAGGGGCATGCCGTTCGAGAGCTGGGTCGACCGGCAGATTCGCGAGGCGGAGGAGCGCGGCGCGTTCGACGACCTGCCGGGAGCAGGGAAGCCGCTGCCCGACCGGCCGTACGACGAGATGTGGTGGATCAAGCAGAAGATCGAGAGCGAGGGGCTCTCGATGCCCCTGCCGCCCACGCTGGCGCTGCGCAAGGACGCCGAGCAGGCGCTGGCCGAGGCGCGCGGGGCCAGGTCGGAGACCCAGGTGCGGCAGATCCTCGAGGAGATCAACAAGAGGATCCGCGAGGCGATCAGGACGGGGCTGTCCGGTCCGCCGCTCAACCTGATGCCGTTCGATGTGGACGAGATCGTGTCGGAGTGGCGGAGATCCCGGTGAAGAAGGGGCCCCGGAGTGCGGGGCCCCTTCGGGTGGTCGAGGGACCCGGGTCAGGCGGGCCCCTCCGAGAGACCCGGGTCAGGCGGGTCGCTCGGGCTTTCTGCGAGGGGCCCGGACCGGGTGGTCCGGGCCCCTCGGTTCCGCCGGGACCCGGGTGAGGCGCCGGGCCCTCGGCCGTACCGATGGCTAGTTGATCGGCGGGTACGCGTTCCGCATCAGCTCCTGGAACTGCGCCGAGAACCAGCGGCCGGAGAGCGGCGCGCCGGGCAGCGCCCCGGACTTGTTGTGCTTGTTGAGGTCGTTGCCCTCGTACGTCGGGTCGCACATCCGGTCGAACTTCTTGCCCTCGTCGTTCGGGATGTCCGTGCTGGCGCCGTCGGACTCGCCCGGCGGCTTGATCCAGACGTAGGCGTCGAACCCGGCGGGCACGTTGGCCGTGGGCCGCACGCCCATGCCGGCGCCGCTCTGGTTGCACCAGTTGCCGGCGTGGAGGCGGCGGTCGATGCGTGACTGGTTGACGAAGTCGTTCACGTTGGTCGAGGTGCTCGGCCCGCTCGGGCGGGCGGTGCCGCCCCAGCCGTTGCGCGAGGTGTCGATCAGCATGCCGAGGCCCTGCTTGAAGCCCTTGCTGATCAGGGCGCTACGCAGTGCCGTGGCGAAGCTCGACTCGTCCACGTAGTAGTTCCAGTCGACCCAGCTGGACTGCCGGACCGACTGGCCGTTCACGGTCGTGTTGATCGTGAAGTACGGCTCGGTGGTCGCGCCGTAGTTGGCGGTGTTGATGATGAAGCCGTCCGCGCTGTCCACACCGGCGGTGGTGCCGGCCACGGTGTTGTAGAAGAGGTTGACCGTCGGGTTGAAGTTCGAGTCCCAGCCGAGCCAGGCGTGGTGGCCGGCGTCGATGTAGGTGTAGACGTTGGTGATGGCGTGCAGCTTGTTCAGCGCGTAGCGGACGCCGTCCACGTAGGCACCGGTCGAGTTGGCCTCGGCGCACTTGGGGAAGCTGAGGTTGGTGACCAGGTTGGGCAGCGAGTCGGGCTCGATGATCGTGACGATGCGCAGGCCCGCGTACGCCGGCTCGCTCATCATCGCCGCGATCGGGTCGATGTACTCGGTCTTGTAGCGGTTGAGCCCGTTCTCGGCGACGAGCAGCTCGCCGTTGGAGGCCAGCGCCGAGCAGTCGCGGTTGGGCAGGTCGTAGATGACGAACTGCACGGTCAGCGGCGTGGAGCCGTTGGCGGCGTCCTGCCTGACGGCCTCGTCCAGGTGGGCGCGCAGACCCATGACGTCGGCGGAGCCGGCGATGGCCGCGATGCGGTCCAGCCACACGGCCGTGGAGGTGTTGGCCACTGCGGAGCCGCCCGGCTCGGCCTGGGCCTTGGCCTTCCAGTTGGGGTTGACGTAGCCGGTCGCGCCGGAGTACGGGTTCTCGACGTGGCCGCCGGGGTTGGGGTTGCCGTCGTTGTCGGCCTCGGTGGCGGTGACCGTCTTGGAGGTCAGGCCGGTCGAGGCGACGGTGATCGGACGGGTGCCGTTGGCCGTGTCGGAGTCCTCAGAGGCGGCCAGGGTGACCGTCTGCGGGGTGTTCCAGTTGGACGGCGTGAAGGTGAGGCTGGCCCCGCTGGAGACGGTGATGTTGGTGTCGCCGCTGCCCGCCGTCGAGGTGACGGTCACGTTGGAGGTCGGGGCGGCGGCCAGGCGCACGGTGTAGGAGGCGGTGGCGCCCTCCGGCACGGTCACCGAGGTCGGCGTGACGATGATCGCCTGCTCCACCACGGCGTCGTCGTCCACCTCGGTGGCGTTGACCGTGGCCGGGGTGACGCCCGTGCCGCCGACGGAGAAGGCGGCGGTGCCCGCGGTGGTGTCGGAGTCCTGCGCCGCCGCCAGGGTGACCGTCTGCGCGGTGTTCCAGTTGGACGGGGTGAAGGTCAGCGAGCCGCCCGAGCTCACGGACAGGTCCGTGTCACCGCTGGTCCGCGTCGTGGTGACGGTCACGTTGGCGGACGGCGCCGAGGAGAGCTTGGCCGTGAACGTGGCCGTGCCGCCCTCGTTCACCGCGACCGAGCTGGCCGAGGTGACCACCGACGGGGTCGTCGGGTTCCCCCCGCCGCAGGTGCTGCCGTTCACGCTGAAGCTGGTCGGGTTGGGGTTGCTGCCCGTCCAGGTGCCGTTGAAGCCGATGGAGACGGAGCCACCCGTGGAGAGGCTGCCGTTGTACGGCATGCTCGTGGCGGTCACGCGGGTGCCCGACTGGCTCCAGTTAGCGCTCCAACCCGTCGGAGTGTACTTCTGGCCTGTGGTCGGGAAGTCGAAGGCCAGATTCCACGACGTGATGGGGTCGCCGGTGTTCTTCAAGGTGATGTTCGCGGTGAAACCGCCCTGGCCGGGGCTGCTCGTCCACGAGTTGGCAGAGTAGGTCACGTCGCAGCCGACCGCGGCGTTGGCGGCCGTGCTCTGGCCGGCGACGAGCCCTAAGGCCGCGACACTCGCGGCGGTCACGGTCACGGCCCATTTGCGGAGGCCGCGTTGGAGTCTCACGAGCGATCATCTCCAGTGTTAGAGGGCTGGGAGCGCTCCCATGGTCTGTCGCAGTCGCACCCGTGTACAGCGGGCGTCACTCCAAAAGGTGTCCGCCGCCCCACATGCTCGTTGAATGGCCCGGAACGCGGATGAAACTTTCATGCCGGGCAGCCTGGTGAGAGGAAACACAGGGGTTACCGGACCGCCATTCCGTTGACATACGCGTGAGGGCATCCACAATCCCGTTTGGGAGCGCTCCCACTCCCCTGATCCCATGGAGATCCCGTGAAGTACAGACCTCCTTCCCTCCTCTCCCGCTTATCGAGGCGGCTCGCCGTGGCCACGACGCTCGTCCTCGTGGCGGGCGCGACCGCGGCCGTGGCGGCCAGTCCGGCACAGGCGTCCGTGGCGTGCGACGTGACATACGCGGCCAACTCGTGGACGAGCAGCCCTGGTCAGGGCGGTTTCACCGCGAACATCACCTTGAAGAACACCGGTGATCCCATTACCTCTTGGTCGCTGGCCTTCGACTTCCCCACCACGGGTCAGAAATACACCCCGACGGGTTGGAGCGCTAACTGGAGCCAGTCGGGCACCCGCGTGACCGCCACGAACATGCCGTACAACGGCAGCCTCTCCACGGGTGGCTCCGTCTCCATCGGCTTCAACGGCACCTGGACGGGCAGCAACCCCAACCCGACCAGCTTCAGCGTGAACGGCACCACCTGTGGCGGCGTCGGGAACAACACCCCGCCCACCGTGTCGCTGACCTCTCCGACCGCGGGCCAGACGTTCACCGCCCCGGCCACCGTGCCGATCGCGGCGAACGCCTCCGATGCCGACGGCACGATCTCCAAGGTCGACTTCTACCAGGGCTCCACGCTGCTCGGCACCGACACCTCGGCGCCGTACAGCTACAGCTGGACGAACGTGGCGGCCGGCAGCTACTCGATCACCGCGAAGGCCACCGACAACGGCGGCGCGACCACCACCTCTTCGCCCGTCGGCATCACGGTCTCGCAGAACACGGGTCCGGCGCTCGTCGTGAGCCCGACGACCCTGTCCGTGCCGGAGGCGGGCACCGCGAGCTTCGGCGTGAAGCTGTCGCAGGCACCCTCGGCCAACGTGACCGTCACCACGGCGCGCGCCAGCGGCGACACCGACCTCACGGTCTCGGGCGGCGCCAGCCTGACCTTCACGCCGTCCAACTGGAACACCGCGCAGAACGTCACGCTGGCGGCGGCCAACGACAGCGACACCACCAGTGGCTCCGCCGTCTTCAGGGTGAGCGCCACCGGCTACACCGCGGTCGACGTGACCGCCAGCGAGGCGGACGACGACGTCGGCGGCGACAACACGTACGTCCAGCGCTTCGTCGAGATGTACAACGAGATCCACGACCCGGCGAACGGCTACTTCTCGCCCGAGGGCGTGCCCTACCACTCGATCGAGACGTTCATGGTGGAGGCACCGGACCACGGGCACGAGACCACGTCCGAGGCCTACAGCTACTACCTGTGGCTGGAGGCGGCGTACGGGCAGGCCACCGGCGACTGGTCGAAGTTCAACAACGCGTGGGCGTCGATGGAGAAGTACATCATCCCGGCCACGGCCGACCAGCCGACGAACTCCTTCTACACGCCGAACAAGCCGGCCACGTACGCGCCGGAGTCGAACCAGATCAGCAACTACCCGAGCCCGCTCGACACCGGCGTGACCCCGGGCAGCGACCCGATCGCGAACGAGTTGCAGAGCGCGTACGGCACCCGTGACATCTACGGCATGCACTGGCTGCTCGACGTCGACAACACCTACGGCTTCGGCCGCTGTGGCGACGGCACCACCAAGCCCGCCTACATCAACACCTACCAGCGCGGTCCCGAGGAGTCGGTCTTCGAGACCATCCCGCAGCCGTCCTGCGACACGATGAAGTTCGGCGGCCCCAACGGCTACCTGGACCTGTTCATCAAGGACAACTCCTACGCCAAGCAGTGGAGGTACACCAACGCCCCCGACGCCGACGCGCGTGCCGTGCAGGCCGCGTACTGGGCGGAGACGTGGGCCAAGGCGCAGGGCAAGGACTCGCAGATCTCCGCGTCGGTCGCCAAGGCCGCGAAGATGGGTGACTACCTGCGCTACGCGATGTACGACAAGTACTTCAAGAAGCCCGGCTGCACGAGCCCCTCGTGCGCGGCGGGCACCGGCAAGGACTCGTCCAACTACCTGCTGAGCTGGTACTACGCCTGGGGCGGCGCGACCGACTCCAACGCCGGCTGGGCATGGCGCATCGGCTCCAGCCACAACCACTCCGGCTACCAGAACCCGCTCGCGGCCTGGGCGCTGGCCAACGTGGCCGAGCTGAAGCCCAAGAGCAGCACCGGCGCCGCTGACTGGAGCACCAGCCTCACCAGGCAGTTGCAGTTCTACACCTGGCTGCAGTCGGCCGAGGGCGCCATCGCCGGTGGCGCGACCAACAGCTGGGAGGGCCACTACGGGACGCCGCCGGCCGGCCTGCCGAAGTTCCACGGCCTGACCTACGACTGGCAGCCCGTCTACCACGACCCGCCGTCGAACCAGTGGTTCGGCTTCCAGGCGTGGACGATGGAGCGGGTGGCCGAGCTCTACTACGCCTCGGGCAACGCCGACGCGAAGGCGCTGCTCGACAAGTGGGTCACCTGGGCCATGAACAACACCACCATCAACGCGGACGGCACGTACCAGATCCCGTCCACGCTGAAGTGGACCGGCCAGCCCGCGGGCGACTTCACCGCCACCTCCGGGATGCCCCCGGCCAACCCCGGCCTGCACGTGACGATCGCCGACTACACCAATGACGTGGGTGTGGCGGGCGCGTACGCCAAGGCGCTCATGTACTACGCGGCCAAGGCGAACAACACGGCGGCCAAGAACATGGCCAAGGCGCTGCTCGACGGCGTGTGGAAGTACCGCGACGCCAAGGGCGTGTCGGTCCCCGAGACCAAGACCGACTACAAGCGCGTGGGCGACCCGGTCTACGTGCCGTCCGGCTGGAGCGGCAAGATGCCCAACGGCGACGCCATCAACTCCAGCTCGACGTTCATCTCGATCAGGTCCTTCTACAAGAACGACCCCGACTGGGCGAAGGTGAACGCCTACATCAACGGCACCGGCCCCGCGCCCGTCTTCAACTATCACCGGTTCTGGGCGCAGGTGGACGTCGCCGTCGCCCTGGCCGAGTACGGACGGCTCTTCCCGTGAGAAAGGCAGCACTGATCGCCGCGGTGTCGCTGGCCCTGCCCCTCTTGGGGTCGGGGCCGGCGGCCCGCGCCGCCGCACCCGCCTTCGCCTACGGTGAGGCGCTGCAGAAGTCGCTCTGGTTCTACGAGGCCCAGCAGTCGGGCGACCTGCCCGACTGGAACCGCGTCTCCTGGCGCGGCGACTCGGGCATGAACGACGGCAAGGACGTGGGCGTGGACCTCACGGGTGGCTGGTACGACGCGGGCGACCACGTCAAGTTCGGCCTCCCGATGGCGGCCTCCACCACGATGCTGGCCTGGGGCGCGGTCGAGTACCGCGACGCGTACGCGAACTCCGGCCAGCTCACGCACCTGCTCAACAACCTCAAGTACGTCAACGACTACTTCATCAAGGCGCACCCGTCGCCGAACGTGCTCTACGGGCAGGTCGGCAACGGCGGCACGGACCACGCCTGGTGGGGGCCGGCCGAGGCCATGCAGATGGCGCGGCCCGCGTACAAGATCGACGCGTCGTGCGGCGGGTCGGACCTGGCGGGCGAGACGGCGGCCGCGATGGCGGCCTCGTCGATGGTCTTCCGCCCGACAAATCCGTCTTATGCTGACACGCTGCTCACGCACGCCAAGCAGCTGTACTCCTTCGCCGACACCGTCAGGAAGAAGTACAGCGACTGCATCACCGACGCCCAGGGCTACTACCAATCGTGGAGCGGCTACAACGACGAGCTGGTGTGGGGCGCGATCTGGCTCTACCGGGCCACGAACGACGCCTCCTACCTGGCCAAGGCCGAGACCGGCTACGACAACCTGGGCAACGAGCCGCAGAGCACCACCAAGTCGTACAAGTGGACGATCGCGTGGGACGACAAGTCCTACGGCGCGTACGTGCTGCTGTACAAGCTGACCGGCAAGCAGCGCTACCTGGACGACGCCAACCGCTGGCTCGACTGGTGGACGGTCGGCGTGAACGGCTCCAAGGTGGCGTACTCGCCGGGCGGCCAGGCCGTGCTGGACCGGTGGGGCTCGCTGCGGTACGCGGCCAACACCTCGTTCGCGGCGCTCGTGCACAGCGACACCATCACCGACGCCACGCGCAAGGCCCGCTACCACGACTTCGCGGTCCGGCAGATCAACTACGCGCTCGGCGACAACCCGCGCAACTCCTCGTACGTGATCGGGTTCGGCGCCAACCCGCCCAAGAACCCGCATCACCGCACGGCGCACGGCTCGTGGACCGACCAGATCACCAACCCCGAGCAGACCCGCCACACGCTGTACGGCGCGCTCGTCGGAGGCCCGCCCGACCCGAACGACGCCTACACCGACAAACGCGACGACTACGTCATGAACGAGGTCGCCACCGACTACAACGCCGGCTTCACCAGCGCGCTGGCCCGGCTCTACAAGGAGTACGGGGGCGCCCCCGCCGCGAACTTCCCGCCGCGGGAGACCCCGGACGGACCCGAGATCTTCGTCGAGGCGGGCGTGAACGCCTCGGGCACCAACTTCACCGAGATCAAGGCCATCGTCCGCAACCAGTCGGCCTGGCCCGCCAGGGTGCTGTCCGACGGCTCCTTCCGCTACTACTTCACGCTCGACGGCTCGACGACCGCCTCGCAGATCACCGTGTCGTCGGCCTACACGCAGTGCAAGGCGCCCACGCTGAACCAGGCGAGCGGCACCACGTACTACGTGAACATCGACTGCTCCGGCCAGGTCATCGCCCCGGCGGGACAGTCTCAGCACCGCAGGGAGGTGCAGTTCAGGATCGCCAGCTCGGGCACGTGGGACCCGGCGAACGACTGGTCGTACCGGAACATCCCCACCACGCCCGGCGCGACGCCGGTGCGGACCGGGAACATCACTCTCTACAGCGGCGCGACCAAGATCTGGGGTGAGCCCCCGGGTCCGGAGGAACAGGACACGACAGCGCCCAGCAAGCCGGGCAAGCCCGCGGTTTCCGGGATCACGGGCTCGACCGCCAAGCTGAGCTGGACCGCCTCCACGGACAACGTGGGCGTGAGCGGCTACGACGTCTACCTGGGGTCCACAAAGGTAGGCACGGCCACGAGCGCGTCCTTCGACCTGAGCGGGCTCACCCCTGCCACGGCCTACACCGCCTCCGTGGTGGCGCGGGACGCGGCGGGCAACACCTCGGCG
The DNA here is from genome assembly GCF_039535785.1 of Nonomuraea helvata. NCBI lineage: Bacteria > Bacillati > Actinomycetota > Actinomycetes > Streptosporangiales > Streptosporangiaceae > Nonomuraea > Nonomuraea helvata. Next base: position 2,291,934 of record NZ_BAAAXV010000009.1, read on the forward strand.
CCGTCCGACAGCGTCTCGTTCACCACCACGAACACGACGCCGCCCCCGGGCGGGTGCGCGGCGACGTACAAGGTGACGAGCTCGTGGAGCGGCGCCTTCCAGGCCGAGGTGACGGTGAAGAACAACGGCACGGCAGCCACCACGGGCTGGACGGTCGCCTGGACGTCGGCGAACCAGATCACCCAGCTCTGGGGCGGCAAGCACACCCAGTCGGGGTCCGGCGTCACCGTGAGGAACGAGTCCTACAACGGGGCGCTGGCTCCCGGCGCCACCACCACGTTCGGCTTCATCGCGAACGGCACGCCCACCGTCCCCGACCCGATCACCTGCACTCCCGCCTGAGTGAAGACCCCGCCCCCGTCGCAGTAGCGGCGGGGGCGGTTCCACAGCTCAGGGAAAGGCAGCACATGAGACCACTGTTGACCGCGCTGGCCTGCCTCCTCGCCTTCTTCGTCGCCCCGGTCTCCGCCGCGAACGCCGCCACCGGCATCCACGTCAGCGGCACGAAGATCCTTGAGTCCAACGGCCAGGAGTTCGTCATGCGCGGCACCAGTCACGCGCACACCTGGTACCCGACGCAGACCAAGGCGTTCGCCGACATCAAGTCGCTGAAGGCCAACACCGTGCGGGTCGTGCTCAGCGGCGGCCGCTGGACCGCCAACACCGCCTCCGACGTGGCCGACGTCGTCGCCCTCTGCAAGCAGAACAAGCTCATCTGCGTGCTCGAGAACCACGACACCACCGGGTACGGCGAGCAGAGCGGCGCCTACACCCTCGACCAGGCCGCCAACTACTGGATCAGCGTCAAGTCCGCCCTGGTCGGCCAGGAGAACTACGTCATCATCAACATCGGCAACGAGCCGATCGGCAACAACGCCGTCACTCCTGGCTGGGCCGCCGCCACCACGGCCGCGATCCAGAAGCTGCGCAGCAACGGCTTCGAGCACGCGCTGATGGTGGACGCGCCCAACTGGGGCCAGGACTGGCAGTTCGGCATGCGCGACAACGCGCGGGCGGTCTTCGACAGCGACCCGAACAAGAACACGATCTTCTCCATCCACATGTACGGCGTCTTCGACACCGCCGCGGAGATCAACGCGTACATGGACGCCTTCAAGACCGCCGGTCTGCCGCTGGTCGTCGGCGAGTTCGGGTTCAACCACTCCGACGGGAACCCGGACGAGGACACGATCATGGCCCAGTCCGTGAGCCGCGGCCTCGGCTACCTGGGCTGGTCGTGGAGCGGCAACGGCGGCGGCGTCGAGTACCTCGACCAGGTCACCAACTTCGACGTCACCCAGCTCACGGATTGGGGCCGGCGGCTGTTCAACGGCGCCAACGGCATCGCGGCCACCTCCAAGCAGGCCTCGATCTACGGCGGCGGCAGCACGGACACCAGCCCGCCGACCACGCCCGGCACGCCGTCCGCCTCCGGTGTCACCTCGTCGGGAGCCACGCTGACCTGGACCGCCTCCACGGACAACGTGGGCGTGGCCGGTTACGACGTCTACACCTCGACCGGCACCATGCTCGGCTCGACCGCCACGAACTCGATCACGCTGACCGGGCTGTCGGCGGCGACCACGTACCAGGTCTACGTGAAGGCCAGGGACGCGGCCGGCAACCAGTCCGCCGCGTCCCCGACGGCGTCGTTCACCACGCAGAGCGGCGGCAGCGGCGGCGGCGGGTGCACGGCCGCCGGGACCGTGCAGAGCCAGTGGAGCACCGGGTACGTCCTGCAGCCCGTGACCGTGACCAACACCAGCACCTCGACCAAGTCGAGCTGGACGGTGACCTTCACGCTGCCGGCCGGGCACACGGTCACCGGCTCCTGGAACGCCGCGGTGACGGTCAGCGGCCAGACCGTGACGGCCAAGAACCTGAGCTACAACGGCTCACTCGCGCCGAACGCCAGCACCGGCTTCGGGGTGCAGGCCGGCCGTCCGAGCGGCAACACAGCCGTCCCTTCCGGCTACACCTGCGCCAACTGAACCGCCAGTCGTACCGCTGCGTATGAGGAGGTGAGGCGAGAACACAACATCCCTGCCTAGTGACACCATCCCGCCCGGATGGGACGGACGCGGCCGATACCTCCAGTCGGCCGCGTCCGTGTCTATGGCCTCTGCTCCGCATAGGCGGGCTCGGTCGCTGGAAGCCGTCGCCTTCCCTCGTCACTCCGGTCGCTTCGCTCCCTGCGTTCCTCAGTCCAGGCGACGGCGCTCCCTCGCCTGTCTTACCGGACCTGGGCTTTCTTGATTTCCGTGAACCTCTGTCGGGCAGCGTTGATCGCGTCCTCGTCGTCGAACTCGGCGAAGGCCTGCTCCTGGTAGCGGGCCGGGATCAGCCGCCGGACCCGGTCCGGATAGCCCATGCCCGGCTCCGGCACCCTGACCACGGGAGGGATGCCGATGCGGACGGCGATCGGGCCAGAGGCCCGTACGGAGGTCGCCCAGTCGGTGCCCGCGTCGGTGACCGCGCACATGTGGCGCGCGTACACCCACTTCACCTCGACGACGGAAGTGGCGTCCGCCGGTTCGGTCCCGAACGTCTCCACGGCGCACACGACGCGCGAGTCGAAGTCGTGGCCGTGCGCGTGGTGCTCGTCGAGCGAGGACTGCTCCAGCACCAGCGTCACCTGGGCGGCGAGCTCCTTGTACAGCTGCGACGACGGCTGCCGGCCGGCGAAGAACATCACCCCGGCCAGGGTCAGGCCGGCCAGGGTGACGATCGCCGCGACCAGCCCGCGACGTGACTTGATCACGGACTGGTGCAGGTCAGGGCCGGGGCCGGGTTCGGGATCGAACCCGTGGCGTTGAAGCCGAACGTGGTCGTCGCGTTCGGCGCCAGCTGCCCGTTGTAGGTGGCGTTCTTGACCACCACGTTGGGCGGCTGCCCGGACAGCACGCCGTTCCACGGCGAGCCGTCGAAGCCCTGGCCGCCGCTGTAGGTCCACTTGACCGTCCAGCCGTTGATGGAGGAGGCGCTCGTGTTCTTCACGGTCACCTCGCCCTGGAAGTGGCCGGCCCAGCCGGTGTCGGTGGCCTTCCATGTGGCGGTGCAGGCGCCGGGGTTCGGGGTGACCGTCGGCGTCACCGTCGGGGTGGCGGTGGGCGTGCTCTGGCCCGGGCCGACGCCGGTGACCTCGCCGTTGCCGCCGTCGAAGACGACGTCGGAGCAGCTGTAGAAGTTCTCGTTGCTGTCGGAGCGGATCCAGTGCGTGTAGATGATGTGCCGGCCGGTCTTGCCGGACGGGAGCTGGGCGTTCCAGTAGTAGTAGTTGAGCGCGCCGGCGGGGCCGGTGTCGGGCGGGTTCGTGACGCTGCCGAACGGCTCCAGATCCGACCACTTCAGCGGCCCGTTCGGGTTCCAGCCGTTCTTGGTGATGTAGTAGTTGAACGAGCCGGGGTGCTTGGCCCAGTTGCTGTGCCGCATCTGGATGGTCGCGCCCGAGGTCAGGTGGGTCACCGGCCAGTCACTGCGCACCGCGTTGTAGGCCGTGAAGTCGTAGGGACCTCCGGTGCCGCCGCTGCAGAGCTGCCCGTCGGGGATGAATCCGGAGGTACGGCCCGCGCCGTCGGAGCGCAGTACCGCGAACCAGTTGTACAGCGGGGTCGAGCCGCTCTGCGCGACGGCCGCCGCGCACGCGGGGTTGTAGGGGGTGATCTGGCCGTTCTCCCGCAGGCCGTCCTTCCAGCACAGGAACGTCCTGGCGCCGGGGAACATCGACACCCCGTGCGCCTGTGCCTGCATGGGCACGATCAGGACAGTCGCGATCAGTACCGTGACGGCGGTGATCGCCGCCGACTTGAATAACCTCATGGGGATTCCCTTGCGCTGACGACAGAGGAAAAACCTGCCCCATGACCTGCCCGCCCGGTGAGCGCATTGAATCACGCCCCGGACGGCTCCGACAACGCGCTGTGAAAGTTTCATCCGATCTTGGTCACCGTGCCCTATGATTGGGAGCGCTCCCATTCAGGGACATGGCGCCGGTCGTGCCAGCGAGGGGCGCGGACGACGTTAGAGGGGTACGGCGGGTGCTGCCGTACCCCTCATCAATCCCGCTCGAGCGCGGCGTCGATCTCGTCGAGCCTGGCCTGCAACTCGCTCAGGCAGGCGGGCGCGAGCCGGCCCTCGGCCATGCGGTCGGAGAGCTTCCTGCGCACGCCCGCGGTCGTCGACGCTGACGGGCCGTGCGGCGACACCGCGGCGTGCAGCACCTGCTTGAGGTCCAGCACGACGTCGGCGTCGGTCGCGCCGCACGGCGTCCTGGCCTCCAGCACGGTCCTGAAGTCGTCCACGGCCTGCTCCACGGTGTCCACCGTGACCGGCGTGCTCTCCACGAGCGCCGGCCTGCTCTCGATGTGGTTGGCCGGAGGCGAGGGCAGGACCGCCGTGGGCGAGGGCATGATCGCCGTCGGCGACGGCATGACCATTCCCTCCAGGTCCTGGAACCCCGTCCGCTGGAGCCACAGCAGGGCGGAGAGCGCGATGGCCGCCGACCCGGCGACCGTGAGACCGCGCCTGACCTGCCGGCCCAGCGTCGCCGTGCCGAGCGCTGAGGTCAGCGCCGAGACGATCTCGGCCGTGGTCGGCCGCGCCTCCGGCCGGTACGCCAGGCAGCGCTGGCAGAGCGAGGCCACGGAGTGCGGCACGCCGGGGATGCGGGGCGGAGGATAGATCCTGCGGGCCGCCTCGATCTCCTCCCACGTCGTCTCCGGGTACGGCGTGTGCCCCGTGAGCATGGCGTACAGCAGCACGCCCAGGGCGTACACGTCGACCGCGGGATGGGTCGGCGCGCCGAACAGCCGCTCGGGGGCGACGTAGGGAGGGGTGCCGCGGTCGTCGTCGGGATCTCCGGCCCAGGCCGCGATGCCGAAGTCGAGCAGCTTGGGGCCGTCGGCGGTGAGCAGCACGTTCTCGGCCGTGACGTCCCGGTGGACCAGGCCGCGGGCGTGCCCGGCCATCAGGACCCGCGCCAGCCTCAGCGCGATGGCCGCCGCCTCGGACCACGGCAGCGGGCCCTGCTCGATGCGCTCGGCCAGCGGTGGGCCGTCGAGCAGCGGCATCACCACGTAGGCCGCGACGCCGCCGTTCGTGGTGACGGTCTCGCCGTAGTCGTAGATCTCGATGGAATCGGGATGGATGAACCTGGCGGCGGCGCGGGCCTCACTGCGCGCGCTGACCCGCTCGCAGTCGCCGGCGTGCAGTGAGGCCGTGAGCACCTTGACCGCGATCATCCGGTGCAGTGACTGGTCGAAAGCGCGCCAGATGACCGACATTCCCCCGCGGGCCAGCGGATCCAGCAACAGATACCTGCGGGCCAGCACATCCCCCGGCTCAAGCCGACTCACGGATGACCAGTTCCGTGGGGAGTATGGGGTCGATCCCCGCGGCCCCCGTCAGGAGCAGCCGGGTGGCGACCGTGGCGAGCTCCTCGACGGGCTGGCGGATGGTGGTCAGGGCGGGAACGGTGTGCCTCGCGACCGGCGCGTCATCGAATCCGATCACCGCGACGTCCGCGGGCACCTTGCGCCCCGCCCTGCGTAATGCCTGGATCGCGCCCGCCGCCATCAGGTCGGACGCCACGAAGACGGCGTCCAGCCCGGGGGCGTGGCGTAACAGCCACTGCATGGCGTGCGTGCCGGAGGCCGCGGTGAAGTCGCCGTACGCCACGGGCACGTCCGGCAGGCCGGCTGCTTGGAGCGTGCGTATCAGACCCTCCAGGCGATCTCGGGCGCCGGGCAGGGACGGTGGGCCGCCGATGGCGGCGACGTTGCGGCGGCCGGACAGCAGGAAGTGCTCGGCCGCCTGGCGCCCGCCGTCGAGGTTGTCCACGTCGGCGAACGGGAGCTTGAGGTCGTGAGGCGGGCGGCCGATGTTGCGCACGGGGACGCCCGAGGTGGATAACTTGATCGCCAGAGGATGTCGCTCTCTGGCGCCCACGATGAGCACCGCGCCGGACAGCGCCGGCAGGGTGGATGACGTGGGGGTGACGGTGGTAATCATGAGATGGGTGCCGTGCTCGGCGAGCACGGCACCTGCCGCGGACAGGAGCCGGGCGTAGTAGGGCTCGGAGAAAAGGCGGGGGAGATGGTCGCAGATCACTGCCGTGACTCCGTCGGCGATGGTCTTGGCGGCCGTTCCCCGTGGAGCGCGTTGGCGCACGTATCCCATGCGGGAGACGGCGTCGTAGACTTGCCGGCGGGTCGAGGTACTGACCCGCACCGAGCCCGTGAGGACTCGAGATGCGGTCGCGGGGGAAACCCCTGCAGCGGCCGCCACCTGTGCCAGTGTGGGCTGCTCGGTCATGGAGCACCTCGCGGGAAGATCCTGGGAGCGCTCCCACGTTACCAATGTTTCGTCGCTGTTAATAGGGCCTTTGCTAGGAGTGCGTCCGCTTGTGCGGACGCACCCCGAATTTCCTCAGCTAGGAGGCATTGGCACCCGGCGGGCCTTTCTGAGTTTTCCCAGTTTTCCGCCGCTGTTGATCAGTGGTTAAACGTCGTGTCGATGTCCGCCTCGTCCAGTTGGTTATCCGGGCGGTCGTTCCTGGGCTCCTGCCGCCGGGGCGCGCAACTCGATCCGCAGCCACCGAAGCGAGAGGTGTTGACCGGCGTGAAGTCGGTCGCCGGGATGCCCTTGAGGGCGGCCTTCATGGTGTCGTTCCAGATGGGCCCGGGGATGGAGGCGCCGAAGACCGAGCCGTAGTAGCGGCCGCCGATGCGGATGTTGTTCAGCTTGTGGGTGACCGCGCCGCGCGGGTCGCCGATGCTGACCGCGCCCGCCAGGTCAGGGGTGAAACCGGCGAACCAGGCGGTGGACTGGGCGTCCGTGGTGCCCGTCTTGCCGGCCGCCGGCCGGCCGATGCCGCCGACGCCCTTCATGGTGCCCTTGGTGAACACGCCGGACATGATGCTCGCCGCGGCGTCGGTCACCTCAGGGTCGATCGCCTGCTTGCACTTGGGCTTGTAGTTGGTGACCTTGCCGTCGCGATCCTTGATCGAGGTGATGGCCATCGGCGTGCAGTACTTGCCGCGGGCGCCGATGGCGGCGTACGCGGTGGCGACGGTCACGGGGTCCATCTCGTTGATACCGAGCGTGAACGTCTCGTACTCCTGCAGGTCCAGCCCGTCGGAGCGCTTGATGCCCAGCGACTTGGCCGTCTTGACCACGTTGCAGAGGCCCACCTTCTGCTCCAGCGCCATGAAGAAGGTGTTCACCGAGCCCCAGGTGCCGGTGGCCAGCGATTCGAAGCCCCCGTCGCCGCCCTCGGCGTTGGTGACGGTGAAGCTGGGATCGCCCACGTTGTTGCCCTTGCAGTTCTTGAACGACCAGAAGGCCGGAGCGCGGTAACCGCCGCCCACCGAGATTCCGTCGTTGATCTTCATGCCCTGCTTGAGCGCGGTGAGCAGGGTGAAGGGCTTGAACGTCGAGCCGGCCTGGAAGCCGACGCCACCGCCGTGCACCGCGTCGGCGACGACGTTGTAGGACATCTCGTTCTTGCTCTTGCGGATGCCGTACTTGCGGCTGGCGGCCATGGCCTTGATCTGGCCGGTCCCGGGCTGCACCAGGGCCTCCGAGGCGACCGGGTTGTCCGAGGCGAACACGTGCTTCTTGATCGCCTTCTCGGCCGCGGCCTGCATCTTCGGGTCGATCGTGGTCCTGATCTCGAGGCCGCCCCGGTTGAGGAACTGGGTTCGTTCCTTCTTCGTCTTGCCGAAGTCCACGTTGCTGAGGATCTCGTTGCGGACGTACATGCAGAAGTACGGGTAGTCGCTGGACTCGCAGCCGCCGGGCAGCGGGGTGCCCTTGTAACCGAGCTTCGTGGCCTTGGCCTCGGCGGCCTGCTCCGGCGTGATCTTCTTCAGCTCGGCCATCCTGTCCAGCACGACATTGCGCCGGGCCAGCAGCCGCTCCTTGTACTCCTTGCCCCGGTCGGGGTCGGTCTGCAGCGGGTCCTGCACGGCGCCGGCCAGGGTGGCGGCCTGCGGCAGGGTCAGCTTGGCGGCGGGCACCCCGAAGAAGCGCCTGGCGGCCGATTCGATGCCGTAGGCGCGGGCGCCGAAGTACACGATGTTCAGATACTTCTCGAGGATCTGGTCCTTGGTGTACTTCTTCTCGATCGCCATCGCGTACCGCAGCTCGTTGAGCTTACGCGCGTAGCTGGCCTCGAGGGCCGCGTTCTTCTCCTTCTTGGTGGTGCCCGAGTTGAGCAGCACCTGCTTGACGTACTGCTGGGTGATGGACGAGCCGCCCTGGGCGATGCCGCCCGAGCTGAGGTTCTTGGCCAGGGCGCGGACGGTGCCCTCGATGTCGATCGGGCCGTGCTCGTAGTAGCGGAAATCCTCGATCGAGATGATCGCCGTCTTCATGATGTCGGCGATCTGGTCGAGCCTGACGTTCTCGCGGTACTCCTCGTAGAACGTCGCGATGGGCTTGCCCTTGGCGTCCAGCACCGTCGTCTTCTGCGCGAGGGGCGGTTCCTTGAGCTCCTGGGGTTTGATGCCCAGGTCCTCCGATGCCGAGACGAACATCGCTCCTGTCCCACCGACCGCGGGTAGCGCGATGGCCGCGGCCACCACACCGGCCGCGATCGCTGCCCCGGTCAGGCGCGCGATACTCGACACACGGGAACCCATGGTGGTAAAACCTCCCCTTCTTGGCATTTGGGTGCATCCTAAACCCCGCCATGACGTGCTCTATGTAAAATCTTGGACCCTGCTTGGGGCTGGTTTGTTCGCGCGGGAGGCGGGGTTTCTCCGTCTCTGCCCGCTTAATCGGCGTTCAGGCTGCCCGTGGCCTCGGCGCCAGCCGTGGCGATCTTCAGTTTTCGTCAAAGAAAGCGTGTTGACGTGCGGGTGGGTGTCGGCAGCTCTGGCAATGTCGGGTTCCTACCGGTCGTGGTGGGGGGTCATATGCGACGTGTCGGGGATGGCGAGCACTTCGATCGGCTGCTCGCCGCCGCTAGAACATACTGGGGTGAGAGCCCTGGCGGTGACAGCTGCGTCGTGGCGGAGGCGTTCGACCAGGACATCCGGGTCGTGGTGCGCACGCTCATGGTCGCGAAGGCTGTCTGCGAGCTGCTGTCGGCGCGGCTGTTCGCGCTGGTCGATCCGGAGTGGCGCGGGCTGGCCGAGGTGTTCGGGGCCGAGGCGGACGGGGGGCCGCGGGTGCCGCCGGCCGCGCTGGTCACCAGCCGGGTGGATCCCGGCGTGCCCAGGGACATCCCGGTCGTGCAGGTCCACGGGAAGGGGTCGCTGAAGGCGTACGCGCTCTTCCCCGATCAGGGTCCCTGCTCGTTCCACGAGGAGCTGCCGGCCCGGGTCGGAGCCTTCTTCGAGCGGCACGTCTGGCCGCACAGGCACGTGATCGCGCCCGACGCGGAGCGGACGGCCTGGCGGGCGAAGAGCGGCTACCAGGTCCGTACGGACACCGAGCGCCGCCAGCTCCGCCAGCACGGCTGTGCCCGTCTGGGGCTCGACCCCGGCCTGCCGACGTTCGCGGTCCTCGGCCACCAGCCGGAGCAGGACACGGAGCTGTTCCAGGCGACGGTGGACTACGCCGCATCCGACGTGTCGGCGAACTGGCTCTTCCTCGACCCCGTCACCAGGTCGCACTCCCGGATCAGGTGCGTGGCCGGCGCCCTGTCCACGAATCTGCTCTGGAGCATGACCGACGCGGGAGTCGCGTTCGGCAACAGCGATCTGCCCGCGTTCGGCATCCCCGTCATCCAGGCAGGCTGGTCGGTGGGCAGGGCCTGCCGCACCACGCACGTCGCGCTGCAGCCGTCGGACATCCGCCTGCTGCTCGACGAGGTCATCGCCAAGCACGACAAGGGGGAGTCCATCCTCGAGCCGGAGCAGCGTGAGCGCGCCCGCCTGTGGCTCTGGCTGCGCCGCTGCGGCGCGGACGTGCCCACCGGGCTCCTGCCGCACTGGGAGCACGGCGCCGACTACGCGCGGGCGCTCGCCGTCAACCTCTGGCACGTGGAGCGCGACGGCGACCCCCTCTACAGCGCGGTCGCACGCATGTGGGACCGGCGCGAGCCCATGCTCACCCGTTTCGACTTCCACGACCCGGCGGGGCCGTACATCAGGAGTGCCCACGATCGGTTCCGCCGACTCGGCCACGCCGTTCCGCACCATGACTTTCCCGACCCGGAAGGGCCGTTCGTCCCCAGGAGCACCCCATGACCAGCCCAGGATCCGCCACCGAGCTCGACCAGCTGATTCTTCCCGCCATCCCGCCCGTCCACCTCAACAACGGCCAGGTCTCCGCGCTGCAGGTGACCGACGGGTTCCACCGGGGCACCCAGATCGTGGGCAGGTTCGAGACCTCGGGGCTGGCGGGGTTCAAGGTCTCCGCGCAGGGGCGCTCGCTGCGGGTGCTGCTGACGCTGTCGCTGGACGAGCGGTCCCTGACCGGCTGGCACGACGGCAAGGCCGAGACCGCGACCTTGCTGCCCCGGCTGGTGCAGGTCCGCTCCCAGGGGCGGCTGCGCCAGTGCGTGGTGCTCAGGGGGAAGCGGGCGCACGCCCGCGTGACCTTCGACCTGTCGCCCGACGAGATCCCGGACGACGGGCTGATCTGCGTCGAGCTGCTCGACATCATGGAGGGCGACGGAGTCTGCCCGGAGGTGCGCCAGGCCGTGTCGGGGCGCGTCATGCCCGACGGGGTGGCCGGGGTGCGGCTGAACAAGGTGGTGTTCGAGGAGCCGCCGGCGGTGGACTTCGACCCGGACACTCTCGACGGCCTCCGCTGTGAGCACTCCTCGCTGATCAGCGCGGGCGGCCTGGTGAACTTCAACCGGCAGGGCGTGCGCGTGCTGCGCTCGGGCCTGTTCGTGGTCAACCCGCCGCTGAAGGACACGTTCGGGTCGAGCGGCCGCCTCACGCTCAGGCTGGGCACCAAGGCGGAGCCCGCGAGCGTCATCCCCGCGACGTGGGGACGGGTCAACAGCGAGCTGCGCTGGATGCGCCACGCCACCAGGAAGCTGCTGGGCATGGCGGCGCCGCCCGTCAAGCGGGTGCTCAGCATCAGGGACGGGAACATGGGAGTGCCCGAGCAGCGGGTCGACGGCAACGTGACCCAGCTCGTCCTGCCCAGCCCCACCAACTCGCCGTTCCTGGTGATCATGGGACCCTGCCTCGGCGCCATGCCCACGCTGGAGTCGGCCGTCGCGCACTAGTCAAGCTGCTCGCCGCTTGGTAACCCTGGGGGCAGGTGAGTGTAATGCGGCGGGAAAAATGGCCATTGCCGGTGATAACGCCGCTCAGCGGGAAGTTTCTCCTGTGTGAGGAGCGGCTTGCGAATCGAGACCATCCGGCACGTCCATTGCACGGTCCTGCGCGCCAGCGGCGAGCTGGACCACGCGGGCCGGGTCCGGTTCAGCGCCTGCATCAACGCTGTGTGGGACTGGACGCAGGGGCCCGTCCTCGTGTTCGACCTCGCTGATCTGGACTTTTACGATTCGTCCGTCATCGGGGTGCTCGCGATGGCCATGCAGCGGATGGAGGAAGAGGGCAGCGGGCGCATCATCGTGGTGCGGCCCTCCTCCCACCTGCTGTCGGTGCTACGGCTGACCGACCTGCTGTCGCACGTGGAGCTGCGGGGCAGCGTCGACGACACGGTGGCGGAGCTGACGCTGCAGTCGAGAGCGGCCGCCGCCGCGACATATGGGGCCAGGGCGGCGGCCGGCAGACATCACAGGCCGTAGGCCTCCAGCAGCCTCAGCCACACCTCGCTCACCGTCGGGAAGGACGGGACCGCGTGCCAGAGGCGGTCAAGCGGCACCTCGGCCGTGACCGCGATCGTGGCCGAGTGCAGCAGGTCGGACGCCCCCGGCGCGGCGAACGTGACGCCGAGCAGCACCTTCCTGTCCTCGTCCACCACGGCCCTGGCCCGGCCGCGGTAGCCGTCGCCCATCAGGTAACCGCCGGTGACCTTCCCCATGTCGTAGTCCACCACGCGCACACGGAACCCGTCGGCCCGAGCCACCGCCTCGGTGCGGCCGACCGCGCAGATCTGCGGATCGGTGAAGACGACCTGCGGCGCGCCGTACCCGTCCGCCAGATCCCGCATCCCGGGCAGCTCGTCACCGCGGGCCCGCGCGGCGATCACGTCACCGCAGATCCTGGCCTGGTACTTGCCCATGTGGGTGAGGAGCGCGCGTCCGTTGACGTCGCCCACGGCGTACAGCCAGCCGTCGGAGATCGCGGTGGCCCGCATGCTGTCGTCCACCTCGACGTACTTGCCGTCGGGCAGGCCCACCGTGCTGAGCCCCATGTCGCGGGTCGCGGGCCGGCGGCCGGTCGCCACCAGCAGCTCGTCGGCCTCCAGCGGCGGCCCGTCCGGCAGGTGCACCGTCACCTTCCCGCCGGGCTCCGGGCGCTCGACCCTGACGGCCTCGACCTGGTCGCGCACCTCGATGCCGGCCTCCGCGAACGACTCGGCCAGCAGCTCTCCCGCGAACGGCTCCATCCTGGGCAGCAGCCCGCGGCCGCGCACCAGCACGGTGGTCTGGCGTGCGCCGAGCCCGTGCATGGCCTGGGCCATCTCGCAGGCGACCACGCCGCCGCCGATCACGATCAGCCGCTCGGGGATGGAATCGGTCACGGTCACGTCATGGCTGGTCCAGGGCTCCGCCTCGGCCAGGCCCGGAGTGGGCGGGATGGCGGGCGTGCTGCCGGTGGCCAGCACGACGGCCTGCCGGGCGGTCAGCACGCGTTCGCCGCCGTCCTCGGTGGTGACGCGTACGCGCTTGGGGCCGTCGATGCGCCCGCGCCCCCGTACGTACTCGGCCGGCACGCTCTCGATCCACCGCACCTGCCCGGAGTCGTCGAAGTGCCCGATGGCCTCGTCACGCCTGGCCAGCACGGCCGCCACGTCGACGGGCCCGAGCGACAGCCCCGGGACGCGCGCCACCTCGCCCATCAGATCGATCGGCCGCAGCAGCGCCTTGCTCGGGACGCACGCCCAGTAGGAGCACTCGCCGCCGGCCAGCCGCTCCTCGACGATCGCCGCGGTCAGCCCGCCGCGCACGGCCCGGTCCACGACGTTCTCGCCGGCGGGACCGGCGCCGATCACAATGACGTCGAACTCGTCAGCCACCCTGCCTCCAGAAGCACTCGCCTATGCATGGCACTCTTTCATGCCTGGCCTGGGACCACCTCGTCGCGCCCCGTTCGCCGGACTTCACGCCGCGTTCACCCGGGGCCCGTACCGTGCCCGCATGGTTGATCGTTACCCGACGTCGGTGCCGTACCGGCAGCGGACGGATGGCTATCACACGTACCGGATCCCCGCGGCGGTGGTGACCGGGGCGGGCACGGTGCTGGCGTTCGCGGAGGGGCGGCACGCCTCGGCCGGGGACTCCGGCCGCATCGACATCGTGCTCAAGCGCTCCACGGACGGCGGCAGGACCTGGGGCGCGCTCCAGGTGGTCGCCACGGAGCCGCGCCGGGGCACCGCGGGCAACCCCGCGCCCGTGGCACTGGCCGACGGCCGGATCGTCCTGGTCCACGTCAGGCAGGGGCCGTCGGTCACGGAGGACAGGATCCGGCGTGGCCAGGTGGCCGCGGCCGACGGGCGGCGGGTGTTCGTACAGGTCAGCTCGGACGACGGGATCACCTGGCCGGCGCCTCGCGAGATCACCGGCAGCGTGAAGCGCGCCGAGTGGCGCTGGTACGCGACCGCTCCCGGGCACGCCGTCGCGCTGCGCAGCGGTCGGATCGTGGTGCCCGGCAACCACTCGCTGCCGCCGTCCGGGTCCGACACCGGGACAGAGGGCAAGTACGACGGCGGCCACGCGCTGCTGAGCGACGACGGCGGCCAGACGTGGCGCCTCGGGTACGTCGACGACAACCCCGACGGGTACGTCAACGTCAACGAGACCACCGCCACCGAACTGCCGGACGGCCGCCTCTACGTCAACGCCCGCACCGACTCCACCGCCCCCGGCACCAGGGCCGACGCGTACTCCTCCGACGGCGGCCAGACGCTCGACCGCCCCTTCCGCCCCCAGGCGGGCCTGGTCGGGCCGGTGGTGGAGGGCAGTGCACTGTGGTGCTCGTCACCGGACGTGCTGCTGTTCTCGGGTCCTGCCGCGCCGGACGCCCGGGCGCTGATGACCGTACGGGCCAGCGGCGACCTCGGGGTGACCTGGCGGGCCGTGCACACGGTGTCGGGGCTGCCGGCGGCCTACTCCGACCTGGTGCGGGTTGACGGGGACACGGTGGGACTGCTGTTCGAGACCGGCGACTTCGGAGCGTACGAATCCATCGCCTTCCGCCGTATCCCCATCGCCGAGCTGACCCCCTGACTCAGGTGGCGAGGGGGTTGGGCAGGGTGGTCCAGCTGTCGCCGGGTGGGGCGCTCTCCAGGCGGGCGAGCAGGTGGGCCTTGACCGTGAGGTGCGGCCCGAAGAGCGCCTTGCGGTCCTCCGTGCGCGGCAGTTCGTCGGACGCGTCCCTGGCCGCGGCGGCCACGACGTCCCAGAGGCGGGACTCCTCGGCCCGGTCGCCCCGGCCGAAGAGCGCGATCAGGCTGCCGAACGTCGTGCCGACGAGCCCGCCGAAGAGCTTGGCGTGCAGGGTTCCGGGATCGTCCGCGAGGAGCCGGGCGCTGACCGGCGGGAGCTCGACGCCGTTGCGGGCGAGCCTGGCGGGGCTGATTCGGACGTCGGCCAGGTCGCGGTAGACCAGCCGGTACGGCATGCCGTCCCGGTCCAGCTCCACCAGCAGGTTCTGGCCGTGCGCCTCGAGAGCCACGCCGAGCGCCAGCAGGCCCAGCAGGTCACGGAAGGCCGGCCGGGCGAACGCGGCCAGCCACGCCGCCGGGTCGCGGACCATGGCGGCGGTGACCGCCCCGACGGGGACGGCGGACCCTGTCGGCTCGCGGAGCATGGCCGCCAGGTCGGGGCTGTGCTCGCCGTTCACCATGGCTGCGGCCCCGGCCAGGTAGCGGGCGATCCGCGGCCGTCCCCCCTGCCGCGCGGACAGGACGGTGAGCAGGTGCGACAGGTGGACGCAGTCGCGGACGGAGCCGGGCGAGATGTCCCTGACGCCGGACGTCATCCGGGTGCTGAACGCCGTCTTGATGTGCGGGCCGCCGTCGAGCGGGGCGAGAGTGCGGACGGACATGAGCGGACGGGCCGGGACGGCGGCGGTGACGTGCGGACGCAGGCCCAGGCCGGGCAGGACGTGGGCGCTCTGCCAGGGGTGCACGGGGAGCAGGAGCCGGTCGCCGTCCCTGAGGGAGTCCGGCCACGGGCCCGAGACGAGGCAGTCAGCGGCGGGGACCGCGAGCAGGTCCAGGTGGACGACTGGCCGGTGCTCCGGCATGTACGCCAGCTGCTCGGCCACGGAGACGCCGGGACGGCTGCGGCAACCCGGGTGGTACGGATGGCCGTCCACCACGCTCTGCTCGTGCTCCTCCGGGGTGCCAGGGGTGTGGAAGGGCTGTGCGCGGGACAGCGCCAGCGAGGCCACGCTGTTGTCCAGGTCCGCCACCAGCTGGTCCGTGCCCGGCAGGCCGAGGGCAGCCAGGAGCTCGGCCGGGTGGGTGTACGGGTGGCCGTTCAGCCAGAGCGCGGGCTCGCGCCCGAGGTCGTACGGCTCACGCGCCCGCCCCATGAGCCTGCGCCCGTCCGCCAGCGCGACCTGGACCCGCGCGGCCGGGCGCCACTCCGAGGAGGTCAGCAGGCCGGGCAGGGGCTCGTACAGGAGGCTGCGCCAGAGGCGGCCCAGGACGGCGGCGCGGGCGTCCGGAAGGGCCGCCATGTACGCTGCGGACAGCTCAGGGCGCACGAGGGCCAGGTCGGCCGCGAACTCCGCCTCAGAGCGCCTCATATTTCACACTATTTCCAGATAAGACCTGCTGATAGCTGCCCTTGTTGGCACCAATGGGGACAAAGGGTATGGATAAGGTCGCCATGACCGCTACCGACGGCTTTCTCCCTCTCTCCAGAGAGGCGCGAAGAGACGCCGCAGCCCTCGCCATGACGGCACTGCTCAACTGCCTCATACGCGAGGTGGCCCGTCCCGCGTGGGACGGCACGTTCCTGCTGCCCGCGACCGGACACGTCCTGCGTGCCGACGACGGGCGGTTCCCCGGCAGGCCCGCGCTCCACACGCCGGACGGCTGGTGCCCGCTGTCCCTGGACGACCTGGTCGCGCTGGCGGCCGCCGAGCTGCGCGCCGGCACGGGGGTCGCCAACGACGCGCTGCCGGCGGAGATCACGCACAGCCGGGACGTCATGGCCGCCCTGCTGGCCGCCAGGCGGTCCGCGACACCCCCCGCGGACGTCTACCTGCGCTCCGAGCAGGCCCTCGTCGCGGGCCACCGCTACCACCCCGCGCCCAAGGCCCGCGGCGGTTCGGACCCGCGAGCGTGGCTCCGGTACTCGCCGGAGGCGCACGCGAGCTTCGTGCTGCCGCTGTTCGGCGTGCCCGCGGAGCAGCTGGTGGAGGAGGGGGACGCGAGCGCGCTCGACCGGCTGGGCCCGCCGCCGGGCGACGGCCTGGCCCTGCTGCCCGCGCATCCCTGGCAGGTGGAGCTGCTGGGCGGCCCGCCGCTGCGCCGCCTGGGCGTCACGCCGGTCGTGGCGTGGCCGACCTCGTCGATCCGCACGGTGTACCTGCCGGAGCCGGACCTGTTCTGCAAGTTCAGCCTGGACGTACGGATCACGAACGACGTCCGCCGGCTCTGGCTGCACGACCTGAAGAAGCTGGCCGCGATCGCCGACCTCGTGGGGCGCGCGTTCGACGACCTCCCGGCGCATGTGCCCCGCCCCGCCGTGCTGCGCGACCGCGGCTACCGCAGCGCGGAGCTGGGCCGGGACGGCGGCGAGGCGCTGGCGGTCATCGTCCGCGACGGGCTGCGCGAGCACCTGCGCCCGGGGCTGACGCCGCTGCTGGCGGCGGGGATCAGCGAGGGCTTCCCCGGCAACCCGATCGACGGGCTGAGCGAGGACCAGGCGCTCGCGTGGTGGGAGCGCTACCTCGACCACGTGGTGCCCCCGGTCCTGCACGCCTACTTCCGCCACGGGATCGTGCTCGAATGCCACCTGCAGAACGTGCTGATCGCGGTGGACGGGCACGGCAGCCCCGCGCAGGCGATCTTCCGCGATCACGAGGGCGTCAAGGTGCTCGCGGACCGGCATCCGCCGCTGCCGGGCATGGACGGCTCGCGGGCATGGGAGCGGCTGGTGTACTGCCTGGTGACCAACAACCTCTGCGAGATCGCCGGGGCGCTCGCCGAGCGCCGTCCGGGAGTGCGGGAGGAGCTGTGGGCGCGGGCCAGGGAGGTGTTCTCGGCGTGCGGCGCGGACCACGGCGATCCGGACGAGCTGCGTGACCTGCTGTCCGCCGCGCACATTCCCGCCAAGGCCAATCTCCTGCTGCGCTGGCTGGACGCCCCCGGCGGGGACATGCGGTGCGTGCCCGTGCCCAACCCGTTGAGCCGTCTCAGGGAAGCGAGCGCATGCGGCCGATGATGGCCGTGGTCGAGTGGTCGGACAGGTAGCCGAGCACGCGCACCTCGCCGCCCAGCGAGCGGACCAGCGGCGCCTCGGGCAGCATCTCCGCGGTGTAGTCGCCGCCTTTCACATAGAGCTCGGGGCGGATCATCCTGAGCAGCCGTTCGGGCGTGTCCTCGTCGAACTCCGTCACGTAGTCCACGTCGTTCAGCGCCGCCAGCACGGACATGCGGTCGTCGCACGGGTTGAGCGGGCGGCCCGGACCCTTCAGCCTGGCCACGCTGGCGTCGCTGTTGACCGCCACCACCAGCACGTCGCCGAGCCGGCCCGCCTGCTCCAGGTACGTCACGTGTCCCCGGTGCAGCACGTCGAAGCAGCCGTTGGTGAACACCACCCGCTCACCCCTGCGCCGGTGCCCGTCCAGGAGCTGGGCCAGGCGCTCGGCCGGCTGCACGGCGCCCTCCTGGCTGCGCAGGGCGCGCAGCAGCTCGTACCGGGTGCAGACGGCCGTCCCCGGGCGGCGTACGACGACGCCGGCCGCCGCCTGGCCCGCCTCCGCGGCCTCCTCCGGCGACGCGCCTCCGGCCAGCCAGAGCGCGAACGCGGCCGTGTAGGTGTCGCCCGCGCCCGTGGCCATGTGCTGGGGCGCGGGCCGGGCGTAGGTGCGGTACGGCGGGCGGCCGCGCCTGTGCAGCAGCGTGCCCTCGCCGTCCAGCGTGGTCACCACGATCGCGGCGCGGGTCAGCTCCATGAGCCGGTCGGAGCGGGCCGTCAGGTACGCCAGGCGGTCGACCGGCTCGCCGGCGTCGCCCAGCAGGTGTACGACCTCCGCGTAGTTCGGCAGCACGGCGGCGGGAGCGCATTCGCCCCACGGCGCCACCGCGTGCGCGTCCACCACCAGCAGCGGGGACCCGGCGAGCGCCCGGCGCACGGCCGGGGTGAACACGCCGCCGCCGTAGTCGCACGCGATCACCACGTCGGCGGCGCGCACGGCCTCGCCCAGCCGGCCGAGCAGCTCCCGTTCGGCCTGCTCGGAGAGCACGTCGAGGTCCTCCTCGTCGTAGCGGGCGGTGAGCTGGCCGCCGCTGACCAGCCGCCGCTTGTGCGCGGTACGCCGGCCCGGCACGGTCACCAGGTCCGTCTCCACGCCCAGCAGGTGGAGCGACTGCATGAGTTTGTCCCCGCAGGCGTCGTCGCCCACGGCGCCCAGGAGCCGTACGCGGGCGCCGAGCGCGACGAGGTTGGCGGCGGTGTTGGCGGCCCCGCCGGGGGCCTCCTCGGTGGCCTCCAGGCTCATCACGGGCACGGGCGCCTCCTGTGCCAGGCGCTTGGCCGAGCAGCGCAGCCAGGAGTCCAGCATGACGTCGCCGACGACCACGGCGCTGATGGTCCTGTCAGTGGCCATGGGGAGCGAATACCTGAGAAAGGCCAGCTCAAACCCGGTGTGCTCGCAACCGCCCGCCCCTGCGGAGGTTCGCGGCCCCGCGCCGCGGCCCGTCCAGGGCGTCCCGACCGAAGCGCGGCGGGTTAAACCTGTGAGCCCGCCGGGTAGCACGGGCGGCTATGCGAGGCACATCCGGTCTGATCGAAGAGGTCGAACGGATCGCCGTGCTGCGCGCCAACGCGCTCGGCGACTTCCTGCTCGCCGTCCCTGCCTTGAAGGCGCTCAAGCACGCCTATCCGGGGGCGAGCCTGACCCTGCTCGGCACCCCGTGGCACGCCGATTTCCTCGAGGGCCGCCCGGGGCCGGTGGACGACGTGGTGGCGCTGCCCCCGATCTCGGGCGTGTCGACACAGGCCAGTGGGTGGGCGGCGCCGGAGAAGCTGTGCGAGCGGCTGCGGGCGCGCCGGTTCGACCTGGCGGTGCAGATCCACGGCGGCGGCCGCCACTCCAACCCGTTCATCCGCCGGCTGGGCGCCAGGGTGACCGCCGGAATGCGCGCCCCCGGGGCGGAGAGCCTGGACCGCTGGGTGCCGTACACGGACTACCACCACGAGACCCTGCGCTTCCTCCAGGTCACCGCGCTGGTCGGAGCGGTCACGGGCGACCTGGAGGCGCGGGTGGCCGTGACCGGAGCCGACCGGGCGGAGCTCGCCGAGGCGCTCGGCGAGCCGCCGCGAGGGCTGGTGGCCGTGCACCCGGGCGCGAAAGACCCGCGGCGGCGCTGGCCGGTGGAGCGCTTCGCCGAGGTGGCCGACCGGACCGGCCGCCCCGTCGCCGTCACGGGCACTCCGGAGGAGAAGGACCTCGTCATGGGCGTGGTCGGCGCGATGCGCCGGCCCGCGATCCCCGTCGTGGGCGCTCTCGGCATCGGCGGCCTGGCCGCGCTCTACGAGCGCTGCGACCTGGTGATCGCCAACGACACGGGCCCGCGCCACCTGGCCGCCGCCGTCGGCACGCCCACGGTGGCCGTCTACTGGTGCGGCAACCTGATCAACTACGGGCCGCTCAGCAGGGTCAGGCACCGGCCGCTGATCTCCTGGACCACGGCCTGCCCGGTCTGCGGCGCCGACGGCATGGACCCACGTGCCGAGCGCTGCCCGCACGACCTGCCATGGGTGACCGACGTGTCGGTGGACAGCGTGACGGAGCAGGTTCGCGATCTGCTGGACGACGCATAGCGAGGGGCGCGCGCGGGCGTCTGAGAGGGTGATGTCAATCCCCTGGAGGTGACCGTGGACGCCGCGGACGAAGAACGTTTCCGCGAGTTCGTCTCTGCCCGCTCTCCCGCCCTGATGCGGCTCGGGTTCCTGCTCACCGGTGGTGACCAGCACGCGGCCGAGGACCTGGTGCAGATCGCGCTGGCGAAGCTGGCGAGCAGGTGGCGGCGGGTGGAGACGCCTGAGGCGTACACCAAGCAGATCATGTACCGCCAGCAGATCAGCTGGTGGCGGGCGAGCACGCGGCGCGGCGAGGTGGTGCAGGCGACGCCGCCCGAACTGGCGGACCGGGATGCCAACCACCAGAGCGAGCTGCGCATGGTGCTGCGGACGGCGCTGGCCAGGCTCACCGCGCGGCAGCGCGCGGTGGTGGTGCTGAGGTATTTCGAGGATCTGCCCGAGCAGGAGGTCGCACGGGTGCTGGGCTGCTCCGTCGGCACGGTCAGGAGCACGGCGCACAGGTCGCTGGCCCGCCTGCGCGAGATAGCCCCCGAGCTGGCCCAGGAACTGGAGGTCGTCAAGTGACCAGGCTGCTGCGCGACACGCTGCATGAATGGGCCGACGAGACCAGGGTGCCGCACGACCTGGCCGACCGGGCGCTACGGAGGCGCGCCTGGAAGCCCGTCGGCATGGTGGTGCTGGCCGTGGGGCTGGTGGCGGCGATCGCCGTGTCCGCCGCCGTGGGCCTGGGAGCCGCACAGAACGCGGCGGACACCGTACGCCCGGCCAGCGGCATCACTCTGCCCGCCCGCCCGTCGCCCGCGCCGACCGACGTGCGGACCGACACCGAGCACAGCCCGCCGGCCAAGCTGATCGCCGCAGGTCGCATGGCCGTGTCCGCCTACTACACCGACAGGCGTGAGCAGCTCTCGGAGAAGGAGCAGCGGATCAGGCGCACCTGGTCGCTGTACGACCCGCGGACCGACGGCTACGAGGAGACCCAGTGGGCCTGGGTGGACGTGGCTCCGGGGCTGCAGGTCGCGGCCGTGCTGGAGGGGGACCTGATCAGCAAGCGGCTGGGCATCCTCGACATGAACACCCGGCAGGTCCTGAAGTGGTTCGACCTGGAGCACCCGGTGGGGTCGGTCGCGTGGTCGCCTGACGGCACCAAGGTCCTGGCCACCGCCTACTCCAGCTACCCCGACATCCTGGAGGGCAAGGGTAGCCAAGTGGCCGCCCGGCCCGGGACCAGCCCGCGTACCGGCTACTACATCGTGGACGTCGAGGCGGGCACGGCCGACTACCACGAGCTGCCGCCGATGACCGACCAGATGAGCCCCGACCAGAAGATCTTCAACATGAACGGCCGTCAGGACCTCGGCTGGAGCCTGGACGGCACCATGCTCTGGGCGCCCACGGCCACCATGCCGGACCGGGTCTTCTACACCCTCGACGGCGAGCAGCGCGAAGCGCCCGAGGGGGCCCGGTACGTGGATTACTCCCGCATCTCGGCGACCTCGCCGAACGGCCGCCTGGTCCTCGGCCCCGACGGGTTGCCGACCAAGGTCACCGATGCCGCGACCGGCCAGGTCGTCGGGCAGCAGCGGGTGCTCCAGCTGCAGGCGTGGGCGGACGACGACAACATCATCGCGCTGGGCTGCGCCGGGGCGTGCAAGAGCGAGTTCAACAACGGGCTGGTCCTGGTGAGCGTGGACGGGAAGCGGATGACCCAGCTCGGCGCCAACCGTGACTCCGAGAAGGACGGCGCCTGGCGATGGGTGCTGACTCCTAGGTAACTAGACCGATCGTTCTCGAATGTGTTAGCTTGTCGCCGTGGCGAGAAGCAAGGAGTTCGATCCCGAGGTCGTGTTGCAGAAGGCGCTCGAGCTGTTCTGGGAGCGCGGGTACGAGGCCACGTCGATGGCGGACCTCGTGGAGCACCTCGGGATCGCTCGGGCGAGCATCTACGCGACCTTCGGCGGCAAGCACGAGCTCTACCTGAAGGCGCTGGAGCGCTACCTGGAGCAGCACAACGTGGTCGAGCGGCTGTCCCGGCCGGGGCCCGCGCTGCCCGCCGTCCGGGCCTTCCTCGACTCGTACGTCGCGGAGTGCCTGGCCGACGAGCAGCGGCGGGGCTGCATGGTGGTGAACACGGCGGTGGAGTTCGCCTCGCGCGACGCCGCCGTGTCCCGCAAGGTGACGGAGAGCTGGGCGGGGCTGGAGACCATGCTGGCCGCCACCCTGGTCAGGGCGCGCGCCCAAGGGGAGATCCCGCCGGAGAAGGACCCGTACGCGCTGGCCAGGTTCCTGCTCGTGCTCCTTCAGGGCCTCAGGGTGCTCGGCAGGGCCGATCCGGACCCGCGCCGACTGCGTGACGCGGTCGAACAAGCCATGGTTGCCGTGCAAATTTGAGAACGATTGGTATGGAATACATGAACCGTTTCGAAGGCAAGGTCGCTGTGGTCACCGGTGCGACCGGCGTCCTGGGGCGTGCCGCCGCGCTGGCGTACGCGCGAGAGGGCGCGGCGGTGCTGGCCGCAGGCCGCGACGCCGCCAAGCTGGCCGACGTCGTGAAGCTGATCGAGGAGGAGGGCGGCCGGGCGAGCGCGTTCGCCGTGGACGTCACCAGCTCGGCCGAGGTAGCCGCCATGGTCGAAGCGGCGCTCGCCCGGTACGGCGGGCTCCACGTCGCGCTCAACGCGGCCGGGATCTTCGGCATGCTGGCGCCGCTGGCCGACTACGACGAGGACACCTGGGACCAGGTGCTCGCGGTGAACCTCAAGGGCGTGTTCCTGTCGATGAAGCACGAGATCGAGCACATGCGCGCGTACGGCGGGGGCGTCATCGTCAACGTCTCCTCCAACCTAGGCGCGCACTGGCGGCTGCCCGGTGCGGCCGCGTACGCCGCCTCGAAGGCCGGGGTGAGCTTCCTGACCCGCACGGCGGCCCGTGACCACATCGCCGACGGGGTACGGATCAACGCCGTCAGCCCCGGCCCGATCGACTCGCCCATGTCGATGCGCCCCGGCGAGACCCCGGAGCAGCGGGACGAGCGCATGAAGGGCGCGCTGCCGATCGGCCGGGTCGCCACGCCGGAGGAGGTCGCCGCCGCGGCGCTCTGGCTGTCGTCGCCGGAGTCGAGTTTCGTCGTCGGCCAGGACCACGTGATCGACGGCGGCGCCACTGCCTGATGGCATGACGATCAGCACTCATACATTCATGCAACATAGGGTGCAGCATTTTTTGCTGCACCCTCTGCTGTACATTTGGCTGCATGAGTGTTCGCAAGAGCGTCCCGATGGGACCTGAGGATGTCAACACTCTGGAGCGCATGCACGCTCCTGTCAGCCCCGAGCGCCAGGCCCTGGCGCAGCTCACCGGCCAGGAGTTGAGCGCCAGCGCCTCAGACGCAGAGATCCTCGCCGCGTTGGTCCGCGCAGGACGGGATGCCGTCACTCATCAGGTGGCAGCCACCGGGTATGCGGCGTGGGCGGCCGAGATGGACGACGAGGACCACGCTTACCGCACCGCTCGCCGTGGCTGGGACCGCGGCAACGCGATGGGCGGTGGAACGCGAGCGTGAACGCTGCCCCCAATATCGTCCCCGTCCGCGGCCGGATTTATCGAGCCGATCTCGGTTTCGGGCTTAAGCCATGGCTCGTGGTCTCCAACAATGCCCGCAACAACGCCATCGATGATTGCCTGGTAGCGCGGATCACCACCACTCGCCGCGATCTGCCATCCTGGGCCGCCCTGCGCGCTGGTGACCCACTCGCCGGCTACGTCAACTGCGACGACCTTGGCCCTCTGTACCGAGACCAGATCGTCGCCGATCTAGGGGCGCTCTCGATGCCCACGATGATGGACGTCGGCCGGGCGCTACAGCACGCCTTGGCTCTTTGACCTGCTCCCCGCCCTAAAGGGACGGGAATTCCCGTGCCGCTATGCGGCAGCTCGTGCCGCTTGCGCGGCTCGTGCTGTGGAACGGGGTGCTTGACGTTTCGCGGACCCAGATGGGTCTCCACGCCCTGAGACGACCAGCCCGGCCGCCTGTCCTTTGGCCTTGATGTTCCTGGCCCCGACGATGTCGGCGTGCCCGGTGTGCCCGCAAGAAGTGCAGGAGAAGATCGCTTGGCTCTTGCGGCTCTTCTCGTCTACCTTCCCGCACGCAGGTTCCGGGCACGTCTGGGACGTGTACGCGGGGTCGATCTTATGGATGACGCTGCCGGTGTAGCGCGCCTTGGCGCGCAGAGCGACTTCCAGGCCGTACCAGCCCTTGTCGAGAATCGCCTTGTTGAGCCCGGATTTCGCGGCCGCGCCGTTGCGCAGGAACCTGCCCGGTCGGCCGGGGTCGGGCTTGGGCTTGACGGCCGCGCTCATGCCCTTGGTGTCCAGGTCTTCGATGACCACGTGCCCGTACCTGCGGGTGAGCCGGTGCGCGGCTTGGGCGTTGAAGTCAGCGCGCCGCCACCGCACTCCATGAACCCGGTGAAGAGCGGCACGAAGATCACACACAGCACGCCGTAAACGCGTAGGAACACCGCCGGCTCCTGGATCTACGAACTGACCGGTTGGGGCGCTGAGCTGGAGCCCATCGTCACCAACCTCGCCCGATGGAGCAGCCGCTCTCCCGCACTGCCACATGACGCCCCGCTGAGCGCCGACTCCGCCGCCCTGTCACTGAAGGCCCTGTTCACGCCGGCCGCCGGCGAAGCGCTCGATCTCATCGTCGGCCTGCGGCTCGGTGAGCACCATTTCCTGCTGCGGATGGACGGCGATGGCCTCCACCTGGCCCGCGTCGACTCCAGCCCGGCACAGGCGGACCTGGTCATCGAGACCAGCCCGCAGGCGCTGGCCGCCGTGCTCGGCCGCGCCCGCACTCTCGACGACGTCCTCACCAAGGGCGACCTCACGCTGACCGGGCCGCGGGCCGCCGCGGAGCGCTTTCTACGCCTCTTCCCACCCCCGGAGCCGGTCACCGGACTTTCCGCGCGTCAAGGGTAAGAGGGGTGGACGTGCGACTCGACATGCGTGCTCGAGCCGCTGCCCCTGACGCGGAGGTACGGCCCGCGCCCCCGCTGCGGAGAGGACGCGGGCCGTACGAGGTGATTCTCAGACCCGGCTGATACGGACCGCGTCAGCGATCACGAGGCCCGTGCCCGAGGTCCAGCGGCTCACGCCGACGGCGTTGTAGGTGCCGGCGTTGAGCGAGAAGGTGCCGAGGCTCTTCCAGGCCCCTCCTCCGGAGCGTTGGTCGACGTAGACCGTCTGGTTGCCGCCCGACGCCGCCACGATGTACGGCGCCGAGCTGTTGTATCCGGGATCGTCCGGATACCAGACCTCGACCCGGTACGTGCCCGCGCTGGGGATGGTGGCCGAGTACCACGCCGGGTCGCTGGTGGCGAGGGGGTCGGCGAAGCGGTAGTCGGCGCCGTAGCGCTGGCTGGAGTAGGTGGAGGTGCCCCAGTTCGTGCTGGCGGTGAACTGGCCGGAGGTGCTGTTGTCGATGGTCGTGGACCACGACGGGGTGCTGCCACCGGTCACGTAGTTCATGTACGTGGTCCAGTTCCAGTACGGGCCCGGGTCGGTGTGGTCGGAACCGGGCACCTCGACGTGCCCGATGATGTGGGTGCGGTCCTTGGGGATGCCGTACTTGTCGCAGATTGCCCTGGTCAGGGCCGCCGATGCCCGGTACATCGCGTCGGTGAACCACGAGGCCTGGCTGACATAGCCCTCGTGCTCGATGCCGATGGACCTGGTGTTGTAGGTCCAGTTGCCGGCGTGCCAGGCGATGTCCTTCTCACGCACCATCTGGGTGATGGCGCCGTCGGAGGACCTGACCACGTAGTGGGCCGAGACCTGCGCGCTGGAGTTCTGGAACCAGGAGATGGTGCCGGCGTACGAGCCCTGGGTGACGTGGATGATCACCCGGTCGATGGCGTAGCTCGACGGCCGGCTGGAGGCGGTGTAGTTGCTGGAGCTGGCGGCCACCCAGGACGCCGGCGGGTAGTCGGCGCTGGCCACCTGGGCCTGCGCGTTCAGCTGGGGGGCCGTGGCGAGGTCGCCGCGGTCGGCGGTGACCTCCTGTGGCTTGACCCGCACGCCGCTGGTGTCGATGCCGAGGCCGAGCTGCTCGTACACGGCGTCGGCGTAGAGCCGGGCCGTCTCGGGCGAGGAGGCGTTGCCGTACTTGGCCACGGCCTGGTACCAGCGGCCGACGTCCTTCCTGGCCGTCTCGTCGAGGCCCAGCGCGTCGGCCTGGGCACGCAGCACGGCCGCGCCGCCGAGGATGTTCGCCTCGTCGTCGGCCTTCAGCTTGTCGACCGGGAGCTTGGTGAGCTCGGCGGCCTTCTCGAGCGAGTGGTTGGTCGGGTTACTGACCAGGTGCATGACGCCGTAGCCGTTGCTGGCACTGGGCTGGCCCTTGTGCCCGTCGAGGTGGGTCTCGGCGTAGGCGAGCGAGACGAGCAGGTCGCGGGGCACGTCCTGCGCGGCCGCCGCCTTGGCGAAAGCGGCTTGGAGCGGGCTGTCCTTGGTCACCGCCAGCGCGGGCTGGCCTGCGGAGATGAGAAGGGCGGCGAGGGTTGAGGTAGCGAGAGCGGCTAATCCCGTACGGGCGGGGGTCATCGGTGCTCCTCGTAAAGGGGGGACGGCTGCACCGTAAGACATCTCCTGACATATGTCGATAATTGACATTACTCGGGAGTTAGGTGAAACTTTTCGCCCTCATTTGGGACGCCGGTGGATCTCAGAGAAGAAAACTATTGCGCTTTCCGGTGATCGCGCTGAAACTTCTCTTCGTGACCGCGCTCGTGCGTACCGTACTGGCGGCCCTCACCGCCGCACTCGTCAGCATCGTGGCCCCCACCGCCTCCCCAGCCGCCGCCATGGCCTGCGCGACCGATCCCGCCACCCCGAAGCGGCAGCTCAGGGCCATGTGGATCTCATCGGTCGCGAACATCGACTGGCCCAGCCGCACCGGGCTGAGCGCTTCGGCGCAGCAGGCCGAGTTCCGCGCCTGGCTGGACCTGGCCGTCCAGAAACGCATGAACGCCGTCGTGGTGCAGATCAGGCCCACGGCCGACGCGTTCTGGCCGTCACCGTACGAGCCCTGGTCGCAGTGGCTGACCGGCACCCAGGGCGGGAACCCCGGGTACGACCCGCTGGCCTTCATGGTCAACGAGGCTCACGCCCGCAACCTGGAGTTCCACGCCTGGTTCAACCCGTACCGGGTCGCCAACAACGACGACCCGAGCAAGCTCGTGTCCACGCATCCGGCCCGGCAGCACCCCGACTGGCGCTTCGCGTACGGCGGGAAGCTCTACTACAACCCCGGCATCCCCGAGGTGCGGGACTTCATCGAGGACGCGATCATGGACGCCGTCTCCAAGTACGACGTGGACGGCGTGCACCTCGACGACTACTTCTACCCCTATCCGGTGAGCGGCCAGACCATCCCCGACTCCGCCGCGTACGCCCAGTACGGCGGCTCGTTCACCAACGTCGGCGACTGGCGGCGCAACAACGTCAACCTGCTCGTCCGCGAGCTCGACCAGCGCATCCACGCGGCCAAGCCGCACGTGTCGTTCGGGATCAGCCCGTTCGGCATCTGGCGCAACGCCGCGACGGACCCGCTCGGCTCGCGTACCTCGGGGCTGCAGTCGTACGACGCGATCTACGCCGACAGCAGGCAATGGGTGAAGCAGGGCTGGGTGGACTACCTGTCGCCCCAGATCTACTGGAACATCGGTTACTCCGCGGCCGCGTACGAGGTGCTCACCGCCTGGTGGTCCGACGTGGTCCGGGGGACCGGCGTGCAGCTCGTCGTCGGCCAGGCCGCCTACCGCGCCGGGGCCTCCGGGCAGGACGCGGCCTGGCAGGACCCGGCGGAGCTGAGCGACCACCTGACCGACAACCGGCAGCATCCCGAGGTGGTCGGTGACATCTTCTTCAGCGCCAAGGACGTCAAGGCCGACCGGATCGGGGCGATCACCAAGCTGGTGAACACCCACTACTCGCGGCCCGCGCTGTTACCGGCCCGGGGTTCGTCGGCCGCGCCGTCCGCGCCCGCGCTCACCTCGGCCGTCCAGGGCTCGAACGGCGTCCAGCTCGCGTGGACGGGCTCGGGCACGTCGTACGCGGTGTACCGGGTGGCCGGGGCACAGTCCACGGCGGACCCGTGCTTCTTCGCCGACGCCCGGAACCTGATCACCACGACCCGGCAGACGTCCTTCACGGACACGACCGCCGCGTCCGGGTCCTACACGTACTACGTGACAGCGCTCACCGGGACCCACCAGGAGAGCTCGCCCAGCGCGGGCAAGGCGGTGGGAGGAGGAGGCTCCGCCTTCAGCGTGGTGGTCGACAACTCCGACGCGGGCTTCACCGCCGGCTCGAACTGGGGCACGTCCACCTACTCCTCGCAGCTGCACGGCATCGACTACCGCTTCGCCAATCCGGTCTCGGCCAGCGACCCCGCCTGGTATCAGGCGACCATTCCGAGCGCCGGGAGCTATCGGGTGGAGGTGTGGTATCCGGCCAACTCCGGGTACAACAGCGCGACCCCGTACATCGTCGCGGCCTCCGGCGGCAACCAGACGGTCACCGTGGACCAGCGCAGCGGCGGCGGGCAGTGGCGGGTGCTGGGGACGTACACGCTGGCGGCGGGCACGTACAACGTGGTCGGGGTGAGCCGCTGGACCTCCACGACGGGCTACGTGATCGCCGACGCCGTACGCATCACCAAGACATAGCCGTCAGGGGACGATGATCGTACGATGGGCCGGTGGACGGTGTCCGTCCGCGGCCCATCGACGCGGTCGCGGCCCTCGTCGCTGGGGGCTTGACGCTGGCGACCGGTTACACCGGTCCGGTCCTCGTGGTCCTGCTGGCGGCGGCGGTGCCGGTGCTGTGGATGCGCAGGATGCCGCTCACCGTCGCCTGGACCAGTGCGGGCACGGCGGTCGCCCTCCTCGTGCTGGCGGTGGCCGTGGGCGTGCCGCCGCCGGCCGGGGCGCTGATCTGGCCGCCCACGTGCGCGTTCGCCGCGTACGGCGCGATGGCGTACGCGGGGGAGCGCCGGCGTGCCGCCCAGCGGTGGCTGCCGGTGATCGTCCTGGCCCTCGCCGTCCTGGCCGTCCCCGACCGGCTCCCCCTGATCCTCCGCACCGACACGGCGATCGCGCTGGCCGCTCTCTACGGCATGTACGTGGCCGTCAGCGAACGTCTGCGCCGCGAACTGGCCGAGCGGGCCGAGCGGCTGGAGCGCGAGCGGCTGGCGGGTGAGATGCACGACGTGGTCACCCACCGGGTCAGCCGGATGGTGCTGCAGGCCGGAGTCCTGGCCATGACGTCGGGCGACGAGCGTGCCAGGGCGGTCGCCGAGGAGTTACGCGCCACCGGGGGCGAGGCGCTGGAGGAGCTGCGTCACATGGTGCTGCTGCTCCGGCGCGGCACAGGAGAGGGGTTCGACCTGGGGCTGCCCCTGCCCGACCTGCGGCCGCTGGTCACGGAGTCGGCGCAGGCGGGGGTCCCGGTGGAGCTGGCGGTGGACGGGACGCCGGTGCCCGTGGCCGGCTGTGTGGGGCGTACCGCGTACCTGCTGGTCCAGGAGGCCCTCGCGAACGTCCGCAAGCACGCGCCCGGCGCGGAGGTGCGGGTGCTGGTCCGTTACCTCCCCGGATCGGTACGGATCACCGTCCGCAACACCCCTGGCCGGCCGGCCGCCTGGATCGCATCCGGCGGGCCTGGCATGGGGCTGCTGGATCTGCGGCAGCGGGTGGAGCTGGCCGGCGGCACCCTGGAGGCCGGCGAGGACGACGACGGAGGCTTCCGCGTCGAGGCCGTCCTGCCGGCCTCGTAGGTCAGCGCCAGTCGCCGATGATGCGCTGGAGGTCGGCGGCGGCCTGCTCCAGGTCGAACCCGGGAAGGGCCTCGCTCAGGAGGGCGTCGACCTGGCGGTCGGCGTCGGCGTATGCCAGGTCGAGGGCCGCCACGACCTCCTCCCCCAGGTCATGGCTGCTCATGCGTAGGGCGCGGGGGGCGAGGGAGACATTCAGCACGCTGCCTTCGGGATTCACGGACGCCTCGACGTGGCCCGACCGGCCCTTGGCCGTACCGACGATCTTGTCGATGTCCTCTTGGGTCGCCTCCAACGCGTCCAGCATCTGCGCGCCCTCGCGGGCGGGCCCGTCCACGTCCCGGACGCCGAAGTCGTTCTCCGGATGGAACACGCTGTGCCTCTTAGATCAGATCGCGGATGGCCTGCTCGCCGCGTGCGCGGACGAAGGTCTCGTCGAGCGGCTCGGGGAGGGCGTCGGCGCGCCTCGACGCCTCGTCCGCGATCTCCTGCGCCTGCCGTGTGGCGTCGGCCTGGGCCGTCTGGAGCACCGCGGTCACCACGCGGCTGAGTTCCCGCTCGTTCATTCGCAGCGCCCGCGGGTCGATGTTCAGCCCCGTCACCCGGCCCTGACCGTTGGCGGTCGCCGACACCAGACCGTCGGCGCTCTCCGCCCGCCCCTCGAGCTGGCCGATCGCCGTCTGCGCCGCGTGCAGGTCACGAATCACCTCCTGACAGCGTTTCGTGTACTCGGCCAGGAATGCCGCGTCTTGCTCTGGTGCGGGTACAGGCATGTCGACTCCATGCGGATTTCAGTGAAGGGGGCCCGGCTTCCGCTTGACCGACGACGCTCTCGGCGCGATCTCGGTGAACCGGGTGGTCTATCTGCTACTGACCCAGGCACTCGGTCATCGCTTCGCCTACCTGGTCGTGGCCGATGCCGGACGATGTTACGAGGCCACTCTTCCGTTCTTCTTCCGTTTTTCTTCCGTTCCGCACGCGGTTCCGTGAGACGTAGATCTCATGAATGGGAAGTTGCCTGTTGTCCAGATTTGTCAATGTATGGTCAATGGGCATGACGGGATTGGAGATCGCTCTGGGGGCTGTGGGGCAGGACGCCTCCCGGATCAGAACCCACGCAGAAGAGCACAACGCCGCGCTCAACCCTCTCGTGCAACGGGGGGACGGAGTCTCGTCCTGGGGGGACGACGGCATGTTCGGCATGTTCACCGCCATTTACGCGGATGCCCGCGAGACCTCGATGGCCGCGCTCACGGCCCTGTCCACGACGGTCGGCGAAACCGGCGACGGGCTCGCCCGCGTGGTCCGGAACACCTCCGAAGCTGAGGCCGCCAACGCGCAGAACGCCGATGGCATATGGCGGTGATGCTCGACCCGGTCGCAGCCGGGATGATGCAGATGATCGGCCACTGGCCGAACATCAACGAGGACGACATGCGGGCCGAGGCCGGCGCCACGCGCAACGCCGCCGCAGCCCAGCTCGCGTCGGCGACACAGGCGGAGACGACGGTCCGCGGCGCGCAGCAGAACTACCGCGGCGGCTCCGCCGAAGCCATGCAGACCCAGTGGAACAGGCTCGGAGTCAACGGCGGATCCCTCGCGCAAGCCAGTCAGGCCTTGAACGTGGCACCCGCGGGCCTGGAAGGCGCCGCCTCCGTGGTGTCGGCGGTGAAGGTCGTCTCAGGCATGCAGGCGGCGGCCACGGCCGTCTCCGTGGCGAAGCTGCTGGCGTTCGGGGGCGCGGCCGGAGCCTCGTTGGCCGTGGCGCGGATGAGGCTGGCCCAGACCCAGCTCAGGAAGGCCCAGGCCGAGGGCATGGAGATCACCGGCAAGCGGCTGGGGGAGGTGATCGTCAAGAAGGTGACTGGGCCGATGCGCCGCATCCTGGATGACCTCCCCCGTCGGGGCAGCCCCGGCGGGCGCCTGGCCCTGGCCGGACCGCGCGGCGGGATGCCCGTGCGGCCTGCCGGCATGAGGGCTTCGTCCGGCCCCCGCTCGGCCGAGAACGGCATCGCCCGGATGTCTCCCCGCAGGAGCGGCAACGGCCGCCGTGGCGGCTGGAGAAGAAACCGCGGTGGGAACGGCGGCAATGGGGGGCGGGGGTACGAGGTAACGAACGACGGAAGAATTCACGGCAACCCTCCCACCAGCGCGAGGGGAATGTCGAAAGCAGAAGCGGACAGAACGCGGAGGGAGATAGAGAGGAGCATCAACACAAGGGAGAAAGAACTGGATCGGCTCGGCTCTGAGGTCGGGCACGAGGAGAAACTGAAGAGAGAAAAGGACGCCCTCAGGCAGTTCAAGGAGAGCATGCAGCGGCGGGAGTACCACCAGGATCACGGGAGCAGCCCCAGCGCCGGAGGGGGTCAGGATCTCAGTGATTTTGAGAAGAGTATGGGGCGGAAGCCGTACTGGAACGGCGAATACTGGGAGTAGTCGATGCAGACGCAAACAGGCGACGCTCTGATCGAGCGTATTCGCACGCATCCGGCCCACGACAAGATCATGGGCGAGGCCGCCAACGACCTGCTGAGTGAGCTGTATGCGGGATACCCCGTCGAGAACCTCGCAAGGCTCCTTCACAGCGGCGAAGAGGTGGTCGTCGGCGTAGCCTCGTGGCTGCTCTCCGAGCTGGCCGAGCTCGCGGCCCCGATGATGGCCGAGCTCCCGGCCCTGCTGTCCAGCCCGGTCCGCAACACCCGGTACAGCGCGATCACCGTCGCGCTGGAGAACGCCGACGAGCGTCACGGGCCCGTCATCGCGCAGGTCCTGAACCTGTGCCTGGATCCCGACAGCGCCATCCGCTACAAGATGCTGGAGTTCCTGACCGATGCCTCGCTCGAGCAACTCGAGGCAGGGCGGTCGTGTCTGCCCCCCGGCCAGGTCAAGGAGTTGGTCGAGTGGCTGATCCTCCAGGACGGCGAGGAGCCCGACCTGGCCGGCATCGTCATCAGGCTGGAGGCAGGCGACCCGGTGACCCGGCTGTTCGCCGCGGCGGCCGCCGCGAGCCTGTCTGGCGAGGAGGACACGGACCTCCTGGAGCACGCGGCCATGGTCGAGGAAGAGGCGATCCGCTCGTTCGCCCAAGAACGGCTGGAGCGACTGCGCGAGGGCGATCAACGCTGATCGGCCAGGAACGGACGGAAGTCTGACCCGAGCCTCAGACCGCGACGGGCCCGTCGCTCTCCCACCGGATGAGCACCGTCCTGTGCGCGGTCTGCGCGCCGGTGCGCGGGTCGATCGCGAAATCGCCGAACAAGGTGGCCGTCCGCAGATCGGCGGCGGCCGGCCACAGCTCCGCGCGCCGGGTGCCGCCCGCCCGTTCGGCGCAGTGGGCCGCGATGATCGCGGCGGCGACCGCCTGGGCGGCGGGATAGTCGGGCGGCCTCCCGGCCCTTTCCCGGTACGCGTCGAGGAAGTCCCGCTCGGAGATCCCCACGGCCGGCTCGCCCCCAAGACCGGGGAACCACTGCGCGATCCCGTAAACCCCCCGGGGATCACCCACGGCCGTGCCGAACTCCCGCACCCCCGCGGCCACGGCACAGACCACCCGCGAGCGGCCGGCCCGCCCGACGGCCGCCACGTCCTCGTCGAAGGACCCGGCGCACAGGAGATTCCAGGAGTCCTCCACCGGGCCGCCGCGCACCACCGGGATGCCCTGCTCGTTCGCGGCCCGCGCGGCGCCGTCGGCGACCTGCCGGGCGAAGCCGCCCTTGCCGTACATGATCCGGAGCGGACTGAGATCGCCGATCTCCACGAGGTGGCGGATGAACGGCTCGGCGTACCGGCTGGCCGGGGTGAGCACCGAGACGACATGTCCGGGGCGCGCCGCCTGGACGTCGTCCCCGGCACCGCCGTGGTTCCAGATCAGGTGGTTCAGTGCGGCGCCGAGGCGGGCCGCCCGCCGCATGAGTTGCGTCGAGTACGGCCCCAGCAGGAGGTCGCACTGCCCCGCCAACCGGGGGAGCACGACGTCCAGGGTTCCGGGTTCGCTGCGGTCGTCCTCGATGATCAGCTCCACGGACGGGTCGAGCGCGCGCCAGGTCGTGAGCCCGAGCTCGACCTGCTCGCCGAAACGGGCGTGCCTGCCTGACAGCGACACGGGCGCCCCGATCCGTAGTGCCACGTGTTCCTCCTGCCCGAGACGCTGCGGGCCACTCAAATGAACCGATCCCGCCTCACGATGCGATAGATCGGACATGCACCTCTTCCCGGTACGGCGCCGAGAGCCACCTCCCATCGGCCCGGACAGCGACGACGCCGAGCTGCTGGCGGGGGTGGCCGCCGGCCGTGTGGAGGCGCTGCGGCTGCTGCACCAGCGGCACGCCCCCTGGCTGCGGGCCCGGCTGGCGCGCCGCTGCGCCGACCCCGACCTGGTGGACGACGCGCTGCAGGACACGTTCGTGTCCGTCTGGCGGGACGCCCGCCGCTTCCGCGCCTCGGAAGGCGAAGCGGCCGCCTGGATCTGGACCATCGCGATCCGCCGCCTGATCTCCGCCCTGCGCCGCCCGGCGGCCCCGGCCGTTCCTCAGCCCGACGCCCGTCTGATCACCGAGTCGGCCGAGGACACGGTCCTGGTCGGGGTGGAGCACGGCCGCCTGGGTGAGGCGCTGGCCAGGCTCTCGCCCGAGCTGCGCGCCGCGATCCAGGCCACCGTACTCGACGGGCTCACCACCAGAGAGGCCGCCGAGCTGCTCGGCGTGCCCGTGGGGACCGTGAAGACCCGCGTCATGCGGGCCAAGGCACAGCTCAGGGGGTTTCTGGCATGAACAGTCAATGGCACCTGCCGGACGAGCTCATGGAGCACTACGTCACCGGCCATCTGGAACCCGCCCAGGTCATGTCCGTCGAGAGCCATCTCGCCGGATGCGCGCGTTGCCGGGCGGCGGTCCCGTACAGCGTGGAGTGGCTCGACGCGAGCTGGGCCGGGATCGAGGACGTGGTCGACCGGCCGCGGCCGCGACCGCTCGCGCGGGTGCTGCGGCGCGTCGGGGTGCCCGAGCACGTGGCGGTGTTCCTCGCGGCCACACCCGCGCTGGCCAGGGGATGGCTGGTGGCCATCGCCTCGACGCTGGTGTTCGCGGTGGGCGCCGGGCAGCTGGCCGCCCGCCACCCGGACCTGGAGCCGTACGCGATGCTGCCCTTCCTGGCGGTCGCGCCCGTGCTGCCGCTGGCCGGCGTGGCGCTGGCCTACGGGAGGCACGTCGATCCCGTCTACGAGCTGCAGGCCGCCACGCCCATGGCCGGCGTCAGGTCGCTGCTGCTGCGCGCGATCGCGGTGCTGACCACGGCGCTCGTGCTGACGGGGCTGGCCACGCCGCTGCTGCCGGGCCGGCCCGGGCTCGCCGCCGCGTGGCTGCTGCCCGCGCTGGCCCTGATCGTCGCCATGCTCGCGCTCTCGACGTGGGTGTCGCCGCCGATCTCCGCGTCGGTGTTCGGGGCCGGGTGGATCTGCGCGGTGGTGGGCGGCGAGCAGCTGGCGTTCTCGCTCGAAGCCCAGATCGGGTACGCCCTCGCCGCGCTGATCCTGATTCCCCTCGTCTACCTGCGGCGCGCCCGCTTCGACCCTGGAGGACCCGTATGGAACTGACCGTTCGCGGCCTGACCAAGAGCTTCGGCCGCAGACTCGTGCTCGACTCGCTCGACCTGGACTTCGGCAAGGGCGTGACAGGGCTGCTCGGCCGGAACGGCGCGGGCAAGACCACGCTGCTCCGCACGCTGGCGACCACCCTGGCGCCGGACGGCGGGCAGGTGTGTGCGCTCGGGCTGGATCCCGCCGACCGCGCGCAGCGCACCGAGCTGCGCCGCCGCCTCGGCTACCTGCCGCAGAACCCCGGTTTCTACCCGCACTTCACGGTGTTCGAGCTGGTGGAGTACGTCGCGATCCTGAAAGAGCTGACCGACAGGCGGGACCGGCACCGCGAGGTACGCAGGGTGCTTGCGGAGGTGGAGCTGGCCGACCGGGCGAAGACCAAGGTACGCAAGCTGTCGGGAGGCATGCGCCAGCGGCTGGCCCTGGCGCAGTCGCTGCTCGGCGACCCTGATCTGCTCATACTCGACGAGCCGACCGTGGGCCTCGACCCGGAGCAGCGGATGCGGTTCAGGGCGCTCGTCTCCAGGCTCGGCGAGAGCCGTACCGTCCTGCTGTCCACCCATCAGACCGAGGATGTCGCCGCCCTGTGCGAGCGGGTCGTGGTGATGAAGGGCGGCAGGAGCGTGTTCGAAGGCACGCCGGGAGAGCTGGCCGGGGCCGCGCGGGGGCAGGTCTGGCTGTCGGACCGGGCGCCGGACGCGGCGCGGCTGTTCTGGCGGACGGCAGACGGCCGCTACCGCGCGCTCGGCGACCGGCCACCGGGCGGCGTGCCCGCGGAGCCGGGCGTCGAGGACGGCTACCTGCTGCTGCTCGACGAGCCCGTGGAGGTGACCGCGTGACCGGCTCGCTGGCGCTCTTCGAGGCGCGGCGGCTGCTGCGCAGCCCTGTCCTGTGGGGCGCGGCGGTGCTGGCGCTGGCCGCGGCGGTCGCCGGGGGCAGCGCCTGGCTGCCCGACATGACGATGGTGACGATCGGCTCCGTCACGGCCTCGACGATCGTGGGGGCCGCCATCATGATCTCCGCCAACCTGGCCGCCGGGCGCGACCGCCGCCACGGCCTGCCGGAGACGCTGGGCGCGCTGCCGGGGCGGGCGGTGACCCGTACGAGGGCGGTGGTGCTGGCGGCTCCCGCCGTGGGCGCGCTCGTCGCGGCCGTGATGATCGCCGCGCACCTGGGGTACGTGTGGGCGACGGGCCCGGTGGCCGGGCGGATCGACGTCTACGAGGCGCTGGGCGGGGTGGCCCTGGCGATGCTGGCCGCCGGCGTCGGCGCGGCGCTGGCCCGCTGGACACCGTGGCTGGTCATGCCGCCGCTGCTGATCTGCCTGCTGGCCTTCGCCGTGGCCGTGAACCCGCGGGGCGAGTACGCGGGCGGGTTCCTGCCGCTGGTGATGAACCACAGCCTGGAGTGGGGACCCAGGCCGTCCAGACAGCACCTGGCCTATCTCGTGGCGGTCGGGGTCGTCCTGGCCGCCGCGGCGCTGCTCAGGCACGGCCTGCGCCCGGTCCGGGCCGTGGCGCTGCTGGCGGCGCTGGCCGTGGCGGTGCCCGCGGGGATGGCGGCCACCGCCTCGGCCAGGAGCGGAACCAAGCTGCCCGCACAGGTGTGCCGGACGTACGAGGGCGTCTCCTACTGCGTGTATCCGGACTACGTGGCGTGGATCCCGGTCTGGGGCAGGGCGCTGCACCCTGTCCTGTCCGCCGTGCCGGAACGCGTCCGGGCCCGGATCCCGGTGGTCCGCCAGCGGGTGCCTACTCTCCGCGCCTTGTCGGAAGTGGAAGGGCCTGCCACCTGGACCGTCTGGTCCACCGATCCCGCCCAGCACCAGGCGTTGCTCCTCGGCGAGGTGGCCGGAACGCTTACGGGCCTGAACACCGCCGGGTGCCACGCCGGCCGGGCCCAGGCGATGGTGGCGCTCTATCTGGTCGGGCGGGCCGGTCCGCTGCTCGACGCCCCGCCACCGGAGGCATGGGAAGGCCGCGGGGATCGTTACGTGGTGGAGGTGCCGATGGGGGCCAACGGCTCGCTCGCCGTGCCCGGCCAGCTCCACGGCTCACGGTACGGGGCCGCCGAGGTCGGGTACGCCCGCCGCCTGCTGGAGCGGCCGGACGCGGCCGAGCGCGTACGCGCCCACTGGGACGCGCTCACCGCCCCCGGCACCACCATCGAGCAGGCGCTGCCGCTGCTGGGCCTGCGTGAGGAGTTCCCGGTGAAGGAGGTCCCGTGCCCGTGATCGCCCTGCTGCGCCCGCTCGCCCGCGCCATCGACTGGCTGCCGGTCGCGGTCGCCGCCGCGCTCACCCTGCTGCTGGCCGTCGTGGTGAGTCCGGGTGCGGACCTCGAGGCCGGCCACGGGCTGCTGCTGCTCAGGATGGCCGGCGTGCTGCTCGGGGCGGCCGCCGCGTTCGCCCTGGTGGACGGGATGGAAGTGAGCACGGGGGCGGTGCCGGTGCCCCGCTGGGTACGGCAGTGGGCCAGGACCATCATGGCGGGCACGGCTGTCGGTGTCGCCTGGGCCGCCACGTACGCGGTCGTCGCCCTGCGGGTGCCGCCCGGCAGCCCGTCGCTGGCCGGTGCGGCGGTGGAGGCGGCGCTCTGCG
The DNA here is from genome assembly GCF_039535785.1 of Nonomuraea helvata. Taxonomy (NCBI): domain Bacteria; kingdom Bacillati; phylum Actinomycetota; class Actinomycetes; order Streptosporangiales; family Streptosporangiaceae; genus Nonomuraea; species Nonomuraea helvata. The sequence goes on from NZ_BAAAXV010000009.1 coordinate 2,330,065, forward strand.
TGCTCGTCGGACTCGCCGGGGCGGCGCCCGCGGTGCGGCGGAACCACGCCAGGCCGGCCGGGCTGGCCGGAGCCGTCGTCGTGCTCGTCCTGTACGTGGTGACGCAGCGCGCCGGCGCCTGGCCGGTGCCCACCAGCGCCGAGTGGGACACGGTCCACGCATGGTGGCTGGCGACGATGCCGCTCCCGCTCCTGGTGCTCGCCGTTGCGCACCGTGATGTGCGCTGAGGAGTGTCGCGCTTGAGCCGTCCGGCCCTCTTGTACGTCAATGGAGATGTGAAGATATGGCGAATCCTGCTCCTGCCGGTGCTCCTGCTGGCGCTGACCGCGTCCATGACGCCCGCGCAGGCGGCCGCGCGGAAGAAGGTGCTGGTCGACTTCAGCAAGGAAGGGGGGTTTGTCGGGTTCCACGACCGTGTGATCGTCTACGACAACTTCTGCGTCCGGCTGAGCCGCCGTACCGGGCCGGCCGTCGACAAGTGCCTCACCGGCAAGGAGAAGCGTACGCTCCAGACGTACCTCAAGAGCCTGAAGATCGGCAGCTCCGAGCCCCCGCCGCAGGGGGCGGACTTCCTCAAGTACACGCTTGCTTATAAGAAGCAGCGCGCCACCCGCTACACGCTGCCGCCGAGCTGGCAGCCCGTGGTGCAGGAGCTGGAGAAGATCATGCAGAAGTACTGGGCTCCGGACTGAGCGGCCCTTACCTGAGCGCGTCCACCGGCTCCATCCTGGCCGCACGCAGCGCCGGGTAGAGCCCGGCCAGCAGGCCCACCACGGCGCCCGCGACCGGGGCCGCGACCGCCAGTCGCAGGTCCAGGAGGGGCGTCCACTGCTTGGCGGCGGAGACCGCGACGACCGTGACGATGCCCAGGGCGGCGCCTATGACGCCGCCCGTGAGGCCGATCAGCGTCGACTCCAGCAGGAACTGCGCCGCGATGTGCCGCCTGGCGGCGCCGAGCGAGCGGCGCAGGCCGATCTCCGGGACGCGCTCCATCACCGTGACGAGCGTGACGTTCGCGATGCCGACCGCCCCGACCACGAGCGAGACCAGTCCGAGGATCAGGAAGAGCGCGTTGACGTCGTCCTGCGCCTGGTCACGTGCCCTGGTCGGGCTGGGCGGGGCGACCACCTGCAGCATGTCGCCGTTCCCCGGGCTGAGCGCGGTGGGCGCCTGCCGGGCGATCAGCCCCGCGGCGCCCAGGCTCGTGTTGACCAGCACCCTGGTGACGTCGCTCAGCCCGAACTGCCTGCCCACAGTGGGCGGCACGAGCACGGCGGTGCTCAGGTTGCGCTCGCGGCGCAGGTCACCCAGGATCCCGATGACCGTGTACGCGTGCTTGCCGATGAAGATCGCCGGTGCCCGGTCGAGCCGGGTGACGCCGAGCATCTTGGCCGCCTGGTCGCCGATCACCGCCACGCGGTCGCGCCGCGCGATGTGCCCGGCGTCGTAGAAGCGGCCCTGCACCATCCGGCCGCGTGCCGCCTCCGGCAGGCCGGTCGTCGCGGCCAGCACGGTGAGGGTCTGCGTGGTGACCCGGGTCGGGTCCACGATGTCGTTGGAGCGCACGGACACGTTCTCGCCGTCCTTGGAGTCGGCCACCGCGGCGGCGGACTCGACGCCGCGCAGCCTGGTCAGCCGGTCGATCGCGTCCCACTCGACGAGCGGGGCACCCGGCGACTCCGGCACCTCGACGGTGATGGCCGTGGCCACCAGCGCGTCGAAGCGGCCGACGATCTGGTTGCCGGCGGTGGCGGCCACGCCGAGCGTGATGACCAGCGTGGTGATGCCGAGCACGGTCCCGAGCGTGGTGAGCGCCGAACGCACCGGCCTGGCGAGCATGCCGGCGACGGATTCGCCGATCAGGTCGCGTACGTGCATCATTCCTCCACCAGCAGGCCGTCGGTGATCCGCACCCGCCGGCCGGCCCGCTCGCTGACCTCCTGCTCGTGGGTGATGACCACGATCGTCAGCCCCTGCCCCCGCAGCTCGTCGAACAGGTCCAGCACCGCCTCCGTGTTGCGGCTGTCGAGGTTGCCGGTGGGCTCGTCGCACAGCAGCAGTGACGGCTCGCCCATGAGGGCCCTGGCGATGGCCGTACGCTGGCGCTCGCCGCCGGACAGCCGGTCGGGGAGGAAGCCCGTCCGGTGGCCGAGGCCGACTCGCTCCAGCGCCGCCAGGGCCCGCTCCCGCCTGCCGCCACGCCGCTGCTTCCGGTAGATCTCGGCGAGCATGACGTTCTCCACCACGCTGCGGTGGGAGAGCAGGTGGAAGGCCTGGAAGACGAAGCCGATCCGGTCGCCGCGCAGCCGGGTCCTGGCCCCGTCGCGCAGGGCCGTGGTCTCCGTCCCGTCGAGCCGGTAGCTGCCTGAGGTGGGCCGGTCGAGCAGGCCGAGCACGTTCAGGAGGGTGGACTTGCCGGAGCCCGACGGGCCCACGATGGCGAGGTAGTCGCCCTTGTCCACCCGGAGCGTGACGCCGTCGAGCGCCAGGACCGGCGGTTGCGAGGGGAACTCCCTGCCGACGTCCACCAGCGAGATCACCGGCTCAGGCACCGCTGACCACCACCCGGTCGCCCTCCTTGAGCGCGCCGGTGACCTCGACGTTCCCGTCGGCGGTCAGGCCCGTACGCACCTCGACCTCCTTGGTCTTGTCGGCCGCGTACTCGACCTGCACCCGCGCCTTCCCGTCCGCAGCGGTGATCACGGCGGCCACGGGCACGACCAGCACCGGACTCTTGGTCGCCCCCACCGTCACGCGGGCCGTCACCGCGGTGCCGGCCTTGAGCCCCTTCGTCGAGGCAGGCGTGAGCAGCACCGGCTCCGCCCCGTTCGCGGGTTCCTCGGCGCCGGGCACCTTGGCCTGGTCGCCGACCGCGGTGAGCGCCGCCTTGTACGTCTTGCCGCTGTCGAGCTCGATGCTCGCCTCCATGCCCGTGCGCAGCAGGTCGGACTCCGTCGCCTCGACCGACCCGGTCACCATGAACGTCGAGCCGGTCACCGTGGCGATCTCGTTCTGGACCTGCTGCCCCGCCTTCACGGAGACCTTCTCCACCCGTGCCGGCAGCTTCGGCAGGAACACCACCTCGCCGGGCGGGATGGAGGTCCCGTACGTACGCGCGAACTCGGCCAGCATCGCCCTTGCCGCGGCCACGTCCTTCCTGGCGCCGGTGACCTTGAGCCTGGTGGGGGAGAGCTGCCTGGCCTGGCGCAGTGCCTGCTCGGCGGTGGCTTTGGCCTCCTTCGCCGTGCGCACGGCCTTGCGCAGCTCTTCGAGCCGCTTGTCCCTGGCCTGCCGCGCCTCCTCCGAGGCCCGGTCGCGGGCCTCGTGTGCCGCCGCCAGGTCCGCTCTCGCGTTCTCGACCCGCATCTCCAGCAGGCTCGTGTCAGTGGAGGTGGTGGGCTGCGGCGCGGCAGTGGGCCCCGGGGTGGCCCCCGAGGCCGGTGGGGTCGGCGGGTTCCTGGCCGCGGCGAGCTCCTGCTCCGCCTGCGCGAGCTTCTCCTCCGCCGCGCGCACGGCCGCGTCCGCGGCCGCCAGCTTGGTCTCGTCCTCGGGCGTCGCCTCCTGCGACTCGGCCTCCTTCAGCGCCCGCTCGGCCGACTTCAGGTCCACCTTGGCGTTGGTCAGCTTGATCTTGAGAGGCAGGACGTCGCGTCCCTGGTCGAGGGTCTGCTGCTCGGTCGCCAAGGTCTCCTGGGCGGTCTGTACGGCCTTGCGCAACGTGTCGTACTGCTGCCGGTCGAGCAGCGTGGGCTGCTGGGCCTCGTACCCCTTCTTCGTGTACATCCGGGTGACCGCCGAGATCGTGGCCCGGTCGAACACGCCCGTGGCGGGGGCGCCGTAACCCAGCCGGCGCAGTGCCCGCTGGAGCTGCCGGACGTCGTCCCCCTTGGTGCCGGGGGCGATCGTGCGGTGCATCGGCACGGACCCGCGCAGCGCGAACACCGGGCGGCCGTTGACCTCCATCAGCACCGCGCCCTCCTTGAGCCTGCCCCGGTGCGGGGCTCGCGTGGCGCGCTGCAGCTCGGAGGTGCCGCCGACCACACCGGCCAGGCTGATCGGCAGCGGCGAGCCGTACTCCAGCGTGCCGCTGAGCACGACGGTGCTGACCAGCTTGCGGCGCTCGACGGCGGCGGTGATCAGCGACGCTCTGGGCGCGGCCCGGCGGGCCGCCTCGTCTGCGGGTGAGCGTAACCGGGTGCTCACCGCCCACCCCGCCCCGGCGACGAGCACGACACCGGCGATGACGCCGGCGAGGAGATTACGTGGTCTCATTCACATGCCGTACTGCTCGTCGACCCGCGCCCTGATCGCCCATTCCTTCGGGAGGTAGGCGGGGTAGAAGTCCTTGCCGCAGTCCACGTCGTCGAGTGCCGCCCTGATCTCCTTGGCCAGGTACGGCCTGGCGTCCTCTGGAGTGAGCGTCGGTGCGTAGTACATCGGGACCTCGTCGGCCTTCTTCGGAGGGGCGACGTCGGGCACATCCTTCATCTGCGCCCTGCCCAGCTTGTCCTCCTGAGCGTGGAACTCCGTCGAACCGCGCTCCGCCATGGCCATCGGCGTGGTGTCCGCGATCGCGTAGCCCTTGCCTTTCAGGCAGGTGGCCATGGCGGTGGCCAGCTCCACGAGCTTGGGGTCGCTGTTGACCGTGGTCCTGACGGCCCGGTTCGAGGCCTTGCCCGCCTCGTTGAAGAAGTTGACGCCCTGCTTCAGATTCAGGCCGTAGAGCTGGTTGGCCGTCGTGATCTCGCAGGCCTCCATAGCTTTCCGGTACGCCTGGTTCTGCGCCTTGGAGAGCGAGGACTGGATCTTCAAGTTGGGGTCCACTGCTTGGGGTTTGTCGGGTTTGACCTGCGGGTTGCCCAGCTCTTTGGGGTAGACGTACAAGGCAAAGACCCCGAAGCCGTATTTTTCGCGATATTTCCGCATCGCCTGGTAATCGCCAGCATCCCGGAGGCGCCCCTCCTCGGTGCCCTCCGGCCGCGGATACACGTACGGGATGTACTTGAAGCCCTTCTGCTTCATGCAGTCGGCCTTGGCCGCTTGGAACTGGTGTTTCTTGTCCTTGGCCGCCGTCGCGCCGGCCGAGGGCGGGGCGGCGGTCTCAGTGGCGCTCCCGCAGCCGGAGAGCGCGGCCAGAGCCAGCAGGGCGGCGGCGGCCACGGGGAATCTGGTGAGCATGGCGAAGATCGTCCTTATCTCACATACCGAACTGTTCGTTGACCTTCTGCTGGATCGCCGACTCCTTCGGCTTGTAGGCCGGGTAGAAGTCCTTGCCGCACTCGATGTCGTCGAGCGCCGCCTTGATCTCCTTGTCCAGGTACGGCCTGGCCTGCTGCGGTGTGAGGGTCGGCCAGTAGGACATCGCGATCTCGCCCTCCTTCACCGGGGGCGCGACGTCGGGCACGTCGTCGCGTTGCGCGCGGCCCAGCTTGTCCATCTGGGCGAAGAACTCTCTCCAGCCGCGATCGGACAGGGCGACCGGGGTGGTGTCGCCGATGGTGTAGCCCTTGCCCTTCAGGCACGTGGCCATGGCCGAGGCCAGCTCGACCAGTTGGGGGTCGGCGTTGAGTCCGCTCTTGAGCGCCCGATCGCGGGCCTTCTTCCCCTGGCCGAGGTAGTCCATCTCCGACTTCACGTCCAAGCCGAGCACGTGCTTGTAGGACGTGGCCTCGCAGACAGTCATGGCCTTCTCATAGGCCTTGAACTGGGCTTTGGAGAGCGAGCCCTGGATCTTCCCGTTCGGGTTGGTCTCCGGCGTGGCGTTTTCGCTTTTCGACTCCTGCGGGTAGACGAACTCCCGGAACACTCCGAACCCGTACTTTTCGCGGAATTTCCGCATCTCCTGGTAGTCGCCGGATGAGCGCTTCTTCGACTCCTCGGTCTCCGGCGGGTCCTGATAGACGAAGGCGACGTACTTGAAGCCCTTCTGCTTCATGCAGTCGGCTTTCACCGCTTCGAGCTGGTGCTTCTTGTCCTTGGTCGCCGTCGCGCCGGCCGAGGGCGGGGCGGCGGTCTCTGCGGTGCTCCCGCAGCCGGAGAGCGCGGCCAGAGCCAGCAGGGCGGCGGCGGTCACGGGGAGTCTGGTGAGCATGGCGAAGGTCGTCCTTAGTCCATGGGGCAGGGCCGGCGGTGTCAGTAGGCGAACTGGGCCCTGATCTGTGTGTCGATCGCCGACTTCCGCGGCGTGTAGGCCGGGTAGAAGTCCTTGCCGCATTCCAGGTCGTCGAGCGCGGCCTTGATCTCCTTGGCCAGGTACGGCCTGGCCTGCTCGGCGGTGAGCCTCGGCATGTTGATCGGCTGGCTCTGGCCCTTCTTCGTCGGAGGCGGGACGTTGGGCACGCTGTCGTCCTGCTCCCGGCCCACCTTGTCCAGCTGCTCGAAGAACGCGTTCTCGCCGCGCTTGGCCATGGCCGTCGGCGTGGTGTCACCGACGGTGTAGCCCTTGCCCTTCAGGCAGGTGGCCATGGTGGCGGCCAGTTCCATCAGCTTGGCGTCGGTGTCGAGCGTGCTGGAGGTCGCCCGCTTCCTGGCCAGCGCTATCTGGTTGTAGTAGTCGATGTTCGATTTCAGGGTCACGCCGAGGACCTGCTTGCCCGCCGTGACCATGCAGGCGTCCTTGGCTTTGTAGTAGGCGCCCAGCTGAGTGTCGGAGAGCGCCTCCTGTATCTTCGCGTTCGGGTCCGCGGCGCCGCGTTCGCCCTGGGCCTCCGTGGTGTCCATCTCCTTGGGGTAGATGAACTCGGCGAAGATCCCGAAACCGTATTTTTCGCGATATTTCCGCATGGCTTGGTAGTCGCCCGCGGCCCGGCTGCGGTCCTCTTCGGTCTCCGGCAACTCGGGCTTCACCCACGCGACGTACTTGAAGCCCTTCTGCTTCATGCAGTCGGCCTTGGCCGCTTCGAGTTGGTGCTTCTTGTCCTTGGCCGCCGCCGCGCTGGGAGAGGGCGGGGCGGCGGTCTCTGCGGCGCCCCCGCAGCCGCAGAGGACGGCGAGGGCGAGCAGCGCAGTAGGCAGCGTCTTTCTCGTCATGGCGGGGAACCATACTCTGTTTAACGAAGTATGGTCAATCCAGACAGTGCCGCCGCCTCCGGAACGGCGCGGAGGTGGCCCCGAGGGTCAGCACGGTCAGCACGCCCCAGTAGGCCAGGTGCTGCCTGGTCAGCTCCTCGGCGTGCGTGGTCAGCTCAATGGACGTCACCAGCAGGTAGATGCCCGCCGCGAGCGCCCACCGGTGGTCGCGCGTCAGGTAGCAGCACGCCAAGGCCAGCCCGAGCGCCGTCGCCTCCACCGCCAGCCTGCTCAGGCTGAGCGGGAAAATCGTGTCCTCCTCCATCCAGTGGGGGCCCGCCCACGCGATGGCCACGGCGGCCGGCCACCACCACCACGACCGGATCCGCAGCGCCTCCCGCCGTCTCGACGCGAGCACCAGCAGCCCGATCAGCACCACCGCGTAGGTCGCGGCGACGGCGAAGGGGCTGCTGTCCGCGAACAGGCCCTGGGGAGTGAGGAAGGAGGGCTCGACCGGCAGCAGCGTCCGGTTGAACGCCTGCCATCCGCCCGCGACGGCGACCGCCTTCACGCCCGTGACCAGGGAGAGCGGGAACGCCACCAGCACCCGTCCGCGCAGGACGGCCAGTAACGCGAGTGCCGACAGCAGCGTCCACAGCGGTATGGCAGCCGCATAGGGGAGCAGCGCCGCGAGGTTCGCCGCCGCCACGGCCGTGATGCCCAGGTGCAGGCCGTCCACCCAGGCGCTGCCTGTCGCCTGGTGGGCGACGCGGCTGCGCACGCCGCCCGTCAGCAGGCCCCACGCCTCCCTGAGCGCGGGGACCGTCCTGCCGGCGTCGGCCGACTCCAGCAGGACGTCGAGCAGCTCGTCGCCGTGCGCCGCGCGGTACTTCCGCGGATACGCGCGCAGCAGCCTGCGGTAGCGACGTTCGAGGGCGGTCGGGGGCTGGGGCGCGGTGGCGGTCATGTGATGGGGCGCAGCACGAGCTGGGCGGCCTCGTGCATGCGCCTCGCCTCCGCCTCGACCAGCGCCTGACCCTCGTCGGTGATCCGGAAGTAGCGCCGGTTGCGGCCGTTGACCGTCTCCTCTCTGTCCACGCTGATCACGCCCCGCTCATTCAGGCGCTCCAGGATGCCGTAGAGGGTGCCGACCGAGGGCTTGACCCGGCCCCCGGACAGCTCCTTGATCGACTTGCTGATCGCGTGGCCGTGCAGCGGGCCCGCGCGTAGGGCGGTGAGCACGAAGTACATCGGCTCACTCACTTCAGAGGTTCCCCTGGGCATGCGCAGACAGTATTCCGTTGAACGGAGCGTTCGCAACGCCGTTCACGAGGATCACCTGCCCTTGTCCGCCAGGAACGCGGAGACCCAGGCCAGCGGGGAGTTCCAGTTGATGGTCAGCTCGTTCGTGGCCCAGGACTCGATGTCGTCGATGTAGCAGAACTGGGGTTTGCAGCCTTTGAGCAGTCGCTGCGCGAGCGGGTCCTGGATACCGGAGTTGGGGCCGCCGGCCAGTGTGCCGCGCGGCGGGTTGGGCAGCGCGGGGTCGAGCTGGTGCGCGTACCAGCGGCTGTGCTGGTTGTGCGAGGCCACCTCGCCGTAGCCGGTCACGTACGACTGGTTGAGCGCGTTGCGGCCGAAGAGGTAGTCCATGCCCTCGCGGACGGCCGCCCGGTACTTCTCGTGCCCGGTCAGGTCGTAGGCCGTGGCCAGGACGACCATGTTGTTCAGCACCAGGTTGTTCGAGCCCCAGTCGAAGTCCGGCGGGTTGTACGGCAGCCCGTACGGGTGCGCCCGCTGGACCGCCAGGTACTTCTCCGCCCCCTCGACCACGGACCGCCGCACCCGCGCCCGGTCGGGGAGGGCGTTGGGCACGGTGGCCAGGTCGAGGCGGCCGAGCTGGGCGGTGTTGCCCCAGTCGAAGCCCCTGTCGCGCCAGACGTCGCCGGTGTGGTGCGGGGAGGCGAGCAGGAAGTCCTTGAACTCCTTCCCGCCGGTCGTGATGTACAGCTCCGCCGCCGCCCAGTAGAACTCGTCGCTCACGTCGTTGTCGTTGTAGGCGCCGCCGCCGGTGCCGTCGTTCGGGTCGGCGTACCTGGCCGGGTTGGCCCTGGCGGCCGCCCAGGCCCTGCGGGCCGCTTTGAGGTTCCTGACGGCGAACGCCGGGTCGTACCGGGCGAACAGCCTGGCCGCCTGCGCCGCCGTCGCGGCCAGGTTGAGGGTGGCGGCCGTCGAGGTGGGGTGCAGCTCGCGGAGCTGCGGGTCCAGGTGCGGCAGCAGCGGCAGACCCGTCCAGTTCTGGTCGTGGATCTTGTGGTGCGCCATCCCCGCGTACGGCTTGCCCTCCGGCACCTGCATGCTCAGCAGGAACTCCTGCTCCCAGCGGGCCTCGTCCAAAATGTCCGGCGTGCCGTTGCCGCTCTCCGGGATGTTCAACTGGCCGTCCTTGAAGGCGGACCTGTCCCGTTCGTACGCGGCCATGAGCTGGTAGACCGAGATGCCGCCGTTGACGACGTACTTGCCGTGGTCGCCGGCGTCGTACCAGCCGCCCTTGACGTTGAGCGAGTAGTCGCAGACGCCGGGCTGGCACGGGACGTTCGCGTCACCCTGGTTCGGCGCCACGCCGGCGTGCCCGGCGGGCCTGGCGTAGCCCGGCCTGAGCCGGTCGAGGATCTCGATGCCGCTGCGCTGGGTGTAGTAGAACTTCAGCGCGTCCGCGGGGAGCTGGTCGTAGATGTCGGCGGCGATGTCGAACGGCCTGCTCGTCTCGCCGTCCGCCGTCAGCGTGTAACCCCTGCCCGGCCTGCGGTAGGTGCCGAAGTCGAGGGTGTGCACGTTCTGGCCGGAGCTGGCGTCCACGCCTCTGGGAGTGGTCCTGCCTCTGGCGACCGTCTGGTTGGCGGCGTTCTTGAGCTCCCAGCCGAGTGCCGTGGTCGCGGTGGTGACCACGGTGGCCTTCTTGGGGCCCTGCGGAAGGTAGCCGACCATGTTCACGCGGACGCGCGGTCCGGTGTCCGGTTCGTACGTCTCGGGCTCCGCGCCGCCCTTGAGCGAGACGTCGTCCAGGCAGAAGCGCCACGGCTCGGCGCTGCCGCCCAGCTGGAAGGCGACCTGGGCGTTGGGCAGCGACACGGGGGCGGTGAAGGTGTAGGAGTAGGCGTTGCCGGAGACGCTGAGCTCCGGATTGGCCGACAGGTACTGCGTCCACGGGTCCACGGGGAGCTGGATCAGCGCCTTGCCGACCTTGGCGGGGCTCGCCGACGCGCTGAACCGGTACGCGTACGTGTCGCCCGCCACCAGCGGGAGGTCGTTCTGGCCGATGATGACGTCCCAGGGGTTGGCCGTGCCGCCGGGGATGTCGGCGCAGAGCCGGCCGGCGTCCACCGTGAGGGTGAGGTTGCCGGTGCTCCACCAGGGAGCGGTGCCGGTGTCGAAGGTGCCGTTGACGATCTGCTCGGGACCCTCGTCCGCCTGCGCTGTGGTGGCGGGGGACAGGGCGACCATGGTGAGGAGGGCCAGTATGGCGGCCCGGCTTCGGGGCATGGAGGTCCTTCGGGGGGTGGGAGCGCTCCCAAGAGGCGGAGCCATCTGATCCTCCTGTCTCACCGCCGCCCCGTCAACGCCCGCAAGCAATGCGGATAAATGACGATTTCATCGTTAATATCGTCAGTTTTCGAACTTATCGGGAAATGGGCCTAGCCGGGCGATGATGTTCTTGGTAGAAATTGCGGCTGGTGGCCACGCCCGGTCGCCTGACGGTTGTCCTTTAAAGGCGATAGTGAGCGGACCGATTCAAGGTGCTTGCCGATGATTTCTTTCTCGTCTCGTGGGACACGACCGGTTCGGGCAGGCCCCGTCTGCACGTCCAGGGCATCGCGCTCGGCCTGGCCGGAGCCCTGATCGGCGAGCTGGTGCTGCACCAGAGGGTCGTCGTGCGGGGCATGCGGCTCACCGTGGTCGATCCGCGGCAGGCCATGGAGAACGTGCCCGACAACGTGGCCGACAGGGCGCTGGCCGATATCGGCAATTCGCCGCACCATACCGACGTGCGTACGTGGCTGGCGTACCTCGCCCGGCGTTCGGTGGACGACGTGAGCGGGCGGCTGGTGGCCACCGGGCTGCTGGAGCGCGAAACCCCGAAACTGCTCAAACGCAAACAACGTCGCTTTTTCTCCACCGACTTCAGCAAGGCCATGTGGCCCGCCACCCGGCTACGGCTGGCGCTGGTCCGCTGGGAGCCGCTGTCGCCGCAGGACATGGCGCTGGCCACGCTGGTGGACGCCTGCGACATGACCGACACCGTGCTCGACGACCCCGCCGACCGGCGGCTGGCCCGCCAGTACCTCGCACGGCTGCAGGAGGCGATCCCCCGGCCGCTGGGCGACCTGAGCCGCCAGGTGAGCGCCGCGGTCGGCGACGCCGTACTGACCTATCGCACGTGACCCCCCGACACCCCCCCCGGAAGGAACCCGATGCGTCTCGTGAAGACCGGGCCCGACCCGATCACCGGCGCGCTCGCCGCCGACCGGCTCGGCGCGCCCTCGGTCGTCTACTTCGTGCTCTCCGCCGCCGCACCGCTCACCGTCGTCGCCGGGGTGGTGACCACCGCGTACGCGGTCACCGGGATCACCGGGCTGCCCATCGCGTTCCTGGTGGTCGGGGTGGTGCTGGCGGTCTTCGCGGTCGGCTACGTGGCGATGGCCCGGCACATGGCGAACGCCGGCGCGTTCTACACCTACATCAGCCGCGGCCTGGGCCGGCCCGCGGGCATCGCGGCCGCCTGGGTGGCGCTGATCGCGTACAACGCCCTGCAGGTCGGCCTGTACGGCGCGTTCGGGACGGCGGCCACGCCGCTGATCGAACGCTGGCTGGGCGTCACGCCGCCCTGGTGGATCATCTCGCTGGTCGCCTGGGCCCTGGTCGCGGCCCTGGGCATGATGCGGGTGGACGTCAACGGACGCCTGCTCGCCGTGCTGCTGACCGCGGAGGTGGCGGTCATCCTGCTGTTCGACCTCGCGGACCTGGTCAACCCGGCGACCTCCGGGTTCTCGGCGGAGACGCTGTCGCCGAGCGCGCTGTTCGTGCCCGGCGTGGGGGCGCTGCTGGTGATCGCGACGCTGGGGTTCGTCGGGTTCGAGTCGTCCGTGGTGTTCTCGGAGGAGAGCCGGGAGCCGCGCCGTACGGTGCCGCTGGCCACGTACTCGGCGGTGGCGATCATCGCGGTCGTGTACGCGCTGTCGTCATGGGCGATGACGGTCGCCACCGGACCCGCGAACATCGTGGCCACGGCCAGGCGCGACCAGGCCGACACCATCTTCCAGCTCGCCGGCGCGCACCTGGGCGGCGCCGTGGTGGACGTCGCCCGGGTGCTCTTCGTGACCAGCCTCTTCGCGGCGATGATCTCGTTCCACAACACCACCGCCCGCTACTTCTTCGCGCTCGGACGGGAGCGGGTGCTCCCGTCGGTCTTCGGCAGGACGAGGGCGCGCAGCGGGGCACCCAAGGCGGGCTCGATCGCCCAGAGCGTGTTCGGGCTGGCCGTCATCCTGGCCTACGCGCTGCTGGGGCTCGATCCGCTGGTGCAGCTCTTCTTCTACGGCGGCTCGTTCGGCGGGTTCGGCGTGCTGCTGCTGGTCTTCGTGACGAGCATCGCGATCATCGTCTTCTTCGCCAGGGAGCCGAGCGGAGAGACGTTCTCGCGGCGGGTCGCCGCGCCCGTGCCCGCCGCGCTGGCGCTGGCCGTGATGGTGTGGCTGGCCGTGGAGAACTTCGGGGCGCTGCTCGGGGTGCCCGAGGGCGATCCGCTGGCGTGGATCCTGCCCACGGTCTACGGCGTGGCCGCGGTGATCGGAGTGATGTGGGCTCTGGTACTTCGCGCCGGACAGCCCGCCGTTTACTCTCTCGTTGGATTGGGCGCCAAGGCGGCGATCCGGGATGGGGCGTGACACGATGGCAGAATCCTGGACGATGCGGCCGGTCATCCGGCGAGCGACGGCCGACGACGCGGCGAAGGTGGCGGAGCTCATCGCGACCGCGTTCTCCGGGCTGAGGGCGATGCACTACCTCGTGCCCGTCCGCAGGGAACGTCACCAGGTCATGACCGCCAACTTCCGGATCCTCGTCGACCACGCCGTCGAGCACGGCGAGATCCACCTCGTCGACGACGGGTCCGCGGTCGCGGTCTGGTTCCCCCACACCGCGCCGCTGCCCGAGCCGCCCGACTACGACCGGCGGCTGGTCGAGGCCACGGGCCATTGGGCCGAGCGCTTCCGGGTGCTCGACGCGCTGTTCGCGGCGAACCATCCCGCGGAGCCGTACCACCACCTGGCCTTCCTGGCGGTCCACCCGAGCTGCCAGAACCAGGGGCTCGGCTCGGCGCTGCTGCGGCACCAGCACGCCCGGCTGGGCGGCGTGCCCGCGTACCTGGAGGCCAGCGACCCGCGCAACCGCGACCTGTACGCGCGCCACGGCTACCGGGCGCGGGAGCCGTTCGCGCTGCCGGACGGGACCCTGTTCTGGCCGATGTGGCGGCCCGCGGACGGGTAGCCCCGCCGCGGGCACTTCCACGGTGGTGGTTACTGGCGGGTCTGCCGGAGCGTGACCGTGTAGGTGTACTGCGTCTCGTCACTGCCCGAGATGATGGTCACGTCATCGGCGTGCTGGCCGGTGGAGAGCCCCCGGCAGGTGGACTCGTGCGCCGTCGCCGAGCCGAGGCTGTCGCCGTCCCCCACGATGGGCGGGGTGACCTCGCGCAGGTTGAAGCTCTTGTTCCCGCTGTCCAGGACGACGAGCGTGGTCGGGTTGCCGAAGTCGGCGCCGTCCGCCGAGTCACCGCTCTTCATGGCGTGGAACTTGTCGCCGAACTTCGGGAACAGGTTCCCGTCCACCTTGAAGCGGAGCTCGTCCTTCCCGTCCCGCTCCGCCACGTTGTTGGCCACGATCTTGTGCAGGTCCACGCGGCACGACCCGGGCGCGGCCTGCGCCGGGCTCGCGGCCAGCGCCGCCGGCGCGGCGAGACCGGTGGCCAGCGCGAGCCCGGCGATCAGCTTGTGAGAGCGCATGCTGTCTTCTCCTTGATGTCGGTACGCCTCGCGGCCCTCGCGAAGCGCGGCATCAGGTTGCGGCGGGCATCGTGAGTGCATCGTTAAAGCCCACGTCAGTCATGTACGGCACGCGCCATCCGCGCCTTTTTCCACAGCGAGGCCGCAGCTGCGCGCCTACTCTCCTGGGTCCATGGGAGACTCGCTGACCCTGCTCCTGCTGGGGACGCCCGACCTGGCCGTCGGAGGAGCGCCCGTGGGCATCCGTTCCGCCAAGACGCGGGCGCTGCTCTGCTACCTGGCCGCCGCGCCGGGCCCACGCCCGCGCGCCGAGCTGGCCGCGCTGCTGTGGGGCGAGCGCCCCGACGTCAACGCGCGCGGCAGCCTGCGGCTCGCGCTGTCCGAGCTGCGCAAGGAGGTGGGCGGCTGGCTCGACATCACCCGCGAACACGTGAGCCTCCGCGCCGACCACGCCTGCTTCGTGGACCACCGGCGTCTCACCCAGGCGCCGACGGTGGCGGAGGCGCTGCGGCTGTGGCGGGGCGACTTCCTGGACGGCGTCTCCTTCGGCGACGCGCCGGGCTTCGCCGACTGGCTGGAGTCGGAGCGCCGGCGGGTGCGGCTGCTGCTGCGCGGTCTTCTCATCCACTCGAGCACCTCCTGCGCCTCCGGGTCCTCCGGCTCCTCTGACGACGTGGTACGGCTGGCGCGCATCGTGGCCGGGCTCGACCCGTACGACGAGGAGGCGCACCGGCTGCTGATGCGAGCCCTGGCCGGAGCGGGCAACCGGGCGGCGGCGCTGACCTGCTACGACGAGCTGCGCCGCCGGCTGACCGCCGAGCTGGGCGTCGAACCCGCGCCGGAGACCCTGGAGGTCAGGCGGCAGCTCGTGCCCAGGGCGCTGCCCACCTCGCGCGTGGCGCTGCCCGTGCCCGGCACGGAGCTGATCGGCAGGGACGCCGACGTCCGGGACCTGCGCGCGCTGATGGCCCGCGAGCGCCTGGTCACCCTGCTGGGACCGGGCGGGATCGGCAAGACCCGCCTCGCCGTCGCCGCAGCGTCGAGCGCCCCCGACCCACACCCGGTCGCGTTCGTGTCCTTCGCGGGCGTGCGGCCCGAGGCGGCCGTCACCACGCTGGCCCGCCGCCTCGGCGTGGACCTCTCGCCGCCGCGCCCCGCCACGGACCTCCTCCTCGCCGCGCTCGCCCACCGCACGACCCTCCTCGTGCTCGACAACCTCGACCACCTCCCGGCCTTCGACCGGGTCATCGGCGAGATCCTCCGCACGGCCCCCGAGGTGCGGGTCCTGGCGACGAGCAGGCGCCGCCCGGACCTGGCCTGCCAGGCGGTCGTCCAGGTGGAGGGACTGTCGGGGCTGGCCGCGGAGGCGCTGTTCACGGCGCGGGCGCTCAGGGCGCAACCGTCGTTCGACGCGGACCGCGAGGCCGCCGACGTGGCCGCGATCTGCGCTGTCACCGGTGGGCTCCCGCTGGCCGTCGAGCTCGCGGCCGGTCTGCTGCGCGCCATACCGTGCGCGGAGCTGGCCCGGCGCCTGCGCGCCGATCCCGGTGCCCTGCTCTCCACCGCCGGACCCGCCGCCAGGCCACGGCACGCCGGCATGCGTACGGTGTTCGAGACCTCCTGGCGTCTGCTGGACCCGGCCTGCCGGTCGGCGCTGGCCGCGCTGTCGGTGTTCGGGGGCGGGTGCACGTTGTGCTCGGCCTTGGAGGTGGCCGCGACCACCCCGCAGGTACTGGTCCGCCTGGTCGATCAGAGCATGATCCACCTCACCCCGTCCGGCCGGTACGCCCTCCACCCGCTCATCCAGCAGTTCGCCGCCGCGCACCTGCGCGAGGACCCTGTGGCCCACCGGTCCGTACGCGAGCGGCACGCCGCCCACTTCGCCGGGCTGCTCGACCACCACGCACCCGCCCTCCACGACGCTTCGGACACGGAGGTGACCCGCGTGCTCGGGGCGGAGATGGACAACATCCGCCTGGCCTGGGCGACGTCGGGCGAATCGCGGTTCCTCGATCGCTACTGGACGCTCTGCCTGCGGTTACGCCTCTATGAGGAGTCGGCGGCCATCGTCCGGCGCCGCCTCGCGCGTGGCACGCAGGCGCCGCACCTGCGTGCCCGCTGGCTGCGGATGGCAGGGGTGAGCGCGTACCAGCTGGCCAGGGTGGCGGAGGCCACGCAGTTCGCCAGGGCCGCGCTCGACGCCCTGGGCGAGCCGCTCCCCGCCGCACCGACCGGCCTCGCCACCGCCACGCTGACCGCCGCCGCCCGGCAGGCCGGTCGCCGCGTCGTGCCCTCCTGCCTCTCGGAGGCGGCCGGGACGGAGGCCGCGCAGGCGCTCGCTCTGCTGGCCAGGCTCGCCTACCACGAGCAGGACCTGCCCACGATGCTGGCCGCCTCGCTCCGCCAGCTCAACGCCGCCGAACGGACGACCGACCCCTCGTTGCGGGCCGAGGCGTACGCGAACTTCGCCGCGATCGCCCGCATAGCCGGCCGCCACCGCGTCGCGCGCCGCTACGGCACGCTCTCCGACACCGCCCTGGCCGAGCTCCGGCACCCCACGGACGCCGCGAACCGCGCCAGGCTGTCCCGGGGGCTGGACCAGCTCCATGCGGGCGCGTTCGAGAGAGCCCGGCAGTTCTTCGCCGAGGGCCGGGCGAGGACCCTGGACCCGCGGATGGCGGAGAACTGCGCCGGCATGCTCGCGGAGACCGCCCTGTGGCAGGGGGACTTCGCGGCGTCGGCGGATCTGTTCGCAGAGACGGAGGAGCTGGCGGTGCGCCGGGTGGGCGGGGACGAGATCGGCCGCCACTGGTGCCTGACCGGCCGGGCCGAGGCGCTGCTGCGGATGGACGGAGTGGCTCCGGAGCGGATCGCGGAGGTGCTGGCGGCCGCCCGCTCGTCCACGGACCGCCGCCGCACGTACGAGAAGGAGCTGGGTCTGCGGGACGGGCCGGTCACGCGGGCGATCCAGGAGATGCGCATCATCACGGCGTCCGCACGACTGGACCTCCGTGTCCCGGGCACGAGCGGGCTGGTCGCGGCCGACGTGCGGCTGGACGTGCGCGCCGCTGACACCGACCGGAGCGTGGCGCGCGACGCGTTGGCGCGGGCGCTCGAACTGGCGCGGGGGTTGCCGTCGGCGCAGCGCGGGATGCTGGAGTGCTGGACGGGGCTGGCCGAGCTGCTCTGGTCGCTCGGCCCCCGGCCGGACCGGGCGACGACGCGGCAGCTCCACGCCCACCTGGGCGCGTACCTGGCGCGGCACCCCGGGGCCGCGGCCCGCATCGGCTGGGCCCGCGCCCTCGTGCTGGCCGCGGCGGGCAGGGAGAAGGCGGCGAGGAGGGCGGCAGCGCAGGCCATGGCCGCCGCGGAACGCCTCGCCACGCCGTACGACCACCGACGGGCAGCCCGGCTGGCCACCTAGTTGGACGCGAAAGCGCAGGTCATATGAGGTACTGGGTTTGCCGCGCGGCACCGGGTACGGTCGGGACCATGCACGCGTACCGGACCGGATTCGTGGCGCTCGCCGCGCTGGCCGCGCTGGCCGCGTGCGGCGGTGCCACGCCCAGCGCACCGGAGGCGGCGCTGCCCGCGTCGCCGTCCGACAGCCCGGAGCCCACGGAGCAGGCCGGGCAGGCGCTGGCCGGCAAGATCGTCGTGATCGACCCCGGTCACAACGGCGGGAACGCCGCGCACCCCAAAGAGATCAACCGCCAGGTCGACATCATCACCGGCAGGAAGGCGTGCAACACGACCGGCACCGAGACCGACGCCGGATACCCCGAGCACGCGTTCACCTGGGACGTCGCCAGGAGGCTCAGGCCGATCCTGGAGAAGATGGGCGCCAAGGTCGTCTTCACCCGGCCCAACGACAAAGGCGTCGGCCCGTGCGTCACCGAGCGGGCCGCCATCGGCAACGAGGCCAGGGCGGACGCGGTCCTGTCGATCCACGGCGACGGCGCCGCGCCGGGCGGGCACGGCTTCCACGTGATCATGCCGGGGCCGGTCGAGGGGCACAACGACGCGATCATCAAGCCGTCCCGCCGGCTCGGCGTGGCAGTCAGGAACGCCTACCACGCCGGCACGGGGCTCCCGTACTCCACCTACACCGGCACGGACGGGCTGCAGACCCGCACCGACCTGGGCGGGCTCAACCTCTCCACGCGACCTGCGGTGTTCATCGAGTGCGGCAACATGCGCAACCGAGGGGACGCCGCCAAGATGTCCGACCCCGCCTTCCGCGAGCGGATGGCCAAGGCACTGGCCGGCGGGCTCACGAAGTACCTGAGCTAGCGGTCCCGTACGCGCGCAGGAACGCCGCGACGGCGGCCTCGGAGAGCCGCTCCAGGTCGGCTTCCGTGTAGTGGTCGCCGGCCCCCCAGAACATGACCTTGTTCACCGGGATCCACAGCAGCAGGCCCACGAAGTGCTCGGCGGTCAGCTGGGGGTCGTCCAGGCGGAGCAGACCGCGCTCCGCGAGGCGTTCGAAGGCGGCGGCCAGGGTCTTCAGCGAGCGCTCGAAGCCCTGCTGGTACCAGGTCCGGCCGAGATCGGGGAAGCGGTCGGCCTCGGCGATGATCAGCCGTCGCAGACGGAGCACGTCCGGCCGCATGAGCGCGTCGAGATACTGGCGGGCCAGCGCGCCCAGGTCCTTCTCCAGGTCGTGGCTTTCGTCGAGGGCCTTCGCGATCATTGTGGCCAGCCCGCCCACCTGGCCGGTCGTGTCGAGGATGATGCTGGTGAACAGCTGCTCCTTGTCGGTGAAGTGCTTGTAGACGGTCTGCTTCGAGACCGCCGCCAGCGCCGCCACCTCGTCCATGCTCGCGCCCACGTAGCCGTTGCGCAGGAAGACCGGCCGCGCCGCGTCCATGATCTGCCTGCGCTTGCGTGCCGTGCGGCCGTCCTCATCCGGTGCCATGACCACCCCTTCGCCCTCTTACGGAAAAGAGTACTAGACAGTTCCGTACTGATGTGAGTACTGTACCGTCTAGTTCCTGAGGCGGACAAGGATTGAGACTATGAGTGATCTTCAGAAGCAGGTGCAGGAAGCCGCGGACAGGCTCGTGGAGTCAGGCGACGAACGCGGGCTCCAGGTGGCCGTCTATCGAGACGGCGTCCAGGTCGTGGACGTGGTGGCGGGTGTGGCCGACCCCGAGACCGGGCGGCCCGTGACGTCCGGCACGCCCTTCTACAACTACTCGATCGGCAAGGGCGCCACCGCGACCATCGCCCACATCCTGGCCGAGCGGGGGCTGTTCGGCTATGACACGCCGGTGGTGGAGCTGTGGCCGGAGTTCGGGCGACACGGCAAGCAGGGCGTGACCGTACGGCACGTGCTGTCGCACACGGCGGGTGTGCCCGGCGTGCCGCTCGACACGACGCCCGAGGACGTCTGCGACTGGGAGAAGATGGTCGCCGCGCTGGAGGACGCCGAGCTGTGGTGGGAGCCGGGCACCAAGATGGGCTACCACGCGTACACGTTCGGGTTCCTGGTCGGCGAGATCGTCCGCAGGGTCACCGGCAAGCCCATCTCGCAGGTGCTGCTCGAGGACGTGGCGGGGCCGCTGGGCGTGGCCGACGAGCTCTACTTCGGGATGCCGGAGAAGGAGCACGCCCGGCTGGCCAGGCTGGAGGACGCGCCGATGGACATGTCGGCGTGGGGCGAGATGCCGGCGGACCTGCCGATGTTCAAGGCGGGGCCGATGAGCCTGATGCCGACCGCCGACCTGGGCAACAGGCCCGACTACCTGTCCGCCGACATCCCCGCTGGCGGCAAGACCTCGGCCAGGGCCATCGCGCGGATGTACGCGGCGCTGCTCGGCGAGGTGGACGGGACGCGGCTGATCTCGCCCGACCGGCTGCGCGAGGTGACGGCGGTGGCCTCCAGCGGGATCGACGAGGTGTTCGGCATGCCTTCGGCCTGGGGGCTCGGGTACGGCATCGGCGCCCCCGACTCGACGGCCGAGGCGACCCCGACGGTCTTCGGGGTGCCGGGCGCGGGCGGCAGCGCGGCCTGGGCCGACACGGCGACCGGCACCGCGTTCGCCCTCACGAAGAACCGCCTCACCAACGACTTCGCGGCCGTCTCCCTGATCAGCGCCATCGTCAAAGCCGCCTGACGAGCTCCCGCCTCTCTTCAAAGGACGGCCACCAGCTGACGGCCGTCGGCGTCAGCCGTCGCGGCAGAGCGGTTTGCCGCCCACCACGCAGGCGATGTCGTCGAGCTGGCAGCTCAGCAAGGTGCCGTCCATGCCGAGCACGAGCACGAGATCGCGCCTGGACGGATGAGCCAGCATGACCCTGCCGACCACGCCATTATCCAAGATCACGGTCGGGCGGCCTGCCGCATTGTCCATGCCCTCGTGACTCCTCTCAGCTGCGGAACGGAATCCGTTCCCCACCAGGATGCACAGGTGTGTGTCATGAGCGCATCGGTCATCCGGCTCAAATTCCGTTCCTGGGTAGGAATGGTCATGGAAGACTGGTTTCAGCAGGGGTTACGGAGGTAGTGATCTTGCACACCTGGCTCACTGATCGGTTCGGCCTGAAGGTGCCCCTGGTGGGTGCCCCGATGGCGGGCGTGGGGGCGGGCCGGCTGGCCGCCGCGATCTCCGAGGCCGGGGCGCTGGGTGTGATCGGGGCCTCCGCCGCCGTCACGGGGGAGTGGATCGCGAAGGAGGCCGCCGTCGCGGGCGGCGGGCCGTACGGGATCGGGCTCATGGCCTGGGCGCTGCCCGGCAACCCGGCCCAGTTCGAGGCCGTGCTCGAGCTCCGTCCCCCGATGGTCTCCGTGAGCTTCGGGCCGTACGCGCGCTACGTCGAGGAGCTCCGGCAGGCGGGCATCACGGTCGTCACCCAGGCGGGCACCACCGACGAGGCCCGCGCCGCCGAGCAGGCCGGGGTGGACGCGGTGGTGGCGCGCGGGGCCGAGGCCGGCGGGCACGGGCGCGACGAGGTGGGCACCCTGCCGCTGCTGCAGAGCGTCCTCGACGCGGTGCGGATCCCGGTGCTCGCGGCGGGCGGCATCGCGAACGCGCGCGGGCTCGCCGCCGTGCTGGCCGCCGGCGCCGCCGGGGCGTGGGTGGGCACGGCGTTCATGGGGTGTGTGGAGACCGCGCTCTCCGCGGCGGCCGGCGACCGGTTGCTGGCCGCGGAGGAGACAGGCACCGCGTACGGCCGGGTCTTCGACATCGCCCAGCGTCTCGGGTGGCCGCCGGAGTACGGCGGGCGGGCGCTGCGTAACGAGTTCTTCGACCGTTGGGCGGGCCGCGAGGACGAGCTGGCCGCGGACGACTCCGCTCGCGCCCGGCTGGAGGAGGCGCGGCGCGAGGGGGACTTCGACACCGCCTACATTTACGCGGGGCAGGGAGTGGGGATGGTGCGCGAGCGGCGCACGGCGGCCGACGTGGTGGCCGACTTCGCCGCCGCCGAGCGGCTCCTGACGCGCTTCACGGACAGCTGACCACCAGGTGCAGCAACCGAGAACGTGTTCTGTTTCGGCTGCCGTTCCGTTTGGAGCGTTCTTCGCCTGATTCAGGCGTCTGGCGAATGAGCGGCGAGTAGTATGGCGTTCGAGTTGTGCGCGCAGAAGGAGACGGCCCCCCCGTGACCGAGCTAGAACGCGTTCCGCCTGGCGTGGACCCGACTGTTCCCAGCTCCGCCCGGGTGTACGACTATCTGCTCGGCGGCAAGGACCACGTCGCGGTCGACCGGGCCGTGGCCGAGAGGCTGCTCGCGGTGGCCCCGGAAACGCGCATGGTGGCCAGGGCGAACCGCAGGTTCCAGGTCGAGGCCGTCCGCCATCTGGCGCAGCAGGGCGTGCGGCAGTTCATCGATCTGGGCACCGGCATCCCGACCTCGCCCAGCATCCACGAGACCGTCCGCTCCGTGAACTCCTCCTGCCGGGTGGTCTACGTCGACTACGACCCGGTGGTGCGGCTGCACGCCCAGGTGCTGCTGGCCGACTCGCCCGGCATCGCCAGCATCCAGGCCGATCTGCGCCGCCCGGCCGACGTGCTGGCCGACCCCCACGTCAGCGATCTGATCGACTTCGGCCGGCCGGTGTGCGTGCTGCTGGTCGGCGTGCTGCACTACGTGATGGACGAGGAGGACCCCGAGGGCATCGTGGCCGCGTTCAGGGAGCGCATGGCGCCGGGCAGCCATCTGGCGCTCACCCACGCGATGGCGGAGAGCGACCCCGAGGCGATCGCCCAGCTCACGAAGTCGACGGCCGGCACCCCCGCGCAGGCGCGGTTCAGGACGCGGAGGGAGGTGCTGCGGCTGTTCGACGGGTTCGAGTTGATCGGGCCCGGCCTGGTGCCGGTCCAGGACTGGCACCTCGGCGAGGAGCCCCACATCCCCCTGCTGGACGACATGTCGCGGCTCCGCATCGAGGGCGGGGTCGGCCGGCTCAGAGCTTGATGCCCTCGATGATCTGCGCCAGCTCGGGTACGAGGGGCGTGCTGGCCATCACGGTGACGACGACTCCCTTGCGCTCGACCCAGCCCGCGTACCGGCCGTCGCCCAGCGCGCCGTCGCCCTCCTGGGTGAGCACCTGACGACTGCCGATCTTCATGGTCTTCGTGTCGCCGGAGAACGTCCCCATGTCGAACGGCCCGTTCTTGAGCTGTGCCAGCTTGCTCGCCTTCGGCCAGCACACCACCCTGATCCACAGCGACCGCTGCTTGGGATCCGCGTTGGGGCGGTCGTCCCCCCACTGGTAGCTGTACTCGCTGATGCCGCCGTGCTTGCTGACGAGGACTCCGCCGTACGTGAAGCCCTTCGGGATGTGGTTGACGCGGACTCCCCTGATGGCGGTGGCGCCCCTGGGCGGCTGGTCGACCTTGCTGTCGGACGACTGCTTCACGTCCGCCTTGGTCGGGGTGGGGCAGGTGGGGCGCTCCGCGGCCTGGGCCGGGAGCGCCACCAGAGCCGCGGCGACGGGGAGGACGGACAGAGCGGCGAGCCGCTGAATCTTGTTCATATCGGAGTTGGATGCGACAGATGTGAGAAAGGTTCAGTAGCTCTTGAGCGTGATGTCGGTCGCGAACTTGTCGGTCAGCTTCATCATCAGACCGAGCAGGAAGCTGTACTTGAACATCCAGTTCCGCATCCGGAGCCTGGCCGGGGTGCCGGGGGCGAGGAAGGGGCCGGCGTTGCCGCTGTCAGCCACCTTGGCGTACCCGCGCATCTGCTCCTCGTACTGTGCGAAGGCCACGCGGTGATCGCCGCCGGCCGAGGCCAGTTCGCCCGCGAGCACGTACGCGCCGACCATGGCCAGGCCCGTGCCGAAGCCGCCCAGGGTGTTGCCGTACGCGGAGTCGCCGAGCAGCACCACGCGCCCCTGGCTGTAGCGGTCGATCGTGACCTTGCTGATGGAGTCGAGGTAGACGTCCTGGGAGTGGCGCACCTCCTCCATGACCGCCGGGATCTTCCAGCCCATGCCCGCGTAGGCGCGGGCCAAAATGTCCTTCTGCTGCCGCATGTCGTACCGGTCGTAGTCGAGGCGCTCGGAGGCGAAGACGAAGAACGCGGGCGCCTTCGGTCCGCCCACGGCGGCCATCCTGCCGGGCTCGTTGTACATCCTCGGCACCGCGCCGAAGGCCGCGGGCACGTCGACCAGGGCGTAGTAGTGGCCGAGGAACTTCACGTAGTCGGCCTCCGGGCCGAAGGCGAGGCGGCGGACGTTGGAGTGGATCCCGTCCGCCCCGACGACCAGGTCGAACGTGCGGGGGGCGGAGCGCTCGAAGGTGACGTGGACGCCGCTGGGGGTCTCGGTCAGCGAGGTGATCGAGTCGCCGAAGATGTACTCGCAGTACGGCGCCGTCTTCTCGTACAGGAGCCGGGTCAGGTCGCCGCGCCTGATCTCGATGTCGCCGCCGGTGAACTCGCCGGGGATGACCGCCAGGCTGTGGCCGTTCGCGTCGACGATCTCCTGGTCGGCGCCGCCGGTCTGGAGCGCCTTGACGTCCTCGAGTATCCCCATGCGGGTCAGGACGGTGCGGTGGGTCTCGCCCTTGAAGTCGACGGCCTGCCCGCCCAGGCGGAGGGCCGGGGCCTTCTCGACGATGGTGACGTTGAAGCCGTAGCGGGTGAGCCAGTGAGCGAGGGCGGGACCGCCGATGCTGGCGCCGGAGATGAGGACGTTGGTGTTCTTCATGCCCTGTAGCTTCACGGGCGGCGCTGACAGCGGGGAGACGACCGGCTGACAGCCGCGCCCGGCCCTGTCAGCGCCCCCTACCCAGGACGGCGAGCGCGTCGTCCCTGCTCATCGAGGCACCCTTGGAGAACGCCGCCGCGAACCCGTCCGGTCCGAGTACCTCCGTGGCGGCGGCGGCGACCCTGGCGACGTCCCGGTCCCCGGCGACGGCCATGCCCCGTAGCGCCACGCCCACGCCGAGCAGCAACGCGGCTCGCTCCGCCGGGTCCCCGTCCTCCGCCGCCGCGCCGTCCAGCAGCCACCGGCCCGCCAGGCCCTCCGCGGCGCAGGCGAGGTCGGTGGCCAGCGGCGACCTCACCGCCGTGTCCACGGCCTCCGCGTGCCTGCGCGCGGCCTCACCGGCGTCCCCGCTCGCCTCGGCCAGGCGGCCGAGCGCCGTCAGCACGTACGACCTGGCCCCGTGCGCCTTGAGCAGGTCGATCCCGGAGGCGGCGAGCGCGGCGTCCAGATGACGGGACGCCTCCGCCAGGTCGCCCTCGTGGCGGGCGATCTCGCCCTGCCGGAGACGTATCGACGCCATCAACTCGGGCCGTCCGAGCCGGCGCGCCAGATCCTCTGCCCGCTCGCAGTCGGCGCGGGCGGCCCGGAGGTCCCCGGCCCGCCAGCGCGCCTCGGCCCGCCGGATCAGCACGTCCGCCAGCTCCTCCAGCGCCCCGAGCTCTTCGAGCAGGCGCACCCCCTCCTGCCACAGCCCCATGGCACGGCCCCACTCACCGCGCCAGCTCGCGATCAATCCGAGCAGGTCGAGCCCCTGCGTCATCCCCCAGCGCTCGCCCAGGGCGCCGAACTCGGCGAGCATCGACTCCAGCTCCCGTTCCGCACCCGCGACACCGCCGCCCAGCAGCGCCAGCAGCGCGCCGCTGAGCCGATCGAGCGCCCTGCTCCACGGATCGGGCCCCATCACATGCTCGGACACCGGCTCCCCGGGCTCGGGCGGCCCGGCGAGCATCCCCCACAGGGCCGGTCCGAACCGGCACCGCATCGGCCGGTCGAGCGCGTGGAGGGCGGTCCGGGCCTGCTTCCAGTGCGGCGATCCGGTGTCGGGTACGGCGTGCAGCACCACCAGCGCGTACTCTTCGCCCGACTCGGGTCCTATCGCGTCAAGGAGCCGCTGGGCGTGCTCGGTCGCCTCGCCCCGCCGCCCGCTCAGCCACCAGTACATGGCCAGCGCCCCCAGCAGCCGCGCCGCCGTCGCCCTGTCGTGCTCCACGCTCCACCGCAGCGCCGCCTGCAGGTTGGCGTTGTCGGCCGAGAGCAGGGCCAGCCACTGGAGCTGCTCGGCGCTGTAGAGGTGGCCGTCGGCGCGGTACGCGAACTCCAGGAACCAGGCGGCGTGGGCCGCCCTCAGCCGTCCCTCCTCCCCCGCCTCGCCCAGGCGCTCCGCGCAGAACAGGCGGATGGTGTCGAGCATGTGATAGCGCTCGCCGTCGGTCTCGACCAGCGACTTGTCCACCAGGTCGGCCAGCGGCTCGGCGCTGTCCGGGCCGCAGACCCGTTCCACCGCCTCCAGGCTCGCCCCTCCGGCGAACACGGAGAACCTCCTGGCCAGCGCCTGCTCCTCGGCGTCGAGCAGGCTCCAGCTCCACTCCACGACCGCGTGCAGCGTCTGGTGGCGCGTGGGCGCGGTACGGTCACCGCGCGAGAGGAGCCTGAACCTGTCGTCCTCGGCCAGCCGGGTGGCGATCTCCTCCACCCCGAACGTACGGGTCCGGGCCGCCGCCAGCTCGATGGCCAGGGGCACGCCGTCCAGCGCCGCGCAGATCCGGAGCACGGCGTCCAGGTTGCCGGGCCCGACCGCGAATCCCTGCCGCACGGACGCCGCCCGTTCGGCGAACAGCTTGACGGCCGGGTCGGTGGGCAGGGGCGCCAGCGGGACGAGGTGCTCGCCGGTGATGCCCAGGGGCTCCCTGCTCGTGGCGATGACCGTCAGGCCGGGAGAGGCGGCGAGGAGGCGGCGGGCCAGCACGGCGACCTCGGAGAGCACGTGCTCGCAGTTGTCGAGGACGAGGAGGAGGTCCTGCTCGGCCAGCGCGGCCAGCAGGCGTTCCGTGGGGTCGGGGAGCCCGCGCAGCGCCGACTCGCGCAACCCGAGCGCCGCCAGCACCGCCCCCGCCACCTGCCCGGTCCCCTCCACCAGGGACAGGTCCACGAAGCACGCCTCCCGGTCGTGACGGGTGGCGGTCTCGACGGCCAGGCGGGTCTTGCCGATGCCGCCGGGGCCGACGAGCGTCACCAGGCGGGCGCCGCGCAGAGCGGCCAGCCGCGCGAGCTCCTCCTCCCGTCCGACCAGCCGGTTCAGCTGGGCCGGCGGCGCGACCCGCCGGACCTGGTGCCTGTCGGCGCGCAGGATCGCCAGGTGCAGGTCGGCCAGCTCGGGCGAGGGGTCGGTGCCGAGTTCGTCGGCGAGCAGGCGGCGCGTCTCGTCGAAGACCGCGAGCGCCTCGGACGGCCGCCCCGCCGCCTCCAGCGCGCGCATGAGCAGCCCGCGCGGCCGCTCGCGCAGCGGATGCGCGGCCACCAGGTCCTGGAGCGCGCCCACGGGGCTGCCCTCGGGCAGGCCCAGCTCGGCCTCCATCAGGTCCTCCATGGCGGACAGGCGGAGCTCCTCCAGGCGGAGTGCCTGCGGTCCCGCGAACGGCGCGTCGGCCACGTCCGCGAGCGCCGGTCCCCGCCACAGATCGAGAGCCTCCCTGAGCGAGGACGCGGCTCCCGGGAACCGCCCGGCCACCAGCAGCCTGCGTCCCTCGCGCGACAGCCGCTCGAACCGGTGCGCGTCCACGTCGTCCGGCGAGACCGCCAGCCGGTACCCCGCCCCGTGGAACTCGATCAGACCGGCGGGCAGGCTCCGCCTGAGCCGGGAGATCTGCGCCTGGATGGCGTTGGCGGCCTCCGCGGGCGGCCGGTCGCCGTACTGGCCGTCGATGAGGCGCTCGACGCTCACCATCCGCCCGGCGTCGATCAGGAGCAACGCGAGCAGGGCACGCGGGCGCGGGCCGCCGATGGTCAGAGGGTCGCCGTCGGGGGAGCGCACCAGGAGCGGGCCCAGGATGCCGAACTGCACGCCCCCGATTGTCCCCCAACTGACCACTAAGAACGGAATTATCGGTATACCTACCGATGCATATACGTATTTCCCAGTCGGGAGTGACCGTTTAGCGTCGCGGCATCAAGGCGCAACAGTACTGCTAGCTTCCCACCCCCCAATCTCCCCGCAAGTCCCGCCGCCGAGGCGATCCCCGTGCGGCGCGCGGGCCGTCGTGCGCTCACGAAGCGTGCCGACCCCCGAGGGAGAACGTCGAAAGGAGCAGCACAGCGTGAAACGTAAAGCCTTACTCGCGGCGGTCGTCGGCGTGGCCACGGCCGCGGCACTGGCCTTACAGGCGCCACCTGCCAACGCCGCACCTCCCGGAGCAGCCCCGCAGAAGCAGACCACGCGAGCAGGCGACCCCGCGTCGCTCGCCGCGCAGGTCGCGGACAAGGCCGTCTCCAGCCAGCTCGACGAGCTCACCCGAGGGCCGGACGAGGCCTACAGCCGCGTGGCGGTCACCCCGGGCGCGGCCGACATGTACTACGTGTCGTACGAGCGCACCTACAAGGGCCTGCCGATGGTCGGCGGCGACGCCGTCGTGGTCACCGACGCGGCGGGCAACGTCAGGGACACGGTCTCGGCGCGGGGCCCGAGCCCGAGCGACGTGCCGACCAGGGCCACGATCAGCGCCGGTCGGGCCACCGAGGTCGCAAAGAGCAAGCTGTCCCGCGTGGACGACACCGCCGCGCCCCGCCTGGTCGTGCTGGCCTGGGGCGAGAAGCCGAGACTGACCTGGGACGCCATGGTCAGCGGCATTGCCGAGGGCAAGCCGAGCATCCAGCACGTGTTCGTGGACGCGCGCACCGGCGAGATCGCCGACTCGTACGACCTGGTACGCGAGGGCTCCGGCAACGGCTACTACTACGGCCAGGTGACCATCGGGACGAGCGGATCCGGCAGCTCGTACTCGATGACCGACACGAGCAGGCCCGGCATCCAGTGCGGCGGCCAGAACGGCAGCGCGTACACCGGCACGGACGACGCCTGGGGCAACGCCTCGGGCACCAATCTGGAGACCGCCTGCGTGGACGCGCTCTACAGCGTGCAGCGCGAGTGGGACATGCTGCGTGACTGGCTGGGCCGCAACGGCATCAACGGCAGCGGCCGCGGCTTCCCGGCCCGGGTCGGGCTCGCCGACGTGAACGCCTACTGGAACGGCAGCTACACCAACTTCGGCCACAGCCAGGACAACGCCCGGCAGGCGACCAACATCGACGTCGTGTCGCACGAGTTCGGCCACGCGATCTTCCAGACCACGCCGGGCGGCGCCGGGTCGGGCAACGAGAACGGCGGGATCAACGAGGGCACCGGCGACATCTTCGGCGCCCTGACCGAGGCGTACGCCAACAACCCCAACGACCCGCCCGACTACTTGGTGGGCGAGGAGGTCAACCTGGTCGGCGACGGGCCGATCCGCAACATGTACAACCCGAGCGCGCTCGGCGACCCGAACTGCTACTCCTCCTCGATCCCGAGCACCGAGGTGCACGCGGCGGCAGGCCCGCTGAACCACTGGTTCTACCTGCTGGCCGAGGGCAACAACCCCGGCGGCGGCAAGCCGTCCAGCCCGATCTGCTCCGGCGGCCCCTCGTCGGTCACCGGCGTCGGCATCCAGAACGCCGGCAAGATCTACATGGGCGCGCTGGCCCGCAAGACCTCGTCCTGGCGGTACACGAACATCCGCGCCGCCTCGGTCGCGGCCGCGATCGAGCTGTTCGGCGCCAACAGCGCCCAGTGCAACACCACCAAGGCGGCATGGAGCGCGGTCAGCGTGGCGGCGGCGTCGGGCGAGCCCGCGTGCGGCACGTCGACCAGCGACTTCTCGATCTCGCTCAGCCCGACGTCCGGCAGCGCGGCTCCCGGCGGTCAGGCGACGGCCACGGTCGGCACGCAGACCACCTCCGGCAGCGCCCAGACCGTGAGCCTGAGCGCGTCGGGTCTGCCCAGCGGCACCACGGCGAGCTTCAGCCCGTCGTCGGTGACCTCGGGCAACTCCTCGACGCTGACGCTCTCGGTCGGTTCGTCGACGGCGGCGGGGACGTACAACATCACCGTCACCGGAACCGGCTCGACGACGCACACCGCGACGTACGCGCTCACCGTCAGCTCGAACCCGCCGACGCGTGACTTCTCGATCTCGGCCAGTCCCGCGTCCGGCACCGTGCAGGCGGGCTCGGCGGCGACGACCACGATCGGCACGGCCACCACGGCGGGCACGGCCCAGACGGTGAACCTGTCGGCCAGCGGCCTCCCGACGGGCGCCACGGCCGCGTTCAACCCGGCCTCGGTGACCTCGGGCGCCTCGTCAACGCTGACGATCTCGACCGCGCCCACCACACCGGCCGGCAACTACACCGTCACGGTGACCGGCACGGGCGTGACGGCGACGCACACGGCGACGTACGCGCTGACCGTCACGGGCACCTCGGGCGGCAGGACGTTCACCAACGACACCAACTACACGATCGACGACTGGAGCACCATCGACAGCTCGATCACCTCCACCGCGACGGGCACCGCGACCTCCCCGGTCAAGCTGTCCATCACGATCAGCCACACCTGCGCGGAGGACCTCGACATCTGGCTGCGCGGTCCGAACGGCACGTGGTACGCCGTCGACAGGTACGGCGGCACCACCTGCACGCAGTACGGCACCAGGACGTTCTCCGTCCCGGTGAGCCAGCAGGCGGCGGGCACCTGGATCCTCGAGATCGAGGACGTCTACCTGGGTGACACCGGCTACCTGGACACCTGGAGCATCACCGTCTAGCTCTCCACGAGCCCCGGCCGGTCGTCCGGCCGGGGCTCCCGCACGTCCGCCCTCCTGCGCACGCCGAGCTTGCGCAGCACCTTGGCCACGTGCGTGTCCACCGTCCGGCGTGACAGGAACAGCACCTCGGCGATCTCCCTGTTGGTCCGCCCGAGCGCGACCAGCCTGGCCACCTCGCTCTCCCGCGGCGACAGCACCCCGCTCGCGCCTCTGCGGCCCTTGCGCCGCGCCGCGCTCGGGCCGATCTCGCGCAGCAGGTGGCGGCAGCGGGCCGCGTCGTGCGTGGCGCCGAGCGCCGCGTACCGCTCGCCCGCGTCGGCGAGCAGGTCGGCGGCCCGTTCCCGGTCGCCGAGCACGAGCCGGGCGGCCGACTCCGACTCCGCCGCCCTGGCCGCGCTGTACGGCCGCGGCATCGCCTCGTAGGCGCCGCGCGCCCTGGCGCAATAGTGCGCGGCCTCGTCGGCGTCCTGGGCCAGCGCCCCTCTGGCGGCGTCGAGCCCGGCCTCCGCCGACGGCGCGTTCCTGCCCTCGATCCCGGCGGCGAACTCGGCCACCAGGCCCGCCGCCTCGTCCCGCTGCTCCGCCATGAGCAGCGCGCCCACGGCGGCGGGCACGAGCTGGTCACCCCACACCCACACGCTCTTGCGCCGTAGTTTCTCCACTGCCAGGTCGGCCTCGTGCAGCGCGGACTCGAGCGAGCCGTGGGTCAGGTGCAGCTCGACGAGCCCGCTGGAGGCCGCCGCGGCGACGGGCAGGAAACCCGAGTCCAGGTCCCGTACGCCGGCCGCCTCCAGATGCTCGCCCGCCTCGTCCCATTCGCCCCTGGCCAGCGCCAGCATGCCGAGTGTCAGCCGGGCGTCGACGGCCAGCAGCGGCGCCTCGAAGGTCATCTCGACGGCGGCGACGGCGCGCTCGCGCAGGCCCTTCCAGCGGCCGGTCAGCAGGTCGAGCCTGATCGACGACATCTCCACCAGGAACTCGGGATAGAGCGCGCCGGTCTCCTCCGCGATGCGCCTGCTCTGCTCCGCGAACCGCTCGGCCGCCGCGTAGTGGCCCAGCGCCACCGCGGCGTCGTACAGGTTGGAGTAGCCGCGCGCGACCTGACGCCGCACCGCCGGGGCCGGGTCGTCGACCGGCAGCGCCGCCACCAGCTCGAACGCGTCGGGCGCGCCCACCAGCATGGCGATGCTGACCTTGTTGGCCAGCACGGCGGCGGTCAGCTCGGGGTCCTGGTCCTCCTCGAGGAGCTTCTCGGCCTCGTCCATCCACTCCTGGTGCATGGAGAGCGGATCGCCGCCCCATGCGGGCATCGCCAGCAGGGCGAGTCCGCGGGCGGCGAGGCTGGGGCAGTCGTGCAGGTCGGGGAGCGCGGCCAGGATCTCCTGGCGTCCCGCGGCGACCGCGCCTGCCTGGTTGGACAGGAGGATGCCCAGGTTGAGCCGGGCCTGGCCGCGTACCTGCGGGGACAGGAAGTCGTCCTTGAGCAGGTGGCGCAGGATGCGGACGACGCGCCGGTGGGACAGGCCGATGGCGGCGAGGCTGCTGAGCCTGAGCGCCAGCGGGCCGCGGGCGTCACGGGGCAGCTTGGGGTCGGCGAGCAGCCCTTCGAGCACCTCGACGGCGAGCGGGATGTCGCCGAGCGCGGCGGCCCGGTCGGCGGCGGCGCCGCCGTGGCGCTGCCAGGCCGCGAAGTCGCCGGCGCGGCGGGCATGGTGGGCGAGCTGGACGAGGGGCGGCGGGTCGAGCGTGGACAGCGCGGCCATGGCCCGCTGGTGGATCAGCCGGCGTTCGGGGCCGGGGATCGTGTCGTAGACGGCCTGCCGGGCGAGGGTGTGGCGGAAGCCGTACTGGCCGTCGGGGTGCTCGAGCAGCACGCCCGCCTCCAGCGCCTGGCCCAGCCCCATGTCGGACGCGGCGGGGGCGGAGACGGCGGCGATCAGGGGCTCGTCGGCGGGCAGTCCCAGGACGGCGGCGGCGCGCACGGTGCTCAGCGCGGCCGGCGACAGCCCGGCGAGCCGCTCGGCCATGGCCTCGCGGAGCAGCAGCGGCACGGCCATGCGATCGAGCGCCTCCGGCTCGGGCAACCGGCCCTCGTCGTCGAGCAGCGAGCGCACCACCTCCTCGATCACGAACGGCACCCCCGCGGTGCGTTCGTGCAGCTTGGCGGCGAACTCCGGGGTCGGCGCCGACCGGCCGAGCAGCGCGCCGGCCAGGCTGCGCACCCCCTCGACGTCGAGCGGCGTCAGCGAGATCACCTCGCCGCGCACCCCGGGAGCCCGCCGGTACGCGTGCCCGAACGGCAACCCCGGAACCGGCAGCTCCTCCCTACGGAACGTCACCACCAGCGCCAGTCCGTCCGGCGGCTGATCGGTCAGGAAGCGCAGCAGGTCACGCGTGCCGTCGTCGGCCCAGTGCAGGTCCTCGACCACCAGCACGACCGGGCCCGCGGCGGCCAGCAGCGCGTGGACCGCGCGGAACAGCCGATGCCGCTCCGCCCGCGGGTCGTCGAGCGGCCCCGGCGACGGGGCGGGCGGAAGACGATCAGCCAGCTCGGGGAGGTAGCCGCGCAGGGCCCCGGTGAGCGGGCCGAGCCGGTCCTGGGGCGGCAGCGCCGCGGCGACGTGCCGCAGCGCGTCGAACACCGGCCCGTACGGGAGCGGCTCCCGGATCTGGTGGCAGTGGCCGAGCAGCACCGTCCGCTCGCCGCCGCGTTCGCGCAGAGGGTCGATGGCCGCCCTGACCAGCCTGGTCTTGCCGATGCCCGCCTCGCCCTGCACCTGGGTGACGGAGGGCGGCTCCGTGATGGCGCCGTTGAGCAGCCGCAGCTGGGCGTCGCGCCCGATCAGTGCGGGAGAAGCTGCGCTCGCCATCGGGGTCTCCGTAACAGTGCAGGTTTACTCCCTTTGTCGGAATACCGTTATCCAATACGTGTGAGCCCGGGTCAACCCTCGCCTTTCCCGCCATAGGGGTCAGAAGAGCGAGCGCCCGCCCCGCGGTGCTCGGTCGGGAAGCGCGGGGCGGGCGCTCGTTGGGGGAGCCGCGGGCGGGAGCGCGTCCGCCCGCGACGCCTGGTCAGGAGCAGGCGGCGTTGGCCGGCTGGCTCGCGGGGCCGTTGGCGGTGAAGCCGATGGCCACCGACGCGCCGGGTGCGAGGTTCTTGGCGTGGTCGGGGCCCTTGGCGGTCCACGTGGTGCCCGACTGGGTCACGACCGCGTTCCAGCCGTTGACCAGCGTCACCCCTGACGGGAACGTCCAGGTGGCGGTCCAGTTGCTGATCGTGCCGGTCCCGGTGTTCTTCACCGTCAGCTCGCCCTGGAAGCCGCCCTGCCAGGAGTTCGTCTGCTTGTACGTCACCGCGCACTGACCCGGCGGATTGGGCGTGGGGGTGTCGGAGGGCCCGCCGGTGCCGCCCGTCGGCGGGATCAGGTACGGCTGGAGAATGGCCTGCTTGGCCTGGTTGACCGTGGTCCAGTCGTCGTTCAGGATGCCGCCGGTGTCACCGGAGTTCGGGTTCCACGACCAGTACGTGAACGACATCCCGTTCACCCCGGTCCCCGTGTACTTCATGAGCTCCTGCAGCCAGATCTTGTCCACGTTCGCGGTCAGCGTGGTGCCGAACTCGCCGATCATGATCGGCGCGATGTTCTGCTTGTACAGGTAGCCCCAGTACTTGTCCCAGATGGCCGGCAGGTTGGCCGGGTAGTCGGGGGCGTCGAACCAGGGCTGGTGGTAGACCGAGGTCGCGTATTCGTGGGGCGAGTAGACCAGGCGGTTCGCCACGTTGAGCCGTACCGGATACTGGCCCGCCTTCGAGAGGTTCCCGCCCCACCAGCCGCAGTCCTCGTCGTTGCTGGGATCGCCGTCCCAGATGTTGGACAGGCCGCCGCTCGGGCAGCTCACGCCCTCCACGAAGATCAGCCAGTTCGGGTTGACCGACAGGACCGCGTTGCCGGCCCGCTCGGCGGCCAGCCGCCAGTCACGCGCCTGGTCGCCGCAGCCCCAGCACGAGCCGGTCGCGTTGGGGTTGGTGCCCTCGGCGTGCGGCTCGTTGTGCAGGTCTGCGCCGATGACGGTGGGGTTGTTCGCGTAGTGCTGGGCCAGTGTCTTCCAGTCGTTGATCCAGGTGCTCTCCGGCGTGGCAGAGACGTACCAGAGCGCCGACTGGCCCGCGGCCGTCGGGCGGTGGCGGTCGAGGATGATCCGCATGCCCTTGCCGCCCGCGTACGCGATGATCTTGTCCAGGATCTGCATCGGTGACAGACCGACCAGGTCGGGGTTGACGTAGTCGTTGATGCCGGTGGCCGTGGCGCCGGGCTTGAGCGCGTCGTTGGAGTACGGGACCCGGATCGTGTTGTAGCCCAGAGAGGCCATCTTGTCGATGTGGCCCTTCCAGGGGGTGCTCGACCACAGGCCGTGGAAGGTCCTGTTGTCGGTCTCCATGCCGAACCAGTTGATGCCGGTCAGGCGCACGGTCGCGCCGGTGCTGTCGACGATCTTGTTCCCGCTGGTGTGCAGGTAACCGGTGCCCGTGCCGGCGAGCGCCCCTGCCGGGGCGGCGGTGGCCACGGCGACCGCGACCGACGCCCCGGCCACCAGTGTGGCGAGGGCGGCCGTCATCGCCTTTGACAAGTGCATGGGGTGCCCTTTCGGAGAGGGAGAACGCGGCGTCATGCTCACCAGACCGCTTCGGGCACGTCAACGCGTCGCCCGAAAATCCGCTCTGACCTGCGCGAACGCGTGAAAGTTTCACAGGAGGCCGCGCGTTGCGGCGCTTCCGGGGAGGGTGGGCGGGACGCCATTGACACATGATCGTGACATACGTACCGTCTCGTGGGAGCGCTCCCAGAAAGCGAGCGGGAGGAAAATGATGGATCTTCGGTTCGGCATTCTCGGACCGGTACGGATCTGGCGAGACGGCGCGCTGGCGCCGCTGGGCACGACGAAACAGCGGCTCCTCCTCACCCGCCTCCTGCTGGAGCCGAACCGCGCGGTCTCCCACGACCGCCTGTTCAGCGCTCTGTGGGAGGACAGCCCGCCCAAATCGGCCCTGGCCAACGTGCGCAGTTACGCGAACCTGCTGCGCAAGGACCTCGACGGTCGCCTGCGGGCGAACCCGCCCGGCTACCTGCTCAGCGTCGAGGCCGGCGAGCTGGACGTCACCGAGTTCAACGAGCGCGTACGGCAAGGACGCGAAGCGATGGCCGGCGACCGTTACGAGGAGGCCCTGGGTCTGCTGACCGCGGCACTCGGACTGTGGCGCGGAGCCGCCGCCGAGGACCTGCCCAGGACGGTCGGCGTGGCCGCCCAGCTCGACGCGTTGGAGGAGCAGCGCTACATGGTGGTCGAGGAGTGCGCGCGGGCCAGGCTGGCGCTCGGCAGGCACAGCGAGATCATCGGCGGCCTCCGGGAGACGCTGGCCCTGCGGCCCACCAGGGAGCGGCTGTGGGGCTACCTCATGGTGGCGTTGTACCGCACCGGCGACGTGGCGGGCGCCCTGCGGGTGTACGCCCAGGCCAGGCAGACCCTCGACCTCGAGCTCGGCATCGAACCCGGGCCAGAGCTGGCCGAACTGCATCACCTCATGCTGAACCGGGATCCGCGCCTGAGCGGCCCCGCGCTGGGCTGGCACCGCCGCCGCCTGCGCTGCCACCGTCGCCCTGTCCCGGGCCGCGCCTGACCTATGGATGACCGTCGGGCCGGTAGCCCTGGGCCTGCAGGGTGAAGAGCCGCCGGTAGAGCCCGTCGAGCCTCATCAGCTCGTCGTGCGAGCCCCGCTCGGCCACCTGCCCGCCGTCGAGCACCACGAGCACGTCCGCCTCCCGGACCGCCCCCAGCCGATGCGAGATCAACAGGCTCGTACGCTCCGCCCGGTGCTCGCGCAGCCGGTTGTGGATCTCGGCCTCGGCCTCCGCGTCGAGCCCCGAGCTCGGCTCGTCCAGGATCAGCAGATCGCGTCCGTCGCCCAGCACCGCCCGGGCCAGCGCGAGCCGCTGCCACTGCCCGCCCGACAGCACGACCCCCGCCTCGGGGTCAGGCCCGAAGAACATCCTGCTCAGCAGCGTGTCGTAACCGCGCGGCAGCGCGCTGACCGCGTCGTGCACGCCGGCCTTCCTGGCCGCGGCCTCGATCCGGGCGGCGGAGGCGGTCAGCCTCTCGCGGCCCGCCACGTCGCCGATCGCGATGTTCTCGGCGGCGGTCAGGTCGTACTCCATGTAGTCCTGGAACACCGCTCCGATCCTGGCGCGCAGCTCCCCAGGGTCGAGATCGCGCAGATCGACGCCGTCCCACAGGATGGTGCCCCGCTCCGGGTCGTAGAAGCGGCACAGCAGCTTGACGATCGTGCTCTTGCCCGCGCCGTTCCTGCCGACGAGCGCGACCGCGGAGCCGTACGGGACCGTGAAGCTGACGCCGCGCAGCGACCAGGGGTGTTCGGGGGAGTAGCGGAACCACACGTCGCGGAACTCGATGCCGCGCCGCAGCGCCGGCGGCGCCACCGGTCGTGCCGGCCGCCGCAGATCGGGCTCGGCGCTGGTCACGGTCAGGTAGTGGTCGAAGTTCAGGAGTTGCTGGTGGGCCATCGTCACCTCGTTGACCAGCGCGGCGAGCGCCGACTGCACGCCCACGATCGAGGTGGCGAGCAGCGCGATGTCGCCCGCGGTGAGCCGGCCGTCCCGGGCGGCGAGCAGCGCCCAGATCAGCCCCGCCCCGGCGATCACGCCGGACAGCAGGCCGAGACCGCCCTCGACGCCCAGCTCGCGGCGGTCGAGGTGGCGCCGTTCGGAGTCGGCCGCGGCGCGCTCGGCGTTCATCCTGAACCGGAAGTACCGGCCCGCTCCGAACAGGCGCAGCTCCTTCGCGGCGCGGACGCTGGTGAGGAGCTGCCGGTAGAACAGCTGGCGCCGTTCCATCGGGCCGATCCGCCACATCATGGACGCCCGCTGGCGCGACAGGCGCAGCTCTGCCGCCAGCGCGGGCAGGGCCGCCACCAGGACCGCGCCCGCCAGCAGCGGGTTGACGACCAGGAGCGCACCGAG
This sequence comes from Nonomuraea helvata, assembly GCF_039535785.1. NCBI lineage: Bacteria > Bacillati > Actinomycetota > Actinomycetes > Streptosporangiales > Streptosporangiaceae > Nonomuraea > Nonomuraea helvata. The sequence goes on from NZ_BAAAXV010000009.1 coordinate 2,367,245, forward strand.
AAAGCCCAGCACCGTGACGAACGCCCGGCAGATGGCCAGCGTCCCGGCGACCACCGCGCTCGGGGTGGCGCCGCCCGAGGTGTGGGCGAGGCTTATCCGGTCCAGGAAGGCCGGGTCCTCGAACCTCGCCAGGCCGGTGAAGCGCTCGACGCCGGCGAAGAGCCGGTCCTGGGCCAGGCGGCCGGTGCGGCGCTCGAGTTCCTGCCGTACGTAGCGGGAGACGTGCGGGAGCGCGATCGCCGCCACACCCGCCGCCGCCAGCGCCCCGCCCACCGCCACCAGCGCGGACGCGTCGTCCGCCCGGTGGGCGACCACGTCCAGCGCGGACTTGGTCAGCCAGGCGGCGGTCACGGGCACGGCCGCCTCCAGCAGGGCCAGGACGGCGTACGCGACGATGTGCCACCGGCCCGCCTGCCAGGCCAGGCCGAGCGCCCGCCCCAGGGCGGCGGGACTGGCTTTCATCCGCACCTCCGCCGCCCCCACCGACGCGTCACCCGTGGAACCGGCGACTGCGGGCGGGCCGACTGCCGAGGTGGGCTCGGTCGAGCTGGGGGCCGGCGTTGCGTGGCCGGTCGGTGGGGTCTCGGCCGAGGCGGTGTCGGCCGATGTGGTGGGGTTCATCGGGACGGTCTCCGGAGGGTTGCCAGGGAGGTGGGGTTCATGGTCGCTAGGCGCGGGCCAGGGTGACGACCTGGCTGAGCCGCAGCCCGGCGGCCAGGATCCGGCCGCCGCGGCCCACCAGCGCGAACACCGGGAACGCCTGCACCCGCAGCGCCGTGGTGATCGGTCCGTCCATGTCCTCGACCACCACGCGGGCGACCGGCTCCAGCTGTTCCCGCTGCGGTCCCGCCAGGCCGCCCTTCTGGTCGACGATCACGGCGAGCACCTGGTCGCGGGGGAACCGCGCGGCCTGGGCGATGAAGTCGGGCATCGCCTCGTGGCAGGCGTCGCAGCCGGGCGAGAAGAAGCCCACGAGGACCGGCTCGGTGATCAGGTCCCGGGAGACGGCGGACCCGTCGGTGGCCACGGTGGCGTACGGCGGCGCGACCGAGCCCTCGGTGATCACCGCCTGGCGCCCGTCCGCTGATCGGGAGGCGAGAGCGTCGGAGTGCTTGCGCAGTCGCCGGATCACACCGACGGTCAGCATCAGGTTCAGCACGCACAGAACGCTCAGCAGAGTGACAAGGGTGACGAGGTAGGGCATGGCTGGCCTCCAGGTCAGGAAGGGGGGGCTGAACAGGTCGATCAGGCCGTCGCCGCCAGACCGCGAGGATCAGGGCGACGGCCGCGGGGTTCGACGGCCAGAGCTCAGGACAGGCGGCGGAGCACGACTCCCAGCAGGGTGCCTCCGTCGATGAGGCCGCACTGGCGGGAGTCGAAGCTGGCCGAGGGGTTGTCGCCCAGCACCACCAGCCGGTCCGGCGCCACCCGGTGATCCGGCACCACCGGCCGGACCGAGTCGGGGACGGGATCGCCGGGAAGCGCCACCGCTCGCTTGACCATCCAGCGCCGTTCGGGCGGCAGGGGCTCGCCGGTCTCCAGCCAGTCGGGCGTCTCGAACACGACGACGTCTCCGGCTGAGATGCCGGTCAGCCGGGCCCGCCTCACCAGGAGCCGGTCGCCCGCGTGGAAGGTCGGCTCCATGCTGAGGCCGGACACCACGACGACGGCGAGCCGGCGTCGCAGGACCAGGAGGGCCGGCAGCAGCCCGGCGACGGCGAGGAGACCGGCCGTCCACGCGAACGTGGTCATCTATGCGGCCGTCAGCAGTTGTACTGCCAGGGGCCGCACGACTCGCCGGTGCCGCAGGAGGCGCCCCAGGTGCAGCACTTGCGGATCAGGCACGTGGTGCCCTCCCACCAGCACGGACACGCGGCCTGCGCCGAGTGCTCCGGGACGACCTTGGCCAGCAGCCAGTCGGTCAGCTTTCCGATTCTCATACGAACCGCCTCTCGTCGGGCGTTTTTGGATCACCCACGACGTTAGAAACGGTCCTGACAATTCACATACCAAGCAGGTACGTCACAGATACATTCAGCTCGGTGAGCGGGTTCGACCGATCCGGCGTACCCCTGCGGCCAGCCAGATCGTGCCCAGCCCGGCGTACACGGCGAGCAGTGCCACGGTCGGCGAGGCGACGATCGCGGACGTGACGATCGCCACCCCCAGCAGGCCCGCCCAGCCGTACAGGACCCCGCGTCCCCGGGCCGAGCTCGTGTGCGTGGCCTCCTGCACCGGGGTGACCAGCGCCATGACCGCCGCCCCGGCCATGCCGAGCGCCTCCTGGCCGAGCGCGATGCCCGACGCGAGCACCGCCGCCCCGGCCACGACGAGGGCGCAGCTCGCCATGGCCGCGCGGGCCTCGACGCCCTCGAAGAGCAGGCGGGTAGCCCGGGCGCGGGCCAGCCGCAGCACGGTCACCGCCTCGGCCACCCACGCCGCCCAGTGCAGCACCGCGATGAGCACGAACACGGCGATGAGCGGCGGGATCGCGGGCAGCAGGAACACCATCCGCCAGCCGCCCCTGAACCTGCGCAGGCCCGCCAGCATCCGGTAGAGGGGGTTGCGCTGCTTCAGCGCCGTCACGAGGAGGTCCCTGGCCGGGTCGAAGCCGGGCTCGAGCCTGAGCACCTCGCGGAACGCCTCGGCGGCCGTCCTGGGATCGCCGGCGGCCAGCGCCGCGCGGCCGTACGCCAGGTGCGCGGTGGCGCTCTCCGGATCCAGCTGTACGGCGTTCGCGGCGGCGGCCCTGGCCTGCTCCGTCTCCCCGAGCTGCTCGTGGGCCACCGCCAGCACGCCCACCAGCTCCGAGGACTGCGGATCGACGGCCAGCCCGCGCCGGGCCGCCTCGATCGCCTCGCGGTACTGGCCCATCATCACGTGCGCGCGGGCCAGCAGCCGCCAGGCCGCCTCGTCCTCGGGATTGTGCGCCAGCGACGTCCGCACGGAGGTGATGGTCAGGTCCGGCCTGCGGATGTCGAGGTAGACCGTCCCGGCGATGTAGTGCGGGTAGGACTGGTCGGGAGCCAGCCGTACCGCTTCCTGGGCCTCCGACACCGCCTCCGTCAACCTGCCCTGCCGTGCCAGCGCCAGGCCGAGCAGGGAGTGCGCGGTGAAGTGGTCGGGCAGTTCGGCGAGCACGCCGCGCAGTTCCCGCTCCGCGTCGGCCGGGCGGCGCATCTGCAGCAGCGAGCTGGCCCGCAGGATCGACTCGCGCGGGTTCACCATTTGCCCTTGATCCAGGGCATCAGCTCGTCCCACGCGCCGGACTCGTTGGCGTGCAGCACGTAGTTGCGCGCGGTGGCCAGCCACTCGCGTACCGCCGTGGGCCTGGTGCCCTGGGCGGCGGCCAGCAGATCGCCGGTGGTCATCGGGATGGGGCGGCCCGCGCTGAGCGACTGCTGGAGCTTGACCTCCACCGCGCGGTCCACCAGGCCCTTGAGGTCCGCGCCGACGTAGTGGTCGGTGACCCGCGCCACCGCGTCGAAGTCCATCTCGGCCAGCGGCTTGTCGCGGCAGAGGATGCGCAGGATGGCCGCGCGCGCCGAGGCGTCCGGCGGCGGCACGAACACGAGCTGGTCGAACCGCCCGGGGCGGCGGAACGCCACGTCGATGTACCAGGGGGCGTTCGTGGCGGCCAGCACGAGCACGCCCTCGTTGGCGTTCTGGTCCACGCCGTCGAGCTCGGCCAGGAACTGGTTGACCAGTTGCCGGGTGTGCGCCTGGCGCATGTCGGAGCGGCGCGCGGCCAGCGCGTCCACCTCGTCGAAGAAGAGCACGCACGGGCGGTTGCGGCGGGCCAGGTCGAAGGTCGCGCGCAGGTTGCGCTCGCTCGAGCCGACGTACATGTCGAGGATGTCGGCCAGGCCGACGTTGACGAACGCCGCACCGAGCTCGCCGGCCGCGGCCCTGGCCAGGTGGGTCTTGCCCGCTCCCGGCGGGCCGTACAGCAGGACGCCGCCGCCGGCGCGCTTGCCGTACGCGGCGAACAGCTCGGGCTGCTGGATCGGCAGCAGCAGCTTCACCCGCAGCGACTCCTTGACCGCCTCCATGCCGGCCACGTCGGCGAAGGTGTGCTTCGCCTTCTCCACCTCGGCCCCCGAGGGCGCGTCGGCCGGCGTCGCGTACGCGGGCGCTGCGGGCGCCGCGGGACCCGGCGGGGGCGGGTAGGCGGGCGTGGGCGGGACGGTCAGGCGGGCGGCCAGTTCGGGATCGGCGACGGACGGGTCACGGGAGACCGCCTCGTGGTAGCGGTGACCCGCCCGGCCCATGTCCCCCTCGCCCAGCAGCGCCCTGGCCGCGAGCACGCCCATGCGCGGCGGATATCCGGGAGCGGCCAGGAACGGCTCCAGCGCCGACAGCGCGGCGCCATGGGCGCTCTGCCGTACGAACGCCTCGGCCAGCCCCGCCGTGACATCCGGATCCTTCGGCGCGAGCAGAAGCGCGGCGCGAAACTCGGCCTCGGCGTCGGCCAGATACCCCTTGGCCAGGAGCTGCTCGGCGAGATGCCGCCGGAGAGGGAGATTGTCCGGAGACAGGCGTGCCGCCTCGCGGAGAGCCTGGAGGCCGGCATCGTCGAGCACGTGCCTGGTCCCTTCTGTCGCAGGATTCGGTCGTCCCTAAAGCTACGCAGACTATCGACATCCTGTGCATAAGGTGCGGGGAAGGTAGTGCCGGCACTACCTCCGGTTCTCGCCGCAGGGCCCGTGTGCGCCCGCGCCCCCGTTGCTTGGATCGAGGGCATGACGATCACGCACACGCTTCCCGGGCGCTGGGTCGAGGGCGCCGGGCTGGTGCTCGGCCCGTCGCTGCTCATCGCCGGGGTGCTCATCCGGTCGGGCGAGAACGACTTCTTCCCCGACCAGCTCGCCGCCTACGCCGCGCGGCCGGACGAGATGGTTCTGTCCTACAGCCTGTTCGCGGCCGGGGTCGTGCTGCTGTGGCCCGCGGTGACCGCCCTCGCCCGCCGGATCGGCGCCGAGCACCCGGGCTGGGCGCGGTGGGGAGCCACGCTGGTGATCCTCGGGCTGTTCGGGCGGGTGTTCCACGCGGGGGTGAGCCACCTGGCCTTCCACCTCGTGGATACCCTCGGACTGGAGGCGGCGCAGCGGGCGGTCGAGGCCACCTACGGCGCGTTCCACGTGTTCAAGGCGGTCAACATCTGCATCATGGGCGGCTGGATCGTGCTTGCCGTCGGCGCCTACCGGGCCAGGGCACTGGGCGTGATCAGGTGCGTCTGCCTGGCCCTGGCGGCCGGGCTGCCGCTGGGCGTGCTCAAGGGCAGCAGCGATCCGATCTCGCTGGTCGCCCTGGCCGGGCTGGCGGTCGCGTTCGTGCCGCTGGGCGTCGAGGTGCTGCGCGACGGGCCGGCGCCCCGCTGGTGGGTCGTCGCCCTCACCATCGGCCTGATCCCGGCCGCGTTCTTCTTCGGCATGTCCGGCTGAGGCGCTAGGCGGCCAGGAGCTTGACGATCGCCACGACGCCGATGCAGACGATCACGCCGCGCAGGATCGGGGCCGGCAGCCTGCGTCCCACGCGGGCGCCGAGGAAGCCGCCGATCATGGAGCCCAGCGCCACCAGCAGCACGGCGAGCCAGTCCACGTCGGCGACCAGCGCGTACAGGATGGCGGCGGTGAAGTTCACCAGCAGGACGAGGACGTTCTTGGCCGCGTTGAGCCGCTGCAGCTCCTCGTTCAGCAGGATGCCCATGAGGCCGAGGAGCAGGATGCCCTGCCCGGCGCCGAAGTAGCCGCCGTACGCGCCGGCCGCCAGCGCGCCGATCCACAGCCACGGGCCGCCGTGCCCTTGCACCGGGCGGGCGGCCAGCATGCGGCTGAGCCTGGGCTGGATCACGACCAGCACGCAGGACAGCGCGATCAGCACGCTGACGATCACGTTGAAGCTGCTCTCGGGCAGGTTGAGCAGCAGCAGGCCGCCGGCCAGCGAGCCGATGACGGAGGCGGGGGCCAGCCGGAGCAGCCGCTCGCGCTGGCCCTTCAGCTCTGGCCGGTAGCCCATGGCCCCGGTGAGGCCGCCCGGGACCAGGCCGATGTTGTTGGAGACATTCGCCGTGATCGGCGGCAGGCCGACGGCCAGCAGCGTGGGGAACGTGATCAGCGATCCGGAGCCGACGACGGTGTTGATGCCCCCGCCTGCGACGCCGGCCGCCAGCACCGCGGCCATCTCCCAAGGTGTCATGTCTTGAGACTTTAGGGCATGTCTTATCTTCTAAGACGATCGGTCCCAAACTATGAGACGCAGGGTGTGGAAAACCGCAGGTCGATCCGGGCGCGTGCATCATTCCGGCACCCAGGCCAGCGTACCTAGCGTTCCAGGTCATGATGGCAAAGTTGTTCGACGTCCCCCGGCGGGCACTCGCGGGGGCGTGCGCCCTGGCCGTGCTCGCCGGAGTGATCATGCTGACCGCGATGGCGAACAGCACGATGCAGCCGCTGCCCGCCTCCGCGCCGGCCGGGGAGTTCAGCGCCGAGCGGGCCCTGCGCCACCTCGAGAGGTTCGCCACCGAGCCGCGCCCGATCGGCAGCCAAGCCGGCGACCGGGCCAGGGACTACCTCGCCGGACAGCTCCGCGAGGCCGGGCTCGACGTGCGGGTCCAGCGGGCGATCGGGGCGAACTCCTCGACGGGGCTGGCGTCGTTCGGGCAGGTGGAGAACATCGTGGCCACGGCGAAAGGCGCCGACCCGACCGGGACGGTGGTGATCGCCGCACACTACGACTCCGCGGCGATGGGGCCGGGCGCCTCCGACGACGCCGCCGCGGTGGCGGCGATGGTGGAGACGGTACGGGCGCTCAAGGGCGGCGGGCTCCGCAACGACCTGGTGCTGCTGATGACTGACGGCGAAGAGGACGGGACGCTGGGCGCCCAGGCGTTCGTCAGGGAGGACCCGCTCGGCCGCAAGGGCGGGGTGCTGCTCAACTGGGAGGCCCGGGGCGTGAGCGGCCCGTCGCTGATGTTCGAGACGTCCAGCGACAACGCCGGGCTGGTCGAGACGTTCGCGAGTGCCGTGCCGCACCCGCGCGGCGACTCCACGATGGTGGAGATGTACCGGCTGCTCCCCAACAACACGGACTTCACCCCGATGTCCAAGAGCGGCTTCACCGGCATGAACTTCGCTTACATCGAGGGCTCGTCGCGTTACCACACCGCCGACGACTCGCTGGCCCACCTCGACCGGGGCAGCCTGCAGCACCACGGCTCGAACATGCTGGCCCTGGCCCGCGCCCTCGGGAACGCCGACCTCCCGGCCCTGGCCGCCGACCACGACGTCACCTATTTCCGCGTCTTCGGGACCATGGTCACGTACTCGAACGCCCTCGTATGGCCGCTGGCCGGGCTCGCGGCAGCGGCGGTGGCCGGGCTGGCGCTGCTCGCGCGCCGGCGCCGGCTGATCAGCCTGCCCCGGCTCGCCGTCGGCGCGGTGTCCGGCGTCGTGCCGCCGGTGCTCGCGGCGGTCCTGGCGCAGGGGCTGTGGGAGGTGCTGGTGGCCGCGCGGCCCGCGTACGACGGGATGGGCGGGCTGCTGCACCACCCGCGGACGTTCCAGGCGGCCGTCGTGGTGCTGTCGGTGCTGGCGCTGCTCTGCTGGTACCTGCCGCTGCGCCGCCGGCTCGGGCCCGCCGCACTGGCCATCGGCGCGCTGGCCTGGCCCGCCGGGCTGGGGCTGCTGTGCGCCCAGGTCGCGCCGGGCGCGTCGTTCGTGCTCACGCTGCCCGCGCTGTTCTGCGCGCTCGGCGGGACGGCCGCGATCCTGCTGCGTGACGCGGTCTGGCGGGTGGCGGCGGCGACGCTGGGCGCGGTCATGGCGGCGACGCTGCTGCCCGGCCTGGCCGGGAACGCGTTCGACGGGATGGGCCTCGCGCTCGGCGGGGTGCCGGCGCTGGTGCTGGCGCTGTTCGGGCTGACGGTGCTGCCGATCGTGGAGCTGTGCCTGCCGGAGCGGGTGCCGGGCCTGGTCCCGCTCGCCGCCGCCGGGCTCGCCGTGATGCTGGTCGGCGGCGGCCTGGCCACCGACGGCTTCGACGCGGACGACCCGCGGCGCACGCACCTCGCGTACGTGCTGGACGCCGACGCCAGGACCGCGAGCTGGGTCAGCGCCGATCCGGAGCCGCCCGCCTGGACCAGGACGTACGTGTCTAGCAATGACACCGCGAAGCTGCCTCCCGGCTACGCCCGCGGCGCCTCGCTCTGGACGGGACCCGCGCCCGCGATCAGGGCCGCCGAGCCCCGCGTCACCGTGCTCTCGCGCGACGGCGACGACGGCGACACGGTCAGGCTCCGCGTGACCGCCGGCAGGGCGGCCCGATCGATCACGCTGAGGATCGAGCGGCCCATCACCGGCGCGACCGCCGCGGCCGCGGGCATGAGCCCCGTGAGAGTGGACGTCACCGGCACGCGGGCCAACACCTGGCCCGGCGAGATCCGCTTCCGCGGCCTGCCCGACACCGGCGCGGAGATCACCGTGCGGGTGCCGCAGGCCGGCCGGTTCAGGGTGACGGCCATCGCCGAGAGCGACGGTTTCCGGCAGGTGCCCGGGTTCGTCCAGAGGCCGGCGGGTGTGGTGGCGGCGACCCGCGAGGACGGCGACCTCGTGGCGGTCACCCGTACGTACACAGTCAGCGCGAGACCGCTTGCGGGGTGATGGGCCTCACGGGGTGATGGTGCCCGCCCTGACCAGCCAGTCGACCGCCTCGGAGATGGCCTCGAGCGGCGCGTAGCGGGGCCGGTGCCCGAGGAGCCGCTCGGCCTTCTCCATGCTGCAGTGGGGGCTGTAGGCGATGTGGTCGTACGTGATGTTCGCGTCCTGCTCCGAGACCGTCTCCCGCCACCGCTCGAACGGCAGGAAGGTCAGCCGCGCCTCCCTCCCGAACCAGCCCGCCACCGCCTCGGCGTAACCGCGCAGCGTCAGGGCGGTGGTGGCGACGGAGTGGAAGCTCTCGCCCACGGCGACGGACGGGTTGGCCATGGCGTCCATGAACAGCCGAGCCACGTCGTCGGCGTGCACGTGCTGGACGGTCTCCATGCCGAAGTTCGGCAGCGCCAGCTCGGAGCCGTCGGCCAGGGTCTGGAACACGGCGGGATTGACGTTGCCCGCCGGGTTGACCGGCACCCAGCCCGGTCCGGTGATGTGGCCCGGGTGGATGATCGTGACGGGGAAGCCGTCGCGGTGCGCGCGTTCGAGGAGGTGGGCCTCGATGGCGGCCTTCTGCTTGCCGTACTCGCCGATCGGGCGCTTGGGCCGGTCCTCGGTCGTGGGCACCCGGGCGCTCGGCCCGTGCGTCCAGATCGTCCCGCAGTGCAGGAAGTGCCGGACCCGCCCGGTGAGTGCCGCCGCCAGGTCCCGGGCGCTGGTCTCCGTGAAGCAGATGAGATCGATGACGACGTCCGCGTCCAGGTCCGCGATCCGCCGCCCGAACGTCCCGTCGGCGTCCTCCGCGTCGCGGTCGGCGGTGACGTGGGTGACCTGCTGCCAGGCGCCGTGCGGGCGGTAGGGGTCCCGTTTGCCGCGGCTCACGGCGATCACGTCGTGTCCGGCGTCGACCAGCCGGGGGATGAGGTACGTGCCGATATGACCGCTGGCGCCAATCACCGCTACTCGCATGCGCCCAGCGTAGACCCACCGCTTCGCCGGCCAACCGTCCCGATACGCTGCTGAACGTCCCATTTCGGAGGTTGGTCAGTGTCGGGGGTTGTCGCGGCGTTCGCCGCCCTGGTGTCCGTTGCCGTGATCGGCTACCTGATCGGGATGGGGGGCCTGCTGCGGGCCAGCGACGAGTTAGTGCTGTCGCGCCTGGCCTTCTTCGTGGCCACCCCGGCGCTGATGTTCGCCACCGTGTCCCGGGCGGACCTCCACATCCTCTTCTCGCCGGTGCTGCTGACCGAGGTGGTCGCGGTGGCGTGCGTCCAGCTCGTCTACGTGCTGGTGGCCCGGCTGGCCTGGGGCCGCGACCGCCGCGAGGCCACGATCGGCGCGCTGGCCTCGTCGTACGTGAACGCCGGCAACCTCGGCGTGCCTATCTCGATCTACGTGTTGGGCGACGGCGCGCTGGTCGCCCCGATCCTGCTCTTCCAGCTGCTCGTCCTCACGCCGGTCTCCTTCCTTATCCTCGACAAGGGGGCCCGCTCGGTGCGCGCGGCCCTGCTCCTCCCGTTCCGCAACCCGCTCACGGTCGCCTCGCTCCTCGGTCTCGCTCTCGCGATCAGCGGCATCTCCCTGCCTACCCCGGTCATGCGCCCGGTCGAGCTGCTCGGCGGCGCGGCCGTGCCCGTGGCGCTGCTGGCGTACGGCCTCAGCCTGTACGGCGCCCAGCGCGTCCCCACGACCCCCGAGACGAACGGCGTCGGCAAGGACGTCTTCCTCGCGGTCACGCTCAAGGCCTTCGTCCAACCGGCCGTCGCCTACCTGACCGCGCGCCTGGTCCTGGGCCTCGACGGCAGCGCGCTCCTGGCCGCCACCCTCTTCGCCGCCCTGCCCACGGCGCAGAACATCTACGTGTACGCGGTGAACTATGACACGGGCCGGCGCCTGGCCCGCAGCACGATCCTGCTGACCACGGGCCTGTCCATCCCGATGATGACCGCGATCGGCGCGGTCCTGGGCTGAAGACATCGGCACCCGCATTACCCGCGACTGAGCCCGCATACCACGTGGTCGGGAGTGTCCAGCCACACGTACTGGCCTTCCGGGGTCACGGTCATCCCGAACCGGTCACGTCCCGGCTCACCCCAGCTGACCCACCGGAAGTAGGCGTCGGTGACCTCTTCCCAGAGCGGGCGGTCGCCCATCTGGTAGACGGTGTGGTCCAGGTCGCCGCGCTGATGGACAGCGACTGCCCACTCTCCGGAGTCGGCCGGATTAAGGACATACGTCAGGAATCTGTTCTCTTCCCGGCTGATGTGCGAGTAGAGGCCGGTGATGGCCGCCATGGCCAGATCTGCGCCGGCTGGGGCCAGCCCGATGGTCCGCGGGTGCACCGAGGTGGGGTGGTGTTGACCGCTGCCGTCGTCGGCGACGTACGGAATCGGCCGCTGCGAGCGCATCATCATGTAGGTGGCATGGCCAGGGAAGCGGCCGATCGCGGTGCCGTCCGGTAACGTCACCAGCCGCAGCACGTGATCGTCGCCGAAGCCGGGGCAGTACGGGAGGACGACGACCCCTCCGGGGCGGCACTGCTCGACCCACGCGTAAGGGATGGAGCGGATGCCACAGGTGACGTGGACCCGATCGTAGGGCGCCCGCTGAGAACAGCCTCCGGCGCCGTCGCCCACGACCACATCCGCGCGCACGCCGGCTGAGGTGAGATTCTCGGCGGCCTGATCAGCCACCATCTCGTCGATCTCGATCGACGTTACGCTCCCGTGCGGGCCGACCAGGTGAGCGAGCAACGCTGCGGTCCAGCCCGTCCCGGTGCCCACCTCCAGCACCCGATCGCCCGGCTCCGGGTCGAGGATCTGCAGCAGGTGCGCAACGGTGCTGGGCGCGGACGAGGAAGACGTGTAAGCACCTGTGCGGGCCCTGATGTCCGTGTCACCATCGTCGAGTTGAGTCACGATGGGACTTTGCGAGTAGACGGTGTCCCACCACGTATCGGGGTCGGCGACCCGATCGATGACGAACGTGTCCTCCGGGTCGCCCGGGGTGGCCAGCGCGACTTCGGGAATGAACAGGTGGCGCGGCACCGCACGGATGGCCTCCGCGACGAAGCGCTGGATGTCGTCGAATCCGTCGATGTACGCGACCAGGCGCTCGATGTACTGCGCAACGGCCTCATCCACTACTTCTTGCCGTCCTTTTCTCCGCCGTCCGCGTGCTTGCCGCCGGACTCCTTGCAGCCGTCGGGCGAGGCCTTGCTGGGGTCGGCCTTGAACGGCTCGTCCTTGGGGCTCTTAGGATCTTCATGCTTGCCCATGCCGAAATCTCCTTCTTCGATGAATGCGGCGCCGATCTCGGCTTCATGCCGCGTTACGTACTGTCCTGGTCGGCGACGATCGCCTTTGGTGTCGCATCTCCTGCTCCAAGTGCTCGAAGAGCTCGGGCATCGTTGCGCCGCAACGTACGTTGGAGAGTCCGCTGTGGTCGGGCACCAGAACGGTGCGGAAGGCGATGTAGCCGCCTCCGGCGCCTTCCAAGATCTCCCAGCCGGGGAATCGCTTGGTCGTCGTCATACGAAAAGTGCCCCGTTTTGTTTAATTTGACCCGCTGATGCGACCTTTCTGCTAGTTGCCACCTCACATGCTCCTCACGTCTTGCTTTGAGAGCGCAGAATGCGTAAGAGCAGTTCAACTCAGTGCCGGCGACAATGAAACCTCGTGACGAGGACTTTACGGGGCGTTACAGCGATGATAAAAACGCCCTCAAACGTCCCCGGAGGTTCCCATGGCCAACGACCGTCTTCGCACCACGCTGGCTGCCAGCGGCTACACAGAGGGCGCACTGGCCTCGGAACTAGGCCTGGACTCCAAGAGCGTGCAGCGGTGGGTCACCCGCGACATCACGCCACGTCGCTCGACCGCATATGCGGCGGCCAAACTGCTCGGAGTGGCCGCCAGTTGGCTATGGCCGAAGTTGAACGAGGACGCCCGAAACGCCTCCAAATCGGAAATCGTCACGTTGTATCCGCGCCGAGCTGACACGCCGAACCACCTGTGGCGCGATCTGCTCGCAAATGCGCAGGACGAGATCTGGTTGTTCGCCAATGCCAGCCTTTTCTTGCCCGAGGAGAATCCAGAGTCAATTGACATTCTCGCCCGCAAAGCCGAACAGGGTGCAACAGTGCGAATCATGATGGGTGATCCGGACAGCTCAGAGATGGCGCTACGAGGCGTCGAGGAGCGTTTGTACGATGCCATCCCCGCCCGTATCAGAATGGCTTTGACCTACTACGCGCCGCTGGTGGGGATCGACGGCGTAGCGTTCCGCCTGCACCGCGCTTCCCTCTACAACTCAATCTTCCGGTACGACGACCACATGTTGGTCAACCAGCACATCTACGGCACCTACGGATATCTGGCGCCCATCCTCCATCTCCGCCGTCTTGAAGGCGCAGACTTCTTCGACACCTACGTCCGCAGCTTCGAGCGGGTGTGGGAATCCTCCTGCCCTATTGAAGATTCCGACTTCTGGCAGCAACGCCAGGTCTCTACCGGGACAGGCCGGTCAGTTTCGTGACCGCGGCGACCAGTGCCGGGGTGTCAGTCAGGTCCGAGAACACCACATCCGCACCGGCCGCTGCCAGCACGTCCATGCTGTCCAACCCTGTCGCCACGCCGATGACCGCGGCCCCGCCGTCCACTCCGGCCGCTACATCGCGTGGCGTATCGCCGATCAGAACGGTCGAGGAGCGGCAGAAGGGGTGGCCATATTTGCGCGCGGCGCGCTGCTGAGCGACTGCGACCAGGTCGGCACGTACCCTGCCGTCCGACCCGTATCCGCCGATCTCAAAATCCAGACGGTCGTGCAGGCCGAATACCGACACCTTGGCCATCGCATTGGGCTTGATGTTGCCGGTCAGCACGGATTGGACGACCCCGGGCACTCCGGCGAGCGCGGTGATCGCGTCCAGTGCTCCAGGCAAGGCATGCCCACGCTCGCTCAGTCGCGACCGGTTGAGGGCCATCGCCGTCTCCAGCGCCTCGCCCAGCCGCGCCCGTTGGTCAGGGGACGGCTCGATACCGTGCCGCCGCAGCAGGTTGACCATGATCTGCGGATCGGTACGGCCGTCGGTCTCCGCCCGGTATGTGGCAGGCCGCCCTGTCAGCAACTCGAAGGCCCGGGCGTAGGTCTCCTTGCTCACTCCGCCGTTCTCGATCAGCGTGTGATCGACATCCCAGAGCACCAGTCCCGCCATCACCGCACCGCCCCTGCGCACCTGGACCGTTGTCCCAACCGTATCTGCGTCCCCTGCGCTGTTGCGTAGTGATCTGCCAAAATGAAGGCGTGCTTCGCTCCTTGTGGGACGAGCCCCGTCCCCCCGATCCTCCGACACGCGTGTGGCGGGACTGGGCGCTTGTAGGGGTGCTCGTGCCGCTCGCGGTGCTGGAAGGGGTCGTTCGCCCCGACCTCCCGTGGCGGGCGGTCTCCGTGACCCTCACGGTCGGGCTGGTGTTCACGCTGCTCTGGCGGCGCGCCAAGCCGCTGCTGATGCTCGCGATCCCCTTCGTCATCACGGCGCTGGCCCCGCTGGTGACGGGCGGTCACCGTGCCGAGACGTACACGATGGCGTTCCTGCTGATCGTGGTGTACGCGCTGTACCGGTGGGGGTCGGGGCGCGAGATCGTGCTCGGCTTCGCGATCATGCTCGGGTCCGTCGGCGTCTCGGCGTCCTTCTACGACCTCGCCCCGGCCGACGCGGTCGGCGCGTTCGCCGTCACCTTCTCGGCCGTCGCGCTGGGGACGGCGGTCCGGTACCGGACCGGGGCACGGATGCGCGAGCTCGAGCAGGTCAAGCTGCTCGAACGCGAGCAGCTGGCCCGCGACCTGCACGACACCGTGGCCCACCACGTGTCGGCCATGGCGATCCGCGCGCAGGCGGGCCTGGCGACGGCGCCCTCGCGTCCGGAGGCCGCGACCGAGGCGCTCCGGGTGATCGAGGCCGAGGCGTCGCGCACCCTCGCCGAGATGCGCGCCATGGTCCGGCTCCTGCGCCGTAACGAGCCGGCGGAGCTGGCCCCCGGCCGGCAGATCGCCGATCTCGAACAGCTCGCAGGGCGCACGAAAGTCGGCCCGTCCGTCGACGTGGAGATCTCGGGCGACGTCGACGGCCTGCCGCCGTCGGTCGGGTCCGCGATCTTCCGCATCGCGCAGGAGTCGGTCACCAACGCCCGGCGGCACGCCCGCCACGCCACCCGCATCGCGATCCAGGTCGCCGCCGACGACACATCGGTACGCCTGCGCGTGAGCGACGACGGCGAGGTGAGCTCCGTACACTCGATGCCCGGTTACGGGCTCATCGGCATGATCGAACGCGCCGGCCTGCTCGGCGGCACCTGCCAGGCAGGACCGAACCCCGACCGGGGCTGGACCGTGACCGCCGTGCTGCCCCGCACCGGAGCGGCGACATGACCGGCGGGGACATCCGGGTGGTCGTCGCCGACGACCAGGAGATCGCGCGCACCGGGCTCAGGATGATCCTCGACGCGCAGCCCGGCATCGAGGTCGTCGGCGAGGCCGCCGACGGGCGCCGGGCCGTCGAGCTGGCGCGGCGCCTGCGCCCCGACGTGTGCCTGTTCGACATCCGCATGCCCGGCCTCGACGGCATCGAGGCCACCCGCCGCCTGGCCGGTCCTGGCGTCGCCGAACCCCTCGCCGTCGTCGTCATCACCACCTTCGACCTCGACGAGTACGTCTACGCCGCGCTCAGAGCCGGCGCCCGCGGCTTCCTGCTCAAGGACGCAGGCCCTGACCTGCTCTCCCAGGCCGTACGCGCCGCCGCCAACGGCGACGCCCTCATCGCGCCCAACATCACCGCACGCCTGCTCGAGAGCTTCGCCTTCGCCGGCACCGTCGCACCGCCCGCGCAACCCGTCGAGGCGCTGACCAGCAGGGAGGAGGAGATCCTCGCCACCGTGGCGCGCGGCCGGACCAACAGCGAGATCGCCGACGAGCTGCACATCTCCCTCAGCACCGTCAAGAGCCACATCGCCAGCCTCATGATGAAGCTCGGTGTACGCAATCGCGTCGAGATCGCCATGTGGGCCTACGAGACCCGGCGCGTACGCCCCTGACCTGGCCGATCGGCCGGCGCGAAAGTCGTACTTTCGGCTGTGGAGCCGGCGCGCGGGCCTGGCGACACTGGTCGCGAGTCCCCAGTCAGGAGAAATGCGATGAAGGCGTTCGTCCTACGCTCGTACGGCTCGTCCCTCCAGCTCACCGACATCGACAGGCCCGTGCCCGGCGACGGCGAGGTGCTGGTCCGGGTGCGCGCCACTTCCGTCCAGCCCTACGACTGGCACCTCATGCGCGGCGAGCCGTACGTCGCGCGTCTCATGGCCGGCGGCCCCGGCCTGCGCAAGCCGCCGTTCGACATCCCGGGCGCCGACGTGGCGGGGGAGGTCGAGGAGATCGGCAAGGGGGTGACGGAGTTCGCCCCGGGCGACGAGGTGTACGCGATGCCCAAGCAGGGCGGCTTCGCCGAGTACGTGTGCGTGCCGGAGAGCGAGCTGGTGCGCAAGCCGGCGAACCTGTCGTTCGAGGAGGCGGCGGCGGTGCCGATGGCGGCGAACACCGCCCTGATCGCCCTGCGCGACCAGGCACGCGTCCAGCCGGGGCAGCAGGTCCTGGTGAACGGGGCCTCCGGCGGCGTGGGCACGTTCGCCGTGCAGCTCGCCAAGGCGTTCGGCGCGCGGGTCACCGGCGTCTGCGGCAGGCGGAACGTGGGCATGGTCCGGTCGATCGGCGCGAACGAGGTCATCGACTACACCAAAGAGGACTTCACCCGTGCCGGGCGGCACTACGACGTGCTGGTGGACATCGCGGGCAGCCGTCCCGCCTCGGCCTGCCGGCGGGTGATGGCCCGCAAGGGAACCCTGGTCCTCGTCGGCGGTCCGGCCGGACGCTGGCTGCAGCCCGCGAGCCACGTGTTCGCGACACTCGCGGTGGCGCCGTTCATGTCGCAGAGAGTCGCCGTGGCGGACGTGGTGCGCTGCACGGAGAACAAGCGGAACCTGACGACGCTGGCCGAGCTCATCGAGGGCGGCGAGGTCCATCCGGTCATCGACCGGAGCTACCCGTTCAAGGAGGTCCCGGCGGCCGTCGGCTACCAGGAGGCCGGTCACGCGGCGGGCAAGGTCGTGATCGCCGTCTAGAGTGCCCGCCTCAGGACGCCGTCCAAGTCCAACCCTGTATGGCGGAGCGCTGGAGACCGACCTCCCCGATTGTTACGGTTGTCGCGTCAACGACGATCATCAAGGGCCACGATCACCAAGGGGTACCCATGACCGAGACCTCGGCGATGCCGCCGCACATGCGGCGGGTGGGGTTCGACCCGGCGCCCGAGCTGGCGGCGATGCGGGACGAGGCGGGGATCGTGCGCGTCACGAGCGCGTTCGGCCTGGACGCCTGGCTCGTGACCCGGTACGCGGACGTACGCGAGGTCCTGGGCGACGCCGAGCGCTTCAAGATCGCCGAGCAGACGGTGGGGCGGCTGCCCGGAGCCCCGGAGATGACCCCGGAGCAGCTCGCCAAGGCGCAGGCGGGCAACCTGCTCGGCGCGGACCCGCCCAAGCACACCCGCCTGCGCAGGATGCTGACGCCCGAGTTCACCATCCGCAGGATGCAGCGGCTGGAGCCGCGGATCCGGCGCATCGTGGACGACCACCTGGACGCCATGGAGGCCGCCGGGGCGCCCGCCGACCTGGTGCAGTCGTTCGCGCTGCCGATCCCGTCGCTGGTCATCTGCGAGCTGCTCGGCGTCCCGTACGAGGACCGCGCCGGCTTCCAGCTCCGCACCAGCAGGATGCTCGACATGTCGGTCCCCGGCGAGGAGCGGCTGGCGCTGCAGTTCGAGTCGCGGGCGTACATGGAGGCCCTGGTCCGCCGCATCCAGCAGGACCCGGGCGAGGAGCTGCTCGGCATGCTGGTCCGTGAGCACGGCGACGACCTGAGCACGGACGAGCTCGTCGGGATCGGCGCCCTGCTGCTGTTCGCCGGCCACGAGACCACCTCCAACATGCTCGCCCTCGGCACTCTGGCCCTCCTCCGCCACCCCGAACAGCTCGAACTCCTCAGGAAGGAGCCCGAGCGCATCGACGCCGCGGTGGAGGAGCTGCTGCGCTGGCTGAGCATCGTCAACTCGGGCACCACCAAGGTCACGACCACGGAGGTCGAGCTCGGCGGCCGCACCATCCCGCCCGGTGAGCTGATCGTCTGCGCCCTGCCCGCGGCCAACCGCGACCCGGCGCTGCTGCCCGACGCGGACGCGTTCGACATCTCCCGCGGCGCCCCCGGCCACGTCGCCTTCGGCCACGGCATCCACCACTGCCTGGGCGCCCCGCTGGCGCGCATGGAGCTGCGCATCGCCTTCCCCGCACTGCTCGAGCGCTTCCCGGGGCTGCATGAGGCCGGCGCCGCGGACTTCCGCTCCTCCCACATCGTGTACGGCCTGAGCTCCCTGGCGGTCGCCTGGTAGCTGAGCAGCCTCCTCCGACACGTAATAAGGTCCTGGATCATGCCCGAGCCTCTTTATCCGGATGATCCACCCGCAATCGGCCCATACAGGCTGATGGGCCGCCTGGGAGCCGGCGGTCAGGGTGTCGTTTACCTGGGCCAGGCCAGGGACGGGAGGTACGTGGCGGTCAAGGTGCTGCATGACGCGGTCTCCGACCAGGTGCTCGAGCGGTTCGCCAAGGAGCTGGCCGCCGCCCGGCGGGTCGAGCCGTTCTGCGTCGCCCAGGTGCTCGACGCCTCCTTCGAGGGCCGGCGGCCGTACATCGTCACCGAGTACGTCGAAGGGCTCTCGCTGCAGCAGGCCGGCGTACACCACGGCCCCGCGCTGCACCGGATGGCGGTGTCCACCGCGACGGCGCTCGCCGCCGTCCACCGGGCCGGAATCGTGCACCGCGACTTCAAGCCGGCCAACGTGCTGCTCGCCAAGGACGGGCCTCGCGTCATCGATTTCGGCATCGCCCGCGACACCGAGGCATCCCTCACCGTCACCAGCAGCATCGTCGGCACACCCTCCTACATGGCGCCGGAACAACTCGGCGGCCACTACACCGGGCCTGCCGCCGACGTGTTCGCCTGGGGTTCGGTGATGGTCTTCGCCGCCACCGGCCGCCCGCCCTTCGGCGTCGACCACCTGCCCGCCGTCATCTCCCGCATCCTGTACGCCGCCCCCGACCTCGGCGACATGGCCGAACCCCTGCGCTCCATCGTCACCAGTTGCCTGGCAAAGGAGCCGTCCCGCCGCCCTACCATGCAGGACGTGCTGCTCCAGTTGCTGGGGCAGCAGCGCGTACGGCCGATCGCCCCTTCCGAACTGGTCGCGGACACCAGACCCACCGTCCGTTCCACGCCCCTGCGCACCGGCTTGCTCGTCGGCGGCACCGCCGTCGTCGTCACCTCCGTCACCCTCAGCGTGACCCTGCTGCTCGGCCTTCCGGGGGGAGACCCGGGCCGAGCCACGAATCCTCCCGCGGACGGCGCCACGAGCTCACCGGTCACCGGAGCCTCCGAGTCCTCGCCGTCCCCGGCCGATTCGGCGCCGGAGGCTGTCGTGTTCGTCAGCCTGGCCGCGCAGGGCAGCAAGAACGGAACCTGCTACAAGAGCGGCGTCCGCGTCCGGTTCCGAGGGAAGATCGTCGACGACGCCGAACCGATAGGGCACCGCTGGGTGCTCGACGGCCGTGAGAGCGGCGTGACCACCACCTACACAGGCAAGGGGCCATTCGAGGTCGTCACCCCGGCGGGTTTCATCGAACCCGGCACCCACAAGGCCACCTTCTGGCTTCTCAGGCCGGGCACGCGTCGCTCCAAGACCATAGAGATCAAGGTCTGCTGACGGACGCGACCACGGCGGGTCTGATCGTGTAGCCGACGCCGCGCACGGTGTGGATCATCGGCTCGCGGTGCGCGTCGATCTTGCGCCGGAGGTAGGAGATGTACAGCTCGACGACGTTGCTCTGGCCGAAGTCGTACGCCCACACCCGGTCGAGTATCTGCGCCTTGCTCAGCACCCGTCCCGGATGGTGCATGAGGAACCGGAGCAGTTCGAACTCCGTGGGCGTGAGCCTGATCTCCTTGTCTGCCCGCCGTACCTGATGGGTCTCCTGGTCCAGCGTGAGGTCCCCGACCACGAGCCCGTCGTCGGGCCGTGCCCGCGCCGCGCGCGAGCGGCGCAGCAGCCCGCGCAGCCGGATGACGACCTCCTCCAGGCTGAACGGCTTCGTGACGTAGTCGTCGGCGCCTGCCCGCAGGTCGACGAGCCGGTCCTGGAGCGAGTCCAGGGCCGTCAGGAACAGGATCGGCACATCCGGCAGCACGCCGCGCAGCCGGGGCAGAAGCTGAATCCCGTTCATGACGTCCAGGACGATCGCGTCGGGACGGAAGCCGCGGGCCGCGCGGATGGCCGCCGATCCGTTGCGCACGCTGCGGACGTCCCAGGACTCCTGGCGCATGACCAGGGAAAGGAGCTCGGTCAGCGAGGGCTCGTCATCCACGACGAGGATGTTGATCGAGCTGCCGTCGGCTCGGCGCACGGGCTCGGACCGGGAGTTCGGGCTGGTCGTGTGCATGCTCGTGACGATGACGTGCCTGTATGAAGGTTTGCTGATTGCCGCTTGTGAATCGCCTGTGAACTGCGGAAGGGCCCGGCGGCGTGCCGGGCCCTTCCTATCCCTTTGAAGCGCATCAGAGCTACGCAGGGCCGCTACCCCCTTTTCGGCCAGTAACGCCTCGTCCTGAACGCCGACTGGTCCGATCCCGACGTGATCGAAAGGTAGCCACTGATCACCAGCCGGCGAGCTGCTCCAGGAGCCAGTCGATCAGCACCTGGGACACCTCGCCGTGCGCGGAGTTGCCCGTGTCGCAGCAGAACGCGTCCAGGAACGTCTCGTCCTTCGGCAGGTCGGCGAGGTTCTTGTAAAGGTCGGCCTGCCACTGCAACGGGTCCCTGGCCAGGGCGATCGCACTGACCGTGGGGACGAAGCAGCTGCTGCGGAACCCCTCCTGGACAGGCAGCCCGATCGCGTCGGCCACCCTGCCCCAGAAGTCCAGCCTGCCCCCGGGCGCCCCGTCGAACGCCGGCACGCCCGACGTGGCGCTCGTCCACACCGGAGCGCCGAATTTGACCGCGCCGAGGCTCTCCAGCTCGCCCCGGTCCGGCTGGATCCTGGCCGTGAGCTGCAGCGGGTCGTGGTGCAGGTCGAACACCGGCGTCCCCGGCGGCAGGTCCGGCCCCGCGCCGTCCCCGGCCCCGTTGGCCAGGCCCAGCTTGTACGGCCGCATCGGGAACCACCCGACCCTGCGCAGGTCGTCCAGGAAGTCCGTACGCAGCCGGCTGGCGGTGGTCACCGGTCCCGAGTAGTCCTCGCCCTCGACCCAGCCCCACAGGAGCTGCTGCGCGGCCGGGCTGCGGATCAGCTCGGCCTGGCCGGGACCGCCGGACGGCGGCCGCAGCGACTCGTCGAGATAGGCGAGCTGCTGGAGCACCAGCGGGATCCAGGCGCCGAGGTGCGGCGTGTCGTAGGAGAAGTACTTGTCGGTCTGGTGGTCGAAGCCCTCGCTCTCCAGGCGCGCGAGCGCGTACCTGGTGATCATGCCGCCCAGGCTGACGCCGCCGACGACCAGCGGGAGGTCGCCCCGCCGCTCCTGGATGGCACGCCGGACGCAGGCGGCCGCCACTGCAGCGTTGGCCTGGATGTGGGTCTGCCGCTCGTCGAAGCCGAGCAGGATGACGTCGATGCCCATCGCCCTGAGCCGGTCCAGGAAGCCGGGAGCGCCCGCGTCGAAGCGGCTCCACATCGCGTCGAGGTCGCTCGGCCCGTAGTCGAAGCCGTCGGCGAAGATCAGCGGCCGGGTCAGCGCGGCGTGCCCGTGGGCCAGGTGGACCGCGGCCCGGCCGGTGACCGTGCGTCCCTGATGCGGCTGGTCGCCCACCAGATCCCAGACGTGGACGGGTCTCGGAGCCTTGACCGCGTCAGGCCGCGGAGCCGCGAACCAGACCCCCTGCTGCCCGAGCGCGTCCGTGATCCGCTCGGCCTGCTCCTCGGTCAGACTGCCCCTGACCGTCCCGGCTCTGGTCTCGACGTCGATTCTCGGTGCCTGCGCCATGATCGATCCTCTCGCTGGGTGCCGAGCCTCACTGGGGCCCACGCACCTCACCCTACGAGCGCTGTCAGCAATTGACCGATTACTTACAGTCGCGGCGCGTCCACCCAAATGCGCAGGTCAGGCCGCTGATGGCCGGAGATCGACGGTGAGCGTGCCCTCCTCGGTCCGGACCTCCGTCCCCAGGCCGGCGCAGGCGGCGATGAAGCGGTGGCGGATCCAGCCCGACTCCGCCGGGTCCGCGATCCTCGTACGGCAGTAGTCGAGCGCTATGGGCACGGCGCTCAGCCGTACCGGACCGTGCTCGTCCAGGGTGACCAGGAAGATCAGCCCGAGGTCGTTGCGGAGCTCGGGATCCACGATGTAGTCGTCGATGAAGTCGCCCATGTCGTACAGGACCGGCCCGGCCACCCCATGGAAGACGTGCGCGGAGTGCCCGGCCACCAGGGTCGCCCCCGCGCCCACCAGCGCCCTGGCCGAGCGGCGGACGTGGGTGACGGGCGCGGCGGTCATGTTCGGGCCCCAGTGGACGCAGACGATCACCGCGTCGCCGCTCATGCCCCTGATCGCGCTCATGAGGCGGTCCGGCGCCCCGGTGCCCAGGTCGGCGTACGCGACCCCGGGCCTGCGCTCGGTGGCCCCGAACTCCGAGGGATGGTCGGTGACGCCCAGCACGGAAAGGCGCAGGCCACCGGCCTCCAGCACGGCGGGCTCCCACGCCCGGTCCAGGTCGGCGCCCGCGCCCACCGTGCGGATCCCGGCAGCGGCCAGGTGGTCGAGGGTGTCCAGGAGGGCGTCCTGGCCGTAGTCGAGCGCGTGGTTGTTGGCCAGCGTGACCGCGTGCACGCCCAGCTCCGCCAGCATCGCCGCGGCCTGCGGCGGGGCGCGGAAGTGGAACGGCTTGCGCATCGGGTCCCACTGCCGGCCGCGGTCCGAGATGCAGCATTCGAGGTTGAGCAGGACGAGGTCGGCCCGGGCGAGCACGGCGCGCACACCCGTGTCGAAGAAGTGGGCCGGATCGGCGCTCAGCTCGAGCCGTTGGGCGACGCCGCGCCCGAGCATCGTGTCACCGGCCAGCGCCAGCGTGACCGTCATCGCGGGCCCCCGATGCCGTCGCGTTCCCTCGGTCATATGCGTCCAGCTTCCCCGCCGGGCGGCTTCGACACCCCCTCTGGCCTGCGGCGCAACCGTTCAGAGGAGGAGTTTTCGGGTATTGGCGCGGGTAGTGACGGGATGAATCTGGAGGAGGGGGGCGAGGGGGCCCCTCACGCCACGGAGGTGAGAAAGCAGTGGCTTTGCCGATAAGGCGTAATCGCGGGGCGATGCAGCCGGGCGCGCCCTGGCAGCGGCGCGCATGGGATCCCTTCACGGAGTTCCAGCAACTGTGGGATCAGATGGGGCGGCTGTTCGAGCAGGGCGCCGAGACCGACGTCGCCGCCTGGCGGCCTGCCGCGGAGACAGAGGAGACCCCGGATGCCTACGTCGTACGCGCCGAGCTGCCCGGCATGAGGCGCGAGGACATCAACGTCGAGGTCAACGACAGCGAGCTCTGCGTTTCCGGGGAGATCAACGAGGAGGAGAAGGGCAACATGCTGCGGCGGCGCACCGGCCGGTTCGTCTACCGGACGATCCTGCCGAGCGACGCCGACACCGAGCACATCGGCGGCGAGCTGGCCGACGGCATCCTGACCGTGCGCGTTCCCAAGACGGAGAAGGGCCGCGCCCGCCGCATCGAGATCAAGGGCTGACACGGGGGAGGCGCATGGCCGGCACGCAGGCCTTCTGGATCGGCGCCATACGAGGAGACGACGGCGAGGACCAGGGCAGCGCACAGGAGCGCTACGGCGAAGAGCTGCGCAAATGGAGGCACGCGTTCGAGGCCGTTGACGGTGAACCGGCCGCGGGCGGCATCACGCTGGACCCGTTGCACTTCGCGCTGGGCGCGTGGGAGGTGGCCACGCGCCCGGTGGCGGAGCACGCGTACGTACGCCGCCATCCGCGGGTGCTGGACGCGACCTGCCACCGGCCCGAGGAGGCGGCAGGGCTGCTCGCCGTGGTCGAGCTCGCGGCCCCGCCCCAGGTCGGCCTGCCTGCCGGCTGGTCGAGCTGGCAGCGCCAGGAGCCGACCTACGTGCCGCCGCCGTACGAGCGGCCGACCGCGCTGAGCACCCTGGAGCTCCGCGTGCCGCTGCCGGTGGACGGCCTGCCCACGCCCACCCACGCGCGGGCCGAGGGACTGCCGAACCTCGACGACGCCCAGGCCTCGCTCGAAGCGCTCCTGGCCGAACTGAACGCCGTGGTCAACCCGTTCCTGCGCGAGCTGGAGGAAGCCGATCCGGCGAGGTGATCGAGGATGAAGAGGCCAGACGAGGATCCCGAGGACGAGTTCTTCGCTCCCGTGCTGCGTGAGCCGCCGCCTCCCGAGGAGGTCAGTCCCTCCGGCGTGGTGAGCGACACCGGCGTGCCCGACGTGCCCGGAGGCGGCCACGGCGAGTGGCCGACGTCGCCGCCGCCCTCGAGCTGGCTCGGCGTGCGGCTGCTGGCCGTCGCGCTCGCGCTGCTCGCCGGGGTGGTCCTGACCGTGCTGGCCCTGCTGGCAGGGCGGCCGCTCCTGGCCATCCCGCCCGCCCTCGTGGCGCTGGCGGCGGCCGTCTACCTCGTGGGGTTCGGCGTGCGGCGCACGCGCTCCGACGGCGGCCCGCCGACCTTCGGGTGACTGGGGCGGTTATCTGGGTAAGCGCCCTGCTGAGGCTCAGTGCGGGGCAGAGGAGCTGAGATGTCTCTCATCGATTGCGACTGCGTTCGCGAACTGCTGCGGTCGGAGCACCCCGACGCCACGCTCGTCTACGTCCGTGGTGAGTGCGTGGTCCTGCCCGCGAACGAGGTGGACGACGCGCACAAGGGGCTGGTCATCGCCAGCCGCGACGACCTCGCGGCCTGGCTGCCGGAGGGTGAGCTGTCCGACCAGGCTCTGGAGGACCTGGCGATCCGGCTGGACAACGTCGCCCGCGACCTCGGCGCCTGATCCACGCCTGCGCTACCCTCCGTTCTCCAGGTAGTGCAGGACGGCCGCCACCCGCCGGTCGGTACGGTCGGTCGGCGCGAGATCGAGCTTGGCGAAGATGCTGCGGATGTGCTTGTGCACGGCGCCGTCGGTGACGAAGAGCCGCTCGGCGATGGCGGCGTTGCCCAGCCCCTCGGCCATCAGGGCCAGCACGTCGCGCTCGCGCGGGCTGAGCCGGTCGAGCCGGCTGTCGGGCCTGCTGCGGGCGAGCAGCTGCGCGACGACCTCCGGATCGATGGCCGTGCCCCCGTCCGCCACTCGGCGCAGCGCGCCCATGAACTCCTCGACCCGCCCGACCCGCTCCTTGAGCAGGTAGCCGAGGCGGGAGCTGCCGTGGGCGAGCAGGTCGGTGGCGAACGCCTGCTCCACGTACGCCGACAGCACCAGCACGGCCAGCCCGGGCCGGCGCCGCCTGGCCTCGACGGCCGCCACGATCCCCTCGTCGGTGTGGGTCGGCGGCATGCGTACGTCCACGATGGCGACGTCCGGCCCGTGGGCGTCGACCGCGGCCAGGAAGCCGTCGGGGTCGGGAGCGGTCGCCACGACGTCCAGCGACTCCGCGCGCAGCAGCAGCGCGAGCCCTTCGCGCAGCAGCGGGTCGTCCTCGGCGATCACAATCCGCATGGCAGGCTCACCTCCAGGGTGGTCGGGCCCCCTTCGGGGCTGGTCAGTGCGAACGTTCCGTCATGGGCCTCGGCGCGGCGGCGGATGCCGGCGAGCCCGGATCCACGGCCCTCGTCCGCCCCGCCGCGGCCGTCGTCGGTGATCCGGAGGTCGAGCCGGTCGTCGCGCCTGCGGACCGTGACGGTGACGTGCCCGGCCCCGCTGTGCCTGGCGATGTTGGTGAGCGCCTCCGCCACCACGAAGTACGCCGTGGCCTCGACGGACGCGGCGCACCTGCCGGGCACGTCGGCGTCGATCCCGCAGGGGATCGGGCAGCTCGCGGCCAGCCCGGTCAAGGCGTCCGCGAGGCTGCGGTCCGCCAGCACCGGCGGCAGGATGCTCCGGGAGACCGCGCGGAGCTCGGCGAGCGCCTGCTCGGCGGCGTCCTGCGCGCGCTCGAGCATGGCGTCGGCGGTGGACGGGTCGCGGGCGAGCGCGCGGCGGGCCGCGCCGAGCATGACGTTGACGGCGACGAGCCGGTTCTGCGTGCCGTCGTGCAGCGACCGCTCGATCCGCCGCAGCTCGGCGGCGTGGGCGTCGAGCGCCTCCGCGCGGGTCGCGGTGAGCTGGGCGACCCGCAGCGCGAGGTCCGTGCTGGGGTCGGCGGAGAGCAGCCGCCGCCCCGGCCACGCCTGTAACCGGGCCATGCCCGGGACCAGGGACAGGGACAGTGCGATCCAGCCCAGGCCCAGCAGCGAGATCGCGAGGGCGGTCGAGAAGCCGTGCACCTTCCAGAGCCCCATGGCGGCGCCGGCCGACTCCTCCGGCGGCAGCAGCCACCACCACAGCGGGAACGTGCCGTCGCGTACCGCGTTGAGCGGCAGCGTCATGCCGATGATCCCGATCAGCAGGCCGAAGACGGCGTGGGTCAGCGCCCAGCACAGCTCGCGCCGGGAGGCCGGGTTCGTGACGGCGGCCCGCAACCCGGACGGCACCGGGTCGGGACTTATGACGACGTCGGGCCCCCAGCGGGAGAGCCGCGCGCGCTCCCGGTCGGCGACCGCGCGCAGCCCGCGCAGCGCGGTGGGCACCGCGAGCAGGCCCACGCCGAGGAGACAGGCCAGCGCGGTGAGGGCCAGGCCCAGCACGGCGACGAGCGCGAGGATCGCGGTGCCGACGCCGCCGACAAGATGCTCAAGTGCGTCGAGAGTGGCGCGGGCCCGGGCCACCACGTCCGACGGGCGAGCCGGCTTCGCGTCCTGAGTCGGCATTCTCCGACCCTAGGACACCGCCGGAACGGAGACGCGACAGCCGGACGAAAAGTACAGCCTGCTGTACCTCGGCCGTCTCGTTGGCGGGATCGCCGGGAGGCGGCCGTGATCCGTAGCGTCCTCCTCATCATCGATCACGTGAGGAGCACATCATGACCGGCCTCCGCATCTCCCGTCCCGTGCTGTGGCTGCTGCTGGCGGTCTTCGCGGTCTGCAACATGGTGACGTCCACCGTCGGCGCCAACGTCTTCATCGGCATCGGGTTCGGCCTGCTCACGCTGGCCTGCGCCGCCGCGCTCGTCCGCGGGCACTACGCGAGCCGCGGCCGATGACACGATCGTTATCTGATCGTGGAACGAGGCAGTCAAAAGGCGCGTTGCACAGATCGTGGGGAAGGGATGGTTAGGGCCGGGGATCGCCCTGGCCGGGATGGGCGCGGCGGGATGGGGGTACTTCCTGCGGCGCCCGTTGCCTGCCGAGTTGCCGGTGCTGATCGACCTCGGGCTGGTGCTCGCGCTCGGGCTGCTGGCCTGGCTGGTGATCGACGTGGTCCGGCTGGCACGCGTGACGGCTCGCGCGGAGGGGGACGACCTCGGGCCGGCCGAGGCGCAGGTCACCGTGCGCGTACGGGCCATTGCGGTGGCCTTCGTCGCCGTGCCGCTCGCCGTGCACGGGTTTGTCCGGGTACGGGAGACGTTCGCCGGAGGGCTGCCCGAACACGGCGAGATCCTCTTCGGCACGGGACTCGTGGCCGCCGCTGCCGGGTTCGTCCTCATAGCGGGGATGGTGCCCGACTTCACGGCCAAGCCCTTCGCGGGCATGGGGGCGGGGCTGGCGGCCGTGGCCGCGGCGCTGGCCGCGGTGTCGTTCGCCGGCGCGACGCTGCCCGTCGAGGCGGTCACCGCTGGTGGGAGCGCACGTACTGAGACGGCCGTGGCAGCGTCGGTGAGCAGACTCGCCTGGCGGTGGCGGGTCCCGGACGGCACCCCCGCCAGACAGGTGGCGGTCGCGGGCGGCACCGCGCTGGTGCGGATCGGCGACGGCGTCGTGGCGCTGGACTCCCGTACCGGCCGTGAGCGGTGGCACTACCGCAGGCCCGCGGCGCGGGCCACCGGGTTCGAGGTCGCCCCCGACGGGAGCGTCATGGTGCTCATCTTCGGCCAGGCGACGGGGGCGGAGAAGACCAGAGGACGCACGGTGGTGCTGGACGCCCGTACCGGCGAGGTACGGGCCGAGCACGCCGGGCAGCCGTTCGCGGACACCGATCCGGCCTCGCACGCTCTCATCGGCGTCTCCCGCGACGGCACGATGATCGGCAGGGACCCGGCGGATCCCGCCAGGCATGTCTGGGAGCGTCCCGTACGGAAGGGCTGCCACGTCGACCGCCGGCTGGCGAAGCCGTACGCGGTGCTGCGTGACGTCGTCGCCGTGGTGTCCGACTGCGGCGAGGCGAGCGTGGTGACCGGCCTGGACCCCGCCGACGGCGCCGAGCTGTGGCGGCACGAGGGCGGCGGGCCCGGCTCCGCGGAGATCGCCCCCTCCTCCGACCTCAGCGCCGTGCGGCTGCGGATCTCGGGCCCTGAGATGGACGGCGCCGGTGTGAAGGACGTGCTGCTGGACCAGCGGACCGGGAAGGCGATCAACGGCGTCACCGGGAGCGAGACCGCGCTCGGGTACGAGGGCGGACGCGCGCGGCCGTACGCCGGGGGCGGGGCGAGGACCGCCTCGACACCGGACCAGGGCGATCCCTCCGACTGGAGGACGGGGCGGCTTCCGCTGAAGGACGGCATGCTCGTGGCGGAGGTGACGGCGACCGGCACGACCTCGATGCGGGTCACGGCGCACGTCATGCCGTGGGACGCGGCGAGCGGCACGGACATCCCGTTCGACATGGACCTCGACGGGCGGGAGGGCCGGTTCACGCTGCTCCCCGCCGCTGGGGCCGTCGTGGTCGCCTTCAGCCCGAGCGCCACGATCGTCGGCCTGACCTGATGTGGGAAGAGTAACGTGTGGATCCTCGTACGAGGAGAGGAGCGCGCTTGTTCGGCGCCGATGTGCACGCCTATCTCAGGGCGGCGGCAGGGGATCGGGCCGTCCGGTCCGGGCCGTTCATGATCCGGTTCGACGAGCATGACGACGCGCTCGCGTTCAACTACGCCATCCCCGACGACGACGCCGCGCCGACCGCGGACGAGATCGCCGCGCTGATCGCGGAGTTCCGCGGGCGGGCCAGGACACCCCGGCTCGAGTACGTGCCGCAGGCGGCCCCGAAGGTGGAAGGCGCCCTGTCCGCGGCGGGGTTCACCGTGGAGGGCCGCTACCCGCTGCTGGTCTGCCCGCCGGACGAGGTGGTGGACACTCCGGTGGACATCCGGGTCGAGCTCGTGACCGACGACGCCGCTCTCTGGCAGGCCGCGCGGGTGATGAACGAGGCGTTCGAGGCGCCCGAGGCCACCGAGCACGATGTCGCCCGGTTCCGGCGGGTCCTCGACGGCGGCGGCCTGGTCGCCGTCGCCCTGGACGGCGCGGAGGCCGTCGGCGCCGGGCAGCTCGGCCGCCCGCACCGAGGGGTCGCCGAGGTGGCGGGCATCGCGGTCCGCGCCTCGCACCGGCGGCGCGGCATCGCCGGGGCGGTCACGGCGCTGCTGACGCGCGGGGGCACGGCCGCCGGGATCACGACCCCGTTCCTCACACCCGGCGACGACGGCGCCGCCCGGGTCTACGCCCGGGTCGGCTACCGGAAGGTGGGCGAGGCGCTCCACATCGTCCTCCACTGACGCGGAGCGCCGTCACCTTTACTTCCTCTCCTCCATGGTCACGGTCACCGTGCTCGTCTTCCCGTCCCGCTGGTACGTGACCTCCACCTGCTGGCCCACCTTGAACCCGCGGACCTGACCGACGACCGTGTCACCGCCCTGGACCGGCGTGTTGCCGATCTTGGTGATCAGGTCGCCCTGCTTCAGCCCGGCCTTCTCCGCCGGGCTGCCCGCGGTCACCTGGCGGACCAGCGCGCCGGGCACGTCGCCGGTCGCGTCGGTGACGCTCACCCCGAGGAACGCGTGGCTCACCTTCCCCTTGCTGATGAGCTGCTCGGAGACCTGCTTGGCGGTGTTCACCGGGATCGCGAAGCCGAGGTTGACCCCGTCGGCGGCGACCGCGCTGTTGATGCCGACCAGCTCGCCGGCGGCGTTGACCAGCGCGCCGCCCGAGTTGCCGGGGTTGATCGCCGCATCCGTCTGGATCATGCCGCCGAGCGTGGTCGTCTCGGCCGCCTGCCCCTGCCGGCCCCAGCCCGGCGGGAGCTGCTGGTCCTGACCGCCGCTCCCGGAGGTCACCGTACGGTCGAGCGCGCTGATGATGCCCGCCGTCACCGTACCGTCGAGTCCGAGCGGACTGCCGATGGCCAGGACGTCGTCCCCGACCTTGAGCTGGTCGCTGTCGCCCAGCGTGGCCTTGGCCAGCCCCGAGACGTCCGCCGCCCGGATGACGGCGAGGTCGGTGGCCGGGTCGGTGCCGACCACGGTCGCCTTGGCCGTCTTGCCGTCACTGAACTTCACCGTCAGCTGGGCGCCCTGCCCGGCCACGACGTGGTTGTTGGTCAGGATCAGGCCGTCCTCCGACAGCACCACGCCGGACCCCTCGGCGTTCTGACCCTGGATCATCACCACCGACGGCTGCACCTTCTCCGCCACCTGCGCGACCGTGAGCTGGCCCGAGGCCGTGCGGAAGACCGGGCTCGCCGTGGCCGTCTTGGTGACGGTCGGCACCGGGCGGGCCCCCTCCGCCACGTACGCGCCCACGGCCCCGCCCCCGAGCGCCGCCACCGTCAACGCCGTCACGGCGGCCAGCGCGAGCCCCGCGATCGCCTTGCGCGTGAGCACGAACCCCGCCCGCCTCGGCGGCGGGGGCGGCGGAAGCACCGGGCCCGGCCGGGTGAAGCCTCCGGCTGTGGGCGGCCTGTCACCGAACTGACTCCAGCCGCCGGCGGCGTTGTCCTCGCGAGGGGCGTTCGCGTCCATGTCATCTCCTAGAGTCCCGATGACATAAGAGTGACGAACGGCGAGTAAGACCTGGTTAAGGCGAAGATCCCCGTGCCCGGCCCGCCCTGATACCGGCCTTATCGCCGCAGGCAGCACCTACACCCCGGCCGGAAGTTTTTCTCAAGGTCGGCCCGGCCCGCTCATCAGGGCGGGCCGGGCGCTGGGGTCAGTCCCAGACCTTCCTCGCCGTGTCCGCGACGAGCTCCAGCTTGCGCCGCTCGTCGTCCACCGTGAGCAGGTTCCCCCTGGCGGTGGAGGCGAAGCCGCACTGCGGGCTGAGCGCGAGGTTCTCGAGCGGTACGTACTTGGCGGCCTCGTCGATACGGCGGCGCAGCTCGTCCTGCGACTCCAGCCCCGGGATCTTGGACGAGACCAGCCCGAGCACGACGGTCGTGCCCTGAGGGACGAACCGCAGCGGCTCGAACCCCCCGGCCCGTTCCGTGTCGTACTCGAGCAGGAACCGGTCGACCGGCACCTCCCCGAACAGCCGCTCCGCGATCGGCTCGTAGCCGCCCCTGGACATCCACGCGCTGCGGTTGTTCCCCCTGCAGATGTGCATCGCGACCGTGACCTCGGGGTTCATGGCCTTGGCCGCGCGCACCAGTTCGGCGTCCACCGAGATCGTCGAGTCGAGGATCGTCTCCGGGGCCGGCGCGTGGGGCCCGAGCATGCGCACGCGGAACTCGGGGTCGATGACCTGGTTGTAGCCCAGGGAGTCGAGCTGGATCCAGTTCACGCCCCGGTCCAGCAGATCCTTGATCTCGGCGATCCGCAGCGCGACGAGGTCGCGCATCATGTCTCCGGGCGTCGGGTAGACGGCGTCGCTGAGCCCGGGTCGCCACAGGAGGTTCCCCATGGACGAGCTCATCATCGTGATCTTGAACTGACCGGGCGCGTGCCGGGCGAGGAAGTCCGCCTCGACGGCGGTGAGCTGCGTCTTCTGGGTCAGCTTGCCGCTCGCGACCACCATCTCGAACGCGGTCTCCTCGGGCGGCACCTCCCCGCCGTCCCTGAACCAGGTGGAGTTGGGCACCGGCACGGGCTCCACCCCGCCGAGCGACTCCATCAGGCCGGCCATCCAGGTGGCCCGCCGTACCTCGCCGTCGGTGAAGACCTCGATGCCGGCCTCGCGCTGGAGGTCGAGCGCGGCCAGCGCCGCGCTCTCCTCCATTCTGGCCAGCTCCTCGGCGCTCAGCTCGCCGCGCTCGCGGGCCCGCCTGGCCTGCAGTAACTCGGGCGGGCGCAGCAGGCTGCCGACGTGTTCGGCGTGGTGGCTGGTAGGCATACTTCCTCCTCGGTTCGAGGGGCGGGTGGCGCCCGGCCGTGAGGTCGATGTGCAACAGCCACTCTCCGCCGCCCATCGACGGCCGTCCACCCATAGGCGAGTTGCGTACATCCCACTCTCATGCGTACAATGTTCGCATAACGAGAGCGACGTACGCAGACCGTGGAAGGTTGCGATGTATACAAGTTCCCGCCGCTGGCTGATCCTGGTGGTGCTCTGCCTCAGCACGCTCGTGCTGGTGATCGACAACATGGTGCTGTCCGTGGCGATCCCGCCGCTGACCGCCGACCTGGGCGCGAGCGCGCAGGACGTCCAGTGGATCCTGGACTCGTACATCCTGGTCTTCGCGGGGCTGCTGCTGACGGCGGGCAGCCTGTCCGACCGGTACGGCAGGCGCCGGGTGATGGTCATCGGGCTGGCGCTGTTCGGGGTGGCCTCGCTGGCGGCCGCCTACGCCGCCGACCCCGTGCTGCTGATCGCGGCCCGCACGGTGATGGGCGTCGGCGGGGCGCTGATCATGCCGAGCACCCTGTCCATCCTGATCACCGTGTTCGACGAGCGGGAGCGGCGCAAGGCGATGGCCGCCTGGAGCGCGGTCGCCATGGTCGGACTGGTCGGCGGGCCGGTGCTGGGCGGAGCGCTGATCGCGTGGTTCTGGTGGGGCGCGGTCTTCCTGATCAACGTGCCGATCGCGGCGCTGGCGATCGTCGC